>NZ_JAHZSS010000010.1 GCF_019457915.1 Neiella holothuriorum
GCTTGAGCTGTCGCCTTCGCTTGAGTCTGCGTCATCATCGCTTGAGCTGTCGCCTTCGCTTGAGTCTGCGTCATCATCGCTTGAGCTGTCGCCTTCGCTTGAGTCTGCGTCATCATTGCTTGAGCTATCGCCTTCGCTTGAGCTATCGCCTTCGCTTGAGCTATCGCCTTCGCTTGAGTCTGCGTCATCATCGCTTGAGCTGTCACCTTCGCTTGAGTCTGCGTCATCATTAGCTGGAGGCGCAGCTTCATCTTCGATGAGGGCTACAACTTCCTTTGCTAAATCAAGAGAGCCCCAGTTGCTTGTAAGCATCGGGATCTTGGCGATTATCACATCAAGCTCCGCTAACATGTGCTCAGAGATAGCAGCGCTTAGCTGCTCTCTATAAGCCTTAGCGTAAGGTTTCAGCATGTATTGCTCACAGAACACCGCACGACAATGGGTTAGTAAGAACCCTTGCAGCAGGTTTATGGGGTCAGCGTTCGGTCTGGGCATTGAAATCCACCCGCGCTTAATTACTTGGCCCATCATGCCGAATAGATTCGACTTAGATCCTGGATACTTTGCCATGCGGCACCGTTCCATCCGAACATCCTCAAACACTTGCCTGATGTTGTTATGAAGACCAGAAATAGATCGAGCCTCCAAGCTTGCGTTTTTGTCTGTTTCATCGATATGGCCGATCTCATGATCGATAGCGCCCTCAAGAAGCGCGACATAATCATCGTCAGCAAAATCGCCAGCCGGCAGATTAATCATCTGAAAATCTGTATACGCAGAATTTCCACTGATTTGGACGTGTACATCACCTTTGGGTGACATAACACGACTCAGAGTTTTGAACTTTTTAAGCAGTTGGCGCTTACGGCGCATGGCTGATTTATTGCTCATAATGTTCTCCTCCACGAGAATCAAAAAATGTAGAGGGAAAACACCACCCCAATGGGAGCGGTGTACTCCCATTGGGGGGTTGTTGAATTACCAGCCACCAAAGCTCAATTCTAGAGCGTCGGCCTCATCATCATCTACCACCTCAACCGGAACTTCTGTTGTTGTGATTGATGCGTGAGATTCTGGCGTTGCAACCGGTTGAGTGGGGGTATTCACCACTGGCGCTGGTTGCGCATTCAGTTGCGCTGTAGGTTGGACCGGTGCTGGCTCGCTTGGCTCAATTGAACCAAATGAACTGATACCCGTGTCCACCTCATCGTCTAGTTCAGCCTCGTCATCCTCAGGAAGATTAAACTGCTCATCACCGTTAGCATGCAGTTTCAATTTCTCTGCATCGGCCATGACCAGCGTCCAGCGAGCGAGGTTGTTAAAGTCGCCGCCTTCAATCCAACCTGATGTAGGTAGGCTGTCGATCACGCTTTCAATAGTCTGAACAACTCTCATCACGCCTTCATCTAAAAAGGCTAGTGAAACTAACTTGTTCATCATTCTTCGAAAGTGCGCTCGAACGCTCTGATCTTTGCGACTGTATGTCGCAAATGAGCGTCGATACGTGTCGCTCGCGTCAGCTGCAATTTCATCGTACAGCGCTTGAGTCGCATCCTGCTGTAACTCAATGGCGTCTTCTTCAAAGAAGGGTGTCATTGATAGCGGTTTAGGGCGGCGAAAAACAAATCGCCCGCGATATTGATCACGAGTTAACTTGTGTTGCTCAATTAACTCAGATATATCCGGGTTTGCCGCCTTGTGGGACTCAATGATTTGGTCGTAATTAGCATCCAACTCATCTACATCAGCCCAGAAACTCTGTTCTGCTTTTTCCAAGTCTTTGGTCAACATTGGAAGTAGCTCCGTTGCAACGATGCTGTAACCACCTAAATCAACGCCATACTTTTTGATCGCGCGACTTACTGTCGTGTTGTAGCGACTCGAGATCCGAGTGCCCTTGTTTTTTCTAACGCCCAGAGAATTAGTATCCTCAAATTTGGACGGGAACCAGGTTAGTTCGCCACCAGTGACATTGTCATTGGTGATGTCCTCGCCTGCTACCTTAACTTGAGACTCAGGTAAGGTAGTTTTTCCACAAGGGCCTTCAATCTTGAAGGCGCCGATAACGACACATTTACTTTTTAAGCAATCGTTCTTATCAAGGATCGCTTTGATGTTTTTGTCAGCTGTATCGCTGGCAAGTGTTTGACTCATTGATTCAGTCATGATGTATCTCCTCCACGAGATGTTTTGATGTAGCGGAGACACACCTATCCCCCAACGGGATAGTTAAATGTGTCCCGCTGGGATGGTTTTTTGGTTTGTTACTTCAGAATCAGTTTGGTTTGGGCCAAATTGAGCTCTGCGTTCAGAAGCGTAAGCAACTGTTTGTAACCTTTATTCGTTTTCTCAAATGACTTTTGAAGAATGTAGTTCTGAGCTTCTGGGTCAGTTGAGAAGTTCTTCACGTAGAGCACCCAATCTTGATCGGTGTCTGTGTTCTTGAAGAATGTATAAACAATTTTGCCTATACGAGATATTGCCCACATTTTGTCGTTCTCAGCATCCCGATAACCAACCAAATCGACCTTGGGCGATCTAGCTGTTCCGTTCGGCGTGAAATGCGGATGGCATCTGTAAGGCCTCTCAATCAAGGCACCTTTTGAAAAGCGCACATGTTGATACTCCCAATCACCACCAGAAAGCTTCTTACGTTCAGAGTGAGCCTCGCTATGAGACACTGAACGCAGAATCACAGGGTCACGCCCTGTGCCGGCATAGTGATAAAGCAAGGCCTCATCGTTTTCCAACAACTTCATCAAGATATAACTTGAATCAGCCGCAGAGTGATAACACTCGAACACTTGCCCTTCCGGATCAAAAACTCCGGAGGGCTTAGTTGCGCTCGAGCCTCCTACTTTTTTGAACTAGCATCCGCCAGCTCTTTCAGTAAGACACCCAACTTCTTGTTGATATCGTCCCCCCAAATTCGCTGTATGATGCCGTTGGCATCTACATAGTCTTCAGGGTCAACACTTCCCCAAAAAGCAAACTTGAGGGAGTCCATTGGTGTTCGATTAAGTCCGTAAGCCATCATCATCTCACCCCAGTGAACAATTGTTCTGGGCGAGAAGACGCAGCTAATCGGGTTATCGATGTCACCATCACGATTCGGCCCAAGTAGAGCATCCCTAAATGCATTTGCCAGCTTAACCATCTTCATTCGCATGATGGATGGCAGCTTAGGAAAACACTTTTTGAGAATCTCCAACTCGTGAGCTGATTCAGGGAAATGAGCCATTTCCCAGCCAAATCGGGCGCGTAATGCGCTATCCATCCGTTGAGATGTTAAGTAGCGTTCATGACCACCTTCACCCATGGTGTTGGCGGTCGCTACGATCCTACAGTTAGGATGACAATGAGCGGTCTGCTTGAACGTGGATAACGTCCAAGGTTTACGCTCAAGGAACAAATGCAATGCAGTCTGGAGATCATCATTGGCCTTATCGACCTCATCGAGAATGACAAGGCCGCCATGCATGTACCCCATTGCTGCGTTTGAATAGTTCCGCGTTGTTACCTGATCGCCTGATTCGTTAACCACAAGTTCTCGGTCACCCTCAAACTTTTCTGTGGTCATGCCTGTAGTAATTTTTTCCAAGTAAACAGGCTCGTTCAAACGGTCAGCTATATACAACATAAGCTCAGTCTTACCCGTGCCGGTTTCACCGTGCACACCGAAAGGCTTGAGTCGCTTGCCGAAGTTCCACCACGCCATAACCCGTTCAAACAACTCCTGCTCTGGAATATAGAGCGGGTTCGACTTAACGCAATTTGGATGGCGATGCTTGCGACGTTGAAGCTTACGCTTCCCTTCCTGATATCCAAGTTCAGGAAAGATGACGGCGGCATCCACTATTTCCATTTGGTTGTAGTCAATTGCTGACTGGCTAGGGATTGACACAACAGTGTTTTCGGCAGTGTTAGTAGTTGTCATAATTATCTCCTCCACGAGATGATTAATATCTTTGTGGCGAAGACACACCGATCCCTGTGGGGGGACCTACAAATGTGTCCCGCCGGGATGGTTATTTGTTAAAACATGCGATTCGCTCGACTTGAGTCTCGTTGAACGAGAACTTTTCGTGCAATCGCTTGAATGCGTTGATGATTCTTGCAGCTTCACCAACTAAAGGTTTGTCATAGCGTTCCATTATCCGAGGAATCGCAACGCGTATGACGTTGGGATCGCAACCCATCGAGAAGCAAATTTGCTCAAACTGCTCACTTGCGAGCCATTCAACCTCCTCTTGAAAGAGGTTGTTGTCAGGCTTAGCGTATCGGAGTATTTCTAAGCAACGTTGCAGCATACCGAAGTGTACGCTCTCGATATTTGAGTCCGTCCATTGAATGTTATAAGTGGCATTTTCGCCATCAATGTTCGGATCGAACAAATCAAACAGAACTTCTTCGTGTTTAACTTTGCCGCCCTTCATTGCTTTTAAAATGTCATCATCCAATGGATGCGCAATGCACGTTGTTCTATCCCAATCAGGGTTCGAAACTTTGCGCTTGCGACGTGTCTGACTTACGGGCACAAATTGACGCCGGTTACGCTCAATCATGTCCAGTTGACGTTTAGTGATCCCCATAATTATCTCCTCCACGTTTGGATATCGCAGCGAAGACATATCCCCCATAGCGCGGGACATATCCCCGCTTGGGGTTTTGGGTGTAACTAGTTGTTAAGCCAGAAATATCATTTCATTGGCGTTTTTAGCGGTACGTTTAGCTCTAAAGTGCAAACGACAGGCGTCAGCCGCTAGAGTGAGTGCCGCAGCACGTCTCAACAGCTTTTTTTCCCGTCGTCGTAAATATGCACCAGAGCGTTTCGCATCTTGACGAGTGCTCATGACAAGCCTCCAAAACGAGAACGTAACCGGCTAAATAGTTGGCCAGCACCACAGCAAAGCGCTAAAAGCGCTAAAAACTGAAAGCAGGCAATGGTGTATTCCGGTGTGTGAAATGAATACATGATGATGCTCCTCCACGAGCGTGAAGGGCACAAAAACCCCCAAAGGGATTTTGTGCCCTTCGGTAAGGTTTGAAGTTAATTAAGCTAAAATCGCTCAAAAAACGGTTGATAGCCTTTCGGCAATACATCGGTTTTACATGTCGATGCAACATGCTCTGCCCGTACCAACAAAATTGTCAGCAACACTTGTCAAGGTGACGTGGGGCAAGGCTCTTTGTTAGTGAAGACGGCATGACGCCGTGAATTAATCAAAGATTAAAACAACAAAAACAAAGAGTAGAGAGAGGGTGTCTGGAGGATATCCAGTAATGGATGCGCCGAAACGCTGAAATGCTTTGCCAAGCACACTTGGCAGAATGTTTGGGAAAGCATCCCTAAATAGGATGTTGCTACTGCAACCGTAGGAAATTACTTCTTTCCGTCAGGTGTAGGTTATAACAAACGTCGACTTAGACGCAAGGGTTCAAGCGTCAATCAATGACTGCTTTGGTTGCGGTCGATTAAAATTTTGCCAACAATCGCAATGATAAATACTAGGCCTATACCCAGCCAAACCACCGAAATATCAAGCATGAGAATCACCCCGCTAAATTGAGAGATTACAAGCCCCCTCAAAAGAGGGCTTGTAATAAATTAACTATGTTTATGACTATCAATATACATCTTGCCTAGAATAGAAACAATTACGAACAAGCCTAAACTTGCCCATACGAGTGATGCATTCTCCATTGATTTGTGTCCTTTTAGTTATTACTGGAAATAGATTGTTCAAGCTCCTAGATTTAAGAGCTTTTTTAAGAAGAATCGTAATTACCAGCCTCCCAAGCTATGAGTGCGAATGATGCCATAGTGGCATAAAACCCAAACATAACCATGATAGCGCCGCTTTCACCACCAGCTTGAAAACCGCTGATTAGTAGAGCTGCGCCTGCATCTTGAAAGATGTTCTGCCAAAAGATTAAAGCGTTCAATCTTTTCGCATAGACGACAAGAGCATGGGTTGCCATTGCTACCGCGCCCACAAAGAGAGCAATAACATCTAGCACTGTTTCGACACCATTTAGAATGTCTGCCGAGGAATAAATGAAAATCCCCACAGCAAAGACACGAATGGTTGTAAGTAAGTTGTTCATCTGTGTTGTACCTCGCTATAAAAAAATTAGCTAAGGCGCATCACAGATCCCTCCCTTTCGGGCGAGATGCAGCGATCTCGCCCGCTAGGTTTATTGGTTTTGATAGAACGGCTGATTTCCATAGCCACCTTGCGGCGGTTGGTTCGGCGCGTTGTTTGGTTGCGCACCAAAGCCACCTTGCGGCGGTTGGTTCGGCGCGTTGTTTGGTTGTGCACTAAAGCCACCTTGCGGCGGTTGATTTGGCGCGTTGTTTGGTTGTGCACTAAAGCCACCTTGCGGCGGTTGATTCGGTGCGTTGTTTGGTTGCTGCTGATTACCAACAAATCCATTTTGTTTTAAGCATTCGATTTCTGCTTTTGACAGGTGACCGGTGACTTTCTCAGCTTGCAGCCGAACTGCTTGCCGATTTTGACCTTGCTGATCTTGCCATTTTTCCTGTACCAGTTTCGCTTTAAAAGAAATTTGGTCGCCTTTGTTGACGCCATTTTTTAGTTGACTCAATACCCGATTATCAACTTTTACATCGATAAAATAGGTGCGATCTACCCATTCTCCATTTTGGCCGTTCTGGCCCTTCTTGAAGTACCCATCATCGGTAGCTACGGTAATGGTACCGAAGTACTCATTGGCAGCTTGAGTTGATTGCTTGATATCCAAACCGCTGACATTGCCGGCGATTTTAACTAAGTTTTCTTTTAGGTTACGCATGATATTTACTCCACGAGCCTGCTCAAAAGGCGTATTTTCTAGATTTAAGCCGCATAAGTAGAGCTGTGAAATAAACGCACCTCCCCTAAGGGCAGACGTTAATTCCACCCTATGGGCGTGCTAAAGTTATCTGCTGACTTAATGGTCACACAGAAGTTGGAATGCGCTACTGCGCAATAAAACCAGTGCAAGCACTGGCTGATACCCCCACATAATTGTGTTGTTAGCGAGATGCCAACGGGGTATCGAACGCCATAACTACAAAACATTCAGCTCAAGATGAGCTGTCGAAATAACGATAAAAAATGTTATGCAATTAAGGCGAGGGAAATTCTCGGTGTCGCAGTGCGACAATATTCTTTGCTCAATGCTGCTCTACAACATTCAGAAAAGAACGGCCCACTCAGGACTGTGGGCCACGAGGAAAGTTGATTGTGCTAGGTAGCACGCGTTCAGAGATAAGCTAAAGCTTAAACTCAGCCAGTTTTTTAGCATTGATTTCAAGTTCCTTGGTCACTCTTGCCAAATCCTGCTCAATGCGGGTTTCCTCGCGTAGAGAATCTTCTACCAAAAGCCACCGTATGAAAGCGCAAGCAAATACGCTGGCAGCAAGAAGGAACATAGGAACTAAAAACTGGAATCCCTGATCTTCAGGGGGGAAATTTACCGAAGGCTCAAGCATCGTCCTACCCCTCAATACCAACCCAAAAAGGCCAGTGTGCGACGCACAGGCAACGACAAGATCCAACCGGTAATACAACAGCCTAGTAGTACAGTAATCATAACAATCGCCTCATTGATCCAGTGTCATCCTCAAACCACCTAAGCCAATTGGCCGAGGTAACTTGAGTGATGACACCGGGAGAGATTGCCAGTAGGCGGAGTGGCAAAATTGCCACACCCACCTACTACTGATTAAAGTAATCCGATAGCTTCCATCAGAGGCCGCAAACCAAATAAATAGAGCGACACTCCTGATACCGAACACCCTGCAAGAACTAAAGCTTCCATATGTATCTCCACGAACCAAATGCTTTGCACTCAAAAGCGAATTAACTAAAAGCCGCCAAAGAGAGTGCAACAAGGTCTGGTGAAGACACATGTGTTCCCTGGCGGAATAAATCCCGCTAGGGAAATTAAGTAAGCAGTAAAAGCGAAGGCTAAAACTACATCAGGTATCTCTTTTCGAGATGACAAACGCAATTGCGTTCCGCTAGTGTTGTTTTCATCGATTAGCTATCGATATCGGGAAGTAAGACCTAAACAAAGGAACTACTTGTCACTATTGGCAAGGCGCTCAATAGTCGCTCGAGATTGAAAACGAGAGCTACGTTCCTGCCGGACAGCAAAAAATCAAAAATTAAATGTGCAGAGCACAAGTAAATAATTGGTTTAGAGACTGTCGTAAAAGGCAGAGGGAAACTGAAAAGTGTTAATAGGAAAAGGCACTCAATGACGAATGAGCTTGCCTGTTACCACTTGGTTTATTGGATAACGCTACTGCGAAGATGGTAGCCCGAAGGCAGAGTGGATACCGCGTCGAATGCGGTTAATTTCAGCCTACACAACCATTCATTTTACGTCAACACATCAGGCGTACAATTTAGAACTTTGTTTCCAGATTTCACTGGTCCGGCGCATCGTCGCTATCGTCCGTCGAGAAGGCTTCTTCCAAAAAGGGAGACATCTGCTTGTAGTAACAAATATGTAGTTGCTCAATAGCGCGGGTCATACCGACATATAATAGCCGCCGCTCCTCACTAACCACATCAGACTTATCAGACGGCAACGTTCCTTTGTTGCAGTTCGCGATAATCACGTTTTCAAATTCAAGACCTTTGCTGCTATGTAGCGTTGCTATTGTTACGCGAGCAGCATTTTCTTTCTTGTCTGTGGACTGTTGGCGGCTCAAGACTGTGAGCAATCCATCTATCCGCTCATGCAGGCTACCTTCCGCATTCCTAGCAATAAGGTCAGCAATAGCAGCTGCGCGCCCAAGTCCTTGATCAACCTCTCCGCCTTTTGCTTCTCGGCACCAGTTCACAAGCGTTTTCATCCGCTTACTTATCATATCGCCATCTTCGGTGTTGCGTGCGATACGTTCCCAATACTGCTGAAACCGAGTGGTTGTCGGGCGCCAGTCGCCGCGCGAGCTTTCCTTTACGTGGCCAAATCCTTTGTATCGCTTCGCATCACGACAAATAGCAGCAATGGTGTCCTCATCTTCTTCCAGCCAACCCAGTACCTCGTTGAGGTAATTTGTCGACTGCGGGAACCGTAAACAGTGGAGTAACTTTAAGAAGCAATTCGCTTCAGGGTTATCCCAAAAACTCTTACCCCCAAGTCGGGCCGCTGCAATTCCATGGGCTCGTAAAACACCTTCTATATAGTCCAAATGGGAATTGTTGCGGGCAATAATCGCCCACTGGCCTTCCTGTTGAACAAGGCTCACCACCCCTTCCGCTTGCTTGTCTTGATCTGCAAATCCCTTAATGCTCACAGTGCCGCCAGGCTTAAGTTTGGCGGTCATAGGTTTAGCCACTCGCTCAGTGTTAAACTCAATGACCTTCTTGGATGCTAATAACACTTCCGGACGACATCTAAAGCAGGTGCTAAGTACATGGCCAACTGCATCAAAGTCCGTCTGGAACATCTGCATGACCTCATAACCTTTTGAGCCCCGCCAGCCGTAAATGGCCTGATCGTCATCTCCAACAACGGTGATTTTAGTGCCGCTTTGGCCGTGCTTTCGGATCCATGCATATTGAACATTGTCAGTGTCTTGGAATTCATCTACGAGTAGGTGGCTTTGGCCGAACGGCTGAATGTCGCCAAGCTCCATCCCTAGACGAACAGCCCGAAAAATCATGTTGAAGTCCTGCTTACCCAAGCTTTTTACGATTTTCTGGTAGGCTTCATACAGAGCCCAGTCCCCTGACCTCCCTGATTTTGGTAGTGGCCGCAACATAGCGCCAAAATGCTCAATAGCAGCAACTCCGTCCTCAAACTTTCCGTCATAACCACTGAGTCTCATTGCCCGAATTATGACGTTCGATTGCTCTGGGCCAATAAGTAATTTTGGTTGACGGATCTGTTTGTATTGCTCCAGTGCCAACGAATGAAATGTGCCGACTTTTACCCTGCTGGCTAGCCGGGCTGGCAGCTTCTTACTCAAACGTGTACGCATTTCACCGGCCGCGGCATTGGTGAACGTCACCATGATCACTTCGTAGGAGGAGTTGGCGGTTAAAATTTGTCTACACACCTCCATGTTCGTGTGTGTTTTACCACTGCCGGGCAATGCGCAAACTAAATTGTAACCGTCAGCAAAGCGAACAACTCTCGCCTGATCTTTTGTTAGTGACAAGACTGCATCCGAGGAAAAATATTTAGCCAAAATCATACTGGCTTCCCCCTCTTTCAATACTGTCTTAACACTCCAAATTGCTTTTGTTACGAAACAGCCCGATCTAGTCAGTTTGATACGTTACAAGCAACGAATTGAGCCAAGTGGAAGGGTGAACTATGTGGTTAAACAGCCTTATTAATATCTGCGTTATTTTCAGCACTTTTTTGTTATCAGTAATGTTTCAAGTCAAATTTGAGTACGGTGATGGCTGGATACTTCCTTCGTGGGCAGCGTTATCTGTCGTCCTACTATGCGCTTTATATGTGCCACGGGCGCTTCTATACCGAAACAAGCAGCTCGCTAAGCATTTGCATTGAGAGGACTAAAAGGTATAGCGATTTAAACTATATGCCGTAATATCCGGATGTTAACGTTTATGAAGTTGCGCCATTTTGAAACCGGATAACAATAGCCATATCTGAGGTTCGTGGAGATTAAACCCAATGAAAAACTACTTAGCTATTCCCGCAGTGCTCGCCTTAGCCGCTTGCGCATCAACAACGCCATCTGTCGAATCTAATGCGCCAGTGAACTACGATCACAGCATGAGCTTAGCTTGGAATGTAATGAATGCCGCTGGCATAGGCGAGAGTTTTGCCGACGATCAGATCCCAGAGCAGACATTGGCCTCTGCAACAGCAACTAAGCAGGTTGTCTCCGCAGGGCTGACCACGGCGCTCACTCGTTTTGATAACTTTGGTCTGAACTTGATTTCAGGCTACCAGCACAAAGATCCAACAGCTCGCTGGCAATATATCATTATGCCTGTGAATCTTTCCGGCATACCAAGTAGTCAGTGGGAGCAAGCCACCCTAGAAAAACTCTCATCGATTGCCAAGAAATCCTACCCAAACTCAGTCGTTACTCTTGAAGGGAGTAACGTCGTGATGACCGGTAAAGTTTGCGAAGACGCAAAAAAAGTTGAAATCGAGCGTGGAGCCTCTGAGCTAGCGATTAAAAACTTAGATAAATATGGTTGCGGTGTTTACTTTCAGGAAATTGAATTTATAGGGCCAACTAGCGAATCCTTGTTCCCAAGCTCAACAGGTGAAACTGTCGTTCGTTTAATGGCATCCGATTCTGGCGTTACCGCCTATCATATTGCCAAACATATTGAGGATGGGTACTGGTACTTCCCCACTCACGTATTCCACCAAGGAAAAGGGTATCTATTTACGCCACCAGAAGGCGGAACGGAGGTGGCTTTTTCGTTCGATGAACACCCTTACTACAGCGCTTATGGCTTGTAATAAACGAAACAACTGAGAGGGGCCAACGGCCCCTTTTTTGTTCTGTTTGAGTTCTCTAATGAGCTTACAGTTGTAACGGTCAAATAGCGTCTCAGCATTCATCCAAATTAGCACTATCCCCAAGTCGATCGCACCAACATGGATGGCTTCTATTAAGTTGTTTTATGAAAAACCAAACATTAATAAAAAGAGTAAATAATAATATTCCCCAACGTTAGCCTCCCGTTGGATCTTGGTTTAAATCACAGACTGGTGGACGTGGGTAAACCGAACAGTTCACGTTATTTGGATCAAGGCCGTCCTGTAACTGGTCTTTTGCCTCCAGCCATCCGCCACCATCCATATATTCCTGAACCTCATCACCAGCTGTTAAGCGACCGCCTTCGTTTGGTGTTCTGCGTTCATTGAGTGTTGCTTCATCAAAATCGTCTTCCTCTAGCATGATGTCGGCCGCTTCAGACAGAGCAATCCATTCGCTCAAGTCAATTTGGCTCCAATCAAGGCTCTCCATTTCACTTGGAGTTAGGCCTGCACACGTACTCATGTCCTTGCCAAGCATGGGGGCTGCTTGCTCCATGATGATTCGTGACAGGGCTGAGCCATAACAACACCAGTCTTGCCGCTTTTGAATACAGAGGCCCAATACGCTCATAGAGCAGTATTTGTCACCCACTTTGAAGCATTGGTGAGTAGCAATACGAACCCCCATGTCCTGCTCCTCCTCCTCGCACGCAGTAAGTAGGTTTAGCAAAAGGACAACCATTTGATAAATCATGTACGCCATGCCAACAAAGCTAATGAATGACATCACTGAGGTCATGAGAGGCCCCCAAGTGACGGCTCCTGCGCTAGTACTGAAAAGTTGAGAGCTTAGCTCAGTACCGAACCATTCTGTGACCTTGTCTTTGGCGTAAGTCATCATCTGCTGCTCTAGTTGATCAAGCCCTAGCGAGGTCATTGCGTCATTGACAAGTGAGCCGGAGGACTCACCAAATAAGCTCTCCACCGATGAAGTAACCTGCTCTGGCATAAAATCCCATGCAGCCTGAAATCCGTCTTGAATACCAGTTTGTACGGTATCCCATGCGCCGTTTGCGTAGTAGTCGACCTGGCCGGCGTAGGGGATATCCATATATGCCGCAACATCCTTCATGTCCTTCGCTAGTTTTATATACTCAAATACGTTGATGTCTTCCGGCTTTTCACAGCAATCTGCACCTAGCCCCGAAACCTCCCACGAGCAAAATTTATGCTCCCCATTAAAGACGGTGCATGAATCTGGATCCGAAGGGTCCGCGCAGTTCATGTCATCGCCCATCATGCTTAGCTGGTCGAAGTGCGCCGCCGCTTGGGCAAAATCAGTATTGTCTTCTTGTGTTCCAGCTTCACAATCCCCGCCAATGCAAGGCAGTGCCCCAGTGCAAATATCCGTTGTCTGAGTATTGGTTTTCGTTTTAGTAACACCAATGTCGCACTCGTAAGTGATTTGCCACATGTAGCACTGTTCGGTGTAATCATCGAACCAACCGTCGGAGCACGTTCGCTCCTTCTCATAACAGTTCGGATCAGCTTTTTCGACCGCGCAGCTATCGGGCAGGTCGCGCATTTCATCATATGTGTAGCAAACCTCGACTTCGTCTTTGGTTTCGCTTTCGCTGTCGTTGTATGTAGCGCAGTATTGCTCGCCATAAAACGGATCACAGGTATAGTTAACCGCATTGGCTTTCCAGCACGCTCTGTGGTCATCGCCCGGGTAGAACGGCGCTATTGCATCAAGAAATGAATCATCCAATCCCGCCGAGCTCTCATCGACACATTCCCAATCTTCGGCATAGCAAAAACTATTATCCGATTTGTATGGCTTTTCGCACAGAGGATTGCCATCAGTGCAAATTTTTGGGTTGTCGTTGATTGACCATCCAATCGCATCAGCGCAACCTTCAGGAGTTTGAATGACGGTATCAACTGCTTGTAATGGTGAGTCAAACTCAAGGGTCACTTCATAAAAGACTTCACCAGAGCCTGCCACGCCCAAAAGGTACTCAAGCTCCAAGTAACGGCCATCCCGCAGCGGCTTCACTAGATTGGTGATATCAACCGTATCTTTGTCATTGCTACTATGATGTTCACACTTGATGTAATCGCCGGTACCGATGTGTGTGTTCCAAAGCTTCCAATCCATGGGAACGTTGTTGTAGCGCGCTCGAGGCAACGCTAAAGCAGAATCCGGTATTAGCGACCAGTAATAATTTGAGTCGTCAGTTGAATGCGGCTCTTGGTGCATTTGACGTGAGCCATTAACAAAAATGGCCAACGAGTCATCAATGCGAACGTGCGAGCGCTCCGCTTTGACAATGTTATAGGTAGGATCGATCTCAAACGTAATTGCAGAGCTGTAAACCTTACATGCTTTGTTTGGCCCCCCATCTTCTGTAGCATCCCCAAGGAAGTTGCCGTCATCCTTGCCCACTTTTACTTTGACGGTGTAGTCATCCACATATTCGACGTCGAACAACGTCAAATTGCCGCCCGTATCTACAACGCGAATCGGGTAATCTGAAGTTCTTTCAATCGTGCAACTGTTAAGGTTTTCTTGGTTTGGCTCTTGGCATCGCCGTTCTTCCCATACGGGATAATGCACCTCTTGCTCAGTTTCAGTAGTGGTTTCGGTACACGATTGATACCAATCTCCCACCCCATTTTTGGCGTTACTTAATTCATTATCGCCATAAGTAAATAAATGCGAGCCAGAGTTTAACGTCGGAGCTGGATTGTCGTTATACGAATCCAATAGCGTTTTGTAGACTAAGGAATCAGAGGTGGTGCCCCCTTTCAAATACTCTAATTGGTCGATTGCGACTTCATTGAATCCATCTTCGTCGCCGTACTCACCATCGGCCTCCAGCGATGTATCTAGATGATCAAGTTCTGCTCCGGTAGCCTCATTAAACTCTAAGTCTAAAACCGTATCCGAAACCGCTGTGTTTGGCGTGAACGATAGAGAGCCATCACTGTTCCGCTCAACTACAAGAGCGCCTTCGGTGTGATAGTTTACTTGGACATTATCACCGGCGCCCTTTTGTGGAATTTGAGCAGTAGCGCTGTCATTCATTGCACTGCCTACGGCATTGTTCCACTTGGTATCGAACGACTGGCCATTGTCATACTTCGAGTAATCAAATGGCGTACTGGAAGGGGTTGGTGCCGAGTGATATTTATCAATGATCATCAGCTCGTAATTTGTCGAGCCACTTGGGTAGGACTTATTTAGAACCTCATCCCGTTTAGCTGTCCCCGTATAGTTGTTGTAGGGGTTGTCTGTATCGTACTTTTCTTTTAGCTGCTCTTGAGTAACGGCAGCATATGCAGCTTCAAATGGTGATGGCATTACAATGCCAATGAGCACCCCAAAAAAAGCAAAGTGAAGCCCCTGCACCAGCAAGGTAATACTGGTAACAACAGAAGTAGCTCTATACCACGTCGACGTTTTTTTCATTCCGTGCGCCTACTCTAGAAGCTGTCTCGAACACAGCAATCTGTCCATCGCCAAATCAACCAAACATAATCTTTATCACCTGGCCTCTGTCGTCCGCCTGCCGCTGTAGACCACTTATGATGACTATCGCCGGGAGTTTGACAGCAACCATAAGGCCCTGAGCTGTCAGCTTGTGGCAGAGGATGAACCATTGAGAATTTGTATTGGCTGCGAGGCAGAAACGGGATATACGAAGGCTCGCACATCTCCTCATCGCCCATTGTTTTAAGCGCCAATCCTTTGCGGTGAAGTGATGCCAGAACGCGCTGAGTAATTAATGAAGAATTTCTGACTGGATCGGCCGTTGCTCCAACATTCCCCGTGTGTGGGTACAAGTTCCCATCTGTGCCCGCGCAG
Organism: Neiella holothuriorum; assembly: GCF_019457915.1. Classification (GTDB taxonomy): domain Bacteria; phylum Pseudomonadota; class Gammaproteobacteria; order Enterobacterales; family Neiellaceae; genus Neiella; species Neiella holothuriorum. The sequence goes on from NZ_JAHZSS010000010.1 coordinate 15,368, forward strand.
TAATACATTTCTTCGATAGCTTCTCCGGTGGCAGTAATCGTGATGCCGTCCACCATGCAGGAAGAAATAGCCAGCGGATTGGCAAAGATATAGGCCTCTCTCGTTAGTAGCATTGACAACATATCGTCCGACCACATCGGATCAATCTCACTCAAATAGAGCATGTCGAAATCCGCCCACGGATCAGGATCGCAGTCAGGGAGAAGAAACAGCTCAAGGATTTCCATGATTGGGTATGAAAAGTAGTGATAGTTGTAAAAGGCTTTAGAGCTTGAGTCGCCCGAGGTACCGCGCGTTCCGTAGCCGCCGAAGTCATCTTGAAGCGAAATTCCCCCTAAACTTGGAGAACACCAAGGTTCTTGTACTACCTCGTTAAGTCTCACCGGCTGAAACCCACCTAGCGGCCAACCAAAGTCCGGCATTCCCAACGCATCAAAACAAGCGCAAGCACCAACCGATGAAGAAGCGCCATCGGGCTTATAGCCAACTCCCATGATGGTCATCGGTACCACACAGTCCCAACAGATTTGATCGAACATCTTTTCAAATATTTTGGCATCACCACATGTCTGATCAGCTGCTTGGCTACTCACAGAGACAAGTCCAAGCACGCAGACGCACATTGCAACTATCGCTTTCATTACTTAAAGCTCTCTATCGTCTGCATTACCAACTGAATAGCTTTGCCGCCATATTCCATGGTTTTTTGCAAGATTAGGGCGGCTATCTCTGGGTAGGTGAACGCAACCCACATACCAACGCAGGCGAAGAAAAAAGCAACGATCAATTTCATGGGTTTACCTCAGTATCAAGTTGTTCACGCATGGCTTTCTGGCCAACCTCGTGCACATGGATGTAGGTATTTTCTGTCGTGATTACGCTAGGCACAGCTTTTAGCTGAAACGCATCAATCATTTGCTTACTCAACTTCTTCACATCGAGTCCTAATGTCTTGCGCGTATCAGATAGATGTTGCCAACCGTCATCTCGGTTTACCTTCGTTGTGACTGCAATGACCTTGCCTTTGGTGTAGGTCCGCACTTGTCGCTGTGCCCACTCGGTTTGTTGTGGGTTTGTCGCATCAAAGACGACGATGTTTAGCTGGTAAGGTGCATCGAGTAATGGATTGATAACTTGCCCTTTCGCGGCCAACGTATTACCGCGAACATCAACGATATCGCTAGTGACTCGCATCGTTGGGTCGATCCAGAAATCTCTTGAATCCACTGCATCCGGAAGAAAATGGAAGGTTTGGTGTTTCCAGAAGCGCTCGTAGGCCTGACGCTGCTTTGCTTTCCAGTCAATGGCGTCATACCGTTGCCTAGCAAGATCGATTAAATTGGTTTCATCAATATCGTAAGTCGCCCCAACAACGCCTAGATCTAAACTGCTCTGCGCCCCTTCGGATTTGGAGATCAACCATTCAGCCGCGAGAGTCCCTGCAACTTTAAATGTCAGTCCGTCAGCGCGGTAAATCATCGTAGGAACAGCTTCAACATTGCCACGCTCAAATTTCTTAGGCGCCAACTGGACAATGGGCTCAACCTCTAAATCGGCAGCAAGCTTTTTAAACATCCCGATTGTTTTGATGGGACTATTGGTTTCACTTTCCCATCCCTGAAAGAGCACTCTGGCGCCAAGTTGAGAAGCCAATTCAAGTGCGGTTTTTAGCTCAGCGCGCGGCATGCCTAAACTGACAAAGATGTCTAAGTCCACCTTAGCTTCAGGCTCTTTGGGGCGCGGCTTGGTTGAGGCTACATCCTCATCACCTTGGATTTGCTCTTCGAAATAATGGCGAGCTGCAGTCACGGTAGCTTCCCCGCCTTGCTTGGCCAGCTCAGTTGCATCTTCAACATAGGGCTTCGCAATCGCTTGCTGGGTTTGTCCATCAAACCCCTCAAGCCAACCTTCTTGTTGTGCTCGTTCTGTGGCGTCCTTGATTAACTGTTGCTGTGTTGCAATTTGGTCGACAATCGGCTCGTTGGCGACAGTAGGAGTGGCGAGCACAAGCCCGATAAGGGCTAATCGACTAAAGCAATACATATGCTTTCCCTATTACTGCGTTTTTAGGTACAGAGCCCCAAAAGCGCGAGTCATTTGAAGTTGGAGTAGTGCCCATTAAGAACATGTGGTCGTCAGGAACAATCTCAGTTCGCTGGTATGAGCTAATGCGTTCTTTCAGGACGCGCAAACCAAAACGCATCGATACATGATGTGCTTGGCCATCAATAACGGTGACGTCTTGGTCGATGACAACTTTTGAGCCGCTACCTGCCGCGTAGTATTTAATGAGCCTCGTTCCAGCTCGAATCATCGGAGCGCCATCGGTGTGTACGAATCCAACCAAATCACCAGTCTGTACATTTGTGTCGTGACGGTCGATTAAGAACAACCAATGAGGTAAGCATCTGTATTCTTGGGGATCGATGGCTACAGTGAAGCGCTGAAAGAACGCCCACATAAGTAAGCCCATGATCAGAAACATGCTTAACGGAATGGCTAATTGCCGAATAGATACGCGCAAGGGATAAACTCAAATTTGTGTCGACGTAACCATTTTGGGGTCTGATTAGATTTGAGGTGCGGCGCTTAAGGGATGGTTTTTGACGCTTAACACTGTTTGCCAGCTGGTTCTATTTCGATATACTGCCCGCAGCGAAACTCCTCCACGAGCTAGCGAGGATGGGCTGGTTACCTATCCGGCAACGGGCGCCTTCGGGCGCTTTTTGTTTATTTATACCAAACTGGTCAGACCTCCCCCTGTTTTTCAAGCGCGTCCTGCAAGCTGTGTTTTTATGAACTCAAGACGAGGCGCCTACTAGCTCCTCAATGTTTGGCAAAGCAACTGACGAGTTCTCTCGTTGCCTGGCGGACCGCACATCCGCCCCCTACATAGCTCCTCCACGAGCCCGGCCTGAGAAATCAGGCCAACCCACTGACCCTACTGGGGTTAACAATCCCCCCGAGCCGCATTGGCTCGGGGTTTTTTTTATCCGCAATAAAAAAGGCTGCCGAAGCAGCCCTTTTCAACTTTAGAGGCGTTAATGGGTTACGGTGTATGTCTTCGTACTCTCAATACACTCAAAAGAATCATCACAACCGACAAGTTTCACATCAACAGCACTCACATCACTTAAGTGCGGATTCTTGTAGTACTTCATGCGGTCAGAGCCACCAACATAATCGCCATTCATATACCACGAGTATGTCTTCATACTGCCGTCAGGATCACGGCACTGTGCTTGGAAGTTCAGAGCCGACGTATCTTGACTGAACTCAACTTCGCACTCAGGCAACACGTTATCAACCACTTCGATGACCATTTCATCTGATGCTGATTGGCCAAAGTCGCTATCGGTTTCAACTCTTAACGTGTGGGTACCCGCAGCCAAGTCTTCCATATTCCAATAAATGGGCGTTGCAGACTCTGTATTTTGCAGCTCACCGTTGAGATACCAGCGAATCGATGTGACCGAATCCATGCTGTGACTCAACTTGCGGTCGGCATAGAGATACGTGCTCAGCGGCTCCTTCATGGTCTTATTTGAATACGAGCGAGTTCTCATGCTGACGGTCATGGGAATGGATTCTAAAGCATCGAAGAATTCAATCGCCGTAGCCTGCCCACCTCTGTTGTCAGACAGAATTGCAGTAATGTCATGCGAGCCAATCGTATTGATCTTAAGTTTAAATTTGTCTTTAACTCGCTCAATCAATTCAATCTGGCCAGCATCGAAGTCAATGTCCTTAGTAAACTCGACATCCGGTGCAAATATCTTTGGATCCCTAATTTCAATGTCAACATACGCCGGCACGTACTTAACTTTGGTACGAACCTTCACTGTTGGGGTCGGGATTTCATATTTCCAAACTTTAATCCGGCCGACTTTAGTTTTTAAGGTCTGCTCTTTGTAGCCGTCGACCCATGCTCTTAACGTGTAATTTCGGTTTTCGTAGTTATCTGCCAAGCCAGCTTCGGGAACAATGACATCCAGAACGGCTCCTGAGGTAATCGAGCCGTCTGGATGAACCCATTCAGCACTGGTACCTAAACGATTTTCCGAAATCGTAGCAGCCACATAGAGTTGCTCACCAACTTCTATGCTGCTTGGGATATCGGCCTTGATTGACGGCGATTGTGGCGGTGTCACTCGGAAGTAGAACGTTGTCTCATCCCAACCATCACCAATAGATGGATCGGTTTCAGCATAACGCATACGCGCTTTCACTTTGACTGTTCTCGCGACAGATGTGTCCATGGCAACTTCTGCATCGCCCGACTCCCAGTTACGTCCATCATCCATTGACCACTCAATGTCACCATCCGCTAACTGATCTGTAATGCTATCCCAGAGTGAAAGCTTGATATCCGGCTCGCCAATGTAAGCGTCTTTTTGCCCAATAATTTCAAGATTAGGGGTGTCGTAAGCAATGACATGCAATGATTCAGTGGTAGTCACAGCTGTCGTGAATTGGTTGTGAACGATAGCCCGAACATCCCACTCACCAGCTTCATCTAGACTGAGATACATTTCATCCGGTCGGCGTGATGATGCAGGATAAGTTGACCACGTATCACCGCCATCGTCGGACACTTGCCAGATGATTTCCCCCATTGAATCTTCGTCTGCATCCGTGGCTGGTTTGTATCGGATAACCGCATCAAACGGGATGCGGTCGGTTAAATACTTGCCGCTCAATGCCCCCTCAATCGCTTCACCTTTAAATACTGCAACGTTTATACAGCGCGAGCGTTTTACACGCTCATAGCCTTCAATTGGCGAGACAACTTCCGCGCGAACGCACATCTTGTTTTTGCCCAACCATTCATCACCTGGAATGGTAAATACTGCCTCATCCTCTGTACCGTCATACAGAATCGGTCCCGCAATGTCTTCATACTCATTTCGCCCGAGCCTGCGCTCCAACGTGAGCATCCATTGACCATATGTTTCAAGGTCGTAATTGTACTGAGCTGACGCGCGCGAATAAGTGGCAACCTTGGCGCCAATTTTAAGCTCCTCGCTTGATAGCATCAGATCATCTCGAAGGCTGACATATGTCCGAATGCTCTTGGATGGAACAAACGCGACGTCAACGGTTTCAGATACCGCTACTTCAGGTTGAAGCTGGTAATTTACGCCCACTTCCACGTTGCGTGTTTCCCACAAATCACCCGGCTCAACGTACAATCGAGCGCTCCCTTTTTGCTGGGCACTTGGATCTCGCTTATTTCTGCGCTCTTTCCAGAAGTAGTAGTCCTCCTCTCCATCAGAGGCAGCGGATACCATTTCAACTTTGGCAGGGACCGACAAGACTTTGGCATCGGCAAAGCGTCCCCCTTTGAGTTCCGCAGCAAACAATGTTGACGTAATTTCCTCTCGGCCATAAACGGCCACTTCAGGAACGTCAGCCGCAACGACCTCAAACTCAGACGTGTTGTCAGCAACAACGACGCTATTCCCCTCACCATCAAAAAAGACCATTCGGTAATTAACTAAATGTGCGCCTTCTTCTTCCATCACGCCATGAAGCTCAGCCCCTTGCGTTCCTTCATCGACATACATGCCCTCAGGAATCAGTGGCCATTCAACGACACATGCGGGCCGCGAACGCATACCGAACTGATTGGCCAGTTCATTCGTCGCTACCATTCGGCATGATTGGCCTTTGGCCTGATTCAAATAAAATCGGTTTTCGGTCAGCTTTTGATAAATTGGCGATGCAGCACCGGATAGCTCGTAGGTTACCGGCGCAAAGGTCACTTGCTGATTGCTTACAACCGGCTGATCATTAATTCCTGTTGCCTGAATTTCTACGTCGTAAAGCGTGTTAGGCGAAAAGGATAAACCTTCGGATGAGAGGTATTGAACAGAGGCGTCTTCGCCCTGCTCCATCACGGCAACTTGGCCATCAATCGTCACCTGATTAATGGTCAGTGCATCTTTGAAATTGTTGAAGCCAGCGACCACAAGATGATCAACGAAGTAGAAACTACCGCCCTCGCTTAGCTTCTGATAGTTATTGAATACTGCTAATTGCGGCTCATCACGCGAAAACCAATGATCGCCCACAGACTTGGCTTTTGCGTTTGCATAGGAGTCTTGCGCATTCACATCAATTGCGTAGCCACCATCAGGGACGCTGGACACTCGAACTTTGTAAGCCAGCTTGTCGCCCACTTTGATTTGCGAGCCATACGAATCGAGCGTGTAATTATCGTCGTAGGTTAACGTTCTGCCTGTGAACAGCTTGTAGCCGTCGACAACCTTATAGGGCTCGACCGGATAGCCGTTTTCATCTGGCGTAAAGTCCAACGTCACACGTCTTGGTTGCCACCAGTCGCCCTCATCTGCTGCATGCGGAGAGCTGACAACGACCAACCCTTCATCTGGCCCAATTTCAATCGGCGTACCATCAACATCATGAGTTATCGTCTCGGCATTGAAGTCCGCATTAAACACCGCGTATTCAACAACTGGCGGGCGGTAATCCCACGCAAGATCAAGTAGGCTCGAATAAACACCATCGTCATAAAACTGATTCGCCGAGTTCGCTGCCAATTGTTGGGTTAACACACCTTGAAGGGCATCTCCTTCTTCCGCACCCAGAGATACATTGACGGTCATTGAGCACTGCGTATCACCTTCTGGAACGCTACACGTATGCGCGCCGCCTTCGATGTCGATGTCGATGCGCTGATCATAATTTCGTGGTTCTAGGTCAACTCTAACAATTCGTAGCGGATCGGATGGATCATGGTTCACTGGTTGATAACCCGTGCGCCAAGTGCCAGAGCCCCACCGTGTTTCTACGCTAGTCATCACTGGCGGCACTGGCTCAAGCACGGTTTCCGCAATAGAGCCTTCAGCAATCGTTATTTTTTCATGGGAAGATCCGCTGAAATAACTAACGGAATAGGTTGCTGACAGGTTGCCCGCCACCGTTGGAATACCTGTAACGTTCAGTGCCGATTGATTCAGTCCCGCGTCGGACGTCGACCATTCAAGCAAACAATACAGTCGGCTTTCTGATGAGCCATTTTGGGCTAACGATTCGTCGTAGGTCAAAGTGCAACCATCGGCAGAGGCGTCCACATCCAGTGTGTATGACTTTACATTGGCTACAACGTCACCAGACGGCTGGCTTGCGTTAGGCTCAGGCATATGAGCCTCTATCGAGCCCACCAGCGTAATAGACTTAGCTAGCGCAGCGTTTGAGCAACCGGCCAATGCGATTGCAAGAACCAGCCGCTTGTATAGAATCGCCATCTACATCCTTCCCATGTCAGATAAAATCTCTCATGGGGCACTTTACGTGCCCTGACGTAAAGCGCTGCCGTGTAACGACGGAAAAACGGTTACCTAAGGTGAGTCGTTAGTGCCGCTGATGCAATGGTCGATTATCAACAGCCTTCCAGTGACGCATCGACTGACTAACTTCGGGCTTTAATTGAAGTAATTTCCTGTAAGTTGTGGCATCAAACTTCACCGATTCAACGTGTCCGCACCCATATGCAATTACACCTATGGAGCGTGGCCAATACCACCGCCGAACAAGGCCTGTGTACAGCAATACTTGGTAGCGTTCACGGTGCGACACGCTACCTGAATAACGGCGCGACTTGAATTCACCTACAAAGAATCGCAACCGAAGAAGGTCAAAAAACAGTGCGTCCGGCGCCCCACAGATCCCTTTTTTCGCTATATAGGCTGCTTTTTTGTGTTTGCCGATATCAGCACCTATGAGAATCGAAAGTAACGGTGCGTTGAATAGCCGCTTAATGCGCCAATTTCGCACGGTAATAAACACGACTATCACCAACACCACGATAGCGATGTCAATCATCCCAACACTCCTTGAAGCAATCCAGCTTCGTAGAAAAACCATGCACTGAGGCCAATACATAGCCATTTAACCAGCCACCACAAAGGACTACTGCCACCCGCTCGACTGTGAGCTTTGTCCCCTTGCTTGGCTGCTGCGGCGTCATACGCTCGCCCTCGGTGAGAACAAAACTTAGCGGGGTCGGCCGCATAGGCACTAAGCTGACTGACGGATATTTGGTTGCGTTTTCCCATCGAGTTCCTCTAAAAATTCCTCTACTAATTTCACATCGACATTCTTGCCGACACACAAGCCATCTGCAGCTCCGTGCTGAGATTTGCCAGAAGCCCCAACATCACCAAAACCCCTCAGATAAAGATCTCGTTTCGCTATTTCAAACCCACTACTGCATTCTTCCAGCACCTTTAGCCGCTGGAGCGATTCTTCTTTTACTGGCTTCGGGCAGTACAAGTCGCAGTAGCCATTGCCGCCATGCCGAGCCACACGACCTCTGATTTGATGAAGCGTGGTTAAGCCAAAGCGCTCGGCATGCACGATAATCACTCGAACCAACTCAGGAATGGTGATCCCAACTTCGACCACTGAGGTGGACACTAGAACGTCTGCGTCACCACTTTTCATGTCGGTTAGTGCTGCCTCGTTTTCATTGGACGATTTACCGGCATGAGCACAGCGAACGCGACCTGGCGCAAATGGCTCCCACTTAGCTGCGATTTGCTCCGCCGAAGGCAGAGAGTCATCCGTGCCAGCCTCACGTTTTGGGCAGACCACCAGCACCTTGCCACCAGCTTCGATGGTTTGTAACGCGTCCGACATCATTGCTTGCGCTTGTGACTTTTCGACGATGCGAGTGTAAATATGCTTGGCTACGTGGCATTGCGTTAGTCGTAGAACCTCAACGCCTCCGTGCTGAGCCAGTGCTGTTGTTCGGGGGATAGGCGTCGCTGACGCTGTGATCTGGTGGCTTGTATCAGACACCAACTGCTGTTTTTGGCCAACACTAAGCTTCTGTTCTTCGTCGCAAACAACCAGATCGAACACACCAACATTGCGATGCAACATGGCCGTCGTGCCGATCAACACGGGCACATCAATCAGTGGCATGGCTGCATCCGTTTGCCCCGTCACCAATTGACACGAAATATCGGGGTACCACTCGTGAAAGTCAGCATGAATTTGAAGCGCCAACGATTGATTTGGCAGCATGACGACAGCCCGACCGCCGGCTGATGCGCAATAGGCAACAGCAGCGAGCATTACGCAACTTTTGCCCGTCCCAACATCTCCCAGCAATAGAAAATTTTGCGGTTGATATCCACGCATAGCGATAGCAAGGCGTTGAATGCATGCTGATTGCTCTTTGGTTGGCTCAAATCCAAATGATTGTGTGAAGGGAAGAATTGAACCCGCATTCAGTAAGTTTCTCTTAGCGCTCTGGGAGCTTCCAGTGGAGCTTGCACCTTTTAGGATGCCAATAACGTGTAATGCCTCAATACGCTCAATGACGCTCTGCGCCACTAATGCTGACTCCATCGACTTCGGACGATGCAACTCAAGCAGCAGGTCTTCTAACGTCCATTTTGGACACTGAATCATTTGTCTAACTTTGCTGCCGTCCGTAACGACCAGGGATAAGGTTTCGGCAATTTTTTTCTTCGCCATTGGTAGTGTTTTTAGTAGGTTTTCGTCGACCGTCTGTTTAACTTTTGAAGGTGTAATGACCTTTGCTTTGCCGGGATACACTGGCACAACAGTGCCGATATCCGCTGAATCTACAGGGTGAGCGCCATCAAGGTAGAGTCGGTTATTGAACCATGATATTTGGCCGCTGAAGTAAATCCGGTCGGCCATCGCCTCAAGTTCACTCACCAGCGTTCGGCAATCGCCAAAAAGGGTAAAGCCGATCGTGTGACCATCTGCGTCACGCAGTCGCCCTGACGAGCTGGGACGCTTGTTTTTAAACCGTGTTGTTATTGAACCATCCAGTTGACCGCATACAACCACTTGTTGCCCGATATAAAATTGCTGCGGGTTTAAGGAGTTATACGTTTGCCGGTAGTCCCTATAACTCGACGGGATGAGCAATGGAATCTGCCACGAATGCTTAACGCCCAGAGAAGTTAGGCGCCCAAGCTTGATGGGGTCTTGAGTTTCGGAGAGCTGTTTTGAGGCCACAAGCTTACCTTTCTTGGCTGTTACGTTACTTCTAACCTAAAGCCAAATAGCAATCGCGCTACTGCACTACCCTGCGGTTACCAAGCTTGCATCGTATGGCACAAACAGTGAAGGGGAATCCACGTCATTGAGTAAGCCACCGGTTGCTGACTCAGGCAGCAGACCATTTGAAGGAAGTTGCCCTACCCAATAAAATACGCGTGCGCCCGAACGTCGCTTGAGCGTTAACCGAACCCAATCTTTTTCGGGGTTATCAAGCGCTGAACATCGCTCTGCATAATTAAGTATCTTGACAGGCACGTCAGTTGGCTCAACACGCTGCTGCTCGAAAATTTGGGGCATATTCGATTGACCAACAGCAAATTGCTGCACCTCAAATTCAAAGACGATCAAATCATCAACAGCATACTCATGTGAGCAACTGCTCGGCCCTCCCATCCATTGACCGACAAGAACCTTTGGACCGCTGCGCTCTATGGGGCTGAGAAGCCAAAATAAAAGCGCGCCAGCCACCGCAATCGAACACGAAAAGAGCATTACCTTAAGGCTTAATTTTTTACTCGACAGCACCCGCTGTGCTCCTTTAGAAAATAGCGTGATGTTACCTTACGCCTTCGTGCTTACTTGGATCTGTCGTAAGCGTACTGATTTTAGTGACTAAGGCCCTTTTACCCTATGTTCCTCTTGTTACCCTAAGGCTGAACAGATGGAGATAGTAAGATGCCTGTTGTATTGGCTGCATTTCTGCAAAGCCTAATCGTCGCTAGCTGCGTAATGTTGCTGGTATGGTTTGTTCAGGTCGCGACATCAAATCGTCTAATGCGCGTTATGGGGAGGCGTCCCGCTTGGTTTTTTTGTGCTCCTGGCATCATTTGTCACGAGCTTTCCCATGCGTTGATGTGCTTCGTATTCTTTCACCGTATAACTTCAATGTCACTTGTGACCTATGACCCTCAAAGTGCAACGTTAGGCTACGTTCACCATATTTATCGTACATCATCGTTTTATCAACGGTTGGGGCTGCTGTATATCGGATTAGCCCCGTTTTTGCTTGGGCCTCTGGTTATTTTGCTAGGAGCGCAATTACTCCTTCCTGAGCCCGATAAAATTTTCTCCCTAATTCGCATAGCTGGCGACAGCATTGAGCTTGCCCCTACGTTCACTACGATGTTCAGCGAATCAATCACGCTTTATTTGTCGCTATGGGATGCTGTTTTGGAGCTAGCCAAGGACTCGTTGGTGTTGACCACTGTATGGCTGGCTGTGTCCGGCTCAATCGCAATTCATTGCGCACCTAGTCCTGCCGACCTAAGAAGCGCTGCGACCGGGCTGGCCTACAATAGCGTGCTGGTGATAGTGTGCGGCAGTATCGCGGTTGCCGCAGGCTGGGAATGGCCCGAAGCCGCTCACTGGCTAGGCTTTGCCGCTTCGCTTTATTTGTTAGTCATCGCACTTTGCCTTGTTTGGTGGTTAGTTTTAATGGGGATTTCGATTGTAATATCGGCCATAAAACGTACCACCAGCGCAGGTACAAATGCCGCCCTATAGTGCTAAGCGACTCGACGCCATGCAGCATTTAGAGAGCGGAAATTGGCGATAGAGAATTGAGAAACTTTATTATTTTTGGTTTGGCGATTGGCGCTTGTTTCGGGTTCGTGTGAGGCCGCCTCAGTCCTAGTTGGACGACTTGGGTTGAGTCGATTTCTTGGGGAATGCGTATTCCTTGCCATCTAATACCCAGCTAGCTAAACCGAGCGCCGCCAAAAGGAATAAAGCTAAACCGGCAATTTTTAATTGCTCAAATTGGTACACGTACTCACTTAGCAAAATAGCTACTACTCCTGCAATTTGCATTGCTACGTATAAAGCTAGCTTTAGCCGCTCTGAGCGCTGTCGGCCCTGAAAATAAGTATCCATATTCGGTTTCCCTTGTTTATTAGGCCGCTTGGTAGCGACGAATACTGTACTGGCCGGTTGGCTCTAACCAATCCCAATCCAATGGCGACTCATTCCGCAAAATGCGCTTATCGGTCTTTTCATCACAACCAATATCGAGCGAGCCAAAACAAATATTTACGCGCTTCAGGTTCGGCATTGCACCAGTATTTGGTTTCCAGTCACTAAAGAACTTGGACAGCTTAGATTTGTTGCGCTTTGTGAGTCGTCGTTTCATGACTGTTTTCCTTTATTGAACAATCTTGAATTCGGCCCGGCGTTGCTCAGCCCGTTCGCCACTGCTTATTCTGGCTTTCGCTACTTTACCGACTAGATTTCCATCGCCATCTGTGACAATGAAACCTTGTCCTGCTAGAAGATCTAGCGCTCGGCATAATTCAGAATCCTCTCGCTGACCGATCGATGGCATGTAGTAATGTGCTGAATGGCCTTTACATTCGATTACATCCAGCGCCCAATCACGCTCTTTTGACCAGTTTCTCTGGCGTCGTGACTCGGTAAGTTTGTGATACACCATCTTGACCAAATCCCACAAAACAATCCCAACAAGGACGTAAATCACTAACTCTGTCTGCACTGGTGGATTGCCTTAGTCCTAATTAGGACTCTCTATTAATTTTGATAGTCTTCTGCAATACACGCATTGATATAGTCAATCCGCTCATTGCCATCTCTAATTTCTTGCTCGAACCGAAGGCATTCTTCCTCATAGAGATTAAGAACTCGCTCTTGGTCTGACGCCCATAACAATGAAATTATTTGCTTTGCCGTAAATCCGTCTTTGTCTAACTTTTGCAATAGCAGCTCTAAACATCGATTAACATCTTCACTATCATCAATGTTGACTACTTGCCCCTGAAGTTTTAGATAAAATTCGGCAAACTGAACAAGGTCTAGACCAACGCAGTATTTCACGAAATTTTTTACTTCATTTGCTACATCTAGCATTAGTCGAGGGGTTCCTTTATGGTTTTGTCACTGTGATGGCATTGCTCTTAACTTTTGTACACCCCAGTAAACAACAGATGATATTGTCACCGCCAGAACCCACGAATACACCCCATTGAATCCTTGCTCATACGCGAACGATAGAGCCCCGACTGGAACTAGCCCAACACAATACCCCAATAACCTCGCCCTTTTGTTTGTTGCATTTGGTAAGTACATAAATGCAATTGTGATACAAAGAGTTATCAGCAACATCGGCATGTGTGATTCCACCAATTTCGCAAAATCTTTCAGCTCTATAGAGTTACCCATTGGGGCAACATAAGACCAGAAAAACATCTGCCAACACAGCATCACCATAATCCAAGGGGAGTAGCTCAAAAGCAGTAACAGTTCCTGCTCTTTGTTTTCACTCTCAGTCTTCATGTTCATACCCATAATTGGTTGCCTTTGTCTATTAACTAGCTAGAAGAGTGCCAGCGATTACGCAGGTAGCTGCAAAAAGACCTAGCAATAGTGAATTGCGCCAAGAGGCTTTTTTAAGCATTTCTTTTTCAAATTCGGTCATCTTAATATCGTCCTTTTTGTCTAAGTTCGTACCAGCCCCTGCGCCAATGCGGGGGTCTTCAAGTTGCACAGGAGTGCCGTGCAAAAGAAATTCTTCCACCAAGGCATCAATTTCTGAATCACTGAAACCATGCGGGTTGCCATCACCAACCAAGTTCAGCCTGATTAGCCGATCTACGCTGGCTCTCAACTTCGATTGATGCATAAAGTGCACAATCTGAAAACCAGATTGGCGACTCATTATTTGAAAATTAGTCCATGCGCGGATCTGCTCTTGCGCATACCGATATGCGTCTTCTTTTTTCACCCTAATACCTCAACTGCAAATCCAACAATGGGTTTCCTTCCTACTAGTTAGCGGTTTCGTCTTTGGCTGTCAGCTTGCGAGCTATGGGCTTTGCAACATCAGCCAGCTTATCAACCGTCTTTTCCAAGGTAGCTACAACTCTTTTGCTCACTTGAACCGGTGGCGCATCTGTTGACTCATGTTGAATCAACCTTAGAGGGGCTTCTTCCACGCGAGTTAATGCAGTGCTGAACAAGCGTTTTGCATACTCCTCATCTAGATTGACAGCTTCTTGCCTGTATCCCTCGTAAGCTTGTGAAACAGTTGCTTTGTATGCATAGTCTTCAGATAACTTAAATCGTTGCCCTATCTGGCTAGTGGCTATTATGGCAATCCAAATTGGCCCCCCCAAACCTAAAGCGGCCAAGAACAATTGAATGAACACTGGTGCGTAGTGAATAGTCTCCTTTGTAAGCATTGCTTCCACAGCGACTAGCTTTCCGTGCCCTATCCATATTGCGACAGTAATAGACGTGACGAGTATCGCAAACCAACCCCATAGGCTCAGAGATAGCATCAAGGCCCGCTTATTAAATGCAGCCGCAAGTCCTGTTGATGTAACAATGCGATACTTCTCTTCAATACGCTTCTCAATTGCAGCGGCATTTTCAAGCGCTTTTTGGGCGTCCTGTTCATGCTTAATTGTTTTATCGCGGGACTCACCCGATGACTTTTTCCACCTATTGAGTTGGGTGCTGATGTCTTCGGTTTCGCTCGCTGCCTGTTCTAGACTTGCAAGTGTTTCAGGCAACTTTCTCGAAGTTTTATATGCCTCATTTATGGCGGTAACTTTGCCACTCAAGCCACTCGTTTGATCTTCGAGCTTTGAAACAACGGGAGCTATTTTTCGGACTCGTTGCTCTAAACTAGGGGGCCAGTGGTTTTCGTCATTCATAACGCTACTGATCAGTTCACCGCTTAATTCCCCTTTGAGCCAAGTAAGCGTGGTCAGTAGATTAGGCAAAGCCTGATGCCCCTGAGCGTTGTTTGATACCAGATGAGGGACTACGTGCTGTTTGAGCTCTGCAACAATCCCGTCATAGGATTCCAAGTCCTCAACGGTGGCTGTACTTCCAGAATATGAAGCCACTAGATCCGATGATAGCTCTCGACACATGGCCGCCACAGAGGAAAATGGCACTCGCGAAAAATGAGCTCCCAAAACGCTCGCTTGGCTAACGTGGTTTCCGGCTTTCGCCTCAATAGCGTCAGCTAGTTCGCCTAAAGAAGCTGAAAGGTTGTTTAGCGCGTCTTGACTCATTCAATTTTCCTCGATGATCTTCATTCAAATAGTTTTTCTGCGCCAATCAGCGGGATCAGTCGCATTAACACATCGTCCATCACGCCGCCTTCAGCGGTCGTGATCAGCTTGGCTTTTCGGTCAGCCCACGCCAGCGTTTGAATCAAACTGGCAGCAACTACCGAAGGTCGATCTAAATTCTTCACTGGCACCTCGGTTGGGCCACCTCGAACGCTGGTGCTAATGGGGCAGATGATCACAAGGCCGGTGCGCTTGTTATATTCATCGCTCGACAACACAAGTGCTGGTCGGTATTTGCCAATCTCACGCCCTTTAGTTGGCTCAAAATCAAGCCAAATGATGTCGTTCCGTTTTGGGGTAAATCCTGCCACTACTCGCCAAGCTCCTTGCCTGATACTGTCGCCAATTCATCCGCATGAGCCGTAAAAGCATCCAAGCCACTAACCAACTCTGCCTCGCTAAATGGAAAACGTTTCTTAGGCTTTGGCGCAGGCGCAATCACAAGCTTTCCAGCTTGAACTTGCACATCAATCTCAGCACCTTCTGAAAGCTCTAACTGTCGAGCAAAAGCAGCAGGAATAATACTTCCCAAACTGTTTCCGATTCTTCGCACTTGGGTTCTCATTGAAAGCACCTGTATGAACATTGTTATTACATTAGTAATTGTACGGACTTTGAGTGTCGTGTCAACATTGTTATAACTCAACAAGTGTGGTTACACCTCATTTTTGAGTCAGCTTGATTGGGCTTCTAGTTGCAAACAAGTTTTCATGAGCCGAATCGAATGCTGCTAAATCTAAGTCTGAGTACACCAACTGAGAATCAATACAAGAATGACCAAGAACACCCTGAATCGTTTCCGGTTCTACGCCTTTTCGCCTTAAAGCATCTGTGACACTTCGACGGCCTGAATGGCTTGAACATTGAGGAAAACCATAATGCTGATGCAGCTTGGATAGGTGTGTTTGTAGGTTAGTATGCACTAGATACTGTTTACCTTTGGTTACTTTACGGGTTGGTGCCCAATGGCCCCACGCCGCAGCATAGTAACGGGGAAACACCGGACTATCAGGGTTTAAACCTCTATAGCGCTTACTATTGCCAAGCATGATCCCTTTTTCGACGCGCATACTTAGCCAAGCTTCAAGTATGGCCCGTTGCTGCTTGACCACGACAGGGGCGATAGTAGGTAAGCTGCCTTTGGTGGCCGCAGCTCTAATCCGAGTCATAGAGCAAATTTGACCATTCGGATACATAGCCTCTTTAACTAACCATCCAGCAACTTCAACTGCTCTAAATGCAGAGGCGTAACACATCCAAAGCATACAGTTATCACGCATCACCAACACTGGATCTTTATCTTTCAGATCGAGCCGCATGAGTAAGGTTTGGAAGTCTTTTGGCGAGATAACGCCAGCCTGTTTTGGACGCCAACCGTTCGGTGGTTCCAATATTTTTGATAGTGATCCGACCAAGGCTATTCCCCCATTTCAGCAAAAAGCCTTACTCAAAGGAATTTTGAGCATCAGATCAACAATAGCGCATGGTTACTGGGAACCAAGGAAACGCGAGAGTATGCAACTTTATTACTCAGTATCTATATTCTTAGCCGACAGTTCGTCGCTGATTTCTGGTTTCTTGAAGACTAGTGGCATATTTAATCTTGATTTCAGTGCCGACACTAATGATTCTGCATCATCTAAAGCGTCAACCGGGTCTCGATGCTTAGTAGCTTCGAGTTGCTCTTTCAACCAAAACGAAGTTGATGGGTCATTAGCAATAGCTTGCTCAAATTCGCCAATTTTCATACTTCGGGCTTCCTTGTTTCTAACGCTGCTTTGCAGCTTTAATTCTATTGATTAAACATGGCGATACTCGCGACACACAAAACGCCATCATGAGCACAAACGCACTTGCATGTAGCAAACCGTACTTTTCAAAAACTGAAATAGCCCCAAGCCACAAAAACACCACATAAAGCACGACAAAAACCAAACCGATGAGCGGATATCGAGCAATGAACGTAACGCACTTGCTTGTCAGTTGCATCTGGCCTCCTTAAACCGTCACGATTACTTACTCATCGCTAGGCGCTGTAGCTCCGCTGGCGGCTTGTAACCACCTTTAATTTTGCTTCCGTCCGCCCAATACAGTGCCGGCGTTCCACGAACACCCAACTGCTGACCAAGATCGTAATGTCTTGCCACCGCATCGCTATCACACGTTGATTGCCCACTATGTTTAGCGTTCATAAGATCATGTAACGAGTCCTTTGGTGTTTCAGAGCACCAGCTTGAGTTCAACATGGCGAACGCTTGACTACCCTTACCGTTGCGTGGATAGGCCAGATAGCGAATCGTAATGCCTAATTCGTTGTAGTCATCGACCTGCGCATGCAGCTTCTTACAATAGCCGCACGTTGGATCAGTAAAGGCATATACGACCGTTCGTTCTTCTCTGGCCGTAAATTCGATGTAGTCGGCTCCTTTGGTGGTGAGCAGTTCCTTCCGGTCGTCCTTCAAGCGCTTTTCTGTGTGATTAAAAAAGTTCTTATCAAAGTCATAAAGGCTGCCACCAAACATCTTTGTCCCATCTTTGGACACATAGAAAATTCGGCTATCTGTAACGACCTGATAAAACCCATCGATTGGAGCGTCTTCGACCGACCGCATTTTGGCTGACCAACCGCTCAGCTCTTTAAATTTTATGCTCACCTCTTTAGGTGTTAGATCTTCTGCTGCAACCGATAAAGAGAGCAGCGATACGAGGGCCGTTATAGATGCGTTTATTGCTTTGCGCATGAGTCTGAATTTCCACTGTGATTGATATTAGTGATTATTCCGCTCCAGCAAATTTATCAATGTGCTCTTAAGTCTCTTTTTTTGGCAAGTTACAGACCAGTTGCACCATAGGGATTCTGTGGAGAATAGATTCTATCAATCGCTGTACAGAGGCCTCTTATGGTTTCCTACTTAATTATTCACGGATTGCTAGGCATGTTGGTGTGGCAGTGCTTGTTTGTCAGTTATAGGATCGCAGCCAAACCAACCTTGATTCATCAGTTGTTGTTCTCTGCTCTTTGCCTCATTGGCTGGCCCTGGGTTCTTTACAAATTAGCCACCGGTAAAAAAACATGAATAAAATTCCGCAAGAAGATCTAATTCCGTTACAGCTTGAGCAGCGCCTCGTTCTGCCTCAACGTAATGGCCGTGTGTATGTAGCTTCAGGTGTTCGTGGTCGACATCAAGACCTTACTGCAGCACTCAGCGCAGTGTGCTTTGATCCTGAGAACGACCTGCTCGTAATGATGGGGAACATCATTGATGATGCTGGAGATGATTCATTTTCAGTTTTTTCAATGCTTCAGCATGATTGGTGTTATGCGCTGATGGGTACCGAGGAAGCTTGGTTGCTCGCAGGGCTTTGCAGTGCATCTAGTGGTGATGACATCATGACGAAGGCATGGCGCAAACGCGGGGCAAAGTGGTTTGGTGATGCAGTCACGTCCCACGGGGCCAGTGAAGTTGGTCAAGCCCTAAAGCAGATCCACAACCTTCCGTTGACCTTAGAGATTCGCCGAAACGGTCAAAATATTCGTTTTGTTCATGGGGTGCCGCCCGGATTAAATTGGGAATCTGCATCCTTCCGCTCAGAAACCAGTTTTTCCGAATCCTGTGTCTTTGGCGATTTAATGTCTCTGAACATCGGTATGGATATTCGCGGAGCAGCAACGACACTAGTTACTTCTGAACTAATTAATGAGCCAGTGATCCGATTTAATGCTCGAGTGCTACCCAGACAACCAAAAACGCTTCAGCTCATTGAGTTAGGGCACCTGTTAAATCGCGGCTAGTTGCGCGTTATCAAAATGGTTGCAAGCTAATGAAGTAAACAGCGAGGAGATACCAACATGCACCAGAATTACGATCAGCAAGGCTGGCGTCCACATGTCGCCACACCTAATCAATATGCCCCCAGCGGGGCGCGGCCAAATGTTGGCGATCAGTCGAACCAACCCGCGTCATATCAACCTTCGCAGCAAAGCGCTCAACCGTCCAAAAAGCACGGTCCTTTTGACGCTTTGTTTAGCTTGAAGGTGCATGGCGCGAAAACTGCTTTGGAACTGAAGCCAGATATCACTCGAAAAGATTTTCACACTGTTCGCATTGAAGCTGCCCATAAGAAAAACGATGGCACAAAGCAATTTGATTGGGACAATAAAATCGTTCTACAAATCACCAAGTCAGAACTACCAGTGTTCTGTCAGGTGTTCTTAGGCTTATTAAATCAACTTGAGTTTAAAGGTCATAATGTCGGTGACGTTTTAAAATCAATGAAGGCAGCGCACCAGCCGGGCAAGGTTTTTGTGAATCTTCAGGAAACCGGCAAGCAGCTTATTGCAATCCCTGTTTCGCTGCCAGAAGCAGTCATGTTTGGCCACGTTGCATTGGTTCAGTACTGCCAAAATTTCCCTGGGCTTAGTACCGATGCTGCGCTAGCGTCGTTTAGGGCGATGGCCCAACATCAAATGCGAGCTTAGAAGCTAAGGTGCGCAAAATCGTTATCGGGGGCGATTTTGCCTTTAAGGTCGGTGGTATAACGGCTACCCCTGTTTTCCTAGTAATTCGATTGGTATTGATTACTCCTTAACACTCAAAATTCAATACCTTTCAGCGTCACCGACTTGTCCAATGCTGGCACTCTCATATCAGCTATAAATACTATTACCCAGTGAGTTGATATGCTGCGCCAGCGCTATACCCGTAACTACCCTAGCGACATTCTTTCGCCACAGCTCGTTCCGACAGCAACGTATTATGAGCGCCGATTTACTCTCGCAGATTTTCCAGTCGACCAGCTCGGTGATATTGAGCCTTGTGAGATTGAGGTAGGGTTCGTATCAATTACCCATAAGCGCGATGTTGCAATTACTCTAACCAATGGTAATCCCAACATTGTCGTGTCAGAGCATAGTAATCGTTCGTTCAAAATTGCTAGCGCCCTCTCCCTAAGTCAATTCAATACGCTATGGCCAACGACATTTGGCCAAAATTTAAACCTCACTAGATACATATCTAGTGGCCGCGGTTTGCCGTATTCAGTTGACCGTTTTCAGGATCACCTGAGCAGCTTGATAATCGTTCGATATCAATTTGAGGCTGAACACGATGCTCGGCAATTCGTTCCGCCTAAAGCGGTCTTACGCGAAATAACATCATCGATTGATTATCAACTGTCTACGTTGGCCCATATCGGTATGCCTGCGTCATATACAGATGATGTCACGCTCCGGAAGGGGCGTGTTTCGAGCCAAAGAGTGGCCGTCTAGCTCCAGGACGGTGGTTTAACACTAATCAGTTCGTGCACTCGACGCATTTCGCGGATATCTCCGGTAATTTCATGCAAATTTCTCCAATCGGCTTTGAGTTGAAATGTTTCTTTGACAAACTCATTGGCATGTCGAAAAACAACAAGCTTGTCATGAGGAATATGTCTCGGGTTATCGGTGCGGGGCATCTGCCTCAAGGCCCAGCCATGACCTGGATATTGGGGAGGATCTCCTGCCTCCCAACGTCGCACGATAGTTAACTGTACATTGTCGTCAAAAACCCAAGCAGAAAACTTGAACTGCAATCCACGAGCAATATCCCCCCCTAAGTAACTTGGTACAAGATAGGGGGTCGGGGCAAAACCCTCCCCTTCAGCGAAGTCATAAAGCCTTTTGGCACCAACCACACGTTCTGTTGGCATCAAGCGTTCACTGGCTTCGATGGACTTGACTTCCGTGTCCTCATACAGCTTAAAAAAACGCTCGAATATCTGCGAGCAAATTTTTGAAGCAGGGTGATCCCAAGCGGTAACTTTGGAGCCTCTTGGATTTGCTGTGTGTAAGTAATGATTAGAGTATGTATAGGCTTTTGCAAATACTGCGAAGTGCGGAGCTAGAGTGACCATCACATCTATCGGCCCCCTCTCCTTCCAATCTGAACGTGCAATGTAGTTGCTCATGTGCGGCCACATTGCTTCGCATTGGTTTCGAACCGTTCGCGCATTTCTCCTAAAAACATCCTCGCTTTGTAAGTAAGGAACAATATTATTAAGGTGACCAGTCGCTTCATTCAGGGCTGAGGCCATCTCACTTTTGTTTAGCAACCCAGTCATTATTGCCGGCAAACGATGAAGAATAGCGATAACTTGATCCAGACGCTGGTTCAGCTGATCTATGCGTTGAGAAACATTTTGGAAACCATCGGCGATATCGTTTATTAACTCCCGATCCCCGTCATCAGCGCTCCTCATCAGCCAACCTGTGACATACATGGTTGCGATCTCCGCAACCAACTGCCAAGCAACCTGCTGTTGAGTATTTATTTTTCCACCCATGATCTCCCCCCAAGAAGCATTGTTTAAGTACGCCCGACGCGAATGGTTACTATTTGAACAATAGTGCAGTCGAGGTTGATTGCAAATTATTACCACGCGCCTTCGTACCCCACTCATAAGCAGAACAAACGAACACTGTTCGTTCGTTAAATCGTGTTCGTTTGAAAGAATGCTGATCTCGCGTTAAAATCTACCCAAAGGCTCTCGTGGGAACGGTTATGACAGACTCAGTGATTCAAGATGGCTCTATTCAAGATAGAGTGGCGGCTATTTGTAACGAACTATATGCCGAGGGAACAAAACCCTCAGTCCGTAGAGTTCTTTCCATGCTTCCGGATGTCAGCAGCACAAGCACCGTTCACAAATACTTTGCAGCATGGAAGAAAGAGCTTGAGGCTAACCAACAATCTTTATACGACAGGCTCGGCTTCTCATCGGAATTTACCCAATCCTTCATGCGCGAAATTACTCGTTTTGGGGTAGAAGCTGAGCAGCGCTACAGAGAGCAGTCACAAGATGCCAATGAGCAACGTGATCAAGCACTGGACGATTTGGAGAAATCTGAAGAAAAACTTTTTAAGCAAAACGCTGTACTACAACAGTTAGAAAAGCAGGTTTCAGAATTGCAAAATGAGTTGTTAAGCGTGCAAAACGACTCAAAAGTTGAGATGGCTCGCCAGCGCGAGCTAGCTGCAACAAATCTTGAAAAAGAGCAGGAATCGCATTCAGCAATTGTCCACGAACTGCGAACACAATTGACTCAAGCTACCGAGGCTAACAAAGCGCTTACCGAGTCCAACGAAACACTCAGAACAGAAGTCGCCAAAGCGAATTTGAAGCTGGAAGGCAACGAAGCGTATGTAGCGGAAGTGAAAGATCAGATAAAAACCCTAACGGCAGAGAACAAATCTCTAGCGGCCGAAATTGCGACACATATTAGAGTGGAGGCTGGTCACGAGGCGACTCTTAACGGTAATGACACTCTGATTAAAAACTTGCAGCGGCAGATACAAAAGCTCGAGGAGCAAAACGCAACCGTGGAAAGTGATAACTCTCAGCTCGGTAACGAGTTAAATGATGCTAGGAGAGATATTAGCGGCCTAAATACGAAAGTGAGCGAGCTTATGGAGCGGTTATCTGCAGAAGCTGAAAAACACGCCCAGCAAAAAGCTAACTTTGACGAGCAAGTTCGAGCCCATGAGCAAACTGAGAAAAGTAATGCTGCAACGATAGCAGGAAATGAAAAGCTAATTGCACAGCTGGAAAAGTCATCCGAGCGATACGAAGCCGAGAACCAGTCATTGCGCCAATCCGTTGAAGATCTGTCTAAACCAAGTGGTGACGGTACGAATTAATCTTGTGCTACGTTTTCGGTTTAAGCGGATTATTCTGAACGCAATCGGTCACTTTTCACGCCAGCGCCTGATGTAACCTGACACGTTACCCTGAATTCATGTAGCAAAGGTTTAGGCTGATTCAGTGCATTAGAATAAATAGGAAAGGAAACCAGATGATAAGATTGAATCACGGACTCATGAAACGTTGGTTTGGTGCGATTGCAATGCCTTTAATATTGTCGAGCTGCGCAACCACGATTCAAGAGGAAAACCAACCATACGAGCAACAGATTTCACAGTTGGTAGCAACCGCGTTGAAGGTTGATCAAATCGACCTGAAAGGCATATTGGACCACAGCTCGGTCGAGTGCGATCAGTTTACCTACCAATGCCATGCTTATAGCTACGGCAAGAAAGCCATCGGTGAAGCGCCTGCATTTATCATGCAATGGGATTCACGTTCGCCCAACATTAAAGCTGTTAAATTTCGGTATCGTCTCAAATACATCGCATCTGATTGGTTGTTCATTCGTAGCGTTGCAATTGGTACAACGGACGGTGAGCGTTTCTTTGACACGGTCGATTGTACGCGAGAAGTGGGTTACGGTGGCTACATCCGAGAAATATGCGGAGGTAATCTCAGCAAGCAACAATTACAACAGCTTATTCCACTTATCTTGTCAAAACAGCAATATATGGTTCGTTTATTAGGTAGCGATTACCGGCATGACTTGGAAGGTGAAGAACTAGACAAATTCCGAGCGAACATGGGTTGGCTTGAGGCTATGATGATTATTGTTGGGAACGCAGTTTTAGAAACTAAAACAACAGACTAGAAAAGCGTGTTCTATTTCGGCGGCCATCAACTAGATCATGCGCTGCCGAATGCGCAGAAATACGCTCTAATGTTCAGGGATGAGTAATGTGGATTTTAGCGTCATCCCCTTATTTATGTCCATCTACGTGCTAGCTGGCCTAGCACGGTCCCACTAATAAACTGTTTCAAGGCATGGCTATGGGCTACCTTCAAGTAATGGTACAGGTAAAGGCATCAGATAAATGGACCTGTGTATTTAGAGATTTATCACCGGAAGAACTTAGAAAACTTTTTGTTAAGCCATTCTTTCAGGGGAAATCAATATTCTATGATGGTGAAATTCTTCAACCTCATAGCATTTCACAAATCAAGATCACAGAAACCGATAAGCGGCATACTGAGGAGCTAAGTATCCTGAGAGAAAAGAGTGAATCTGAAATTAAAGAGTTCAATAGCGCTGATTCTGGGGTGGTTTTGATTAGCCTTGGCTACGGTTACGAAGATTATGAAGTAATGGATAGTGGCAAAGATGTTACCTCTCTCTATATTAAAGCGCCTTCTGTTTTACACGGCTTTGTCAAAGAACCTTGGGTGGTATCTATAGTTACTGGTCTACTTCTGTTGTTGGTTGGGGCAATTTTTGGCTTGTAAGGCTTCCTTGTAACAAGGCAAATCAAAGGCGCCCCTGCGCTCTGCAATTTTCAGTTTCAGATCGTTTATGAGCTAGTACGGTTCAATCGATACCTGGTGCGCAATACTGCCAACGCCCTGCCCGAAAACACCAGCAGCCATATGCTTTATAGGTAGCTCTATAACTGACTCCGCCTCCTTAGGAGTGGTCGAGCAGCCAAGCACAACGACGGCCGATGCTGCCAAGCAAGCTGCAACACCGGCAAGTCTCGCTGATTTTTTAATTTGACGTTCAGGCATATTGATCTCCGTTAGGTTATCGGCATGTCTGACTTACTCAGTAGTGCCGGTTGCCTGCATATTACGAATTAACGGGCTTTAACCTTTGGTTGTTAGAGCCGTTTTTTTACTGCGTAACACCGGAGTCGTCATGTGCTGCTGAGATATGCTGAATTGAATTATTCAAACAGGAATTTGCAATGTACCGGCCAGCCCTGCTCTCATCTCTAATCATTTTAGTGACCGCTTGTTCTCAAACTGACCCAGCAACGCCAGTCGCCGAGTTTGTCGATGTGCTCACACCACCAGCACCACTAAGTTCGGACCAACAAAAGCGCCTCACACACCACTCGTTTTTTATTTACGACGAGGCGACTTTGAGCCGAGAGGACTTTGAGAGTGTGCAGGCTCATGCTCAATACATTGCGCAGAACAAAGAGTTGATCGTTCTCGTTGCAGGCCATGCCGACGAGCGAGGAACTGACGAATACAACCATGAGCTAGGAATGCGGCGGGCGCAAGCCGTGGCCAGAGCGCTACGACAGAACGGCGTCGCTGAGCATCAGCTTATATTGCGTTCCTATGCGTCCAACAAACCAATCGCCCATCGAGGCACCGAGCATAGCCACCGACTGAATCGGCGGGCAACAATTATCTATTAGCGAGTTAGCGAGATGGAAGTTGCCAACGATTAGCAAGTTGCGCGTTACGGCTTCTGATTTAGTTTCGTAGGTACCAACTGAACAATACATGATGCCTAATGAATTTGCGTACCTACTACACATTGTTGATGTTTCAGAATCCCGCAGAAAACAAAGACAAGTTCTATGAAGTAACCATTAATTCTAGCTATAAAGATGGGATTGAAAACCATACCGTAACCACCTGTTATGGGCGCAGAGGTAGCGCAGGTACGACAAATAATATTGGCGACTTTGGTTTGCTAAGCGCAGCAGTGGCAAAAGCAAAAGCTGCCACATCTAAAAAGCTCAATTCAAAACGAGATCGGTACGAATTAGAGAGCAGTAACGATCAAACTAGCCAGTGGAATACCGAACGCCAGAAGGTAGCCGAGCAGGAGCAGCAAAAAAGCCAAGCAGCCAAGCGTGACGCTTTAGCCAGCTCTCTACAGCGCACCGCGCTAATAGCAATGTCTCGTCCGACTGGCGCCAACCTTGTGGAGTTTGCTTATCTTGACGATGATGAATTAGTCGTCTGTTGCAAGGCAGATAGCAATGGGGTTGCACTGGGCATGTTCGACCTATGCGAGATAGTTTCTGATGAAAATGTTCTAAAGGTTGTTAGTAACAGCGGTGACTACACAACCATGAAGGTAAACGTCAGCAAACCGGAATGGCTGTCGGCCGATCGGTGTTCTCAGTAGCGCGTTTCTTAAACCGAGGAACAATGGGTTTACAAAACGTAAAGGAGATTCATCATGACAGCAATTCTTGTCACCGAAGACCTGACTATTCACACTGACTCTCAGGTTTCAGACGGATGGGATAACTTTGTAGGAGACTATGAAAAAATCCATCTTGTGGGCCATTTGGTCGTCGCGGGTACCGGTCGTCGCGTGATTAAAACGGCGTTCTTGCACGCTCTAGAAAAACAAATCAAGACCTCCCCCAATAGCACCTACGAAGTATTGATGAATTCCATTTCTGAGTTAGATCTCAAGCATTGGAAGGCGCTAGTGTTGGACACTCATAGCAAGATCCTATACTACGTTGCGACAGGCGGTGTTGCAGATGTGCTACCTCCCATTGCCATAGGTGGTGGCGAGCGCGAAGTGCTAGCAGCATACTTAGCGTGCGGCGATGTTAATAAATCATTTGCAGTGGCTTCCAAGCTTGACTTGCAAGTCGGCGGCCCTGTTCAGTCGTACATACATCAAGAAGCGACTTGAATTTTCCTTGTAAGCAGGCTCAGCTTGAGTAATTGCGTTGAACTTATCGCTATCAATTTTCCATTTCAAGCAATGCTACAGCCTGATCAATAAGCTGTAGCGATTTGCTATATCCTTTACGAGCCACAATAGATTCAAGCTCAACATTGGCAGCATCTAGTGCTTGGACAACATCGTGAGCCCCGCAATAGGAACACGTCCACGTTTGAAGCCACATCCCACACTCAAAGCAGCGAGCTATAACTCCTTGCTGATGGCGCGACAACGAGACAGCAAGGTCATACCTGCTTAGAAGGCGCGGCTCCACAAATTCCTCGGCTGATGACAAATAGAGCAGACGAAACAAATTCACAATATTCTCGATGCCTGGCGGACAACTTTCGCTATCAAGTAGTCTCGACCATTTACCATGGCAGTAATCGTGAGCTACGCGCCAAATCACTTGCTTGCGAGCATCGCTGTTAACGACAACGCTATGGATCAATCCTTCAAACGCATCCTGTGCGCCGTTTCGTTGGTCTACGTTAATGCGTGTGTAAATTCGCTCTGCGACTTTAAATAGCCGCTCATCATCGCATGTGGCACCAGCTGTCATATCGTTTGCTCTGGCAAATTAAGGGGATCTTCATGGTAGCGAGAGCTGGGTTCTATGAGTTGCTCGAAACGGGAGTTGTTTGTGGGTGTTAGAGGTAGTGTGCTGGCGCCGAAGCGCCAACTTTAAAGGTGTAGAACGACCGGTGCTAACTCGGCATAAAGCCGCTTTCACCGTATCCGCATGTCGTTAACATCTGGCGAACAGCCTGAGCGTCAGACGTTGAGAATTGCAGTCCATATTGCCGGACAACTGCTGCAAATCGAGCTACATACTGACAGCGATATTGTTGGTTGGGGGGTAGCCATTCTGTGGGCCCTTTGGAGCCCTTTTGCCGATTAAGGCTCAGCGAGACAGGCTGCAGATTTACCGGATCATTCGCAAACTGAGCTTTTTTGCTTGTTGGCCAGTCGGCGCCACCATGGCGGTGAGCCCATTCAAGTGCGACAATTTTGTCGATATCTAAGTCTGACGCTTTGTTGAATGTGTGCCCCGAGTAAGGATCGTACCATTCTCCAAGGTCGACAATGCACCCCTTCGTCCGACGAAATGTAACCACGACTTTTGAGTAATTTATCAGCGTTTCCGCGCGCGTGTTCTGACAATCTGAATCATCATCAAGCCAGTGTGGCCAATCCGAACGGCTGTATGTGCCGCCTTGTTCGTTCGCGCTCGACGGGCTTGCAGCAATGGCTGCACTGCTTGCTATCAGAGCAATGCCTGCTACCAACGCTCCCGCTACTGAAGACATTAATATCGATTTACTACCCATTTACTACTCACTTTAATGTGAAAAAGAGGAGCTGGACTCGCTCAATGTTCGATTGATTTCTACGACCTTAGCCAGCAACCCTCGAAGGCCAGATATAAATGAATCGACCGACGTTTGAGCCGACAATATGAAGTATTTTTCGCAGATCAGGGAGTTAGACGACTGATCGAAATAGACTTTGATTTGCAGGTTGTTTCGATTGAGTTCGTTTAAGAGTTCGAGTTGAGGGCTTGCTGAATATTCATGAGTAAACGAAAAGGCGAATGCCGACGATGGCTCCTGCTCTCCCCAGTCTCCATCCATGGCAACAACATGCCCTTCAAACGGACCAGCGGATAACATGAGTTGATTCCTGCCGTTCTTAAACGCTTCCCCCCATTGAGCATGCTCACCAAAAACGTGCTCACAGAGTACAGCCTGCAAGCCTGCTGGCGTTAGTGACTCAAGTGAGTCGGTTAACTGCATTGAGCCAAAGTCATCGGCGTCATCAGTATTCGCCATCTTAAAAATCCTTTTATAAAAAAGTTGGCAACCCTTGTGTGAGAGTCGCCAGATACTCAGAACGGCTTATGCCTGAGGTTTGGTTGAATTCTCAGGCACATCTTGCGCCGCTCGCTTTTCGTCCATCGATTGCTTGTGAGCAACCTGAGAGCGCTCAATCTCTCGATCATGACTTAGCTTAGCGTCCTCAATGCGCTGAGTGCGGCGCTTGTCCAAGCGCTTTTCTAAATCATCAAAGGCGGCGCTGATCTTATCTTCTCTTGAAAGCAAACGCTGCTGCTGAATCACTTTATTGAATTCATCGTATGGTAACCGAAGCAGGACGAAAGCATGGTACTGGCCATTAATAGGTTTTACTTCTTGTTTAACCACGTCAAAACCAACAACAGGTACATTTTCAACAAGCTTGTCGATAAGGCTTGTGTACTGCTCCTGCGTGTCCGTCGTTCCATTATCTTGCTCGTAGGAGCGCTCTGAACCACTAAGTTCTTGGCGATAAAGTTTGGCTAATTCAAACTCGGCCTGAAGGCGCGACTTCTTGAGTGCAATATTAAGATTAGAGCTTTGGCTAATGCCGACACCATACATGCCCGTAGCATCCGGGCGAAGTGGCGAAAGCACCCACTCTGGCACCAACTCTAACTGTTCTTCAAGTCGATCTTGATTCGCTTCATTGCGAGATTGTTCAGCCTCCGCGCGCAGACGTTCAATTTCCAATTGCTGCGCATACAATTCTTCGCTAGGTGTTGTACTGCAGCCACTCAAACCCAAACCAACCAGCGCTACCAATAAGCTAACTGTATTCTTTGTCATTGTTGCTCTCCACGACATATAAATTCCAACTCATCAAAGCACGGGTTAAAAAGTGCGCTGCTTAATTGGCAACACATCCGACCAGTTAATTGTAACCCGCTATTCTCGTCCAACCAAATTACTAATATCTGCCTCAATCCATCCTTAAGGCGATAATTTGAGTGTTTAAGCATGCAGTTAACTTGGTCGTTGCGTCATACAATCGACCGCTCAAACTTCAGGAGTCATCATGCGCAAACCGATACTGCTCACGTTAATGCTGCTTGCAAGCCCGCTCTCTACAGCTAACGCCACCACTGATGATCGAGCTGTCGCCGTTAACGTTGCCGAGGATCTTCAGACGTACTTACAACAAAAGTGCGCCGTCACAATTTCGAAGATCGAGCTGGTCAACGATAGTCCGTTGTTTCGTAAGCTATTGGCATATCGTGTTCTTGATATTGAGGGCAATCGGCAGCAGCTCTATCAATCGTCACTTAATAAGATGACGTGCCCGCATGAACCGACCGGCTCTGCGGTATTGCCATAACGCTTTCATCTGGCAATTCCATCGCCCTTCGCTTGGCGATAAATTCGGCCGCATCTTGTGTGTACCCAAACAGTTCAGTGATTTTAGCGAGCGCATAGAATTCGCCTCTAGTGGCTCCAGAGAGAAGGTTTTCAAGAGTTGGGAGTGGGATGCTGTAAATGTCATTCATAGCTTTACCTTGCCAATTTCAATCAAATCCGTGATCAATCAAATTATAAACCAACACCGTCGGTATAAATTTGATTCACACCAAGAGCTTTTAGCCTTTGCCACGACTGCGCGCTGTTCACCGTATGAGCATAGGTCGCAACATTTAACTTCTGGGCCAACCCTGTACGAGCCATCCGAACGGGCATTGTGATCGCATACAGCGGCATGGTTTCGCTAAGGCGAACAATTTGCTCTTGTGAGCCTTCATACCGATAAAGCGTCCATATAATGTCTTTAAACCCTAGCTGCCTGACGAACTCGTAGTTTTCTGGCTGATAGAGCTGTGGAATAAATCGATCTAGCTGTTCAGGGAAAATCGATGCAAGTATTTGAAGTCCCTTTAAGTTGTCAGTTTTTACATCAGTGACAATCTTGGCATGTGGATTTTGTGCAAGCCAGGTGGCCAATGTCGCCATGGTGCATGCGTTAAAACGTGTTCTTTTACCAACCCACGTCAATGCGCGACTCCAAAAGTCAGGACGACAAGTTAACGTCCCATCCACCTCGATAAGATCCAGCTCGAATAACTTGAATCGTGCAGCATTGAAATCCAGTGCCTCGATTGAGTTCGTGTATGTGCGCCCATCAATCGCGCCTCCAGCATGTGCAATTTGCGGGCGTTGATGTTGCTCCGCTGCAACCGTAGAAAGCGATGCGGCCAAGAGCGTTATGGCGGTTAAACCGGCTTTAACTAATCGGAACACAATTGATATTCAGTGATGGTCAATGACGCTAGTTTATTGGTTCACGGCGGCGTCATTGGTGCGTTAGCAAATCAAATCCACCTCGTTACACGGAATGGTTGGCTAGTGGCGCAGTTCTAAATCAGTGAGATGCTTTAGTTATCAGAGTTAATGGAGAGACATTCATGGGAACCGCTGAAGAACTATCTATCGAGAAGCACTGGCTAGATCGTGTTGGGCCAGCTTACGATGCGGATGGTGAGCCAAACTTTCAGGATGCGTCAGGCAATCTGATAGAAGGGATCTATACCGACTTGCCTAACAATGTTTATCACTCGCTACCTGCGATCTCATCAAGCAAGCTTAAAAAGTTTGCAGAATCCCCTGCTCACTATTATCGCCAGTACCTATCGGATATCGAACGCGCTCGCACGCTGACTCAAGTTCGCACTTTTGACACGGGTTCAATGGGTCATGAGTTGGTATTAGAGCCAGAAGGCTTTCATGACCGCTATTTCCGTCTGCCCTTAATGCACGAAATTGACGATGTTCTAGTGACAATTGATGACTTGAAAACAAAGTGTGAGGAACTGAAGCTAAAAACATCTGGGAGCAAACCTGAGCTGATAAAGCGCCTGTTAGAAGTTGCCCCTAAGCTACCTATTTTCGATGCTATCATCGCTCAAACCCTGCGCGATAACGTCGGCGCTCAAGCCTACGCGGCCGCAGAGAAGTTCATTAGCGAGGCGAAAAGCAGAATGTCGATAGTGCGCGCATTCGAAGATGAATCGATTAAAGAGTTGTGCGACAAGATTCCGTTGGATGGCATTATGTGGGATGACGCTCACCGAATTGCCAAGTCAGCTAAAGATCACCCTTATGCGGACAAGCTCATCTCCAACGGCTACCCAGAATTAACCGTCATCGCTCGCGATCCGCGAACAGGCCTAATGTTAAAGGTCAAATATGACTGGTTGCGCTTCGATTCTATCGCCGTTGACGTAAAAACCACACGAAGCGCAGCTTCCTCGGGGTTTGCATATCAGTGTGCAGATTTGCGCTACGACATTCAGCAAGAGTTCTACAAATATGTTGGAAATCTGGCAGGCATCCCTATCAAGATCTTCGTCTTTATCGCCATTGAATATGCTGATGCGGATATCTGCGAACCTTATGAATTAAGTGATGATGATATCGAAGAAGGTTATCGCGACCTTATGGGCTACCTTAGCAAGCTTGAGGACTGTCTTAAACTGGATGATTGGTTTGGATACACTCGCCGGGACAGAATCACTGTACTTAAGCTTCCCGCTCGCCGTCGATAATCTCAAGGCCTCGGATATCACTGAGGCTTTTTTCTAACCACACTAAATCCGGCCTCTTTGCCTTTATCGGTACATCCGCATTCTAATTAGAATGCGGCTATTCGTTCGATTAACTCGGAAAAGCTAATGAGATTTGCTCTACGTTTTTGTGCGCTGATAGGAGCTTTTGGCACCATGCCACTGGCTGTCCGATTAAGTGGCAACACATTCCAGTGGACCCCTTATCTGATAGGAATAACTGCACTGATTTTTGCAGCTCAAATTTTACCTCGCCGCGGGCGTTGGATTTTGGCCTTCCTGTCCGGCCTCTTGTTGACCGCAGAGTTGGGCAACATCACTGCTCTTGGCCGACCAATTTTTTATGACCAAGTGCTAGCTTTTATTGAGTCTCCAATTAACACATGGCACACCTCGGCGCCTTACCTGCTTTGGTGGATGTGGCCAACCATGGTCATTGCGATTGTCGCGCTCACGGCATGGTTTGGCGTGACCTTCAATTGGATCCGCGAGCAACGCACGGATACTCGAATGCGCTCCACGATTTTCTGTAGCACCTTGGCTGTAATAGCCACCTTCGCCGCCAGCTCAGCAACACTGATGGACGTCACTTATAGCAGCTTCCCACTATTTAAAATCCCACAATCACTTAAATACAAACACTCCTTTGTTTCTGCAGAGCGCCAGATCCCTACGGCACACGTCACAGCGTCTAAAGCGCCCAATATTCTCTGGATCATAGGGGAAGGCATGGACAAAGAGGCAATGAGCCTCTACGGCTCTGAATTTGAAACAACACCTCATTTAGAAGGTTTGCTCCGTGACCGCCAAGGTTACTACTACCGAGATGTGATGGCGCCTGGCAAATTTACAGTCATGAGCCACTACCTACTTCTGAACTTTACCGATCCGGAACATTTCTCAGTCTCGACGCCCAGCGTTTTTGGCTACATGAAATCTGCAGGGTACCAAACTAGCTATTTGAGTAGTCGTTCTCTGCGTTGGGGACGGCTGAACCAAGCTGTTTCTAGCGGTGTTGATAAGCATATTGATGTCAGAGCCCTGAAACCTCGATCAGACTTGTTGGCCGGTGTTGATGATGGTCAATTTATAGAAAGCGTTCTTCTGCCTCATTGGAACGAATCGATTGATGCTGGACCAAGCTTTGTAGTGTGGCAGATGAACGGCTCCCACCTACCCTATGCAGACAAAAGCCCTGCCGAGTTCAAGAAATTCGATGATGAGTATCTGAATAGCGTGCTCTATTCCGATCACAATCTAGCCAAGCTACTCAGTGAAATAGACGATCAGACATGGATATTTTTTATCTCAGACCATGGAAAGAAAAGCATGAATGCCGATACCAATCAGGTACCAATGTTTATCATCCCACCCGCTGACACACAGCCAGATGTCCGAGAGTTTCTACGCCTTAATCAACAGGCGCCGATTGCGGGGAACGATATTTCGTTGACGTTAGCTCGCTTGGCTGGCCATACGACCGTGCATGAACTGTCGTTGCCTTATTTTTCACTACACGAGGAGTTGGCTGCACAAGGAAGAAGTCGCTATTCGTGTGCGTGGGAGGGTTCGTTCTTCTTATTCATTGAAACATCCAGTTGCCAAAAGACTGTTGGCCGTGACCCTAAAAGTTAATAGCCCTGAGGTTGTGGCCGTAACTACTTTTTGTTGTAGGTTTTAATATTCAGATGTACCGACCCACTTCCGGTTGGAAAATGCCGACCACATTGGTCCTACAATATCGCAAACACTGACGCGTAACGGATCTAACTCTAACGCCAACCCTTGCCACGAAGGGCTCACGTTTTCTGGCCAGACCGTGAGAGCATCCGCGTATAGCTGAATGGTTTCTTCGTTGCGTATGGGGTGGAAAAATTGTGCGGGCTCAGTGACTCCTGAGCAATGAGAATAAATGACACGTTGCCGCTCGGTCACCCGCCATACATGAGTCATCATGTATCCGACATTCGTTTCTAACCCGCGCCGCTGAGCTAAAATGGCTCCAGTGTCGCGGTCAATCAACTGGATAAACCCGACTGGGCGACGCTCATATAACATCTGTTCTGGGCTATCGTTGTACATATAAAAAACCGCAGCCGGTTACAATCATTTGCCTGCAGGCCCCAAAATCTCGCTCCAGTTCACATTCAATGACTGATATGTCTCTGAATTGAGTTTTTCAAAGATTCGGAACATGTATTTAATGCGGACTTCCGGTGTCTTCGAGTGATAATCACCAACACCTTCAATTACGTGTCCGTCCCGGTTATCAATTTTCTTCTTTAAAAACCAAGCCGCGACATCGATGTTGGTACACGGTCGTGTGGCTAACTCATACCAACCGACGTCAGGAAAGTTGGTTTTAATTTCATTCAGATTTATCGTGTTGATTTGCATCACGCCTAAATCCGCAGAGCCATTTCGATTAGCCTTTACCGTGCCCACCTTACCCGCTTCAACATCCATAATCGCACGAAGCATAACTTCTGGAACTTGATGCTTTTTTGCTGATTTGGAGAGGCATGATTCGATAACAATCGGATTCGGCTCAAGCTCAACCAAGTCCACTGGTGGCAGTTCAAACATGATTTTCTCCTCTATGGCCAACGCTTAAGATAGCGAAGTACACCAGAGGGGGTGCTTGCCTAAGGCGCTAAATTCGCGGCGCTAACAACGCAGTCAAAGGCGCAGTTGCGCACCTCCTAAACCGTGAGATTGTATTGCTACAAATCAATCGATGTGCGGAGAACGCCATGCAACCAACTACAAACGCCCTAGCTCACATTGAAGTGCTTCGAAAGTCTCAACAGCAGTTTGAAGAAACATCGAACCGCTACCAGACCAATATTGATTTTCGCGAGCAAGCAAACTACGCCCATCAGCAAATTATTAAAACCCAGTCCTACGGTGATTTTTCTTTACTGAATGCTGATCCTCACAGTATCCACGAAGCCTTTATGCTGACAGCTATTCTAGGCATCAGCCTAAATCCTCACCGAGACTACGCATACCTAACTTCTCGATGGAACGTCGGCCAGGGCAAGCTCGAATGCAAACTTGAGATTGGCTATCGCGGGTATCAATATTTGGCTGCGTGTGCCGGCGTCATAAAGCGCGCCGATGCCATGTTGATCTATTCAAAAGACGACTTCGCATACCATGGTCCTCGACAAGAGGTGCAACACCGGATCACGTCGTTGTCCACCAGCTTAGAAGCACGCGGAGAAATGGCAGGCGGTTACTGCATGGCTGAGTTAATTGATGGCAGCATTTGTACCACAGTGATGTCACCTGAAGAATTGACTGCGATTGAAACAGAAATGCTGGCAGCCGCTGGCGACGGCTTCTCAGTATGGAAAGGGCCTTTTCGTGATCAAATGCGAATCAAAACAGTTATTCGGCGCGCATGGAAGCAATGGGAGATGCTCGTTGAATCTCTCGGCGCAGACTCCGACTTGATGAAGCGGGTTTCCAACCTATCTCAGCAAGATGAATCAGACGCAGACAATGCCGACCTCCCCGTGACCGAATAAACTGGAGCAAATAACCATGATTCCATCGTCACACGCTAAAATCCTGAACGCATTGGTTGCCGGAGAGCTGGCCTTCAACCAGCTCTACAACAATGTCTCTGTCGATTACTCCGCTGTTTACGCTATCGGTGAACACAGTATTACGCTGGCAGAAGCGTCACCTGATTCGCTTGAGCGCAGCATCAACAAACTTGACGCGCTAAGCCTGATCAATGAAACCACGATTAATGCGTCTTTGCGCGTTCGCGTCGAACCCTTTAGCAAGCAAATTGAAGTTGTTCCTGAGTTGTCGACCACAGCTTTACTCGCGCCACTGTTGAACTGCGAGCTCTATCAAAGCGTGGTGGTAGAGCTTATCTTCGATGATGATGAGTTTGTGATGCATGGCCCGCGCGAACCGGTCGAACACTCTTTCGACACGCAACAACGAACCGGCAACCTAAATGGCGGATATGTCCAACTATGTCTCGTCGATGGCGGGACGACCGTTATCACAATGTCGCCAGAGGAAATCAACGCCGCTGTCGAACTCACGATCTCTCAGAAATACGGAGATGTCGTACCGTTTCGGAGTGCGGAAGATTATCACGACTTTATGAAATGCTGCGTACTTCGCCGAGCGTTCAACTCAATCCAGTCGGCCTTGGTTGCCGGGAAGAAGGAGTCTGCTGCGGATGACATGTCAAAGTTAGCGGCTTTACACAATGATTACTTTGAGGCTTACAAGGAGCGCAGCACCGTCATAGCTCAACAAAACAAACAGCTGAGTAAGCGTCGTTTTGTTATTAATGCGCCGTCAAAGGCGATGGAGGTTTTATCGTCAAGTATGGGCGAACACATTGAGCGAAACCTAAAAGTAGTTAGCGTTACGCAGCATCCCCAAGAGCAAGTGGAACAGCTCGTTGAACCCGATGAGCCCATTGCAGAGGAGTCTTCTGGGTATCAGGTTGTAGAGGAGTTCGGCGGATGGTAATGCTAAGAAAAGTGCTGATGTCTCGCAAATCACGAAGCCGGGAGCAGTTGTACGCCATTACGATGCAGCAAGAAAACTATGGCAATTCACTATTGGTCGAGACAGCTAGTGGTAGCGCAAACTCTCGCCTGAAAAAAGGCGCTAAAAAGCAGCAGCGTCGCCGCCTTCAAGCAGAAGCAGCTGTAGAATCACTTATTGGTGAGAAGACGGCGCAGGGCTATGAGCTGATTGAAGACTATGCTCCAACGCAGGGCCCTAAGAGCCTAAGCCAAGTGGTACTTGCTCAGCATTCGGCAGTCGAATACGACATGACAGATGTATTGTTTGGCTCGTTTGACCGACACTCCATCACTCCCCTACCTAAGGGCGTGCGTCTTGTTGTGGATGCCGACCTGCATCGCGCTTCAGTTGAAGCGCGAACGCAAACCGGTCAACGTTTCGATTTACCGAAAAAAATTACCGACCAGCTTTTGTCTTGCCTTAAGCCTATTCAGCTTGAAAGCGTATTTATAGATGCCGTTTTTAGTCGCGATACGCTCTGTGTGATCGACCTTATGGTTGCCAACTCTGTCAATGCAACAATGAACAAGCTTCAGCGGGACGCGTTCCTGTCAGAGTACATTCAAGGAGTAGACAAAATCACTTTGCTGCCATCGCTGACGCAGCAAGCCGCCGTCCAATATCTAACTGAAGGCGGTATTGTGGCGTCGGTGCTATCACCCGTGTCGTTGCTCATCAGTGAAAATGCGGCGGGCTACTGTCAAGGTGAACAACCAGCTCAGTCACCGAAATACTGGCGATTGGATTGGGCTTCAACCGTGAATATGGTGGTGCTCAAAATTTGTGGCGACCTGGTGCAACTCGGCTGCAAAGATGGCAATGGACGAATGAACGCCATCGCTTTGCTACCTTCGCACGGTGCCAGCTATCAGTTGTTTGATGTTGTGTCAGTAGCGGTAAATATCGCTGACGGAAAAATCGAAGATTATATGCAGATCTGTGGCGTCAACAATATCGATGCAGAAGAATGCTCCCTACCAGAACATCAAGTTAACTTAGAGTGCGTCAGCGACATCAACCAGCCACTCGACAATGATGCAGCCGAGAATTGGAGCGATTGGTAGTCAGTTGCCCGTTATTAAAGTCGGGGCATGCTTGTAAAACACCTTTGATCGGGAGTTTTACCTTGAAACAAAGAACAATAGCGTCCGCAGCACTCAGATACCTTTGCAACATAGTAGACAAGCTGAACGAGCCTAATTACCGAGCGACTTGGCTTGGCTGCGAAAAGTCACGCGCCCAGCAATATCTTGTCATGCAGCGCCAACAGCCCGGAGCGGATGAGATTGTTGATGCGCTGGAGATGTTAGTATTAATGACGATCGAGTGCCGAGCTTGTCGTAGTCCTACAGTATTGTTTCGTGATTTGTGTAGAAACGACATGCGCCTGTCAGCGAACTATTCAATGTTGTGCCCGCTCGTTGACCGGCTAGCCTCATCGTCAGATTAGAACTTAACAGCGAGCTGATTCTTAGCGTCCATTAACAACCACAAGCTTTGACAAATTCCTTTCGTTTAACTTGTGGTTGTGCCGTATTCAACCCCTTTCTCATACAACCTATTCACCGAGATCCAATGAGCGTCATTGAGCTTGGTTTTGTCCTAGTTGTGCGTTTCAGAAGTTAAGTGACACTGGTTTGGCATAACAACTCGTGGAGACAGTCGAATGCTAAACCAACCAAATACTAATAGTGCAACAGCGCAGCAGCAGGACGTTCAAATTGCCAACCATGCGGCTATGGAGCACCTTAATAATGACGAATTACGCCATACACCACTCGATAGAATTATTCCGATTCATCTAGGCAATTGCCGTAGTAAGCGGAACTCAGATAAGTTTGCTGAGTTAAAAACATCAATTGCGGCGCAAGGCGTGTTTCAGGCTGTTGTCGTTCGACCTCATTCCGATATCGAGGGTATGTATGAGTTAGTCGCTGGATTTGGACGATTTGAGGCGAGTGTTGAGCTGGGCTTGTCCACGATACCGACGATGATCCGGCAGCTCAGTGACCGCGAAGCGTTGGAAATTCAAATTCAAGAGAATTCCAACCGAGAAGATTTGGGCATCGTAGACGAGGCGCGGGTCGCCAAAAAATGGCTAGCCTTTTACGAAGGAGATCGTTCAGCAGCAGCGCAACGACTAGGTTGGCCTCGTAAGAAATTAAACGAACGCCTAGAGCTGAATCGTTGTACTTCGGAAATTCTTGCTGCACTTGAAATCGGGTCGATTAAGTGTGGCCATGCAATGATCTTGGCATCGTTCACAGCCAAACGACAAGACGCAACGCTCAAGACGATACTCACTGAAAAGTGGACAGTTGAATACCTTAAAGAGCGAGCTGGTAAAGCCCAGCGATACCTTGCTCAAGCCAAGTTCGATATCGCAGGTTGTTCTGGCTGCGATCACAACAGTGAAGCGCAAGCAGGACTGTTCGACACAGATGACAGAGCTAAATGCTCCAATATCGAATGCTTCCGCTCAAAAACCAATGATTGGCTAGCGGAACGCCGAAAAGCGCTGGAAGAACAACACGGCAAGGTGCTGTTGTTAGTGGAGGTGGACGCCCAAGACCGCAACACCGTAGATGCCTCTGTTGTTGGTGAGGAGCAATTCAAGACAGGCTGCACAGGTTGCCAATCAAACTGTGTATTACTGGATGACCGACCTCAAAAAGAAGGTGGAATCGTCACCAACCAATGTTTGGATGCGTCATGCTTCAACAAACAGGCAAAAGCAAACTCTCAAATCAAGACTAAGCAAGAAGCTAAAGCCCAAGCTACGACCTCTACAGAGGTTAAGCCTACAGCGTCAAGCAAGAAGCAAACAACAGACAAGCCTGTCGTACAAAAAACCAATCGCAAAATAATCGAGCGCAACCGCAATCATTTACGTCAAGTGGCGGCAACCGAAATGCTCAATGAGGCTTCATTTAAGCAAGGGGTTGTATTAGCGCTGCTGTGTGACCGAAGTGGCCACAAGCCGACATTGCCGAACTGGCCAGATTCACCGACTAATTTCTCACAGTTTGTCAAAGCCTGTATTGGCCAAGATCCAAAAGCGATGCAGGACGAAATTAACAAAGCGCTCGTCTATTTGGCCACTAAGGCAACCCACAATGAACATCGTACAGGTGAGCAATTCATTGACCTGATGTTGTCAGCATTTAGCACTCAATCTGACCACCAAGCTGTGGCCACACTTGCATGGGCACCAACCGCCGAAATGCTAAAGGACTATACAACCGATCAAATCGCTGAGATTTGCGAAAGCAGCGGATTTTCCAAAGCGTACAACGATATCCACAAGGATGGCTTTAAGAAGCTGGCCAACGCTCGTAAATCAGACTTCATTAAGCAGGTCATGGAGTTCGAGTTCGATTGGTCGCACTTTGCACCAACCAAAGGCTACTTAGAGTTGATTAAGTAGCGGGTTAAATGCTTGCGGCGCGGCTTCTGCTGCGCCCTTTCCAGTTGCCCGTTCTAAGAACGGGCTTATTGTTACTCTCAAGCTAATCC
Source organism: Neiella holothuriorum (assembly GCF_019457915.1). GTDB lineage: Bacteria > Pseudomonadota > Gammaproteobacteria > Enterobacterales > Neiellaceae > Neiella > Neiella holothuriorum. The sequence continues at coordinate 55,350 of NZ_JAHZSS010000010.1, forward strand.
AACCAGACAGGGGCGCTTATGCAGGCTGTGCGTATGCAAGATCTAGAACCTTCACCGACAACCAATTCTGATGGTTCAATCGAGATCACACCCGAAGGCCAGCAAGCCCTTGATGCAATCAATCAAGGCGCACCAATCGTGTTCCTCACAGGAAAGGCTGGCACAGGGAAAACAACGCTGGTCAAACACATTATCAACGTTAGCAAGAAGTCATGCGTCACCGTCGCTCCGACAGGAGTTGCCGCATTGAATGCTGGCGGCGTCACTATTAACTCCTTTTTTCGCTTTCCGCCACGAATGATCACAGCTGGCGACATTAAGAAAAGCTATGGCAGCAACGTGATAGACAAGCTAGAGCTGTTAATCGTTGACGAAGTATCAATGGTGAGAGCTGATACGCTGGATATGATTGATTATGCGCTTCGTACTTGGCGAAACAAGCCAGCATTGCCGTTTGGTGGTGTGCAGGTTTTACTTGTTGGTGATGCTCTGCAATTACCACCTGTAGCACCGAGAGGCGAAGAAGGGGAGTTGTTCTACGGCCGTTATCGAAGCCCATGGTTCTTCGACTCATTGGTCATTCAAAACACGCCATTTATTCCGATTGTTCTACAAAAAACTTTCCGACAAACCGACCTCGAATTTGTCGATGCCTTGAACCGCATCCGAGACAACGATAATCACCGCAGTAGTGTTGCGTGGATCAATCGATCATGCTGGCGTGATTGTGATACACGAACTGCTGAACTGACGCTCACAGCCACAAACAAAGCAGCAGATGCTATTAACCAAAGCAGCCTAGCGGAGTTGCAAGGGCCTGCGCGCACTTACACCGCCAGCACGGAAGGTGACTTCTCATTGACTGGCGATAGGACTCCTGCGCCAGAATCGTTGACACTTAAAGTTGGCGCGCAAGTAATGATTCTGCGAAACATTGTCGATGAGGCTGTGAATGGCACATTGGCTGTCGTCGAGCAACTCAATGAAACAACTGTTGTCGTTCGCACTAAAGACACAAAGAACAAAATCATTATCGAGCGAGAGTCATGGGAAACGTACCGATACACTATCGCCAACGGTGAGATTGCTGCCGACGTAAAAGGTCGATTTGAACAACTTCCTCTTAGGCTAGGTTGGGCAGTAACGATTCACAAGTCACAAGGCTTAACCCTTGATAGCGTGAGAATTGATTTGGGTGATGGAGCATTTGCGTCAGGCCAAACTTACGTAGCTCTATCTCGGTGTCGCTCGATTCAGGGCTTGCGCTTGTCAAAGCCAATTGCGATGGGTGATGTCAGAGCCGATTCACGAATCCTTGCGTTTTATCGTCAGTTTGAAGTGGCTCAGTTAGTCAATTAAGTGGTAGTTGCGCGTTTTAGCATTGCTGAGATGATGCTTGCATCGCTCAACAACGGGAGGCGAGCAAATGTCACTATCACCTATAATCCGGCGCATATCTCGCCTTCGAGGTTGGCTTCATCATTCTTCTGGCGCGGTCAGTGTAGCAGGCCGTGCAGCTGATTTTCTGGGCTACTCTGCCGCCGTTCATGCACTCGACTTACTACTGTTGGTGCTACTGGCAATGCTGGTCGTGCTCGACGCCCTGCTCCGAACTTTGCTACGTGCAACTCGCACCCTTCGGAGCGTATCAAAGCGACGACTGGTTGAACTAGCAGAGGCGATGGCTAAAGTTCTGGTTTTAGCGACTCTGACTACATCTTGTTACGTCACAGAGGCGACCATGATCAGTTCGCATAACCAGTTCTGGAAGCCAATTAAGCTAACCGTCAGTTAACTTGACACCTCTTTCTTGAGTTTGCGAACGCGTTCTAATCGAGCGCGTTCCTCCTCTGTCGTTTGATCGACGATCAAATCATCCCCATTGCGACGTTCACGCTTATCCATTTCACGTTTAACCGCATACGCCTTATCGCCCTCTTTGATGGCTAAATAAAACTTGTTCACGGTGAGCAATTCATTACGGTCTAACCGTTCTAACTTTTTAAGGTGAGCGTCTATTGGCTGCTGCTCTACTTTGGCGTCGTCAAACTGCCCCAATTCACGATAAGCCAAACTTAATTGTATTTGTTCCACAACACTAAGTTTGGTGTTTTGAAAGCGCTTGGCTTCAAGTCGTTCGACAAACTCAATGGCATTACCGCGATTCACTTCAATAATTGCTTGGATCTCTTTTAGGGCTTGGCCATCCCACGAGTACAGGAACTCAATCGTATCGATACGCTTGCCTCGCCTTGTGACCCGATAGCCAACCTCACCCGATTTATCGTCGATATGAAATGACAGGCCAGCCATGCTGACGCCCGACGCTTTGATTTCTTCAATCTCAGCTATCGATTTCTTAATGACCCGTTCAACGAACATCGACGGGCGCACCAATGAGCTTTTCAGTGGCTTGCCGGCATTATCAACCACCCCGTACAACTTTTGTAACTCATCGATTTTGTGAGCGCCCAGGTTGTCTTCGCTACGTTTAAATCGAGATAACAGTGCATACGTTCGCTTACCATATTCGCTCGGAATCTTACGAAATGCGGCATGATCGATAAGAGCAAAGCCTCTTGATTCATCAACAAGATCTCGCCACGAAACAGGTGCCGGAACGAAGGTTAAGCGGCCGCGATGATAAACGATTCGTTGAAAGATCTGCTTGTAATCGAACGACTCGACCCCGCCTTTTTTAGCCATATCGCGAAAGGCCATCTTCCGAAACATTAGCTTTTCGGCAACTTCATTCAGTCGCGTAGCCAGCTGATCAGGTGCAATATCAAACCATTCACAAAGGACGTTTTGATCAAACGTAAAAGTCGGCACTTCTAAGTTCGCGTCACGCTTCTCATATGGCACGCTCATATCAACGGGCGGCAATTCGACCATATCCTTTTTTATGCGTGTCAGAAATAACGCAAGCGCGTTATGCTCCATGGGAGTGAGCGATTGAAAGGCCATCAACAACCCGTGACTCTTTTTAAAATTCGCAGAGAGACGCTGAATGTCACGAACGACTACTTCCCCACTTCCTGACAATGAATCGACCACTTAAAGTACCTCTACAACCACAACAAATATAACTAACTGACATCACACTAAATGATGTACGCCGAACGCAATGGCGTACTGCACATTTTTCTAGGTTTTTAGAGTCACAACAAGCCCCTAAAATGTGCTTTAAGCCCAGGTTTTCAACAATGTGACTGTATCTGGTTGTTTTTAATGAAATAAAAAAACACTAAAAAATGCCATTGGCACACCGAGCCATGTAAATGTGTCGATTTCAGTCTTAAATGATCTAAAACCAGTACTTAAAGTTACCAACAAGCTACCAGTGGCAATAGATCTCTTAACAGTGCCAATAGATCGCCAAACCCTCCAAAATGATCGTTTTTCAGTGTTGCTAGATCGTTAAACAGTGTAAAAGATCCAGTTACCTAGTTTATCCATTTGTTTTATATGAATAAAATTCTCCCTATATCTTTATATTGTTTGAGAGAAAGAAAGAGATTGATAGCGCTTGTGGATAAGTGGATAAGTGGATCACTAGATAAGTGAGCAGTATACTCTCGCGCCTTATGTGAACGTTTACATACAGGGTGAAATATGATTAAAAACGAATGTACGCCTGATTATCTACCAACTTCACAACTTCGTTTTATACTCAAACTCTGTGGTTCGTTCATATTGCGTTAAGGTTTGATGGCTATATACTGTCCGCAAATCTTTTTTGTCGACCTATCAATAAGTTAAGGTTTCGTTGTGTCAAGTAATACGCAGGTTAAAATGTTGCTGTACGCTGTTTCTAATGAGCGACGACCTCACGTTCCTTCGCCGCCTAAAGTTCTATTGCAACTTCAGCGGGTTGCACGAGATGAATTCGCTGGCTTTGGCGATGTTGTTGATGTTGTTTCTAGTGATCCGGGGCTAGCTGCTCAGTTTGTTCATGCTGCAAACAACATGCAGCGACAGCGGCGCGTAGTATCGATTCGTGACGCAGTCAGCTTGATCGGCTTGACTGGGACGGAGGCGCTGATCATTCAGATTTGCATGGACAATTTCTTTGTCAGCAATCAGCAGCAGGTTCAAACCATATTGCATCGAGAGTGGCGTAGAAGCAGAGCTGTCAGCCAATTAGCTCGATACCTAACCGTGAAATTTATCGACAACGCTGATGACGAGTTAGCCTCAAGAGCCCAGCTAGCTAGCTTATTGCATAATATCGGCGCCCTTCCTGTTTTATCTAAAGCCTCTCAAATCTTTGAGTCATCAGAGCTGCTTCCAGGAGTGTTAGATCAAGCAATCGATGAGTTGGGCTACACCTCAGCTGTGCAGTTCATTGATAAATGGCGGCTCGGCACAGAGGTAAAGCAAACGGTTGATTACTGGCATCACAACAAGCCACTAGAAACAATCGAGAGTGATTTACAGTGTGTTATTGCTCTAGCATGTGCGTACTATGACCGCACAGCACGCCAATCCGATTATCTAAAACTCGAATCCCGCCTTACTGCCAGCGGCATTTTGCCCTATGCAGGATACCTTGATTCAACTGAGTCCCCAGCATCAAAGCTGATGCCCTCCAACAAGATTGTACGCTCCGCATAAAATGTTGTGGCTTTGAGCTTCAGCGTTAGCTATCGAAAAACCGAGTCTAAGAAAGGATTCTTCGGTTTTTTGTCGCGTATTATCCACCTTCCAATATGCGCCAGTGGCGCGATTTTAAGAGCGGGATACGTTGTAAGCACTCAAGGCTAATCACGAGAACACAGATGCAAAATTTACTAAATCAACCTGTCGAAGCACTGAATGACGCGCAACTTATTCAGTTACTCGCATTTCTTAATACTCAATACCGAAGCGGCTCCCCACAGGTCAGTGATAGTGCTTTCGACAGCATTTACATCAATGAATTAACCCGGCGAGATCCCAATCATCCGTTCTTGAAATCCGTTCAACCCGCACCATTGACTACATCCAAAGGGCGCATTGCGCACCCTGCTGGCCAAGAGATGCTCTCAACATTAAAAGCCTATACCGCTGATGAGATTAGCGCCTACGTTGATCGATGCGCCAAAGCGGCCTCTCAGCTCGGTATATGCCAAAGCCAATTACGTTTTCGTATAACTCCGAAACTTGATGGTATTGCGGTTCGGTTGAACGCCGCGAAGGCTCAGTATGTTACCCGTGGTGATGGGAGTTTTGGCTCGGACATTTCCTGCTTGATCCAACAAGGTGTTGTAACACAAGGCTCCCGCCACGCGGACGCTTGCGGCGAGCTGGTCATGGCTAAAGACTACTTTGAGCATTCAGGGCTTTCAAAAGTCTTTGAACACCCACGAAACTTCATCGCTGGCATGGCCACCGCGGATACGCTGACGGATTACCACCGCCAAGCTCTAGCTGACGGCGGCGTCCATCTTGTGATTTATCGCGATATGGATGCAGTTGAGGTCAATGCTCAAACGCTGATGACCGATCTCAATAATTTAGAGCAGCAAGTTCTTACTAGCACGAATTTTCCAGTCGATGGCGTCGTCATCGAAGTGACAGAGCAATTTTCTGACGTTAAACAGTTGTTGGGCAAGTCTTCTCATCACCACCATTGGCAAGTTGCTAAAAAGCAACTTTCAGAAACCGCTGACGTTGAAGTTTTAGGTGTCGATTATCAGGTTGGCCGGAGCGGTCGCCTAACCCCTGTTGTGCGGGTTTCTGACACAAAATTGTCGGGCGCTACGATTAAAAATGTCACAGCACACCACGCTGGATACGTGCGGGATAACGGTATCGGCGAAGGCGCAATTATTACGATCACGCGCAGCGGTCTTGTCATTCCTAAAATTGTTTCAATTGTCTCTCGTGCCGAACCTGAGCTAATTGACTGCTGCCCTGAGTGTCATGCGCCGGTGATGTGGAATGCTGATTTGCTGTATTGCACCGGCTCATCATGTTCCGCTCAAGCTGCTTCTCGAATTATTCATTTTTCCAAGATTGTTCAAATGGACTTGATCGGCCCGAAATCCGCACAACGGCTTGTTGATGCAGGTGTATCGAGCATTCCTGAGTTTCTCAGCCTGTCGTCAGCAGCGCTTATTGACGCTGGGTTTGGTGCAGGGCAGGCCAAAAACATTTTAGCTGAAATAGAGCGCGTCCGAGTTGAGCCGTTGCGGGATAACTTGTTACTGGCTTCGGTTGGCATCTCAAGTCTGGGTCGAGGGTCAGCGAAGAAGCTGCTGATGCAACATCGTATCTCTGACATTTTGACGGTTGATGCAGCTGATATCGAGATGATTGACGGCTTTGGTATATCAACAGCGGCCAGCATAGCCGTGGCACTGCAAGATAACAGAGAGGTGATCGAGTTCCTGCTTGCCTTTGGTTTTAATGTTGTGCATACGCAAGACTCACAGCCGGTTACTGGCGGAGCGTTGGCTGGTAAGTCTGTGGTATTCACAGGCACCATGAGTTCTGGCTCTCGCGGAGACATGAAACAACAAGCATTAGCTCTTGGCGCAAAAGCCGTGCAGAGCAGCGTGTCATCAAAAACGGATTTGCTCATCATTGGCGCAAACGTCGGTCAAGTGAAGCTCCAAAAAGCCTCAGACTTAGGCGTTGAGATCATCACTGAAGAATCCTATCTTCAGCGGTTCGCAAGCTAAGCATTCTACTCAGAAGGTCGCCTTTATGGGCGGCCTAGTGCTCCCTTCCTCATTTTGAAGAACACCATAAAAGCTTACGACGGTGCAAGTTGCGCGTCTTCAAATCTGCGAGATAGTCACTGCACTTGATTGTTAAATACGGGCTTGTATGACTAGCAATAGCGCAGCGCCAGATGTTCTCTACCAGAAAGCGACGTTAATCCTTCCCTGTTCGGATAAAAAAGCTGCGGAGCGACATCTCGCTTACTATCTGTATCAAGGAAAAGGATATCTACAGCTCGTTAAACAGTGGCCGATCACTCAAATAGAAGGTGCGTTTAACCTATTGTTTCTCAGTGCTGAGCACGGGCTAATTCGTCACAACCAACTCCTTGAGCCATACGACCAGAAAATGACAGCTGCACAACAAGATAAGTTACTGTGCTGCCCTAGCCTCCAAAACAAAGCCAAGCGCATACTGCGTGAATGCGAACCAGCCTCTCCTCTCTATATTGCGCTGCCGAAACTCTACCAAAAAGTATTTCAATTACTTGCAGGCAAAACGTTTGAGCGATTTGATAGCGTTGTCTGTGTCAGTGGAGGGATTGGCTCTCAACGAGGTCAGTTGTCAACCTGGCTGCGACAGGAGGTGTCGAGGCACACAGATTGGTGTCTCCGCGAAGAAGCGGAGCTAATCACCCATCTCAAGGGGTGTCGTCCCGTTCTGATCTGCATCCGTATAGGGGATAGTTTCAGACCGTGGCTATCAGGGTGTGGGAGCGATGCTAAGTATGGTGCGCCTGTTACTATTAAAGCTATCTTTTCTGAACGTGGGCTCATAGAGATAGTCGATTCGGCGGGGGGACGCTGGGGATCATTCAGCCTTACTAACGGCCTACCTTCCGGTATTAAGCAGTCTATGGAAATCGAATTAAATGGCCGCGCGCAAAGCGACCGCTGGGAGCGATTTGAATTACGTGATTTGTAGGGATGACACTACAGCGTTAGTTGAGCGCCTCATTAAATAGTCCCGACTGATAATCTCGTGTCAGCTCAATCACTGATATGAACTGATAATCAGCGAGCTTCTTACACATTGAAGAAGGCACAACATCGACAGCCAACATGCACTCCTCTGAGAACCCGTCGCTGGAGCCATTTTGGCATAACAAAGTTATCCCATGATGTTCGCCAATCTTGTATTGCTCAACCACGATAGCTAAAGCTCCCGCTGGATTACCTAAGCATGCTCTGCCAAGTGTGCATACCATGCCCACAGGGTAGGCTGAATGTATTGTTTTTGGTGTGGATTTCATTTCTATTTCATATACCTATACAGATTCATGTAGTTACTATCTCACAGCGCCCGTATCGAGCAACCCGCCTTAGTAGCGCGTTTATCACCTTGAATTAATCTAAGTTCAACTTTCTAGGGGTGATTTATATGAGTTGGTTGAACCGAGCAACATCGATAATCAGTAAAGGTCTGCGTACATCTAAGGCTAAATCGCTAGCGGATCTAGCCGCACGGCGAGCTCTTACGCAAAGTCAGTTTTTTACGCCCGAGTGGGTTGCTTCAGGGATGTGGTCTATCGCTGAACCAGCCATGAGTGCGAGCCGAGGTATGGTTGCCATCATGGACAACTCCATAGGCTCTGGTCGCCTTGTTGCAAACGCAGAGCCCGGCAAGCACATCGTTTATGGATGCGATACTGATGAGCGCTCAATTGCGGCGTTGAGTCAAGACGCTAAGGATGCTGGCCTTGCTCATGAATTTGCGATTAGTGGCATGGAGGACGTGGAGGCCTGCGGGTTTGGGTTAGGGCTAATCAACCCGCCATTTAGCTTAACGCTTTCTAGCCCTAACATGATGCCGCTCAACGCTGCTCACTATGGCGAATTTGGCCCGATGACTAACGCCTTAAGTCATGAGTACAGCTTGGATCATGCGCTATCGTCCTGCGACGTTGTTGTCGCTTTATTGCCTCGTTCAATGAAGTCAATTTGTTACGCTTCAGACCGTTTAGCTGCGGAGATTCTCCTTCCTGGCGCTACTTTTCTTGTCGAGGGCGCTAACGTTCAAACTGCTGTGTATGTATTTGCTGCAAAAAAACGCACTGAGCAAGTATTGCAATATGAGCTGACACAAGGGCAACCTTGGCCAGTCATCACAGGCCTTTCTATGCGAACGTTTGGCCAGCGCCGGCCGACCTGGAAAGTCGGCGGAGTTGACGAGTTAACACCCACCATTACATTGCCAGTCACCGGTGACAATACGGTTGAACTACACCACCATAACCGGCAACTCATCGTTAAATATCGCTGCGGTTTAACACAAGCAAAAGTTGCGAATGCGCTGATGCAGGCCCCCGTAGAAAATGGCTCTAGGCACCGCTACCCCACAAATTTTCGATATGTGGGCTCGGGTCGACTGCTCCTTGATGTTTATTTACAGCAAGATGATCCTGAAGAAGCGTTGCAAGCAACCGTATCAATCATTCAAAAGGCTGGCGGCTCTCCGTTGATCTCTCCGACATTGAGCGGCTATTTTAAAAAGCTGATCAAACGCCACAAACGAAATGTTCAGCCCTTCCGAAAAACGGTTAAGCGATCCTCCACCCCTGCAACCATGGTCACAGCCAAGCGTGGCATGCTGTTGCAGCAAGGTAACATTAAGAGCCCAGCTATTCGCAAAGGTGAAACGCTTCAAGCGGAAGTGCTTGGGGGCGTCTATCTGATAAAAAAAGATGGCTTTATAGCTGAGTACCGTCGCGACGAAATGCAAAAGCTATTCAATATTTGCAGTGACGACCGAAGCGAGACACATTGGCAAGTTGTCTTTGAAGGTAAAAACAGAGCGTTCCCAGAACTTGCTCAGCATAACCGAGCAACAATTATTCAAAGCGGCGTGGATTTCCTATGGCCTCCGCAAATGGATAGCTTATCTGAACTAATGATGACTGATGGCGCTGTTGCTGGCTGGCAGCAGGGTACCGGGAAAGCAAGACTAGCGGTCGCCCTGTGCCTAACATCATCATCCGAGCATAATCTCATTGCTGTAGAATCAGGATTGATTGCAGAGATGCTCAAAGAGTTTTCAAAAATAGGGTTGCAACCAGCGTTGTATAACGTCATCCGTGATGTTGAGGACATTAAACACCTCAAGAAAATTAATCTAATTAGCTACAACCGGCTAAAGGCTCGTTACGGTACAACCAAACAAACCATTGCACATAAACTACGACGCCGATTTGGCGTGGTCGCAGCGGATGAGGGCGGAATATTAGCCAACCCGACCAGCCAACAATCGCGCGCGCTGACCCGCCTTTCACCGCGAAAGCTATTTTTGCTCGATGGCACCCCTATTGGCAGCTACCCGCGGGACTTATTAAGTTTGTGCACTGCAGCAAGCGGCAGCTCTCGCGCCCACCAACCATATTCGCTCCGTAACCAACCCTATATCTCGAACAACTTATTGCAAAGTGCCAGTTATGCGCCACGAGGAGTGGCCCAATTTAAAGATGATTTTGTCGTGCTCGATTGGGCAAGTCATGAGTTCGCCGACAATTTACGGGAAGGTGCGAAGCGAGAAATTCCAGCTATTAATGATGTCTCCCTGTTTAGGCGATGGGCTGGTTTGCATGTGCAGCGTCGCCTGCGCAATGAGCCAGAGATGGAGCCCTACTCTGGTTGCGCTGATCCAGAACGAGAGGTGCAACAAATAAAATTTGATAAGCCGCATTTTAAACATTATCTAAAAACGGCTGTTGAGTTTAGTGAATGGTACATGCAGCACAAGCTTGACCGAGCAACTGAAGGCAAGGGGTCTAATCTGGTAGCCGTGTTAGCTAAGATTCAGGCGGTTGTGAGCGCCACCAACTCGCCTCATGTGTCGTCATCAGGGGTAGCGGGCTTATATTCTCCCTTAACGGCTAAGCAGCGGTACTTCATTGGTGAGATTGAACGAATCAAAACCACCGGCGACAAAGCTATTTTGTACGCGTACTCGCCCGACGTGTTAACTCGTTTTAAGTGCGAACTTGATAAGCGCGGCATTAAGTCAGTGTTATTTACTGGCAAACAAGACATCAACAAGCGGAATGAAGCGCTAGATCGTGAATTCAGAGATGGCGAAGCGACGGTTCTGCTGTCTTCGTGGGTCGGTCAACGTGGATTAAATCTACCCCAAGCCAATTATGTGCTGCTGTATAACCGCGCGTGGACCGGCGATGTCGAAGAACAAGCAATCGCTCGCGTCACTCGGCCAGAGCAAACGAAGTCAGTGCATGTCACCTACGGCCATTTAGTTGGAAGCATTGATGAGTATATGGGGCAAGTGGTTGACTGGAAAATAAAAGCCGCAGATGCAGGGTTGGATTTTGGCGATGACTGTAATGCAACAGAGGAGTTTCGTCATATGGATGCTGTGCTTGAGGAGTTTTGTCGAAAGACGTTGAGCATGAGCGCCCATGAAGCTCACCGCAAGATGGCGGCATAAGTGTCAGTAGCGCGTTCTGTTCTTTGTTTTAAGTTAACTTCATCAACCCGAATGGAGTTAACTCGATGGCCATAATCAAATCAGCAACCACTTACCGCCTTCAGCTTGACGGCTTACTAAAAAGCATGCTTCAGGCGTGGGTGGATTATCAGAAGGCTTATTCCACGTTGGTTGGTGGATACGGGGTCTATGACTCCAATCGCTCGATATCTGCACTCGATACTATTGAATGCGCGCTTTCAAAGTGGCTTACCACTATTTGTAAAGAGTTAAGCGAAGCGTATCAAGGTGGCACAAGTAAAGTCATTGAGCTTTCAGATTTGCCTAGCACCCTTCGAGAGTTTCCTGGTTCGTTGCGCCGAGGGATGGTAGAGAGTTATCGTAATCCCGATTTAGCCCTTTGGACGACGTTAGCCGATCAACTATTAGAGCAATACAACTTCGACCTGCTTAAGGAAAAGCTCACGGTACTAGCCGAGGGGTTGGAACAAGCCGGCCTGCAAGAGTTGGCAGATCGACTCGTGAGTAATTTCTGGCTGCGTAACCACGGCCGAGAAAACCCCATCAAGCGGACCAAGCGCCATATTGTAATAGAATCAACACTATATTCTGACTCTATCTTTGGTGGTTATAGCTACGACACTATGCAAAAACTTAGTCTTATGCTCGCGGCAATTCGCATGGCAGCAAAGGAGAGCGGTGAACACCGTTTAGTGCCGCCGTTTGAGGAATTGCTTCAAGCTGTGGAATCCGCCCCAAATCGAGAAACAATTAAGTCTGGAACAGCTTTTGGAAACAAGAGCACGATCGAAATTAAAATCTATCACGGCAAATTTAAGTGTTTCTTTAATCCAGAGGTTCTCGACTCGCTGCTGTCATTTGTCGTCATTAACCGAACACCTAATGGCGAGCTGTATAGCCTTCCGGAGGCAGCTTAATGATTATCGACAATCTTAGTGCCGCAAGCCTACGCGATTCGCTGTCGTACTTGTTGATGAAAACAGGTGAAGACTATTTACAATACTGCAAGCTTGCCAAAGAGTTAAAATCTAGCGGGGTGCGGGTCCACCAGCACAATTATGACTTTCAGTTGAGTCGTGTATTGGTTGATGTTGAGCAACATTGGCTAACCCAGTTGCTGGCCTCGCTAAGTAAAAAATACGGACATGGTTCGCGCGCAGTGCTCGCATTGGATGACTTGCCGACTGGGCTAAATAGAGCGTTCCCTTGGGGTAAGTGCGCCCCTGAGGACTTGAGAGCAGGTATTCGTTATTGGTTGGAGTTGTATAACTTCGATGGTCTTATCGATTACTTAAGGAGTGCGACCTCTCAGCTTGACCAGCAAGGCAAGGAGTTGTCCGCTCGCGACTTAGCTATGCTACTCAACCTAAGTGAAGCTCGGCAAACCTCCCGCCATTTAATTGCCAAGCAATGGCTGATGTTGAGTGGTGAGGGCTACTATCACGAACGAGCAACAAGCGACTTAAGGAACTTGTCTTGCGCACTGAATGTTGCAGCCGAAGAAATGGGTGTACCGACATTATGTGTGGCGATAACCAAGCACAGTGAGCAAGTTCAATCGATGGTAAAGCATGAATTAGGGTTGAAGACCGGTAGTGCAGGCTCGGTGATGATCACCAACCGTAAGACTTTTATAGAGTTCAAATTTGCACAAAGCCAAGCCGATGCCCTTTTAGCATTTGTGAAGCTTTACGCGCCTGATTTAGCGCAGCAGGCAGCTTAGTTAACTAACTCTAATTGCGCGAATCCTGTTCTTTGGCAAACTACTAATTAATGACTTAGGGGATACTCCCGCTTTAATTTGCAGTGAAGAACACGGTGATGTTATGAAAGGTAAAATGGTTTCATTTGTAGAGAGCAAGAACTTTGGTTTTGCTACAGGCGATGATGGCGAATCTTATTTTGTTCATGGCAGCGCTCTTTGCGATAAAACACAACGGAGCAAGCTAGGCAAAGGGGCAATCATCTCGTTTGAACCTCACCCAACACCTAAAGGTTTACGGGCGAACAATGTCCAGATTAACACTGAGTTAACCGGCCAGAAATTGGTTGAGTTTTTCACCACAAAATCAAGTGAGCCCAAACATGGCAAGGTACTGAGCCGTGAGAACTTCTCCACCAGCTTTTTTAAAGATCCCAATGTAGGCCGAAAGCGCATTATTGATTTGGCACAGAAAGCCGGAGCAAATGCCATTCTGAACTTAAATTTTGAAAAGCACACATTTAGCGAAGGAAACTACCGCTATACCATGCACGCTTTTTCTGGTCAGTTTGCAGTTGTATCGGAAACGGTACCGTTCACCAATGAATCCGACAAAATTCAGCACCAAGCCGTCATTGATAATGTTCGCAATGCGTTAAGCGGTGAAACCGCAAAACTCCAAGCGCCTGAACGTTTCGCCCGAGAAGAACAGCTAAAATCGGGGCCGGGCGGAGGTGAAGTAATGGCCGTTATTCTCGCTTTGGCGGTTGTGGGTTCGATTCTGGTAGCAATACTTAGCTAGGGGCATAACATGCACACGGTCACGATTACAGTCCACCTTAATGAAGATCAAACGCAAGCAACAATCCACAACTCAGGCCGAACTAACCCTATCGTTTGCCGCTGCCTCGGTGTAGAACGCGACGATTCCGGCATCAAAACTATCTATTTGGATTCACTTATTCATCGGTCGGCTTCTAGTATTTCATATAACAAATGGCAACCGGAGGGAGCTATAAGCACGATCTTGCGCCGCATTAATAGTTAGACCTATTTCCTCATGGCTAACTATGCCCCCAGCCATTAAGTCTCAGTGATGACGCCCTACAACAATTTCTAACTTCGTAAAGCTTCGTGTGGCCAGTTGCCCGTTCTAAGGCGCGGGGTAGATTGGTGATGTGACCAATCAATACACCGAGGCAGACAATGATCGAACAACTATCGTCAATCGTTACGGACGCTGGAGCTAGCGCCATTCACCTATCCATCCGACCAGATGGACAAGGCGGCGTTCAAGTAACTTTAAACACAGAAGGCTGTCCGTTAGCTAATACCGACGAGCAGAAGAAACAGCCGAAAGCCTTTGCGTTACGCCAAGCATTAGCTCAACCGCTAATTGTGTGTGGGCCTGTGGGCGAAATGGACGTATTTATGATTGAGGAGCTTACGAAATACGCAGATACCATCGTGCCAGCCCAACAAGCGTTCAACACGTTATCCAGCAACGGCGCAAAAGCATCAGCATCAACCAAACAGGCCGTTGAAAAATCAGGCGTAGAGCCACAAACATCACCCTCAAATGCAAATCCAGAGAGCGCCGATGTGCCCCTAGAGAGCACAGAAGCACCCTCTGACGAGCGTGAACACGATCCTGATAGTTTGTAAGGGGAATTTTGATGTCTATCGTTATCCACCAAGCCAACGAACTCGAAGTTAAATTTAAGCTCGGATCAGCTTTGCTGGCCGATCCTGCTCCGATGGCAGATTTAGCTCGCAAGGTTGAAATGCTTGCTCGCTCTTTTCCACAAGTGCGTTTTACCAACGTGTTCGAGGCAGATGCCGTTATTGAAAATGGCGTAAAAATCTACAACATCATCCTGCCGCCACCGAAGGTGAATGGCTAATACGCAGTTGCAAACGGGGCCGGTTGCGCCCCTCAACACTTGTTGTTTAATACAACTAACCAATCAAGGAGTGCCGCCAGATGCTAGATACCGTGACTCACTGGTTGAAAGATGCTCAGAGTTTTTCCGAGCAATGCGCAGCGGAAGATCAAGAACAAGCCCGTCATAATGAGCGAGCTAATCAGGAAACAACATTATGCAGCCGAACACAGACATGCCTCTCGAAGCTAGCCAAATTGTACGACCCACTCGCCCACTCTTGTTTGGAGGCCGACCAAATCCCACCTATGTAGCTGAGTTATCGAAGCCGTGGCATCGCCGCATGGAAGGTATGGAGCTTCCTGTGCCAACCCCTGATTTAGCAAAGGAGTTGAAGCTCGAAGGGTATGCTGATTTGTCCGTGCCTACCGTGGCGTTTAGCTATGAAAACAACGCTGTTATTTCCTCGTTTAGCTATTGGGAAAAATTGCTGCCGTGGGCAACTAAACATAGCTTTTTAGACGAGGCACTACTCGAAGCCTTTGTAGCTGCACCGATGGGCACCGATGATCAAGTGGAGTGCGCCCAACTGCTTTGTAATGGAATTATTGCAAACATTGGCACAAGTATTAGTGAACATAAAAGTGCTCTTTGGCAGAGCGCTCAAGTGGGACAGCTTCCGCAAAACCAGCATTTCAACGAATGGTATGAGTCCAATTTCATTCCAACTCTTTCGCTTTCCCAAGAGGGCCATTACGGTTGTCACAATGGCCAGTTAATGCTGCGTGTTGAAGGAGAGTCGTTTGTTAACGCGGCGCACCTCGAAATAAGCCAACTGCCACTACCACTGGCCAAGCTTATTTGGAAATTTGCTAAAACATTAACCTACGCCAATCGCTCAAGTTTGCTAGCAGAAGGGGCGCAAGCGTATGCTGAGTGCTGGGAGCTAACTGAATTTTTAGACTCGTTATCGCATGATGACAAGCTGTTGGCATTGACATTCGATGAAGAAGAATTAACCGATTTTTTACGCAAAAAGTACCCGACGGCTCTGTCGGAAATCCAAGAGGTACGGGGGGATGATTGGTTTCATGAGGCTTATGAAATCTTAGAGATCTTCGCCATGTCTGAGCAGTCGTTCATAACGCCCGATCATGAATTCACTGTAACTTTTGCTACCGTCAAGGCGAGTGTTGAGGCGTTGCGTGGCGAATTGGTTGGCTGGGGTCAGGCCAGCAACCCACTTGCTGGTCATTTGGTATCAATGGAAGTAGAAAAAATTATGTCGTTCTTTTTGGCGCATTACGTCGAAATTGACAGTAACGAATACTTTTCAGGTGAAGCAGCTGACCGATGGATTGGTGATAATCGTTATATTTGCTTCGGCGCTGATGGTGAGGATCGAGCGCTGGAATGGTTAGGTGCTGGCGCAATGGAGGTCTGTGAGTCTGCTGCCGACCAAGTCACTTTGAATGATGAAGAACCACTTTTAGCGTTGATGAACTGGCAGGTAGCCGATGTAGCTATGCAAGCCCTCACGTCTTCCACCTCCAACTTCTCCAATTGCGCAAATTAGGCGTCATGATCTAATAGCTCCATCAAAGAGATTTTTGGAGTTATTGAATGCACTTTTCTTCTGACAGCCGCTTTGGCACTAATGCTCCTCGTCAAGCAGCTAAGGCCCCTAAACATCCAGTACCTCTTTGGGCAATGGTATTCTACGGAACTTCTTCTGTAACCGCTGTTACCCGTCATTCCATTGAAGATGGTCGGTTGGGCATGGGTGAGTTGCTAACGCCAGATAGTGTCGTTGAAACAATCAGCTCTAGCTTTAATCGCCGCAAAGCTGCCTCCCCTGCATTGCTTCCAGAGAAAGTCCTGCATCAGTCTGACTCTCAGATTACGTGGTACACCAAGCGCCAACGTCGCAGCATGTGGTTTCGTGCCGGTAAAGGCGTAGAGAACCTTCTAGTGGAATGGCCAGCGCTAATCTGGTCTGCATCGCGCAACGGAGCGTGCTGCAAAATCATGGCGCTACCCAACAACTCTCGACCAAACGCTAACACCAAGCTCTATGTGCCGCCGTTGATGAATTTGTCGTCAAATGGCTTGTTATGTCAAGGCTCTGCTCGACTCCCAAAGCAAGTTGACATTGATACGTTAACCGAAGCAGAAAACTGTTTATTTGATAGCCAGTTCACCCATGTAAATTGCGCCGAAACTATCCGAGGTATTGGTAGCAGCAACGCCAAGCACATTAAATTTTGGCGTCACTTATCCCGCAATGGAGGTCGTGTCTATGTGCGCGATTTAACCTTCCGCTGCCGCCTCAATGAATGGATAGGAGAGCGTCTGTGAACAGTAACCATTTTATCACTCCACACAGCATGCTGACTGACACAGTAGACATTACGCTAATTGGCGCTGGCGGCACCGGAGGTGAACTATTACAACAGCTCTGGAAGATGCACCATGCACTAACTAAGTTGGGTCACGACGGTTTTAACGTAACGGTTTACGATGGCGATATTGTGACCGAAAGCAATGTTGGTCGACAGCCATTTTGGCCATGTGATTTGGCTCTCAACAAAGCTGAGGTATTGGTCAAGCGCTTTAACGCATGGGGTGGTACTGACTGGAAATTCCGGCCAGAGTACGCTGATGCTAATGCCATTGTTGGCGGCTTACGATATAAGCCCTATGAACTTCTCATTACTTGCGTTGACAAAGCATCATTTCGCGCCGAGCTGGGCGTTGCTGCGAATCAGTTCCGTGGTGATAACCTTTGGATTGACGCAGGAAATGGCGCATCTAACGGTCAGGTTATTTTAGGGCACATAGGTAGCAAAGCGGGAGTTGACCTTCGCCTCCCAAATGTCTTCGATCTATTTCCATCCCTCGCCAACATCGAAGATAACGATGAAGATAGCTGCTCGCATGAAGAAGCCTTTGCCAAGCAGGATTTTGGTATCAATGTCGATATGGCATCTGCGATAAGGGGCCTAATTTGGCAAATGCTGCGCTATGGACGACTCGAACATCACGGCGTATTTGTCGATATGCAGACTGCCGACACAACGCCCCTGAAAATCGACCCGCTAGTCTGGTCAACATTCGGTTATGGAGTGGCTTCATAACAATGGTTGGCGCAGTAAATGCCTATGCGGGGATAGGAGCGAGGGCAACGCCAGCGCCAATTCTCAATATAATGACGGAGCTTGGTCGACTGCTCGCTTATAAAGGCGTCGTTCTTCGTTCAGGAGCGGCTAATGGTGCGGATTCCGCATTTGAGAGCGGGTGTGATCAATACTGCCAGAGCGCGAATGTTGCGCCCGATCAGCAAAAACAAATCTTCTTGCCGTGGAACAACTTTAACAACCGCAATACTACAGAGTCAGGCGTGCTCCACCACGACCTAAAAACCGCTCAATTTCTGGCGCGGCGCTACCACAAGAGTTGGCGACATCTAAATGCACAAAGCCGATTGCTCATGGCTCGCAACAGTCTTCAAATTCTAGGTTGTGATTTACGCCAATACGCACGCTTTGTCATTTGCTGGACGCCGGATGGCAGTTTGACTGGCCGCGATCGGAAAAGCGGAGGAACGGGTCAAGCGTTGCGGATCGCTTACGCTTACAACATCCCAGTCTACAATCTTTACCGTGACGACCATCTTCAATTAGCTCATAACTGGCTCAAAACAACCGATTAAATGTTAATCAATTGTTGGTGTTTTGGGTAACAAATCCACAGTTACTTCACGTTTTTGATACCGTTACCGCCTCATTTAATCGTATTTGCTGTGTATACTCGTATGCTGACATTGAGCAGTAGCAGTGATCGCGGTTATGTCAGCCGCCTTCGTTCTAGCGCTACATTTAGTAACGAGGACATGTGTGAATTCCGAAGTAGCTTTTCCTTATTTTGACGTGAGCCATCTCAAGCAGACGCAAGAGCGATACATCTTGCAGAGCTACATTGATGCACTAGAGCTTAAATCAAAATGTAGTAGGCCCTCAGTAGATGTAGATTTTGGTGAGGAGATTGATGCTATTGAGAGGATGTTAGAGTGTGACGATGAAGCGCTGGGCGCAATGTATGAGTCTTACCGCAATAGCGTCCGGGGCACTGAGTTCGAGCCGATCCTTGCCGCTGCAATTGACCTGGGCTCTATTGCCCAACAACGTCTCTCCTCATTTCTGGAGCAATTCAACTCATTGCAGGTTGAAATATCACCGTTTCAAGCCGAAGACAGCCTGACCTGTGCCGCCAAACATGATGCTTCAGAGTTAATGTATGCTCGAAGTTTGGCTGCCCGAATGCTTCGTAAATGTATCAACCTAACAATCTCAGAGCGAAACCTTAAACATCGGGCTGCATTGATTATTGCAGAATTGCTCTCAGCAACACCTTCCACAATGAGCGCAGCACTGGGCTACCTTCGCTTTTCGCACGAAATTGTAGCCAACTTGCTCTCTCAAATTGCCGAGCACCTGTGCGTTACAGAACGGGTGGCGTTCTTTTCTGAAGCGTTATCAACAGGCGTAGGTCTAGCGATTGGTGAGCGTATTTACCAGCAGTTAAAGTTCCGAACGCACGCTTTACAAAATCAGCGTTCCGAAAATGACAATTTGCAGCTCATTAAAGTGCTTCACCAACATCGAGCGCAGTTGATCGACACATTAGATGAGGAAAAAGTGGCTTCGTTAATGTCGGTGAGCGAGCAAGTACTCCCCCCAGTTACGGGATGGTCAAGTGACGCATTAGTTAGTAGCCCTGCAGCGGCCGAAGTCCTTCACTTAGTCGATTTTGTGATCCCTTCAATTGGCGGTTACCAACTACTGCCCGTGGATTGGGATGATGTTTATGCTTATACAGAGGCTAGTCACTGTGAAGCGCTGATGAATCAATCGATCATCATTGCGCTACTGCGCAAATTGCAGCGGCAATTCCCTTCAGTATTTCCAATTAACACACCTTAAGCGCTGATTTTCGCCCTGTAACAATCATTGGCAGGGCGTTCAATCAACTATTATGACGCTGTCACTTCAGCAACACCGTTACCAGTGACGTTTTAATAAGATTACTACTCACCTCTTGTGTGCAGAGGGATCGCCAACCCTCTGCACCACAACCTTCTAGCAGTTGCGCAATCAATTATCCTTGATAGCTTTAACTGTGTTGGACAGCTACTCCCTATGTTCAACGTCGGTAGTTTCAATACGTTCGTTTGAGCGACATTCTTACTGAGAATGTCGCTCTTTTTTTGCTAGCAGATTAATGAAGGTAAACAGCGCTCAAACGCCGCGAGGCTAGAAGTATGTGTAACTGGCTGAGTTAGTTTGTGATCCGTTCCCAAAGTTCTCCGAGCCGACACCTAAAAGCCCAAAATAATTGAAAATACTACCAACACAAGTTCTTATGGTTTGATGGAACCATCGCCACTTGTGTTCGATTTCGCGCTGAACGCCTTCAATCCCTAGCGCGTTTTCAGGCGCCCTTTACAGGCATTATCAAACGAATAAAGATTTACATCACCAAACTACAACCTATATCGACCGCACCTCTTGTCCCTGACACAAAAAGTGGGGTACAACGCCTATAATCGACAATGCGCAGTACGAAAACTAATGACCGATCAAAGCACGTCACTCCACCAAGACAACGACCCGTTTGACCAGCAGAACTACACCAGCACAATCACCG
This sequence comes from Neiella holothuriorum, assembly GCF_019457915.1. GTDB lineage: Bacteria > Pseudomonadota > Gammaproteobacteria > Enterobacterales > Neiellaceae > Neiella > Neiella holothuriorum. Next base: position 75,807 of record NZ_JAHZSS010000010.1, read on the forward strand.
TCGAAGGCCTTCCTTATCCAATCGAACCGATGGAACTGTTAGGCTTTCAAAGCCCTATGTCAGACAACGTACTACAAGTCCTCACTGAGCGTCTTGGAGCAAATTTAAACCGCTTAGAGCGCAGTTTATTCGACCAAATCATTGCTGAAGCACGGCGCGCGCGGGCAGGAGAAGTTCAATCCAGAAGTCGGGCGCTCTTTATGCATATGCAGCAGCAAAAAATGCAGCAAGCCAAACCGGCAGAGGAAGCGTTGAATGCAAACTCTCGGCTAACAGCCCCCCAGCGCGAGCTGGTAAAAAAATCGGCGCTATGGATCAGAACAATGACCATCGCTGAGGTAAAAGAGGTTGGAATCGACAATGTTTATCTGCGCGACCCAGTGATCAGCGATGCCGACATCGATAAATCCTCGCTTTTTGCTCGCATTAGACAAGGCCTTAAGCCATTACCGAATAAGCCACCAACCGCATTTGGCCAGCCATGGTATGACGTGATCGAGAACGACGGTGAGTTCTTAGTCAAGGTGGACATTCCTTCAAGCCTTTGTGCGTGTGGCCCTGGCCATGCCTCCGGGCAAACCATCACGATTAATCAGTGCAGTTGGCCAGTCATAGAAGTCGTTGCGGTCAGGCGAGAGTATGTCGTGAGTTGGAGTGGTACAAATCGGAGCTTCAAGCTATTTAAGTCAGATGAGATCTTACGAAACCAAGGTGGAACAGAGACAGGCTGGATTCTAAAAGCCATTTCCCCGTAAGCTGTGCCGAACGCGCTTCAGGCTATCTTCGACTGTATATTTAGGGGCGCAGGCTGACCAATGAAATAGCCTTGCAGCAAGTCAATATCGAGCAGAATCGCCATGTCTTTATCACTCTGACTCTCAATATGCTCTGCAACAGTCAAACTACCGTTTTGTCTTGCAATGCGCCCTATTGCCGCCACATAGGTCTGCCGACACTGACAATCAGCTACGCCATTCACCAAGGCGCCATCGAGCTTGATGTAGTCAAACTTGAAATTGAGCAGCGTTCCGAATGATGAATAGCCCGCTCCAAAATCATCTAGCGCAATTGCACAGCCCGTCGACTTAAGTAGGCGCATCAAATTGTGTGTTTGTGGTGAGTCGCTTAGTTGGCACGTCTCGGTGATCTCGATGATCAACTGACTTCCTACGCCGCTCTTTCGAATTACGTCAAGTACATAAGCCATTGACTCGGCATGCTCTATCGTTTGCGCGCTCATGTTACAAGCAATGCGTAATTCTGGCTCGCTACGCAGATGCTCGATAACGTGATCAAACACCCACATATCCAACAAGTGACAGTCTCCCGTTCGCTCAAGATTGCGAACCAACGAGTACCCACTCTTAAGGCCGTCTAATTCCACGACTCTAACCAAAGCTTCATAGTGAGACAGAGCGCCCGTAGCAAATTGCACGGGCTGATAAACGATATCTAACTCTTTGCCCTGGAGCACATAAGCCAACTTGGCCGAGCAAACCCACCCCTTCTCCCTAAACACTTGAGAGCCAGAAGCATCATTCATAACCGGTTGTATCGCTGTAGCCATTAAATACGCGCTCAACTTTTAACTAATATGTGCAAATATTATCCGGCGCCAGCGCTATGGGTTTTGTCGTTAAGGGCCTAAAACGCTCCCCTTTGGAGGGCACACCTTAGTTTTCTTCCTTCACTATGAGCATGACCCATAAAATAGAAGGATGTAATTCAATGACACGACGAATGATGATAGCTCTGGTGATGATCACCTTTGGAGCTATTCTATTAGTGGAAGCAATGGCGGGGATTGTGGCCGATGGTAGTACGCGCAACTTCGGCAACGTCATACTGCTTTCTCTGGGCTTCTTTGGCTTGGTGGCAGGCGTGCGAATATCTCGGGAAACGGGCTTGTTGAAGTCATTAAAAGAAGACGATAGCAAAAATGGTATCTCTCCACTACAGGCTGCGTCATTGGCAATCTGTACGTCCGTTTTTGGTTGCGTTCAGGTAGCCTACGGGTTAATCGCAGTCGGCCAGTCGGGACTTACCCCAATTGCTACAACAAAGCTCGCCATTGGCGGTATCGCAATCTTGTATGCTGTTAGAAAAATGCGACAGTCCGGCATTATCGAAAAAGATTAAGATCCAAAGAACACGAAAGCTGGCCCTTATGGGCCACTTTTTTTCAGAGACATATCATGCTTCATGATGTCGGTGAACACCTCCCCCTTGCCAAGAAATTCCTGAATAAGTCTGAGGCTCACGCCTCCGATGATAGCGCCACAGAAGACTCCAAAATAACGTTAAGCGCCCTGTGGCCAGAGCCGAAATGGCAGAGCATGCACTATGAGGGCTATGACACTGATGTCATTGTAAAGCTATATTGCATCTACCATGGACTCAACAAAAAGCCTCACTCGGCCAGCGGAATCCGATGGGCAGGAGAATCGATCACGGTCAACATGTGGCAAGACGCCTATGCTGATGCAGTACGATGGATTCGAGCTGCTTGTGAAAACACTTATGATCTGCACACGCTAAAACACTCGAAAGCAGCCTTTGACGAAGCATTCCAAGACGCTTCTAAACAAAACACCTATCGCACATATGCCGCAGGTAAGAAGACTCGCAAGAGCTTCTATCACCCGTTTCATCCACAAGGCCCAATTGCCCAACTAGAGAAACTACTGCCGCACTTGGACTTTCCGCTTAGCATCAACCCTAAGCGAATCAAGCTGTTTCCAATCAAGGTGCGCTATAAAAACCCTGAGCGAGCGGTCTATAAGCTGTGCAAAGTGAATCAAAAAAGCGTCTCATGGACAGAGGGCGATGACCAAAGCGACTATATCAATGAATTTGAAACATACGATGCAGCCGTAGAAGCGTTACTGGCACATCACGGTGAGGAATTTGCCGTCAATGTCGTAGATGAGCGCCAAGCGGTAGTTAACCCAAAAAAGTCGCTAGATGGAATTCAGGGGGTTGTCGACGATTATGAAGATGTCGAGCCGACTCGCTTGATGTCTGATTATGGCTTTCGAGGGGTTCAGTTTGGCAACTACTTATCACAGCATGAGCGCCAATCTTTCGTAAACAACTGCTTTGACTCACTACGCATACTGTCAGATCTCCTGAACATACCTAACCATTGGATAGGCGGTCGTAAATTAGGGTTAGCGTTTGGTGCGCGTGGCCATGGCGGAGCATCCGCACATTACGAACTCGATCTTCATATCATTAATCTAACTCGATTCAATGGCGCAGGGTGCATTGCGCATGAGTTGTTTCATTCCTTTGATGCCCGCATGTGCCAGCAATGGACTGGGCATGATGGGCTGTTATCAGCGTTGATCTGCAAAGGTGTAACACTCAATGTTGCACCACAACACCAAGAACGTTATCAGGCGTTTGAGCAGCTTGTTCGCGCATGCACCGACACGAGATCAGACTATGTGAAAAATGCACAGAGCCTATCCGGCCAGAAACATGGAAAAAGTTATTGGTCCGCTCCAGAAGAACTTTGTGCCAGAGCATTTGAAGCTTACGTGCAAGATAACTTGCTGCTTTTTGGAGAGCGTCAGCAGTGGTTAGCCTACCGAGCGCTGGAACAAGACTATCCCACCAATGGGAAACACCCATACCCCATTGGAATAGAACGAAAGAAGCTTAATCAATTACTTGATGAGAGCTTATCAACCATCTTTCATCAGTGCTGATATCGACATCGAGGCGCCTAAGTGGCGCGATTAAGAACCCGGCTTAGCATGAACTTAAATCAACACAAATAGTGTAAGCGCCATGCCAGTACAACTCATTGTAACCGCAGCAAAAGAAGCCAACCGCACCACTTATAGTGGCAAATTAAGTTATGCAGACCTTGTCTCAACGTTTGAACAGCTGCCCTCAGATGGCGTACCTTCAGAACTCAAACAACAGCGTGATTTAACGCCAGCCAGAGCGAATGCTATTAGCAAATACCTTTCGGAACATGACGATTATTCATTCCCTGGCGTTGTTGCCATTATTCAAGGTTTTGACTTTGAGCCCTGCAGCTTGCTGATGGCAGGCACAGAAACACAACAGTCTGGTGTAACTGTGGGCATACTGACGATACCAGACGACCAAGCCAAGTTTCTCGCTGATGGCCAAGGCCGGCTTGGCGGAATAAGTAAAGCAATCGTCCATAAATCATCGCTCGCCAATAGCTTCATTGACGTCAAAATTATTGAGTGGAGCACCATTCAAGACCACCAGCGAATATTCGTCGACTATAACCGCAACGGTAAAAAGACATCTGAAGCAATCAATCTGACTCTCGATACGCGGGAAGTAAAATCGTTATTCACTAAAGCTGTGTTGAAGTCATTTCCTGATTCACTTCGATCTCGTTTTGATATGGAAAAGACCGGTGTTAGCGGCGGTAGCAATTATCTTTGGACGATTAACCAACTGGCAGCATTTCTGGTCAATTACACCGGATTAACCCCAAAACAAATGGAGTCAACACTTGCCGACGAGGATGCTATGGCCGTTTACATCGAGCACGTAGGCCATTTCATGGAAAAAGTTCTGTTGAATCCACAAATCCAATCTGCGATTAGCGGCTCTGTTTCTGCCCAGAATGTTCGTGAGCATTATGTGTTTGGAACAGCGGTCATGCTTGAAGCCTTAGGCATGGTCGGTCATGCAGTGTCATCATATTTTATGATCAGCGGCGAGGAGCAGTGGGAACGGCTTAATGGGTTGGCAACAGTAGACTTTAAACGCGACGCCAAACACTGGCGAGGCCGCTGTGTTGGTACCGAAGGCGAAATGATTAAGAACAAGCGAGCAAAGTGCATGTCCGCGGTCCATATCATCACGTCTCTCGGCCTTCCTCTTACACAAGAGCTGGCTGACACGCTCTCGTCGGCGGCATAGTGGTGGCTCGTATGAATCCTATCGTATTTGATGCGATGCATTTGGTTTGCCCTGAGTTTCAAATTCAAATGCGTCGGCACCTGAGCAAGCAGCCGGCTGGTCAACTCGTGCACATCATAACCTCAGCGCCCAATGCCGTTCGCGACGTCAGGTTGTACGCAGCTCATTCTGGTCATCAAGTCGTTGCTATCGAGCAAACGGAAGCGCGCACTGACTTGATGTTATTGATCGGCAAATCTACCGGATAGCCGACATTCGGCCTTGAGCAAGGCGCTCGACTCTAACGAGTAGTCAATTATGTGATGTAGCCCTAAAAAAACGAGCTAAATAAAAATAATTTACGGTTTTTAGATTTTTTGACGGTGTTTTTCGGGGGGTATAGTTTGATTCTACATTTTCAATTCGAGAGAAATTTATGCCACACATCGCCCCTCCATTAGCCGGTAACCAGTATGCAGCTATTTGTCGATGCCTACTGAGTTTTGCTCAGCACCATGGTATGGCGCAGCGCCACTTTGACTTACTTAATGCAAGCAATGGCCCTGATGGTGATCGCGCAATTTACAACGCAATGATGCTCCGCGAAAACGCATTGTGTGAGGATCGCTGGGAGTTGTTGTCGAGTTCTGAAATCAACGTTCCACCACTTGATGACCTAACCCTTGCTAACTCAATCTACTCGCGTGTTGCGCATGATTTAATGTCGAGCGCCCTCCTTAACAATCAAATGAGCAGGCACGCCACGCTCTTAAGTTTGTCCGGAACGAACGCCGGCCAAAAGTTAATTTTTGAAACGCTTATCTATCGCGAAACATTCAGCATTGGCGACCAGTGGGTACCTGTTGAGTTTGAAGAAGTTTCTCTGTCTTAACCCTTGTGGAGATATATTCATGTTCGGTTTTATTAAGAAGAAAAAGTCCAATCGTCAGTCCGTTAATAAGCTATCAGAGAAAGACCGGATAGCGCTTGAAGCTGGCGAACTAATTCATGGTATCGGCAATCTAGTTTGCGATGGCAATCTGCAAGCCCCCTGGCTTGATTTAGAGTCCGGCAGTGCGCTGAGAGATATAGGACATGCCCTGAGACGCAAGCCCAGCTACTCCACTCAGCCTATGTATGTTGTAGCTGGACACAACATTTCGACGCTTGAGCACGAAGCTCTTGTTGATATTGCCTCCAGATTCATGGGCAATGCTGGCATGGTACCTATTGAAGACCTTATTGCTTACCACATCGATAAATCTGCCTAGTACTATTAAAAATATCGCCCCACCAGCACCTCTTTACTTGCCTCGCTGTCGCATTGCGCGATAGCCGAGGCGCGTTACCGTAAATCTACGACAACGTTCTAAAAATAAAGAGAGCCGCATGCCATCATTTGCCCCTGCATCATTTGCTAAGTTCTACACACAAGAGCCAGTAAACGTGATTGATGGTGACAGCGAAAAAGTAGCGGAAGATGAACGCCTCCACCGCCTGTTCCGGGTGATGGTCGATGAAATCAAAACCCTTAAGCAGAGAGGGTTCCAGTCAGTAATAGCGTGGAGTAAGGGTAAAGATTCTACGACCGTGTTGCTCGCAGAGTTACAGGCACACAGCGAGTGGTTGGCCGAAAACCCCGAAATTGCCCCATGCGATGCGCCAGTTGTCGTAACCTCTATCGACACAGGGGTTGAGAACGTATTCGTTCAAATCCATGCCCTTTACGAAGACGCTCGCCTACAACGGTATTGCAAGGATAAAGGGATAACGTTAGAGCTGCTTACAACACGCCCGCCACTGGCCGAGCGCTGGGCATCGCTATTCCTAACAGCTCACAAGCTCCCATCCGTAGGCCGCTTAAATAACGATTGTTCTGTCATCCTAAAAATTAATCAAAGCGCTCGGTTGCTCAAATCAATTAACGAGCGATTTGGCGCTGACAAGGTCGTCACCATTGTTGGTTCGCGCCACGAGGAGAGCGTGTCGAGATCCCACAGTATTCGCCGGAACAATAATGACGTCGACATTGAAGAAGTGATGGCCAATGGTAAGCCTGCAAAAGTTTTCATGCCGATTCGAGATTGGAGCTATGAAGACGTCATGGGCCTACTCAGTCGAGCTGGCACCAATCCAATGACCCGCCCTGAAGCCAGCTTTTCAATCCCAGCATATGCGGAAAACTTCCGAATCCTTCGCATTATTTACGGCGATGCAGACTCGGGTAGTTGCCCTGTGTCAGCCCATAAAATACAAGGCGCGAACAAGCAGGCAGGTTGCGGCGGCAGTCGATTTGGATGCGGTCTTTGTCTCAAAGTTCAGAAAGATAAGTCTGCCGAAAACCAGAATAAAAAGGCGCGTTACAAGCACCTTCAGCACAACCTAAAACGGGTTCGAGATTTCATTTACTTTGTCTCGCAAGACCTTCGCCATCGTACTTATCATTCTAGAGCGGTTGATTACGACACTGGTCATGTTGTCCTACAGCCTAACGTACTAAAAGCGTCAACCATCGAAAGAATCGCCCTCTACTTAATGCAGTTGACCGACGATGATAAAAAGCGCGCAGCAGAATTTAGAAAGTTAGCCGCTCAAGGCCACCAATCGCTGATGTTGGACGCCGGCTACGCAGATATCATGAGCGACCCCGAGCTTTCCATAGAAGACCGAGAAGAATTCAGATCGGTCTACGTTCAGGGGGCCCAGCGTCAACTCATCAATATTATCGGAGAAGAAGAAGCGCTTTACTTGGACGCAATGCATTCTCGCGATGGCGTCCGATTACCACCCTATCGGATGTTTGCCCTGTTTTGTCAGGTGCGGGACGGATTTCGTTTACCTTACCCGTCGGTCAATGTGGACCGAGCTCGCGTCGATGAGATCCCTGATGCTCGCATGATGCCAATTCAAGATTTGCCGCTATCTCCTCGATTTCGTCAAAGCGAATTCCTGGAGCAAGATGCGCGCACCGGCTGCTTGTCATCTCTCCAAGATTCAAGCGAAACTTATACGTTAAAGCTGCGCAGGGACGACAAGGGTACGCGCTGGTCACTCACTCACCAAGGTAGAGCGGTACCACTTCATCCTCTTATTGATGCCGATTTGGCGTCTGACAAAGCGCAAATGCTTCACGACCTTGATAACACAGGCGAAACAGAGGTTCGTCGCAACATCGCGTTACGCCACCGTAGAATCTATTCCCTACCCGCTCAAGTTAATCTCAAGGGTATCGATGCTGAGCCATACCGGCACTTCACACGCCGAAAAGCCATTCTAAAGAAAGGACAACTGACCAAAGGCCGAGCCTCTGTGAAATTTTACGGGTTTCGAGAGGAGAGTCGATTATCTCGCGCCCACCTACAGCGCCGACCATTCTGGCTACCAGATTGGTCCTCAACGGAAGCCCGCATCTTTAACGAGATAGATAATTCACGTAACGACAGCGAGCCATCATCCAGCGTGGGATACCGAATCGATCCATCAAGCCTTAGTGACTGGCTGCAATTTATGGCCCATGACGCCATCGCCATGCACGATGAATACATCGCGGCGTATCGCTCAAAGAAAGAAACCCGATTCCAATATCAAGGCGTGGATGTGTTTGAATCACTGCTCAGAACGGGGCTATTGGCCATATCTAAAGGCACCGAAGCGAGCAGCCGTCGGATTTCTGATCGCACGAGCATGTTTAATCAAATGGGCCTGTTTTTACTCAAGGATAACCACAGTATCACCAGTGCCGGCATTAGCATGGCTCAATACCGCCACATCAAAGCCGTCCAACTTCAACAGTTGCGAGCCAAAAGAAGTGCATCGCGGGCGATAGCTGTAGACCACATCAAGCAAGCGAGCACCGCGCCGAGCTTCTACGCGCAAAGCGCCCTCATGCAAGCTGTGAACGTTATCGTCAGCCACTACGGCACGATTCATCATGATTGGCTTGGCTATCAAGCCGGATTGGAAATGAAGCTGTCTGGCTTTGATGACGTGAACTTCTCAGCACGTTCCAAGGTTGCTCGCGTGTGGCTGGATAAAGTCGATGGCATGCTTGGTGATTTCGATGCCCTCGTTGGTCAGTTGTTAACAGAGCACCACCGCAAAGCACTTCAGGACGATTGGACAATCAAGCTTGAAACCTTGAACTTCATAAAACAAGTGGAGCAACAATTAGCGATAACACGGCGTAGCAACGCAGTAGCGACAAAGAAACAACTTTTTACTTGCTCAGCCCAGGTGCCCTATTACCTTGCCTTATCTCAATGGATATTAACGCAACCGGAGGAGGCGGATGAAATCGCAGGCTGGAACATGACTAAAGCCACTGACGCTATTCGTCGGGTCAGCGCTTTTCTGCAAGCTCAAACGCAGCCTGCATCATCTAAAGTTGACCAGAAAACTTCTCATGTCATGCCTCGTGCATTGGTAGGCGGCAATAACAAAGCAGCTATGGCCGCCGCATTAATCCGCAGGAGGCAGATGCGCGATTCAAAGCTTCGGGCATGATTGCTCTATCGGTTATCACGCTCACGTAGCAATGACGTTCAGTAGAGGCAAGATCAACATGCAAAACTCAACCACACAACATCATATCAACCAGTCCCAGCTGGAATTGGTTCGGGGTTTCTACGCGCATTGTTACGCTGCCTTTCATGATAACTGCCGTGCTGATTTTCAAGCATGGGCTGAACAACTCGACTCGGCTCAAATCCCATGGCCATTGCAAAATAGCATTGCCAACATCGCGCAAGACAGACGCTCCGCGGATATTTATTTGCGCACTCACCTGAAGCAACTTGATGTAATTGTCCACTGAAACAAGTCAGCCCATAGTTATCGATCGTTGGAGCAGTCCCCATGAATCACCTTCAAGTACAATTCCCTAAAACAGACTCAGTGCAAGCGGGGCACCTTGCTCTAATTGCAGGCTATTTAGCGCGATGTAGCTGCCCTAAAGCCATCTATACGCTGGACGTTGCTAATGACGTCTTGGTGATATCCCCTGCGTGTCGGACGCAGCAAGCGTTTGACCGCATGCATTGCGCCATTCGTGACATTTTGTCGATTCAATGCGAGGAGCTAGATAGCCGAGGAAGAACCTGCAGCAAGCACTATAACTGTTGCGATTGTGGCGGTGTTAATTGCGGTTGTAATGGGTGCTTTTCTTGCCAGAGCTGTCCCGATTGCAATGGAAATGATAGGGAGGAATAAACCATGTTCACTACAAAACCTTACATCGCGCCAACGAGTGTCAGTACAGAACTTGAGTTGTCTTCGCTTTCTTATGATGAGCTTGATGCTCGACTGGAATGGATCTGTTCGGCTATCAATGAGAGAGAGCGCCAGTACATTCGAGCAGCAGGTCCAATTAATGCCAACTCTACTATTGCTGGCCTAGCAAACGGTTCACTATCTGTAACAACCGAAATTGAGCGAAAAGAGACTCATGCAATACAACAACAACTAATGTCTCGCACAGGCGAGCGGATTGCAGAAGCAAGGGCTAGAAATCTTGCCCGAGTAGCTGCTCGCAATGCCAGAATCAAGCAGCGAAAACTGAATGCCGCGAAAGCGGCTTAACGGACGGAAACTAACTATGACATTTCAAACGTTTCAACCTGACCAAATCGCTTTGGTTTCAGCAATAGTTCAAGAGTTGAGCCGCCAGCAACCAGATCTGCCGGCAGAGGCTGCTCTCATGAATAAGGTGATTGAAGCTGCAAATATGATTTGCGATGAGTGTGCCAGAGAGCGGATTTACGCTAATAAGGCAATGACTCCTGCGGAGTGGTTGGCATCAGATGATGTGGGCGAGAGTTCACGTTACATGCTCGCGTGTCTCGCCAATATAGGTTGTCCACCAGATAACGGCCCCCGCCCTCTTGCTGCGAGCGATTTGGGTCGCTGCATCCGAATGCTTCGAGCTTGTGATTTGGAGAACAAAATTGAACTTATGCGTGATCGAGGTAAGCGATGGAGTGAGTTAGTTGAACACTGGAAACCGCTAGTTCGAGCATATGACGAAGAAGATTATGAGAAGGTTTCTGAACTGCTAAATCCATCAAACTAAAACCAACTATCCGGCAATTACGATGAATGCTCTCTCGGCAGGCAAGTCGAGAGAGCATTCATGACCCAACGAGCCTAAGCCCGCATATTTAATAATAAGTGTTGTCCGGTTGAGTTACTTGTGGCGATTGGCCAGACAGGTTATTCCTGACCGGCAAAACATCAACCGCCTTGTGTCCTTTGTCAGTAGGCTCCCGGATGTAACTCACCAATTCACCTTCCGCCAGCTTCACAAACTGGCTATCAGAGCATGTCACTTCCGAGTGATGCACAAAGTCTTCGTCTTCGGACGGGACAAGCTGAGCCCCCTTTAGCTCCTTAATAAAGCCAAATCCCCGTGCGTTATCGAACCATTTTACGATCCCATGCGTTCGGTTAGTCATTGCTCTACTCCTACGCGACTTTCTGGCCAGCATGGCGATCATTGTGAACCGCATCGATAGCCTCCCCCATCGACAAGCCTTGTTTACGGTATGCAGCGATGGCTTCTTTATCATCAGGATCCGTCGAGAACACCAACTGAGATCGCTTATCAACAAACAGCCTCACGATTTCCCTAGCGCTACCCAATCGGACAAACAGCTCGGAGTATTCATGCTTTTTGGTTTTCACTGACTTTAACAAGTCAAAATCAAGCGGTGAGCCATCGAAAGCCTTTTCATCTTTGAGCTTCTCGATGGTTTCCGGCTCTTGTCGCAACATGATCTTCCATGCCGAGTTGTTGACAATGGCGACGCCCGCAGCAGACTGATATGCATCAAGCATTGATTGCGTAATACAAATACCCGCAGCCCGCGTTTTCCGGAAACGACGCCAGCCCGTCTCAAGGAATTTGGCAAAAAAGTTAGATTGTCCATCACCATCACCGAGGTATTCCCAAGCTTCGTCCAAAATAAAGATTTTCTTTCTCGAAGTGCCCGACAGATACATCGCATGCTGAGCATTGTTAATGATGGCCATCAACACACACTGTTGAACGTGTGGAATAGCTTTAAGCTCCTCCAGCTCACAAACAATCAAGCGGCCGTTGAATTCAACTGGTGGCAAGTTGTCACCAAAGAAGTTCTGATAAACACCACCATCACAGAACGGTTTGAGCTGTGCCGCAATCCGCTTCATTTCTTCATGTGGGTGCGTTCGACACATATCAGCAAACATCGTGATCGTGGCGTCGTTCTTTTTGTTTTCCCAAAGCTCGGTCAACAAGTTGAGCATTTCTGAGGATTGAAAGTCATTGATGGTGCCCGACTCGGAGGCCATGGATTTGACAAGGTTGAGCACCATGTTGGCCTGCCCTTCTTTGCCGTACCAGTCGTGAATAGCTGGGAATGGGTTTAGGCTGTAGCTCATGCCTGCGCCAAACTCCAAAAATTGCGAACCCTCATACTGAGAGCAAAGACCTTCATACGAGCGACCAACATCCACAATAAAGACTTGCGCACCATCATCAATTGGTTGATTGCCGGGTGCCGATGTACCGCCTGTCTTAATGCCAGAGCCCAGATATGAAGCCACCAATTTGTTGACTAAGAATGACTTACCTGAGCCCGAGGCAGCCGAAATCACCGCATTGAAATTGCCATCGGTCTTAAACAGATCAAGCCCGAATAACTGCCCGTCACGGCCAATCAGCTCAATTACCGGCGTTGGGGTGTTGCCTTTCCATGACGCCATATGGGGCGTTAAGAAAACTAGCGAGTTGGTGGTAAAGGTGTCATAACGTTCAAAGTGCATGGATGCACTCTTGTCGATGCCAAACGGTAGTGACGACAGAAACAGTGGCGCTGAAAAGTTTCTGTCTTCTACAATATTAAACTTCTTCTTCGCGTAGTGCGCCTTCATCGTCGCTACGTTCTTTTCCGCATCCTTTCGGGTACGGGAGAACAGGGTGAACTGCAAGTATGCCCTGACCAGCTTTGCGCCTTCTTCTTCAAGCTCATGGTTAATCGCATCATAATCTTGCTTTTGGAAGCGGAGTGAGTCGACCCACTTGATCAGTGGACCATGGCTTTGGTGTGTCAGCCAATTTCGTCCTTTTTGGAATCGCTTCTTAGCTTTGATTTGGTCGGGAAACTCAATATTCAATGTGATCATGAAATTGTCGTAGATGCCGTTTTCACCTTCGCGCCAATCGCCAACCAAATCGAGCATCTGACCATACATGATATAGTCTGGGTACCGCTTCAGACTTAGCATGGTCGCCACCGCATCCGGCTCGGACTTGCCTTCTGAATAGAATTCGATGCCATCAGGCGTTTGCTTCACCATACTGCCTGGCTCCAGCAATTGCGCCCGCAACGAACGGCCGTGATTTCGCTTCACCGGCTCTGAGCGCCACGAAGCATCTTCGCTGTGATTAATGAGTATATTCATGCGATGGAGCCACATCTCATCGGTCATGCGAGCTGGAACTAGGGACACGGAGCTAAGCGCATTTTCTACTTCGTCTCTGATTTTTAACGCGATTTCCACTTCTTTGTCAGTGGGCAACTGTTTCTTAATTGGTATTTTGACGCTTACCCAGCACTCAAAGTTACGGATTTTCAGGCCGCTGCGATGAATTGGATTGCGGGTACCTTCACGCAAATATTCGATGACCGATTGCGACATCGTATCGGAGAGAGAGCCATCTTCGCCGGACATGCGCCCGCCGCGAATAGTGTCGTACCCACGAATAAATGTGTTTACATCCGGCAAAGACACAAGCGAAAACTGCATGAGAGTGTCTTTGGGCATATCGTGGTTGTATAAATTCGTTAGCGTGTTTCTAATATCTTCATTGCAGCCGGGAGTTGGTTGGCAAACAAAACTAAATCCAATGTAAGGGCCTTCGGTTACGAATATTTCCTCATGGTGAGAGTAGTCCAGCACCGGTACACATTCAGACCACTTATCATGCTTGAACAGCTGCGCCATACGTTGTTGAAAACTAGCAATCATGATATCCGTCCTTATTGGCCAGCTGTTGGCTTCGGCTCAAATTGTTTTTGGTGATGTGGTATTTGCCCAACACCTAAACCGCTCACGCCTTGCTCCCGATATTCACGGTCACGCATTTCTTGTTGTGTTTCCGTGCGGATTTCGAGAGGTACGATTCGGCTTGGGGCTGTGTTGGCAGCTTCCCCTACAATCCACGTTCGCGGTGCTAGGTCGACATAGACATAGCCCGGCATATGTAAATCGTTAGTTTCATCATGGTAGGCAGCGACCAAAATTCGCATTACTTCAGCTTCTTTTAAAACGGCTAAAGGCTCAGGGGCGATGTCATGCGGAGGCTCAGCAAAGCTAGAAAGTTGCTGGTGCTCGCTAACGGGGGCGTTTTGTCCGCCACCGTAACCAATCGCCTGCACCTTGTCATACGATGCGGGATGTTGCCGATCGGTAGAGCGCGGCACGAACCGCGTGCCTTCAGTGCTAGGTGGGGCCGAATCCGCTTTTGCCCGTTGCAGAGCAACACTGACAGCGCGTTGATAGATCGCAATATTTTCAGGAGTTGGTTCATTTAGAGCTTGCTCACTTAACGCATCAATATTGGCCTCAAGCCAATCTGGATCGTGCGTAGGGTCGTAAGTTGGTCCGCCCCGCTCAATCTTGCGCCCTTTACCTCGTGGGCCTTTCGAGCTTGAGCTTATCTCTGTCGGTGCAGAAGCTGAGTTAGTGGACTCTGCACCTGACTCCTTTCCCGCTTTAGCTTCTTCTGCAGTAAGCATCATGTCGTGAAGGTTTTCACGGTCGTTGGTCAGCTCATAGACTTCGCGAGGGCCTTTACAAAGAACGCCGCGCTCCATTCCTGGACAACCGAATTCTTCTTCGCCCATGGGGGTAATAGAGCAACCGGAAAGAGCTACTGTGGATGCTAGTGCAGCAAACACCAATGTATGTTTAATCATTATTTCTGATCCTTTTTGCGAAAGTCTTTAACTAACCACTGGTCGAAGTTTGTGGGTACGCCGAGCGCCATCAGCCCGTCTTCACGAACAATGTGTGGCACTGTTTTAATGTTCAGCATGTTGAGTGCAATAGAGCTTTTGATGAGTGCTTGAATGTTGCAGGACGATTCATCTTTTGAGGCTGGGGCATTCTTGGTGTTGTTGAGCAAGTCTGATAGTGCTGCCCCCTTATCTGGGCTACACCATAGTCGTTGGGCTTCCTCTAAGCTTCCCGGGCGCTGGGTAGGAACTAACACCACGTCGAATCGGTACTTATTCGGGGTTGCGCTCATTCGTTTGAGGAATTCCCGGCTAGATACTGATAACGGATCAATAAAGACTACGCCTAAGCGCGACTTGCTGTGATTACCAAGTTTAAGGTGTGCCATTTGCTCCACATGAATACCAATCTGGGCCAGTGGCACATGGAGCGAGTCGAGCAAATCATCAAGCGTGTTGATATAACGTTTTGTCCACGAATCCCACACCTTGCCTTGAATCGCAAAGCGCGCGTTATTCGATGTCACAAATTGAACTTCACCATCCTCGGTTTCGACTAATGCCAAACCGTTGGTCGTTGGAAAAGGCTGAAAGGTCAGTTTCGGTTGCGCATCAGCGCTTTCTTTGGGCGCCTCATCTGCATACGTCACCGGACACATCAAAAAGCTAGCTAGTAGCGCAACACCGGCAAATCTGCGCATATCTCACTCCTATTAGTTGGGTGAGACTATGGTATGGCTAGCGCTAGACACACAATGGCCTGTTATAGTGGCGTTTTGGTTCCGTTACGGGCCGTCTGCTACGCCAAGTAATTGAGCACTACCAAGGACGATCGTTCAATGCGTAAAATAAAGCAAAACCATACCGCTACTGTTTTCTTGACGCATAGCGAATATGAGCAACTGAAAAAGGCCGTACCGCCGAGCAATGCAGGTTCGGCGATCACTCTGCAACAACATGCGCGGGACCGCGCCCATCTCTCTTGCTCTGGCCAGCGAATCACCATCAAAGTTGTGCAACACTCACAAAAGCCGCTACGCAACATTGCTCATCGAGTAATTGTTAAGCAAGGGTTCGCTCCGGCTTCCGGGCAAATTCGGGAACGGCCAAGTATTGGTGACCGCCTAGCCCCCAACAGTTTGCCCCCTGCTGCTTTCGCCATACTAGAAGGTGTGCTTGCTGGGTTCATTGTTATTGCCATTCAAAAAGCTGGGGCGCATGTGTTTGGTCGGTCTAAAAAAAGAAGTGGAGGCCTAACGTGCAAGTTCAAGTCGCCGCTTACTAAAAGTGAATGTAAGAAAAAAATAATTCATAAGTTCGAGACAATGATTGATGGCCGCCCTCATCTACGAATGATTTGTCAATCTGGCCATTACAAGGACTTGCCTCTGATTGGCACCAAATAAACATCACCTCGCCTTATGCTTATCCCCTCACTTGCTCGATTATAAAATTGCGGTATAACGACTGTAACCTTATGTAATAAATTCGTTTTCTAGTTGATTGAGGATGTAGTTTGATGCGCAAAATCGTAGTTAAATTTGGTGGTATTGTTTTGTGGTCTTCAGTGGTGTCTGTGCTCAGCTTTTACGCCCTGTATGCCTGTTATGCGGGCTGGCTCTACTACACACATGACGCCAATATTCATTGGGAAACAACCCCGTACAGCAAAGACTCACAAACCATTGACAAACTGCCGGATGGCCTAGCCAAGTCAATCATCGAATTAGAGATGGCACACAACCTTCATACTGAACAAGAGGGCGCAGCCATACACGTACTTTCCTCTTGGTTTGAAGAAGTTCAGGCGATTAAACCAGCTTCACAAGATAGAGCAGGCATGCTGGCCTACATGAAACAGGTTCACCACGCCCTTAATTCTCGATTCAATTACACGGCTAGCACCGATTTGATTGATGGGCTTGCCACTCAGACCCTAGACTGTGATTTGCGAACGATTCTCGTAATTGATGCAGCGGCAGAGCAAGGCATCTCCTTACGTTACGTGCCTTCGCCTAGACACGCCTTTGCAGCGTGGTCAAACAATGATGGCATGGATATCTACTGGGAAACGACATCCAGCAGCTTCGCCCAAGTGTCAGCTCGCCATTTTGACGATATTCCAGATGCCACCTCTGACTATTACCTCAAACCTCTAAGCGACAATCGCATTTTGTCGTACTTTGAGGGGCTAATTTATCGACAAAGAGCCAGTAGTGACGAATTGACTGAGGCTGAGAAAGCACAAGCACAACAGGCACTCTATGCTCTAGCTGATACCCACGCAGACGATCCTTACCTGCAAATATGGGCTCTTAAACTGAAAATAGAGGAGGAAAAGAAGAAGGAGAAGGATGCTTCTGGTGAGGCGCTACTAACATGGTACCAAGCAATATTTGATTTCTGGCCTTCAAACACCGAGGCAATTTTCGTCTTAGCAACGAACACTGATGATGAGGCGCAAAAGAAGGTGTATTTGGAGCACCTCGATACAAAATATATGGATCCGGACAACGCAGGCTTTTTTGCTGAGCTTTCTCCTCATATATCATTCGCTCACGCCGTTGGTTACTCCCTTTCCTACTACGGATGGAACCGCGCCAACCCAACAAAGTCCGGCGACTTTTATGAGCAATACCGTTTTCTGACGGCTGCGTCATTCCTTATAGGATTAGCGTGTCTGGCATTCCTCCTTGTCCGCACGTATTTACCCCCAAAAAAAAAGCCACTGGAGTAGTGGCTTCTTAACATGCTGATGATTTAGCTATTCTGGCGCAGGCAATTGCGCCAATACTTTCTCCAGATCTTCTATCGGCGGCGCTTTGAAGTATGCACCTTCAGGCGCCGCAACCACCGACTTCTTATCGATAATGATGTAGCCATTTGATGTCAGAATTCGTGCAGCCATCTCTACATACGACCCCATTTGCTCAGGCCCGTATCCGCGCTGAGCCAACTCCTCTGATAGCGCGAATAAATCAACGATTTTAACCTTGATGGGCGCCTCGATAGCCTGCGCTTCGATTCGTGTGTCGACGTAATCCAACAACACAACCATGACAACCGCCAACACCACAACGAGTTGGACAAGTGAACCAAGTAATTTATTCAGCCAGCCACTAGCCATATGGGCCAATGGTTTTGTCTCGGTATTATTAGCAGAATCCGACATATTCACTCACCCTATGATTTAATTTTGAATGACATGCCCTTTTGGACAATAAAGTCGACTTGTGTGCCCGGTGACAACTCAATCACTGGATACATGTTTTCCGCCATACTCGTGTAATAGTCAGCCAATCGTTCCATTGCGCTAGACGCTCCATTAAATGCACCACTAGCAAAGATGTCGCCATAATCTGCTGACTGGAACAGCGTTGAGCTGCCCGGACTTTCATCAATCGCCTGAATAGAACTAGGCGCTGATGCATCAGCGATGCCGCTAACAAAGCCAGCCATCATTGCTCGTGCAATCGCTGAGCCATTGCGCGAAACCAAGCGACCCCGAATCCCAACCTTGCCGTCATAACTGGAAACAGCATACGCGGTTAGGTTCTTTTCAATTGCTCGGCCGTCATTCAATACACAGCTAATCGCCTCTGCTCGCATTTCGACACGCTCCGAGCTCAACTTGCCCGCGGCTCCCGCCAAGAGGTGGCATTCGCGCACATCCATAGTGAACTGATTTGGCAGCAAGGCTTCTTTTTTAATGCGCAGCAAAATCGGCATTGGATCAGAGCGAGATGCATTATTTGTCGGTGCATCAACACCATTCAGCAAGGTGCCACTCATGATTGAACCTGCCGGCAAAAAGAATTCCATCGCCTTGGTCGATTCTTGTTTCTCGCTACGACCAGAACTTGAATTACTTTCGCTAGGCTGGCGCTGACTTAAGGTCCGAACGCCTTCCACATCTTCAACGGTAACGCCGCCTTCTCGTGTCACTTCGCGCACCCGACGCTGTGTTACGGTGCGAATAGCTCGGCCTTCTATCGGTTGGTTTCGCGTTAAAATAGTCGTCTGATCTTTCACGAAAGTCTGAGGCGCAGCCTGCTGCATTTGTTGAGCTACAACCTCTGTTTGTGGGGGAGCTTTTTCATTGCGCTCAGAAGTACGTGGCGATTGATTAGTGGCACGCTGGCGATTCGCCACCTTTTGCATACGCTTCATTTCACCTAATTCACTTTGAAGCTTGGCTACCATCTGCCCTAGCTCATCGATTTCTTGTCGACTTTGCTCACGCTCTTGTTTGACAGATTGCATTTGATATTTGGCTTCATCTTCAAGCTGCATTTTCATCGCTTCAAGTTGCATCTCATCGAGCTGAGTGACCGACGACGTCTCAAAGATTTCAACCGATTCGGGCTGATTATCTCGACGTTCTTGGCGTTTATCGGCGCGCTCACCACGCTCTTTGACCGCTGAGATCATCAGGTACAACACAGGAACAAAGATGATGGCCATCGTTAGTTTGCGAACATTGGGTTTTTCCCATTGCTCTTTGATTTTGGCTTGGATGCTGCCTAAGGTACCGCTGTCCATTGTTATTCTCCTTAATCAATCAAGCGAGGGCGGCGTTTCACACGGGCCTTGCGTTGCTCATAGAGTTTGTCGCGCAGAATATAGACTTCGGTACGTTCACCTGGCATCAGTAATGAACGGTCTAGTACGGCGGCAGCTATCGTATCTTTCATCAAACAGTGTTGTTCTCGGACGTAGTAGGCTTGTGATGATGTGTTTTCGACTAACACCACGTCTACCACTTCACGAGCCCCAATCAGACGCTGCTTTGCTTCTTGATAAATGGTGATGGAGCATGGCTCTCGATAATGAGTAGGGATTTCATCGGTAAAACTGAACCCGCGGGGTACTTCTCCGCGTGCAACCGGAGCGAGGATTTCTTTGATGCGTCGAACATGCTCGCTGGTTTTGGTCTGCATATCTTGCATTCGGTCTGCTTGAGCTAATTTCTCATCAATTTCGAGCTGGCGACGGAAAGCCTCTCCTTTGGCAATCATTGCTGGTGAGATGTCCATGTCGACATCAATCATTACTGGTGGTGCCTCAATTGGTTGGAGCATGATTGAAAACATGGTTTCAGGCACACCCTCCTCATAAACCATTAAGGACATAGGCTCATAACTATTGATGGTCACAAACACCATGCCGCCATCGAGATCGACAATGACATCCTCTGCACCAGAGTCCTTGACGGCAACCATTTTAAATGGCGTCTCAATGCGGTTCATTAAACCCTGAGCAACCGGCACAAGCTTTGATTCTCCCGGAGCGATCGTTAAACGCTGAACTGAACGATAGGTGTCCTTAATCTTGCTCATCATCTGCGAATCCATCGCTCGCGGCTGACCTGTCAAGCGAGAAACCTCGGCGTTAGGTTGTTTACCTTTCTTTTGAGATTCCACCAGCGTCATTAGGGCTTCTGCCGGGTCCACGCCTCCAGATTCTTGCTGTGGCACCTCAATAACATAGCCACCCTGAACTCGGTTAGAGCCGACGCCTTGGCTAGCGAGTAACTCCTCTCTGCTTCTTGGGGCCGGCGGTTGACCCATTGTGTCTGGAGAGGTCATGACAACAGGTAGTTTAAATTCTGGCTGCTGCGGCTCATTTGCCAGCGTAGCAGTCGATAGTGTGGAGATTACACCGGCACAAAGCGCTTGCCATACGATGCGATTCATTACGTCCTCGCTTACTTCTGTGGTTGTTCTGCATCAGCAGATTTGTCAGGGGCTACATCAGGTTTATGTTCGGGCAAATTTTGCTCGTTCTGTTGGATGTAGCGCTCGGCATTAGTGTCCATGGCATCTTGAATTGGTGCGCTCAAGTAGTCAGGTGTATTCTTAGTTGCATGGCCACGCAACTCAGAGCCCGACGGCGTGCCAGCGTACTGTTTAAAATAGGAAATTCGAGGTTGACCTTGTCGCGATTGGATTTGTATTTCGTAGGTCCACTTGGTCACAATAGGATCTTGACGAACAGCCTTCGTCACTTTATTTCCCCACACATAAACAATGTCATTTCTTGGATCATGGTGAGCATCATCCATCACAAAGTTTTGAGTGATTTTTCGGGTCTTCATTAGCTCGACCGTTCGCTCAACTTGGTCGCCAAGTGAATCTTGTAGATTTGGCGACAACATGCCGATGAGCAAATCGCGCTTAAAATTGATATTGCGTGGATTGATGTTCCCCACAGTCTCACCCACGAAAACGGCCCAGCCGACCTTGTAAGATGGGCTGGCTTGATCACCAACCATGGTTAATTCCTGAGTGAACTTCGGTGGTGTCACAACTGTATGCGGGTCTTTTAGCCATAGCGAAAACGCTAAGAACAGCACTGCTGCACCCAACGTGACGTTCACTACCTGTGCCATGTTCCGACTTGCTACCGCGGCACTCCATGACCTTTCTACTTGTAAATTTTTGAATATGTTCATTCGAAAATGGCCTTAAGATTCTCAGTGTTACTGGTGAAATTCACGCTTCATCGGATCAGGAACAGACGGACTGTTTTCAATTGGAAACATCCCCATCCACCACAGCTTGTGCTTAACAAAACCGCGCGCATACCGCTCCTCAAAATGTCCAACCACGAGGAAATACACCACAGCAAAAACAATCGCGAACGACATCATTTTGAATACGGCGCCAATACCAATGGCTGCAATTACAGGGACGATTTGGCTAGCATTCCAAAAGATGACTGATATCGGCGCGTTAACTCGATGTGGAATACGGTATAGGTTCGGGTCGTTTTGCTTCATTGTGACCACTCAGTTTTGACTAAAGATGAAAGGGCTTGGGGGTTTAATAAAAACCCCGCAAGCAGAGCCTTTATTACATTGGAAAACCTGCAGAGAAGAAGCTTGAGATAATGCCGCCTGCATACGCCATGAAGACACAGCAGAAGAAGAAACCCATCGCAAGCACGTAGTTCTGTTTCATGATGCCGGTATACAACGACATCAACAGGGTCAACGCAGCAATGATCATTGCCGGCTCACCATCTAGCCAGGTACTAATTTCGTTATCCCAAATATCTTGGAATGCCGTACCTGAGCCAGCTGTTGCATCTACTGCGATTAGCGTGAAGATCCCCGCAAACGATGCAACCTTTAGAGCCCGCTTGGCTCGAATGCTTTTCAGCATGGAAAGTAATTTTTTCATTACGCCTTTTCCTTTCAATACAAAGTTCAGTTAGTTGGCTCGATTATTCTCAATCACCACAACTTAGGGGGATGGCTTGTAAGGTCGGCGTTTTAGTTACCTAACAATTTTGGTCAGCGATTTAACGCCACAAAGGAGATAGGAAGGGCTGTATAAAAATGGCCAGCAACAAGGCTGACCATATTGGATGTAGTGGAGCAACAGTCGTTATAGTCGCTTCTGGTATGTACTCAGCATTCTGTTTGCGATGAGCGCCATAATAAAAAGCAATATCGGCGGGTAGTAAACGGCATACGTCCCTAAGAATCCGGGGACCAAGAAGAACGCAAGGAGAATTAACATCGAAACCCCAAGCATTTTTAGCCACAAGTGAAAGCGTCTAACGGTAATCCCCCCAAAGCTGTGCGCCTTGATTCGCCATTTGTTATATCCATCATAGGCAGCGGCCAACACTAACGGCGAGCAAACCATCACCCACAAGCCAAATGAACTCACACGAAACGCACCTTGGTACATAATGAGCTTCACGTTATTGGTCATTCGCAACCCTAACTCTCGCAAATGCGTTTTAAGCTTCAACATCTTAACCGCAACGCCATGCTCAGATTTTGGTACAAACGCGCGATCCAAAAAGTCTACAACGCCCCACTCGTAGGCCATTATGGTGTACCACTGTGCAGCTCGCCCAGTGACTTCATGCCAGTCAGACTCATGCATAATACTCCTGGCTTGCACAACTTCGTTCGTGACCAGCGATTCATACCGCTCAGTTGTAATCCCCACCATTAAGTACACAAGACTAAAGAAGCTCAGCATCGCAATGAAGACGCCTTTCGCCGTCTGTTGTGCAGGGCTTAAGTCTGGTGCTGATGACTGATTGCTATCAGTGTTGCTGTCCGTCATTAAGTATCACCTTCTAAAATTGCGGCTCGGTGCTGCTCTTTGCTATAGGGTTGTGACATTCCCGCATGCGGCACGCCAACAAAACTCAAGTCGCTACGTTCAAAAACATGATTTGCTAACATCATTCCAAAGCGCGGTCGATTCTGTTCAAACCAAGATTCATCAACCGTCAGTTCTTGGATAATGGGTGCTCGCACTCGTTGCTCTTTAGCCCATAATGCAAACCCCGTTTTCACGCAGTCCCAGTAAACGGCGAAACGTGGGCGCTGACCTCGGATAATCCCACGGTCTTTTTTGCTCGCCACTTGATAGCGCATCACATCTGGCAGTTGAACAATGATTGCATCAACAAAGGCTGTGTATCGCTTTTGAAGCGTACCCTCGGTGCCCTCAAAGCACTCAAGCGCCGCCATGACAATTTGTGTCACCAATAACTGCTCTGTTGTTTTGCTTGGCAAAGCCACACCAACATAGGCAATCAAGCTGTTAGTTACTCGCTCAATAGCGCTAAATTGTCCGTAGGCGAGCTGCAAGCGCTCCCATTCAGAAGTGTTGAGCAACTTTGAGGGGCATAAAACAGCCATGTATTTAGTCTCCTGCACGGTTACTCCTTAATTACGGGGATCCGTCCTTTCACTTTTCGTCCGTCAGCAAGCCGAGCAATGAACTGGAGCTTTGGCAGGTCAGTCAGTAATTGCTCAGGAAAGCTGTCATCTTTCATGCGATTCAGACGCTCAGAATAACCACCCGCGAACTCCCCCAACCCAGCGGTTGTGTTGGTGTTCTCTGACATGGATATTTGTGTATTTAGTACTGACGTTCGTCCAAAGTTCCGACAAACATATTCTTGTGTTCGCTGGTCGTTAACACGCATTGAAATGAAGTTGTTGCACAACCCCAAGAATCGCTCGGCGCTTGCTGGATCGGTTTTGGCTTCTAAGTCCGGTATCGTCTGCGTAGCTAGGAAGCACTGCATCGCTGCCGCTCGACCTTGCGCTAACAAGTTAAGTAGGGCGTCATTACCAGCAACAGCAGCATGCACCTCATCGACGAATATCGATACCCGACGGCCAGAGCCACCATAGTTGTAGCGCTCACCCGCTGCCGCTGCGATGTCGGACAAAATCAATTTGGCTAAATGCCCTGCAGTCTTTGAATCGCTTAAGCTATCAAGCGCTAGATACAAGACCCCTCCACCTTCAATGATCTGTTTTGTGTCGATTATCGGCCGCTTGTCCGCGCCCGTTAAATCGTCAACTGGTGAAATCAATTCATCCAGTGGTTTGGCATTCAAGATAGAGAATAGCGGGAGCAGGCCTACGACCATTTTCTGATAGTGCGCAGCATCATGCGTGATAAGTGAAATGACTTTGTCGACCACTCCTTCTTTATGCGTCTCAGCCACGACTTGTAAGTAATAATTGATATACTGTTCAAGTGTGCTTTTGCCGCGTTTCTCAAATTCTTTTTGGAGCGTGATACGCCAGTTAGGCTCTCCGAGCACTGCATCAAAATGCTTCTCTAAGCACTTTATGCACAACTCCGACTTGCCATCAGTTAAGTAACTCTGGAGCGTCGTTAATCTAGGTTGCTCACCAATAAATAGAGAACCTTCCACAGCTTTATTAATTACTTCCCATCCAAATTCTGAGAACGATGTTGGCCCATCGCCCGTTGCCTGTAACGCCGCAACCCGCGTCGTGATTTCTGTATGCCGATTGAAATTCTTTAACGGCTGCAATCGAATAGATTCACTAGGAATTGATGGATGGAAGTAGTGGAATTTGTGCGCCTCTCCCCGTGATGCCATTTCATTTTCTATTGATTCGCGCCATTCGCGATCGTTCTTGGGGTCGATGATAATTAGCGTGTGGCCAAGGTGGTACATGCTAAGTGATAACAGCTTTAACAGTGTCGTTTTGCCAGTACCAACATTACCCGCCATGAAGGTGTGACCGTACCAAGCATCCTCGCTCACCATGATACGCTTTGATTCGCCCATGCCGTGTATCCAAGGCTTACCACCAAGCCGGCGCGTTGTTTTGCGTAAGCGCTTCTCCCATGGCCGCATAATTAACGGTAGTTTTACCTCGCCATAATCGCTCGATAAATCGATGACCTGATGGGCTCGGTTCGCATGCTCAGGCCCCCACTCGAATCCTTCGCATAAATACGTTTCCCGATCATCTGGAGAGTGCTTAACAACTCTACCTGCTGCATCAACCTCCCCGTCTTGAAGAATATTTACTTCTACTTGGTTCAGCTTACGAAGCTTTTCAGCGGGCATGAAATCAATCTTATTAGTGAACAGCCTCAACTGGCGCCGCAATAATGGGTACGCTTGTCTGTAGCGAACGCCCGCCATCGCAGTACATATTGATGCTGACAACAACTGCATAGAAAACTGTCCAGCTTGCGCCATACCAACGGACGCCAGCGTTGCGGCACTCGCAGCGGCCCACCCATAGAGCGCGTTAACCTCGTAGATAGGACGAAACAAATTTTCCTGAAACGTCGGGTCTTTGCGCAGTTTATTCATTGTTATCCTCGGATTTCATTGGCAGAACAGTCCAAAAAACGGGCTTACTTTCGATTTCACAACGCTCCGTTCGGAGCATAAGTTCTTGTGTAATCTTTCTCGCCTCACTCAGCGTGAATCCACACTTCGTTAAGTGGCGCCAAAGTGTTCGCTCATCGACAGCAACCCCATCACTAACCAAAATCGCCTTGTTCTTACTGATTAGCTCCTGATGTACTGACATTAGGTGCTGCAAAAAAAGTTCAGCCCGACTTGATATCTCGCTTTCACGTTTCGTTGTGCTGATTGCTCCGCGCTGAGATTCGGTTGCTGTATTTACTGATGGTTTTGTATTGGCTGCCTTCTTAGCTTCGCCTTTTTGGTGTTGGTCTATGGCGTTGTTAACCTTCTTTTTCGGACTACTTACAGCTCGAGTACTTCCGCTATCTAATAACTTAAGGCCTGCAGCAAGCGTCAGTGCTTGACTCAGTTTTGGGGATAGGGTGAGAGCAGCAACGCTTTTCGACCTTGGCAATTTGTATGTTCGTGTCAACTGTCTTGGCTTGCTTGCGTCAAACTCAATTAGCTTGTTCATCTTTAAGTCTTGAACTAACTCATTAATATCGATGTTCACCAGCTCGGATAATTTATGCGCTTCCACAATTACAACGCTTGGCTCAATCCTCATTAAGGACTCAACGTTTTCCTTAGCTATCGTCCCTTGTGTTAATTGTTCGCATAGCCCCGCTAGTGCCTCATCAATTTTCCCCGGCGAACGCACAGATTCCTTCCATGGGTACTTAGTAGACACAGGTTTTGTTCGTGACTTTATCAGCTCGTTGACAGAGTTTGCTGTTGCTTGCTTGGGCGTATTTGCAGCCGGAGAGACAGTGCCGGTGAATGTCGTGTTTGAGTGTTGTGGCTCCTCATCGCTCGGCGGTAAATCCTCATACGCGTCCAGCGGCGGGGAATCTTCTGTTGGCGGCATTGATTGTTCGCCTTCAACATTGGTTGATACTTGGTCGTGGGGGATGTCATTTGTAGTAGGCTTGGCGCTGCCATTGTTACTAGCTGGCGCGAGTGGTTCCTCGTCACCATTGTTGGGGGCGTTAATTGAATCTAACTCCTCCGCATTGAATCGCAGCACATTATTAGATTCATTCGGCATTTCTGAGTTTGATTCTGATGGTGCTTGGGTTTGCTTGGCGGCTTTGCTCGACTTTGGTTTCTTCTTGGCTCTGCTGGTTTTCTTTGGTTCGTCAGCCTGAGTTGTGAAGTCTTCTTTTGAAAATCTCGTAATCGAGCCGTCTTGTCTATACAGAATGGCGTCAAAGTCGTGGTTGATCTTCATAAGGCCTTGCTGGCTCATTGGGATTGGAGCCCCGCCATACACAAGCCCTGGCCACGCCGCTCGAATTAGATACTGCCACGCTACCTTCTTCTTGCCTTCATAAATTGCTTGAGCATCATCTTTGGTGAATTCGCCCGGAGCAAAGAGAACGTACTTTTCTTTCTTGTCGATGTTCTGCAGCACTCCCCTATCATTTAGTAGCGTGACGATAGTTTCCGGTGACTGCGGTACAGATACTTGCTGCTCGGTTAAATAGTTTACCGTGGCAGCGAACGCATCAGGCCATCTCAAATAAACATCATCTCCAATTGTCCAGATATTCGCGTTAGTGGTGTTTACCTTCCATTTTGGGTGAAGAATTTGAATACCCTTGAGAATGCGTTCATATGTTGAGGACTGGCGCTTGCCTAACTCGGTGTCCCAGATGGTCACCATATCTTGTGATGTCGACACACTGTCAGCTTGTCGCACCGCGCTCTCTAAAAAACCTCGGCTTGTTTGGTAACCAGATAGAACATTGGAAATTTCTGTGTAGAGCTCGCCCGGGCATGAGGCGATGTACTGGCGCGCGGCATCTGTGAGGACGTGCGGGAGTATGTGGGCGCCAGCTGTCTCGTGCTGCTTATGGATTCGAGAGGCAAGCCACTCAACTTTGTATCGTTTAACTCCATTTCGCTTGGCCCAGTCGACCAGAGATCCCGTTACCGGCTTCCACTCATCCCCCTTGTTAGCCGCATCAAAAACCACCATGTCGGTATACAGTTTCCCAGCATCATGCAGGAGCCCGCACAACCATGCCGCATATCGCCACCTCGGCTTTCTACGAAACTCAATGTCAGACGGAAACTGCGCAGGAAGGTAGTTGTCTTCTGCCCATCGCAACGCTTTTTCTGCCACATCTAGCGAATGCTTTAATAGGCCTCCGGGTCGATTATGGTGATGCCCTTCCGATGCAGGTAACGAGTGCGCGAACGCTGCGTAATTTGTCGCCACCTCTAAGTAGAGGGTTTCAAATGACGGAGCGTTCTTATCCGTGCTGGAATCAGGCAGTTTTGCGCTTCGCTTAATCAACTCGAGCAGTGGGCCGTGAGGTCCGAGCAACTCATTGATTGCAACGACTGGAACACCGTACTCAGCCGGCGGATAGGTAACAAGGTCGATTGCTTTGACGATATCACCGTAAATATCCACCGTGTCATGCGATGCGCTGTCGGAATTGTTGACCTTTCGAGCGCGGCCGAACACTGCGCCCGAGGCGGTCAATAGTCGAGATATTTGCGCCATCATAAGCTAGCTCGCTTTTGCAATAACTTCGCTTTCTGCTGAGTCGGGACTAATTGCCACCTCGCCTTGCTCGTCAGTAGTCTGCGCTTTAGTGGTCGGCTCCGCTTCGTCAATCGCCGCACCGCCTATGGCTCCCAACTTCAGAGCAGCAATAAACTTGGACGGGTCAAACTTCCCGCCTTCGCGCTTACCTGGCGCAGTAACAGTGAAAATTTTCATGCTTGTGCGACGGATGATTGTGATGGCTTGGCGCCGAGCGCTTTCTAAATTATCGTCATCTGCAACCCCTGCTAGCCAAAGCACTTCCACTTCGTCTAGCAAGCCATCCAGCGCTTGAATGAGTTCAATGAAACGCCAATAAATGGGGTGAGCCACTTCAATATCAATTTGATAACTATCCGGCACGGACACTGGTGGCAAATCCACGGTTAGCGATTTGGCCAGCACGTCCTTTTGAGCCTGCATTTTGACAAGCTCTTTGTTTTCTTCTTCAAACAGAGCATCTACCCACGCCGTTAACTGCTGCTGTAATGGTGGATTGTTCGCTAACATTTTGATGAGCGAACCGATTCGCTCAAACGCGCCAAGAGTGACGCTCCCCTCCTTGCGCATGAACAGGTACAACTGCTCGCTAGCTAGCTTAAGGTTTACTTGCATTACCTTGCGGCGACGAATGTTGGTGTTTTGTTGCTCGGCCATGTTGGCTACTCCTCAGTGGTGTGTTTGCGCTGAAACCGCGCAATTGCGACTCGCTGTGCATGAATCACATCGAGTAATTCTCTGATTGGTTTTAATTCGGCTTCCACGCAGGACACGCGTTCCATCTCCCACGCAGTGGCTTTTGTTGCCAATTGTTTTTCGGTATAGCCCCGCGCGGTCGGCTTAATGACATTCCCCCACCTTCTAGCTTCCCCTTTGCGACGACCGTTCGGGTACTCGACCCATTCGATGTAAAGCTTGCCGCTTTCACCTTGGTCGGTTCGTCGTCGTATGCGCGGGGCAACATTACCTAGCTCAGTTGCGTTGCTATTACCGGATTGCTTTTGAAGGTTTAAGCGCTGCTGGTTCTCGAATTTCCACCACGTAAAGTAGCTATCGATAATCATCTGCGCTTCTTCTGCTAACTCGTCTGTTTGCCGCTGGCAGAGTTCAAGCTGCTGCGTGACGGTTTCCTGAAGGAGTGGGATATCAATTGTCATAATATCTATCTGTATCTCAAACCGTGTTTCGGCATACATAGCGCTCAGTCATTTGCCGCCATATGCCAAACTATGTTTTATTGCAAAATATGTATGCCAACGAACGTTTCCCGTTTTAGCAATGGAACTAACCAACGCTGTTTTCGCATACAACTATGTATTTCAATTGCCGTTGTTGGCTCACAAATGTATGCCACCATCCCGTCGCTCAAATACTTGTATGCCAACCGGTGTTCGCGTGACCTACGCTCGTACATCATTGGCTTTTACTATGCAGGAGTTGCTAGCTCAAAGTGGCGCTCTTAAGACTGCGTTTTAGCTGCGTTACGCATGACCCTCCCCCAAAAAACCCCCATAAACTGGCCTAGACAAGTTCCACGGAACACCCTGAAGTTCCACAAGCCTTCAGTGCTCTGAACCTCCTACTTAAAGGGCAATTTTTAGAGGAATTGGCGGCAACTAGGCGTCCTAGCGGACGTCTAACGGGCACGCAGGCATTTACGATCCAAATATTGAAAATACAGGAGCATTAACCATGACTATGGGCACACCTTTAGATGCAGTTATCCGTACCGTTGATGTTGGATTCGGCACGACTACTGCTGTATGCGGTTATGACGAACATAACCAACCGATCGTTAGAACGTTTGCCTCTATTGCAAACCCTATTGAGGCAAACAAGCGAGATGTCACAGCCGGCAGCATGAGCATTACTCGCAACGTTGTTGTTAACGTAAACGGTGGCACTTACGAAGTAGGTGAAGATGTTTCTAAAACGTTCGACCCAAGAACGGCTCGGGTACTCAACAGTGGCTACATCAACAGCGATCAATACAAGGCTCTGTTTTTAGGTGCACTCGCTATGTTGGATGCACCCAATGGTGTTATTGATTTGCTCGTTGGTGGATTGCCGGTATCGAATATGCATCGGCGAGCAGAGCTTGAAGAAATGATGAAGGGCACTCACCAAGTAGGTGACCGCAAAATAGTAGTAAAAAATGCGTGGGCGGTAGCGCAACCACTTGGAGGTTTGATTCACTACGCCAACGATAATGGTCAAGACACATTTCATGCGCTGCAGTCCCAAACAGTATTGACTGTAGATCCAGGCTACTTGACCTGCGACTGGATGGTTACCAGTGGTATGGTGGCATCTGACCGCCGTTCAGGTGCGTGCGATCTTGGGATGAGTAAGATTCTTGAGTCGTGCTGTGATTATGCTGCCCCCATATTCAAGGTAGATAAAATTTATCCCGACACAATCGATGGCGCCTTCTGTTCTTCAAACAGACATTTAAAGATGAAGGGGCGTCACTATCCATTCCCTGTGTGTGAGGGTAAAGATGTGGAAGGTAACGATGTGTCGGTACGATATGACTTTCGAGATCAGATAGCTCGCGTCTGTCGTGAAGCCGCAACGATGATCACCAACGCTGTTGGGGATGGCCAAGACATTGATTTAATAATTGTGACCGGCGGTCCAGCTCAGGTCTATTTGCGAGCGCTCCAAGATGTTTTCCCCGATCATAAAATTGAAATCGTCAAAAACCATCTGTGTGCTATCGCATTAGGGATGCAAGTAGCAGGTATTAATAAGTTCAAGCACATGACAGCAAACGCGGCGTAGAGAGGTGTACCTAATGGACCCTGACAAAGAGCTGCGCATGAACTTGAAGGTCGAAAAAGCAAAATATCCCGACTTGCATGAACATCTGTCCAAATTGCCAGAGGGGGTGCGTTGCGAAGAAGTCCGGTATTTAACACGTTTAGCATTAGAAATGCGTAAGGGCGGTTTGTCCCATGCGCCGACAGCTAGTTCGGCTCAACAACAACCCTCTGCGGAAAAGACCACTAATAGCGTAAGCCCGAACGCCTCCATTCTAGATATGTCCGGATTAAACAACGACTTCTACAATTAAGTGATGACTCTACATTTGCCGCTTGACTCTGCTTGAGTCGAGTGGCTTGCTTTTTAACCTCTGATGAGCAATTCTATAGTTCGTTCTGTTGAGCATCTTTTATTAAAAAAAATGGCCGGAGCAACAGCGACGGACCTATATTTTCTTTCATTACCCCTCAAACCTTAAACCCTTAATAAGAACCCTTAAAGTAGGCCATATCTGATTGATCTGGGCGTCCTATTATTGTGGTTGACGTTATCTTAATTGACGCTTGATGAATCGCATTTGCAATATGTAGGCTCTTAAATGGCGATTAGGTAGTTCGCATTTGATCGACCATCATTTACTGGCTTGTGCCCTGCCCTATGAACGTTAGATTTATCAAAAAACTAAGCTCTTGGCCCGTTTGTAGGGGCTTTTTACGTGGCGGATTGATGGCGGCGTTGTTTTTTTGAGTGTTTTGAGGCGGTTTTCAGAAAAAAGACGGATCTGTGCTGTGTTAGAAACCGTAAAAATTAGAGTCGGTATCGCTCTGAGGGGATATCATCGATGACAGGTGGTGCAGCAGGAATGTTTTGCTCAATTTGTTGTTTTGCCGATTTCTTCATCGCATCCATTTTCTTCTGGATGATGTTCTGCATACGTGACGTTGCTTGAATGATTAGCTGCCCAGCATTGCGCGATAATTTAATGACATTTGTAGCTGCTAGGCTATTGAGAATAGCTTTGATGGTATTTACCGCAAAGCCAAATGTCCGGGCAAGCGAAGTTAGGTATCGAGCATTGATTTTGCTATTAGTGTTTTTGTAGTTCAGATTGGCCGAGGCCATTTTGTCGCGCAGGTAACACCTTATATAAAGCTTAGAGCGTTCACATTCCGCTTTTTTATTCGTCATTTTGAGCCCCTTAAGAGAGCTCATTGGAACTGCCGTAATTTGCGTTTGATTCGTTTCTTCTTTTGAAGTGCTACTGGTGAACGCGGCTTTATATGCCTCGATTATATCGTGATTTTCAGGACAGTTATTAAATTGCAGGGCATCTCGGAATGGCAGGCTACCATCCACCTTCTCCAAAAGGCCATCGTCGATGAATTTTTTGACGTACCGCTTGCTGGACGTTTTGGATACGCCAGTCATTGTCTCGATCGCTGCTGGTGAAGCATCAAATCGTTGGTTGCGGATGATGTGGAATGCAATGTGTGAAAAGACGAATGCCGCAGTACAGTTGTATTTGCGCACTATCGTGTCGCAAACAAACAGTCGCATGGTTTTAGGCTCGCTCGGCATTGGTCTGTATATCTATCCGTTGTAGTGGCAAATCGCCACAGATTTAAAGAGTCAGGTATTTGCTAATTTTTTAGTAAACTAGATTAGATCTATAGAATTGATCAAGATCTTTCATGCTATCTAAAGAAGTTGTTATAGATTCAGTCCGGTGTGTTTTGGCGCTATAGATTCAGTCCGGCACGGAAGCTATTTGCATTCGTTCCGCTGATAGATTCAGTCCGGCACGGAAGCTATTTGCATTCGTTCCGCTGATAGATTCAGTCCGGCGTAGTAGATAATGAGCTTAGTGTTTTGTTGTTGGCCTGCCTGCGACAACTTGATAGATTCAGTCCGACCTCTTATGGCCACAGGCGCTCTCTTTTTCCGCTTTTGATAACGTCAGAATAAATCTTGCGTTGCAGCTCTAGCTTCAGCACCAACCTAAGGTGCCCGTGTATCGGCAGGAGCATTTATTTGCTTACGAGTTATGTGCAGTCAATACAGCCACCGCAACTCGGTAAAACAGCAACTTAGATAAAGATTCAGTTTTGAAGTGGGATTCAGTCCGACCACTAGTTAGAAATCGAAGCTTGATTGGTCAACGTTGGATAATTTTCGAGGCTTGCTTGAACTAAAGTCGTCATCAAACCTAATACCAAGGCCTTCACCAATTTGAAGCCGTAAATGAATTAGCGTCTGATTCGTTGATTCATCATATCCTACGTTGATGATTAAACCGTGCGCCAGCGCCTTTCCGTATTCTAAGATATATTCGCGCTTACCATTTTGATTAACCCAAAGGTTGTTGTGAAGCTGAACGAGCGACTCTCGATGTTTTGCACTGTCTTTGCTCGGCGCATATGTTTCATCTCTATGCTCGATCATGAATGTGGTGAATTTGCGCTTGAATTCACTCAGCTGGCTGTTTGGCGCCACCAGCTCTCGCAATTGATTCCAGTTCAGCAGCCGGCGAACGAACTGCGCCCTACCCGACCTGATTAGATCTTTAGCCCATAGGCCAAACAAGATCTCGATTTCATTTTTGCTTTGTAGCAAATCATCCTCAATCAAAACTAACGAGGGTGTTGTACCGTGGTCAGTTACCGCACGCCAACATTGTTTTACTGTTCCGAGCGGGAACTGAATTGTGACGATGCGACGTCTGTTTCCGGAGCCATCATCATAGGAGCCTACTCGTTCGAGCCGGAATAGTTTGATGAATTCCTGTTCGACCTGGATGAAGCGTTTGTCATTGGCTGGAATGTCTTCAATGTTGAACGTGGTCGCTGATATCTTACGCAACCCCTCAATTGCTGCATTTCCGTAACCTAATGATGTTGCGTCTTCTGCTGAGGCTTTTTTTGACATAATGATAAGCTGGTGCAGTGGAATGTTATAGGTTTCCGTCGCAGGCTCTTTACCGTCGCTCAACTCAGCCTCCATATAAGCGAGCAACCACGATATTGCGCCGCTGTAATAAGCTAAATCGGGCACGGCCATCAGGCGCCCTCCTTCAGCTTCACTCACTATATTTACAACCTGCCCATCGGCAGATGTGACTGGGACATTGAATTTTGTGCTTCTATCTTTGCGGTTAGTTCGCATCGCTTTTACTAAGTAGCGAACTACAAATAGCATCCCATAGCTCTCGCGATCTTCAGAAACCTCCGTCCGCGACTCAAGTTCGGTTTGTAGAATTTTGGTTGAGTAGGCGTCTTTTGGTTCGGTCGCCATGGCCGCGATAGCTGTGGCTGCCACCTCTTTACTTGGCATTTTTAAAAGATATAGAGTGCCACGCCGATTTCGTATCGGATCAGTAGTGACGTACTGTGCCTCACACAGCCCTGCTTCTTCTAGCTTGACCAGTTGCGC
The DNA here is from genome assembly GCF_019457915.1 of Neiella holothuriorum. GTDB lineage: Bacteria > Pseudomonadota > Gammaproteobacteria > Enterobacterales > Neiellaceae > Neiella > Neiella holothuriorum. The sequence continues at coordinate 110,175 of NZ_JAHZSS010000010.1, forward strand.
GCGAATGGTTGAAGGGCTTTTTTTGATTGTTGACTTTGATAATTGGTTGATGCTTGTCAGCCTGTCTTCGTTATCAAAGCACTCCGCAGCTATTTGGCTAACCAGCTCGGTGACTTTCGCAGTCATACTGAAATTTGCACATGCGCGAATGTAGTCTCGCATTTCCAGACCACTTTCCAGCTGAACTAGTGGCGCTCGGATGTCGTACTTCTCAGCCACATCGCACATGTTTTTCATGAATACATTCACCTTATTATCTTTGTCGAATCTGTCCGCGCGCGGACAGATTCATTCAAATCGCCTACAACGCATGTACCGCAAGGGCTGCAGAGTTTTTTTAATTAAAATTTAATTCATGGCTCCATAACTCTGCTCTCGCCATCTTTGTCGAATCTGTCCGCGCGCGGACAGATTCATTCAAATCGCCTACAACGCATGTACCGCAAGGGCTGCAGAGTTTTTTTAATTAAAATTTAATTCATGGCTCCATAACTCTGCTCTCGCCATCTTTGTCGAATCTGTCCGCGCGCGGACAGATTCATTCAAATCGCCTGCAACGCATGTACCGCAAGGGCTGTAGGGTTTTTTTAATTAAAATTTAATTCGCCCGATAACCGTACAGTTTTTATAGATTCAGTCCGAGACTTAAATCTATCACTATGCCAGTATAACTGCTAATTAAAGCTAATTGAGAACAAGGTTAACCATGGCAGCTGCGCTATATAATGGTTTAAAAGTCTTGACCAGCTACCATCGTAAAGGTGGTGTCGGAAAAACATTCTTTGCTTCTACCCTTGCCTATTTGCTGGCTACTGGCGGGCCCGACAAAAAGGGCAAGAAACGCCGCGTGCTCATCTTGGACTACGATTCTCAGCAAGATACGTCTAAAGCATTTCTTGCGATGGTTAGCATTCCTGGCGAAGATGAATATATGCCTCCCGTGCACCCTGAGTTTGGCGAAATTGACGATCCAGACTGGGGAGGGACGAATACAAGCAGCGACATCCTGTTTGACAATCCGGTATACGAATACCCAACAGCGCACGACAACATCGCGATTTTGCCAAGTGAAGGTAACGTGGATCGTGTCAGCGCGCTTTCAGCTCAAGCTGATGAGCTAGAGGTAAATATATCTCGCTATATGCGCGACTGGTTTGAGAAGTCCGGCATTCATGAAGACTACGATGTTGTAATTGTAGATAACCCGCCCAGCAAAACGCCTGTATCCGCTGGGTTAATGGGGGCCGCCACTCATGTAATGATCCCAACTGAGGTCAACCGTGACGCCATTGACGGTGCAACTTTGCTGTTAGACCGCATTGATAAAATTAATGATGACCGTGACGTGCCGCTTGAAGTTGTTGGGATTTTTCCAAATATGGTCCCATCACCGAGCCGGCTCAGCGTAAAAGATAAAGTCGGGCTTCAGTGGCTATATAACCCAGATAACCGAACATCGAACTACATGGCAGATTTTTTTATTCAACGTCGTGAGTGTTATCGAGTGTTTGAACGCCCAAGTATGGATCCATCTCATTTTAGTTTTGTACATAATTTTCACGCACAAGCAGAGATGAACAAACTTTATAACCATGTAGTTGATAGCATGTGGGGCGAACAATAATGACTCATAATAAGTCTGAGCCTAATAAACCTACCAAACCACGAAAACGTCGCAATGTGGCTCGCGCTTCGAGTCAGCAGCAACTAATTAATGACCTGAAAGATCAGTCTGTGCCTATGGGGGCGAAAGCTGAAAAACTTGCCGCATCTAATAGTTTTACGTCTAAACAGGATGCTTCGCATCTAGATGAACCGTTATTTGCAGATAAATTTTCTCTTGAACACATTATCGTTCAACGTATTAGCCCACAGGAAGATAATGCACGTTTCTTACCCATCGCCACGACGCTAGGGGATGCTGATAAAATCGCCGCAGCCACCGATTGCGTTGTATGCGATAAAGGCATCCTTGAGAACCGGCTCGCCAAAGACCATCCGCGCTATGCTGAAGTCGATGCTGAAATCGCGGAAATCATATCGCTGTCACGCTCGATTAAGCGCGAAGGATTAATTCACCCGATCACCGTTTGGCGTCAAACAACGTCTAGTTACCCGATCCTCGCGGGACACCGTCGTTACTATGCGGTTTTGTTTCTCTATGGCCATTTAGTATCAATTCGCATCAAAATCTACCTTAAGAAACCGAAGCGACCTCAAGTGATCCGGTTTATGGAAAACAACTTACGGCAAGACACATCATTCTACGATACGTTGCGTAGCTATGAATTTGCTATCACTGAGTTGTCTCCGGAGCTGCCAGCAGACTTGCCCCCAATTGAGCGCTTGAAACGCGTCATGGAATTTTTGGGGGTAGGGAAGACCACCTATTATCGACTGAACAAACTTCTAAACTACAAGAGCATTCTAGAGCCGTTGCTTGCTGCCAACGTAGGTAATCAGACTGAGCTGTATAACAAAGTTATTGAGCTTGAAAAAACAGCCCCTAATGAGGTTGATGCGCAACTAACCCAATGGGTCAACGATGTTCTAAGTGGTGCGGTGGATATCTCGGTCGAGGCGCCGGAGCAAGAAACCCCAAGTAGCCGCCCTGCGCCAAAGAAAGCTAAGCGCACCTCTGGGCGCGTTCGCAAGCACTACTCGATTCCAAAACTTCCTGTCTCAAACCCTGAACCTATCAAGCAACTGGTTTCTCGCGGGTTTGCTTCGATTGACTGCGGTGTTGATTGGGACGCTCTCGATTATGGGGATGTGACCAAAGTCCAAGAGGCGCTTGAGGTTGCGATTCAGAAATTAGTGGAACAGTCTAAGGACAAGAATTCGATGTAATCGATAGGGGCAGGGCACTGAGCACAAGTTGGCAGACCTCACTCAATGCCCTGCAAAACACATGCAACCGTAGGAGGTGCAAAATGTCTACACATGAGATTGTACTGCTCGCTCGCAAAATGGCAACTCGTCAACGAGTTCACCTGCCAGCTTTGAGCATGAAGCAGTTTTCTCTGTTACTAACAGAACTAAGCAAACATCGCTGATTTGTGATGCAATCCACAACTTGATGAATAAGCGGGCACATTTGTGTACCGCTTATTTTTTGTTCTAAAACAAGCTTATAGAAGCATATTGTTAACTTTGTGTTTCCATTGTCACAAATTACACTGGACGCGATATTTAAAAATTTGTTAGATTCTCGACTTGTAAATGTACGCCGGATGTTTTGGCGTGGTTATTCAAAGGGCGTCATTGGCGAATCGACGCTTGAAGTTGAGTGAGAGTAGTACTTATGAATGGATATTCAGAGCAGTCTTCTGCTCAGAGTGACCGTATATGTGACGATCTTCGTAGAGTTCAGTTGCAATACGTTCTATTAATGCGCGAACTATGCCTGTCAAACCCCGATCTTGCCCGTATTCTCTTCAGATTAGATTCTGATGAAGTATCGCAGTTATGTGAAACCAACCATGCCCAACTGCAAGGTATGCTCGATCTGAAAACTCCTATTATGACCTTCTATGACTCAGCCCGGCCACAGCGAAAGAACGCTGGTGTGACGGTATTGCTCGAAGCGTTACAGAGTTCAAATGCTGAAGCAGCGATGCTAGCTGTCAGCAGGCCATAAAAGGGAAGGGGGAGGGATTCTAATGTTTAGCCCGAGATTTAAGCAGACATCCGATTTAATTCAGCTTGTTCATGCTGGATTGAACAAAAAATTAGTCAAGGCAATGGACCCATATTTTGACAAAAAATGTCATGGGTTAGGGGTTGAATTCCCCAAGGCCAAGAAGAAAATTCAAGCGCCATTTCTAGGGTGGTTCGCAAAAACGCACGGCATGCTGGCCGGCAACATAGCATATCGGCTATATCTACGACTCTCCCCCGCCAACGCAGGCATTACACGTTCGTTAGAACCTTCGGAATTGCTAGCGGTTAGCCGCGCTGTCGAGGTTCTCTATCCAGAACTGACGATCACTCACAACGAAACTGACGGATTAATAGAGATTAATCGAATATATGGACTGTTCGAAGCCATTAAAGATCACCGTGTAGTTAACTATACCTGCAGTCGTTGCGGTGACGCGTTTATTAAAGAGGCGTCACAGGCATCTCGCAATTGCCCATGGTGCGCGCTTAGCTCTCGTGTTGGAAGTGCCAACTACAAAGTCGCCTAAGAGTTACCCATCTTCAAAAGCATAATGCCCGGCAACAGTTGCCGGGCTTTTTATGTTTAGTACCCAGTTTTTGCCTGCGATGAGCATCGGTAACGGTTGATGACAGCCCCCATATGCAACACTTAAAGTTGACACGCTAAATCGTAAGGTGTACAACGATAAGCGTGCCTGCTTTGCCGTCTATACCTGTTTAATTGTATGAGGCGGACTATGAAACATTTATTTATTACCATTCTGGCTTTGGGTGCCTTCATGTCATGGAGTGCTCAGGCAAGTGACGACGGTCGCTATTCAGCATTTTTAAATCAAATTAAACCACTCTATGTGATCTCTAATGTTGAGCACGCTATCTTGCGCTCAGATTCGGACCCCATGGATAACGTGCGCATCCGGTTCGATATCAAGTTTGATTACACAAAGAAGACGAATTTCTCTGTTTGGCAATCAGCCTTAAAGATGTTGACGGGCAACGAATACGAAGTGGTTAATCCATTATTTGATGACTGTGTTGAGATTTTTAATGCGACATCGCCTGATTGTGTCGCCATGATGCTTCCTGATCATTCCAATCGCGCTTATTCAGCCTGGACAGCTGGGGCAGGCGATTCTCTATTGGGCGTGCAAATCAAGGCGAAAGGGCATTCATATTTAATTCCTTTGACGCTCCAAGACCCTATTTTGCTCTATCAGTCGTCTATGGAGTTTACAATGAAGCTTCCTAAGTCATCACTTAAGACCACCGACCTTGATATTCAGCTGGTATCCGCGCAGTGGCCAGAACATCCCAGCAAAGAGGGTAGGGCGCTACGGTTTTTGCGGCCGTAAAGAGGGGTGACTAGTGGTGGAATATGCTGCCCATAAATAAACGGTGCGTCAGGCCCTGGCGCACTCAATATCCTAACATTGCCTTTTCTCCTTCCTAACAAGCCATCCCCAAGCGAAGTATCACTGCAAAATTCTAAGCTGACGTAACTTCATATTGGATACGAGTTGAATGCAGCTATTAAGGCTTGGGCTAACTGTACTTCTGACGGTTACCGCGTTCCAGATCTCAGCAAAACCGATCCCCAACTCCGGGGAGGGCAACTTTTATGATGACAAAGAGCGGGGATGGTATCACTTCGAACGCGATATCGAGCCGGATGAACCGGAGGAACAAGAGGAGCCACCTGTTGCGCCCCCGCCCCCGCCGGAAACCGAGCCACAAAAAACCGTAGAGCCGACTCCAGACACCACCACGATTGTGATCAATGCTCAGTGGCTCCGCGATAACTTGCCCGTCCTGCTTGATGGCGCGATGAACAATCCAACAGACCGAAATCTATCAGCCTATTACTATGCGCAACGCATGGCAGCAGATATGTCCACGCGATTTGGTATGCGAACACGGGAGTTTTTCGAGAAGGAAACCATGCTCTCTGAAGAACACCGGCGCCCGACAAAAGCATTCGTTCTGAATCAGCACGCGGATCAAACCCGACAGAACCGCAAGCAAGCTTTAGAACAGGTCTTTAACCAAGCAGGCCTTTGGATGTTCTTTGTTTCCGATTGTGGCTACTGCCACCAACAAACACCCGTCATGAACGAATTAGCTCGGCAACATGGGGCAAACGTTCTTTATATCTCTTTAGATGGCAACGTGCTACCTAATCATCCCGACCTAAATTATCGCGACGATTCCACTGGTGCTGTACGTGACCGCTTCGGCATTCAAATCCAACGCACACCAACCATTCTACTGGTCAAAAACGATGGCTCTGAAGCCATTGTTATAAGCGAGGGGATGATTCCACTTTCGGATCTTGAGCAGACAGTATTGGCCCACGCAGACGATGCCGGTTGGCTCGATGAGGGTGAATACCTTGCAACTCAGGAAGTACGAAATGTTACTGCTATCGATGAGCAAGCGCCCGTAGAGGTCACTGTGCCGAGCGGCAATGAATCAACAGCCCCCGAAGCGCTTGTTGAATTAATGAAAAAGCGACTAAACAAATTTGACCATTCATCGGCCAAGAAATTTGAGGAGTAGAGCAATGATCTCAAAACGGAATAGAAAATTACTTCTGCGCACAGCTATTGCTACCTCGATATGGTTAGCGACAGCGCCCGCTAACGCCGGCAATCCGATGGAAGACTTATTCGATGACGCACTGATTAGTCGCTCTGGCTCTGGCGCTGCTCATACGTCGAATCGATACGGTTGGGCATTTGGTGGCGCATCCATGAGGATCCGTCAGGTAAATCCAAAGTTGACGACATTCCGCCCAGCCTCACTCCGAAGCGGTTGTAATGGAGTGGATTTTTTCGCGGGCAGCTTCTCGATCATAAACGGGGACCAATTGGTGCAAATGGGCAGGGGGATTATGCAAGGTGCTGCAACCTATGCGTTTGGCCTAGCTCTCGACTCTGTCTGTCCGTCTTGCAAAGAGTCGATGGATGAAATTCAGCGCAAGCTTGAAGCTTTCAACAAGCTTGCATCTGACAGCTGCAAAATGTCTAAGGCCATAGCTGAAACCGCCGTGAGCAAAAGCACCCAAACGGAGATTTCTCGGCTAACCGATTCTGTCGCGATGCCGTTTGAGACAGCTGCGGGCCTAATACCTGACGCAGGCGACTTCTTTTCAGACAGCGACCCCACCAAAGGCACTAACTCAGGTTCGTCCGACGCACAGAAGGAGTTGGTTTCATACAACGTCGTTTGGAACGCCATGAAGGTTGCGGGCATGGACTCCTTTAGCAATGCATTTTCCATGAGCAATACAGAGTTAATGGAATTTTTGATGTCATTGACCGGCACCACCGGTATGCGGGTGGCGACCGATACCGACGCAGACAAAAGCAATCTAGTACCTTTTTCTGCGCCGTCGTTGCTCTCCGTGAGAGATCTCGTCGAACCAAAAACGACCGGAACTATTAAGGTATATGATTGCCAAGCTGATGCCAGTTACGCAGCTGACGCGACGAACTGCCTCAACCCTGTTGAAGTTGATAAGTCGAGCTGGAACGGTTTGCAGCAAATGTATTTTGACCAACTCTATGGGACATCTTCGGCAGGCACTGATGGCTTGGGCTACCTCTTTCATACCAAGAGCTCTAGCGTCACGGATGCGGACAGGGAGTTTTTAGCTTCATCAGGTATGCCTCTGCAACTGTTCTTTGAGCGGCTTGGTGGCGATATGAATATGCGCCGCGCTATCGCTGAAGATGCGTCACGTCATATGGCCATCGCTCACGTTGGCGGATTTATCCAAAGCTTGGAGCTGTCGCTTAGAGCGATGGAAGATGCGCCCATCGATGGTAAGTCAGGTCTAAAACTCAATGAATTACAGAGCCGAGTCGACAAGCTACTCGCTCAGGCCGACACTTTGCGCGCAGAATTTGATAAACAAAAATCATCAATTTCAAACATTTCCGACGGCTATATGGCAATGGTCGATCACTTAGAGCGCATTCGCTAAGGACGAGCATTCCCATGGCTTTAGATTACACCATCTACACAATCGGTAATTTTGAGTTCATGCATGAGGTATTGCATGGCGTGGCTAAATTCTTTAGTGATACTGGCGGTATGTGGGCTTTCGCGACCGTCGCGTCGGCACTGTCACTTTTTGCGGGCTTTCTCTTTAATCTTGCCAACCCCAAGCCAACGGACCCCATCAAGCAATTCATTGTCGGATTGGTTCTGTTTTATATCTTAATGGGGCCGGATACTCGCGTCGAAGTAGAGGTTCAAGACACGCACACCGGTAATTTTCTAATTGTTGATGACGTCCCATTTCTTGTTGGATTTGGTGGCTATTTGACGACCGGCGCTATGCGGGATTTTGTCGATGAACTGACATGGACATTCTCAACCCCAAATGGCTATGACGTTAGTGGCGGCACACTCGATCCCCTTCGTGCAATGTCAGCGCTACGGCAACTAAGGCCCACTGACGAAACATGTACCGGTAAACGCTCGCACGGTAAGTTTGATATTTGTTCAACCATTCGCTCTTATTGGACGTACTGCGTGTCCCGAGACAAAGTAACTAACTCGACAAACCGAGAGTTCTGGGAGGGCACGCTCTCCACAGCTTCCCCCGGCAAAGTCCTTGATGCTATTCGAGTGGATTACAATGGCTGGGAGGTACCTGTACTGCTCGATACTGCGGGCTCAACTTCAGGCGTTCAGTGGATGGGCTGCGGTGATGCATGGCAAGAAATCAATGACACATTGACTGTCGATACGATTACGACTGACGGCGAGACGTTCCAAACCCTTCTGGAAACTTCTGCTGAACTGATGGGAGTCGACCACGACGCACTAACCGAAGGTCTAAACAAGCAGTTGTTTACGCCTGTCGCCCTCGCGAACGCGTCCCAAACAGCCTCGAATATCATGCTCGACCGATTTATGAACTATCAAATCAAGGAAGCAGCGGCCTTCGATCCTAATGGTACATCTGTGGAGTTGGCGCGCTTTCAGGCGATTGAGCAACGTCATATGAATCAGGCTGCTGATCGCTCTCTGTGGCTTGAGATGTCGCTAACTTTAGCAACATTTTTTGAGGCATTTGCAATCTTCTTAGCTCCGATTATGGGGATTTTGCTAGTGATCGGTGGCAAAACAGTGATTGCTGCAATTACCTATTTTGGGATGTTGATGTGGGTAAACACATGGCCAGTCGTCATTGTGCTAATCAACCTTTACACGGACTATGCCGTTTCGGGGAGGTTTACGGATGGTTCTACCATCACGGGCAACCCCCTTTCTTTTGCGGGAATGGAAACGACGCTCACTACTGCAGAAAGTTTCTTGGCCACAAGCTCTACCTTGGTAGGAATGGTGCCTGCATTGACGCTTTATATCCTTCATCGCGGCGTACACACCATGCTGCAAACGGCCAATGCTGCCGCTCCAAACACCAACATTGACAGCAAGCTCACTGCGCCAGATCTAGGTGCTGCCGCAAATGTTTTTAAGATGGCTTCTGGCGACACCAGCTATGCACGTCATGCAGGTTCCGGCGCTTGGACAGCGAATCAGGGTGAAGCGACTGTGGGCGGTCAAAGCCAAATGGATGTAAAAGGCTCCTTTGATGGTGCTTCGGGCCAAGTTTATAGCAACGCATTGTCAGAGCAGCGAACATCAAGCGATCAGTACACCCAAGCGTCCAATCAGTTGTGGGAAAGCGGCAAGCAAGCGACCGCACAAACAGGGGCTTCGACCGGCTCTACTGCCGAACGCGTGAATGCCTATCAAGCGATTGATCAAGCAGCTGCTCAGATGAACGAGGGTACCACCAACTCAATCTCAAATACCCGTAGCGCTTTGATCGGGGGTACTTTGGCCGGAAAAATTTCCGCTGACTCTTTGCCTGGAGGCCTCGGCGCAGCAATCGACGCACTGCCGGCCGACATTAAAGCGCAATTTCAAGCGCAGTATGAGCAAAAGTTAGCAGCTGGTGATGCAGACACATTGGCTGCAACCGAAGGGATTCGTGGCGCGCTAACCAGTCAATCAACAGACATGGCCGCTCTAAAAGAAAATGTTAGTTTCCAAGATAACCAGCAGCTGGTTGCTTCAAACGCCAGTCGAGAAAGCTGGCAGGAATTAGCTCAAAAGGCAGAACAATACCAAACCTCCTCACAAGAGGTTAAAGCCGCAGATGCGAACCGTAGACAAGCTGCAAGTATCGCCGCCTCGACCAAAGTGGACGAAGGTTACTATGCGGGAGAGATTTCTAAAATGTCAGAAGGTCAGCGCGACAAGCTGGCCGAACAAGCGTTTTCTAACCCTCAAGACCTTGCAAGATTCAACGAGTCTTACGCTAAAAATTTGCAAGCATTTGATGAGCGAGGCGTTAAGAATGCTGAAGGCTTGGCATTCATGAACGCTATGATTGAGACCTCATCGGCAATTAACATGGACCGGCCGGATGCTACTGCAGCCTTCACAACCGCATGGAACACCTTAGAGCAAGCTACAGGCAATAAAGGTTTTGGTGCTGGTGCGCTTGCTAGGGGCTTTGAAGCGGCGACCGACTTATCAGACAATCGTGAACTACGGCCTGCAGGCGAGCAAGGTCGGTTGCCGACCAATGACGTACCTAAGCTGCCAGGATCGGGCGTTAAAGATAAAGTGGAGGCCTCTACAACAAACACGCCCGACATCGATCCAAGCAAGGTTAAAGATGATACCAGTACTGCATTTGAGAAGCATAAGGCTGGCGCTCAAGGCACTCATGAAGGAGTGATGGAGAAACCTGAGAACTCCAATTTTGCGGCCATGTATGCCTCCAATGGTCGCGAAACAGGTAAAGACGGCCAACCTTCGTTTGAACAGTTCCAAGATAAGCTGAGAGGGATTGATACATCGAACAACACGCCAGAAAATTACTCTGGCCTGAAAGATGGGCTTGCAACATTCAATAGCGCGGCAAATTGGGCTAATGAAATTTTCCAAACTGAGCAGTCGGATCTGATTAGCGAGTACGGTCAAAAGCATGGCTTGTCTGATGCTCAAACTGCTGGCTTGATCGCCATGGCGAATCAAAGCGAAGACCAATACAGAATGTCGCTATCGACAGCGCTCGATCCTGCTAACTCAACCGCTTCAGGCGATATGTTTGCCAGAGGAGCTATGGCAGCCAATTCTGTTTCTCCAGAGCACATCGGGGCCATACAAGGGCTTCTTGAGAAGAATGACTATGACGGCTCTGCATTCTCTACGAATACAGAAACATCACAATCCGTTGTCGCTACAGCCGACGCGGCACGCTCTACCGACAGCCGACTTAACTTCAATCAAACCATGGCAGAGCTGAGCAACATGGGGGTTGAGGGCTCACGTAGCGCTAGCACGCTAAACGCAGTGCTGAACGGTGATGCTGAGTCGTTAAATAGCCTATCTACCGAACAGCGTAGCGCATTGCCAGCACTCGAAGCTCAATACCAACGAGCGCATGAAGCGGCCAATCCGAGCATTCCGTATGAGAATACGGATGCAGCTGCGAAATTCCAAAGTGCGTATGACCACTTGGGCGATGCTGCCCCGAGCAAAGCAAACCCTGCTGACATGGCGGCATCAGAGCGTAGTTTGTTCAATATGTTGGCGCAAGATTCGGTTGGAGCTTCCAGTGAGGGTGGCTGGGCAGCGAATACTTACGGTGATACGGCAGGGCATATGTCTGGCTCAACCAATGAAAAACCTGAAACGCTGACGGCAGTTCAAATGCTCAGTGGGCTCGACACCAGCTCATCTAATGCAGAACAACAAGAGTTTCTGAATGGATTTGGCTCAGATGTAGTGAATGCAAACAACGTCAATGACCCTAGTGCTGATGGGCGGGTTGCGACAGTTGCCGCCAATTTGAATGCGATTGAGCACATGGGAAATGTGGCCTCGAAGCTGGGCTATGACGATATTGGAACGAAGCTCGATAGCTATGCTGATGATAAACGAGAGGAGCTTGGCATCAATAGGGATGGAGACGTCAGCTATTCCGACGCGCAAGCTCATGCGGCAGTTCAGCCTCTTACTCCCGATGTGAATGGCGTCTACCAGCCTGCTGATAGCGGTTTCTTCAGCTCTACTGCTGAGAGCGTCACTTTCGATTCAAACTCCGTACAGCAAATGATGTCGATGAACACCGGCTCTACAATTCAGATGGGCAAGCCCGACCATGACGGAACAACATTTACTGTGTCAGGCCAAAGTTACGATGACTCTAATGCGCCGAGCGGCGTGTATTTAACCGATGGTGCGGGCAACAATTTCCACCTATCAAATAACGGTGAGTCTCAAACTCTTTATGGCGGATTTCCTATGGAAGGCTCGGGTCAATTTGTACCGGCCAGTCAGGATGATAATAACTTGGTATTGTCTCGTGAATCTGTCGCAACGATTGCATCGGCCGATCAAGGCACTCAGTTCAATATCGGCGGGCAGAGTTATGAGCTGCTCGGCTCAGTCGAGGCTGACACTCCTCATGGGATTAATCAGGCCACATTGCGTAATGAAACAACCGGCCGCATTGAAACCCTGTTTCATACCGACCAGATGGGATACATCGGGCCAAACCAAGGGACGCTCCCTCTGAATCACCTAGATGCTCCCGGTGACATTTCAACGTCGGTGAACATGCAGGCGAGTAACGGCAACAAAACAACAAGTGGCGCCTAATCGCAATAATGCTGAAATGGGCCTAACGGCGATAATGCTGTAGTAGGCCTGCGCGAGATAACGCAAGGGGCAGAGCGATAGGACAATGCCCCGCAACTAAATCGACGAGCCGCATTAATTTATTCGGATAACCAGAGGATTTCAGATGTATCGAGCATTACTAACACTAACACTAACAGCGGTTAGCGTGGCGAGCCTTGCTCAACCGGCAACTGCCACAACTAGTGACGACACTCAAACACGTTTGTTTATAGAGTCTGTTGCCCATAATTGTCCGTCATGCGCAGACAATTTGATGTTTATCGCTAACTTGCGGGCTCAGCATTGCGGTGAGCCGATCACAATTGGCTCGTTGCGCGAGGTTGCCAGCAACCGTAGCATGTATCCATTTCTGCTCGCACTAGAGACTGCGTCACCTGAGGCGGCTGCGTCGCTAAAACCACTGATTGCAGAGTCTGTCGACTGTGCTGATGAACAAAAATGGTTAGCTGATGCTAGGCTGCTGTGGGATGAATACAAAGAGCAGGAGTTGCGGCAATTGAGTTCAGTCAAGTAGCTGTCATCGCCTCTTGACTTTAGGGCGCCGTAACGACGGCGCTCAAATTGCTTTGGGATGACGGATATAGGTGCTTGTTGTGGCTATAGGCGCGCTATTTGACAGGCTGGCCGCCCATAAAGGTTAGCCGGATCATAAGCCAATTTGCCTCGTCTTTTAATGTACTGATATTTGTTGATACGCCTTGTGCTACAAGCTCTTTGTGTAGGCGGGTGCACAGGTTCCTAAACAAAATATCTTTGTCAGCAGAGCCGTTATCGCAAAAAACGTTCTCAATAATTAGATCTGTGAGCTGCTTTTTTGGAACAGCGTGCAATCCAGAACTCTGGAACGCTCTTATTAGATCATTGGCGCGGTAAATATCCCTTCTGTATGTGTTGTAAACCTGACCAGCATTCATAATTATCTAGCACTTTCCCTTAGGGCGGTTTTTTATGCTGCTACCGATAAATGCTTTATTTCCAAACCTTCCCTGGTGTGGAAAATGAGAATGAGTGGTTACGCAAATAAAAAATGTCGCCAGCTTTCCCAGTGTTGAGCATAGTGCTTGTCTGGGTTTGCAGGTAAAAAGGGCGGGCGCTTATTGTCTTTACCTAACGCTCTCCATTCAGATTGAGTCCGAATGCCGAGGTCGCGAGCTGCTTGCAACGCTTCTGGCCATTCGAGGAATCGGTTTGACTTGGGGGCTAGAAAACTTTCCCAACCGGTCCATTGATCACGATACACATCATCTGGGCAGGACGGGATGTTGTCCGGCTTGCTACCGGAACGGATATGCTCTCGCCATGCTTTAACTGTTGATGCGCCGATGTTGTGAGCGTAACGAGTAGCAGCCTCTATGCCGCAATAGCTAGCACCGATTTGGGTTGCTGACACATGGCCTGAGCCAGTAAATTCTGACCAGCTAGACCAATCTCCGGTTTTTGAATAATAAGCCGCAGGATCTGCTGGTAATTCGGAAGGTCTGTTTTCCCACGCTCGGTACTGTCGTGACGAGGCAATACCGTTTAATTGAACAAGTCGTCTAGCTTGCTCAAAAGAACATTTCTCTATTGATCTGGACATAATAATTGCTACAACAACTGATAAACAATTTACCCAGCAGCGTTTATTATTTTTTCCTTGTGCTGAAGGGCCTTAATTAGATGTACGCATAATCCTTAAATACATCAGTAACTTTGCTTAATGATGGAGCGCAACATTTAATATAGCAAAAATTAAAACGCTTGACGATATTGTTTCAGGTCAACTCGTTCACCCTAATTCATTGAAACCTAACGCTTATTTTCGAGCTTTCTGCATTAGCTCGCTTGCCGCTAATCCATTGAAATATAACGCTTATTATCGAGAATTCCGCATTGGCTCGTTAAGTTCTAATTCGTTGAAGTCTAACGCTTATTATCGGGAATTCCGCATTGGCTCGTTAAGTTCTAATTCGTTGAAATATAACGCTTATTATCGAGAATTCCGCATTGTCTCGTTAAGTTCTAGTTCGTTGAAATATAACGCTTATTATCGAGAATTCCGCATTGTCTCGTTAAGTTCTAGTTCGTTGAAGTCTAACGCTTATTATCGAGACTGCCGCATTAGCTCGTTAAGTTCTAATTCGTTGAAGCCTAACGCTTATTATCGAGACTGACGAAATGAAAAAGACAGGCCAGCAAACTTACCTATTGCGTCAACCAAGAACTCAACAGCTAAGCGTTCCGTCTTGAATGTTCTAGGAACGAGTTGGATTTCCTGAACATTTACAGAGCTTTGCATGGTTGCAATGAACACTTCTTGGGACGATTGACTTCCTGTGGACGTTGGTTTCACATCAATGATTAACTCCTCCTGGCTGCGATTAGCACAGCGCATCAACCATTGCTGCAAATGAGCCATATCTGAAGTTGATTCATTGTCTTTTTCAGGTGAGAAGGACGGGTTGGAGGTATTTGTAATTGTAAGGAGCGGGAAAGCGACCATTTAATTCTTCTTATTTCTATTATTAATCGAGGTCGATTATCTATCTTATTATCCCTTTGCATTCCTTGTAAGGTAGCAAGATTTGTCTCTTAAGCGTCGTTATAGATTAATTGTGCCATGTACATTATGTGAGTCACCGAAAGTTATTAAAAAAGGAACTCCATCATGGCTACGGAGCATCAAAGACGAGTGTTGCGGACGGACGTTATCCCTAATCAAGATCTTGTTGAAATTGGTGTTCTATCAGACTTAAGACCGCAACAGGCTGAAACAAAGTCGCATTACAAACTCAACTGTCCGCAGTGTGGAGAGTCAAGTGTCTATCGCGCCCATACCACTCATATCGTTTGTTCGGGCTGTGGCAACGTGCCTATCATTGATGTGCTAACAGCTACGCCGATGCTTTATAAGAAACTCAAACTTGCTGGAGTAAGTCTCGGTCCGCGATTCGCTAAATCCGAACTAGTATCTTCGATGCCGTTTGATGATCTATTAAGCCGACTCCAGCCACTACCTCAGCAGTTGCTGCAGTTGTTGCATGGAATCGGATTGAGTTCGGAATCCTGTGAAAATTCGTTATTCGGGTGGATTGATGAAACGCAGTTCACGCGAACAACGTCAAAGGAGATCTCGCTAGATCAGCATGAGTGTTGGTTGTGGCTCAAACATAGTAAACGCATTGCGATACCTTTTGTTGATGGCCACGGACTGAATGGCGTGATACTTCCATCGTCAATTGAGCTAAGTTCTAGCTTTCAATCTCTACCTTTTGATTTGGTCAAGCCAACAAGGTTCGCAAGAATATGGTTACAGCAAGCCAGAGCTTTGGGCAAGCGAGTGATTGTCATATCTAACCCGCTTTACGCGGCGCATCTACTTGCCCAAGGCAAGCCGGCTGTACTGATCCACAACAAAGACTCTATTGGTTGCAAATTGAGTAAGTGGGATCAGCGTCAGTGCTATGTGTTTCGAGAGGATGAGCGTGCTCAGGAGTTGCTTAATGGCTGTGGCCGAGTGATTAACGAGTATGGCAACGAATCACAATCGATTTGGCAGCGCTTGCTTGCCGTAAACCTTAATCGCAATACGCCTACGAAACCTTTAGACAGCCAGCGCGCTCAATTCATAGAAGCGTTATCTAAAAAGCTGAACGCGACCACCCCCCTTAACTCAGCGATCGAATCTTTGGAGCGCGAAATGGGCGTTCGGCTACTGGTCAGACCTCACTCCAAATAAGCAGCGCGAAAAAGTTGTGGTGGTACGGTCGAATCAAGTTATGAATTTTGGTGTCCAACATTAAGTGTTGCTGATGCCGACCATCTTTAAAGGGTGCTCTTGTAGTGTTAGATAAATTACATAATAACGAATTGCTCGCGCTGTCAGCTTTGTCTTACCTCGTTCATCACGAGGCCCCAAACGCTCTGTTTGATTGGGATACGGCATGCGGGCTAGGTAAATTGGAGCTTCATGTCTCCGAAGAAGGAGATGTCTTTTTGGAGCAACAAGAGCGGTCCTCGACCCCTTTTCGATTGACGTTTGATTTGCAAGCCGCTTTTGAGGGGACGCAACAGGACTCACTGGATAGTCAGTCAGCTCAAAGTCTGATTTCTTTGGGGATGTTCAGCCAACTCATTCCTCAGCTTTGGGCGCAGTCAGATCCGCTTGGACTGCATAAGAATGGTTACGGGGAACGAGACGCTTTGTTGCAAAATCTTCGCAAAGGTTCACTTGAGCTTCGAAGTGACGACCTATATCAGTTTCTAGCAATGCCTGTATTAAGTGAAAACGCTCATGTTCATTAAAGAAGAAGGTCTTCGGTGTTATGATATTTCGCCGTTTTTAAGTGCTGCATGGGGCAGGGCGACAATGGGGCTTTTGGTCGTTTGCACATGCCTTACTATCTGGCCTGCATGCTCCCATTATCTTGCAACTGGGCAGGTCGTGCCCTGGTTCTTCTTTATGCCAGTATCAATGTTACTTCTGGGTTCGTTGTTCAAGGTTCGCCTCGAGCGCCGAGAGGACTTAATTCGAGGGGTGACGATGTTTGCAGGAATCAAGCTTTGGCACGTCTTTGAATTCGAGATCGCTGCCATTGACCATGCGACGATTGTTGCTGTCGCAGGTACGTTGAAAAACGAGTATGAACTCGCGGTAGGCGGTAAACCTCTTGGGTTTAGGGTCTTCTCAAAGTCAATTGATGTTGTCCTTTTGCGCATCAACCTTGCTCTAGGGTTTAGAGCGCCTTAGTCACATCGGCTTTAGCTTTGGTAATGACGATATTGGAAGAACATATGCCTACTCCCGAAGATCAAGGAATAGCGATTGTCGAAGCGTTGGATGTTGCCAACTTGATTCTTCGCACCCTTAATCCACTTTCAAATGAAACCGCTCAGGTGGAGCAAGGTGACGCCTGCCAGTTCATTACGATCCCTATCGTTGAGGGAGTAAAATGGCGCGTCATTGACCATGAAAACGCATGGAAACATCAAGGTAAGGCGGGAAAAGCAATGATGGAAGTTCGGATGTCTCGTGGTTTTGAGGACGTTCCGTATTCAACGATGCTGGCAACGTGTAATCAGGCGAATTCTGTCGGTTTTGGCGATACATTTTATATGGATGGCGCAGATTTAGTCCTTAGAAGCATGCTTCAGTTCCGTATCCCAGCTTATCTACAAGCGCTCTCCACTCCCGAGAGTTCGTTATGCCAGTTATACAAGAGCTTAATTGATAGTTTTCAGCAGGCCGAAGGCTGGCAAGAAAGATTCGACTTTGCTCGATCATGCCAAGTTTTTATGAGACAGGCCCACTTAGATGCAAATAAGGTTCATGGCGGCGCGCTTCTTCTATAACCACTGCTACCGGAGATATTCATGAAGATACTGGCTGTACTAACATTGATTTTCTCTACGCTTTTGGCTGCCGCAGAATATGACGTTACAGTTGAGCTAGCCTTAAACAGTGACCAGTCACCAGCCCAACTAGATCAGCAGTTGCGTGAGCTCGCTGCCCAACGCGCGCTGCATCAAGCGGCGAAATACATAGAGGCAACCCAACAGCTTCGGGATGACGAGTACTCAGAAGTGATTCGGTCACTATCAGCCGGCCTTGTCACATTCGAGTCAGAAACATTCTCATGGACAACTTCCCCTGAGGGTTTGCCAATCCGGCGCCTAGCAGTTGTCATCCATGTCGATCAAGAACCTTTTATTGCACAAATTGAAGCATCGAAAGTTAATCGTGATATGGCTGCATTGAATGTTGCATTGTCTCGCGTGATTGAGCGGCAACAGCAACAATTGACAGAAATGCAGCGTACCAACGGCCAGTCGGTGCCACAGGACAATTCTGAGCGAGCTCTTGTTACTCGTGCTCGTCGTTTACAAGATTTGATGCAGCGCAATTACACGCTAAGTGAAGCCGATCGGCGCACGCTTCTGAAAATGACGCGCTTGAATCAGCAGGTCGAACAACCTAGCAGCACGGCCCAATCAGTGAGTAAAGCTGCTCAGGTAATTGCTCGGTTATATCAGTACATAGAAGATGGTGTGGTAATGGCGGACCCTGCCGTAGCATTCGAGCCGCTTCCTGATGATGGGTTCGAAGCGGTGGTCTACGTTGATTATCATCTCGACACATTGCCAGTGACAGGACTTCTTGAAGAATGGTTTAGCGCGAAAAGCGAGCACGAATGCATTCGGTATCACCTGAATCCGTCGCTCTCTATTGATGCCGAAAAAACAGCGAAACTTATTCAAAAGAATTTACCAGAGATCTTCATCGCCGGTAGGTATGGCTCCAAGGTAAAAAGCCAAGCCATTTCGGTGCCTAGCGAAGATGGATGGTTGCTTTGCTCTCAGCCACAGTTGGATACCGTGCGTTATGGAATGGCCGAGTACATTGCATTTAATTTTACGCCAACATCATCAGAGGCTCGCAGTACCAACATTCAGCTTGATGTTTGGCTTGATGGTGCTGCCACGGCTCACTACTAAACGGTAGATTTGTTCAGCCTCAACTCACCGACTTATCCACTGATATTGTGGATAAGTCGGTTGCCCTCGAAGGCATTTAAAATCAACGTAAACTGCAGAGCGGCTCCCTTATGTGGCATACTGTTTATTTATACAGTAACCACTAAGGCCCTAAAATGCCGTCAATTCTTCACGGTTTCAATTACTTGCGCATCATCATCGACAACAATGGGCAAACGTCTAGCCCAAGCGTTACGGGCAACCGTGTGCCTGCGATATCAGCAAATGGTCAAGTTCGATCAATGCCTGTTGGCGGCTTCATAGAAATTGAAGACATTTCTAATCGTGAGTGTTACACGTTGCAAAACATTATCGGGTGGTCTGAGGATGATGATGGAATTGGCGGATGGCACGACCTACCCAAGAACAAAGCTCTGCAAGCGATAATGCACCATGAGAAGTTATTCATATTGGTTAGCGGCGGGGAGCCAGTTTTTACCAAAGCTTAATACTAAGTATCGAAGTTGTTTACTCTGGCTTTTCTTTTTTTTGGGTCGGCTCTAGCTCTTTTGACGCACAGTGACCGAAGGTGCGTTTACGGAGTGATATTATTCTTTCTGACGCTGGCTGAAAGGTCACTTGTTCGACTTGAAGCTCATTACCAAAAGAGCTTTCTGGCAAGTTATGATAAGTGTACTTGGTATATGTTTTACTTCTCTCGCGCTCGATAACTGTATCGAATGTCCAAATGGGGCTTCCCAATCCTGTGCCGATATGTACAATTTTTGATTGAGTCACATCTCTGGGTGTTAAAGCATTGCGCTCGTCAAGAATGCCCTCATTTGACGTGAAACTAGCCCCCAAGCCCACCTTTTGTAGCTTTACAATTTCATAACTGCATCGCACGTCAAATGTATAGTTAGTATCCCTCTCTTTGTACTCTGCTCCTGAAGATGTGGATGATACGGCAGACAATACAAGTACCAGCAATAGCTTGCATTTCATTTCATGACTCCTAAATACCGGCCTTCAATCAGAATGCTTCATACGCGTTTCCGGCATCGTAGCACGATACTTATCCATGCTGAATAAGTGGCTGATTTAATGGGAACAATCGACGTGTTATACAGTGCACTTAATGCACATTGCCAGTATGGCATCGAGAAGGTCGTGGCTAGCATGCCCAGGATAGCCAAAGTTAGAGTAAAGTAGCTGTGGCTTTCGATTGGCGTAGGACATATTTACCACAGCGTACTTGACCTCCTTGTGAGCCATGGCACTGCCGAATCGACGGTATTTAGCCAACAATGGAGGAGTAATGGGTTTGTCTTGTGATTTGATCTCGATATATAGGTCGAGTTCAGGCAAATAGAAATCTGGGGTATACAAGTCTTTGTATCCCATTAGAGCCTTAAAGCCACCCACCGAGCTAAATATTCGCCTCGCCAGCGTAACCGGTTCGTATTGAAAAGCGACACCATGCCTTTCTAGGTTCCGAGCAAAATGCTTTTCCGCTTGCGAACGACCATGCTTGAAAACACATCGACGGGGGTTTTTACTAGTGAAGTCAAAATGACGAGCACTAGATGAACGATCGGAAAAAAGTGAAAGGCGTTGCTGAATCGAGCTAGCCATTGATTAAACAGTCCATGTTGCTTCGCAAGCCCTCAAGTATCTTATGAAATGTTGCGCCAATGCAAAAAGAAGATGTCACGCCTTTATTCCGACGATCACTAGCGCAGCGCCGCAGTTTTCCATTTTGCAACAATGCCAAAATGTGCAGAAATGATCTGCGTGGCTGTTTTAGAGCCCGCTCGTCGCGCTCGAGTTCGTCGTTTTTCGAGATCAAACGGCCGCATCGGATTTATTTTAACTTTGTCAGTTGAAGGCTGTACCAAAAGCAAGGGCAGGGCAGCTGGCTTTTGTGTTATGCCCGCATCATAACGAACATTTGCAACCGGCTGGATCTTCCCGCTTCGCTCTTGCACTAAATATGCATCCGGCGGTAATCGTCGAATGTCCTCTAGCGCCACATCAATATGAGCTTCCCACTCCGGACGAAGCCAGCCAATAGGCCACTTATCTCGGCGCTGGGCTAGAAGCCCTTCGGCCGACTCCCCTGATAATTTATTAGCCAAAGGTTTGGTACCAAGAGAAAACCCACAACTGCGCACGGCAGGCTCCATCAAATGGATGTTGCGCGTCAGTTGCTTGTTAATCAGTCGCGGAAACAGCTTATGTACCAGCTCGAACTGCAAATCAACATCATTGATAGACACGACCGACAGATTGAATGCTTGTTTGGCGGCATTAAGTGCCTTCAGCACATTTGCCACAGGAGCGGGATCGCCTGCGTACTGCAACAGACCTGGCATACGAATCGGGCATTTAGTGCTGGCCCCTTGTGGTGCGTAGAACTCGGAATAGAGTCGGCGCCCTTTAACTTCAGCCATGAATCCGTCAAGGCGAACGGGCTCAATTTGAGTGATTGGCGCATAGGTATCGCCTTCGTCAATCCGCGGCAACTCAAACGTGCAGGCTTGTACGCACTCCATGTCATCTAGCAAGCTCACTAGCCGCCAGACATAACGCTCGATATCAGCGTAGTGAAGCTGTAGTTGCTGCTCAATACTCAACATGGTTGCGCCTCGCTAGTTGTCCTTAATGTCAGGATAGCACAATAATTATGACAACACCCCTATATGGATAGAACAAGACAAGCACTTCGTAGCAAGGTTAATCTCGACCATCTGGCCGCGTTATTTACTATTTTTTATTATTATTTTTTAATATTTTAATTAAAATCCATCGGGTCACCAGATAAGAGTTCCGGTGAGGCGCGAAGCGCCTATATGTTGTCTAAAACAGTTAGGGTGTTGTCATAATTAACACCTCTCTGCATCGCTAAGTAGTCATTCTTGCTCATGTTCAAGGTTGCCGTTGTCGCTTGATGCACCGTGTAACATCCGCAAATCTCATTCGTATCAAGCCAACCTAAAGTAGCCACCTCGCTACAGTCACGGTTACGTTGTTGAAAATCGGATTTCGCTATGAAGTTGCTACGTTTTGCGCCATTCATTGTCGCGGCAAACCTACTTGCTCTCTCGACCACAGTTCATGCAGATGTCGAAGGGTATCAATTTGTTCAAGCGCATAGCGCGACAACCATCGCGCGAGACGCACGCTCAACGTCAGGAAGTCGCTACAAAGTTTCTCCTGATGCTGGTGGTGTTCAAATCTATGTGTCCGGCGGGCTCGATCGAAAACTCGAGCTTACGATTGCTCAAGACACTGACGGCGTAGATGTTCATCACGAAAGCTCCTCAGTGATCTCGACGGCCGACCGTCTATCACTCAACGGCCGCGATTTCTACGGTAAGAAATTCACGGTTAAAGGACTACCCGATGGCGCCTACACGCTGACTGCTGAAACGCTGGCCGCATCGGGTGAGTTAATTGCCACCGAAACAATCCCATTGCACATCGATACCGTATTGCCAACCGTTGGTGAGATCACATGGACAGGCAATGGCGCATACCACTTCAACCATGATGACGGGATTCAAATCGTTAGTCGCTACTACTCCTATCGAATGATACTCAACGACATTGACGACCCTCTAAGCAACAATTACAGAACCAATATTCGCTATGGCACATTCAAATCCTATTATGCCGATGGGCCAAACGCTGGCCAGCTCGCTCGTTCAAAAAACCTAATCGTTGATCTGGCCAATACGCTTGCCTTCGCAGGTACCGGCGAACGGGACGGTGTGGGCGATGACTATTTTCCGACGAATGAGAACGCAAAATACCGTGTCGAAATGTCTATCTGCGACTGGGCTAGCAACTGCACGACCGTAGAGAAGTATTACTACGTCGCCAACAAAGCGACTGCACAACAACCCGAGCTGCTCGGCGTATTCACCGGCTCCGGTGCGGGCGTTGGAGAGTTCGCAGGATTCGAGCCCTTTACATCTGGCATGGCCATTGATACCAACCCAGCCAAATTACTGTATCGATTCAACCGAAACGGGTATAAAAATCTCGGAAACGCACTTGATAATGAGGCGAACATCTATGGTGGCTGGATTGCCGGCTCAGAAACATCAAAAACCCAAGGTTATTGGGATGCTACTGATGATGACTATCTTTACAAAGTAATCGAAACCACTGTCACTACTGAAGGAACCTTGTCGAGCGATATCTATATCCAAGATCACGTCGCATGGCGACGCTATTTCTTTCCAGCCGACTTAACGTTTGGCACCGCAGAAGCCACACCACCTAAATTTTTGTCGATTGAGTTCTTCTGGGATCACAATCAGTCCTGGATTAATAGCTTCATGACCACTTCAAGCACTACTGGTGGTGTCAGCTCCACGCTATCCAAATTGCGCGCTACGGTAGAGCCGCGCCCATATTCGCAGCGCTTGCCGTGGACACAAGGTATCACCGCTGGCGATGAGTGCATCATTCCTCCCAACGAAACAACGTGCGAACTGGATATCTCGCTACCGTACCCCGAAGTTGGCTCAACTGGTGTATATCATTCCCGTCCGGTGATTCGCAGTGACGACAATGGCATGAGAAGCAATGAATCAACCTACGTTCTCGGTTGGGATGGATTGCCCGCTACACTGTCTGGCCATCGCTACATTGGCAGCCATTACGGTGTATGGATCATGGATTATCAACCCACCAAAATTTGGTCTAATCATGGTGTGCACAACATCGAGCTAGTGTTTACTGGCGAGGGTGGCGAGGAAGTGGTTGTCGAGCCTTATATCATTGAAGCGATCACCATGGATTCTGCAACCAGTGAATATCGGGCGCTTTTCCCCAAAGCAAATTTGCCGGAAGGAATATGGCAGCTATCAACTCGCGTTGAAGACGGCCCGAATCCGAGCTACGACTACCACAGTAGCGAAAATAACTTTAACCAAGAATTCTTATTGCTTGACGCCATTACGATTGATTCAACAGCCCCTATTGTCACCATTACGAACGATGGTAACGCCTCGTTTGACTCTATTGTCGGCCTTGAAAGCTTACGCATCGACGTTCAAGACAGTAGCGACTATTCCGCTGGAAACATCACGCTTTCCGGTGGACCGTCTAATGACTCTGTCGTCTTACCGCTCATTCATCTTTTTGAACATACTTATGCTGTGGACTACCCCCGCATATTCCCCTCACTTGTTGAGGGTGACACCTATACGTTGAGCGCCACTTTCCGCGACATCAACAGCTTAACGACGACCACAACAGCTTCGTTCAGTTACATCCCTCCGAATATGGTCGACCTTGAACCACAAAGCGTACTGGCCATTAATCAACCTCTTGAGTTACCCAATGGCGATCCGTTAGCCACTATTGCCACAGATTCACTCCGAACAGAGGAAGGTAATCTTGCCCGCGGCGAGCAAACACTCATGTTCACCCTGCGCACTGATTCTGAGTTCGCGGTGGTTATTGATGGCCTGACGGTTTCTCCGGGTCAAACCGTGGAGATGCTGGTTGCGGTTGACCCCTTGACTGGTGCAATTAACCTGCCTGTCTATCCCGCCCAAAGCGGCATGACGGGCACAGCCAACTTCATGGTTGAGATCCCTGTCATCGAGGGGGTTTGGTGCAATGATGATTTTGAATTAAACAATGGTCAATGTGAGCAAACCTTAACGCTCCCTGCCATTTGGTCATGCGATCACCTTGCTGGCCACGTATTAAATAACAGCCAATGCACAACAACGCTTCGTGTTGAACGAGAACGATGTTCTGGCGATCAAGTGTACGATGAAAGCCAAGACATGTGCTTTTATTCCGCCACTTACGACGCAGATCCATCATGCAGTAGCGGTAGCTTAGACTCGAGTGACAACTTGTGTCATTACACGCGAACCTACACATCGAGCAGTTATGACTGCCCAGACGGGTATTATAACAGCAGCCCTTATACGCCTGGTGTCAGTCGTTGCGTCAAAATCGTGAGTGGAGAATGTAACGTAGATGGGTACAAGTTAGCCTACATCGGTGGCTGTGAAGCACGCTCAATTTCGATAGCCGACGATGAAGAATGCCCAGCGGAGTACCCCTACCGGACGGACAACAGCGGCTATCCTTTCCTATTAGACAAATGTAAAGCAGCGGCCGAAACATACATCCAACGAACGTGTCCTTCTGGCTACGAGCCACAAGACGATGACGATCTGTATTTTGAAATGTGTTACCACAAAACTGACTACACGTCTCAAATAGTCGATTGTGGCGATGGCGACTATAACTCCTCCACGGGCAAATGCTCTGAGCCAGCCACCAAATCACCGACATGGAATTGCGATGATGGGGATTCGCTCGATGGCCAAGAATGCATCAAAGAAGAAATTGCAACGCCTCTGCCTGCGGAATGTGGCAACGACTGGACTGTTTTTCCAACCTATTGCACGCTCGATGTCAGCGTTCCTGCGCAACGGATCTGCACTGACAGCGACTACAGCTATAACGGTGGAAGTGACCAGTGTGAGGATGTAATCGTCGAACCCATTCTTGAGTAACCTTCAAGGGCGCTAGGTTTCTGGCGCCCGTAACCACTCCCCTTAACAATCAATTTAAGCCTCTTTAGAGAACAATAGCTTGGATTGGTTTCAGTACCATATTCAGCACTACTATCTTCCAAATTGCGGCGACGCACCCCGACTAAAAAGGTTGGCAACTATGAATCGGTTACTGATTGCTTTTGGCATCTGGATATCAGTTTTTTCTCCGGCAGCTTTTGCTGCAATTGAAGGATTTAGCTTCACTGATACTCTTGGTCAGCCCAAACTGATTGATGCTCCACACGAGCAGTTAAACCCGAATGATGCTTTAGATATCATCATCTCTGCTGGTTTGGACCGAAAAATTCGCCTAACGATCCTCAATGAAAGTGGTGTTCAGGTCCATCAAGCGACGTCGGGCGTCGTCTCAATTCCAGACCGACTTACATTCAATGGGCGCGATTTCTACGGTAAAACGCTAACAACATCGCCACTACCAGATGGTACTTACACCATTCAAGCCGCCTTACTCTCTGCAGGGGAAGAACAACTCGATCTCTGGGAACAAGCGATTACGATAGATACCACAGCGCCTACTGCAAACAGTGAATTTGAATGGACGCAATATGCAGGGTTAGGTGGCTCTATTGAAATGATCGGCACTGGCACGTACTCAATCGCGCTAACTAACGTGGCCGATGAAAACCAAGTAGAAAGTGCAACATTCTATACCGTTCATTTGGCATCGGGGGTACGCCAAACAAACGCTGCCACATTAGATATAGGCACGGCAAAGGTTACCGTAGACTTGCGTAACACCGCGCGCCAACAGGCACTATTTCCTATCGACGACTCCGAGTATGAAATTGGATTCGAGTTAGAAGATGCAGCCGGAAATGTCCTAACTGTCAGCCGGAACAGTTTTGCAGATATCGTTTACCCGACCACTACGATATCTGATGTTTATGATGAAGACTCTGCTGCTTGGCAGCCCTACACGTCCGGCATGGTGGTAAACCAAAACCCAACAATTTTTCGGGTCAAACTCGCAACAACTGATCTCGCAAGCGAAAACCCAGATGGAATTGGCATAGTAACGAAGGGCGGCTGGAGTTTTGAGATCGTGGGCAATTTCGGCCAAAACATTGACCATTTCTAATGCGCCCATAGCAGCTTCGCCGCCTTTGTTGCCGGCTTTCGTACCA
>NZ_JAHZSS010000011.1 GCF_019457915.1 Neiella holothuriorum
TTCGGACATCGCCGCTCCTGCACATCCATGTGCTCGCGGCATACCGTCCATCCCGCTTCGGACATCGCCGCTCCTGCACATCCATGTGCTCGCGGCATACCGTCCATCCCTCTTCGGACATCGCCGCTCCTGCACATCCATGTGCTCGCGGCATACCGTCCATCCCGCTTCGGACATCGCCGCTCCTGCGCATCCATGTGCTCGCGGCATACCGTCCATCCCGCTTCGAACATCGCCGCTCCTGCACATCCATGTGCTCGCGGCATACCGTCCATCCCTCTTCGGACATCGCCGCTCCTGCGCATCCATGCGCTCGCGGCATACCGTCCTTCCCTCTTCGGACATCGCCGCTCCTGCGCATCCATGCGCTCGCGGCATACCGTCCATCCCTGGACATAAAAAAAGAGCCAGCGTTTGGCTGACTCTTTTTCATATTGGATTTGAGAGGATTAAACCCTTTAGTTGGCTAAATCATCAAAGAATTTTTTCACACCGTCGAAGAAGCCAGATGCTTTAGGGCGGTGGGTTTTACCACCCATAGATTCTTCAAGCTCTTCCAATAGCTCTTTTTGGCGCGCATTTAACTTCACGGGGGTTTCGACCACGACCTTACAAAGCAAGTCGCCAACCGCACCACCACGAACAGATTTAACGCCTTTACCGCGCATGCGGAACATGCGGCCGGTCTGCGTTTCTTCCGTGATCTTGAGGTTCACTCGGCCATCTAGGGTCGGTACTTCAATTTCCCCTCCCAGTGCCGCTTGACTGAAGCTAATCGGAACTTCGCAGTAAAGGTTGTTACCGTCACGCACGAAGATCGGGTGCTCTGCCACATGCACTTGAACATACAAGTCGCCTGCTGGTGCCCCTGTCTCACCTGCTTCACCTTCGCCGGCTAGGCGAATGCGATCACCCGTATCAACGCCCGCAGGAATTGAAACCGATAATGTCTTAGTAGTTTGCTTACGTCCCTGACCGTGACAATCATTACACGGATCTTTAATGACCTTGCCTTTACCATTACAGGTAGGACAGGTCTGCTGCACCGCAAAGAAACCTTGGCGCATCTGTACTTGGCCTTGGCCATGACAAGTGCCACAGGTTTGAGCTTTAGAACCTTTCTTGGCGCCAGAGCCATCACAGGTGTTGCAGCTTTCCCAGCTCGGGATCTTAATCTCTTTCTTAACGCCTTTAACTGCTTCTTCTAGCGATAGCTCCATGTTGTAGCGTAAGTCAGCACCGCGTTGTGGCCCGCGTCGTCGACCGCCGCCTCCACCACCGCCGAAAATATCGCCAAACACATCACCAAAGATGTCGCCAAAATCAGCGCCACCAGCACCACCAAAGCCACCTTGGCCTTGTTCAAAGGCGGCATGGCCATACTGATCGTACGCGCCTTTTTTCTGCTGATCAGACAAGACTTCGTACGCTTCTTTCAGCTCTTTAAATTTTTCTTCAGCGCCGGCATCACCGTCATTACGATCCGGGTGAAACTTCATTGCCAGTCGCTTGTAGGCTTTTTTGATGTCACGGTCTGAGGCATCTCGCCCCACACCCAGCACTTCGTAATAATCTCGTTTTGACATGTCCTGCTTTAGCCTTCAGTAGAAATACCAACGCGGACGCTTGTTTTCACAAACGTCCGCGCAAACTAGCGAGAGAAGAAACGACGGTTATTTTTTGTCGTCTTTAACTTCTTCAAACTCAGCATCAACCACGTCATCTTGTGGCTCTGCTTGTTCTTGCTGAGCCGCACCTGCATCAGCAGCACCTTGCTGTGCCTGCGCCTTGGCTTGAGCAATTTCCATCAGTTTGGCAGACGCTTCCATCAATGCCTGTGTTTTGGCGTCGATATCGTCTTTGGTACCAGACTTAGAAGCAGTCTCAAGTTCAACAACTGCCGCTTCGATGGTTTCTTTATCTTCCGCAGTCAGCTCGTCACCTGCTTCTTCTACTTGCTTACGAGTACCGTGAACAAGCGCATCAGCTTGGTTGCGAGCCTGTGCTAGCTCTTCAAACTTCTTATCTTCTTCAGCGTTTGCTTCTGCATCACGTACCATTTGATCGATTTCGTCATCGCTCAAACCAGAAGAAGATTTGATGGTGATTTTCTGCTCTTGACCCGTATTTTTGTCTTTAGCCGACACGTGCAAAATACCGTCAGCATCCAAGTCGAAGGTCACTTCGATTTGTGGCATACCACGTTGCGCAGGCTGAATGCCTTCTAAGTTGAACTGGCCTAGCGACTTATTCAAGCTCGCTTGCTTACGCTCACCTTGCAGCACGTGAATGGTCACCGCGGCTTGGTTATCTTCCGCCGTAGAGAACGTTTGGCTCTCTTTGGTCGGGATGGTGGTGTTTTTGTTAATGACTGAAGTCATCACACCGCCCATGGTTTCAATACCCAAGCTCAGAGGCGTAACGTCTAGCAGCAACACGTCTTTCACGTCACCGGCCAGAACACCACCTTGAACTGAAGCACCCATAGCAACGGCTTCATCAGGGTTTACGTCTTTACGTGGCTCTTTGCCGAAGAATTCAGTTACCGCAGTTTGAACCGCTGGCATACGCGTTTGACCGCCTACCAAAATCACGTCGTTGACTTCGCCTACCGACAAATCAGCGTCGGCCAATGCGATTTTCAACGGCTCAAGAGAGCGTTTAACTAGGTCTTCAACCAAGGATTCGAGCTTGGCACGCGTCAGTTTAATCGCCATGTGCTTAGGACCAGAAGCATCTGCCGTAATGTAAGGCAAGTTTACTTCGGTATTTTGCGCTGAAGACAATTCGATCTTGGCTTTCTCACCCGCTTCTTTCAAGCGCTGCATCGCCAGCGGATCGTTGCGCAAGTCAACGCCCTGCTCTTTCTTAAACTCGTCAACCAAGTAGTTGATAACACGGTTATCGAAGTCTTCACCACCTAAGTGAGTGTCACCATTGGTCGCCAGTACTTCAAAAGTGTGCTCGCCATCAACTTCGTCGATTTCGATGATTGAGATATCGAACGTACCACCACCTAAGTCATAAACCGCGATGATGTTGTCGCCTTGCTTTTTGTCCATGCCGTAAGCAAGGGCTGCAGCAGTTGGCTCGTTAATAATACGTTTGACTTCAAGGCCAGCAATACGACCGGCATCTTTCGTTGCCTGACGTTGAGAATCGTTGAAGTAAGCAGGAACTGTAATCACAGCGCCAGTTACTTCTTCACCCAAGTAGTCTTCTGCAGTTTTTTTCATCTTCTTGAGAATTTCTGCAGAAACCTGAGGCGCCGCCATTTTTTCTTCGCGAACTTGTACCCAAGCATCGCCATTGTCGGCTTTAACAATTTTGTACGGCATGATGTCGATATCACGCTGCACTTCTTTGTCTTCATACCGACGACCGATCAGGCGTTTGATAGCGAACAAGGTGTTAGTTGGGTTGGTCACAGCTTGACGCTTTGCAGCCTGACCAACTAACACTTCACCTTCTTCGGTGTAACCAATGATAGATGGTGTTGTACGATCGCCTTCAGCATTTTCAATGATGCGAGGCTTGTCGCCGTCTAATACGGCAACACATGAGTTAGTAGTACCGAGGTCGATGCCAATGATCTTACCCATAGTGGTCAATCTCCAAAAACTGATTTACTTCATTTTGTCTGTTGACTGTTAGATAGGGGCGGGCAACCTCATTTCAAGCATGGAGATAAAAAAAAGTAAAAATTTTTGCCAATTTAAGCGTTCAACTCGCTTTCTGGGCCAAGATATTTGAATCGAGGCTGCAACTTGCCAGCGACATTCACCGATTCAAAAAACATATTGAAGGGGCGAACCCATAACTCACCTTCGCCATAAAGTGGCTTATAAAGCACCAAGTACTCGTCTGTTTCGCTATGTCGTACAACATCAATCAACAAATATTCATTGCCTTTGTAATGTTGATATTTGCCCGCTTTAAAGGTTGGTTTGTTCATTGCGTGATCCTTACTGTGTTACGTTGCCAAAAGGTGAACATTGGCCGAATAATACCTTCGTTTTGAATGTAACGTTTACGCAACATGACATTCGCACAAACAATGTGGATTTATTGTGCAGATGCTAGAAGCGATTTCATTATTGCTGCTATTCTTTACTGACAGCTAAGAAGTGGAATTTCTTACCGGTAAAACAAACCAAGGAGTGGCGATGCAACTGTCCAGCAAAATGCTCGAAACAATGGACGCGTTTATGTTGTTGAGCGTTGTCAATATGAAGCTGAGAAACGAGTACAGCACGCTCAACTCGCTATGCCGCTCGTGTGACATTGATTGCGACCAGCTACAACATAAACTTCATAGTATTGATATGGAATATTACCCAGACAGTAATCAGTTTCGCTAATCAGCCAATACAAAAAAGCCACCGTTAAGGTGGCTTTTGTTTATCGCGATTGAGGCGACTTTATGAGGCAGCTTTGCTGACCATCACCATAGCGGCGCGCAACAACCGGCCATTTAACGTATAACCTTTTTGCATCACTGCCATCACCGTGTTGGGTGCCAGCTCAGCATTTTCTTGCATCGACATGGCTTGATGCAGTTCTGGGTTAAATGTCTCGCCTTGCGGATCAACCACGTCAACGCCAAATTTCGACACACCATCAACAAAGCTATTGAGCGTCATTTCAACGCCTTCGATCATCGGGGCCAATGCTTCTTGAGAGCGATCGGCAACCAATAATGCGCGTTCCATGTTGTCCATCACTGGCAGCAATTCGTTGACGAATTTCTCTAGTGCGAATTTATGGGCTTTTTCAACATCAAGGGCGGCTCGACGACGCACGTTCTCGGCTTCGGCCGCAGCACGAACCACAGAATCTTGTTGTTGAGCAATCGTTGCTTTGGCAGCGGCTAGCTCTTTTTCCAACGCAGCAATACGCTCGGCAGCTTCATCTACCACTTGCTCTTCTGCTGGTTGCTCAACGTCTTCAGCTTGAGTGGTTTCTTCTTGATTGGTTTGTTCCAACTCGGCTTGCTCTTGTTCCGGCTTTGGTGTTTGCTCTTGATCAGCCATTACAACTCCAGAGGGATATTTCAGGTTAATTCAATTGTTGGGCTAATTATGGGGATAGAAAAATTGGTTTCAAGTTCAGATCACAAACTTCTTAGTGCGGCGTTGCTAACCTCGCGCCCGCTTTAACGCCAGCGATAACATTTTTGCTGTGACATCAACCAAAGGTACAACCTTGTTATAGTCCATTCGCATCGGACCAATAACTGCCAATGCGCCAACCACTTCGCCTTCAACTTGATAGGGCGAGCTCACCACGGTGCAACTCGATAAGAAATCAATACCGCTTTCTTTACCAATAAACAGTTGAACACCATCGCTATCGAGGCATGAGTTAATTAAGTTAAGTAATTCGCCAGCTTCCAGCACGCCATCAAAAACATGTCGGATCTGCGAAATGTCTTGCGCAATTGCAGGATCGAGCAAGTGCTCTTCTCCGGCAATATGCCAACGTTTACCTTCGGTTGGTAAATCAGCTAATGCCAACGCTTGTTGGCCAACGGCGATGGCTTCATCTTCAATATCAATCCATTGGCGTAAATGTAATTTCAGCTGATCTAACGAATGCAGCGGCAGCAATTTGTTGAGTTGCTCACTCATTCGGCGCAAGCACTCCGCGGTTATCGACTGATGTAGTTGCATCATTCGATTATGAACCGAGCCGTCATCATGCACCAATACCGCCAGCACCCGTCCGTTGCCAAGAGCAACAAGCTCCACTTGAATCAGTTTCGCCGGCCGCCCTTGCGGCAACACCACAAAACCTGTCAATTGCGTCAATTCGGCCAGCATGTCACTGGCACTTTGGCACAGTTGCTGTGTTGGCATTGAGATATCGAGCTGCTGTTGCAACGGCACTTGCCAATCATCCATTTTACGCACGGCCAGCATGCTATCGACAAACACTCGCAAGCCATCTTCCGTTGGAATTCGCCCCGCCGAGGTGTGCGGCGACATGAGGTAACCCATTTTTTCTAATTGAGCCATGACATTGCGAACAGTGGCCGAGCTAGCTTGTATGGCGCCGTTTGCCGTCAACGCTTTTGATCCCACAGGGACACCACTGCGAATAAACTCTTCGATTAGCTGTTGCAGAACTTGTTGGGCTCGATCATTGAGTTGAGTCATAGGACAGACACCATCAAAAACACTTCTGTTTGATATGCGAATAACATGACATAATTTCAAGCCTGACCGGAACTTGTTCGATCACAGCTTAGAATATAATGTGGCTGCCAACGGCCATTACCGGGGCAATGACACAGGTAACTTATGACTGATTCAGTATTTAATAGAGTCGCCATTATCGGTAAACCCGATCATGCAGGCGCCAATGAAACCGTATTGGCACTGCTTGAATTAATGAAGCGAATCAACCAGCCTGTCGTGCTCGAAGAGCGCTTGTCGTCGTCCATCGGGTGTTCGAATCCAACGGCACCATTAGCAGAGCTCGGTAATCAAGCTGACTTAGCTATTGTTGTGGGTGGTGATGGCAATATGCTGGGCGCCGCTCGGGTGTTATCGCGCCATAAAGTGGCCGTTATTGGCGTTAACCGTGGCAACCTAGGCTTTTTAACCGATCTAAGCCCAGATGATTTTGAAGAGCCCTTGCTTGATGTTTTACGCGGCAACTATCAAACCGAACATCGCTTTTTATTGAACACCGAAGTTTATCGTCATGGTCAATTAAAAAGTGCCAACACCGCAGTCAATGAAGCCGTGCTTCACCCCGGTAAAATTGCCCACATGATTGCCTTTGAAGTATCCGTTAACGGCGACTTTGTATTCCAACAGCGAGCCGATGGCCTCATCGTATCAACACCAACAGGCTCCACAGCTTATTCCCTGTCGGGAGGCGGCCCGATTTTAACTCATGATTTAGACGCCATTTGTTTACTGCCCATGTTTCCCCATACGCTCAGCGCTCGACCCATCGCGATTGCGGCTGACAGCGAAGTTCGACTCCGTGTGCTAGAAGAAAATGGCGATAACTTAATGGTAAGTTGCGATGGCCACGTCACTTTAGCCGTTATGCCAGGTGATGAAATTGTCATCCGAAAAGCTAAACACCGACTGCGCTTAGTCCACCCTCCTGGCTATAACTACTATCAGGTTTTACGTTCAAAACTCGGCTGGGCCAGCAAACTGTTCTAGCGCATTTTTTCAACATAAAACTTGCACCCCGATAAAAACACTGTATAAATAAACATGCTTATACAGTATTTGTACAGGGGTCTTTATGTTACAGCAGCTCACCATTCAAAACTTTGCCGTTGTCGCATCCTTAACACTCGATTGGCATGCCGGCATGACCACCATTACAGGCGAAACCGGCGCAGGTAAATCCATCGCGCTCGACGCACTTAGCCTATGCATGGGCGCTCGCGCTGAGGCTGGCATGGTTCGTTCCGGAGCCGCTAAAACCGATATATCCGCTAGTTTCGATGTTCGCCGCCAACCAGAAGCCGTCCTTTGGCTTCAGCAACAAGACCTCGTATCCGATGACGCCAGCGAATGTATTATTCGCCGTACTATCACCAAAGATGGGCGTTCACGGGGCTATATTAATGGTCATCCTGTGCCTGCTCATCAACTCAAAGCTTTAGGCGGCATGTTGATTAATATTCACGGGCAACATGCGCACCTAGACTTATTGAAGAGTGAACGTCAGCAGGAGTTACTCGATAACTTTGCCGATAACCACAATGCTCAAGCCAAGGTCGCCAGCACCTACAAGCAGTGGCAACAAACCCTAAAACAACTGAAAACAGCTCAAAACCAACAAGAAAGTTTGCGCGATCGTTTGCAGCTACTTCGATATCAAGTCAATGAACTTAATGAATTTAACCCTGAGCAAGGCGAATTTGAGCAATTAGAGCTCGAATTTAAGCGGCTTTCCAACGCAGTCGAATTGATGACGACTTGCCACAATAGCCAACAATTATTGTCGGCCGCAGAGCCTGAAAATGTCATGACCATGCTGCATCAGGTACAACAATTATTAGCGACTGCTGGCGAAGTTGACGCATCGTTAAAACCGACTTTAGCTCTGTTAGAAGAAGCCAGAATTCAACTCGATGAAGCCGGTAATGAGTTGGACACCTTTGCAACCAACTTAGCAAGCGATCCTGAGCGTTTAAATCAAGTCGAGCAACGTCTACAAAAAACATTAGATCTAGCGCGCAAGCACCAAATTCAGCCTGAACAACTAGCCGCGCATCACCACCAATTGAGCCAAGAGTTGAGTCAGTTGGACGATCCTGAAATGCAGCTAGAGCAACTTCAACAGCTAGTTGAGCAAACGGAGTTGGAATATCACAACGCGGCGCAAGCACTGTCCAAGCGCCGACGTCATGCAGGTAAAAAGTTGGCGATAGCAATCGTTGATGAAGTGAAGCAAATGAACATGCCGTATACGAAAATTGAATTTTCGGTAACGCCTGCAAAACCTTCATCTCAAGGCTCCGATTCGATTCAGTTATTGGTCAGTACCAACCCCGGCCAAGCGCCTGGAGAGTTAGCAAAAGTAGCGTCAGGTGGTGAGCTATCACGTATTGGCTTGGCCATTCAGGTAGTTACCCACCATAGCCAAATCACGCCGACTCTCATTTTCGATGAAGTAGATGTAGGCATCAGTGGGCCAACAGCATCTGTGGTTGGTCGTATGCTCAAATCCCTAGGCGATCAAAGTCAGGTGATTTGCGTCACCCACTTGCCGCAAGTGGCTGCTAACGGACACCAACAATTGTTTGTGGACAAATTGATTGAGCAAAGCGTCACCGAAACACGTGTCACTTTACTCGATAAGAAATCCCGGATTCACGAGCTAGCTCGACTGCTCGGTGGCGAACAGATCACGGAACGAACGTTAGCAAATGCCCAAGAATTGTTGCTAGAAGCCTAATGCCGGTCTGACTTGCTGCGCATATTTTGGTTAGCAAATGTTTATCCAGCAATGTGACAAGAATACCAAAGCGATGGTGTACGAGACTCGTTGAACTAGGTATGATGCTCGCCATCTTGTTGTTAACTAAATATCACTACATCGAATGTTAAAAGCTGTTTTTATTGCCCTTGCTTTAGTATCTCTGTCCGGCTGCACATTTTTTAGCAATCTCGTTTATAAGATCGATATCCCTCAAGGGAACTATATCGATGAGAAACAAGTTAAAAAATTACGTGTTGGCATGAATAAAGACCAGGTTTTGTTCGTGTTGGGCACTCCTATGGTGAACAATTCGTTCGATACGACCTCTTGGAGTTACATCTACCGCTTTAAAAGTGGTCGAAATGGCTCAGTTATTAAGCGCTCTCTTGTGGTTACCTTCGATGAAGAAGAAAACTTGGCAGAAGTAACCGGCGACTACGAGCTACACGAAAACTTCCATATTCCGGTTGATGAAGATATCCCCGAATTTGAACAAGCAGAACCTGCGCCAGAAGCGGCTACACCAAAAGTAGTGGCCAAACCGGCATCGCTCACAGGTGATAATATTTGGTCTGTTAAAGTCGGCGAGTTTGCTAACCAACAAAACGTTAAGCGCTTGCAAGTCCAACTTGAGCAAGCTGGTTATGAAGTGAATTTACGACCTATTGATGCTGAGGCGGGACAAACCGTTTCTGTTTATGCAGCAGTAGCGCACAGTAAAGAAGCATTACAGGAGCAACTTGAGGCTATTGCTGAGTTGACTAAAACGCAGCCTATCGTCGCCCTGCTACCTCCTGCATAACACGCCGCTTAAGAATTTACTTATCTTCACTGGTGCGCTTCGAGTTAACTCGGCCGCCAGTGACTTTATCCGCCCGCCCTTCCTGTTTCGCTTTTTCTGCACGACGCTTGCGCACTTCTTTCGGATCAGCAATAAGCGCCCGATAGATCTCCACTCGGTCACCATCGGTTAGTATCGTTGATGGCTTACAAGCACGACTCCAAATACCAACTTTATTGGCCGCCTTAAAATCTATTTCAGGATGCATATCGAGCACACCGGATTGCGTAATCGCCTGCTCAACAGTGGTTTGTGGCGCAACGGCTAAACTCAGCAAGGTTTGCTTGTCATGCAACGCGTAAGCAACTTCAATTGTAATATCAGCACTCACCGTACACCTCCTGTGCTCGACTAACGAAAGCTTGCACCATGTTACTGGCCAATTGATGAAAAATTTTGTTGAACGCCGCCCCCAATAAACCACTCGAGAATTCAAAGTCTAATTTAAGGCTAACTCGGCAAGCATCTTCGGCTAACTCTGTAAACTCCCAAATGCCCTTGAGTTTTTTGAACGGCCCTTCAACCAATTCCATGTGAATGGCGTTTGGCGCAGTTAACGCATTATGAGTGGTAAACCATTTACTAATGCCACCTTTGGCGACTCGCAGCGATGCTTTCATATGGCTTTCAGACGTATCGAGCAATTTGCTTTCCGCACAGCCTGGCAGGAATTCTGGATATGCCGAAACATCATTAACTAAATCAAACATTTGCTTTGCACTAAAACCAACTAGCGCAAATCGATCAACGGTCGCCACTCAACAAACTCTCACATTAAAATTTTTCAGAGTGTATCACAGCCTGTTTTACACTTTGAACGCCTTGCACCGTAGCTTTCGGCCGTTGCGTGAGTATAATGAGCGCCCTATGGCTAAGAAAAAATCAAAAGACAAAAGCGGCTCCAATACCATTGCGCTCAACAAGCGCGCCCGTCACGACTACTTTATTGAAAAGGAATTCGAGGCTGGCTTGGAATTGCAAGGCTGGGAAGTAAAATCACTTCGTCAAGGTAAAGCAAACATCGCCGAATCGTACATTACCGTTAAAAATGGTGAATGCTTCATGTTTGGCTCTTCAATTTTACCTCTGACGGCGGCATCCACTCACGTTATTAGTGAACCTACGCGCACGCGTAAGTTATTGCTCAATCGACGTGAAATCGATCACCTCGTCGGCGCTATTGAACGCGATGGCAAAACCTTGGTGCCACTGGCGCTCTATTGGAAAGGCCCTTGGGTGAAGATTAAAATTGGCACTGCCAAAGGTAAAAAACTTCACGACAAACGTGACAGTGCAAAAGACAAAGACTGGCAGCGCCAGAAATCTCGGGTGATGAAGCACGGTTAACGCCGCTGCCTATTCTCTGAGCAAACAAACGCTAGGGACTAACGCAGGGACTGAGAACTCTGTTACAATCCCGCTGTCTATGACAAGACAACCTCTGGGGCCGATTTTGGATTCGACGGGGCTGACAAAGTCTTAGGTGCATGTCGAGGGGCGGTTTGCCTCGTAAAAAGCCGCAAACTAATAGTCGCAAACGACGAAAACTACGCTCTAGCAGCTTAATAACCTGTTAGTGCCTATCTGCCCTAGCTTCCGCTTGTAAGACGGGGAGTTCAGATAGTCAAACCCAAACAAGATCGTGTGGACGCCATGCCTGATGGCTGAAGCATTAAAACTAATTCAGGATAGTCAGTGCGTGGCGTGTCTTTCCGCAGCGTACCGGTGAATGTAAAGAGAGACTAAGCATGTAGTACCGAGGATGGCGCATTCACGGACGGGGGTTCAACTCCCCCCGGCTCCACCACACAACAGAATCAAGACGTCTCAGGACGTCTTTTTTCTTGCCAAAATAAAATAAATATCAATAACTTAAGTATCTTTAGGTATCTTTTAATCTCACTGCATCTCACTCCCCAAGAACACCAATCGGTATTCCAATCTGTTTGCTACACTCACCTTGGAATACCAAATTCATGGTGGCAATCATGGCTCGATATCGCCTTACAGATAAAGAACTTAAATCAGCAAAGCCCAAAGACAAAGACTACGTCCTAACTGATGGCGAAGGTCTGCAATTTAGAGTTCGTGCCAATGGTACACGGCAGTGGAATTTTAACTATCGCCACCCTTATAGCAAAAAGCGACTCAACATGGGCATTGGTACCTACCCAACTGTCACATTAAAAGCAGCCCGTGAAGCCGCGGACGAAGCTCGTAGCCTTGTTGCCAAGCATATTGACCCCAAAGAGCACCGAGAAGAACTTCGTTTATTGGTATTAGAGCAAACTCAGCACACACTGGAAAAAGTTACCGATGCCTGGCTTGCTACCCAGCAATCAACAATAACCGAAGATCATATCAAGGATATTCGCCGCTCACTTGAGCTGCACATATTTAAAGAGCTTGGTGATGTACCTGTTACAAAACTTAAAGCCCCAACAGTCATAACCACCCTAAAACGAGTTGAGCAACAGGGCAAATTAGAAACCGTTAAGCGACTGTGTCAACGCATCAACAAGGTAATGACATATGCAGTTAACTGTGGCCTCGTTGAGACCAATAACCTTGCTGGAATAAACGCCGCATTTATCAGTCCAACAAAAGAGAATCTCCCAGCCCTTGCACCAACGGAACTGCCAGAATTACTGAAAACAGCGTCCAATGCCAACATGCACAAAGTCACTAGAGCCTTGTTTGAGTGGCAACTCCATACTATGACAAGACCTGCAGAGGCGGCTGAGGCATCTTGGGCCGAAATCGACTTTGAAAATCAGCTCTGGATTATTCCCAAAGAACGAATGAAAAACGGTAAAGAGCACATCATCCCGCTCACCGAGCATGCTTTGGCTATACTCGATGCCATCAAACCAATTAGCGGGCACCGCCCATTTATATTTCCGTCAGATAGAGATCCTAAAAAACCTCGCAACACTCAAACAGTCAACGCCGCCTTAAAGCGAATGGGGTTCAAAGGAAGAACCGTTGGTCACGGGCTCAGATCACTTGCTTCAACCACGCTCAACGAAGAAGAATTCGACTCCGATATCATCGAGGCCGCCCTATCACACACTGGCAAAGACGAAGTTCGTAATGCCTATAACCGAGCCAAGTATTTAAAGCGACGTCGCAAGATGATGAACTGGTGGAGTAAGCATATTGAGAAAGCTGCGGCGAATCACCTACTCATGAGCCGTATTGAATAGCAGCAGCTAAATTTGGCCCCCCTTTACGGCTCTACAACTTAAGCTGTAGTAGCTCAGACCAGATCTGACAGCTAGCCGCTTTTGAGACGGTGTCTGTCAGTTTAGAATTGAGCTAAATTCTTTTCAGCTAATACACCTTAGGTTTGCTCTAATTCTTCAATCAGCTTGGGCCCTACTATTTGTTCGTAAGCATTCATTTGCTCCAATTCTTCAATCAGCTTGGGATTCACTTTATGTTCGTAAGCATTCATTCCCTTTAAATCATTAATAAGGCTGCCAATATTTTTCCAAGACTTGACTCTGAAAGAACCCGTTGCAGTCTTAGTTCGAGCCCCTTTGCCTGTAACTCTATTCCGAAGTAACTCAACTAAGTCTTGAGAAAGGCCTATCGCTTCCTTTCTATACAAAAACATACTACCAGTCATATCACTTATACTCGCAGTACCATAATCTTCTATATGGACAACATCAGACATTTTTACAGGAGCACTATAAAACCTCATATTGAGGTCAATATAAGTTTGCCAAGTATCTTCTATTAGATAATCTCTTGCACTAGAAAATAACGGTGAGCTTGTTCCTGAAAAGGATAAAATCAACTCCAGCTTAGCTCTTGTCATCGCCACATATAGTCTTGATAACTCTCTAAAGTGCTCTTCTACTGGCAAGTGAAGATCAGGAATTACGCCTTCGCTACAGTTCAATATACAAACATAATCAAACTCAAAACCTTTAGTCTGCTCTAAATCAGACATAAACAAGGAACCCTCGTTTATATCGACATTGCCGGTCAACACTGAAACTCCTATTTTCTTTGCATAGAGTTCTATCTCATGATGGGTATAGCCAGCAATGCAAATACAGCCTTTTTGATTGGTTTTTAAGTTTTTATTTAAGTAATCAAACGCTGAAGAGAGCTCGACAGATAAGTTTTTTGCTTTTAAAAGCAGGGGATTGGATCCTGAAAACGATGCGTATTCTGGATCGAGAACCTCGAAGTCATCAGATGAAATCATCTCCTCAGTTAAGTTTTCTTCCAGTACATTATTTGCAAGTTCTAGTATTTCTCTACTGTTGCGATAATTTCTAGTTATGCTCTTGGATCGACTTCCGTGAATATCTATTCCAGCCTCTTTCAAATTCTGGTACTTAGTTGATATTTTTTGTGCAGCATCACCGCATATAAATATGTCATTCGCATTCTCTGCGACAAGACTTCTAGCAATAGAGAATTCTATATTCCCAAAATCTTGAGACTCATCAATTAGTACTGAGCGATATTTTGGAACAACCTTGCTAATATGCCTATATACTGCTGTAGAAATATTTAAGTAGTCAGTTACACCAACCATCTTCATTTTCCGTTCCCACGCAGAAAGGCCTTTTAGTAAAGTTTTTCGTTGCCTTTCGTTTAGTGGGATAGTCCTACCTTGCCTTGGAATTCCCAGATAATTATTTCTTTGATGAGAAGGAAGCGCACTTCTTATCCAGTCAAATTCTTCTTTGATATAATTTTCAGCATCTACTCCCTTGGAAATCAATCTATCGTGAATTTCATGAAGAACTTCAGCATCATTATTTCCCAACTCACAACGATAAAATTCTCTCCAAACTTCATCTATGTGCTCACCACTTTTCCACGTTGTGTCTTCGTATAGCTTTCTATTATTTGGCTCAAACTGATTCAATAAATCTTGCCCAACAGCAAAAAATGGTTTCACTTCAATTCGCAAGATAACTTCTTCATCTGACATTTGATTAACTAATTTCTCAATCAAAACAGCTAAAGGTTTATTCAGTGTTACAACTAAAATATTTTCGCGTGGGTATTTTTTTGCTAAGTAAATTGCGCGCTGAATAACAACACATGTCTTGCCTGAACCGGATACTCCTAACAGCTTCGCAGGGCCGTTGAAGTCACTAAACGCAACCGACTCCTGATCTGGATGCATAAACAGCATCCACTCTTTGTACTCACTGCCTTCAGCGAACTTCCTCAATAGCTCCGGATATTGCGCCGAATCTGGAGATATTTTCTTTAAGAACTCGCTATCAACAACGACAGAATCAACATCTATTTCCTCGATTGGTTTAATATCTCCGAGATAAAGCTGTATGACCCGGATAGCATTTTTGATATCACCAGAAATTAATGATAGAAAGGCATCTCTGACTGCAACCGAATAGTCTCCGTCAAGCTCTGAAGTAACATGATATAAAAGGTGTTCATCAAAAGAAGTAAGCCTATCGATCTCCCTCTGAACTTTTCTCGGTGACTCCTCTAGAAAACGGTCGAGTAAGTTCTCATCAATAAGATCAATCAACAGTTCGTTATGCCGAAAACGCTTATCAACAATAGGCGTTCCGTCACCGATAACTGAGCTTTGACTTTTTACTTCAACAAATTGATTTTTTTTATCAAGGGCAAAAGACATGCCTTTATTTGCATTCAACCAAGCATCTACAGCATTATGGTCACCAACAAATAGCAATAAACAATTACCATTTGATTGGACTGTAACTAACCTTGACCTGCCACATAGATCATATTTAATACAGTTCTTAATCCTTGTTTCACCATGATTGGTCGTTTTACAGCCATGCAGAGGGTTATCTTGTTTCAGAGCTACCCGACCAACCAAAGCTTCGGCATCTTTAGCCGCTTTACTAAACGAGCTTCCTTTTTTAGATAAATTAACGATCGACTCTCGAAATTTACTATATTCATAAAACTGCATTAAAGTTGTCCTTAACTTTTAAAAATATCGATACTGGTTTCCAGGCATTTACGAAGGCTTAAATCGTTAACGCCCACACCAAACCAGCTATCAGGCTTTTGGAAGAAATCCAGTCCACGACCAATTTTTACAGTCCAGCCGCTATCAATTCGGATTTCACGATCATGCAAATTCTCATTGATCTTCACATCTAGCTTGACGTCCATTTCTAGAAGGCTTTGTTGGAGATCTTTGAGCGCTTCAGCCATCTCTTGAATGTTAGTTTTGTCATCGTAAGCAGTGACTAGAGTGATGCTTTCGATGGAGGGCTGCTTGATTAATGCCTCGCAGAAGCGGACGAAGTTGTTGAGCTGGTGTTTAGCCCTAATATACGGGTCTTCAATAACTACTGATTTAGCCTTTGCCAAGTAAGGTAAAATGATAGATTCATAGCTATAGCCTGTCGCACCATAATTAATTTTAAAGTGCTGTTCTTTAAGTTCCTGTTCAGCGGTTACCGCAGTATCAGGAGAAGCCTCTGCATCAGCTACGTTCGTTGTTGTTTGACTAGAAGCGGTCTGCGACTGCGGTATGCTTGTATCAACCGTTGGCTCAGCCTCTTCAGAAACTAAGCTTGGCTTGCTCGGCTCAAGAGTGGCTAATGCGCCAATGGTCTCAGGGCATCGAACGATAACTTCCTCGCCCTTTGCGTTAATGTATGAAAGATCGATATTGGCAAACTCATCATCGGGCTTGCGCTTGTTCATCTGCTCTTTTACCCGACGGCGGCATTCAACGGCATATTCCACATATTGCTCAAACTCTTGATCGGAGCACTCCCCGTGTGGGTGTAGAATTTTAATAAATGAGCAAACTGTTTTCTTGATGCCCTTTTCGTCTCGCCCTTCGATCGACTTACCCAGCTTAATGCGTTTATTGACCATCTCATATACGTTGACAGACTTAAGCTGATGGTGGAAAGCTTCTGCCAAATAATCGGTGATGAAACCATAGTTATCCGTTAAGAAGTCACTTGAGTTTTTAGGCATTT
This sequence comes from Neiella holothuriorum, assembly GCF_019457915.1. Lineage (GTDB taxonomy): Bacteria > Pseudomonadota > Gammaproteobacteria > Enterobacterales > Neiellaceae > Neiella > Neiella holothuriorum. The sequence continues at coordinate 16,774 of NZ_JAHZSS010000011.1, forward strand.
CCCAGCCAGGGAGGTATGCATAGAATCGATCCATGACTGCCAGGTCAAACTCTTTCGGCAACGGTTGGAACAAGTCATATTCCGTAGAGTTAACGACTTGCTGTACTGATAAATCCAAGTTCCCCACAAACGCGGTACTTGCATCTGCAATCACCTCTTTGCCTCGAGAGAAACGGCCATTAGCCATGAAGTCTTTCAAGATCTGGATAACATCAGGATCTTTCACCTTCATGTTACCTACTTCGTCAAAGGCTATGGTATCCCAGTGACCGACTAAGCCGGTCTCTTTGCGATTTTTGTTATAGAACAGAGTTGCAACTGTCGCCTGACCACCAGAGATCAGGGTCGAATAAGGGGAAAACTCACTATAAAAGTATGACTTACCAGTACCACGGGGCCCAAGCTCAACAAAATTAAAGTTAGCTTCAACCAATGGAGCTAAACGAAGTAGAAAATGAAACTTTACCCGCTGTTCAAGCTTGGTTGGCTCCAAACCTACCGACCTAAGTACAATATCCATCCACTCATCACGAGTGAGTAATGCACGACCGGCTTTGTAGGCATCAAAGTCGAAGCGGCTTAATTGAATTGGTCGAAGTTCCTCAATGTAGAAGGCGTAGTCATCCTCTTCGATTTCATTAAAGGCGAGCTTAACTTCGGCCCAAATACCGCCTTCAAGAAGTCGCTTGTTCTCTTTATAAAACTTCTCTCCAACAGCAATTTTCTGCGAGTTGAAGTTCTCTAATGATGCCCAGTGGCGTTTCTTGGTTTCAACGTAACGAACATGCACCTTATCAATAAACTTATGGCGACCTTTGGTTGCAACTTTAGATTGAGCTGCGTTTGATTCATCAGGACGAACATAATTGTCGGACAAGGTCTCTAAGACAGCTTCTAAGCCTGCCTGAATTTCATCCTCATCATCACTCGCACAATATCTTGCAAGCAAGAACTCAAGAACGAAAGTGGGCACATTGGTACCCTTCTTAATGCGTTGAAGCAGATCTTTACGAACTAATTTGCCGTCAAATATCTCTATCAGTTTATTGTCTAGTTTATCCACTATTTTGTCCTTAAACGGCATAATCAGTTTGAAGTTCTAGCGCGCTGCCCAACATCGTGTTCGTCACTGGGTCGATTGCTTTAACCTTAAACGAACCTTCAAACTCAGGATCCATCTTAAGCGTGACTTTAATTGTTTCTCCTGGCTCTAACGTCACTGTACCAGTAGCCGCATTCACATACTCGCCTGGACGGGCTTCTCCCACAACTTGAAGGTTTTTGCCTGTACCGGAATGAGCTTCAAGCAATACCTCTGTAGCTTCTAGGTCATCAGCCCCACCAAATAGGTCGGCACTTAGTGATTCCAGGGTAAGCTCAATCACAGCAAAGCGTGTTGTAATGCGTTTAGCTCCCTTCTTGTAGTCGAGCTTCACATTGGCCGTTTGACCGCCTTTAATCACATTAGGCTTTAAGGTGATCTCGATAACGGGAAGTAGGCACTCTTGTAGCGACAAGCCACCATGATAGTAGAGCTTCCCTCTACGATAAGGAGATAGAGAACGGGGCCCAGCAAAGGTTTGAATGTTTGATTTGATGCCGACATTATTTGACGAGAGGCTGTAGTGATACTCATCCAGATTTCCGGTGCCGAGTAGCATGCGCTGATGCTCTACTTTCCAACAGTTATCAGGTTTTGTAACCGTATCGCCAGCTTCTTGAGCATTGTTCATGTAGAAGCCGTGGTCTGTCACAATAAAGACCTTTTGGAAGCCTTGATCTTGCAGCTTATTTACCGCTTGCCGGATCTGCTTTAATTCTCGCTGCATCATCGCTGGAGCATCTTCGGGATGGCTCTCAAAAAAGCTATCTATTTCAGTGGTGCGCAACACCAACAAATCAACTGAGGACTCAACTGATTTCTTCTTCGGCATTTTGACAAAATCTTTTAACGGCATCTCAGCAAAGCGATCACCATAGTTAGATTTAAACACCCCCATGCGTTCCTCAGCTTCGCCGACCGGCTTTCCATCGTAAAGTGCTTTGGTTTTGCCGTCTTCTAGAGCTAAGGAAAGCTTGTCATAAGCACCTGGTAATAAGCTCGCCATGCCCAATGACGTAATCGATGGCAACGTAGCAAAGCTAACCGAAAGCTGCGTATCTGCATCTTCTGCGAGCTGTTTATTCAACTCATACCCCAGCTCATAACGCAGCGCATCAACCATTAAATAGGCCACCCGGTTTCCACGACTCTTCAGCAGTGGTGAGACTTTGCTATCAAAGAGCTGAGTATTAGATACGATCTCAGCAGGAGGCCAGCCTGAATCATGAGTAAAGTGAGTAAAGCCCTGCTGAACTGGTTCAACAAGTTTGCGGTAATGCTTACGAACTAAACCAACCACTCCAGGCATTAATTCATCGGCATTAGGACAATCATTTACAGCTTGCTCAAACTCACGGTGCAGCTGATCGGCTCGACGTAGTGAAGACTGGTAAAACTCAATCAGATCATTTTGCTTTTTAATAAAGTTGGGTAACTCGCGCTCTAAGTCCTCGCATGTTTCCAGTAAACGCTGCGATGATTTAACAAGCTCCCAATTTACCAAGCTCTCACTGTTTGAAGACCAAACGGAGTTAGCGTGTTCACTAACAATTTTGCGAGTTAAATCGCCATTATCAGCAAGGAGAGCATCAATGGCTTGTCGTAAGTAACACTTCTCTTCAAACGGGAAGGTATCTCTATGCCCCAGCTTGGTTATGTTGGCACATAGTGAATCAAGCTTTAATTCCGTTTCAATAGAGCTTGCTCGCTCAATATAAAGGTTTTGATAATCGGTGTGTTTTCTTAGGTTATCACCTAGCTCTTCAATAATGGGTTTAGCAGAAAGCTTAGCTACAGGAACATCAGCTAAACTCGTTGGAACCGCTTCATTGAGCTCAAACACAAACTCACTAAAGAGCACAAAACGCCAAAGCTCATCGGCGATGGCAGACCAGGACCTTTGCTTGGTGCGAAGAGCTAGACCTAAGCTTGAACTTAGTAAGCTTTGAGCTTCTGTGTACCAGCTAGATTCAGCAGCTAACTTAGCCTGAACTTCTTTGCTCGCAACCATCAATTTAAACAGTAGGTTTGAAGCTCCCTCTGCCCCAAGAGCGGCTTGTAGCGTTGGCCAATTCACCCCGCCACCAATCGCATTAATCACATCAAAACTAGGTTTTTCATTCTGTGCAAATAACTCTCTGATTTCTGTTGCTTGATCGGGCTTCGCCTTTAAGCAAATATCCAGGTAGTTATCACCTGAACGTTCAGGATCAGGAAAAACACTTCCAGCAACAGCATACAAAGCGAAAGGATCTTTTTGCTTCTCTTCTTCTTCCATTGGCGCTGCTTTGGGTACATAAATCAAAAGCTGCTTGCCAGATTTCAATTGTGACAACGTACTGATGGCCTGCTGGCGAGTTGCCAAAGAACCTTCGCCTACATCAATGACAGTGCATTGATCGGTTGCCAGTTCTTGAGCCAGTTGATGGTAGCGCTGCTCTCCATCGTAAATGACCAAAACACTGGTATCTGCTAAGCGCTTTTCAAGAATGTCACTCTTTATGTATTGCTCAATACTCACAGAGAACCTCCCATTGGCGTAGAAGCCTTATTAGAGCGGTAGAGTTTTAGGCGCTCATCGATAGCAATTTTTTCTTTGATGTAGGAAGCCAGTTCTGCATCAGACAGTGGCTTAGGCTGCCATTCCATCACGGGCTCTTTTTTACGGCCCTTGACTACAGCCACCTCATGCCATAAGTCATCTTCAACATCGTGAGCAATGGCTAGGCTACGATCTTCATGACATTTTTTAAGCACACGTTCAGGCCACGTAGAAAAGGCTAAATGCGCCCAGTCGTAATCACCAGCTTCAAGTTTTTCCCAGGTTTGTTTTAGCTTTTTCTGCCAAGCTTTATGTTGGAATAGGCGCCACAAGGGGGCGGCCGTTATTTGAATACCGTCATTCTTGTTTGGAACCCAAAACCGGCTTACTCGCAGAAGTTCTTCTTTATAATCGACAAGTTCAAAATAAGTGTCGCGTAGATCCTCAAGTTTTCTAATTCCTGTGGGAGACTGGCTGTTCTCCTGCTCAAGAATTAAAATTTCCCTACGACAAGTCTCGATCTTGGGCTCAACGCCCTCGTTGACACACTTTAATAGTGTCTGGTGCCCTACATTTGGGTAATAGAACCAGAAAGTAATCTTCTTACTGGATGTTTGTAAGGGCCAATAAATTGGGGCCTGCCTTCTACTGTCAGTATATAACTTCAAGTGGTAAACAAAGAAGTTAGAGTCAAGATACTTTTCTAAATCAATTTTTATTATTAATTCATATTTAGAAATTTTCGAACCAATATGATTTACCAAGCTTTCTGAGCTTAAGTAATCTGTATTTACCGAGGCAGATTTTAACCTTGGCGCAACCCTATCAAAAGGTTCATCGACTGCATCTTTTTCAGCCGGATAAATACGGTCATCAAAACGCCCAAAGGAAACCCCAACAGCCCAACTCAAAAACTCCTTTTCCTGTTCGGCTAATGTCCTTTCACTCCCCTTAATTGCAGTTCTTGGTTGAGCCTCTACTTCTTTCCTTCCAACTTCGTCAATACCGAATATTTTGAAACAAAGCTGATCCACATCTTTTTGCAACTCTTCAATAAGTCTATATTTTCTAGTGACCCCCTCTACATATTCTTTCACAAGAATATTCGGGAGTTCGAAATTATCTGAAGTCTCATTGTTAACATCAATGGATTTCATTAATTCAAATAGTTTCTCAGATTTATTCTTAAGGTATATTTTTTCTGGTTCAGAAAGCCTAGGAACTGGAATATTTTGAATTATTCCCACTTCATAATGTTTTCGTGCCTCTGCGGCGAGGCCAAGGGACATCGAAACAAGATATTTAAATATCTTCGAGTTAATAATAGCAAGATAGGGTGACAACTCATCCCATGAATCAGTAGGGCTGAAAAGTGTCGGCGCCATGTGACTTATAATACAATTTTTAGGAAGAACTCTTGCCGATAAGTCGCTGGTTGTGGCGTTAGACCATGTAATTCCAGGCTTTCTGTAATAATCTACTGCATTTATCCATCTGCTCCATTGATTGGGCTTTCCAATTTTTTGGTCTAAGTAAGCTTTAAGCTCCTGGCCTTCGCCTGCCCAATTGATCTTGAGTTTAAGATCGGCGTAATATGGGGAGAACTCTCCTCCTTTTGCTAGCGTAAGCCACCCCCCTAAGTCTTCAACCTCCCATTTAGTTCTAATGAACCGAAAGTCATCTGTAGTAGCTAAACCTTTCGTAGCAACTAAATCTTTTTCACTCGATGTTAGCTTCGGATAGTTTATGAATGTATTTCGAACTCTTTCACTTACCCAGTAAGAAAATGGTGATCCAGGAACAACTTCAAACTCTTTTGGACTAGTATAGAAAATGCATTCTCTAGCAGTACCTTTATTGTGATATTTTACAGACCTCTTTAATTCTTCTTCTTTGTCTCCATCAAATAAGAGTCGAATAAAAATGCTCATGAATTTAGCTCCATAACATATGCTGCGGCTTCTACCATTGCGTCATCCATTACACCAACACCTAAATCAGCAAACACTTCTTGATTTACTTTTTCTAGCAAAATTTCTTTTCGCCAGTTTTTGTATGAGGCTAAAAAAAAGCAAGTTCTCGAAGTAATAGAGCCTAATCGACCTCTATCACGCAGAAAGTCTATTCCTCGTTCAACAAATGCGGATAGAATATCACTGTAACTATACTTATATTCTCTAGTAGAAAATTCTTTGCATCTAATAGAGAATATTCCAAACGGCGGGTTCATCAAAACCACATCAAAGCGCTTCTTGCATAAGTCAATAAACGAAAAACCTTTCGCCGCATCCGATGCAAACAGCCGCTTTTGCTCTGTCACACTTGAAGAAGTTGATCTTGAGTATTGTGCTAAAGCATCAAGTATTTTCTGCTCAGCTTGCAGCCAAAAGTCTTCATCATCAATATCCGACACATCAAAATCGACTTCGCCACTGCTCTTAGCCACTTTGGCCAAATCCGGAAATTGGCTCAGCATCTGATTTTGTTGCAGCCAGATTTCTTTAGCACCAGAGATTGCTTCTTCAATCTCTTTTTCAATTTTAAGTAGCGTACCGGCTTCACCTGCCAGTTGCATTTTTTCGAAAATAACCTCAACTAGCTGCCCCAGCACGGTTGGTTTAAGCTGCGAAGTGAACTCTTGAAGCACCTCCTTTTCACCCGGCATGGGTTCGGCACAAACAATATTTGATTTAGTAATTTGTGGGCGCAACTGTGGCTTAACAGCCGCTCTTTGCCAGCTGTTATGCGCGCGTTGCCAGAGTGACATACCCGCTACTTGGGCTGCGCGCGGGTCAATATCTACACCGTGGATATTGTTCTCGATAATCAAGCGAGGGACATCGATTAAGAACTCTTCTTTGTTGCTATAGGTTTCTGTTAACGCTTGTTTCGTACTTTCTCGGGTGAATATATGAACACCCAGGCTTAATTCAAGCTCCCAGGCTTCTTCATAGATACGTTCAAACAGGTCAAAACAATAGAGGCCAAAGTGCATAGAGCCACAGGCAGGGTCGAGCATTTTAATATCTCGAGGGTCTTTTAATGCTCTGTGCTCAATATACACAGTTTGTTGCAGCAACTCTTGTTGGCTTAAGCGTTGGTTTTTTTCTTGTTCTGGTGCTTGTTCGCTTTCGGTTAAGAAGGCTTCATTGGGCCGTTTAACCAGGTATTCACACTCTTCAACGAGCTTGGTTTGTCCTTGAGTCATTTCGTACCAAATGCGACCCAAGGTATTGTCGGTTAGAAATTCAACCACATAGCGCGGGGTGAAAAATTGGTTTCGGACGGCAAGCTCTCGGCTATTGCGTGGAGCTTGTGAAGCATCACGCATTTTTTTGCGCTCTTCTTGAGAATTAAAGTATTGATAGATCCAACCAATGGTTTCATCTTCTGCCCATAGTGGCTCAATTTCATCGTGGTTGATTAAATCTAATAGCTCTAACAGTACAGGCGTTGATGGAAATAGACGCCCCTGTGTTGCAAACCGGTCAAACAATACCGAGAGGTCTAACGCAAACTCATCAAAAATGCTAAAGAGATAGTGACGATAAGAGTCTCCTGTTTCTCCTAAGCTGGTTCCGGCAAGCCGATGAAATAGTTGAAAGCCTTTAGAGTCATACCCATTGGCGATGGATTCTGTTAGAAAACCACGGGCTTCACTCATTCGTAAAGCAGTTAAACGGTTAAGCACGGTAAATGCCTGCTCTCTGACAATACGGTCGAGTGCTGCAAGTCTGTTTTCTTTCTCTTTGCTTTTGCCTTTAACGTGGTCGCTAGCAGCAAGATAATGCTCAAACGTTTCTCTTAACAGTTGAGCTGTCTCTTGTTGGTGTGGCGTTAAGCCTGCTAAAGATTCTAAATCAGCAACTTCACCCGTTGCTGGGTTCATGCCATAAGTTGCTTGTAATTGACGGGTAAATTCGGCGGACAACACGCCACGAGCGTCAGCAACAAACCGGTTGAGTCGGTTTCGGGTTGTTTGGTCAAATGCCATGATACGTCCTATTAGCTCTCAAAATCTAAGTGAATTTCGATTTCACTGTTTAGCTCTAAGTCTCCTTTGAGCTGTTGTAGCACTTGAATTAGCTGTTCTAGTTCAGCTCTTTGAGTCACTCGTTTAGGAATCGAAATTTTGCGTTCGACCTTTGTTTTTCCCTCTTTTTCATATTTAGCTTTTTCTTCAGCAACCCGTTGCGCCCGTTTGGCTTGTGCTTTTTGCGCAACAGACTGATTCACATCCTTCAATCGCTGGCTAATGTTAAATTCTTGTCTAATTAACTGATTTAGACCTGTCACATCTCTTGCAACGGTTAAAGCTAGATCATCAAACCGCTTAAGCTCTTGCTCTTTTTCTTCAATGGTTAATTCATGCCAATCCGCATGGTTGGCTGCTTCTGTTTGAGCTTGCTCGATGCTTAACTCTTGTTGCTTTTGTAGCTCATCAACACTTGAAGACATCAATGAACCTAAGTTGGTTAATGTGGTGTTAAAGTCTGCACTGTGCTCATAAAAGTCTGTTTTTTTCAGCATTTCATTAGATGCTTGGATCTCTTCACTAGCATCAACTTTCAATTGGCCTGGTTTGCCCGCATCTGGTAGAGCATTGATAGCTTGAACCAGTGTATTTAAAGTTTTTAATGTGTTGTCTAGCCCTTGCTTAAAACTGCGCTGCACAGAAGCTGCCCACTGCAATGACCTAAAGACCTGAGATTCTTCAGCTCCGAGTCGCTGAGGCGCATCAGAGCAGTCTGATAGCAACATGTTGGCTAAATCATTTCTCAAGCTTTCCGCTCTCTCCTGCCCTGGAATACCAAGGTTTTCAAGTTCAATTGCTAAAGAGCCAAAGTCGTGTTGCGCTTGATTAAAATACTTCACAGCAGCTTTACTGATGTCATCTTCCATTGGGAAAATAGATTCACCAGTTAATTCGGTAAGCCTTTCTGAAGCGAGTAGACACATTTCTGGAGAAGGCCTGTCATCACGCAGATTAACGCCGACATTTTTAAATGTGTTATTGGTTTTAATCGCATCAATAGCTTTTTGCCCAGAGCTTGTGAGCTCTGTCCCTGAGACCTTAAACTTAACTAGGCTGGCGACAAACATAGCGGCGACAAGGTAACGAAGAGTGTCTTGAGACCAGCCAAAAGGAGGTCGAGAGAAATGACCCGCAAGCACTTTGCCATCGACGCCGCCACGAGTCTCAATATAATCCTTAATACTGGTGATCGCTTGGTGGCTTTCGTTAATTGAGTAGGTGCCACCGCTCTTTTCAACCAAGGATAACGGATCAATTTCACTTATAATTGAGTCTAACTTATCTGCTCGAATAAATTTTTCGGCTATTGCTGTTGCAGCTTGTACCGGAGCTTCTTGGTATCGGTCAAATACTTTCTTAGCGGCATCCAAGAGATGCTTTTTACATGCATCTAGCAGCTCTTGACTGTAGCCTTCAACAGCTATGGCATTACCACCAAAAATAAACTCACCATTGACCAAACTGCGACGTAGTTTGGTTTCTATATGGCCAATGAGGTTAGTTGCTCTGTCTTTCTGTGCCTTGCAGTAATCTTTTACTTCTTTTTCTGTTTCCTGGCGATAACGGTTTGCAATTTCATCACATCGATAAGCTTCATTGACTAACTCATCGATGTCTGGAGAGGTTCTCGCTAATAGATAAATCTCACTTTTGTGGTGGCGAGAGGCATCCACAAGGCGTGTGCGAGCAACATCAAAATCTGTCGCTGATACAAACTCAATAACTGTTTGAATTGGATTTCTATCGCCGTTTAATGCTGAGACTAATCCTGTTTCATTGCAGTATTTGATACCGGTTTGGACACTGCGTACACCGCTTAAACTTACGCTGGGTAATGGACTCATTACATCTCGAAGCGCGCTGCTCATGATTTTTCTCAATTCAACAGAAGGCAAGCGCAGTTGATGGCGTTCTTGCTCAATATCGTTCAGTTTTTCACTGAAAAACCTGAGCTCTCCGCTTTCTTCCCCCAGAGGCACTTTGGGATCATTGATTAAGTCTTCAATAGCTTGTTCAACTGCATCTTTTTGCGATTGAGCGGTTACATCCCCGTGCATTAGAGCTGCTACGTTGTGTCTTGTAATTGGCAGGTTGTTTAATATTTCTAGCAAAGCAACTGTTTTAGCGACTCCTTGGTGGAGAGCTGAGTTATACCAGTTTGATTGATATAACCGACCAACAGCCCTGTGTTTAGTTGCGAACGCTGCTCCAATATCTTTTTCAAGTGCATCGTAGAGAGTCACGGATGTCGCAAGCCATCCGATATTTTGATCCGCAATAGGAGCCTGATCATCATTCCCCTCTACCAGAACATCATGAATAACCTTAATGGCGGAACGAAGACCAATGCCCCCAGTTGATTTCGCCAGAACCCCCAGCAGATTAAGTAGCAGTTCAAAGTGAGCGGGCAAAAATGGGTACAGATTGACGAACGACTTTTCGTCTACATCTGCCTCATAAAACTTGTTACCTTCTAATTTAGTAGCATGACGCAGTGACTGACCATTACTATCAAAAAGTGCTTTGAGCTGATTTTCACCATCAGATGACTTTCCAAGTAAGCGCAAATAACAAATCTCTTTGATATCGCTTGATTTCAAACGAATATCAATTGGAAATCTATCAATGAGTTTATAGAGTTCTGGAGAGTTTAATGCTGCGCTCTTATCATCTTCAGCGAGTGTCTGTTGGGCCGTACCGAAAATCCAAACTTTACCTTTGCCCAGCTGCTTAATGATCTGAGCAAAGCCCTGAAGTTTGAAGATTAGCTTTTCTCTGGGTCCTACATAGTTACCAATCTCATCGAAAATGAAAACACAGTAGTCTTTACCACTGGTTTCTCTAACAATATCGATAATCTCTTGAGCTTGCTGTTCTACCGTAAAAACAAACTCTTCATGATCTGTCTTAAAGCTATCAGAGTGAGGCCAGAATTTGGGGTACATTTGATGCGCCAACTCTGGAATGATGAAATCAACAACGGATGGATCATCTTGGTAGCTTTGCCAGGTTTCACCCTCTAGCATTGCTGAAAATAGCTGCTCAAATTCGTCATAACGGCCATCCTTTTTCAGCCTTCGCTCAAATGATGCTACTTTCAAGTTTCTTGAGTAACCAGCCCACTTGAGTACCTTGTTATATAAGACAGTTGCAACGTCTTCCATTGATGCACCAGCAGATTGTTCACTGGCTAAATCAACCATGACTACAGAAGCTGGGAATCTTTTCGCAACTGTATTCAACAAGGCCTTGGTTCGAGCGTCGCGGATTCGGTCGGAAAAGTGTTGCAGGAAAGGTGTTCCCTCAATAGTGATACGATCATCCAAGGCCATACCAATGTACTTGGAAAGAGATGATTTACCCGAGCCGTAGAAACCTGATACCCAAACACCAATCTCATTTTCATCATTGGAGTTCATTGCGGTTTGCATACGTTCTAGAAGCTCATGCATGCTTTCACAAAGGTGATCAGTAACTACGTACTCGGAGATTTCAGCTTTTAGGTTTTTTTCCTCTGCACTTCCATAGGTAATGACCTTTTCAATTCGTCTCTCTAGTCCTTTACTTGAATCAAATAGTGTTCTGATATTTGTCATTGTTATTCCTTTTAACCACCTACATGAAGAGAACGATAGTTACCGTCTTCAGGGTAAAAACCTAAAAATTTGAGTCGTGTTTTTCCTGTGCGCACGCCAGGATATAAAAATACGGTCGGTACATTGAATTTGCCTTGCAGGCCTGATTCGATTGCACCAATACGAAGGTAGGGATGAAGCGCTTCCAGGTCGGTCACGAGTACCAAAGCATTCGGATCTGACTCTGCCTCGAGTAGAAAATTCGCAAAAACGTCCTTTAAACCAGAGCCATCCTTCTTTAATGTGTTTTCGATTGATTGACTGACTTTTTCGAAATTGAGAGGATCCTTTTTATCCGCTGCATTCCACATTTTTTTGACCGCAGGATTAATTTTTTCGAGCAGCAGTTCTATTTGTTTAGCAATGGAAAACTCATGCACCACCCAGCCTTCAGATTTCAGGCGGGAAAGCCAAGCTTTTTTTTGTCGTTTAACTGCGACAATATCTTCTGGCGAAAAAACCAAGTAGTAAATGGGCTCAAAGCTTGCGTGTGTAAACTCTCTTCCCTGCTTTATCTTGGCAACTAGCTCATCGAAATTTGATTTAAGCAATGACATCTATAACTTCCTCCATGTTCTTGTATGCCCAGCTAATCTGAACAACATCGCCAGCAGCTTGAATAATCCAGTACCTATTTACAGCCAATGCCTTCAATTCTTCTCTTACATCCCCAGGGCTTAAGCCAAACAATTGCCAGTCGGGGTGATTAATTATTGCGTTATCACCTAGTCCCGAAAAGTGAAGTTCATAGGCTAGGTACACTGCAACGTGTTCTGACAATCTTGGAGGGGTTAATCTACGTTCGGCTCTGCTTGCAACTTCAAGGAAGTTGTAATCAACCAAACAACCTAAGAGGTAAGAAGAGACTCGTTTTATAGTTGTTTCCGACCAGGGCTTCTTCATCTTGCCATCTTGCAAGCCCATCTCTACAAAGCTTTTAGAGTCCTCTGCGAGAATGCATTGATAGCCTGAAGCGTATTTTTGCCAATAAACGTTTTTTACGAATTCGGCCAATATGTAATTGGCTCTTGCTGTATACAAGTAGAAAATTTGACTGACTTCGAGTGAAGAAAGGCTTGGCAAAAGCGCTTTCACGAATTGGGCAGTATCCTCTTTCCGCAAGTATCGTGGGACGAAGCACTCTGCAACGATATTGCGTAATCGTCTTGCTGTAACATTGGGGAACGAGCCTGATTCTAAAGCTGTATCAATTAGATCTTGTGTGGCCATCCCAGGTTGCCATAGTTCAAAAAGCCCCTTTGTTTCTTCTTTGAGTCCTAAGCCAGCCTGAAGCTGTGTTGTATAAAATTGTTCAGTCATGACTAAACATCACTTTGGAAATAGGGAAATGATTTTGTGCCATTGTTAAAAGCTTGAAAGTAAGCAGATGCCATTTGTGCAATTGACTGCTCCCACTGACTAGCTTTTACCTGCCCCAGGCTTATGGGGCCTTCTCCAGTAAGGCTTGCGGAGCCAATTATTTCACTTAACTCGGCTAACGCTTTGTCTTTTGATACCAAAAGTGATTCAAAATCTTCAGCTTGTGCTGACTGGATTTTATCGACTAACGCTTTTTCTAAATACTCAGGAAGGCGAAATAAGTGGAACGATTTACCGACTCCAATTGAGTCATCATGTATCCGAGCTGCGGCAGCTGAAACAGCTTCGTATTGCGCCAGATGAGCTGTTCTAGGAAAAGTAAATTCCAGCATTTTCTTTGTTGAGGGGGTTAAAAAATTTGAAGACCACCAATTATGCTGAGTCTTTTCTCCAAGAAAACCAACCAAGTATCTAAGCTGAGCTAGTTTTGCGATTAATTGATTTTCCATTAGTTGATACCTGTTACTTTATAACCTGGTGCAATCATTAAGTTCTCTGCACCTGTTAATGCTTGAACGTTTCTGAGCCAAAGTTGATATTCAGCTCCTTGGAGAGAAGCTCGTTCAGTACAATCCACATTCCAACGTCTTAAAACATAACCGGCTAACGCAGCCTTGGTACTGATCCAAAGCACTCCTTCTTCCATTCCATAATCCATTTCAATAGCTTCAGGATGTTGGATGTTGCTCGGGTGAGGAACAAGTTCGAGAGTAATTGGAGCTCTCCAATGAGTGTCATAGCTTTGCGACTCGACTTCATCCACTTCTGTTGGCAACACCGTCACCTCGCCTATGCGAGTCAGCACGAAATCACGAAACGACTGAGATTTTCGATCGTATGCGCGAACATGCCAACGCAAGCCATTATCAACAATGGTGTGAGGCACTAGTTCTCGCTCACTAGTGCCACTGCTTAAGCTTGTGTAGGTGACTTTAACCGGCCGCTTGTTGATCACCGCCTGTGACAAACGCGCCACCACGAAGATGTCCGGCACGTTCAATTGTGTAGGTGCCGTGACCGGAAACTCAACGTCGCCTACAGCATCAAAACCATCTGATATCTGGTGAGCAATCTTCATTAGTGATTTACGCGCATCATGCTTAAACAGCGGCTTAAACAAGTTGGTGATGAAATATTTTTTGACCGCGTTGTCGTAGGCCATGTTATTTGGCGCCAGCTCTTTATAGAGTGACAAATCTCGACTGGCAGCAGCGAGCCCTAATTCAAATCGCTTAACGATTTCACTGCGAGTGACGTAACCAGCAAACAGCAGCTTGAAATCGATGTAGGCGAGTCGTTGCTTTTGGGCGTAATTAACGTCTTCAGGGATCACAGCGTTTCCTTGATACTTATCCATTGACTGGAATCGCAGTTTGTATCATTTGGATACATACTTCAATGGGTGATGTTTGATGAAGCTCAAGTTAATAACTTAGAGTTCTGATTAGATAGTCAGCCAATGGATAATCCGATTAAATTCTGCACGTTGGCAGTCATTAGTCTTAGTCATAGCAGCATGCTAAATTCAATATCCAAACACCGCTGAAGGAGTAGCAGCAGTGAAGTACCCCAAGTCCACCAACACCAATTTCTATAACCTGCATGCAGCGGAAATGAATAAGCAGTACGCTTCTGTCGCTTTTGAGCAGGTTCACAAGGCTTGGGATGGCGAACTTCAGCAGTTGTTGAGTAAACAATCTCCCCGAGTGCTCGATATCGGAGCTGGTTCTGGCCGTGATGCCGCTCGTATGGCCGAGCTAGGCCGTGAGGTTAATTTGAGCGTCATCGCCGTTGAGCCCGCTGAAGCGTTAGCCCAATATGGTAAACAGCTCACCCAAGGGTTGAATGTTCACTGGGTGACTGATGCCCTACCCGCTCTTGAGAAAACCTATTCACTGAATCTCACTTACGATCTGATCTTACTCAGCGCGGTTTGGATGCATATTCCTGAGTCTTCGCGCGAACGTGCTCTGCGCAAAATGGCGAACTTGCTTAGGCCAGGCGGCAAAATCGTGATGTCCCTGCGGCATGGGCCAAGCCCCGATGAACGCATCATGCATAAGGTCAGCATTGACGAAATAAAAGCCATTGCGAACCGATTGGGCCTGCAGCTGAGCAAGCAGGTTTCGGATTCTGAAGATCAGCTCAACCGCCAAGAAGTCAGTTGGCAAACGGTCGTACTGACCTTGCCCGATGATGGCACTGGTGCATTTCCATTGATTCGTCATATTGCGGTCAATGACAACAAAAGCGCATCGTACAAATTAGCCCTATTGCGCGTACTTTTGCGCATTGCCGATGGTTGCCCAGGTGCCGCTCGCCGCGAAGGTAAATCAGTGTTACTGCCGATGGGCTTAGTGGCTTTATTTTGGTGTCAGCAGTACAAGCGATTAGTCGACGTCTATGACATAAAACAGAGCTCGAATCCCAATCGGGGGCTTGGTTTTATCAAAGACGATGGTTGGCGTAAGCTTACTCACATTGCCGCAGATGACTTTGCAATAGGTAGGCTATTTACTGGCGATGAGGCAATCGCAATGCACCGTACATTGAGCCAGTGCAGCCATACCATCCGCGATATGCCCTGCAAGTACATCTCACTGCCCAATACCGATGATCAGGTATTCCATGTTCATAGCAAAACGGTCAAAGCTAAAGATACCTTGTTTGTTGATATTGAAAGCCTTTGGCGTTGGGGAGAATTCGAGTTACCCGAGTCGCTGTGGTTGAGCTTAAGTCGATATGCCTGTTGGGTGGAGCCGGTTTTAGTGAGCGAATGGGTCAATGTGGTTGGCGGATTTAAATCCAACAGCCACTTCTCGCGAAGTGAACTATTCGGCAGCTTGCAATGGCAGCGAGCAGAGCACAATACATCGCAAGTGCGACGACGAGTAGATGAGCTTCAACAGGCAAATAGCGATATCCGCTGCGTTTGGTCGGGCAAGTCATTACCCACAAGCTACGCCGTGGATCACTGCATGCCATTTTCGCGTTGGCCAAATAATGATTTTTGGAACCTGTTGCCAGCAACATCAAAATTGAATCTACAAAAGTCTGATAAGTTGCCCACGTCGAAACGAATGAACGCCGCTCGTGATGTCATCATCGATTGATGGCAACTGGCGTGGCATGACCAACCGATACAGCAACAACGTTTCTATGCTGAAGCAATCGCTGCCCTGCCAGGGTTGAATGTTGGCTCTGACTCGGTAACCGACGTATTTGAAGCGATGCTGATGCAGCGCGAACGACTACACGAAACCCAGCAACTAATGGAATGGTAATACAAGCGACTAAAAGGAACTGATATATGCGCTTAAAAGGAAAGCTGGCTCAATGGAATGAGCAAAAAGCCTATGGCTTTATCACCCCAACCACCGGTGACAAGCAAATATTTATTCATAAGAATGCATTTGCTAACCGATCCAGAGCCCCAAAGGCCGGCGACATTGTCACCTTCACGTTGAGTCAAGACAACCAAGACCGACCGTGTGCCGCCAATGCAGTGTTTGCTGGGGAGGCTGTGCGCCAGTCTAAGACCAAAACATCAGGTAAAAAACCAGGAAAAGGCTCAGTCTATCTAGCTCTGACTTGGCTCGTTGTTTTGGCCGCTATCGGCATTTTGGGGTTGCTGCCAGTGAAGCTAGTTGTTGCGCTATTAGGGCTCAACGTATTCACATTTGTAGCGTACGCATGGGACAAATTAAAAGCACAACGTGGTGCTTGGCGAACGCCTGAAAGTACGCTGCACTTGCTTGCTTTAGCCGGCGGTTGGCCGGGCGCTGCCATTGCCCAGCAACTGCTTCGCCATAAGTCC
This sequence comes from Neiella holothuriorum, assembly GCF_019457915.1. Lineage (GTDB taxonomy): Bacteria > Pseudomonadota > Gammaproteobacteria > Enterobacterales > Neiellaceae > Neiella > Neiella holothuriorum. The sequence continues at coordinate 33,286 of NZ_JAHZSS010000011.1, forward strand.
AAGAAGCAATCATTCCGAGCCGTTTATTGGGGCACTGTGATTTGCAATATTACGGCAGTCATGTGGTTGCTATCGGGTCAAGGGCAGCAAGCGCTAGCGGCATTCGGTGCATAATATGGAGCGAATATTCACAAAAAATTGGATCTTAGTGTTTGTAGTGGTCATTGCTACCCCCGTATTTGGTGACCAGCAATATACTGAATCAGCCTGCCTACTCATACAGCAGCAAATAGAGCAAGACAGCCGGAAATATGGTGAACAATCCAGTTATGTTGTTCGTAATCAAGCAGTCTTAGATCGACACTGCGTATCGCCAACACCGGTGCGTCACCAACAGAAACTGCCTTCGCCCAAAAACCAGAATGGGCAGCAGAAACCACTAACCGTTGCTTCGCAACGGCCGTTAAGCCATCCTTCGGTGGCGAAGGGCCTAGATCAGCAACATGGTGCAATCAACTCCAACATCAATAAACCCTCGGCCGTAACGCGTATGCCAACCCTGTTAGTTATCTGCATTGCGATATTATTCCTTATCACGATAATCATGCGCACAGGAGCGGCTCGACGTTATTTCAAAGTGCTAAAAGGACGTTTGGGTGAAGCGGAGGTGACACGGGTTCTGCAAAAACATTTGAATGAGCAAGACTACACAATACTCAACGATGTGACCTTGTCTTTGGCGGATGGTGGAACAACGCAGATCGACCACGTTGTGCTGTCGCAGTTTGCCATATTCGTCATTGAAACTAAAAACATGACAGGCTGGATCTTTGGACACCAACACCAAAGCATGTGGACTCAAACAATCGGTCGAAAATCGTTCCGATTTCAAAACCCTATACGTCAAAACTATAAGCACACAAAAGCACTCGCGATGCTACTTAATGTCGCACATGAACAATTTCGATCGGTCATCGTCTTCACAGATGCGGCACAATTGAAAACGAAAATGCCGGGCAACGTTGGTAAACCTGCGGCCATGGCACTTTATATCAAGTCATTTTCTGACAGAATCATCGACGCAGACGAGCTCAAACATATCGCGCAACACTTGGATCATGTGCGACTTGAGCGTTCAGCTAAAACCAACAGATCCCATATCGACTACTTAGAAAAAACGCGAAACTAGGTAAACCGAAAATCGATAGTTCAAAAATGGCTTTTTGCGAATTCATAACCATCAACATAAACCATTGTTTAATATGACTATTAATCGACTTTCCCTTGCAAAAATTCGATACTAATAGGTTCCAACAAAATCCTTGATGATGATAAACCTGCGGTCGGTTGAGCTAGTGCAGTCCGCAGCTTTGCATAACCAGCTCACAATGCTTGCCGAAGATCTGTGCTTAGGCACCGGATAACTCACCACATAACTGTGCTCGAATGGTCGAAACTACCGCACCGCTCTGTCTTAGATTGTTAGAGAAGGAGTCGCAGATCTACGGTTTATTCTTTAACAATCAAACGCAGTTATAGCGAGAGGCAGTGTAACGCAAAGAGCATAAGTAGCGGTCGCATGGCTGTGGATGAGCGATTGTTGTAGCTCATTTGAATACTTAGGACTGCTCGAGTAAAGGTACAATCCGCTCGTTGCTCGCGCGTAACAAAGCGGCGCCAGTCAGATAAACGAAGGCCTCGGTCATCGGCAATCAAGCGGATTTCAATAGAGTGGTTGGATTGCGATATAGCTTCAGCGCCGCCCAACGCATCAATAAATGCTATTACTTGCTTGGCTTGTTGTGTCGTCGAGCAGGTGAATCGTGCTTGTCCTGCTTGCTCATAACATTCAATTGCGCACTTCAAGTCATTTGTTTTGAGACGCTTGCATTCAATGGCTTGAAGCACCGACCAAAGTCCGTGTTCAAACAGCCGGCGTTCATCTGGCGAACGAGGCATTGGCAATGTCATTTCAGTGCCAAATTTGCACAGGTTTGGATGATACTGCTTGATGCATGCTAGAGCCTTTGCACAGCCCTCTTTTAAGGATTGTTGGGCTTTGGGTAACGGGCCGTCAGGCATACTAATACCTATCATCAAGTTTGGCAGCTCGGGTCCGATGTTAGTGACCGGCGTATTAATTTGGGCGGGCCGACCTTTCTTGACCCCAAGCGTGACAACGGCCTCTGCAGCTTTAAATGCAGTAATCAATTTTTGCCGCTGGAATTCACGCTCTGACAATTGACCTTGATGGTACTGATAATGCTCACCAAGCAACTGCCGCATGGTTGAAGGCTTCAAAGCTGGCACCATCTGATTGAGTCGCTCTGCGATGCATTCATGAGCAGAATGAATGTAGTGAGCCAATGTTGTTCTGATATGACCATGTCCCATGTCTTCCGCCAACTCGTCGAGTAGCGAATCGAGCAACTGGTCGCCAAAAGCTCCTTCTGCATGCTGCCGAACAATCGATTCAAATAGGCTGGATGCCACGCTATGACGAAAGCTGTGTGCGACTCTGTCAGCATCGCGGCTAATCTTTCTTATGCTGCTGTTCACAATCCTTGAAACATCGTGTTTGTTGGATGGGCGCCCTAAAGGCATCAACATGGGCGCTTGTTGAGGTGATAGCGATTTGCGAATCGCTAGCCACAGCTGGATGAGTGGCTCATTCATGAACACGATGCGGTTGGCATTTAAAGTTTTAATAATGCGGTGAATGTGAAGCTCAACTTCGCCACTTGTGCGAAATACCACATCGTCTGCGCGAACAGGAAATAGCTCTGATTCTCTTAAGCCCACGGTATTTAATATTGTCAGCCACACATACCAAGCAGCAAGCGACAATTCATCGTTTCCAGCGCTAAGAAGTGCATGCAATTGCGTATTATTCACCCGCGCTGCATTCACGAATTTGGCACCAACACCAGTCCTTCGATTTCTAACACCATACAAGTCATTTAAGACCTGATTGGCAACGCGCTGCGATTCATCCGATTTGTTTTCTGCTTGGTAGTCGTTTGCCAATTTTGCTGACACGCCATTGATGCGCGTCGATAGATTGCTGTCATCAACACCAAACTCATCACATATACCACGCTGGATTCTATCGAGCCAAGTCAGCAGCGGGCTGCCTGCGAGATTGACATAACTGTGAGCGGTAGACACTTGGATGTCCTTGCGCTCAAGCTTGTATATGAGCCATTGGCCCAGAAGCTGTCCGGCGGGGCTGAGTTGGGGCAGGCAAGTTCGAATACGCTTAGCGCCTGCCGATCGATTGATTGAAGGCCGGGTTGGCAATGCTTGTTTGAGTAATTTGATATCGTTGTGGAAGACTTTGTCGGAGCGTGGCTCTAAGTCGCTTTCACCATCTGATACGCTTAGGCGACGAGTGGGGCAATTCTCTTCAATGCCGGTCTCAAATACCCGATGACGTTGGTGGTCAAGGCTGACGGTTGAGTATTCGCCGGTCGTAATTTTTACAAGGTATGGTGATAACTTACCTCTCCTTAGTTCAAAAAAGTTCTGTGCTATGGCATCACGGCAGTCGCTATAAGAGCAATCAATTGAAAACTCCGCCGCAATGCTGGCCCACGACAGACTATTCATAACCTCAGCTAGTTCGTCTTGGCTACGGCGCACTAATAGCAGCAACAGCGCAAGCGACACATTGTCTGGGTGCCAACGCTCCTCCAAATAAATACTCATATCCGTGATGTTGCGCATATTGCCCAACGGAGTGGCTCCTGCGGCAACGGTGTAATTCAACCATATCTTTTGGCGGCACGTTTGCAACGCTCCTTTGCAACCAACACTTTTAATAACGGCCTTCCACTCGGCCTCACGCAGCAGGCCACCGTACAACATGACCGACAAGGCAAACGCTGACGCAAGTTTATGGGTTCTGGCCGCATCTGATGCGTCCAGAATACCGATAATGCGCTTGCCCAGGTCTTCAAAATCGTTGCTATTCATCGCTACCGACGAGGTCCGACAACCAACGATTTAACATACTTTCTAGCTCTAACAATTCGGCTACCGTGGCTTTGGCGCCATCATGATCAACAAATGCATTGAGTTGCTGGCTTAGGGCAAAATCAGATAAGGCAGTGTAGGACGTTTTTCGGGTCCAATTGTTTACTATGGTTTGATCACCAAACAGGTACTCATTTAACAACACCATGGTCATTGGCTTTACCGTTATCGACAAGCCATTTATCTCTACCAAACTGAACAAAGTTCGCTGGGATGACAGCTCATCCGCAACTAGTGCTGCGATGACACCTTGCTGGGCGTGAAGCCAATCGACATAATCCTGAACTGCCGCGGCCGATACCTTGGCAAATGGAATGGCTCGTTTGTCATCCGTGCGCTTGTTGTTGGGTCGGATAATTCGCTCAGTCAGGTCGATATCACACAGCCGAACGCCTTGTTTTGTCAGAGCCCGAGAGGCACAGCCAAGCATCATCAACAAGTACCCTTTCGCGGACAGCGCATTGTGGTAGTCAACCCGATTAGGTAAGGACGTTAACTGCTCGAAGCGAGCCCGTGTTTGTAAAACACGCTTTTGACAGCGCCGAACCAAATCACGTAACCCTTCGTTGTGCACCACTCCTTGTGTGCCTACATAATTATTTGGTGATGAAACAACCGGTTCCGGCCAGTGGATATCCACCCCAATTCGCTTCAGCCAATCTGATGTGACCTCAAAATGGCGAAGTGCCAACTCCGCCGAGTTCTCTGCGGTATAGCACGCTGCATGCTCTGAGCCATACAACTGGGCACTGACGAAGTTCGCATGCCTCAAGATCTCGGCCGATTTTTCAATAAGGCGATACCAACTGACATGCCGTGGAAATCCATGGCGCTTCAAAAGCGCCATGACGATTTGACTCGCATCATCAACAGTCGTGAAATGGTCGAGGTCGTTTATCAATGCACTCATACACACCGGAGGCAAGAATAAGCGTGCCGAACGGTCAACGTCAGTCACTAACGAATTATCTGATGGCTGTAACTTCAAATCAGTTGCTCGGGATTGAATGGCTAGGCAACGCTGGCCTTTAAAGTCAGCCGTTGTAATAGTTGGCTGCGCGTCGAGTGAGGTAGGGAAATATCGATGGGCCTTTAATCCAGTCAAGAGTGTAGCGGACAGCAAACCACACCCTAGCTCATTTGAATTCGAACTGGACACAGCAACAGCTAATGCACGCTCGACATCGTCAGGATGGATCTTCATTTTCCACCTCCTGCACCACGTCTTGACTTGAGGCTGCCCCAGTTGAATTTGCATTATTTTTTTGAGGCAAGTGATCAAACACTTCGTCATTTTCGAGCATTATTTTCTGCTCATCACTGCTCACCAACGCAGGAAGATCTATACCAACGCTTTGACAAAGCAATTCGATCTTACATGCCCAAGTCATGATTTCGGCAAATGTGTTGCCCTCACTTCCTGTCGTTTTTGTATAGCCGCGCATATCTGAAATATGCGAACTTTCGCTGAATCCACATTGCGTTAGGTACTTAGTGTGACTAATACAGTTAAAATGTTCCGCCACCAAACGCTCTTGAACGTGCAAAATGAGCGCAAATGCTCGCTGAACTTTGTCACGTTGACCACAACTTGGAATACGACAGAGTTCAAAATACAGCAACTCGAACGCTGACAGCACATGTGTGAAATGGTGTTCCTCAACAACCGCAATTGACTGCGTATATTCAATTGCCTGCTTTGCGCTTAGGTACCCAGCAATGAACTGCGTTTTGTTCTGAGTTCGCCTGTTACCCACATGCAAACACTCATCATCGATAACGATTTTTGTAACCACAGGCATAGCACCAAAGCTCCCCGGATCAGCAAAATCTATATCTTTTGCCAAATCATCTAACCCTTGTATGAATGGTTCGTTTATCGCAGGCTTGAAGAAATCATCGACATTTACCAACTCGAATTTACTCATCACCCGCCTCCCACTCTTGGCCAGCCAACTTGGCATCAATCCAAGCGTTCACATCAGATGTGCGCCAAGCGACACGGCGCTTGCTAATTTGAACTGGCTTAGGGAAGGTTCCCAGTTCCATTTTGCGGTAGATTGTTGCGCGGCTCAGCGTCGTCAATTCCATCACTTCGCGAAGCGTCAGCAATCGTTTTAATTTGGTCATGTTTAATTACTCGTTTCATGTTGCTCGAGTAACTACTTGGTTAACTTAAATACGTAAGAGATTTAGCGGACTAGTGATTAGCCAAAACAATAGCTGCGATCCGCCGACAGAAAACTGGCGCAGACTGCATGTCGATTGGTTTCATGAAGTATTGGCATCGCACCGTTTGCACTTCGTGATGGTTCAACCCTGCGTGTGATAAACCGTTTTTGGTCCCAAAAAAAGCTCAACCTATATAAAGGCCAACTATAAACAACGAATTTACGATGTAACTGGAAGTTTTTTAACTCGATGTAACCAACTGAAATAAAACAAATTAATAAAGCAGCGGCGCCCGCATTCATGCAAGCGCCACTATTTCATGCTCAAATGGTCCCGAGTATCAGGCCGCTTGATGACTACCTACAGTTGTCGCGAATAGTGATCTGTTTCTTCAGCCACGTATCAACTTCGCTTTCAAGCCAACCGACCCGCCGGCAACCAAGTGAAATTGCGATGGGGAATACACCAGCGGCCATGCGGCGATAAATAGTACTGCGTGATAAACTAACCCGCGATTTCACGTCTTTTAATGACAAGATTCGAGTCGTCATGTCACTCTCCAGTAAAAATACTATTGCCGCTTTGGCTTAATCATTGACTGTTGGCTTGGCCGCGTTAATCGCATCAATATTGATTGCACATTTCTACACAGCTGCGCGAACTCGCGGGGCGCTAAACCTCCGATCGGTGATGGATGCGCGGCAAATTTTCGTGCTAACCGCAGCAACACCATTTCTCGTGTCGCAAACGCAAGGTGTCGAGCCGACTCTATATCTTGTGCAATCGCTGCATCCAGCAATAGTTGCTCTGAAGCGCTGAAGTGGCTTCGATCATATAGTTCAGTGCTACGGCTAAGAAAGCTTTGATGGCCATCCACAAGCGCTTTTTCAATCGCCCAATAGGCCGCCACTTGTGATTGTTCGCTATTTAACTCAGCAACCAGCAAATGTCCCTTCAACTTCTTTGGGTTTGCGACAAACAACCTAAAAGGGTGAACTTGAGCCAAGTAACACTCATGGGACCATGCCAATTTCTGTAAACTAATTGAGTTTGATGGCGCCAATTGGGCGTATTGTCCTATTTCGAACAGAACCACAAGGTCAGTGATTAGTTGTTCACTGAACTCCATATTTATCAATTCACGATGAAGCGCTTGGTTTGCTGCGGTAACTGCAATCGGCTGACTTAATATCTCTAGATATTCTTGTACGAATAACTTGTCATTGAGTGAACAATGCATCGTAGCGCTGTTACTATACTCGACAAAAATGTCGCAATCGCTTGGGCGTAACTTAATTAAAGAGGGAGTAGCCATGGTTCATTTCCTGTCATAAATAGTCGAGCCCCATTTATGACATGAAGACGCTGTTGCACTAGCGAATGACCATTTCGATGGTTTCGATGGCTCCCGTACCGATATAGCGTTACAGCTTTCTGCCACGTTCATACTCGCCGCGTTAATCACTACATTTCAAACAGCAGAAAAACCCCGCCTCTCGATGTTAAGAGCCAGGGTCGGTCATTGTTGGCCAAATCATTACTACTACAGATACCTAAACTTTTTCAGTTTTATCTTGTAGCAATGTACTGCAAGTCCAAAAATCACACCAACAGCGCGCTGAATTTTCTCTGACGCAACTCGTTACTCGCACCTTTGCCGGCGACAGTGCGAACGGCTACGCCTAAATACTTATGATTAACTTTTTATGGCTCAGCGAGAGCTTGAACGGGGTTATTTTAGTGACGTAAGTCACAATAACCAACTCTTTTGAGTACCGGATAGCTGACTCGCTCAGAAATAACGCATTTGCTGGTGAGCATTTAGCGACATGGCCAATCTGAGTTGGCAAGTCAGCAAGCAATGGAATTGGCCTGTTACCTCAACTCTCAGGTGAAGCGACTCAAGTCACGCAAGCAAAGAATCGTACCGGTTGATGCTATGATGAAGTTCTTGCTCCAATCAGGCGAACCTGAACCGCTTCCAGATAATGTGGTTTCGCTGGCGGATCATTTGAATACTGAATAACGGGACGGCAACCAATGACCTAAAGGTGACGATACTCGCAAATGCCTACATTCCCATGTCAAACGGATGGCCTGTTGCTGACTCCGAAAACAAAGGGGCAGAGATCTCCTGAACGACGTTTTTAACGTAGGGCCAGTAGTCGGGGTTATCTAGCGTTCGCGCTTTGATTGCGCTTGGCACAAATCGACTAATCTCATTGATGAAATCAACTCTCACTTCGTCATCTGTCAGCAAGCGATTGACTTGCTGAGCTAGGTTTTCTTTGAAGTCAGCCCCATTCTTGCCACGCGCGTCTAGCTTCTTATCGATCAATAGGCTCGACAGCGTGACGCCTTTTTGTTTTAGCCATGCAATATCCCAGACATCACGCGGTTTAATCCGTCGAGATCGATAAGCCAGTGCAATCAACTTGTCGGCCAGCGCTTCATTAAGCGATTGAACAGGAATTAACAGACCTTCTGTTGGCACCACAAGGTTGTAGTGATTCACAAGCGGTCGCCTTTCTGACTCAAATGATGGGATGGCACAGACATCAATATGCATCTTTTGACGTGGCAAGTCCGGTCGATTGGGTTCTTTTTCAATGCTGATTTTCCAAGACGATGTATCACCTTGAGCTTCTGCGCTCGGCTTACCTACATAGACATCGGTCTCGTATTTCTTCTCAATATACTGCTTTATATCTAGCTCTAGTCCATCGAAATCGGACGGTTTGAAATTGAAACCACCGTTAAAGTCTAAGTCTTCTGAAAGTCGCGAACTGTTGTAGCACATACGAAGTGATGTACCACCAATAAATGTGAGAGATTGCATAGCCCCCTGAGTGACTAAAACATCCATAATGTCGTGATGGAGAATCTCTTTTTCAATGACTGGCGTTATGGCGGTATATTCAGGGTTAGCTTGGATGATGCGCTTTAAGTGTTCACTCAGCATTAAATACTCTCCAGCATTTGGGTGTTCCGGTTACACGCTTTTAGATCGGCAATCGCCAGCGTTGTATCGGCCCGATACATGCTCATACCAGGATCAAAATACAGATGCGGGCCAATGCTGCTTAATGGCTTTTTGGTATGAATGAATTCGATCGTGCCATAGGGCGTTTCGAACGTTCCGCTTCGCCCTTTGGTCATGACCGTGACATGCCCCATTGGGATTTGGGATATATGACCGGTGTGGCTTAACTCACTCTCAAGGCTGATGTAGTTAATTACGCCTGAGCGCAGCTTGTTGATGACTTGGCTGATCGCCTTATCAGCAGACGGCGGAGTCAAGGTACTTTCAAAAAGGCCGGAGCTAACGCGCCTCAATATCCCACTTTTAACGCACTCGGCAAGAAATTTAGTAAACGCAGGGGTATGCCGCTCGCCTATCATAAAGGCAAGTTCTCGGGTGGTATGAATGCCACCGCCGGCTTTTTCCGCCTCAGACATAGCTGATAGCAGGCGTTCTCGTCTTGTTTTCATGGTCTACAAATTATTACCTATATGGTTATAAATTGTAAACCACTGCATCTTCATTAAGGCACTGTCCGACTACATAAAGCATCCAAGTGGGAGCGAGTTTGTTTATCTGTCACTGCTAAGGCGACTGTAATTCCCAAAATGACAGCCAAAGCGCTCATGTTCAACTTACTGTACAAGTGAATGTGTGAAGATTATACTTGTCCCATTAAATGTACATGTAAGGTTTCTTATGAGAATCGTATCTTTTACTGAAGCTAGAAATGGCCTCAAAGCTGTTTTGGACGGTGTGGTTAATGATGCTGATACAACGGTCATTACACGTCGTGATTCTGAAGATGCTGTGGTCATGTCTTTAGACTACTACAACAGCCTTATGGAGACAGTTCACTTACTTCGTTCACCACAAAACGCTGAACACCTAAACCGCTCTATAACGCAATATCGTGCTGGTAAAACAACAGTACGAGAGTTAATTGATGAATAGTAGTCAACGTTTACTATCGTGGACTGATGACGCTTGGGATGACTACGTGTATTGGCAAACCCAAGATAAGAAAACGCTCAAGCGCATCAATAAACTCATCAACGATGTTAAGCGTTCTCCATTCGAGGGGATTGGTAAACCTGAAGCGTTAAAAGAGAACCTGTCTGGCTTTTGGTCTCGCCGCATTGACGATACTAATCGACTCGTTTACGCAGTAGACGATCGAGCGATAACGATAATTTCGTGTCGTTACCACTACTAATACTAGGTTTAGCGATCGGGCATCTAATAAATCTAACGTTTATCGAGCCATCAGCTGGTTGTTTGACTCAACTACTTGAGCCTTTGACTCAAACGACGGGTCGTCTGAGTCAAACAAAGCACCTAGCAACATCATCAGGTTGAAAAACACAGTAATTGACAGCAAATTTAATCCGTATTCCATGCAGTGTTCCAATGAAAGGTTGTGGCGAGCTAAGTTCAACTATATCAATCTGATACAGCATCAATTCAGCCTCCCCCGGCTCCACCACACAACAGAATCAAGACGTCTCAGGACGTCTTTTTTCTTGCCTAAACAAAATTTAGATTAATCAGTTAATTTCATTTTTAGAGGGTTTCATCTCATATCCCCTCCTCTGATTTTGCCACGCCATTATCGCCTCTAGATTCAATCAACATTCTGTTTTATGTGATCGGCTAATCTCAGAGCCATCGCAACAATGGTCAACGTAGGGTTAGCGTAGCCACCCGTAGGAAAAGTCGAGCTGCCGGCTATATAAAGGTTCTTAATGCCATGAACTTGGCAATTGGCATCCACCACACCAAATTTAGGATCATCATGCATTCGGGTTGTTCCCATCAAGTGGTGAGACCCGGCCGGCTTAATGATATCAATACATCCTTCGGCGTCTAATTTGTAATCGAACTGGCCAAGTCCTTGCTCTGCTAGTTGCTTCGAGAGATATTTTACGTAGCGCACGAGATGATCCGCATCATCCTTATGCCAACGCCAATGCACCTGCAATTTGGGGCAGCCTAATGCATCGCATTCAGAGCTGAGGGTGACCCTGTTGTCTGGATGGGGAGATTGTTCTAGTACATGGCGCATTTCAAAGCGCTCGAACCGGCCTCGATTATTCGATAGTGTTGACCACCCGCCACCACGAGCAAATTGAAGAAACAGGGATTGGCTCTTAAACAGCCACAGCCACACAGCCTTAACGACCGCATCTAGCCCTAACAACATATCGAGTAAATTGCCGGGAAGTTTGTTCCAAAAGTTCTCAGGAATACTACCTTTACGGCCTCGGCTCATAGCCCCCTTCACAATGCTCCAAGCATTCTCACCGAGGCATTTAAACGCCTTTAGAGCATTCATTTGTCGGTCATCTGGGCAGGGAAACATCAGCGTATTAATGTTGCTTATGCCCTCTTTCTCCAACACGTCTTTGGGTAAGCGCAGATACCCCTGGACTGCGGTGCCATTCACTTTCTTTAGATCGTAGATTCCAGCCCGATCGAATACTTCCGGATCGGTAGGCGTGAAGTATCCGCCAATAGCGCAAGGATGTTCATGATAGTAACGGCCAACCACATCATGTTGGTTGCCTAGGCCATGAGGTTGTTGTTGATTAGACATCAACAAAATTCGGGCATTTTCATAGGCGCCACAGGCCAACACAACAACCTTTGCCGACACCTCAAATTGATTTCCATTTAAGCAAGCAACACGAACCTTGCTAATCGTCTTACCCGTGTCATCAATCCTAGCTTCAACCACGTTTGCATAATGATAGATGGTAATATTCTCGGCCTGCTCCAACTCTTTTTTATGGTCGATATAAAAGGCCGTTCGACGACCGAACTGAAACATGCCAGTTTCTATAGTGTCACAGTCAAACGGCAGCTCTTTGGCCGGATCTTTTACCCAAGATGACGCTTCGTAATCAAAGGGGCCAGCCATGCAAATCGGCTGCGCTCGCTCAAAGTAGGGGGATAAAGATGACCTTGGAAAAGGCCAACCACTGAAGGGAATACAGTCTCGAGTTTGGTAGTCAATCTCATCGAACATGGCATAACGCACGCCGATTTGATTGTCGCCAATTTTAAGCACCCATCGATTAGATAAGCCGCCGAACTGGCGATTAACAACTCCCACAGGCGCAATAAGCGGATCCCCAATGACTTCACCAGAAGCGAGTTCTTGGGTGCTAGGATCAAAATCAGTGGCGCCACTTTCCAGCAGGATCACGTTAAAATCTTGGCCAATGAACTCTCGCGCCAAAGTGATCCCTGCAGGCCCGGAGCCCACTATGCAAATATCTGTTTCAACCTGATCGGCAGAAAAAAAACGGGCATCAATCGACATATAACATCCTTATTAAACTTGTCTGCAATAACGGTTTTCGTCTTTTTATCTGGACTGAAATCCTCTGGTATTGGTTAAAAGCTGTTAGTTGTGAGCATGCCAAGCGCCTAACTAATCGCGCTACATATCCAACTTGGCCACCTGAGTTGAGGTGATCTGCTCATTTCAACTCAGTCGCAACGTGGCACAATTTACTAAGCCGACTTTAAGGCCAAAAATCCGTCTGACCTTAATTTCTCAGCCCTCTACCTATTAAGCTTTACGCGGGTCGTAATACTGCAAATAGCTTCGATCTTGAGATTTATTTTCCGCAACACCGTTTAACACAACGCCATCAACTCGCGCTTTAACGGAGAACAGTTTGGTTAACGAACGTTGAATCAATTCCCGTCTAACCTTGCCACTGCGCACGACGTACACAATGGAATCGGCCATACGCGAAAGTAATAACGCGTCGCTCACCACATCCACAGGTGCGCTATCGATGATGATTCGATCATAAGTTTCTTTTAATTTATCGAGGTTTTCTTTAAACGCTTTCGATGCGATGAGTTCTTGCGGGTTAGAAACGGGGGAGCCCGCAGGAATGACATTGAGCTCAGATCCTTCCACTTTAACTACACAAGCGCTTAAATCGTGCGTTCCCGTTACCAAGTTTGATAAGCCCGGCTGATAATTGGGGAGCCCGATAACATTTCCGAGTGATGGGCGACGTAAGTCCGCTTCAATCAGCAGCACATTTTCCATTTGCGATAGTGCCAACGAAAGATTAAGCGCCGATGTTGTTTTACCTTCGCCGGGCACCGTCGACGTCATGCAGATAGTTTTTGCTTTATCATCCAAATGCGTCAGCAAATACGCCGTTCTAATCGTGCGCCAAGATTCAGCAAAGGCGTAGGCCTTTTTAGAGAAGAAGTATTTTGCATTTAATTTGCTAGCTTTTTGTTTCGGTACGGTACCGAGCAAACGTGATGCTAATTTGTCTTCAACCTGTTCGCTCGACGTAATGGTGTCAGCAAACGACTGGTGAATTAACGCGGCAGCAACCCCCATTAGCAAGGTTAATAATAAGGTTGCCAATACAATTAACTTTTTCTTTGGTTTAGCAGGATAAAGTGGTGCTACCGCATAATCGGTAAACCGAGCATTAGCGGCATCAAAGTCGGCGATAGCGCCAGTTTCTTTCATACGATTGAGAAACGTTTCATAAATCCGACGGTTTGAATCCACTTCACGTACATATTGTTGATATTCGCTCTCGCGACGGTGCTGGTTCTGGTAGCGCTCTTTCACATCCGCCATCTGACGTTCAAGCGCTTCGGTGTTCGATTTTGCTGCAAGGTATTCTTGTTCAATACCGCTGACTAACTTGCCAATTTGGCTTCTCAAATTAGACCTTACCTCGGCTAACTGCGCTTGCGCGGCAATCATTTTGCTGTGCTTAGGGCCGTATCGTTTCGATAACTCAGCCACTTCGCCAGCGGCACCAATTTCCGCTTTTTTCACTTCTTGAATCATGCGATGGCCACTAATGGTCGACATAGCATCGAGCATATCGGCATTGCTTCGCCCTCGCCGCTCGACTAATTCAAGTAGTGCCTTACTTTCATCTCGGCGCTTTTTAGAAAGCATCAGTTGCTCGGTCAAGTCATTCATTTCACGACTCACCAAACCAACCTTGCCATCAATATCGATAAGCCCAGCTTGTTCCCGAAACGCTTGCAAACGCCGTTCAGATTGACGTAACCCAATCTGTAATTCATCGAGGCGGGAGCTCAGCCAATCTGACGCTTTTTGTGCCATCGACAATTTCGCGTCCATATGGCTTTCGATGTAGGCCTCGCCCATAGCATTGGCCACTGCTGCGGCTAGTTCCGGCTGGTGTGCATAAAACGATATTCGAACCAGCTGAGTATTGTTCACCGGGCTAATGTTTAGCCGTTGCGAAAAATCCTGCAGCACAAGTGCTTTGTGATCGGAGCCTTCGCCAAGGGTCGATGCGTACCGATCATTTTGTTCATCGAGGATATTTAACAGTTCATCGGCGAACTTATCTCCCCCGGGGCTTGTAGCAACACTCGACTGAGCCATCGCCTGTTGTGGTGCTAGCCAGTGCCTTGCGGCATCAAACCAGTCAACGATAGTGGCTTTAAACATGGCAAACTGACTCAGTTCATTAAACTCAGGATGAACTAGCAGCTCCATGCTATTGACCACTCGTTCCTTAAGCTGTCTGGATTTAAGGATTTCAAATTGGGTTTGGAGATATTCCTGGCGCGAAAAGTCGTACCCATAGACATCATCAATGGATATGGCTTTAGCTTGTTTCGACTCAATCAGCAACGTCGCCGTGGCTTGATAGAACGGCTTCATGTGCATTAGGACAAATGCAACAACAAAGGTAACCAGCGCAGAGAATATTAAAATGCGCCACTTGTATCGGCCTATCACCTTTAGGTGCTGTACCAAGTCAATATCACGCTCTTTTATCAATGCTTGCTCTAACGAACTTTTCGCAATCGACATCCTGTCGTCTCCCTTGGGGTTTGCCCAGACGGCTAAAAGAAGCTGTCTTTAATTAAAATGGAATCATCAGGAAAAACCATGGTTTCCATCGCGACTTTTACGGTTGTTTTTTTCTGATTCAACGTCCGATTCACTGTGATACTGCTTTCTGATGCGCGCTCGGTTAACCCGCCAGCCAACGCAACGGCTCGTTCAATGGTTAGGCCTGTTTGGTAGGGGTAACCACCGGGATGTTTAACTTCGCCGTAAATAAAGAAAGGTCGGTATTCCAGCACGCTAACATGCACACTCGGGTTGATGAGGTAGTCGCCTTTGAGGCCACTGGTCAAAATCATCTCCAGTTGAGCAACGTTCATGCCCTTCACCATGATTTGGCCTAAGTAGGGATAGGTGATCTCGCCGCCCTCTCCCAATCGAGTTTCCAAACTTAAATCGTCTTCGCCATAGACATGAATGCTAATAACATCACCCGATCCTAATAGGTATTCATCGTCCGTTGACGCAATCGAATGCAAGGAAGCAACACTAAGTAGCATGGCCAGTATTAGATGTTTCATCATGTTCATCATCCGCTCCTTATAAAGATGCATTTACGGTCAAGGTATAAACATTCTTGTCGTAGGTGACGGCATCAATATTTGAATCCATGTCGGTATAGCTATATTTAACTTCCGTACTGAGCCAACGCAGCCAGTCGTAACGCAAACCAATTGAGGAGGACAAAAATTCATCCTCTCGATCTATCCCCGTGAAGGATTCTTCAACATATTCAATACCAGTGATCGTTGCTAATCGGTTACTCCAGTTATGTCGCCATCGGGCATGTACTGAAGACTCTTCGATGTAATCACCAAGGGTGTCTGGATCTTTAGCGCGACGGCCACTGTCTAGGCTTATGGTCGAATACGTTAGCGGTTGCCACTCGACCCCAACCAGCCATGTAAACCCGCTAAAATCTTTTCGAGCATCAGCGTCGTAGTTACGATCCTCATAGCCCATCTTGATTTCACCGGAGGTTTTGCCTGTCGCTTCCCACTTCAAACCCACCAAAGCTTTGTGATCTTTACTATCTCGGGAATTCTCAGTCGCAGCGGTTTTGTTGTATTCCTTGTCGTCCATCTGCCACTCAAAAAGCAGCGATGTGCGCGGCGCTAAACGCCAATACAATACGGTGCCAGCAAGCAGGCTGTCGTAGTCGCGATAATCGGACACCTCTTCAAAATTGCGGTAATCAACATCGGCATAACCAAGGTGGAGATCAACATTGAAAGTGGCCTCACGAACACCAAGCCCATAAACCAAATCAACCCGCTGATTATCTTTTTCTACCACTTCATCAAATGCATCAGGCCGACCTTCACTAAGACCTGTACCTCGCTCTTCGTGTCGTCGCGCAAACTGGTAGTTGAGCTCGATTCGATGACGCGCGGTAAATTCATGATTAAAACGGGTGTCCACCACATGATCGGTAAAATCATCTTCATCGCTATCGGCGTAAGAGCCATCGATTAGCGTGTAAGTCACGCCATATCCCGTAATATTATTGCCACCTTGCAAAGCAAACTTGGGTGAAACAATGGCAAACCAACTGTCTTGCTCGTCATCTTGTTGGTTTGCCGGATTGTCGTTGTAGCCAATATCAGTCGCTATCTCCGGCACAAACTTCAGTCCATTACTGACCTCAACTTGGGCAGGTTCATAGGCATTAGCATGCGATGCCAATAGCGTTCCAATGCCTACAAGGCATACTTTCCCTGTTCTAGATTCCATTTGTTTTCCTTAATACGCATTGGTGCCAGTAAATCCCTTGAAGATGGTTTTAAATACGATCTTCAGGTCAAGCCAGACAGTCCAGTTGCGGATATAAGCCAAATCGAATTCCACGCGCTTCTCCATTTTCTCTAGCGTGTCAGTTTCGCCGCGCCAACCATTAATCTGTGCCCAACCGGTAATCCCTGGTTTCATATGATGGCGCAGCATGTAGCCATTGATGACCGCTCGATACTGTTCATTATGAGAGACCGCATGAGGGCGCGGACCAACGACCGACATAGAGCCTTGCAACACATTAATAAACTGCGGCAATTCATCGAGCGAGGTACGTCTTAAAAAGCTGCCAAAAGGTGTAATCCGTGGGTCCCCTTTGGTGGCTTGAGTAACCTTGGCGCCGTTTTCCATGGTTTTCATGGAACGGAATTTCCATACCTGAATCTTGCGGCCATCCATGCCGTAGCGATCTTGCTTAAATAACACTGGGCCTTTAGATGTCGCTTTAATGCCGATAGCAATGGCCAGCATTGGAACCGAGATCAGTAACAAAATCGCCGCTGATAACATCAAGTCCTCAACACGTTTTATCCAACTAGCTAGACCACTAAGAGGCGTGTCATACACACTTAACGTTTGGATTGAGCCGACTTCATGCCAGCGGGCGTGTAGCATGTTGTAGACAAAGAAATTTGGAATGATGTGGACGGCCGCGGTACTGTCGGCGCAACGAGTCAATATTTCAGCAATGCGTTTTTCCGCTCGCATCGGCATCGCCACATATAAAATATCGACACTATTTTTCTTAGCAGCCTCAATACCGTCGTCGATAGATCCTTGTAATTGAATACCATGCTCATCAAGCACGCGAACAGGCGAACGATCGTCGAAAAAGCCTTGTAAATGAATACCTAATTGAGGGTTGTCCTCAATGCTACTCGCAAGTGCTTTGCCGGAGTCCGTAACGCCAATAACTGCAGCAGTGCGATAATTGCGACCACGCTTGCGAATTTGGAATAGGTATTGACGTAAAATCCCGCGCCAACCGCACAGCAACAAGAGTCCATATAAACTCCAGGCGAGTAAATTTGCCCGTTCAATCAAAATCAAACTTGGGAAAAAGTAAGTTGTGCAGATTAATAAAAAGCATACTAGCAACCAACTGCTCGAAGTTGCCGTCAAAATTTCGGTATATCGCGCAGCACGCCACGAACGATAGATATCAAATGACTCGGCAAATATTAAGTAGGCCAGCGTAGCAATAATAGCGACCAGAACTTGTGGCTCAGTGACAATTTGCGGCGAAATGTATTGTGCAATTAATATAGAACCCTGAATGCACAGAATATCCATTAGCCGAAATAATATAGCAAAACCATTTTGATTTGATTGAATCAACCCTTGCTTGCTCATGGGAGCCTCCTTTCCATTAGCGTCTAATGTCCCTTTAACATTAAATCGCATAGCACTTTTACTACATTTCCTTAGCGCACCAATCGACCTCAACTAACTGCAAAACATCATTATTATTAGATTTCGCGGGCTTAAACAGAAGGCTGCTTACCAACAAACCAAACAAACAACCTTCTAATATTCAACGTCAGCATAAAACAAGCCAAAAAGCACAACACCATGTTTTATCTAATAAAGGACAACATTGAAAACCAGTCAAGTACATTTAAAATAATTAATATGCACAAAGATAGAAGTTCAACTGACATGTTTTAACGTGTTTGCACCACATAAAAACATTAAACAAATCTAAATTAGCTCAGCATGCACTAAAAAAGCACCAACAACCTTTGCCCGCCTGACTGAGCCAATATAACTTAAGCTTAAACAAAATTAGGTATTGTTAATTTTTGATGACATCTAACTCATGAAAATTACACATTGAAAAGATAAAAACAGCGTCTACATTAAGAAGCCAACACAGATATGAAGCAAACAAACACAAATAATATTTTGTTAGCCGTTTCTTTATATTGAAAACAATGCTCACTAAATTAGAATAACAAAATGAAATGTGGCACTGATTTAGCATGGGTTGCCATAAGAAACACTGAAGTTACAAAAAAACAAACAGCAAAACCCACAATTAAAGTAATGAAATATAAAAATCAAAAATAGGCTTAACTCTTGGGATGTATTTAAAAGAATAAATTGCAGTATTTTCAATAACGACCTTAGCCGACGCAATGCAGGATGCTTTCGCGAGCGGAAGACATAAAACGAGCAACATGTAATAAGGAGCATCGGGATGCACATCATTCATGTAGTAAGACAGTTTTACCCTGCGATAGGCGGGCTTGAAAACTTTGTTCGTTCACTGGCGTCGGAGCAGATAAAGCAAGGACACCAAGTTAAGGTTGTAACCTTAGATCAGGTATTTCACCAACAAACGTCGCTGCGCGACAATGAAATGCTTGATGGTATTCATATTCGCCGCTTGCCATTTTTCGGCAGTTACAAATACCCGATTACAACCAAGGTATCTGAAGTCCTTGAAAACGCTGACATTGTGCATGTTCATGCGCTTGATTTTTTTGCTGATTTTTTGGCTGTTAGCAAAATTATTCATGGTAAAAAATTGGTACTTTCGACCCACGGCGGATTCTTTCATACAGAATATGCAAGCCGTCTGAAGGAAATATATTTTTCAACGATCACGAGGCTTTCGTTAATGGCCTACTCGGCGGTCTACGCTTGCAGCGTCAATGACTACCAAGTGTTTTCTAGAATTTGTGGCCGCAAATTGCAGTTAATTGAGAATGGTGTTGATACCCATAAATTTGGTCACTTGCCAGCGCATTCCGGTAATCACCGATTGATTTTCATTGGCCGATTTTCCGATAACAAGCGTATCGACAAGTTGATTGATTTGTTCGCCCGTTTAGTTCAACTCGACAAGCGATACCGGCTATCCATCGTCGGCCGAGATTGGGACGATAATGAACAAAAGATAATCGAGCAAATAGCCGCCCTCGCACTCGAGCCATACATTCATATTCATACCGGGCTGGATGATGCTCAAGTCAGTCAACTCGTCGCACAATCAACCTTTATCGTCAGCGCCTCAGAATACGAAGGGTTCGGCCTCACATTGATCGAAGGCATGGCCGCAGGACTTATTCCTCTGGCATCAGACATTCCAAGTTTTGGTCGTATTGTCGAAAAGGCTGGCGTTGGTGAAATTATCGATTTCTCAATTGATGGTGGTGCCGACAAATTACACAACTGCGTCAGCCAAGTTTTAGCCGATCATAGCAATCAACGTGAGCTGGCCATGAATGCAGCGGCCACCTATGACTGGTCTCATGTAGCCAATCAATTTACACGCTCTTACCTCGATCTGTTGGGCGAGCAATACAGGACGATACAGCAGGTTCGCGTGGACTGTCGCCCAGGCGACGACATCATTGCTGAGTTGGATAATGCGATTGAGCACGATCAAGGTGTGTGTGTCGGCTATGCCAATGCCCACACCATTAACCTTGCCCGCAAGCATGATGAGTACAAGCGGCTACTGAATCGATTTTTAATTTTGAATGACGGCATTGGGGTCGATATTGCCAGCAAACTAAAATATGGCCGCGGCTTTTCCGAGAATTTAAATGGTACCGACTTCACCCCGCGCTACCTTGCCGAGTCAACAAAGCCGCTGCGGATATTTCTCTTGGGCGCTAAATCCCAAGTCGTTTCGCGTTGCTTTGAAATCTGGCGAGAAAAATATCCGCAACACCAATGGGTAGGCTTCCATCACGGCTACTTTAAAGCGCACGAGAACCATAAAATTTGCCAACAAATTAAAACCTGTGAAGCTAATTTGGTGCTGGTCGCCATGGGCAACCCACAGCAAGAGCAGTGGTTAAGTCAACACTTACCCGCCACAGGCGCAGCCGTCGGTATTGGTGTTGGTGCCTTGTTCGATTTTGCATCAGGATCCATCGAGCGTGCACCAAAGTGGTTGCGTCAAATCAGATGTGAGTGGGTCTTTCGCTTATATAAAGAGCCCGCCCGCATGTGGCGCCGTTATTTAGTTGGCAATATGACCTTTCTACTGAATGCTTGTGGAGATCGCTAATGGATAAGCAGACTTCAGCACCCTTCTCGCCTAAGCGAGTATTACATTTATCAGTGGATTACCCATGCATTAATCGGCCGGTCAACACGCCTGCGGTTCGTAACTTTATTCAAGCGAATCCAGATGTTGATTATCACGTATTTGCGTTAACTAGGACGCCTTGGATCCATAAAACTAATTGTTTAGATGGTGATGGCAATGGCGACAGTAAAGCAACATCCATGGCCTTTTGGGGCCTTCCTTACGGCATATTTCTATTCCTAAGCATGACCATTGTGGCTTGGCGGGTTCGCAAGCAGATCTCGCAACAAGGGCTGACTTTTGACATGATCCACGCTCACAAAATGACGTTTGAAGGGATTGCCGCCTGGTGGCTTTCACGTTGGCTAAAGATCCCATTTGTGGTGTCGGTTCGGGGAGAAGCAGAATCAAAAATATTCAAGTATAAGCCGCACTACAAACCCTTCTTCCAACATTTGTTGAATCGTTGCGCCAAAGTCTTTTATGTCTCGGCTTGGTTCAAGCCCATCATCAACAATCAATTTGTCGTGGCAGAAGGCAAACAATCGCTGTTACCAAATTTTGTTTCTGAACAACAACTCATGCCGACGGCTGATTTCAGTAATAATAAGCTAGTCACGATTTTAAATTTGGATGTCTATAAGAAAAAAGGGCTGGATAACCTAGTTCAAGCCTTACAGCTACTGTCAGTAGATCACCCCAACGTTCACCTTGATGTTATCGGGCGCGGCTCAACTAAAACAAAAGCGACCATTCAGGGATTGATCGATAGCCTCGGTCTCAATCAGCGCGTGGTGCTTTGCGGTGAAATGTCGAACCAAACACTTCTGTCGAAATTACCTAACTATGCCGGCTTAGTGCTGCCAAGTTTCAATGAGACTTTTGGCATGGTCTATGTCGAAGCCATGATGAGTGGTGTGCCAATCCTCCATTCTAAGTCAACGGGGATCGATGGTTTTATTGATTGGGTCCAAGCTAGGGTGGCAGTTGACCCGAGTGATGTTGATGACATTGCAGCGGGATTAATCACGCTATTAGAGCATCAGCATAGCTATCGCCAATGGTTACTCGCCAATCAACAACCACTTCACTTGGCATTTAAAAAAGAGCGCCATATTGAGGGGTACAATCAGTTACTAGGCGAACCCCAAGTCGCATGATAGCTCATCGAAATGGCAAGGAACTCAACAAAATTAATTAGAGTTAATACTCCACTTATTGTGGTGCGATTAATGGTCGAAAACAGAGTTTATTACTCACTTGCTAAATTAGAAAAAAAATTAAAATTCAATAATATTCAATAATTATATTTCCAATTGAGCCAGTTCAACCACTATTCCCAGCCAAATACAAACATTAAATATTAGTAATTAACAGATATAAAGACGTAGCACAAAAAAACCAAACCAAGGGCTTTTATCTTGCCGGACAAATATCCGAAAACCCTAATCAAATACATTAGAACAAATACAATAAACAAACAATAACAATGGGTTACAGAATCTTACTGGCGAACCAGAACAATTAAAAAGGCGCGTTCAAAAACATATAACTAAATATTATATGAGAAACATAACAAAATATAACAAATCGATATTGAGTTTAATATTTAACTACGGCAAGATTGTATCCGTTCATTAAATGAACATTAGTTTTCTCTCACCGTATTTTTGATGCGAAATTTTGAGAGATATTTAAATTTAAACCACGACAAAGCAGACAAAGGCAAACCTAGCGAAAACTAGGGACGCAAAGTTACCGGCCTAAGGATTGTGCAGTTCTAGGGCAGCGGGACTACCTCGTGTCGATGGTCTATTTGCAATATTAGTTAGTCTTAATTAACGACTAACTGATTTGCAATGACCCTCCATCATCAGGTCTACATTTTGTCTGCCGATTTTGGAGAGCGTCATGTCCAATCGGCATATAATATCTACGCTAGTTAATTCTAGCAGCAGGGCTTTTTGGGCCCTCACATCATTTTTTGTAGTTAGTTTTTGTTTTATTCAAACCGTATCAGCTGAAACGAATTCCCATTCAGCCGCATACTTCAATGGCAATAACGCCTATGGCCAAATATCTGGCTGGCAACCGACAGGTAAGTTTCGAGTCGTTGCATGGTTTGCCGCAACAAATTCAGATTCATCCGCACGCTCAGTATTATTGAGCTCTTCTCAAACCAACGAATTCCTGTCTTTTACCCACACCGCGGTTCAAGGCCAATGGGGTAAAGCTTACCCTGGCATTTGGGGTAAGTTTTCGTTCAACACAACAAAATACATGGAGTTAACGGTTGACCATGGCACCTTTACAGTAACCGATGGCGAAAATTCAGCTTCAGTTTCAAACAGTGCTATTGACCCAACTTCTGTTAATTATGATTGGATGTTTCGTCGCGGTTATAACAACGACTACTCCACAGGCGCATTATCAGGCTTAGCATTAATTGACGAAAATACCCCTAACAACTCTCGCGCTTTTGCGTTTACCCCAGAGCAAGGCATGGTAGAAGTAGGTGTTGGTCAAGTCGCAGACAATCAGCTGGTTAATGTCACAGCCGACGACTGGCTTACCACAACCGCAACCATTGAAAACCCTGCCCCAACCGTTTTTGCGCAAGCAGATTGGGATGCGGCGTTTGGTGGCGAGCAAGCTCCAACAGAGCCAACCGACCCAGTATCGCCAACAGGATCAGAAGCCGTTGTTTTCGATGGCGTTGATAACTACGGCGAAATTTCGGAGTGGGCTCCCAAAGGCAAATTTAAAGTCATTGCATGGCTAAATCATCTAGATGCCGATGCCGACGCCCGAACCATTCTGCTGAGTTCTGCAGACACCAATGAGTTCTTGTCATTCACCCACACTGCGGTTCAAGGCCAGTGGGGCAAAGCCTATCCTGGTATGTGGGATAAGTTTGATTTCAATAGCTCGCGTTATATTGAGTTGACCGTTGATCATGGCAGCCTGACTGCGAGCGATGGCAATACCACGCAAACAGTCACCAATAGCAGCATTGACCCAACGTCCGTTAACTACGATTGGCTGTTTCGTCGCGGTTACGGCAACGACTACTCAAAAGGCGCATTGTCTGGCTTAGCGCTAATTGACATGGCCGATAGCTCTAACTCGCGTGCGTTTGCATTTAATGCCGAAGATGGCATCGTTGAAGTTGGTGTTGGTGCAACCGATGCCAACCAACTGTTTGGTATTAGCGATAGCGACTGGCAAGTCGTTAACGGCGAAATTAGCAACCCAGATGATAGTGTCTTCGATCAACAAGAATGGGATGCGGCGTTTAGTGGCTCGCAAACCCCAGCAGAGCCAACCGATCCAGTATCGCCAACAGGTTCAGAAGCCGTCGTTTTTGATGGCGTTGATAACTACGGCGAAATTTCTGAGTGGGCGCCAAAAGGCAAATTTAAAGTCATTGCCTGGCTAAATGGTCTCGATACTGATGCCAATGCCCGCGCCATTCTGCTTAGCTCGGCAGATACCAATGAGTTCTTGTCATTTACTCACACGACCGTTCAAGGGCAGTGGGGCAAAGCATACCCTGGCATCTTCGGTAAATTTGACTTCAATAATACTCGTTATATTGAAATGACTGTCGATCATGGCAGCCTCACGGCGAGCGATGGTAACACCACACAAACAGTCACCAACAGTAGTATTAACCCAACGTCGGTGAACTACGATTGGCTGTTTCGTCGCGGTTACAATAACGATTACTCTAAAGCTGCATTATCTGGCTTAGCGCTAATCGATATGACCGACAGTGCCAACTCGCGCGCCTTCGCGTTCAATGCCGAAGATGGCATCGTTGAAGTTGGTGTTGGTGCAACTGAGTACAACCAACTGCACGGTATTAGTGATAGTGATTGGCAAGTTGTTAACGGTGAGGTTACTAACCCAGACGACAGCATCTTTGACCAAGAAGATTGGAATGCAGCATTCGGCTCTGCCGAGTCGGACCCAACAGATCCGACTGACCCGACGGACCCAACCGATCCAACGGACCCGACTGATCCAACGGACCCAACGGACCCAACCGATCCAACGGACCCAACAGACCCGACGGATCCAACAGATCCGACGGACCCAACAGATCCGACTGACCCAACAGATCCGACTGACCCAACAGACCCGACTGATCCAACAGATCCGACTGACCCAACAGACCCGACTGACCCAACAGACCCAACCGATCCAACGGACCCAGTTGAGCCACAACAGTCATACGCGGTTGTCTTTAACGGCAGTGAATCTTATGGTGAAATCGAGCCTTGGCGTCCAACCGGTGATTATCGTGTGATCGCATGGCTAGCCGATATTCACCCAAATTCCGGCGACCGAACCATGTTGCTAACCGCTTCAGCTGGCAATGAGTTCCTGTCATTTAGTCACCACAATGTTCAAGGCAAGTGGAGCAGCGACTACCCCGGCGTTTATGGTCACTTTAACTTCGATGAAACGTTATATGTTGAATTCTTAGTGGAAGATGGCGTATTAACCGCCACCGATGGCGTAACCACCAAGTCGGTAAGCAATAGCGCAATCGATCCAGCGTTGATTAGTTACGACCGCTTATACCGCCGCGGCTCTAACGACTTCTCAACAGGTGCTTTGCAAGGTTTAGCACTGATCGATTTAAACGACAGTAGCAACTCTCGCGCCTACGCATTTTCGCCAGAAAAAGGCATTGTAGATACGGCAAACCCAGACAACACAGCGAATAAGCTGGTGAATGTTGACGATGCCGCTTGGCAACAAAGTAGCTTGGTTATTGAAAATCCAGATCCAAATGTATTCCCACAAGCTCAATGGGATGCAGCCTTTGGTAATGGTAGCTCAAGCCCAACGGACCCAACTGAACCAGAAGAGCCAACAGACCCTGAAGAACCAACGGATCCGACAGACCCAATCGTTCCTGAAGAACCAACGGACCCAACAGAGCCGACTGAACCAACCGACCCAACGGATCCAGTCACACCTGATGCGCTGATGTTAGACAGCGAAGCGGTAATCTTTGATGGCAACGATGGTTATGGCCAAATCGGCAGCTGGCGCGCAGACGGTAAATTCCGAATGGTCGCTTGGTTAGAGACAGTCAATACCGACAGTAACGTTCAAACCACACTGTTGAGTTCTGACTCAAAAGACTACCTGGCATTTACTCACAATGTTGCTGAAGCGAAATGGGGCAATACCACTGTTGCAACCGACAGCCGTTTCAACTTTGATCAAACCCGTTATGTCGAAATTACGATCGACAATGGCAGCATGGAAGTTTCCGATGGCTTAGTCACTCAAACCATTTACAACGGCAGTATTGACCCATCGGATGCGACTTATGAATGGTTGTATAAGTTAGGTTCTGAGTATTCAGCCGGCGGCCTGCAAGCTTTGGCATTGATTGATTACAGTAACGACCAAAACTCTCGCGCTCTTACCTTTAGCTACGAGCAAGGAATCGTCGTGAGCGGCCCTAACACCAGTGGTACGCACAAGCTTCACAATGTCGCTAGCAGCGAGCTCATTGAGATCACCAGCAATGTGCAGAGCCCGCGTCAAATCGCTGGTTCACAAACTGAATGGGATGCTGAGTTCAATCGCATCTACTCTGGTACTCGTCCGTTACTTGGCACTACCAACGGTAACGATCAGAAGAAATTTGCATGGGAAGGTTCATACTGGCTGCGCGCTTATGTGAACATGGCGAAGACATTCCAAGATGACAAATATATTGACTACGCCATTGAGCTTATCGATCACATGTTTAATTACACGGACGAAAAGCGTTGGCAGCGTGGAGAGTTGAATTTAGTCAGCCAACCATACGATGTTGCTCCAAAACCATACTTCAACCAGCACAATACTCCGGTACCGGGCTGGCGCCGTCCATACAACGGCTGGCGTAACGAAGTGTTAACTGACGGTATGATCCTAAATGGCATTATGCGCGTGGTGGATTACATCAAGTCAGAAGACAAGTATGAATACATGGACAAAGCCGAAGGCTACATCGACCAAGCAATTCGTATCATCGAAGCCCATGACAACTCGTTCAGCACAACGAAAAACTCAGCGGTTCGTGGTTCTTACTTCTACGTTAACGTTAAAAACGACGTCATCGGTGACAACGGTTTGTACTCAGGTACCTTGCCTTACAACCACAACATGACGATGGGCGTTGCCATGATTTACGTAAACAAATGGCGTCAACACCCTGCGTTAGAAGAAAAGGCTCTGCTGATCACCGGTTTCTTCCAAGATTACTTGCTTCGCAATAGCGATGACACTTGTACTTGGAGCTACATGTGGGACAAAAATGGCAACGAAAAAGTGGAAGACTTTAACCACGCTCACTTAGACGTTGGCTTCATGGTTGTTGCCCACAACGAAGGACTGGTCGACGCGACAGACGACTTGCAGTGCATGGCAAACACCTTGAGTCAAAACCTATTCATCGCACCAGGTATGATTAGCTATGACGTTGATGGCAACGGTATTGGCTCATACTGGGATAGCACTGCAATTGGTTATGACTGGATTGAATTGCAGCAATTTGATGCTCGCGTAGGAGGCCTTAGCCAACACGTCATGCGTCACTACACCAAATCGACTTGGTACCGCTCGTTCATGGCATGGTCAAGTAATTTATATTGGCTTCAACAAAGCTCGAATTAATAATCGAGTAAGTGATGCTGTCGTGGCTTGGGTCAGCTTTCGCTGGCCCTTTTTTGAGCTTTATCGACAACTAAAAAAAGCCGCTTTAAGCGGCTTTTTCGTTAAGAGTAGTGACGATTACCCTAATTTTCGACTAACTATGTCGATCAAGGCCAACCACATTAAAAACGTCAATTAGGGCTTGAGTGTGCTCAATTGGAATGTGCCAGTCATTGTCGCTCTTTTGAATCTGGCTCAACTGAGCTTGAAGCTCATGAGACACGCGGCTCGGAGGGTTGTGAACACAAAATGTCATCGAGCAATCCGTCACAATCACCGAAAATGGTGTGCGCTCGGTCCCCTCTGAAATACGAAAAATCGCATTCACGCCTTCATGTGGTCGAAACGAACATTGGTAGTGCTTTAAAGTCACTCCCTTGCCCACTAGATAAATAAAGGCATCTAACAATTGTCTGTCTTCAATGAGCTGTGCAAAGTCATTGTAAAGCTCACTGAAGCTTCCATCGTCTAACATGCGATAAATCCTACTAAACATACACATAGGTGCTTTTCACCGCATTATAAGATACACAGTAACCAATTGAACACCTGTCAAATCTTAAATATCTGTGATCTAGCATCGTTAAATCCAAGCAATATTGACGACAACGTCAGTTGGTTATCGCAAAAGCTCGGCGAGGTTCGTAACGTCGTGGAGCAAAAGTGTTTAAAACATTGCTCTGACGGTCCAGGCCAAACTAGTGATTAACCTCTATATCGTTCAGGCATAAATCCAGCACCAACCACCAAACGAACTGTGGCGCTGGGACGTTTGAAATAGTTAATTGGGACCAAAAAACAACAAGGTCGCCAACCCCTGCTCTGGTGTCCCCTTTTAATGGTAATTAGACTCAACATGCCTGCAACGAGTACCACAAATAACTGTGGTAGCACATCGTCTATCACCACTGAGTCATTGATGAAAAATTGCTTAATCAGCCATTGATTAACATCATGAAAATTAACAACAAACAAGTCAGGATCAGCGTCTATGAAAGATGTCATGGACTGCATCACTGTTGACCAATGAGCACTCGTCATCAAATTTGACAGTGACATTACCAAGCTACAAGACACGGCGAACACTAACCCTCGCCATTCAGCCTTAGCGTAAGTCAGATCAGCGTTGGCAAAACATTCGAAAGTAAATAATGCACTGAGAATCAAAAACAGGAGATTTAGAAAGAGTAAAGCGACGGATTGTTCCATTAAATTCAGGGGAGTTTGCCCAAATAAGCAAACAGAAAGGGAACCAATCAAAACAAAGGAAAGAGACGCACAATAGGTTTGTGTCGTCGTTACGGCGGAGAACTGGGTAAATTTGATAAAGGAATAGATAAACAAATAAGTCAAAATCATGGTGATCAAAAGCCACATTAATGTCGATACTAATGTTTCGCCATTACCATAGAAAACATAACCGAACTCCCACAACATCGAGTTGAATTCAAGCGATAGGCAGATAAAACACAGTGGTAACAACACAGCAAAACTAGGCTTAAACAGCGAATTACGTGTACTCATAAAATAGTCTTTCAGCGTTACCAATCAACAAAAAATAATTTAAAATCAGTGCCATAAGTGTCAACCAGGCCATCACTTAGGCGATCTTCACTATCTGCTGCTGATAAACAGTAGCGCTCAAAAATTAGTAAGCCAGCACCTGCAACAATATGGTCAATTCTCTCTACCATACCAATGTCTAATTAAAAGTAATGCCGTTTCAATTACAAAAAACTAGTAAGCACAATACACGCCAAATATATTCAATTAACTACGAACCAAAACAAAGTCACAAAATAGTACTTTTAGCAGGCTAAAAACATCACCAACTTAATCACTTCAATCCGCCCCACAAAAAAAATAGAACCAATAAAAACACAGATATATATAAATTGATAATTTAGAAAACAACAAAACAGCCACTCTTAATTTAGATTAGAAAAGCTAAGCACAAAATAGATTTCACTAATACAACACTCACTAAAATAGTTCAAATTCATTCAAAACAATGCAGCCGATTGAAATTCGCACAACAACCATACAAATTAATCGAGCAACAACCCCATCTATTCATAAAAATTTAACCTCGAGCCTCGTTATTAATCATACAGTTAATCAAAAGCCAGCTTTACATCAGCCAACCCCGATGAATTGGCTCGATAGCTGCAACAGACGTGATCATGCCAAGCAATTAATGTTAGAGAACGTTAATTGAGAGAGTTAATGGGTAGCCGGATAGCTACAAGTAAGTAATAAATGGAGGCGGCATGCGAACAAAGGTAATTTTCTCATTAGTTGACCAAGGCGGGCTAAGTGCGTTTAATTTCGCGCTAAATATATTCCTCGTTCGCTATTGGGATCCTTCTGAGTACGGTCTGTTCGCAATATTTTTCTCTTTGAGCTTTATTTTCACCGGCATTCAGAATGCCTTAGTGAACACGCCATATTCAGTTTGGGTGCCCGCGGCTCAAAGTAGCGACAAAGCCAGTATGTTGAGGCAAACGCTAGCAAGCACCAACTTTCTATTGATTGCCGCGGTGAGTTTACCGTTAGTTCTGATTTTACTAACTGGCTTTTTACCGGTTGATCCCTCCCATGCTCTGGCTCTTTCTGCCTTTTACGCGGCAACCATGGTGCGAGAATATCTGCGAAGTTGTCTGGCGGCCGAAATGATGCTTCCGCGCGTGCTGCTGATCGATGTTATCTACGTACTGAGCTTTTGCATAATGAGTGGAGGCTATATTGCTCTCTACGGCGTTGACGCGTTTACCCTATACCAATTGTTATGGTGCCTAGCTGCGGCACAATTTATTGGCTCATCGACAAGAATAGTCAGTGAATTTAAACGACTTCAACGCTGTCATTGGGCAAGCTGGCACCAGCAATATCAACCTATCTGGCTACAATCTCGCTGGGCGCTGGTCGGCGTATCAAGTACCGAACTGCAAAACAGAGCTTACATTTTTGTAATTGGGGCATTCTTTGGCACTGCGGCAGTGGGCTTCATTCAAGCAGGACGCTTACTGTTTGGCCCTCTCAATATTGTGGTATCCGCTTGGACTCGCGTTGCTAAACCGACGTTGGCCAAACTTAAAGGGGCTGATGAACTCCAACAATTCCTCAAATTAACTCACGCAGGGGCTTTTGGCTTTGTCGCTTTTAACCTGCTGTTTAGTGCTGCGCTTTGGTTAGCCTGGCCATTTATTTCAAACCAAATTTACGGCGACAAATATATAGGCGTGGAAGTTGTTGTTGCGCAATGGGCGTTAGTTACCTTGTTATTTCACGGTCGCTCCGTTTACAGCGCAGCAGTACAAGCCTGTATGCGCTTCAAGCCATTGGCTTTTGCCACAATCGTAGGCGGCGTTGGCTCATTGCTGGCTTTATTGTTTATTTGCTTATTTAGCGACTCGATGTGGGCGGTATCGTCAATTATTGTGGGTGAAACAATCGCTGCTATCTACGTCTTCAATTTACTGCCCAAACGACCATCTCCGGCAGCAAATAAGGAGGTTGCAGATGCTGTCTAATGCTATGTTTTACCGCTTTGTTTGCGCCACTGATGCAAATTATTCGTTGAACAACCGATTAGCTGTCCTGCTAATTACCGTCATCGCAGTGAGCTGCTTTGATTTATTAACGCTTGAATTTGCAACAGCAGAGTTGGAAGATCTGGATCTTTCTAATCACGCTGCCGATACCTCGTCGGGGACAATGTTCAACCAGGTTTTTTGGTTGTCCTTATTTGGCCTTAGCGGCTTCATGGTTCTTCGAAACCCAGTTCAATTCCGCAAGTTACTTTTCGCACAAACACCGTTAGTGGTGTTAGCTGTGCTTGCTCTCGCCAGCGCGACATGGGCTTTAGCGCCTGACATTGCAGGCCGGCGAGCCATTCTACAAATCATTGTTATCTTTTCAGTCTTTGTTGGTGTTTGTTATTTAAAAACGCCTTATCAAGCACCGTTGATTTTCTACCGTGTCGCTACAGCAGCTTTAGCAATGAATCTTTTGGCCATAGGGCTCGGTTGCTTCGATAAAGACGGTTATTTTTACGGTATTCACGGTCACAAAAATATCCTTGGGGCTACAGCGCTTATTGCTTTGTTTCTTGGCGTGGCAGTGCGGCACCTTTACGCCCATCAAATTTACCGCAGTTTGAATAACGCTTACTTGCTTATTTGGTTGATGCTGCTTGTGATTTCCATGTCGAAAACCTCAATGGGACTGTGTGTGCTAGTTCCGAGCTTGGTGATTGGCAGTCAACTTGTGGCCAGAACCTTTAACGTCAACCTCGGCATCTTGTTGCTCTTTATGATGACAGTCATAGCGCTCGGAGTCGTTATTGTCATGTCCATGCATGATCTTCATCTGCAAGGCTTCGCAGGCTTATTTTTAGCGGACGCAAGTTTTACCGGTCGAGATTATATTTGGGCATTTTTGCTTGAACAGATCGACCAACGCTGGCTACTCGGTCATGGCTACGGCTCCTTTTGGGGGATCGGCTTAGACTCCCCGAACATTCGCCATGGTCGCGGTTTTCTCACCTTGCTAAACCAAGGGCACAATGGCTATCTCGATTTACTTGCCATCTTAGGTTGGGTCGGCATGGCCTGTTATCTATGGGTGTTGCAACAATTTGCGAGCCAGTCTGGACGAATTCGACGAACGCAGCCTGCGCTTTTTTCGCTGTGCTGGATGTTGTTGGTATTAACACTGCTTCACAACGTTACCGAGAGCAGTATTTTGCGCGGATATAGCGCACTTTGGGTGATTCAATTGATTGTTTTTGCGCTCGTTGCAAGGGCTGCGATTGAAAAGGAGGAACCACAATGAATACAACTATCACTGTCTGCCTATGTACATATAAACGCGAGCATTTGAAGCTGACGCTGGCGAGTTTAGCGGCTCAGCAATTGCCTGAAGGTGTCAGTTTCAATGTCTCAATTGTTGATAATGATAAAGACGGATCGGGTAAGGTGTGGGTTGATCAATGTCGAGCGGAAACCAATCTGCAACTGCATTATCAAATTCAATCTGAAAAAAATATTTCCGTTGCGCGTAATGCAACTGTCGCCGCGGCGGATGGCGATTGGCTTGCCTTTTTAGATGATGATGAAATAGCCGAGCCAGACTGGCTAGCACAACTACTTGATTGCGCGCAGCAATATCAAGCTGATGTGGTACAAGGTGCGCTCAAGGTTAATTACCCCGACCATACCCCAGACTGGATTTTAGCTGGCGATTACTTTGGCAAACACCTCCCGCCGACAGGCACTCAACGCCAAGTTGGCTCAACCTGCAATGCTTTAGTCAAGCGCTCGGCACTCCCCCATCCTACTGAGCCATTCGACAAACAGTTTGGTATTACCGGTGGTGGCGACACTCATTTTTTCTCGCGTATTCATCAAGCCGGTGGATTAATGGTGAGCTGCTGTGAAGCGGTTGTCTCCGAGACGGTAGAAGACAACCGGTTGAACGAATCGTACTTGCGACGTCGGGCGTTGAGAGTGGGTGAAACCTATAGCGTCATTTTTTTCCAAGAGATCTCGTCATTGCGTAAATTACTGGTCATTAGTAAAGCCAGTGCACTTATTTTAGTCGGCGGGTTGGTGTCTCTCATCCTAAGCCCTACTGGCAAGCAATATAGCTTATTCTACAAGCTGAAAATGCTACAAAACTGGGGAAAACTACGCTATTTCATGAGCTTAAACCCCGTCGAAATATACAAATAGCGCACCATTAGGTTAGCGAGGATTAGCCAAAGGGGCAGAGTCATTGCTATTAGCTACGTGCTGATTCTCGCCCTCTGCTAGCCGCTGTGTTAATTGCCAAATATAAAGCGACTCTAGGCGTTTTTCGGCAATACAGCGGCTATCGATAAAAGCACCAGGGCCATATTGTTCTGGAAGCTGGTCAACCCCCACTAGGCGAGCTGACGGCGCGTCTGTTACCGCGGAGAATTGTCCCTCAGCAGCGGAAATTGCCACATCCCAAAAGGTATTAAAAGCCGCTGATGTAGGCCCATAAAGCCGATTACCCCCCAAAGAAAAAACTCGTCTTTTCTTTTGCGCATGCACATCAAGACTCTCAAACAGATTTTGCTGATTGAGCCCCTTATGCTGCTCAATACGCGCATGTTCGATGCGCCCTCGACGATAGACATTTAGCTCCGCCCCCCAACCCACCGATGGGTTGTGCAGCATCGATGCAGTCAATGCAAAGTCCGTTACCAAAATATGGTTGGAATCTTCAATGGCAATCGAGTAATGCCCTTCTCGTCCTCGAACTTCAATGTTTGACAACGAAGACGTCGTACTATCGTTCATGAAAAAGGCATTATCAGCATGCTCAACAGTCACATTTGACACGCTAGACTGGGATACGCGATGGAGATAAACGCCGTTAAACCCTTGCTCTTGATGATGGCCGGCATAAGGCAATTCCGGAAACTGGATGGTAAAACCATCTAGGTGCACCTGCTCAAGCATATTGGTTGCCAACTGCATGACCTGCCAATCAGGCTTGATATCATGGGCTAGCGGCTCCTTCACTCGGATAGAGTCACTTCCTATGCCTGTCACCGTTAAATATTGACTCACCAACCCGTTCATATTGGCAAATCCTTTCCCCAGTGTGACAGGTTGATGATCCATGAGATGCTCGGTAAAACTGCTCAAATCACACCCTAACCGACACCAACGCACAGTAATCACATCGCCAACGGTTAATGACGAGGTGTCGAGCATACCGACTTCAAATTTCCCTCGCTGGCCAGATTGTAATTCGATTTCAGGTTTACCGTGCGTGCCATCCGCGATTGGATGCGCCCAAATAAATCCTCCTCGCCACGACACCGGCGAAATCGCCGGTGGCTCTTTCTTCTTATCAATCTGGTAGGCGGCCAAAATAGATTCAGGAAGTTGCAGTAATGGGCGGTCAAAGGCTAATACAGTTGAGCCATCACCAGCACCTTGTAAGCGTATAAAACTGCGGTTAATAAATATTGGTTGAGATAAAAGAACCGTTCCTGGCGGGAATAACAGATTTACAGGCGTAGCAATTTGATGGGCAGCCAGCAATGCTTTGAGCATGGCTGGCGTGTCGTCGATGCCATCGTTGGCAATCACACCATAATCAGTCACATCCAACAATTGATAATCTATATCAGTGGGAGACTCTCCCCATTGATAGCCTGCATAAGAAAAATCCGGCAGATAGCCACCGGTTTTAGCTAAAGTCGTTGTCACGTCAGTAGGATGACAACCACTCGGCTGATGCTGGCCGCTATTCGCTTGGCTTGTGATAGTGCTGGCGGCGAGCCAAGAAGGATAAAAGAGAAGTGACCACAGCAACCAACGGGTTGGACATGGCAATTTTCGAAAGATCATCAGCAACACCGTAATAAGTCGAGCAAGCAGCGCCTATCAACCCGATAAGCGCTGCCTACAACATGAAATTAAGAGTCGAAGAGAAGTAGAGAGTGATTAGCGCACTGCCACCAAAGGTTTTAGCTGCGCCCTGAAATTCCATAAATCCTTAGCGCTCCGAATCAGCATGTAACCAAGAATGATCAATCCCTCGGGCGATTGCCAGATGATGCTTAGGTCATTATTCGCGCCCGCGACCACAGCCAGCATACTCAGTAACAGCAAGCCTGAGACCAAGTGATTTGGATAGCCCATAGCACTGCCATTAAAGCGGTAAATGATATACGGGAACCATTTACCTAATGCCCACGCTAAGCAGCAAAGCGCCCCCACCAAAGACGTGGAAAAGAGCAACATAAGGCCGCAGTTTCGAGCCAGCTGCAGCAGTAGCATTGGAATCAAGCGGCCCTGGGTTGGTGTTCGGTTAAACCAATAAAACACGCCACGAACCGCCAACATAAACAATGCAAACGCGCACCAAACAGCCACCCAAGCCATCGTACCATTGACACCTATCGCGGCAGGTAGCCAGCTGACATCCATACTCGCCAAACCAGCTGCAGGTATCGCGATAAACAAGCCGCATAACCAGGCAAACCATGGTTTAAAGTTATCGCCATATTGGATGAATTCTGGCGCCACTCGGGGTTTTTCTTCGAGCTTTAACCCAAGAGTATCGTTTTCAAAATAGCCGGTTTCATAAATGGCAAAGAAAGCAATGATGAACAGCAACAAACTGACGGCCGCCTTGATGGGTGCAGAGCTGCCAACTGCAAAAGCGAGTAACATCAACACATAATCGTGACCAAGGATCACCCGAGAAATATATTTTTCGCGCGGCCGGTTCACTTTCTTTGTGAATAGCAGCGGCAACATTGGGCTGAGCCCGGCTTGAACAAATTCAGCATCGGGCCACTCGCACAATAATCCTTGCGTCGATTTCGCCAACAAATCATGGTCGAGCATACTATCGGTAATACAAATACTATTGCGCATAGCAAGCTCGCCCACCACATCAATAGTGGCTTGAGCCTTGCCCTTTCGTCTCAACGCAACGGCAGTGTCCAGTGTTGAAATCATCGACAATTTGAGGCGGCTATCAATAGCCGCCAATAGCGGCTCAACAATAAAGTCGAAACCATAGGAGACTACATGGATTTTTTCTGGCCCTTTGGCGAGCAAGGCGTCATACAAGGGTAAATTTAAATGCTTTTTGGCAATCTTAGGCGCTTGCTCCTGCCAGTTTTTGCGCGCCCATGGTAACACTGCCAAGACGACTTTTAAGCGCATCACCTCTCGGTAATACTCGCTGTTAGAGCCGCCATACCACTTCCATGGTTTTAGCACGTTCAACAACTGCAGGAGCATGGCAACGATGAACGATGGTTGAATGGATGCCAAGAATGTTTCTGTTGAATTGCGCAACCACAATGTTTCATCAAAATCGACCAGAGCAACACAGTCGTCATCGCGGCTGGCGACTTTGTGTAGCACCTCTGACGGCGAATGCTCAAACCTTTCCTTGGCTAATTGCTGCGATGTTTTCACTTCGGACGGTTCGGGTTTAGCTGAAGGCTGCATCATAGCGTTGTCCTCAATATGAAAAGTGACTCTATTTGTTAATTTTCCGAAGCAAAGCCATCTCATGACGAAACGACCAGATGTCTTTGAGTGCTCGCAAAGCTGCGTAGGAGATAATCAACAATCCATGGGCTGACAACACATCGGTTAAATCGCCGTTAGGCCCAACGGCCATTGACGCCAACATCAGCGTTAGTAAAAACATATTAATCAGATGATTCGGCATTCCCCGGCGACTGCCGCCAAAGCGGTAGACCACATACGGAAACCATTTAGATAGGCCGTGAGACAGGCAAAACAGCACACCAATTAACGACGTAGAAAACAAACACAAATAGCCACTTGTGCGAGCCAATTGCAGCAGTAACATGGGCACAATTCGGCCTTTTTCATGAATTCGATTAAACCAAGCAAACACCAATCGAACTGTTGCCATGAAGGCAACAAACACCAGCCAGATCTTCCACCATTCGCTAAATTGGTGACCTTCCATAAACGACAACGAAATATTGCTAACCTGAGTGGCTAGTAGCGAAGCTGGAACCGCGAGTATTAAGGCAAAGCCCCAAGCCGCTGCTGGCTTAAAATACTGCGCAAACATACGGTAGTTTTGTGACACCTTAGGCTTGGCTTCAAAGCAGAGCCCCAACCGGTCGTTCTCGAAATAGCCGATTTCATAAGCACTAAAATAAGCCAACACAAACAACAACAAACTGGCTGCGCACAGCAAGGGTTCTGGTGAAGCCAGCGCAAATACGAGCACCAGCGTTAGGTAGTCATGACCAATTACCGCCCGAGTAAAGTAACTTTCATTGGGGCGCTTCACTTTCTTGGTATAAACAAACGGTAGCATCGGCAACTGACCGGCTTCGCAGCTAATGCCATAAGCATCATCTAGCAACAGCTTGGTTGGCATGCTTGCTAATTGAGGCGGCAATAGCGAACTGCCGGCGATCAAAACATCAAAATTAGGCTGAGCTTTAGCTAGCTCTTGATCGCCCATAACCGACAACGCACTGGACTCGTGAGCAAGCGTTTTTTCAAACCGCGCTAAAACTGGCGTAACGATCCAGTCAGGCGATGTGGAATACAGTTGAAATTGGCCGCTGTGGGTTAATTGAAGTTGGCGTAAAATTGCAAGATTGAACCAATTATCAGGCTGTTGATTGACGTACGCGGCCCATTTTTGTTTCGCGTTGGGCTGTAACCACAGCGTATATTGAAGGCGGCGGCGATGCCGTTGTGCATCGGCGCGCTGCAACAACAAACCATAGCGAATCATATCGAGGCACTGCAGGATCATCGCAACAATAAAGCTAGGCTTGATGGTTTGAAGAAAACGTTCGATCAAATTGTGCTGACAGATCACGCCGTCGAACTCAACCAGTAACTTTTGGTTAGCCGGTAATTGTTTAATGTCCGCCAGCAAGGCTTCTTTCTGTCGATTTCCAGTTAATGTACCCAGCTCCTGCTGCTCTAGTTGCGAAGGCGCTTGAGTTAAATTCAGTGACAATGTTCGTTCCGTCATAGTCGTGCAATCCTTTAACAGCTTATTCTTGTTCTTACATCTTCTTGTTCTTACATCAATAGCCTCTGATATACATGCTCCTTACTACATAGCCAATTGAATTTATTTTAATCAGCATTCGTAAGCCAGCCACTTTAATTATTAGCCGATTAATCTTTTAACTATTTTAAATTTTAATGACACACAAAAAGTGAGCCAACTTAAAAGCAACCCTATTGCAACTGCATAAACCATGCTCAACGATTTAATTAACCACAAATCCCATCAATAGCACTCATAGCAAACGAACAACTAAACAAAAAGTCGGCCAGACATAAATCAACAGCAGCTAATTTAGCGATTGATAAATATCTATCATTAACAATAAAGTAGATAAGTGCTGAGTGGCGCACAGCAAGAATCATCGCCACGCGACGTTGGCATTAACGCTTATAGTAGAAAATGTTGTTTTTAATAAAACTTAGAATCTGAATATTAAAAACATCTTGCCAATTAACATTTAAATGCGCTGATATAGTTCAATAATTTAGTTAGTTCGCACCAAAAATGGACGAAAAATTACCGCATTAGTATATTCTGATATTATTCAGGCTGACGGCAGGAATATGTTCTTAGTCAAGATTTAGTGAATATAAAAATATGGACATGGTTATTTTATCAATATCAGCCATTTTCACTCTGGAGAGTCATCGATGACCGCATAGCAAAGGCAATCACTTTTGGCGATATCAGGGTTGGAGGTGATCATAAAACATTTCAGGCCAATACGATTCACCAACTCGTGGCCGCGAACTTCCAGCAACTCGTCAACTCGTTCATTGCCTTGGGCATCTGTGGCGTGGATGCATTGCAAGCCTGCTTGCTTTAGTTCCCCAATCACGGTGCCCTTTTCGATGCGGCCAAAGTTGAAGTGCTCCACATCAACAGGAAACGTCACATCAGCATCAACATTGCCATGGTCACCGTAAGCAATACTCGTATCCGGCGTTAGCGTAATTCGAATCGGATCGGTCAACACTTCTAAATTCCAATCATGGGGCGGCTCTTTTAGCACGTTGTCATAGCGAACAAAACGCACCAAACCATCCCAAGCTACCCGTGCAGATTCAGGATCAATAGCGCCACCACATTCGATCGTCACAATAGGCCGATCATCACGTGTTAGCTCCATGAGAGCACCGAGTTTATTGTCCGTTAATAGCAGTCTCTCGGTGAATAATGACGTCAGCGCAATATGCTGCTCGTCGTTGCGACTAGATACAGCAAAACTAGGCCCCGAGCCTGATGTGTTATGAACATCGAGCACTGCCTCAGGTTTAAGTTCATCTAACAGCTCAATGAGTGTTTGTGCGATGCGGCCTGGAACATCGTGAAATGGCCCATAAAAACAGCGATTCAAATCTCTCAAATGACTAAAATGGCGTGTCGACAAACGCGGCTCAGCTTTGGCCGCCTCAACGGCACCAATAAAGAAATAGCAATCAACCTCTGGCTGCTCGCCACTTTTTAACCATCGGTGCAGCGCCATCAAACCTGATGGTTCATTGCCATGCAACAAGGTTACAAACAAACGGCAGCGGCTGCTGTCTTTACCGCGTTGGCTAATTAAGGTTGGCTGCTTCAACTGCTCTAAAAAACTATCCACGCAATTGGCCACATGATCAGCTTGTGGCTCAGACCAGTGAAATAGAGAGGCATCATTCATCGTTTCATCCACCATGGGCTGGCCATTCGGCAACGGGCACATTGTCTTCGCTAAACGTCATGTATTGACGCAGCATTTTCTGTAGGGCTTGTTCGCGGGGCATTTGCTGCTCTAACGCTTTAACCGTTGCAAGCTGCCAACTCGCGCCGGTTTGCGCTGAATTTAACCGTGTTTTGATGCACCCCAGCCAATTGTCCGCTTCGGACGGTTCAACGCCTTCTCGACACAAACCATGATACGCCGCTGGCAATAACTGCTGCAGCAACTCCGTTACCGAGTAGTCTTTGAGCCCGCCACCACAGGGCTGCGGCCATACAATGCGCGCATCGAGGCCATATTGGGCTGCCCGATAAAAGTTATGCTTCGCGTACTTAAACGGTAATGCCGTGATCAGCTCATGGATCATTGGCTTTAGCCCTTCGGCTAAGCCAATTGCCAACGCCGCATTGGCAACCATATCTTTGGCTGAAGGCCCTGCCGGTAACGCGCGTAATTCGATTCGTAAATGACCTTGGTCCTGCGGATCATAGATTGCCCGATTCCAGCTCCACACTGTGCCGTGGTGAACACAAAGTTCGCGCAGTGTGGGCGCTTGACCGGACGATGCTGCTTGCGGCTCACACTCACTCAGTAAAGGTAGCAAGGGCGGGTATAGTTTTACGGACTCATCAAATAACTGATAAGCCCCACCGCTCAGCCAACCGTAGCCTAAATTAACCCGCGCTGGCTCCTGCCATTCACCTTGTAGGTGAACGCGCGGATCGGTCGACTGTTTAAACAGTGCAATTCGAGTTTCGTGCCACAACGCCTTCCCCAACAAAAAGGGCGAATTGCCAGCCACGGCCAATACCAGCGGCGTAATTAACTGAATCGCGTTATACGTATCGTTAAACTGCGAAGGCTCAACCCGATAATGAAACTGAAATGACGTGTTGGCGCCTTCTAATGTTAAGTCATTGATGTCTGAGGCTAAAGATTCAACGCCATGAATATTAATATGAAATGGCCTGCCTCGACGCTTGCAGATTTGCTCTGTCAGCGCATGATACCGCTCGGAGTCGGTCATTGAGTGAGGCCCTAAGTGACACTCGTTCAATGTCGGTAAAATACCGATCACGGCAACCTGAGCATCAAACTCCTGCGCTAATCGCTGTAAATTGAGCGACTTGAGAATGATTTGCTGCTCAATATTACTAAACGGCTTGCCACTAAATGGCGCTGGCGACAAATTGTATTCAAGATTGAATTGGTTAAATTCTTCGGTGAGTTGCGGATCTTGCGCGTGCTTTAACAGCTGTTGATTACAGCATTTCGGCGCACCATTGTTGTCGAGCAGGTAATATTCGAGTTCGGCGCCCACCGAATGAGGCCCAAGCCCCCAAGAAGGGTTGGCCATCAAGGCTTGTAAACTGGCCAGATTCTGTTCCAAGCGTTGGCTAAAGCGCTGGAAATTCTCTGGCGTAAATTGCTGATTTAAGAAGTGATGACCCAAGCTCACGTACCTGTCGGCAACTAACACCTAAAGTGTATGCCAATGGTGTGAACCTGCTTGGCTTCAACGCTAGATCTTTGATATCCGCAACACTCTAATATAAAAAAACCACCTCCTAAGAGGTGGTTTCATCGCTTTGAGTGGCATTCGTCAATAGGGCTTAATAGCCCGCACAATCGCTTTGGCTGCTGTGATCGCAACCATCTGAGCCAATGTAGCGCTGAGTCGAGTACTCATCGGTTGGCAGCGCCATTAAGCTTTCATTCGCTTCAGTTAGCATTTCTACATAACTAACAAAGCCTTGGGCATACTCGGTATAGGTATCCACAAAGTCACCGGCATCGTACACCACACCAAAAGTGTCATAACCATCGCGGCCCGAAGCAATAAAGTCATTGGTCACAACGGTATAGGTAGCGCTGGTGTCAATAGCCGCCCAGTCTCCGGCAACGCGAGAATTTACCTCAACATTGCTAATGCGGCTACCTTCTGCGGCGCTGGCGTCAACATCATAGCGCAAGCCTGACGCATACGGGTAAGAGCCGCTTGAGCCCGCATCATCCAAGGTGTTGGATAATGCATCTTCGAGCACAGTGATGATTTGCTGGCCGGTCATATCCAAAGTCACCAAGGTATTAGAGAACGGCAGCAAGGTGTAAGCATCGGCAATAGTGTAGTCACCAGCCGCCACATCAACACGCACGCCACCACCATTTTGAATGGCAATATCGGCGGTTGGTGTAACCATCAAGAATGCTTTGGCAACGATGTTAGAAATATCACTGCCCATGGCATAAGTTTCACTGGCATCACAAATCGTTGAACGACCCTGCCCAGGGAA
This sequence comes from Neiella holothuriorum, assembly GCF_019457915.1. Taxonomy (GTDB): domain Bacteria; phylum Pseudomonadota; class Gammaproteobacteria; order Enterobacterales; family Neiellaceae; genus Neiella; species Neiella holothuriorum. The sequence goes on from NZ_JAHZSS010000011.1 coordinate 75,481, forward strand.
ACGCTCTAAGCATAAGTCTTCCGCGACTTGGCCTATCACGCTTTGCTCTAGCGATTCTTTTTGCTCATCAAACGCTGCAATCATGGCTGCGGTATTTTCGTTCGCAACCACCATGCGCATTTCTGGAACGGCTTCTAGCGCAGCAACCACCAGCGCTTCATCGGCAGCGTCAAGTACAGCCGAATCGTCTTCATTGTATTCATAACTGAAGGACTGCTCGATTGGCATCACAGGTGTACCGGCACAAGACTCAACCACGCCTTTTTTATCAAAGCTAACCTGCAGCTGCCCCATCAGGTGTGCATATTCCCAAGCTTGTACCACACAAACCGGCTCGCCATCGGCATTGGTTGTGATGGTTGGGTAGTCACCCTGAACGTTAAAGCCAACGTCGGCCAACGCATCAGATCCCAACAAGGTGTGCGAGTCACCGCCCACAATCACATCCACGCCGGCCAATGCTTGCGCCATCGATAAATCATTAGCGTATTGGTAATGCGTCACTAAGATAATCTTGTTCACGCCATCCAATTTCAGCTCATCGATATAACTTTGGGCGGTCTCAATTTCGTCAAGAAACTCTGTGCCGTCATCGGGTTGTGACGAGTTTTTGGTTTTATCGGCAATATCAATACCAATCAAACCAACTTTCTCGCCTTCAAATTGCAGGACTGTGTATGGCTGAATGTAACCATCGGCAATCGCCGAATCTTCATGAGGCACCACGTTCGCAGCCAAAACAGGTGTTTGGCACGAGCCTTCAGCAAGGTAATCTAGAAAGGTTGCCAAGCCAGCGTCGCCATCATCAAATTCATGGTTACCTAACGCAAAGGCATCAAAGCAGATGTCGTTCATCACATCGGCGTCGGCTTCACCTGCAAACAAGGTGTAATACAAAGTGCCTGTAATGGCATCACCAGCATGAATTTTAATTGGGTTTTCGGCCGCCGCAGCGAGATCATCAAACAGTGTTTTCATCATGGCGAAACCGCCATAATTAACAGCCACTTCAGTAACAGGATCACCAGCTTCGGTTGTGGCGCTTAAGCCCAAGGATGACACGTCATAATCAAAATCATCTGAAGAAATGTGCGAGTGATGATCATTAATGTGCAATAAGGTGACGTTAATAGCTTTGTCATTGTCGTCATTGCAGCCCATCAAAGCCGCAGAAACGAGGCCGGCTAACAGCAATTTACTGAATGTTTTCATGTTCCATCCTTGATAAATGTTCTAGGTGTTGTGGAGTACAGCGCCTATAACATGCAACTTCCGTGACATTTCGATGGCAGCGAGATTACTTGTAGATGAACAATATAAGACGACATGGCATTGAGAGGTGTTGCGCTAAAGCAGCTATCGCTCGGCGCAGACTCTCGTTGCGCGTTTTAACGACAAGAAAAACTGTCAGCTTACCCACCAATAAAACTTGCCATCGATCACATTGCTGTTTAGTGGTTCATGGTCGCGCTTAGGTTTATTTGGACCAACTGGTCGGATCTGATAGCTTCAATGTTCAATCACGTAACTGATACGGCCCTTTCATGACTTCCGGTACTCACTCAAACGCCAGCTCGAATTGCGTCAGTCTTACCATTTCAAATGGTATTGCCAGGGTTCAATTAAACCGCGCCGATAAACACAACGCGCTGGATATGGCGATGTTTTTGGCGATTGAGGGGGTTATTAAAACCATTAAATCTACACCATCGGTTCGGGTCGTGATTGTGTCTGGCCAGGGGCCAAGCTTTTGCTCCGGCATAGATATTAAGTCGCTGTTAAGTAGTGCTAAAAGTGCTATTCGTCTGCTGTGGAAATGGCTACCGGGTAACGCCAATTTGGCGCAACTCGTGAGTGTTGGCTGGCGCCGTCTACAGGTGCCAGTGATCATGGTACTCCATGGAAAGTGTTGGGGCGGCGGCATGCAAATCGCACTGGGCGGTGATTATCGTATTGCATCACCAGATTGCTCTCTTGCGATAATGGAAGCCCGTTGGGGGCTAATCCCAGACATGGGCGGCACACTGGCTCTTCGAGAATGTTTGAGCGCGGATCAAGCCATGAAGTTAGCGATGACAGCCACCCCAATAGAAGCCGAACAAGGTAAGCAACTTGGCCTTGTTACGGAAGTGGCCGACGACCCGATGCAAGCGGCAGAGGCCTTGGCAGATCAGCTATGCCAACGCTCACCGGATACCAACCGTACCGTGAAACGCTTATACCATCAGCTCTGGTGCCCACAAGAACGGCGCATATTAGCGCTCGAAACCATCAACCAAATCCGCATGATCAGCGGCAAAAACCAGCGTATTGCGGTGCGCCGAGAACAAGGTAAGACTGACGCTCAGTACCACCTTTAGTGTTGCGAATTAGCCTTTCTGTATGGCCCTTGGTAGTCAAACACGCGCATTTCTACGCGCCAATATTTGCGGTTCTGCTTCGCGATGACAAAATCTGGTGCAACTCGCTGCGGTATGTTCCCAGCGGCCAATTCGGCATTACTGTCATTGATTGCGTTGCCAGTGATCGTGCGACAGAATTCATGATGGAATAACCGCTGCTGGCTGGCGTTTGAAAAATCAAATTTGTCCGTCAGTTCGGCGCCATCTTCATCGTGATAAGTGACGACCAAAACATTGCCCTTAGCTTCTCCTGACATACCGGCGCAGCGGATCACCATGCGATCTTTAAGCTGAAGCGCTTTCTTTAGCTGTTCATCGGGGTCAATAAGGCGTTCGCCACATTGGTGGCATTGGCGTGCAGCAATGTCATTTTCCGCATTGCAGTGTCGGCATTGTTTAAACTGAAAGCGAAAGTCACATTGCACCCCTTGCACCAGCCCCTGACACCGGCGGCCATGGTGCTCAATGATGTCGCCATCGGCGTCTGTGGTTCCCCAGAAAAGATTAGCGAAACTACAACTAGGACATGGCACTTGCACTAATTCACTGTTGGGATTTGGCTTTGGTGTTCCAATTTCAGGCTGATAGAGATCATAGCCGTTGCCCGCGTAGTCAATCACCAGACAATCCGGTTTGTTTGGCGACAAGCGCAGACCACGTCCAACAATTTGTTGATACAAGCTAACCGACTCGGTACGCCGTAAAATGGCGATCATATCGACATGGGGCGCATCAAAACCAGTGGTGAGCACGGCAACATTCACCAAGTATTTAATCTGTTGCTGTTTAAACCGTGTGATTTGTAAGTCACGCTCGGCAGTCACTGTATTTCCGGTGATCAGCGCAGTTTGTTCGGCCGGCAAATAACTCGAAATTTCATGCGCATGGGCGACCGTTGCGGCAAAAATCATCACGCCTTTACGCGTTTGAGCAAGCGCCTCCACATGCTGGCAAATCGCTTGCGTGACACGTGGGCTTTTAGCGAGCATTTCATCAAGGTCGGCTTGCGTGTATGACGTCGGGAGCTGCTCCCATTGATAGCGTGCGGTTGGCGCATCCACCAGCGTCGGCGGGGTTAAATAACCACGTTTGATCAGCTGCCGGAGCGGTAGCTCGTAGATGCAACGACGAAATGGCAAAGCTTGTTCACTACGCACATGGCCATGATAGTGCTGCTGGTAAATCCAACCTTTGTCGAGCCGGTATGGTGTTGCGGTGAGGCCGAGCACTTTAAGCGTCGGATTTGCTTTACGAACATGGTTGATGACCTGCATATACTGACTGTCATCGTCGTCCGCAATGCGGTGACATTCATCGATGATGATAAGCGAATAATAACCGGTGAACGCATCAAGGTTTCTGACAATGGACTGAATGCTAGCAAAGGTAACGGCATGCTCAGTTTCTTTGCGGCCTAACCCAGCGGCGTAGATGCCGGATGACAATCCTAAACTTTTGAATTTTGCCTGATTTTGCGCCACCAGCTCTTTCACATGGGTCAACACCAATATGGGGAAGCGCGCCAGCCTCGCTAATTCGGCGATCACCAAGCTTTTGCCCGCCCCTGTCGGTAACACAATGACTGCGGCATCATCGTGTTGACGAAAATGGCTGAGCACCGCGTTGACGGCATCTTGCTGGTAATCTCGAAGTTTCATCATTCGTTGTGGTGAGCTAAGTATGATTGAACAAATTTAAGCGACGATACAAACAAAAACGCCCAACCGAGTTGGGCGTTTTCAATCAATAACAAACGATCCGTTAAGCAGGTAACTCAGCATTGTGATAAACGTTTTGCACATCATCACAATCTTCGAGCATGGCCATGAATTTCTCAAACGTCGCCACGTCGTCACCTTCAATAGCCGTATAGGTTTGTGGTACGAAGCTAATTTCTTCAACGTCAAATTCAATGCCTTCAAAGGCACCCGTTAATGCAGTTTTGACGTTATAAAATTCGTTGGCTGGCGCAAATACGGTGACTTTGCCATCTTCAACTTCAATGTCGTTGGCATCAGCATCTGCCATCATCAATGCTTCAAGGACGGTATCTTCGTCATCGCCATCAAAGACGAATACCGATAAGTGATCGAACATATGGGCAACGGCGCCCGGCGATCCAATTTTCGAGTCAGTCTTTTTAAAACACAGGCCAACTTCCATAAACGTACGCTTGCCGTTGTCAGTTAGGCAATCGATGATGACCATGCAGTTACCAGGACCAAAGCCTTCATAACGAGCCGTTTCGTAATTTTCATCGGCACCGCCTTGGGCTTTTTCAATCGCCCGCTCAATCACGTGGGTCGGTACTTGATCTTTCTTGGCGCCATCGATTAAGCGACGTAGCGATAAATTGCTGTCTGGGTCCGCGCCTCCATTTTTGGCACAGACATAAATCTCTTTGCCGTATTTGGAATAAACCTTGGTTTTCGCCGCTGCCGTTTTGGCCATTGATTCCTTGCGGTTTTGATACGCTCTACCCATGACTCTCGCTCTTTTAATCGATACAAAAAATGCTGGCGCGAATTCTAACGCGTAATCGCGCACAAGCGCTAGGCCCTGTTGGCGTTTACCCTGGGTTTTTGATGGCGCTTTGATGAAGCTCATGTCTCATGCATGAGGTCAACAAATGCTTATGCTCTGGATGGCGCTTTGGTTGGCGGTATAAGCGGCACGCGAATCGTGAATTCAACACCAGCGCCAACTTCGCTACTGGCATCAATAGTGCCGCCAAGCCGTTGATTCACAATGTTGTAAACAATATGAAGCCCAAGCCCGGTACCACCGGCTGTTCGTTGCGTGGTAAAGAATGGATCAAATATTTTAGGCAGCGTATTGGCATCGATACCACGGCCGTCATCTTTGTATCGGAGTAACAAGGTGTCGCCATGGATTTCGAATGCAATGCTGATGTGGTGCTGGTGTTGTCGCTTAAAACCATGCTTAAGCGAATTGATAATGAAGTTAGTAATAATTTGACTATAAGCGCTAGGGTAGCTGTTCAGCTGGACCGTTTTGTCTCCTGATAGGTCCACTGATATTTTGAATGACTTCAATTCGCCCTCAAGGCTACGAAGCAAACTTTCAATATAGCCGTAGAGCGTAAAGACTCGCTTTTGCTCGTCGTTCTGATCGGCTGCCACTTCTTTGAAATTGCGAATCAAATTAGCGGCACGGTGTAGATTGGTGATCACCATCTCGCCAGTTTGGAGGGTGCTTTCAACATAGTCATTCAAGTCTGTGCGAGTAAGTTTGCTGTCTTTTATTCGCTAATCGAGTTCAATGACTTGTTGCTCAAGCATGGTCGCTGCGGTCACAGCAACGCCTACTGGCGTATTGATTTCATGAGCAATGCCAGCCACCAACTGACCAAGTAGCGACATTTTTTCTACTTCCACCAGCTGCGCTTGAGTCGCCTTTAGCTGATGCATGGTGTGGTTCAACTCATTATTGGCGTTTTGTAATTCATATGTTCGATTCAGCACCCGCTGTTCAAGCTTGTGCTGATCTTCAACAATTCGCTGGGCCATTTGCTCTAACACATTGGCCATTTGTTGCAGTTCGCGAAACGGCAATTTTAACGATCGTTTGCTGTAGTCGGCGCCGGCATAGCTGGCTACCAGTTTATTGACGGAGTTGATCGGGTTCACCACGTAACGAGCCAACCAAAACGCAACAACACTTAAGACCAGAATCAACCCCACCACAATCAACCACAGCTCCAGCTGCAGATCATCAATGGTTTGAAGTGCTGCGGCCCGCTCAACACCCAACGTCCATACGATGGTATCCGTTGACTGACTAACACGCATTGGCACATCAATGACGATATAATCGTTCACCTCGGCCAGTTTTGACTCCGGCCGAATTAGGCTCTGATTGTCCATCATCAGATCTAAAATGACGATGTCCAACCCATCGCCATGAAGTAATCGTTTTTGAGCCTCTTCAATCAATGTATGCACGGGCAGAAGCACAACCATCGCCCCAACTAACTCATGCAGCTCCGCTTTGTCGACAGCAGATAACCATAACGGCGACATCACCATAAATAGGTGGTCACTACGCAGCTCTTTTACGTCTTCAACATCCTTATGTTGAATGTTGTAGATATCACTGAGTAGCGAAGCATTTTCAATATCGTTAATTTGAATCTTGGCTTGCTTAGAATCGTTAAAAAAATCGGTCAGTAGTGGCGTCATCGGTGCCATATCAAGCAAGCCAAGTGTTGTTGGTGTTGCTTCGACAGGCCACGCGAGGGAGTCCACCACCATGGCGCCAAAAACGGATGGGTGTAATTGAGTAAATCTGGCAAGTTTAATATTAGCTTTGGCGCCGAATGCGCCGGTATATGCGGAATAGATGACATCGGGATCGCTGCTGAGTTGTTCTGCCGCCGCGAGTAATAGCTCATAATCGCGTTTCACATCCAACGTCAGCAAGGTGGCATTTTTTTCAAGCGCAGCCATTGTTGACGCTTCCGACGCACTGCGAAAACGCTCAATGAGGTAGCTGGCAATTAATAAGCTCGGAACCAAAGCGCCCAACAAAATAACAGCGCTTAATGAGCCACGTAATGTTCGCATCCCTTCTAACATCTAGGCTCCTATTCAGTCATCCATATTGCCCAATGTTTGCCTACTTATTAGACTTTTTCAATTCATGTTCGGCAAATCGTTGCATCATATTGGTTGCTTGTTCAACGGTTCCATGACCGCTGATGTAGAGTTGAAACCCCTTACTCATCCCTAACCAACTAGCCGTTAATGCAGGTGTTGGCGGCACCGCCCAGCCTTGTTTCAATTGGGCCAGTGACGCTTTTTGATTATCGTCAGCGGTCGCCATAATTTGTTCAATCACCTGTTGATGAACCGGCAATAAGCTGAGTTCTTGGAAGAATCCAAGTTGTACCTGCTTTGATTGAATAAAGTGCACAAAATCCATCAAAGCGTCTGCATCAGGCCCGTTCGTTGAATCGGCAGGGAAAATCAACGCCATACCTGAATAAGCAGGCATCATTGAGTTGCCAGCAATACTTGGCAACACGCTAACGCCAAAGTTATCGCCTAACGCCTCAGCCATTTCGCCATAGGCCCAATCACCATTAATAACGTAGGCATATTGACCACTATTAAAATCATCGAACGCACATTTATAGTCGCATTTGGGATCAACTAGCCCCTTATCGGCAATGCGCTTGTAAAATTCCAGCCCTGCTCTCATTTCTGGCGTATCAAGGTTGATTTGATTATCGCTCACCGGAAACGCCCCAAATGCCGTCGCGAAAGCAGTAAACCAATACATTTCTTCGTACTTCCAGGCAATGGGTTCAATGCCTTGCGAACGCAATTCTTTCGCTTGCACCGCTAATTCCTGCCAGCTGGTCGCAGGCTGTTTTACATAACGTTTGTTATAAAACAGCATCAAATGATTGCCGCCCAGAATAGGAATTCCGTAGTGATTACCCGCTAAGGTGACAAGCGGCATTGCCGACGGGGTAATGCGACTGCCGAACCATTGGTCGCCCAACGGAGTTAGCTGCAACCGGTGGTAATCACCAATAAAGTCTGAAGGTACAATCGCCACATGGGGCGTATTACCTTCAATCACCCCGCGCAACAAAGAGGCTCGCAACTCACCCGTTGGCCGAAATGAAACGTGAACTTTAACGCCCGTAGCCGCCTCATATTGCTCAGCCAGTTTAGGAAGCCATTCGCGTCCTTCTTCTTTTTGGTGCCAAAGGCGCAATTCCGCCGCAACACTGGTTGCAACCATAAAAAATGCTACTAATCCGATAATTACGTTCACGTTTGCCTCACCTTGGCGCCCCCAGCAAGATCAAGTATAGAAAAAGAAACCGGTCCCACAGGTGGTCAAATCAATTTATGTGTTGTTTAACCAAAGATTTAGCCGTCATACTTAAACGCTAAGCCGATGCCATTAGCATCCCTGAATATCTTTAATCACGTTCGCTCTGAGACCCCATGCCTACGAATAGCAGCTCGACCTCAACCCTATTGATCATTGGCTATGTGTGGCCAGAGCCAAATTCATCAGCGGCTGGCGCCCGCATGATGCAACTTATCAAAAGCTTTCAAACGTCTGGTTATCGAGTGGTTTACGCCAGCCCTGCAGACCCTTCAGACCATGCAGTTGATCTTAAAACGATAGCCGTAGAGCCACTCAGCATTGCGCTCAATTGCTCGAGTTTTAATGAACAGGTGAAGGCCATACAGCCCGATGTAGTGATGTTTGATCGCTTCATGATGGAAGAGCAGTTTGGTTGGCGTGTGAGTCAGGAATTCCCAGCGGCGCTTCGCATTTTGGATATGGAAGATCTCCATAGCCTGCGCCATGCTCGCCACCAAGCGATCAAAAACGAACGCTGTGATGATGCGTTAGATCTCAACAGTGAATTGGCATTGCGGGAAGTTGCTTCGATTTATCGTTGCGATGTGTCTTTGGTGATCTCTTCCTACGAATATCAGTTGTTGCGCGACCGCTATCAGGTGCCAACCAGCCAGTTGCTGCTACTACCATTTATGGTGCCATTGGCGGGCGCTTCGCAAGGCCTGAGTTTTGAACAACGCCAGCACTTCGTTAGCATCGGCAATTTTCGCCATGCTCCCAATTGGGATGCAGTCCTTCAGTTGCGTCAGTTATGGCCAGCGATCCGCCAACAATGTCCCGGCGCCGAACTCCATATTTACGGCGCTTACCCGCCCAAAAAAGCAACCCAACTCGACAACCCTAAGCTTGGTTTTTGCATCAAAGGTTGGGCTAACAACGTCGCTGCGGTGATGCAACATGGCCGCGTCTTGTTAGCTCCACTCAGATTTGGTGCAGGCCTCAAGGGCAAATTACTTGACGCGATGCTTTATGGGCTGCCCAGTGTCACTACGCCAATTGGCGCCGAGGGCATGACCACAGAAGCGCCATGGCCAGGCGCAATTACCAGCAACGATCAAGACTTTATTGAGGCGGCTGTTGAGCTTTATAACGCTCAGCAACGCTGGCAACAGACTCGGCTCACCATTCCTGCGCATTTACAGCAATATGATGAACAATCCCTGTCGAACCGCCTGCAACAGCACGTTCAAGCGATTCGAAGCGATATTAACTCGCATCGGCAACGTCATTTCATCGGCGCCATGTTGCTACATCACTCCATGAAGAGCACGCAATACATGTCGCAATGGATAGAAGAAAAAAATCGCACAAAAACATAATGTTACAACATAACACTTGTCACGGTATATTCACCAAAGCGACGCAAATCCGCAACGGATTCGTCACAATTACCCCTTAGATTCTTTCCTGCTTGCAGATTTTGAGCAAATCAGATTACCAGCCGGGCTAACGCGCAAGTTCCCCCGCTGGCTTCTTAAATAACCAGGAAAGGTGAAACCATGTTGAAACAAAGCACTGCATTGTGCAGCTTGCTTGTGGCGGGGATGTGCACATCAGCAACAGCAGCTGTCTTACCCGAGTCACAAACCTCTAGCAGTTGGTACCAAGATGCCCAAACTCAAATTGCCGCTAAATTGGCACGGACACACAATGTTAAAGCCAAGAATGTGATTCTGTTTGTTGGCGATGGCATGGGCGTTTCAACCCTAACTGCTGCGCGTATCTTAGAAGGTCAAATGGCTGGTAACCTCGGTGAAGAAGGTTACTTGAGCTTTGAAACTTTCCCGTACACCGCGTTGGTCAAAACCTACAACGTCAATGCACAAACACCGGATTCAGCAGGCACCATGAGTGCCATGATGTCAGGTGCTAAAACAGATGTGGGCGTCATTGGTGTTGACGAAGACATTGAGCGCGGCGAATGTGCCACCGTAGCTGGCAACGAAATGATTACCGCGTTGGAGCTGGCCGAAATTAAAGGCCTGTCGACAGGCATCATCTCCACGGCTCGCATTACTCACGCAACACCGGCTGCAGCCTATGCCAAATCTGCCGACCGTAACTGGGAAGATATCTCCGATATGCCAGAAACGGGTGCCGAAGAATGCGAAGACATCGCCTCGCAACTGGTTAACTTTAAGACCAACCTAGAAGCACGCTTCCCGGGAGCTGAAGTCGACGGTATTGAAGTCGCCATGGGCGGCGGTCGTCGTCACTTCTTACCAAAAGATGAAATGTACAACAGTGCCGATGCTGTTAGCAGTGTTGAGGGTGACCGTACCGATGGTCGCGACCTAACGGCGGAATGGCAAGAAGCCTACCCTGCTGGCGCTTACGTGATGGATCAAGTTGGTTTTGACGCTATCAATGCCGCAGAAACAGAACGAGTGTTGGGCTTGTTCAACGAATCTCACATGCAGTATGAAGCCGATCGCGCCAACGATGTTGCCGGCGAGCCTTCGCTGTCAGAGATGACCAGCAAAGCTATCGACATTCTTGATAACAATGAAGACGGTTACTTCTTAATGGTTGAATCTGGCCGAATTGACCATGGCCACCATGCCGGTAGCGCCTATAACGCGTTAACCGACACCATTGAGTTTGCCAAAGCCGTTCAAGCGGCCGTCGATGCCACCAGCGATGAAGACACGCTGATCATTGTGACCGCTGACCACAGCCACGTATTCACTATTGCTGGCTATCCCAAACGTGGTAACCCAATTCTGGGTAAAGTCGTCTCAGTTGGTGAAACCGAGCCAGCTTTAGCGAGCGACGACATGCCATACACCACGTTGGGTTACACCAATGGTCGTGGTTTCCGCGACTTAGGCGACGAGACCGATGCCGATGCTACATACGGCTTAGACAACGCCAATGGCCGCCAAGACTTGACTGCAGTTAATACTGAAACTTCTGGTTTCCACCAAGAAGCGGTCATCCCATTGAGCTCAGAAACCCACGCTGGTGAAGATATTTCGCTGCACGCTATGGGCCCTGGTGCGCACTTAGCACAAGGCACCATTGAGCAAAATATTGTATTCCACCTGATCGATAACGCTCTCGGTCTGGTTTCAGAGTAAAGGAAGGATCCCAATGAAAAAGTTAATGTTAAGTGTGGCTATTGCTTCTGCTCTGGCACTGACCGGTTGTGACGGTGATGATGGCAAAGATGGCATCAACGGCACCAATGGAAGTAACGGCCAAACATCACTGATTAATTCAACTGATTTGGCCGCAGGTCACAGCGTTTGTTTAGGCGGTGGCGTGCAGTTTGATTCAGGTATTGATGACAATGCTGATGGTGCGTTGACCGACGATGAAATCGACGACACAAGTTATGCTTGTTTGCCATATGACGTTGCCGCGGAAGCTGAAATCACTGCGCTAACCGTCAACAACCCATGGTTTAAAGATGGCATGGCGTATATCGAAGGCGCCCTGAACACCGAGTACGATGCAGCCGTTTCTGCCTCCAATTATTCGACGGCTTCGGCCAACACCGCGCCCACCACAACCCGTAAAGCCAAGAACGTGATCTTGTTTGTTGGCGATGGCATGGGCATTTCTACCGTGACCGCGGCTCGCATTTTAGAAGGCCAAATGAACGGTGGTTTAGGTGAAGAAAACGTCTTGAGCTTCGGTGAATTCCAATTTGCCGGTTTAGCGAAAACCTACAACGTAGATGCTCAAACGCCCGATTCAGCAGGCACAATGACTGCCATGATGTCAGGTGTAAAAACCGACGTTGGCGTGATTGGTGTTGACGAAGACATCGAGCGTGGCGAATGTTCTACGGTTGATGGCAACGAGCTAGTGACAGCCCTTGAGTTGGCTGAAATTGCGGGCAAATCAACGGGCATCATTTCAACTGCACGCATCACTCACGCAACACCCGCGGCAACATATGCCAAGTCAGCCGATCGTAACTGGGAAGATATCTCTGATATGCCAGAAACGGGCGCCGAAGACTGCGAAGACATTGCATCACAATTGGTAAACTTTGAAGCCAACCTTGAAGCCCGTTATGACGGCCTTGATGTTGATGGTATCGAAGTTGCCATGGGTGGTGGCCGTCGTCACTTCTTGCCAAAAGACGCGACGTACAACTCGCCAGATGCAGTGAGCAGTACCGAAGGTGATCGCACTGACGGTCGCGACCTAACCGCCGAGTGGCAAGCCATGTACCCAACCGGCAGCTATGTTTACGATCAAACGGGTTTCGAGTCGGTTAACACGGCCAGCACGACCAAGCTTTTTGGTTTGTTTAACGAATCACACATGCAATATGAAGCGGATCGTCACAATGACGTTGCCGGTGAACCTTCGGTTGCAGACATGACTCGTACGGCCATTGAAATCCTCGACAACAACGATGACGGTTTCTTCCTGATGGTTGAATCAGGTCGTATTGACCACGGTCACCATGCGGGCAGCGCTTACAATGCTCTGACCGACACCATTGCCTTTGCTGACGCGGTGCAAGCTGCCGTCGAGATGACCAATGCCGACGAAACGCTGATCATTGTCACGGCCGACCACAGCCACGTGTTTACCATTGCAGGTTATCCAAAACGCGGTAACCCAATCTTGGGTAAAGTGGTTGCAGTGGGTGAAACCGCTCCAACAGAGGCATCCGATGGCACGCCTTACACCACATTGGGTTACACCAATGGACGCGGCTTCATGGACTTAGGCGATGAAACCAACGCCGATGCAGGTTATGGCATGGATATCAACGCCGGTCGTATGGATTTGACCGATGTAGATACCACCACATCAGGCTATCACCAGGAATCACTGGTACCAACCAGCTCAGAAACCCATGCGGGTGAAGATGTTGGTATTTATGCGAGTGGCCCTGGCGCATCGTTAGTGACGGGTACCAATGAGCAAAGCATCATTTTCCACATCATGGATTATGCCGCTGATCTCACGGCTGACGCAGAACAAATTGTTGAGTAACACCGCCCCAAACGGCGCATTCATGCGCTATTAGCGATAAAGCGCACCTGGCAGTTTGCCGGTGCGCTTACTTCGTTTTTCGGAGAGAGATCATGAACACCCGTAAAATTCCCACCACGCTTATCCCCATCGCTACCGTTATCAGCACCCTTGTTGTTGGTACAACGGCGTTGTCGCTTTCGTTCAACGCTCATGCGGGCATCGCCACCGAAGCTGCGAACTGCGTGCTCGATAAGCAACATTTGAGTGCCAACTACACGCTGACACGAACTTTTGATATTGGTCGTTCGCAAACCAAATCACTCACGCTTTGGCGCAATGCCAACGAAGTTGCTTTGCAATATCCGCAAGAAAAAATTACCGAAGTATGGACTCGTGGGCATGATGGTCGTAGCCGCCCAGTGCGCTACTTTGACCAATACCAGCGCGGCATTGAATACTTCCCAGACGAGGTCAAAAACAGTCGCTCAGAGCAAGTTTGGCAAACCAAATATCAGCTGATTGATGATGAGTTTCGTAGCTCAATGGCTTTAGTGGCCTCAACCGGCTCAGGTTGCCAACGAACAGAAACCTACGAGCTTAAAAAACAAGGCAAGATCTATCGGTTGGTATGGCAGCCACAATCACAATTGGTGGTTGAGTATCGAGAAAAAGCAATGAGCCAAGACTTTGTGATTAAGCTGCAAGAGGTGTCACAAGAAGATGACAAAATCGAGCAGTTTTTTGTTTCAAGGCAAGCTTATCAAACAACAGATTATGCCGATGTAGGTGATAACGAAAGTGATCCGTTTTTACGCAAGATGATGAACCTCGGCTTTGTTTCCCATGGTGCATCAGGCTTTTACAGCGCCGATGGCAAACCGCTCGGTGGTTCTGGCCACGCTCATTAATTGAGTCATCGCAAGCGCCGCCATTGTCAGCAATAAACAAGGTGGCGCTTAAGATTGACCGATGGCAGCAACAAAGTCGCGGATCTGGTGACACACCCAGCGGGGCTGATCTAACGGTAAATCGTGGCCCGCTTGAGGATGTGAGTGGACGGCAACTTGCCACCCCTGTCCCATAGCAATTGAACAGGCCGGATTGACCAAGCCATCAACTTCCCCGCGTAAAATCAACACATTATCCAAGGGCGCATGGCGAGGCCCTTGATAACCAGCAGCAGCCCATAACTGGCGCAACGAATTCACTAAGCTAGGCGCGCCCTCTTTGTCAAAACCAGCCCAGATCTGAGCAAGCGCGTTGTCATCAGCATGGTTGAATGACGTCCAACGCAGCACCCAAGACTCTCGCGCTAAACGAGGCTGGCATAACATCGCTAATGCACTTAGGTAACAGGCCGGACGCAAGCGATGATAAAACGGACTAAATCGGCGCAAGCTGGAATTAATCATGATTAGACCCGCCAGTTCATTAGGGTAACGCTGAGCCCAACAACTGCCGATCATGCCGCCCATGGAGATAGCGACAACAACAACTTGTTCACCTTGCTGAAGCGGTGCGATTTGGCTCCTTACATCATCCACCATGGCAGCCATTGAATGGGGCGACGGTTGCCGATAGCGTTGACCATTACCGGCCAAGTCGGGCGTTTCAATGAGCGCATCGGGCAACGTGGCCTGTAATCGGTTTGGAAAATAGCCCCAATGTCGGTGCTCACGTAAAAGCCCACGTAACAACACGATTCGAACTCCAGCCATTACTTAGCCGCTCCGTCATACCAAAGTTTTAATGCCGCGCGCGTATCTTTCGCTATTTGCTCAGGCTTGGTTTTCATCCAGTTATTGTGCCCTCTGGCAGCCATCATCAAAAAGTCGATCAGTGAATAATGACGGCGTAAGATTCGTGATTGGCGATGCGGTAATTCAGGGTGAAAGAGTCGGTGGTACCGCAGTAGTTGCCGTGGATTTTTCTTCACCCACAACCACGAGCCCATTTCTAAAGTCAGCGGCATAAACGTTGATTGCGGCTGCTGTTGCAAATTATGGTCATAAAGCAAGTCCCAAATATCACCATGGGTGGTATAGCTATGTGCCTGCGGCTCGACCTTATACAAGGTGTGATTAGGGAAGGTTTTTGCAAACAATCGATTGATTCGATACATCACATTCAAGTCACGAATAGGGCTCACGGAGCCTGCATAGGGAAACCACAATCGGTCGTTAAAACCAAAACCACTATGCATGTCTAAGGTGATGGTGAATGGCCGTTTATTAAGGTGCTGAATCATGTAGTCGTGAAGCGCCTGCAATTCTGGTTGCATTGGGCATTGTTTCTTTCCACGATACCAAGGTAAGTGACGTGATAGCCGATGGCCGCCCAGTAATTTCGGTACATGACTTGTCGCATCAATAGGCGCATTGCGCATCAAATCCACACCATTGGGGTTTGCGCGTTGGTTCAGATACATGCCGCCAGGGTTGGCAATGGGAATAATGAATAAATGAATGTGCTTGAGTTGTTCAGCCATCGATTCATCCCAGCGCAGGCGCATAATGAGGCTATGCAAATAAGCCAGCAGGACCTGAGTACCAATTCGCTCTACCCCATGAATACCACCAATCAACCCCAGCGATGGCGCATCAGGAGCGCGCGAACCCAGCTCTATGGCATGAATCGGCAACGCTTGGCCCTGATGGGGTATTTCCGTCAACACCCGAAAGCGAACGTCCGAGCCTGCGCGCGAAATTAAATGCTCCAGTTCAAACAACTCAGGCAAGTGGCGCTTTAATTGATACAAACGTTCTGATGCGATCGGCTCGTCCTTTCTGTTTTCATCGATGCTTTGTTCAATCGAATAAGTTTGATCGACTAGTGTAAAACGCAGAAATGACAGTTTTTATACCAAGCAATCAGTCCAGATGATTTGGTGAAGTTCGCCCCCGATGTGACCGTTAAGGCTTCTCTGATCTGGCTGCCGATGATCGACGCGCCTTTATGAAGTTCAGTTACGCTTGGATTAAGTAATCGCTACAGCCCATCAAACCTGGGCAAGAACGATAAACACCCTGTTCAGGTTTCTGTCAGCTAGCAACCACTAGCATGCCTGCCTAGAAATTAACCAAGAAGAATGGTTCTACTTAAATTCAAGGTAAAGGCGTTAATGTGCTTATGGCTAAGTTCGACAACACTCTTCTCAGTGCGCATAAAACACTAATTCAGGCTGCTGATGGTCGCAGTCAAGCTGACGTATACGAAGTAAAACAGGGGCAACATAGTTACATTATTAAAGACTACTCGGCGCGGCCTAAGTTATTTCAAATGACGATTTGCCGTTGGCAACTAAAGCGCGAATGGCTGGCCTTGCTCAAGCTTCGCCACTTGTCACATGTGCCAAAGCCAATATTCCGCAATGACAATCAATTGGTGATGAGTAAGCTTCCCCTAGCCAAGAACTCATTGAATCAAGCGAACTGTGCCGCATTAGAGCGACAAATTCGAAAGATTCACCAATCAGGCGTTTGCCACAATGATCTTCACAGCCGAAATTTAATGCTCGATCCACGCCATGCTTACATTTTTGACTTTGGCGCCGCCTCATTTAAAGCGCCCAACAACCGCACGCTCGTGACTGCCATTCAGCACAAATTCTTTGCGGTGTGTTGCTTTGTTGATCGCATGTCCGTGGTGAAATACAAATGGAAACGCAACCGCCAACTATTGCGTCATGATGAAGCCAAGTTTGTTTCAGTGATTGAGCAAAGCCGTTGGATTAGTCGTGCTTGGCGTCGGTTTAAGCAATGGCGTAAAGCCAAGCCAGCACCAACAACCGCGTTACCTCACGTGAGTATGTCGCAAGGCGCCTACTATTAAGCCGTGATATCGAGGTGCGGCGGTGAGTTCTTCCCTTCATCGTCGTTCTCCTCAAACCCCTGCTGCATTTGCTGAAGCTTCTTCAGCTTTTTGTTATTGGCTTGAGGGTGGCGCTTGCGCTGACGGTCACGTTGCTCCAATGCCTTGGCGATGCGATCTAACTCGTCTTGAGCCGGTTGATGTTGTTCTTGTTCAGACGTAGCAATAACCGGGCGCTCAGAAACCTGACGAACCTTGCTTTTTTCCCGCTCCACTTTCGGAGCCGGTCTAGGCAAAATTGGAAAAATCAGATCCTGACTTGGCATTGCTTATCCTTTTCAATAAGTTAGTAACTTATACTTACTATCGGCCTATCTATAACAAACTTTAGTCGATCGTCAATTTATTGACACAGCTAATACCAGTCAGCTCAATCTGCATAAGATCACAAAAATTCTTGCATTTTTATGCAGGCTTGGGTAGCTTCAACATCCTGATTAAAAATCAACAAAATTTGACGTGGCTGACATGCTTTTGAACAACACACTCCATCATCATCACCATCTAGAAAGTTGACCTTTCAAGAGCGGGATGCGTGGAAGGTCGAATAACCTTCCAACGGTGTGTCAGCCATAGTGCAAGAACCCTCGGAAGGCCCGGCCCCCGAGGGTTTTTTATTTTTTAGCTTTGCTTTTAGGAACTACATCATGTTGGACAATTCAAGATTGCGTATCGCGATTCAAAAATCCGGGCGTCTTAGTGAAAAAACTTATGCCCTGCTGGCTAGCTGTGGCGTGAAATTCAATATTCACGATCAACGCTTGATTGCTCACAGTACCAATCAACCGATTGATGTTTTACGGGTTCGAGATGACGACATCCCAGGCCTGATCATGGATGGCGTTTGTGACTTAGGGGTCATCGGCGAAAACGTTCTGGAAGAAGAAACCATGATGCGCGAACGTGCCGGTGAACCGTCCGAATTTAAATCGCTTAAGCAACTTGGCTTTGGTGGTTGTCGCCTGTCTCTGGCAGTACCAAACGAAATGGATTACTCGGGCCCGAAAGATTTAGACGGCCTACGTATTGCCACATCTTACCCAGAGTTGTTGCGTCGTTACCTTAATGAGCAAGGCGTTAACTTTCAGTCTTGTATGCTCACCGGCTCGGTAGAAGTTGCGCCACGCGCCGGCTTGGCAGATGCCATCTGTGACTTAGTGTCGACAGGTGCCACACTAGAAGCCAATGGTTTGCGTGAAACTGATGTTATTTTTCGCTCGCAAGCGCGCTTGATCCAATGCAAAGCACCGTTGGCTCCAGCCAAACAAGAGCTCGTTGACAAGTTGCTCACTCGTATTGCTGCTGTGATGCAGGCGAAAGAAAGCAAATACATCATGCTACACTCGCCAAAAGACAAGTTAGAGCAAGTAGTTAACCTACTTCCTGGTGCCGAAAACCCGACCGTATTGCCATTGGCACACACCGATGAAGCCGTTGCCGTTCACGTCGTGAGTTCAGAAAATCTGTTCTGGGAAACGATGGAACAATTAAAAGCGCTAGGTGCCAGCTCAATTCTGGTATTGCCGATTGAAAAAATGATGGAGTAACACCTGTCATGAAAAAAGTGTTGTGGTCTGCCCTATCATCGCAAGAGCAACAGCAGGTGCTGTTGCGCCCTGCCATGGCAGCATCTGAAAGTATTACCGAAACCGTCACCGGAATTATTGAGCGAGTCAGCCGCGAGGGTGATGCCGCACTCAAAGCCTTGAGCGCTCAATTCGACAAGGTCGAGTTGGACGACATTAGGTTGTCGGCGGAAGACATCAAAACTGCATGCGATAGCCTGCCTGCACCATTAAAAACAGCATTGCGCGAAGCCTATCGGAATATTCGGAGCTTCCACGCAGCGCAAGTGCAGCGGCCATTGTCGGTTGAAACCCAGCCGGGCGTGGTTTGCGAAATGCACAGTCGCGCCATTGAAGCGGTCGGCTTATACATTCCAGGTGGATCAGCGCCGCTGCCAAGCACCGTATTAATGTTGGGTGTTCCTTCAGAAATCGCCGGTTGTGGCCGCAAGGTGTTAGTTTCTCCGCCGCCAATTGCGCCAGAAATTGTCTACGCAGCAAGCCTCTGCGGCATTAATGAAATCTATCAAGTGGGCGGCGCTCAAGCCATTGCCGCATTGGCATTCGGTACTGAAAGCGTGCCCAAAATTGACAAGATTTTCGGCCCGGGCAACAGCTTTGTGACCGAAGCAAAACGTCAGGTATCGCAAGCCATTGGCGGTGCCGCTATCGATATGCCAGCAGGCCCGTCAGAAGTGTTAGTCATTGCCGATGAGCGCGCCAACGCCGACTTCATCGCAGCTGATCTGCTGTCACAAGCCGAGCATGGCCCGGACTCGCAAGTGGTGGTGGTTACGCCGTCTGACACATTAGCCGATGAAGTTAATGAAGCACTCGCGCGTCAATTAGCGGAACTGAGCCGCGCCGGCATTGCCGAGCAAGCGTTGGATAACAGCATTGCCATTGTTTGTGCCGATATGACAGAAGCTGTGGCGATTTCCAACCAGTACGGCCCTGAGCATTTAATTGTACAAACAGAAAATCCACGCCAATACCTCAACGCGATTCAACATGCAGGCTCGGTATTTTTAGGCGATTGGACACCAGAATCTGTGGGCGATTACGCCAGCGGCACCAACCATGTTTTACCAACCTATGGCTACGTCCGCACCTACTCTAGCCTAAGCTTAAGCGATTTTTGTAAACGCTTTACCGTGCAAGAGCTAAGCGCTGATGGCCTAGTTGGTTTAGCGCCAATCGTCACCGCCATTGCCGATGCAGAAGGGTTGGACGCGCACCGTAACGCAATCAGCGTTCGTACCAAAGTGCTTGAAGCCGGTAAAAACGATCAAGGCGGCAAGTCATGAGTGATTTAGCCGCCCGTTTGCTACGTCAGCAACTGACTGATTTGGTGCCGTACGAATCGGCTCGCCGATTAGGTGGCGATGGAGAAATTTGGCTTAATGCTAATGAAAATCCTTATTCTCATAGCTACGAGCTAGACGACAGTCGCTTTGGTCGCTATCCGGAATTTCAGCCACCTGTGCTGATCGACCGTTACGCCGCTTATGCAGGCGTCAACAACAAGCAACTATTGGCAACCCGAGGTGCAGACGAAGGCATTGAACTATTGATCCGCACTTTCTGTGAGCCACAGCAAGATAAAGTCATTATCTGCCCACCGACTTACGGCATGTACGCCATCAGTGCGCGCACCAACTTAGTCGATGTGGTGAATGTGCCGCTCGATAGCGACTATCAAGTTGATGTTGATGGTGTGCTTGCGAGCATGGAATCGGTCAAGCTGGTCTTTGTTTGCTCACCAAATAACCCAACCGGTCACGACATGCAGCCTGAAAAACTGCGACAGTTACTTGAAGCACTGAAAGACCAAGCCTTGGTCGTCGTTGACGAAGCATATATTGAATTTTCCGAGCAACCATCGGTACTCAGCTGGATCGGAGAATTTCCAAACTTAGTGGTGCTGCGTACGCTGTCTAAGGCTTTTGCCTTAGCTGGCATTCGTTGTGGCTTTACGCTTGCCAATGAAGCCGTTATTCAGCAGCTCGCCAAGGTGATAGCGCCTTATCCAGTGCCAGAGCCTGTTGCGCAAGTTGCTATTCAAGCGCTCTCGGATGACAACCTTAGCGCCGTTACCGAAGAGGTTGCAGGCCTAAATGCGCTGCGGGCTGCATTTGCAGAAACAATGAAGCCTCTCACTGAAGTATTTCCATCCAGTGGTAACTATGTGCTGTTTCGCGTACCAGATGCTCTTGCCTGCATGAAAGCAATGGCCGACGCAGGCATTATTTTGCGCAATCAGAGCAAACAGCTGACGCTGCAAAACTGCATCCGCGTTACCATTGGTACAGAACAAGAAATGGCGCGCACGACAAGCGCGTTACAAGCATATTTTAAGGAGGCCGTGTGAGCCGCCAAGCAATTCTATTTATTGACCGTGATGGCACCTTAGTTGAAGAGCCGCCGGTTGATTACCAACTCGATACCTTAGAAAAACTGGTTTACGAGCCAGCGGTTGTTCCTGCTTTACTGCAATTGCAAAAAGCAGGCTTTCGCTTGGTCATGGTCAGCAACCAAGATGGTTTGGGGACCGATAGTTTCCCACAAGCAGATTTTGACGCCCCTCATGACAAAATGATGCAGTTGTTTGAGTCCCAAGGCGTTGTCTGGGATGACGTGTTGATTTGCCCGCACTTTGATGAAGACAACTGTACCTGCCGCAAACCAAAGCTGGGGTTAGTTCAGTCTTATCTGACTCAAGGTAAAGTCGACTTTGAAAACTCCTACGTGATTGGCGACCGCGCGACCGATATGCAGTTAGCCGAAAACATGGGAATTACCGGTTTACAGTACAATCGCGAACGTTTGGACTGGAATAAAATCGTCGATCAATTATTGCACCAAGAGCGCGTTGCAGAAGTCACCCGAAAAACCCGAGAAACCGACATTAACGTCAAGGTTAACTTGGATCAGCAAGGCGGCAATGTTCTGCAAACTGGGGTTGGTTTCTTCGATCATATGCTGGAGCAAATCTGTACTCACGGTGGCTTCCAATTGCAATTAACCTGCGATGGCGACATTCACATTGATGATCACCATAGTGTGGAAGATTGCGCCTTGGCATTGGGCGAGGCACTGAAGAAAGCTTTGGGTAACAAGCGTGGTATTGGTCGTTACGGCTTTACGTTGCCAATGGATGAAGTCGAAGCGAGCTGTAGCTTGGATTTATCAGGCCGCCCATATTTTGTGTTTGATGCCGATTTTGATCGCGAGATGGTTGGCGAGCTCGCCACTGAAATGGTGCCGCATTTTTTCCACAGCTTGAGTGTGACCCTCGGCGCCACCTTGCACTTGAAAGCAGGTCAAGGGAACGCCCACCATCAGGTTGAAGGCTTATTTAAAGTATTCGCCCGCACTCTTCGTCAAGCGATTGAGCTCAAAGGCGATGCAATGCCTAGCTCGAAGGGGGTGCTGTAATGGCCGAACTTGAAATAACCTCGAATTTGAAAATCGTTATTGTTGATACCGGCTGCGCCAATATCGCTTCTGTTAAATATGCCGTTGAGCGTTTGGGCTACAGTCCGATCGTGAGCGGTGACCATGAAGTGATCCGCAGTGCCGACAAAGTCTTTTTACCCGGCGTTGGCAGTGCTGGCGAAGCCATGAAAAACTTGGCTGAACGCGACTTAATTACGCTGGTTCGCAGTCTCACCCAACCCGTATTAGGCATTTGCTTAGGCATGCAACTGTTGGCTGAATACTCGGATGAAAGCCATGTTGATATGCTCGATATCGTGCCTGGCACCGTCAAAGCGATGAAAGCTGAAGATGGCTTACGCCTGCCGCACATGGGCTGGAATAGCATTACCCCTGTAGGCGTTAACCCGCTGTTCAAAGGCATCCCAACGGGCACCTATTTCTACTTTGTTCATAGTTTCTGCTTACCGGTATCCGATACATATACCGCAGCTAGCTGTGAATATGGCGACGTATTTAGCGCTGCCGTATGCAAAGACAACTTCTACGGCGTGCAGTTTCACCCTGAACGCTCAGCCGGCGCTGGCGCTCAATTGCTGAAAAACTTCTTGGAGTTAACGGAATGATCATCCCTGCCCTCGATCTCATTGGCGGCGAAGTCGTGCGCCTGTATCAAGGCGACTACGCCCAGAAAACGACTTACAGCTTTAATCCAGTAGAGCAATTTCAGCATTACCAACAAGCGGGCGCAGAATGGTTGCACTTAGTCGATTTAGACGGCGCCAAAGACACCAGCGCCCGCCAGCTCAACACCATTGCTAAATTGATTGAAAAAACCGATGCAAAAATCCAAGTTGGCGGCGGTATTCGCTCAGAAAACGACGTCAAACAACTATTGGATATCGGTGCTAAACGCGTGGTCATCGGCTCTCTTGCCGTCAAAGAACCTGAGCTAGTTGCCAACTGGATGCGCAAGTATGGCGCCGAACATATTGTACTGGCCTTAGACATCAATATTGACGAGCAAGGCAATAAGCACGTTGCCATTTCTGGCTGGCAAGAAAGCTCAGCCATGACATTAGAGCAACTCATTGAACATTATGAAGCTGCCGGTTTAAAGCATGTGCTGTGCACTGACATTAGCCGTGATGGCACGCTGCAAGGATCGAACGTCGAGCTTTACGCAGAAATGACCCGCAAATACCCAAGCATTGCGTGGCAAAGTTCAGGTGGCATTGGCAATTTAGACGATATTGCCGCGCTTAAACCAACGAAGGTTGCCGGCGTGATTGTTGGCCGCGCACTGCTTGAAGGCAAGTTCACCGCCAAAGAAGCGTTTGAAACTTGGGCAGAATAAGCTCTGCTAGTGTTCATACATAAAGGGCAAACTTGTTTGTTAATTCAACTCTGCGAAGCTTAAGTGAAGCTTGTTTGAGTGCGAAGAATTAGAGCGCTGTGCTGTCGGTCTAACATAGTTCGCCTTTATAAACTTATTTGATGTGCCGGTGCTGACCGGCAGCAGCTTAAGGCCCTTTGCTGCCAAAGGACCTTAATAATCCCAAACCATCCCGGCGCTCTCGCCCTGCGGGTTCGTTCCGTTGCTCTCGCTCAAAAGCGCCAACGGAACTCGCCTTATGAAAAACTAAGGCTCAAACAGTCCTCGGCTTTACCTTTTAAGCAATGCGCTACTCACCGTTCAAGACGGGAATATCAAAACCAGAGCATTTGAGATGCTTGGTTAAAGAAACAGAATTTGCCACTCATTCTTCTAGAAATGCATACGAGCAATCACACATGGCGTAGCTGATAATTTTTGGTATGATCGCGGCCTCTCGAATTGCCGCTTTACTGTTTTAGGAACAATCACCATGAGCGCAGCTGATCAGTCATTAGCCAACAAAGTCCTTGCCGTTAACGACGATTTACCGATTCGTACCGACAAACCGGTGCATAGCGGTAAAGTTCGCTCTGTTTACTGGCTTACCGAAGCCGATAGCCGCAGACTGATTAAAGAAAAAGGCTACGATGTTGCCGCCGATGCGCCGCTCGCCATCATGGTGATCAGTGACCGAATCTCGGCATTTGATTGCATTTGGCATGCTGAAGGTGGTTTAAAAGGGGTGCCGGGTAAAGGTGCCGCACTCAATGCCGTGTCGAACCACTGGTTCAAATTATTTAAAGACAATGGCTTGGCTGACAGCCACATTCTTGATATTCCACACCCTTTTGTTTGGATCGTGCAAAAAGCGCGTCCAGTATTGGTTGAAGCCATTTGCCGCCAATACATTACTGGCTCAATGTGGCGCGCTTATGCCAATGGAGAGCGTGAGTTCTGCGGCATCGAAATTGCCGAAGGCTTAGAAAAAGATCAAAAGCTGCCTGAGTTGTTGGTCACACCGTCAACCAAAGGTATTCTCAAGGGAATTCCAGATGTGCCCGAAGCTGATGATGTAAACATCACGCGCCAAGCGATTGAAAATAGTTTTGAAGCATTTGGCTTTCAACAACAAGCAGACATCAGCCTGTATGAGAAATTACTAAAAGAAGGCTTTGGCGTGATCAGCGACGCGTTAGCTGAGCTGGACCAAATTTTTGTCGATACCAAATTCGAATTCGGTTATGTCACCGATGCGGCTGGCAACGACAAGCTCATCTACATGGATGAAGTAGGTACGCCGGATTCATCACGCATTTGGGATGGTGCCGCTTATCGTGGTGGCAGCATCGTCGAGAATTCAAAGGAAGGCTTTCGCCAGTTCTTGCTCAATCACTTCCCCGATCCAGATATCCTGCTGAATAAAGAACGTATGCCTGAGCGAGCAGCGCTTGCCCGCGATAATGCATTACCGCTCGATTCATTAATGGCCATATCAGAAACTTACGTCGGCATCGCAGAGAAGATTACCGGCCAGAAGTTGCACTTATCCGATAATCCTAAAGCCGAAATCGTCGAGGTTTTACGTGAGCAATATGGCTTGATTGATTAACACGAATAAGCCTAAGCCCTACACCTCTGCGTTGGGCATCGCAGCGATTGTGCTTCCATACGCGTGATTTATATCGTCCGCAGTTACTACAAAAAAGCCGCTTATTAGCGGCTTTTTTGATCATCAAAGGAGTAACCTATTTAGCAAATTAATTTTTCGCTAAAGCAGTATCCATTTGATCATCCTCAATGTGATTGCCCATGCGGCGAGCGAAGGTTCGAAGGTCCATGCCGTTGCAATCATACTTTTTGTTGAACTTAGCAATGCTACTACCGTTTTGACGCAACACATCATAAGCGGTGCTCAAACCAAATTCGGCAGCAATGATACATACGCTGGTTTCGAGTGAGTTATCGGTAGATTGGAATTCAGGCGTTGGAGAGTTACCAGCAAAAGCGCTAGTGCCAACAAGCAGGGACAACGTAGCTACCGCGGAATAAATAACTTTCATAGCAAAACCCTCTAATTATAATGATAAATGTTACAAGAATATTTCGATGGGGAAATAATGCCTTTTTCAGCCAAATATTTTTGCGACAATAGTCACGCCCACTTTTTACGTAACAAAAAATTCATTTTAGGTATATAAACCTGTCATATTTCTTTTCGTTTGCGCTTCGCTAGATCTGCTTTTTTAATCTCCGACCTACCCTAGTTACTTAGCAACAGTTTTGGCATAATGTCGGCAGGTTTTGCCTGCATAGTTAATCATCTAACCTGCATATTTCCTCTTGCCGACAATTGCTCGATTTAAATCAGGAAACGCACTCCCTATGCACACCGAATGATTCGGCTCCCTGTTGAGCTGCAGGCATGAAATAACGGACTGATTTTTTTATAAAAGGTGTAGGCAACCGATGTTAGCCAAGCGCATTATTCCTTGTCTGGACGTCCGCGACGGTAAAGTCGTGAAAGGCGTTCAGTTCCGCAATCACGAAATCATGGGCGACATCGTCCCGCTGGCACAACGATATGCCGAAGTAGGCGCCGATGAATTGGTGTTTTATGACATTACTGCGTCATCTGATGCCCGGGTTGTCGACAAAAGCTGGGTGAGCCGGGTTGCCGAAGTGATTGACATCCCTTTCTGTGTGGCTGGCGGTATTAAAACCGTGGATGACGCCCGCCGTATTCTGCTCAATGGCGCCGACAAAATCTCCATCAATAGTCCAGCTCTCGCCACCCCTGAATTAATTACTGAAATGGAACAAGCCTTTGGTAAACAGTGTGTGGTGGTTGGCATTGATAGCTACTTCAATGCTGAAACCGGCAGCTATCAGGTAAAACAGTACACCGGCGATGAAACGCGTACCGTGACCACCCATTGGAATACCTTGGATTGGGTCGAAGAAGTGCAACGCCGCGGCGCGGGCGAAATTGTCTTGAACTGCATGAATAAAGACGGCGTCCGTGACGGTTATGACTTAGAGCAACTCAAACTGGTACGAGAGCGCTGCGACGTTCCGCTAATCGCTTCTGGTGGTGCTGGCACAATGCAGCACTTTGCTGACGCGTTTAATCAAGCGGACGTTGATGGTGCTTTGGCTGCGAGTGTGTTCCACAAAGCCATTATCGACATGCAGGAATTAAAGAGCTTCCTGCGTAAACAAGACGTGGCGATTCGCTACTAACCGCCAAGCAAGAGAATAGTTATGACAATTGAATTTGATGCCTCAGAGCTGGCGTGGGACAAAGTTAACGGCCTGATCCCAGCGGTGGTACAAAATGCCCAAAGTGGCAAAGTGCTCATGCTCGGTTACATGAACCAAGACGCCATTGCCCATACGCTTGAAACAGGTCATGTCACCTTTTTTAGCCGCAGTAAACAGCGGTTGTGGACCAAAGGTGAAACCAGTGGCAACACTCTAAACCTAGTTGCGATTGAAGCCGATTGCGATAACGACACCTTACTCGTGCAGGTAAATCCGATTGGGCCAACGTGTCACACCGGCACCGAAACATGTTGGGGCCAAGACGCGTCTGAATCACCGATCGCTTTCATTGCCGATCTAGAAGCGGTGATAGCCAGCCGTAAAGGCGCTTCCGCTGATAGTAGCTACACCGCGAGCTTATTTGCCAAAGGCACCAAACGCATTGCGCAGAAAGTGGGTGAAGAAGGTGTGGAAACAGCGCTAGCAGCAACAGTGAATGATCATGAAGAAACCTTGAATGAATCAGCCGATTTAATCTATCACTTGTTAGTGCTGTTACAGCACCAGGGCTTAAGCCTCGAACAAGTGGTGGACGTTCTTAAAGCGCGCCATAGTGGATTAAAGAACATCTTAGATGTGCCACCAGAGTAACCAAGTTGTCATGCTCGTTGCAGAAACCGGCCCTATGGCCGGTTTTTTATGTGCCGCGCTAGCAAGCTCGCCAAATGCACCGGCTGTCGAACCCGCAATGCAAAAATTTGATGGCTGCATGAAAACCCATTACACACCACTTCTGATTGTGGTGCCGCATCCAATGCGGGTAACAGGCCCTGCTCAGCCATTGCCAGCGATTGCTTGGCATGTTCATGTTCTAAGCCATAACTTCCCGCCATGCCACAACAACTGGCTTCAATAAAACTGAAATTAAGCTCGGGTATCAAACGCAATGCTTTGCGCATGGACTTCATTGCTCCAACTGCTTTTTGGTGGCAATGGCCATGAACTAACACGTGCGATTTGGTTGCGGCAGCACGCAGAGCAAGCTGAAAGCGCCCTGCGTGTTTTTCTCTGGCGAGGAACTCTTCAAACAACAGGCTTTGTTTGGCAAGCAGTTGCGCTTGTTCGCCTAAATGCATCATTAGAAACTCATCACGCAACATCAGCAATGCCGAAGGTTCTAAGCCAACGATTTTCAGATCCCGAGATAGATATGGCTGCAGCACTTTAACGAGCCCATGAGCTTGCTGCTGTGCTCGTTCAATATAACCTTGCGAAAATAGACTTCGCCCCGAGTCGATCAACCGGCTCGCACCTGCGATACGTGGCTGAACCGTAATCACCAGATAACCAGCCGCTGTCAGCACGTCAACGGCATCATGAGCCACCTGCGGATTAAATAATGCCGTAAACGAATCCACCAATACCACCACGCTATTGGCTCGGCAGTCCATTTCTTCAAATAACTTATTTCGCGCCAGTTGCGCTTCAGAATCTCGATAAGGCTTCTTTGCAGGCTCCGGAAGTGGGATCGATCCGTTAACCTTGAAAATCTTCGCAACTAACTTTGCAAGCAGAGCACTTCGGTTGCGTAAACGAATCAGTGTGGCTAACACCGGGTAGCGGTATAGCAAATACGGAAACTCCGCAAATAGCCAACTGCGCCATGAGCGCATTCCCCGTTGACGCTGCTGAGCGAGATATTCAGCTTTAATTGCCGCCATATCGAGGTTGTTTTCACATTCGCGCTTACACCCTTTACAAGACACGCAATGCTCAAGTGATTCGGCAAGAGCAGCATTGGAAATCAAACTGTCTTCGCTGTCATTCAACAGTCTTTTTAAGATTTGAACTCGGCCACCGGGCGAGAGGTTTGGATCATCGCTCAAGCGAAAACTTGGGCACATCAAACCACGATTGTTTGGTTCCTGACACACCCCGCTGCGAATGCAAACCGAGACGGCTTTGGCAAAGTCGCCGCCAATTTTGGGGATGTCAGCATAGGCGTCACCCAAACCTTGATCATGGTAGTTCGACCAATCTAAGACCTTTTTCACCGAAGGTAACTCCACATCGCTACATCATTATGAGTCATCAATACGCAAGAAGGGCGAAACAAAATGCCGGAGCTTTTGCTGACAACCCTGCCGTTTAAATCAATTGAACAGAGGGGTTTACTCAAGAACAATGCCAAATCGTTAGCTAGAGCGAATGCCAACAAAGCGTGCAAATTCTCAGATGTTAGTGGGCAATTAGCTTTATTCAGATCAGAACAAAACAAAAAGGCGATAGCATCTTGTGATGACATCACCTTTTAGAAGGAATAAAGGAAGGCTCAAGCGTTCCTTATGAATAATGGGTTTTGAATAATGGCTTATGGTTGAGCGACAGACTTGTTCGTTCGGGTGATTGCCGGCTGATCTAAAAAACCATCGTCATCCGAATCTAGTGCCAGAAGTAGATCTTGTTTGTACTGCTTATACTCAAGCCGCTCATCAATCGTTTGCTGAAAAATCTCAAAATGGGCTTTTTCCATGCAAGCTCGTGCCGATTGATGATCAAGCACCGATAACACAATGCCTGCTTGAATATAGCCTTGCGTCTGGCTTTTCAATAATTCATCGACATTGCCATGTTTGACCTTGCGATAAAAGGCTAACAACTTTTCATGCAGCGTCACTAAGTATGCACTGACGCGCTCAGACTGCTGATAAGGCATATGTGATTCCTCTCCACCGAACGTCTCTCTAGTGTAGCGTTAGCAGAATTTCACGGTATAAGAAGGCTCACATATTTAGATAATTTGACGCGTACACGGAGTCAGCTAAGGTTAATTCAGCGACAAGATGTTGCTACTGAAACAATGTTCAGCTCATACAAGGAATGTAATTATGTTGACCAAACTCCAACGATTAGTTGTTGGGGCTGGGCTAGCCGTTAGTTTGTGCTTGCCTGCTCACGCCCTGCTTATTACTGAAATTCACGCCGATCCACAAGCTTCTATCGCAGGCGATGCCAATCAAGATGGCACGCGCCACTTTAGCGATGATGAATTTGTCGAATTAATCAATACAGCCTCAGTCGCTTTAGACTTATCAGGCTGGTCGATCCATGATGCATTTGCACCACGACATTACTTTGCTGATGCGCTAACACTTGCTGCCGGTCAGGCGTTGTTAGTTTTTGGCGGCGGATCACCAACCGGTGACTTTGGCGGTGCTCTGGTACAAGTCGCGAGCGAAGGTTCTCTGGGCCTAAATAATAGTGGCGATACCGTCTCAGTTTACGATGAGCTTAATCAATTGGTGGCAAGCTATAGTTATGGCCCTGAAGCAAATAGCGATCAATCTATCGCCCGAAACCTTGCCTCACCATTTGCTGCGCTGACGCTCCATTCATCACTTAGCCTAAGTGCACTGCCATTTTCTCCCGGCACCGATATCAGCGGACAGCCTTATGCTTTGGCTGCATCAATGCCGATTCCAGAGCCATCCAGTTGGTACCTGCTAGCAATTGGCACCGCACTATTACTTAGAAAACAACTAGCGAGCTAAATCGATTGTGCTCAGGCTTTGGTGACATATAGATAGAAGCCAAGGCCTGAGATCTCTGCCAACAACCACTCAACCGAACAAATTTCATACAACACTCAAGTTATGGCTACACTAAGCATTCGGTGTGGTGGCTACGAATTCGTAGATCGAGCACGTTAGCCTACCGCCAACAAGATATCCATTCACAAAACGCCAACAAATTTCAAGTGATCAAGCCGAAAAAATGACGGTAAAATTCACAAAAACTTTGTTCTGAACGATATCTTTTGTGACTAAAGTCACTACAATGGCCCGCAAATCTTCGACTCTAAACAATATTAGGTGCAAATCTCGTGACTAAGAAAACCAAAATCGTAGCCACCGTTTCTGATTTGAAAGGTGATGTTGAGTTTATCAACGAATTGTACAAGCGCGGCGTTAACGTCATCCGCTTAAATACGGCTCACCAGACGCCAGAAGACACTCGTAAAGTGCTTGAAAACGTCCGTAAAGTTAGCGACAAGCTGGCTGTTTTGGTTGATACCAAAGGCCCTGAAATGCGCACCAACCTGAAAATCGAAGAAGAATTCGAAGTTAAAACAGGTGACACAGTCGTATTCCGTGCTGACGGCCTAGACGTCGCAACAACGAAAGAAGCAGTTCAAGTAAACTACTTAGGCTTTGTATCTGACGTGCCTGTTGGCGCACACATCATGATCGACGATGGTCTGCTTGAATTAGTAGTTGTAAGCAAAGACGAAAAATCGCTTAAAGCGACGGCCTTGAACAACGGTAAAATCAAGAAGAAGAAGTCTGTTAACGTCCCTGGCGTTGAAATTCGTCTGCCTTCAGTTACTGAGCGTGACAAATCATTCATCGAAATGGCTATCGACGCTGGCGTTGACTTCATTGCTCACTCGTTTGTTCGTAACAAGCAAGACGTTAAAGACGTTCAAGACATCTTGGACGAGAAAAACTCACCGATCAAAATCATCGCAAAAATCGAAAACCGCGAAGGTGTTGATAACTTGGATGAGATCTTGGAAGTTGCTTACGGCGTGATGGTTGCCCGTGGTGATTTGGGTATCGAAATCCCAGCCGAAGAAGTGCCGCTGATCCAAAAAGAAATGATTCAGAAGTGTATTGCTGCGAACGCACCAGTAATCACAGCAACACAAATGCTTGAAAGCATGATCTCTAACCCACGCGCTACTCGCGCCGAGATCTCTGACGTTGCAAACGCCGTTCTTGATGGTACCGATGCTGTGATGTTGTCTGGTGAATCAGCCTACGGTGACTACCCATTCGAAGCGGTAGAAACTATGTCTCGCATCGCCAAGCACGTTGAAGACAAAACGCAACATGACATCAACTATGAGCTAGCTAACGATCCAACGAACCTGCAAGCTTATGTTGCTAAATCTGCAGCTAAAGCTTCTCGCGATCTGCACGTTGACGCGATTGTAGTACCAACTCGTAACGGTACAACGGCTCGTCAAATTGCTTCTCATCGCCCATTTGCGCCAATCTACGCGGGCTGTTTCGATACTCAGGCGCTGCGTCTGTTATCACTGAGCTACGGCGTTGAAGCATACGCAATTGAAGCTTATAAGACTCGTTCAGAAATCCTCAACAAAGCGCTAACGCCTTTGGTTGCCGAACGTGCCCTGAACAAAGAAAGCTTGGTTGTCGTTGCTAAATCTGCACCGGGTTCACCAAAAGGTGAAACCAACCGCATGGAAATCAACACTGTTGAAGCCTTGTTGGCACCTCGCCCATAAGCACAGCTAACACCTAATGTGAAAAAGCCCGAGATGACTCGGGCTTTTTTTATGCTTGCTAACTATTGATGATGATTCGGCTAATCGACGGCATCCCAACTAAACACCTCATCAATGGTCACCGCAAAGGTGTTGGCAATGCGAAACGCTGTTTCTAGTGATGGTGAATAACGTCGCTGCTCAATGGCCGCTACTGTTTGTCGTGTCACCCCAACAAGCTCACCTAACTCTGATTGCGTCATTTGCCCATTCGCTTCACGTAACGCTTTTACTCGGTTATCAATCGGTAACTTCTTGGCCATTAAAATACCGTCCGGGAGTAATAGATCCGCATAATATAAGCGGCTAATTCGCTAACTAAAAATCCACCAAAGACACAGTAAAACAATAAATTACCATTCGATGTCGTTAAAAATAAAAGCAATGACAAGACCACTGAAACGCTCAACACATGCCCAGACACGCTAGAAGCTTGTTGGTTTACCTTGATCTCACGCTCATCAGGTGTGCTGTTTGCGTCCTTGTGATTTATTGCGACTAGTACGATGTGACCAATAATCGACAGCACCGTTAATCCAACGGCTGCGGCAATTAATCCCGGCATACTCGGCGCAACAAGCACACCGCTTTCACTCGACAGTTGGAACACCGAGCTAAAATACCCTGCGACTGCCAACGATAATAAACACGCCATCAACCAATCTGACTTTTCTAAAAATGACATAACCAGCCCTCCTTTTAGCAACAAAGCATTGCCATAATGATCGTTATTCATGTGTTCAGGATTGAACCCATGTTAAATATTATTAACACGAAGAAGGTTAGCTAGACGATGCATACATGTCAAATATTTTTAACATGACAGTTTTTAACTGACAATTTGAAACGCGTAAAAACAAAAAAAGCTGGCACTAGGCCAGCTTTTTATCATCGCCAGTGGCGTTAGTTGAGGGTGAATTCCGCTTGCTTAAGTTGCACGGAATCAGGGCCAATAAACACGTCAAAATCGCCTGACTCAATCGTCGGTTGATAGTCGATGCCAATGAAGCTCAACTTGTCTGCCGTAATAGTAAATTCGGCAGTTTTGGTTTCACCCGGCGCTAACTCAAGCAGGGTAAAATCTTTCAGTAGTTTCACGGGTTGCGTCACTGACGCCACTTTGTCATGGATATAAAGCTGAACCACTTCACGCCCGGCCACATCGCCAGTATTAGTCACATCAACAGACGCCACAATACTGCCATCTAGCGCCATAGAAGCACTGTTTAACTTGATGTCACTGTAGCTATACTCGGTGTAGCTTAAACCGAAGCCAAATGGATACAGTGGCTCATGCTGTACATCACGGTAAGTCGTGCTATAGCGATCTTCTGTGACGCCTTCCATGAATGGGTGGCTAGTCTTTTTGTAGCTATAAAAAATCGGTACTTGGCCCTGATGATAAGGGAATGTGACTGGCAGCTTACCTTGCGGGTTAAACTTGCCTGATAAAATTTCTGCAACGGCATTACCGCCCGTGGTGCCCGGCATCCAGGCTTGGAGTACAGCATCAGAGTGATTCGCAACGTCGGTCAGCACGTACGGACGACCAGAAACAATCACGGTAGCAATTGGCTTACCTGTTTCTGCAACGGCGGCCAGCAATTGCTCTTGTAAGCCCGGCAAATGCAAGGAAGCAGTACCACCGCCCTCACCGCTCATCCACTCTTGTTCGCCCAGAACCATAATGACCAGATCAGCAGCTTCAGCATTTTTTACTGCTTCAGGAATCAAATCAGCGCCAGCCTTGTTAAACCGGTCAATTTCCACACCTTGGGCATAAGTAAATTCAATGGAGTCGCCAAACTCTTGCTCCAGTCCAGCCATGATTGACACAACATCATTTTCATCACCAAGACCAGGCCACCAACCCATCAAATCTTTTTGCGCTTTGGCGAACGGTCCAATAACGGCAACCTTTTTAACGCTATCGGCAATTGGCAAAGTATTGTCGCTATTTTTCAGCAATACCATGCTTTTCAACGCCATTTGCTTAGTCGCTTCGACGTTTTCAGCTGACAGCAGTTCTTTCTTTTCGAGCTCAACATCAAAACGGCCATACGGATCATCGAGCAAGCCAGCTTTGTATTTGAGCATCAATACCTGACGAACAGCATCATCAACCAACTGCTCATCAACTTTCCCTTCTCGAACTAACTTAGGTAGCAGCTCAACATATTTTTTTGCTGCCATGTCCATATGAATGTTGTTGTTGATAGCCGTAATGGTTGCGTCTTCTTCATTGGCTGACACACCGGCACGCTCAAGGTTATAGATGGTGGCCCAATCGGTCATGATCAAACCATTAAACCCTAGCTCGCCTTGCAACACATCTTGCACCATGTATTCGTTTGCCGTTAGCGGCACGCCATCATGCGCAGTGTAAGCAATCATTACCGCAGCAACGTCGGCATCGACAGCCGCTTTAAACGGTGGCAAATGAACTTCGCGTAGCTCACGTTCACTTAGATCTTGAATGTTGTAATCTCGCCCGGCCAGCGCTGCACCGTAGCCAGCAAAATGTTTCACTGTGGCAAGTATGTTCTGATTGCCTTCGCCAGATTCCTGAAAGCCTTTCACGCGTGCCGCAGCCACTAAACTAGCGAGGTATGGATCTTCACCGGCAGCTTCAATAATGCGCCCCCAGCGAGGGTCACGGCTCATGTCAACCATAGGCGCATAGGTCAGCTGAATACCCGCAGCCGACGCTTCTCGCGCAGCTACAGCGGCTGAATGTTGAATGGCAGGCAAATCCCAGCTAGCAGCTTCCGCTAACGGAATAGGTGCAATGGTCTTGTAGCCATGAATAACATCTTCTTGGAACAAAATCGGTACGCCAGCACGCGATTGCTCTACAGCAATTTTCTGCAATTTTAGATTTTGTGCTGCGCCATTTGATTTCAGCAAGCTTCCAACTTTACCTTGGCGAATCATTTCATAATGTTCTTCGCCAAGCTCACCTTCAAAGTTGATCAAATTGAGCTGACCGGCCTTTTCTTCCAGCGTTAAATTGCTAAGGATGGCCTCGATTTGAGCGTTTGTTGGAACGCTTGCTTGCGCCTTATTGGCCGGCTTCTGGGTAGCACTACAAGCACTAATTAAAGTGCCTGCAATAAGCACAGCACAAGACGTGGCAATGAGTGATTTTAGTTTGACAGCATTTCGCATGCGTATCTCCGATTGGTGGGTTGTTATCTGAGGTGGCGTTCAGATAACGGGATGACTAATTGTTTTTTACTGCAGGCAGTGTCGGCGTTTTGAGCACAGAGATCATGAAAATCCGGCAAAATCACAATAGCTTTGTGAGCTGGATTACACTTTCATGTAAGCGCTTACCTGAATTTAACAAAATGGCTGAAAAGGCGAATAAGCATAGCGCCCATATTTAATAGACGTCGCCAAATTGTTAGGGCGAGTTACAACAAGCAAAGCAACCGACCGAAAAATGCCTACTCGGGCCAACAAAAGAAAAGGGGCGAAAATTCGCCCCTTTTAAATGCTTGCTCCGATGAGCGCTATTTACAGCATATTAATCATCAGCAGCAATGGATTCCGCTTCAGAAAGCGGATGCGAGACTAAGCGAATGCTATCGAAGAAGGCTTCTGTTCCTTCTACAGGCGCACCGTCATAACTCAACTCGAATTGATCCACTCGAATTTCGCTGCCGTCGGTCGTTTGGTATTGAGCAAACACAGTCAAGGAGGTGTTACTCCCCGAGTTGAAGGTTAAGGTATCTTGATAGAAGCTATCGTCGCCTTTGGTTGTTCCTGCATTTTCAAGCGCGCTATAAACCGAGTCTTTCGATGCCAATACGGTGGCACTGTCGATATTGGTCGCGCTGTCTTCTTGATAAACACCAAACAAAATACTCGAATCACCACTGAGTTTATAAAGGTTATAAATCGACAGGGTGTAATCGTAATTCGGCTCAACTGCAACCGTTTGAGCAATGTACGGCTGATGCGGCGTGCCTGTGTCCTCGCCATCATTCCATTTAAATTTAATGGAACCATCTGCGCCGCCAGCCGAGTTACTAGAGTCTTGTACTTGACCAATTCCAGTCCCTTCAACCACTTGCCAGTCATCTTGATCGTCATCGAAGTCTGGATTGACGATCGCCGCTTGGTTGGTCACCATGTCATCCACTGATGCGGTGATGACCGCCGAAGTGCCGCTACCGGAGTTAAAGCTGACGTAAGCAAAACCGTAACTGTCGGACGTACGCTCGGCAGCATAAGTTTGGCCATCCACGGTGACAGATAACTTAGCCGCGCCTTTCATGAAGGCAGACAAGGTGTAGTTGGTATTGGCAGCAACGGTTAACGTTTGGCTGACGTTTCCAGTATTGCTGTCAATCAGCAAACTTGCGCCTCGCGAGAACACATCATCAGCGTTGGTGATGATTTGACCGCCACCACTGACCCAGCCAGTCAAATCGCCATTATCAAAATCATGGTTAGCAATTGTGACTTGCTCAACGTAGATTTTACCCGCCGTAGGTCGGTAGCTCTTAGGGCCAACATCATCAGCAGTTAGCGGCATCAGCGAGACTGCTTCGGTAAGCTCTTCATCAGCACCAGATGTTGTACTGGCCGTTCGAGTTTGGCCATCCATATCAATGGTAGGCAAACTAAAGCTACCCAAATCAACGTTGGTATCAGCACTCAAGTCGGGGCTGTTAGCGCTTGGGCGATACAA
This sequence comes from Neiella holothuriorum, assembly GCF_019457915.1. Classification (GTDB taxonomy): domain Bacteria; phylum Pseudomonadota; class Gammaproteobacteria; order Enterobacterales; family Neiellaceae; genus Neiella; species Neiella holothuriorum. The sequence continues at coordinate 112,298 of NZ_JAHZSS010000011.1, forward strand.
ACCATCACTACCTTTTACCAAACCGATATCAGTGACCGTGAAACCCGCGGTATTGGCGGCTGTTACATCATCGTTGTCAGAGAACTCCTCGCCATACACATAGTTGCCAGCAAACGTTGAATTTGCAGGCATATCTTCGCCATTAGTCCGAATGACCTCACCAATAGCATCAGCAATGATGTTGTTAACAAAATAAATATTCTCAGGCGCTTCATCATTCTTGCCGCCATAAACGTTGAGGCTATTCACGCTATCAACGATGGTATTGTTGGCAATCAATACGTTCTCAACGTTTTGGTAACCATTTTCGGTATCGCCTGAGCCGTCGCCCGTTGTTAAAACAATTCCGCCATTCCAGTTTGAGCTTAAGTAACGCGCACCTTCAACATAGTTATTGGTGACCACATGGCCGTCATCAATCAATCGAATACCACCAGAGAATGGGTGATCATCACCAAATACGAAGTTATTGCTAATGGTCGCTTCGGCACCGTGGCGCGTCACAATCGAGCCGTTACTATCACGAACGGTGTTGTTGCGAATGGTGTTGTTGGCCGATTTATTAGAAATGACCTCGGCTTCGCCTTGAATCCGTTCGAAGTAGTTATTTTCCAGCGTTGAATAGGATGGTGCCGAATGGGTGGTACTTAGCCCCAAGCGAACCCCTTCATATTCGTTATCACTGCTACCCGCATAAGCTTTACCGAAGGCTGGCGGGCGATCGCCAAAGTAGTTGTAGTCAATTTGTGCCCGATCTTCTGGGAAGCCATAGGCCGCCCAGTCATCATCAGACGTCCAGCGAGGCAATACTAACAAGGCGCCGCGCGACTCTTTGCCAGAGAACCAGTTGTGGTCGATACGGTTGTATTGGCCGTAGTATTCAATCCATTTGGAGCTGCTGTAGTCACCACCATCCATATCAATGATTGCCATTTCGGTGACACGACAATAATGACACTCCGTTTCTTTCTCGAACTTAATAATTGAGCTGCCAGACTCACCGTCCCGGAAAACAAAGCCCTGCAGCACGATAAATTCACCACCCAGGTTGGCCGATATTTCACCGCCCGAGATAATGGCTTTGCCTGGATTTTCCGCTGCAACCGTTATCGGTTGAGTGGCGGTGCCGACGCCTTCAACGCGAAGCTCCAAATCGCCGGTATAAGTACCATCGGCCAGACATAAGGTGTCACCCGCAACGAGATCGTCCGCTTCATCTTCCAGTTCAGAGATTGAATCAACAACCATGGTACAGCTGACAGTCGGCACCGCGTTGGTAAAGCCATCAGCATAGTTACCGCCCTCTTCTGGGCCAAAGCTATCACCATCAGCCGGTTCGGTTGGGTCAGTTGGGTCTGTCGGATCAGTTGGATCGGTTGGGTCCGTCGGATCAGTTGGGTCTGTTGGGTCCGTCGGGTCTGTCGGATCAGTTGGGTCCGTCGGATCAGTTGGGTCTGTTGTATCCGACGGCTCTTCAGCCACAACGGCTTCATAGGTTTTGTCTGCATAGGGTGCAGCATTCAGATCGTGACCAAGGGTGTAGCCGTCAAAATCATCTGCGAATACCAGCGTTGAACCCGTTTGATCTGAGTAGAGTTTAAGGTCATCGAGCCAGAATGAAGTGGTTTGGGTAGTGCCATTGTCGCCTAATTTGAAAGCCACAATGTTAACGCCGCCAAGCACATCCGATAGGCTGGATGATGATGAAGAAAATGGGCCAACCGTACTGCCATTAATGCTTATGGTAACCATAGGCGCATCGGTCACGCTAGAGGCATCCCACATAATGTCAACATCAACCCAGTCACCTGGCGTAAACGTTGTATCAATATCAATGTCATCTTGGTCGCGGACTTCAAAAGAGCCATTGCCAATTTTTAAGTCAACAACGGCCTCACTCGTCGACGTGGACGTGCCATACAAGGTGATGTAAGCGTCCTTAGTTGCACCTGCTTCTTTATTGAAGCGAACAGAAACCTTGCCTTGCTCAAGCGCAGTATCAACCGAATAACGCAATTCACCAGCGTCACTGGTTGTGGTATCGGTCAATTCTGCAACTTGATTGGTTACCGGCGTAGCCGCTGCAGCCACAGTGTAAGTAAGTTGTACATCAGGCGCCGACGCGTTGCCGTCGGAGGCACTCACCGTTACGGTCAAGGCCCCTTCTACGGAAGGAGTACCGGATAACACGCCTGCATCAGAAAGGGTTAAGCCAGCTTCCTGTTCAGTCATGCCATCATAAGAAAGGGTAAATATTAACGCGTCACCATCGGCATCAGAATAGATAGAGTAAAGATCAACGTCGGTAATTGACTGGCCTAATTCAATTGTTTCATTGGCTGGAACTTGTGTCAGATCAGCTTCTGGAGCCTGGTTTAGTTCAACAACAACGCCATCATCGCCAATGTCGATTACCGGATCGAAGTCCTCCAGCGATTGACTGTCATCTGCAATTACTGCGGCAGATTGTTCGGCCAGCCCTTCGGCAATGGCCATTTGAGTTTCCAGTGATTCGTCATTGTAATCGACTAACTGTTCGCCAATCATTGCCAACGCTTGAGCGGCTTCCGCTTCATCACCAGAGCCGGCAGCAACAACCAAGTAATCACCAAATAAATCGTCCTGAGCAATTCCGAGTTCATCGAACTGTGCCGCTACTTGGGTTTCGGCATCGGCTAATCCCAGGGAATCATCCGACACCATGGCTTGTTGGATTAGGTTGGTCACCGGGGTAATCACTTGGTACCCCATCGGTGCAGAAATTTCGAAGGTTTCAGTTATATCACCTCGGTCTAAATCTGTTGTTTGGCCAGCAACAGCTCGAACACACAAAGGCTCTAAAGCATAAGATTCACTGATATTCGTTAATATGCCCGAATCATTGGTGGTACCGAGAAGCGTAGCGTCATCACACGAGCCATCAGCATTGACACCGGTATACACGTCCGCATTGGCGAGGTAGCCATCAAGCGCGGTAATTGAAAAGGTCTCTTCGGGAGGCTCAATAACAACGCCGCTGTTGTTGTTACTCGAACCGCCGCCACATGCAGACAGTGCTCCAGCGGAAATCAGTGCCAGTAGTACCGAATTCCGTTTTAGTTGTGTGATTGGTTTTGACATGTTTGTTCCTCAGACATAAAACCTATTGATTTGGTTAACCAAATCAAAAATGTTAGCGGACTTAACATAGAGTGATTTGCCTAACTCAAAATTGAATGTAAGCGCATTCATTATGAAGTTTTAGTCTCCATAACCAATTAGTTACACACCTATCACAATAATGTGTATGACCAAACATGAAGAAAGTTCAAGCTGCAGTTAACACCTTGAACCAATTAGAAGAAGAGAAATTAATATAAAAAAAGCCCCAACTCATAGTTGGGGCTTTTGCGGTAAGTACTACTATCTAGCTTTTTTAGAAACCGAAGGTTTCAGCACGAGCAGCTACTTCGTCATCAGTCAATACAGAGGCCCAGAAACCAGCATGGTCAAGTGCGCCATCTAGGTTTTTCTGAGAGCTGTTTGAACCACCACCAACATAGACCTTGTCACCATCTTTATCGTTAGGCACGTAGTCGCTAATAGTCGCGGTTCCTTCAAGAGCACCGTTTACATAGATATTTGCGTCAGAGCCGTTACCACTGAAGGTCGCAACAATGTGATACCACTGACCACTAACGATAGCCGTAGTTGCAGTAACCGAAGTGGAACCAGAGCTGTTGTAAAGCTTGAACTGTGGTAATTGAGACGACTTGCTAACAATCAACTTATAACCTTTGTTGCTATCGGTATTTTCCAACAACTGAAGATCTTGGCTGTCCGCATACGACATGATGTCGTCTGCTTTAAACACAATCTCCATGGTCATAACGCCATCATTGAAAGCTAGCGGATCAGTCGCTGCAGTACCCATTTCAGCATAGTAGTAGCCGTAAGTACCAGAGTCAGTTGACTGCTCGATGTTAACCGCCAAACCATCAGCTGTTGCGCCCTCAACCACTGTACGAGGGTTGTTATCAGACTTACTCATTGACAAGTCAATATCGCCCAGTACCGTTTCATCACCAACAATCGAGAAGCCCCAAGCATAGTCTGCATCAGCTGGACCAGAGGTTTCGCCAAAACCAAATGTTGTGGCTCGAGCAGCTACTTCATCAGCAGTCAATACAGAGGTCCAGAAACCAGCATGGTCAAGTGCACCATCTAGGTTTTTCTGAGAGCTGTTTGAACCACCACCAACATAGACCTTGTCACCATCTTTATCGTTAGGCACGTAGTCACTAATTGTCGCAGTTCCTTCAAGAACACCGTTTACATAGATGTTTGCGTCAGAGCCGTTACCATTGAAGGTTGCGACAATGTGATACCACTCGCCACTTTCAATAGCGGTAGTAGCAGTAACCGAAGTGGAACCAGAGCTGTTGTAAAGCTTGAACTGCGGTAGTTGAGACGACTTGCTAACAATCAACTTATAACCTTTGTTGCTATCGGTATTTTCCAACAACTGAAGATCTTGGCTGTCCGCATACGACATGATGTCGTCTGCTTTAAACACAATCTCCATGGTCATAACGCCATCATTGAAAGCTAGCGGATCAGTCGCTGCAGTACCCATTTCAGCATAGTAGTAGCCGTAAGTACCAGAGTCAGTTGACTGCTCGATGTTAACCGCCAAACCATCTGCTGTTGCGCCCTCAACCACTGTACGAGGGTTGTTATCAGACTTACTCATTGACAAGTCAATATCGCCCAATACGGTTTCATCATCAACTACAGAGAAATCCCATGCGTAATTAGCATCAGCAGGTTCACCTGGAGTTGGATCTGGGTCTGGATCAGGGTCAGTCGAGGCTGTGACGTTGAACACAAAGTCAGCTGCAGTTGACAGCTTAGAACCATCAAAGGCCGCAATTGTAACTGTGTAGTCACCCTCTTCGGTTGGTGTACCAGTCAACATATCTCCAGAGATAGTCAAACCAGAATCCGTAGAGATGCTATCGCCAAGGTAGACATTTATACCGTAGCTAAGTGTATCGCCCTCTGGATCAACAAAGTATGTTGTCAGGTCAACATCTACGATTGCATCACCCAATGTCACAGCTTGTGCTGCTGGGTCTGAATCAAGAACAGGCATGCCATTTGTTGCATCGATTTCTACAACAACTGCGTCATAACCAGTATCGCTGTATGGGTCTGCAACTAAGCTGTCACCAACGTTGTTATTTTCGAAGTCATCTTCAAATACTGGCATTGTGCCAGCAGCATCAGAGTAAACCGCAAAATTATCAACAAACAGCTTGTACACGGTTACGTTACTTGTACTTGGGTACTTAACGGAAACGTGAGTTGCCTCAGTGTCTGCTGCTGTGTTGGTGAAGCTACCTACTGCAACGCCATCGATGTAAACGGTGTAGTTACCGTTGGCATCATTAGCCACAGTGTCCCAAGAAATACCAAACTCAACCCACTCACCTGGAGTGAACGTTGCTGTTAGGTCAACTTTATCTCCGCCGCTTTCACGAACCTGCAAGTTGCCTTCATCCATAATCAAATCAGCAATTGCAGAAGACGTAGAGTTAGCCGAGTCATAAACACTAATGAATACTGATTGAGTCTCATCTGCAGGGTATAAGATACGAGCACTGTACATACCAGTTGTCGCACCAGACGCTAAATCATAGCGGATTTCAGCAATATCATCGGTCACTAAGTCAGAAAGTGCAGCAGCTTTGTTAGTGAAATCAATTTCTGGAGCAGCGGTACCAGTAGCGCCACAATCAGAAACACGAACTTCATTCAAGCTGTTCCAAACACCAGTGCTGGCATCGGCTTTCACATAGCCGTGAGCTGTTAAGCGCAGGTAGCGGCCATCAATCGGTGTAGCACCATCACCAGCCCATGTTGTTTGCCAGTCTTCACCATCATCAGGCAATATCGGCAGCTGGACATCCATAGCCAAGGTTGTCCAAGTTTCACCATCCAAAGAGTATTCGATGTCGTGAGGAGTGTAACGCTCATCACTCTTGTACCAGAAAGTCTCTACCAGAGCGACATCACGTGCTTCACCTAAGTCTAAGACTAACCAGCGATCACCAGGTGATGACCAACGAGTCGTGGTGTCATCATCAATGGCTTGCGCGGGGCCGTTACCGCTTGCTTCTTGTGAAGAACCTTCATCATAAATAGCATCAATGGCGGACAAAGCTAAAGCTGTACAGTTAGCACCCGAAGTTGCTTCGGTCACAGTATATTCAAGTGTTGCTGGATCAGAATAGGCAAAACCGTCGGTCGCAACAACATCAACACTAAAGCTACCAATCGCGGTTGGAGTGCCCATCAATACACCGGTAGAATCGACCATCAAGCCGGCTTCAGCTTCGGTAAAGTCGGTAAACGTCAACATGAAGTCTAACGAATCACCATCAGCGTCAGAAAAGAGCGTATTAAGGTCAACCGATGTAATCGAACTTCCAAAGCCAAGCTCTTCTGCCGCAGGAACTGCGCCGCTATCTAATTCAGGAGCGAAGTTGCCTCGTGCGGTAACATTACCATTTTCATCAACTTCAACGGCTGCTTCAAAGTCATCTAACGTTAATGTCTCATCAGCAATGTAAACAGCTGTTGAGTCAGCAAGACTTTCAGCAATTTCCAATTGAACGTCTAGGTCTTCATCATTGAAGTCAGCTAGTTGCTCAGCCACAATTTCAACTGCTTCGGCAACTTCAGTACCAGCAGCAAGGTAGTCACCGAATAAGACGTCTTCCGTCACGCCGAGGTCGTCGAAGTGGGCCAATACCATTTCTTCAGCTTCGGCCAAACCAATCTCGTCGTCAGATTGGATAGCTTGCATTACCAAGTGAGTGATTGGCGTGACAACGGTATAGCCAGCAGGCGCTGTGATTTCAAACGTGCTGGTAACATCACCGCGCGTCAAATCAGTTGTTGTGCCAGCAATCGCTTTCACACACAACGGCGCATCTAGGTAATCTTGGTCAACTTCTGGCAACTCGCCGGAGTCGTTAGTCATGCCAAGATACTCATTTACCGCACAGCCATTGGTGTAAGTCACACCAGAATAAACTTCAGCGTTAGCAAGGTAGCCGTCAATGGCAGTTACAGTAAATGTATTTGATGAGGAGTTTGAGCCACCACCGGAACCACCACAGGCGCTTAGTAGGCCTGCTGATACCAGCACCGTTAAAACGGAATTAAGGTGAAATATGGATTTCTTGGAATTCATTTCACTTCCTTTGAGTAAACTTAGACACGACAATAGGTCGGGTCTTACCACGAACACATGCAGGAAGTTAATAGTTTCGGCCTCAAGGATCATTGTCAGACCCCTCGTTTTTTCACAACACATCACAAATTATTACCAATATGCAACAGCCGTCACAATTTACTGCCTTACCAATTAAGCCCAATGATTAATCGGTAACCACTTGCACTACAACAAGCAGTCTCTAAGCGTTACTGAATTGTTACACCAATGAATAAATACGCCTCATTAGCTGACTAAATTGGCTGATTTTATCGGAGAGGTGAAAAAATTGTTAACACAAAGCAAGTCTTGGATATTTGAGTGGACTGACCAATAGCTTACAAGCAGTCATAACATTGTGACCGCCGAATAACCTCTGCTGGAATTGTTTGTCTAATAATCAAATATGATTGGTAAGCAAGCCGAACGTTGAAGCCATGACCTTACCTCCTGAAACGAAACGATTCAGGTCGCTAAAATCCATTGAACCAACCATGATTTCAGCCTATGGCGCTTTCTATGTTGATATTACATTGAATAAGATTGCAGGCATGCCCGCACGTCAAATTGATAGAATTGAAAGAAGATGAATGGGGCGCTCTGCGCGCCAACCAACCACCTCTTTTATTAAAGAGGTAATAGGAATTAATTTGGAGCCGACAGGTAACTTGATCTCTAATGCCAACGAGCTTCTGCTGGCGGATAAAACGAGCCCCATTCATGCCATGAATAGGGCTCGACGACTAAAACCACTGAGTTCGTATTGAACGAGTTTGAGGCAATTTTTTGCAGCGACTTATTCTTCAATTTACTCTGTAATTTACTCTTCAATAGTGGCAATAATAACGCCCACGGCTTTATCCATATCATTGGTCAAGCAAGCACAGCCTAAGCCTCCGGACATGAGATAAAAACCAAACGCATCAAATGATAAAAATGGCTCTCGTTCAGCCATGTCATCATCACTACACAATAAGAAGCGTATCTCAGGAAATTGTTCTCGTAATAACTGCACCGTATTCGGTGTCGCAGCCAATTCAATCAGTTGTGCCGCAAGCTGATTAAGAAAATCCATCGACAGCAACGGAGCGCTTTGAACCATGTCAGCTTCAGGTTGTTTGTCATATTGTATTGGTTGTGCAGGAGTAACCATCGTAACGCTCCATTAGCTAGCCTTGTTATTAGCGCTAGTCACTGGTCATAAGATCTTTATTGCCAATCGCTTAATTATCGACAACCGCTTTTTTCAACCATGCCGGCGCACCTTCATGCATCACTTGGCGAATGCGACTCAAGACAAAATCGGCATCAACGGGCGTCGCTTGTTTTAAAGGGTGCACACTCGCGCGCGTCACGCGGGCAGCGGCAGGGCCACCGATCGATAGCGTCGATAAGATCTGACAATCTTCGAGTAGCTCCAACATGAAGCTGGTCCGAGCATCGCCGCTTGCGGAGCAAGTCACCGGACGAACGTCGGCTAATTGATAACTTTCGGCATTGACTTCATAAACCAACACCCGCAAGCACGAGCCAAAGTGACCATCAACTTGCTGCTTATTATTGGACGTAACCGCCACCCTAACTTTAGGGCCAGATAATGCCGGGAGTTGTGGCACCTCAGGTGCTTCCATCGAGGCGATATTCTCACCGGTCAGTACTGCATGGGCTTGCGCTAACTGGACCCGGTCTGGCGGTTCGATGTGCGCGCCTAAGCCTTCAGAAAACCAGCTTCGAAGTTGTTTCGGTGAGATGCTACGGAGTTTCTTCTCCGTCAACACATCACCAAGTTGATTGACCAGTGTGTTGACCAAAATCGCCAATTGTAATTGCGGTAGAGCTTTGGCTGCTAGAGCCAGGCGCAATGCAACCGATTCTGAAATCGTCGGCGCATCCATTGTCACATCAGACATAAGAGCCACTCCTTGTTAGCCGCCAGCCAGTAACCAGCGACAATAAATTCATTCTGCGGAATCGTTAAGCGCGTCGCGCGCGCATGGTTTTGGGTAATTGAGGCTGTTCCGATAATGGTTCGATGTAGTAGCAGGTACCATCCGCCAGTTCAATTTCTCCGCCCCAGCGCTCTGGCTCATCAAATTCAATGGCGACCACCGCCTCTTCTAAATCTTTTTTGGCGATATAGCACGATAAAGCACCATCGGCTTCTTTGCGGATCATTACATTAGGCATGCCCTACTCCTTCGATTAATTATCCGGCACTGCTGCGCCGTCACATCGTGCAACTGAGCCGCTCACTGCTTCACAATAAGCGAGCGGCACAATTGCCCGCTGAACCCAAGTGCTGATCAAGCCTGAGTTCAGCGGTGTTTTTCGATGACTACCGCACTAAGTCGTGACCGTAGTCCGTTTTACCCATCTGACGCGTATCGTCATCCAGCTTCTCAAGTACGGTGTTCACTAACGTTGTGAGCATGTACATGCCGCCTTCGTAACCCAAGGTAGTGTTACGATGCAGGTGGTGACGATCGAAGATTGGGAAGCCTAAGCGGATCAGTGGAACTTCAAACTCATCGCCTTTCGCTTTGGTATCGCGTTGAATGAACTTGGCATAGGAGTTACCGATCATGAAGTCTGGTTTGTTGGTGAATACCAGTGAACGGAAGTGCCATAGATCTTTACCAACATGAATTTCAGCATTGGCAGTACCTGGGCCTTCAGCGATCAGTTTTTCCATCTTCTTGCGCCAGCGCTTGTTACCGTTGTTGGCAAGAATATGTTTCACTTCACAACCCAGCTCTTGTAAGAACTTGGTCAAGCCCAACAGGTAGTCAGGGTCGCCGTAGATAGAGAAGCTAACACCGTGCAACCAAGTGTGTGAGTCAGTCATCATATCAACCAGACGACCACGCTCTTTGGCCAATGACTCAGGGATTTCTTTACCGCTGATCTCTGACACTTTCATCAGAAATTCATCAGTCCAATCCAAGCCCATTGGAATGCTGGTTGCAGGCACTTCGTGCTTCCAAGTACCTTCAACGAATTTCTTGGTTTTCACCAATTGATCCGGTTGCAGCAAGATGGTGGTTTTAGCGTTTGGTGCATCCTTCATCTCAGCGATAGAAGTACCACCAGCATACATGCGGTATTCACCATCAGCTGGCGTGTCTAACACCTCGCTTGGATCACACAGCAAGCTGTAGTCAACGCCCATTTCTTGCATCATGCGGTGCATGACGCGGTAGTTACCCAGGTAAGTTTCAAAACCTGGTACTAAGTTGATTTTACCGTTGCTACCAACTTCTTTGTCTTCCATCTCTTTGATGGTGAAGTAGCGCGCAGCGCCTTCGAACATGTTGTCCCAGCCAGTGACATGGCTACCAACGAAGCTTGGCGTGTGGGCAAATGGCGTTGGTAAATCTTCTGGAATGTAACCTTCTTTTTTGGCGTTACCAATGAAGGCGTTCAAATCGTCACCAATAACCTCGGCCATACAAGTGGTCGACACCATAATGGCATCAGGCTTGTACAGTGCTAGGGCGTTTTGCAAGCCATCAAACATGTTTTTCTGGCCGCCGAAAACAGCTGCGTCTTCAGTCATAGAGTCAGAAACACAAGCGACAGGCTCTTTAAAGTGACGATTAAAGTAAGAGCGGAAATACGCGACACAACCTTGCGAACCGTGAACATATGGCAAGGTATTTTCAAAACCCAAAGCACATAGCACAGAGCCTAATGGCTGACAGGCTTTAGCCGGGTTAATGGTCAGTGTTTTACGAGCAAAGTTAAGCTCTTTGTATTCTTCGGATGTGGTCCATTCGAATACTTCTTTTACTTTTTCGGCGTCATGACCTTCTTCAAACATCTCACGCTTGCGCGCCATCATGTCTTGGTAGTCTTTGTCACCGAATAGCGGAAAACCCGCTTTGATGTCTTCTACTGATTGACTCATTTTCTTTCTCCTCCCGCGCCACTCATCTGTGAACAGACGGGTTGAGTGATACACATAAGCGCATTGCGCTTGCTTGAGTTAGCCGTTTACGACCATCGCTTCTTCTACCGCAGGCTTTTTCCACGGTGCAGTCAGCTTGTCCCAGCATGGGTTGTTCAATGTCATGTCCATGTCGCGAGCGAAAATGGCAAAGCCATCAAAGCCGTGATAAGGACCTGAGTAATCCCAGCTGTGCATCTGACGGAACGGAACGCCCATTTTCTGGAAGATGTACTTTTCTTTAACACCCGCACCAATCAGATCTGGCTTGAGTTGCTCGGCGAATTTCTCCAGCTCATAGCCGGTGACATCGTCGTAAATCAAAGTGGCATCTTTCACTTCAGGAATGGTCTTGGTGTAGTCATCGTTGTGGGCAAATTCATAGCCGGTACCAACAATTTCCATACCCAGATCTTCGTAGGCGCCAATCACGTGACGAGGGCGTAAACCACCGACATACAGCATGACTTTTTTGCCTTCCAGCAATGGCTTGTACTTAGCAACAATGGGTTCCCACTGCTGGCGGTACTTAGCAATCACTTCTTCCGCTTTGGCCTGAATCGTTTCGTCGAAGAAGGCAGCAATCTTACGTAGTGACTCTTCACACTTGGTTGGGCCAAACAGGTTGTATTCCATCCACGGCACACCGTACTTCTCTTCCATATGACGAGAGATGTAGTTCATTGAACGGTAACAGTGAATCAGGTTCAGCTTGACCTTAGGGCCGTTTTCTAGCTCAGCGATGGTGCCGTCACCAGACCATTGCGCGACAACGCGAAGACCGATTTCTTCAAGCAGAATACGCGAAGACCAAGCATCACCACCGATGTTGTAGTCACCAATAATGGCAACGTCATACGGTGTTGTTTCAATCTCTTTTTCTTCTGACTTGTCGAGGACGTAATCACGCAAAGTATCGTTGGCAATGTGGTGACCCAATGACTGGCTCACACCACGGAAACCTTCACAACGTACCGGTACGATGGTTTTGCCGATTTCTTTGCCTTTAACTTTGGCAACAGCTTCGATGTCATCACCGATCAAACCTACCGGACATTCTGACTGAATCGAAATCCCCTTATGAAGCGGAAACAAGGTTTCGATTTCATCAACAATGGTGCTTAACTTCTTATCACCACCAAACACAATGTCACGCTCTTGGAAATCAGAGGTGAAGTTCATGGTGCCGAAGCTATTAACGCCAGTCGTACCGGTGTAATAGTTACGACGGCCGGCACGCGAGTACTGACCACAACCAACAGGACCATGAGAAATATGGATCATGTCTTTGATTGGGCCCCACACCACGCCTTTAGAACCGGCGTAGGCACAACCACGGGCAGTCATTACACCCGGTAGAGATTTACGGTTAGCAGTGACACATTTTTTGCCTGCAGCATCGGTGTCATTTGCCGTTAAATGTTTCTGGCGATCTTTTTTCGCCTTGTCTGGGTAAACCTCAAGCACTTCACTGATGAGCGCCTGAGTTTCAGCTTTATCCATTGACATAGTCTTCTCCTGAGAAGTTAGCCGTTAGGGAAATTTGCTTGCTCAGTTGCTTAAGCAACAGCTTCGTCTGCGGTCTTGCCGATGATTGATTCGTCTTCAACATCCATGATGCCGAATTCCATCAATAGCTCTTCCAATTCATCCATGGTGCAAGGCTCTGGTACCACGAACAATTCGTTGGCAATGATCTTCTTAGCCAGTGCGCGGTATTCATCAGCCTGGTTACAAGTTGGGTTGTACTCAATCACAGTCATACGACGGATTTCAGCCTGCTGAACCACATTGTCACGCGGTACAAAGTGAATCATCTGAGTACCAATCTTGGCGGCTAACGCTTCGATCAACTCGTCTTCACGGTCACACTTACGTGAGTTACAGATAAGGCCTGCCAAGCGCACGCTACCTGTTGCTGCGTACTTACAAATACCTTTAGAAATGTTGTTCGCGGCGTACATCGCCATCATTTCACCAGACACAACGATGTAGATTTCCTGTGCTTTGTTTTCACGAATTGGCATCGCGAAACCACCACACACAACGTCACCTAGTACGTCATAAAATACGAAATCTAAATCTTCTTCGTAGGCGCCTTCTTCTTCCAAGAAGTTAATCGCTGTGATTACACCGCGACCCGCACAACCAACACCTGGCTCTGGACCGCCGGATTCAACACAGCGAATACCGCCGTAACCGACCTTAAGTACGTCATCCAATTCCAAATCTTCAACAGATCCGGCTTCAGCAGCCATTTCCATGATGGTGTTTTGAGCTTTCGCGTGGAGGATCAAGCGAGTGGAATCCGCTTTTGGATCACAACCGATGATCATTACTTTTTGCTCAGCTTCTGCCAGCGCTGCCACGAGGTTTTGCGTAGTGGTGGATTTGCCGATACCACCCTTGCCATAAATTGCACATTGACGAATAGCCATGGTTTGTCCCTTTAAGAAGTTGGTTAAAAACGGTTCCCGAATAACACAGTGCGAAAACCACACCAACACCAAGAAAAATCACAACCCCATGTTTTTAAAGGAATATTATTTAAAAACAGATTAGACCGACGAAAGATGTCACAACAAAATGAGGGGTTTTGTCGTGATCGACACAAACAAAACCAACAATTCGACTGACAAAATCGCCGGCAATACCCAACAACGGGTAACGGTTTATCAAATAAGGCCGAACCCTGCGGGCTGATAAAAGGGGAATAGGACAATTGCCGCGTGCGAATGAGGCGTTCACTAACAGCGTGATGTCATGCTGCAGCCAACAGCAGCCTTATATATGAAAAGCACAGCGGACTATGTTGCAGCATCAATGCTCGCGGGCCAGCGCGATTTAACGTTGAGCGAGAATCACTGGCCGTTTCAACTCTGGCGCTGGGGCGCAATAGACTCGTATTTTGCCTCACTCACAACTACAACTCGTGGCCGAGCACTGCTAAACTATCGCTCCTTTGCTAGCCTGACGAGATTTTGTTGCCATGCGCACCACTCAATATCTGTTATCCACCACTAAAGAAAAGCCTGCCGATGCAGAAGTGATCAGCCACCAGCTGATGCTGCGCGCGGGTATGATCCGTAAAGTTGCCGCAGGCCTATATAACTGGCTGCCAAGCGGTTTGCGCGTGTTGCGCAAAGTTGAGCAAGTTGTACGCGAAGAAATGAGCCGTGCCGGTGCTGTCGAAATCTTAATGCCAGTCGTGCAACCTTCCGATTTGTGGGAAGAGTCCGGTCGCTGGGAAGATTATGGACCTGAACTGTGCCGCTTGCGTGATCGGCACAATCGTCAATTTTTGCTTGGCCCAACTCACGAAGAAGTCGTCACCGCACTAGTTCGCAATGAAGTGGCTAGCTATAAACAGCTACCGCTCAACCTATTTCAAATTCAAACCAAGTTCCGTGATGAAATTCGCCCTCGCTTTGGTGTGATGCGTGGCCGTGAGTTCACCATGAAAGATGCCTACTCATTCCACTTAACAGACGAGTGTTTAGCGCAGACCTATCAAGTTATGTTTGATGCTTACTGCCGCATCTTCGAGCGCTTAGGGCTAAATTATCGTCCGGTGATTGCCGATACCGGCTCGATTGGCGGTAGCACTAGCCATGAGTTTCACGTGTTAGCCGACAGTGGCGAAGACGACATTGCTTTCTCTGATGGCTCCGATTACGCGGCAAATGTTGAAATGGCTGAAGCCATTTGCACAGAGCAACGCGCCGAAGCAACCGAAGCCATGAGCGAGTTTGATACCCCTGACGCTAAAACCATTGCCGATTTAACGGAGCAGTTTGGTATTCCTGCCGCTCAAGGCATTAAGACTTTGATAGTCAAAGCCAGTGATGACAGCGATCACGAGCTGATTGCGCTGCTGGTACGCGGTGATCATGAACTCAATGAAATTAAAGCCGAGAAGTTAGCTGACGTTGCCGCGCCGCTGCAATTTGCCAGCGATGAAGAAATCAAAGCGGCTGTTGGCGCACTGCCCGGCTCACTGGGCCCAGTCAAGCTGCCAATGCCTATTGTGGCCGATAGCGCCGTCGCCATCATGGCTGACTTTGTAGCTGGTGCCAATGTAGATGGTAAGCACTATAAAGGCATTAACTGGGAACGTGATTTACCGGCGCCTCAAGTTGCCGATTTACGCAATGTTCAAGCCGGCGATCCAAGCCCATGCGGTAACGGTAAGCTCGATATCAAACGCGGTATCGAAGTGGGCCACATCTTCCAGCTCGGTGACAAGTATTCGAAAGCGATGAACGCAGGCGTACTCGGTGAAACAGGCAAGCATCAAACGATGACCATGGGTTGCTATGGTATTGGCGTCTCTCGCATTGTGGCGGCAGCCATTGAGCAAAACCACGATGATCGCGGCATTATTTGGCCCGACGCATTAGCGCCGTTTCAAGTTGTGCTGATTCCAATGAACATGCACAAGTCTCATCGGGTGAAAGAAGTTGCTGAAAAGCTCTATGCCGAATTAACAGCAGCTGGCATCGAAGTGTTGTTTGATGACCGTAAAGAGCGCCCTGGCGTGATGTTCAAAGACATGGAGCTAATCGGTATTCCGCACACCATCGTAATTGGTGAGCGCGGCCTTGATCAGCAAGTTGTTGAATACAAGCATCGCCGCGATGGTGAAAAACACGAAATCGCGATTGACCAGATGGTCGCGCATGTGCAGGCACAATTAGCCGACTAGCACACTGTGTGCCGTCCTAAAATAAGTTGACGGTTTTTGATTAAGCCAGCGTTCCTTCAACGCTGGCTTTTTTGTGCACTTGTTCTGGTGTTTTCATACCAAGGCTCAAGTGCGGCCTGAGTTGATTGTAGATAGCGATAGATTCTTTTACTACTTGCTTTAGCTCTGTAAAACTACGGCACCTATGCAGTAAAAATTCCTGCTTCAAGATCCCATTGACTCGCTCAGCCAAAGCATTTTGGTAACAGTCATAGCCATCAGTCATCGAGGGCCTAGCACCATGCTTCCTCAGCTCTGCTTGATATAACTCTGAGCAATACTGACTTCCTCTATCGGAGTGATGTATCAAGGATTGATT
>NZ_JAHZSS010000012.1 GCF_019457915.1 Neiella holothuriorum
GAGTGCGCTTTGTTTTTGAAGGGATTCGCTTTTCCATCATAGGTCTCCAATGTGTAAACCTATTTCAGGACGGGACAATCGATAATAAAAAGCCGGCTCAAGTGCCGGCTTTTTTTAGTTATTCACCTTTTAGGTGCTGATTAAAGAAATTCATAATGGTGTGGTTCAAATGAACTTTGGTTGCCTTGCCCCGCATGGAATGCTTAGCACCGGGATATGTCATCATGTCGAACCGTTTATTGTGTTTTTGCAAGTCGCTGAAGACTTTGGTCGCGTTGGTAAACAACACGTTGTCATCGGCCATGCCATGGTAAATCAATAACGGCTTCGATAAATTCTTTACGTATGGAAAAACCGAAGAGGCTTGGTAACCCTCGGCATTGGATTTAGGGTGGCCAAGATAACGCTCAGTGTAGTGCGTGTCGTAGAGCAGCCAGTCGGTCACTGGTGCTCCCGAAATACCCGCAGCAAATTCCTGACCTTGCTTGTACATCAAAATCTGCGCCATGTAGCCACCATAGCTATGACCAAAGACACCAATTTTGGCGCTATCGACATAAGGAAGCGATTTAAGGAATTCCACGCCCTTCAGTTGATCGGCCACTTCGACCACGCCTAAATGTTTATAAATTGGTGACTCGAACGCCTTGCCACGATTGTAACTACCGCGATTGTCCAATGAGAACACCACGTAGCCCTGCTCAACCCAATATTGGGTTAAAAACTGATTGCGGCTCCAACTGTTGGTGACTTGTTGGCCTACTTTGGGGCCACCGTAAACATACAGAATGACCGGTAGTTTCTGGTTTGACTTGAGGTTTCGCGGCTTATACAGCTCGTACAACAAGGTTTGGCCATCATCAGCAATTAGCTCGCCATATTCAGGCGTGACGATGCCATTCGCATAAGGTCCATAGGGGTGGTTGCTGTCGACTTTATTTTGCTCTAGCCACGCAATGTGTTTACCACTGGCGTTATGAACACTGACTTGAGGCAATACCGCATTGGAGGAAAAGTTATCAACGTAAATATCTCCTTCCTTGGCAAAATTTACTTTGTGGAATCCTGGACGGCTGCTCACCCGCTCTACATTGCCGCCTGTCATTGCTACGCGATACAAATGCTGTTCACGTGGCGTGTCTTTGCGACCGGTGAAATAAATTTTGCCGTTTTTCTGATCGATTCGTTTTAATGAATTGACGACCCACTGGCCCTGCGTCAACTGCCGCACCAATTGACCGTTGGTTTTGTATAAATAGAGATGTTTATAACCGTCGCGCTCCGACGCCCAGATAAAATGCTGCTTATCTTTTAAGAACCGCAAGTCGGCATGCAAATTAACCCAAGAGTCCGATGTTTCTTGGATCAAGGACTTACTTGTTTTGCTGACCAGATCATAGGCCATTAGGTCGAGCGTTTGTTGGTCGCGACTTTGATATTGATATGACAATTGTTGACTGTCGGCAAACCACTTCACGCGGGGTAAATAGAAATCTTTATCGCCACCCAAATCAACCCACTGGATGTTGCCAGTGTTGATGTTGCTGATTGCTAATTCAATCACCGCATTGGGCGTTCCTGCAGCAGGATAGCGCTGTTCGAACAGTTTTATTTGATCGGCGTAAATCTCATTCCGAACTTGAATTTCAACGTTACTTTCGTCGACTTTTGTAAAGGCGATGTGTGCTTCATCGGGCGACCACCAATAGCCGGTCATACGCCCCATTTCTTCTTGCGCAACAAACTCAGCCATTCCGTACTTAATCGAGCCGCCACCTTTGGTGGTAATGGCTTGCTCTTTGCCGCTCGCAATGTGCATTACATATAGGTTTTGATTGCGAATGTAAGAAATGTAATTGCCTTTGGGCGAGAATTTAACGTCGGTTTCGAACCCTTCAGTTTTGGTCAATTGCTTGGCTGTTGCGCCCGCTAAATCAAAGTAATAAACATCGCCAGCGAGCGGGAATAACAAGGCTTTGCCATCTGCTGACCAGTGGTATTCCATGATGCCTTTGCCATAAATACGCTGACGTTCGCGTCTGGCTTTTTCTTCGTCAGAAAGTTGTTCTGGCCCGCTATGAAGCGTGTTGGAATCAACGAGGATCCGCGTTTCACCACTATCGACGTGGTATTCCCACAAATCATAATGGTTATAGTCGGTATTACGCCCTTGCAAAAAAGTAACGCGCGCGCCGTCTGGAGCAACTTTTACACCGCGCATGCTTTTGCCTAACAGGGTTGGGTTATCGAAAATTCGTTCGATGGTTAACTGCTCGGCCTGAACCGATGCGCAAGCGAGTGCTGAAAAGCCGAACGCTAACGAAAGAAATTTGTTCATGAATGGTCATCAATTGATTGCTGTTATTCGTCAACACCATACTGACTGATAACTAGATGACAAGTGGTTACGCGAAGATTGTATGCAATTTATTTTATGATGCCCGATCAACTGAATCGAGCACCATCAAATAATTCGCTACCGAGAACCGGTTGGCAATGGCTCGGCATAGAGGTTGGTGTTAGTCACGGAAGTTTTCGAATTGTAACGGCTGCTCAGTGTCTGAGCCTTTAAGCAATGCCATGACCTGCTGCAAGTCGTCACGCTTTTTGCCGGTAACACGTAACTTTTCACCTTGAATGCTGGCCTGTACTTTCAGCTTGCTTTCTTTGATTTGCTTTACGAGTTTTTTGGCGTAAGCCTGCTCAATGCCTTGTTTAAATTGAATCGGCTGAGCATAAGTTTTACCCGTGTGATCCATTTTTCCTTTTTCCATTGAATTTGGATCGACATGACGTTTGGCTAAATTTTTACGAAGAATATCTTCCATTTGTTGTAGCTGGAAATCGGACTCAGTTTTCATTGTGACAACTGAGTCACTGTAGCTAAAAGACGCTTCTACGCCGCGAAAGTCAAACCGAGTCTCTAGCTCGCGTGAAGCATTCGCAACCGCGTTATTAAGTTCTACCTCATCGATTTCTGAAACAATGTCAAACGATGGCATAAATTACTCCGTATTAGTCATTAAAAAAGGCCAGTGCGCGTGAATGAACTGGCCATCTTGCAATTCTACCTCAAGCTCTAGGTGCCAAACCATATTTGGGCGCGTGCAAGCGATAATAAGAAGCTCACCTTCTAGCAAAGGATCTGCAGTACTTTGGGTCAACATAACCGGGATCTTTCCCATATACATGTCGGCGCCAACCAACTGAGCAGTAGTTTGGTTAATTTTCCAGTGCTTAGGGAACTCAATTTTAAATTTGATTGGTTGTTCAATCTTTAAAGGTTGACTGAGAATGATTTTTAACACCCCTTGATCTAGATCAAAACAGGTGCCGTTTTCGTTTAGGCAGTATTGATTTTGCGGCGGGGAAGTCTCCGGTGTACAAGCAAATAACAAAAATAAGCAAAAAAGTAAGCTAAGCGCTTGGGTTGCTGGGGGATTGAACTGGTTCTGGTTCATGCTATTTGTCAAGTTGAATCGGTCCGTAGGTTCGCTATCTTTTTATTGAGTTCTCACGTAGAATCGCGACGCTTTAACTGAAAGTTTACATCTTCTTTCAGTGCTTGGCGTTCGGAAGATTGTACTCCTAGAAGTGTCCTAACGTCAGGTGTTTAGCCTCTTTTTTATAACCCTAAACTAATAAATCACAGCAGCGGAAGCAGAGCTATGAGTGAGACACAGGCAACAGCCGTTGATTATAACTACAACGTCGTTCGCCAATTTACAGTTATGACTGTAATTTGGGGCATTGTAGGTATGGCAGTCGGCGTATTTATTGCAGCGCAGCTGTACTGGCCAGCACTAAACTTTGATGTGCCTTGGTTAACGTACAGTCGAATCAGACCCCTCCACACCAACGCAGTTATTTTTGCTTTTGGTGGTTGTGCATTGTTCGCAACTTCTTATTACGTGGTACAGCGTACCTGTCAGGCTAAATTGTTTGGTGGATGGCTCATCCCCTTTACGTTTTGGGGTTGGCAACTCGTTATTTTAAGTGCGGCTATCACCTTACCGCTTGGTATTTCTACTGCAAAAGAATATGCCGAGTTGGAATGGCCAATTGATATTTTGATTGCGCTCGTTTGGGTGTCATACGGTGTTGTGTTCTTCGGCACTATTATTAAGCGCCAAACGTCTCATATTTACGTAGCAAACTGGTTCTACGGTGCTTTTATTATCACCGTTGCGGTGTTGCATATTGTTAACTCAATGGCGATTCCGGTTTCCCTGTGGAAGTCTTACTCTATTTACCCTGGTGCTGTGGATGCCATGGTTCAGTGGTGGTATGGCCATAACGCGGTTGGCTTCTTCTTGACCGCAGGTTTCCTTGGCATGATGTACTACTTTGTGCCGAAGCAAGCCGGTCGCCCTGTTTACTCCTATCGTCTGTCTATTATTCACTTCTGGGCGTTGGTTTCGATTTATATTTGGGCCGGTCCGCACCACCTTCATTACACTGCATTGCCTGACTGGACTCAGTCGCTTGGCATGGTGATGTCTTTGATTCTGTTCGCGCCGTCATGGGGTGGAATGATCAACGGTATTATGACCCTGTCTGGTGCGTGGCATAAACTGCGTCATGATCCGGTATTACGCTTCTTGATCGTATCCTTGTCGTTCTACGGCATGTCGACGTTCGAAGGGCCGATGATGTCAATTAAGACAGTGAACGCCTTGTCACACTACACCGACTGGACCGTTGGTCACGTTCACTCCGGCGCATTGGGTTGGGTTGCAATGGTGTCAATTGGCGCTGTTTACCATCTGATCCCAGTACTGTTTGGTCACAAACGTATGTTTAGCGTGAAGCTGATCAATACTCACTTTTGGCTCGCCACAATTGGTGTTGTGCTTTACATCGTCGCGATGTGGATTGCCGGTGTTATGCAGGGCTTGATGTGGAGTGCGGTTAATGCTGACGGCACCCTAACCTACTCGTTTGTGGAAGCTCTGGAAGCGACCAAACCGTATTACTTGGTTCGTTTCATTGGTGGCGTGTTCTTTGTCGCCGGTATGTTGCTCATGGCCTACAACATGTTCAAAACCATCTTTGCGCCGAAAGGCACGCTCGATGATGTGCATGAAGAGCCTGCAATGGCACCTCAAGCAGCATAAGGAGTAGACAAATGAAATTTAACCACGAGTTTTTAGAAAAGAACATTGGCCTGATGGCTGTGTTCATCGTCATTGCTATTTCTTGGGGCGGTTTAGCGCAAATTACCCCGCTGCTGTTTTCCAAAGAAATCGTGACTCCAGTGCAGGGCTTAAAGCCCTACACTGCGCTTGAGATGGAAGGCCGAGATGTTTACATCCGTGAAGGTTGTAACTCTTGTCATAGCCAAATGATCCGTCCGTTTCGTGCTGAAACTGAGCGTTACGGCCACTACTCTGTTGCTGGTGAAAGCGTTTGGGAGCATCCATTCTTGTGGGGCTCTAAGCGTACTGGTCCTGATCTAGCACGCGTTGGCGGACGTTACAGTGATGAGTGGCACCGTGTTCACTTGATTGATCCACGTGCAGTCGTTCCAGAATCCAACATGCCTGGATTCCCTTGGTTGAATGAAACTGTGCTCGATGGCAAACAAACCGCGAAGAAATTGACAGTCTTCAAAGATATGTTCGGCGTGCCTTATACGGATGAAGACATTGCCAATGCTGAGGCTGATGTGGCCGGTAAGACTGAATTGGATGCACTCGTTGCATACTTACAGTCGCTGGGCACTGCCCTCAAGTGAGGTAAATCATGAGTTACGGCGATTTTCAAGGCATTATCACATTGGTTTTAATGGCTATATTCATTGGTATTGTGCTGTGGGCTTATAGCTCACGGCGCAAAAAAGCCTTTGATGAAGCCGCAAATCTAGTGTTTGCCGACGAACAAACGGAACAAAAACAATCAAATAATAAGCGGGAGCCAGACACACATGACTAGTTTCTGGAGCGTTGTAGTAACGTTAATTACATTAGGAAGTATCGGCGCATTCGCCTACCTACTGTGGGTTTGTGCAACCAATCGCATGGGTAAGCCTGAAGGCGAATCCATGGGCCACGAGTTTGATGGCATTGAAGAACTCAATAGTGATCTGCCGAAATGGTGGACCTACATGTTTGTTGTCACCATTCTTTTTGGCTTAGGTTATCTGGTGCTGTTCCCGGGCTTGGGTAATTTCTCGGGCGTGTTGAACTGGACCTCAGCTAATAAGCAAATCACGTCTTTGGAAGAATCGCGCGCAGCCGTGGCCAATACCAATGGTATGGTTCAGTACGACCAAGAAGTCAGCGATGCAAACGCCAAGTTTGCGCCGATTTTTGAAGCCTTTGCTGCACAGCCTGTTGCCGAACTTGCGTACAACGAAGAAGCAATCAAAATCGGTAAGCGCCTGTTCTTACAAAACTGTTCTCAGTGTCACGGCTCTGACGCAGGTGGTACCACAGGCTTTCCAAATTTGAACGATGACAAATGGAATTGGGGTGGCTCTCCTGAAAAAATCAAGGAAACCATCATGCATGGCCGCGTTGCTGCGATGGCAGCATGGGGCGATGTGTTAGGCGATGAAGGCGTTGATGCTGTCGTTGAATACGTGCTGTCCTTGTCTG
Organism: Neiella holothuriorum; assembly: GCF_019457915.1. Classification (GTDB taxonomy): domain Bacteria; phylum Pseudomonadota; class Gammaproteobacteria; order Enterobacterales; family Neiellaceae; genus Neiella; species Neiella holothuriorum. The sequence goes on from NZ_JAHZSS010000012.1 coordinate 6,600, forward strand.
GTCGTCGTGGTTTAGACGTTAAATTGGTTGAGCTAGGCAAATCTAAGTTTGGTTTGTGTGCGGCTTGTCATGGCCCTGATGGCACCGGTAACGAAATGTTTGGTGCTCCTGACTTAACCGATCAGACATGGTTGTATGGTGGTTCTCGCCTAGCGATCGAAGAGTCTGTACGTAACGGTCGAGCTGGCGTTATGCCGGCGTGGGATCCAATTTTGGGTGAGGATAAAGTACACGTGCTCTCTGCATATGTGTTCCGTTTATCCAATCCAAATAAATAAACTGGGTACACCACCAGAAACGCCCCTTCTGGGGCGTTTTTTATATCAGAAACACGTACACTAACGGCGTTTAATTTGACGTCTGAATCCGGAGTATGAATGTCCGTGGATACAAAGCCTTGGTATAAACAATTTTGGCCGTGGTTCATTTTGGCCTTTCCATTATCTGCAGTTGTAGCTTGTTTCGTTACCCTGTTTATTTTCTTAGGTGCGCAGCCAGATATGGTAGTTGATGACTACTATAAAAAAGGCAAAGCGATTAATTTTCAAAAAGAAAAGCAAAGTGCTGCTTTAGATTTGGGCTTGTCCGCTGCCGTGGAAATTACTGACGCTCAAATTACCCTTCGCTTTGAAGCAAATGAAGACGCCTTAGATGGCTCAGCGTTACAACTCGACTTTTACCATACGACGCAGGCTAAACGTGATTTTTCAGTATTAGCAGTGCTCAACGGTAAAGGTGAATACGTTGCGCCCTTACCTAAAACAATTGTTAATAAGTGGCAATTGTCCATCATGCCGTTTGATCAGCGCTGGCGTTTACGCAAAACCATCTCGTTGCCGCATCCGGGCGAAATTAACATCGATCCACTTAGCCACTAGTCGCACTTGATTGATGACTGACTCTCGCTGCTTTCATTGTCATGAGGCAATCCCTGATAACACCGATTTAACGGTAGATATTCTTGGTCAGCCAAGGCACATGTGTTGCTTAGGCTGCCATGCCGTTGCTGAATCTATCGTTGAAGCGGGCCTCACTGATTACTATAAACATCGCAGTGACGTCGCCGACAAAATCGAAGGTGAGCTCGTCCCAACCGCATTGCGTGAGCAATTTGAACAGCTCGATCTAGATGTGGTTCAGGACGAATTTTGTACGGTAGAAGTCGATTCTAAGGAAGCCTTGCTGTCGTTAGATGGTGTCCGCTGTGCCGCCTGTGCTTGGTTGATTGAAAAGCACTTGTCTAGGCAAGCTGGCGTGGTTCGCGCAACGGTCAATTCATCAACCCACCGCTTACTACTGCGCTGGGATTCAAGCACCACAAAACTAAGCGCTTTACTGTTATCCCTCGCCAATCTGGGTTATCAAGCTCTTCCTTATGATCAAGACGCTGAAGACAGCAGTTTCTTAAAGCAAAAGAAAAATTACCTGATCCGAATAGGGCTTTCGGCGTTGGCAAGCATGCAAGTTATGATGTTTGCTGTTGCACTCTATTTTGGCGTGCTTGATATGGAGCCTCATCAGCAAGCTTATTTGCGATGGGTTTCTTTATTAATGGCAACGCCGGTCATTCTCTACGCCGCACTACCATTTTATTTCTCCGCCGCAACGAGTATCAAGGCTGGGCATCCGAACATGGATGTCCCCGTCTCGCTAGCGCTTATTCTTGCCTTCACAGCGAGTGCCTATGCGACGTGGCAGCACACGGGTGAGGTGTACTTCGAATCTATCTCGATGTTTACGTTTTTCCTGCTTTTGGGACGATATGCCGAACTCGTTGCTCGTCATAAAGCAAACGCCAGAGCGGCCAATGCGGTGAAGTTATTACCGGCTGTGGTGCATCGTGTGTCGTCAGAAAGTGTAGAAACGGTTCCGGTCAAACAACTTGTTGTTGGCGATTTACTGCTGCTAAAACCAGGCGAAACCTTGGCAGTTGATGGTGACATCGAAAAAGGCAATAGTCACGTTGATTTGTCGGTGCTGACCGGCGAGCACGCGCCGATTGCCAAAGGCCCTTCAGATCCAGTGTTTGCCGGCACCATTAACCTCGATCAGCCGTTGTACGTTCGAGTGACCGAGATTCGAGACACCATGGTCGCTTCCATTGTGCGGTTACAAGAACAAGCATTAGCTTCGCGCTCTCGCCCCGTTGTCTTCGCTGACAAAGTAGCTCGCTACTTTATTGTCGCTTTATTAGTTGTAGCTGCTCTAACAGCGACGTTTTGGTGGCACTACCAACCCGAGCATGCGCTATGGGTTACTTTGGCGGTGTTGGTTGCTACTTGCCCTTGTGCGCTGTCCCTAGCAACACCTACCGCGATCACCTCAGGTATTACACGCTTAGGTGCCAGCGGTGTGATTGCTAAAACTGCAGATGTACTTGAAAACCTCGCAACCATTGATCGGGTTGCCTTTGATAAAACAGGCACCCTCACCCACGGTCAGTTGCAATTAACCGAGGTTCATCTCTTTGGTGACAAGCTCAAATCAATACCGCCACTCGCGGTTGCGGCAGCGTTAGAGTCTCATGCCAATCATCCGTTAGCAGAAGCCATCATCCGTAAAGCAACGACGGAACAATTAATATGGTCTACGGCGCAAAACTTACAAGCGGTCGCGGGTTTTGGGATAACTGGATTTGTAGATGGTAAGCAATATTTTTTGGGCAGCCGATCTTATATCGCCAAGCAGCTTAACTTAGCAAACGATGTGCCTTCACATCGCGTGTTGCTGGCATCAGAGCACGAGGCGATTGCCGGTTTTGATCTTGACGATACCATCAAAAATGATGCGCATACGCTCATTACCAAGTTGCATGAACAAGGGATTCAAACGGCCGTCATTAGCGGCGATCAAACCTCTCATACGGAGCAGTTAGCGAGCTCTCTTAACATTCAAGTCGCTGCTGGCGCTTGCTCTCCCAAAGATAAGCAAAGCTGGGTAGCTGCGCGTCAAGCAGAGGGCGAACGTGTGTTGATGATTGGCGATGGCATTAACGATAGTCCTGTGTTGGCACAATCTAATGCATCGATTGCTATTGCTACCGGCACTGACATTGCGAAGCGCAGCGCCGATGCGGTATTGGTGGGCGAGCGTCTAACTCCCATCGTTACAGCCATCAATATAGCCAAGCATACTCGTCGGATTATCCGTCAAAACTTAGCGTGGGCATTGGGTTACAATCTTGTAGTGTTGCCATTGGCTGTATCGGGTATGCTACCGCCCTATATTGCTGTTGTTGGCATGTCGGCTTCCAGCCTTATTGTGGTTGTAAACGCCATGCGTATTGAACGCTTAAAGAGTTGAATCATGGCCATCATTTACGTCCTTATTCCTATTGCCATCTTATTTGTGTTTGTTGCTATAGGGGTGTTTATTTGGGCGGTTAAATCCGATCAATTCGATGATTTAGAACGCCATGGCACCAGTGTTCTATTTGATGATGATGAACCAAAATCAAAGCAAGCCGCTCCCCCAAAATCTCCCAACAACCCGCCTAACGATAAACCATGATTGATTGGACATTTGTATCAAGTTTGTTTGTCATTGGGCTGCTTGGATCTGGCCATTGCATTGGTATGTGCGGCGGTTTGTCGGTCGCTTTTAATCTAGGCAGTCAAGGCTCTCAAACCCAGCGTTTGGTGCTGCTTTTTGTTGCGCAGATGGGGCGGCTAACTAGTTATGCGTTCATTGGCGCATTATTTGGCTGGTCATTGAGTTTGCTTCAGCATTTTTTCGACGCCAAGGTGATGCTGATGAGCTTGCGCGTGTTTGCAAATGTGATGCTCATATTAATGGGGCTTTACGTTGCGCGCTGGTGGTTTGGGCTGGCGAAATTAGAAGCGTTAGCCAAACCAATCTGGCAACGGATTAAACCTCAACAGCAACGCTTTTTACCGATAAAGAATGCTAAAGGTGCGTTTGTCGTTGGTTTATGTTGGGGCTGGTTGCCGTGTGGCTTGGTATACTCTGCATTAGCGACGTCAGTCTCTCAAGCTAATGCTGCCAACGCAGCCATGGCGATGTTGATGTTTGGTTTAGGTACTCTACCGTCGGTGTGGTTAACCGGTGCGGGGGCTTCGATATTTAAAAAGCTTTTGAATCAGCAAATATTTAGAACAGTCGCAGGCCTTATGTTGATCATATTTGCCAGCAATCAGCTATTCCAACTCATCTAGTAGATTGACTATTTAACAATGAATCGTGTTAACATGAGTAAGTTAGGCCGGCTAAATATAGAATTAGTGGAATCCTTTATATGACTTCAGCAAAGCGACCTTTTTCAGGTGGATGTGGTGCAATTCATTGTCAGAACTGCAGCATCAGTCAATTGTGCATCCCCTACTCGCTTAATTCCAATGAGTTAGATCAACTTGACGACATTATTGAACGAAAAAAGCCAATTCATAAGGGAGATGAGCTATTTAAGGCCGGTGACCACCTACGCAGCCTTTATGCAATTCGCTCTGGCTCAGTAAAATCCTATACCATCACTGAGAACGGTGAAGAGCAAATCACCGGCTTCCATTTAGCAGGTGATTTGGTTGGGTTTGATGCCATTTCTAAAGAGCATCACCCAAGCTTTGCCGAAGCGCTCGAAACCTCAATGGTTTGTGAAATTCCATATGAGACGTTAGACGAGCTGTGCGGCAAAATGCCGAAATTGCGTCAACAAATTTTACGTTTGATGAGCACTGAAATCGGTGCTGATCAAAACATGTTGTTGCTGCTGAGTAAAAAGAGCGCTGAAGAACGGCTTGCATCGTTTATTTACGAACTATCCCGCCGTTTTGGCGAACGTGGTTTTTCCAGCCGAGAATTCCGTTTGACCATGACCCGTGGCGATATCGGTAACTACTTAGGCTTGACGGTAGAAACCATTAGCCGGTTACTAGGCCGCTTTCAAAAAGCTGGCATGATCGCGGTTCAAGGTAAGTACATCACTGTACTTGATATTCAAACACTAGCGTTAGCTGCAGGTCGACAACCTGCTGATCAAGCTGAAGTTGGTTAGTTTTAAGTAATTTGTATCACAGCTCACAAAGGCGCCAACTTCCCGGCGCCTTTTTTGATCCCCCTCAATGGGTACCCCAACTCAACCACCTAATTATTGCTATGGTTAGATTGAATTGATCCCTGAATATCAGGAGTTAAACCATGGACAACTACAAAAAATTTTTGGTTGTAATCGATCCTACCTCTGATGAACAACCAGCCCTCTCAAGAGCTTTTCAACTTGCGGCCAAAACCGGAGCATCGGTCCACGCATTTCTATCGATTTATGATTTTTCTTATGAAATGACCACCATGCTGTCAGTGCAAGAACGCGAAGCCATGCGCGAAACCGTGATCGACAGTCAGCGTGACTGGCTAGCAGAAGTGCTCGCAAAATATCAAACCGATGTGAACTGTGAAATTCATGTGGTGTGGCATAACCGGCCATTTGAAGCCGTGATCCATCATGCGCTACGGTGTGGTATGGATTTGATCATTAAAGCGACACGAGCTCACGATTCGTTAAAGTCGGTGATCTTCACGCCTACTGATTGGCACCTGCTCCGCAAAGCCCCTGTGCCGGTGTTGTTGGTCAAAGAGCATGAATGGCCAGAAAACGGCAAAGTTATTGCCGCAGTTGATGCAGGTAATCACGAAGATTCACACGCTGGTCTCAATCAGGTGATTGTGAAGAAAGCTAAAAATTTAGCGAGCCTGATCAACGCGGAAACCCATTTAGTCAATTCTTATCCTGGGGCACCGCTTAACATTTCAGTTGAGATCCCCGATTTTGATCCCGAGTCCTACAACAATGCAGTGAAGAAGCACCACGAAAGCGAACTTCGCAAATTAGCGGAAGAAGCCGCTATTAACGCCGAATGTTGTCACGTTGGTGAAGGGCTACCTGAAGATGTTATTCCTGCTTATGCACGTAACATTGATGCAGAGCTTGTCGTCATGGGGACGGTTGGCCGTACAGGTCTTTCGGCTGCGTTGATCGGCAACACTGCCGAGCATGTGATTGACCAACTTAACTGCGATGTGCTGGCCATCAAGCCCGAGGGTTTTGAATGTCCCATTAAATTGGGTTAACACCTGTAAAACAGGGGGCATGAGTTTACTTGGTTTCGACGATGCGTATAATACCGTCGATTTTTCCACCAGGTAGGCATCATGACCCCCAAATCAAAATACAACGCCAATAAACTTGAAAAACGCTTACGCCGCAATGTTGGTAAAGCGATAGAAGACTTCAATATGATTGAAGATGGCGATCGTGTCATGGTGTGTTTATCAGGCGGCAAAGACAGTTATGCCCTACTCGATATCTTACTGAAACTACGCAGCCACGCGCCGATTCACTTCGACATATTTGCGGTAAATCTCGACCAAAAGCAGCCCGGCTTTCCCGATCATATTCTGCCTGAATATCTCAATGGTCTTGGTATCGAGTACAAGATTGTTGAAGAAGATACTTACAGTATCGTCAAAGATAAAATTCCCGAAGGCAAAACGACCTGCTCGCTTTGCTCGCGTTTGCGCCGCGGCATTTTGTATAAAACAGCTAAGCAAATGGGCGCTACAAAAATTGCACTAGGCCACCATCGCGACGACATGTTGGAAACCATGTTTCTTAATATGTTTTATGGTGGGCGTTTGAAGTCAATGCCGGCAAAACTTGTGTCCGATGATGGACAGCACACGGTGATCCGGCCGTTAGCCTATTGCAAAGAAGCTGACTTGATCCGTTATGGTGATATTCAGCAGTTTCCGATCATTCCCTGTAACTTATGTGGCTCGCAAGATAATCTGCAACGGCAAGCGGTCAAGGGCATGCTCCAAGATTGGGACCGTCGCTTCCCCGGGCGAAGCGAAACTATTTTCAAAGCGATGCAAAATGTTGTGCCGAGTCATTTGGCCGATAGAAGTCTGTTCGATTTTATCAACATGAAGCCTACGGGTGAGGCAAACGAGAATGGTGATATGGCATTTGATCCGCCAGAATTTAGCGAGTCAGAATCAGACGACAACAATCAATCTGATGTACATATTGTCGAGTTAACCTAACGAATTGAACTCGCAACGTTATTGCTGGCGACGAATTCAGTCGCCAGCATCAATATCAGTTGTTGATCATAGCCAGCCGCACATGATCAATCGCCATGTCGAACTTAATGTCCTGAGGGATCTCATTTCTTAAATAAGATTGCTGCTCACCATTTTCAAACACGATAATTACCGCACTCCAATCTGGCATCATGAAACTTACTGAGCCGGCATACTCTTTCATCAGCTGATAAATCTGCGCCGCTAACGACAACATCTCACCCTGACTGATTTGTTGCTGATGGATTTTGCCAACAACAGCCACCTGTAATTGGCATGTTTCAGGGGCATCAAACACCAACAAGCCACGTTGATCTTTAATACGTTTATCAAATGGCACAAAAAACTCGCCAGTCACTGGGTTGGTAACAACTGGATAGCTTGCATTGCCGGCTTTAATGGTCGCGCCAGCCAAACAATAACCATTGGTCTTGCCTTGCTCTGACAGAAAAAAAGCAGGCCGAACTTGGTTAAACTCTGGATCGTTCGCTTGCTTTAAATAATCGTAAAAGCCAGCGTACTGTAAATTAAGTTCCGCTGCCTGAGCGCTCGTCATTGAACATATCAAGCCAATGGCACTGAGTAAGACGCCAACGGTGCGATTCATTGTTAATGCCATTGTGAGTACAAGCTCCAAACAATGTGTAACGAAATGGCGATCAATAACAGGCTCATCACCAAGTTAATAACCTTGTAGCTATTTTGCATACGTTGCTGCAGTTTTGGGTGGCCAACAATGCTTGATAGCAAGGCGAACCAAACAAACGTTGCAAGCACCAGATAAGCGCCATAGCCAAATTTAATACTTATCGCTGTGGTATCGGCAACGACACCAGTAAATAAGGCAATGAAAAACAACGTCGCTTTTGGATTCAGACCATTGGTGATCAGGCCATTGATAAAGGGTTTAACGTTTGTTGTTTGCCCAGCGGGATCATTGAAGTCGGCATCGCCTCTGGCATTTTTTGTCTTAAGACCACTGATCCCAATATAACCGAGGTAGGCAGCGGCTAAAAACATCATGACATGCTGCAACCAAGGGTAATGGTGGAGTAAGTAACCTACTCCCGCCACCGAATACAACACGTGAACGATAATGCCGCAGGCAATACCCGCCGCGGTATAAATACCTGCTCGGCGGCCAAACTTAATGGCGTTATTTAAGACGATGGCGGTATCTGGCCCGGGGCTTATTACAGCAAGCATATGAAGGCCTGCAATAACAATAAATTCGCTCCAAATCATTGGGGTGCACTTATCAAAAAAAGACGCGCTATTGTTTCATTAATTCAGCAACGTAGGTAGTGACAATTTCAGATGCTGGGCCATAAATAGCTTCAGCGAAGTCACGATTCACATTTGACGGCTCTAAATTTAACTCAACGGTATGGGCGCCGGCTTGAACTGCTACCTGCACAAAACCCGCGGCTGGATAGACATTGCCTGATGTGCCGATTGAAATAAATAGATCGCAACTGCCGATGGCATCATAAATTGCGTCCATGTGTTTGGGCATTTCGCCAAACCAAACGATATCAGGCCGTATTTCGCCAACTTCGCCGCAGTTATTGCACACCGTGTCTTGGCTGGTATCTGTCGCAGTGCGACTATTCGAACCGCATTGCTGACACACAACAGAAAGCAATTCGCCATGCATGTGAACGACATTGTGGCTACCACCGCGTTCATGGAGGTTATCGACATTCTGAGTCACTAACATGAAGTTATCAGCCCACTTTTCAAGCGCAGCAAGCGCGCTATGGGCTGCATTTGGGTTAATGTCGGGCTGGAGTAGTTGCGCACGACGCTGGTTATAAAAGTCATGAACTAACGCGGGGTTTCTGGCAAATCCTTCGGGAGTTGCTACATCGTCAACGCGATGCCCTTCCCATAGTCCATCGGCTGCTCGAAAGGTTTGAATACCCGATTCTGCAGAGATACCTGCACCTGTTAACACCACAATATTCACGTGACCTCCGTCATATACCTTGATTCAATGGTTAAAAAGCACCATAAAGACAATAATCTAGTCGTTCAAAGGCCATGCTATGACAAATCAAATTCCCGGCGCCAGCGCAAAAATATTAATTGCCGGATTTGGTGCCTTGGGCCGAAACATGCTCAAGCAAGCGCCTCACGCCAACATAACAAGCTTAAACCGGGCGTCAAACTCTCCTGCGCCACATCATATTCAAGCAGATTTATTGAAACCAGAAACATTACTGGATTTACCACAGTTTGATTACGTTGTGTTCACCGCAACACCCGATGAGCGGACTGAAAGTGCCTACAAAACGACATACGTGGAGGCTACCAATAACTTGCTTTTTGCCTTGTCTAAACAAGCTGTAAAGCGCTTTTATTTTGTTTCGAGTACCAGTGTATACGGGCAACATCAAGGTGAAACGGTGGATGAAGTGTCTGATACAGCGGCAACATCATTTAGCGGTAAAGCTATCCGCCGGGGAGAGGAATTAGTCAACGAAAACGCAATCCCCTCGACTCTCATTCGCTTCGGAGGCATCTACGGCAATGGCCGTTCGATGTTGATTCGGCATGTAAAAGCCGGCGTGGACGTTGCAAATCAGCCCGCGCCTATAACGAACCGTATTCACGAAGATGACTGTGCTGGCTTGCTATTGCATTTAGTTGCCATCGCTCAGCAAGGTACGGATCTAGCTCCGTGTTATGTTGCTGTGGATGATGATGGCTCCAACAAAGCGGCCGTTTATCAATTTATTGCGGAGCAACTGAACTGCCCTCAACAAGTGAACTTGTTGCCCGAACGCCCCTCTAATTTAGGCAAGCGGTGCAATAATCAGCTGATGAAAAAAACCGGTTATCAGTTACTTTATCCAAGTTATCGCAGCGGTTATCTGCACATGATTAATCGAATGAAACAGGAGTCTTCTTGATGCTAGCCAAAATTAGTCAATTTTTTGATCAACTGACCAAAAGTGAATCAGAAAGCGGCCAGAGTATCGATCAAGAGCTAGCAATTGCAGCTTTACTCATTGAAATGGCCAATAGCGACGGTAGCTCGAGCGAGCGAGAAATAAATGTTATTGCGCAGCTGTTGGTTAAATTGTTTGGCGTTGCCAAGGCCGATGTTGATGCCTTAGTTGAGCGGGCGAAGCAATCGAATGATGATTCGGTATGCCTTTATCGTTACACCTCGATTGTAAAGCAGGCGCCCGTTGAATTGCGTAATCAGGTCGTGCTGGCGTTATGGAAGGTTTCTTATGCTGATGGTGTGTTAGATCCCTATGAAGAAGCCACCATACGAAAAGTGGCTGACTTGCTATATGTCAGCCACAGTGACTATGTACGCAATAAGCTACAGGCTCAGGCGATCATGGGGATCGCCTAGCTCCTGTTATTCTTTGCCGAAGACTTGGTTTTCTTGCTCTTGAACGCGAATGAACGTGGTGCGTTTTGAAAGCTCTTTGAGTTGGCGCGCACCAACATAAGTACATGCAGAGCGAATACCACCTAAACAATCCAATACGGTGGCTGCCACTGGCCCACGATAAGGGACTTCAACGGTTTTACCTTCAGATGCGCGGTATTCTGCAACGCCGCCTGCGTGTTTACCCATCGCGGTCGCGCTGCTCATACCGTAGAAGCGCTTATATTGTTTGCCATCAATTTCAACTAATTGGCCTGCAGCTTCGTCATGCCCCGCTAACATGCCACCTAACATGATGAAGTCAGCACCACCGCCAAATGCTTTAGCAAGGTCGCCAGGGACAGCGCAACCGCCATCAGAGACGATTTGACCTCCTAAGCCATGTGCTGCATCAGCACATTCGATAACTGCTGATAGTTGCGGGTAACCAACGCCTGTTTTAACGCGCGTGGTGCACACTGAACCCGGCCCAATACCGACCTTGATCACGTCAGCACCGGCTAGTATTAATTCTTCTACCATTTCGCCGGTCACGACATTCCCGGCAACAAGCGTTGTCTCTGGGTATTGCTGACGGACATTTCGGACAAAATTAACAAAGGCTTCTGAATAACCGTTGGCCACATCAACGCAAATAAACTGGAGTTGCGGATGCGCTGACATCAAAGTGTTTAATTTGGCCATGTCGTTAGCCGATGTACCTGTACTCACCATAATGTGATCGAAGATACTTTCGCTCTGGCTACCAATAAATTCAGCCCATTGTTCAATGGTATAGTGCTTGTGGATTGCAGTTAGCATCTTATGCTTGGCGAGTTCCACCGCCATTTCAAACGAGCCAACGGTATCCATGTTGGCGGCGATGATTGGAACGCCTGTCCATGAACGACCACTGTTTACAAAGTGATACGTTCGGCTGATCTCTACTTGTGAGCGTGAACTGAGTGTTGAACGCTTTGGTCGAATAAGCACGTCTTTAAAGCCCAGTTTGATATCCGCTTCAATCCGCATTGATTAGCACCTCTAAAAAATTAAGTAACTTACTCAGGCGAGCTAGTTAGAAGAACGCATCTTCTTTGGCTCCAGTGAGTAACGACAGCTATTAAGCGTATAGGAATTTACTCAAACTGCTCAGTTGAGTTTTGATGCGAAACATTGATTAACTAATTTGTTAGCTATCGTTGGTATTAATTTCTTGGAATGCATGCTGGCGAACAGTACATCGCTGCCCGCCCGTCATTGAAGATCGCTTGGTTTGCTCTTTCCATAAATTATGCCTTTGTTACTATTGTGCCACTACTGACTTGCTGAGTTGACCATGTCTGACTGTTACACCAATTCCCTTATGTCATTGCAAGACGGCTTGAATCGCCTATTGTCCACGGTAAAGCCCGTTACCGATATTGAGTTATTAGCGCTTGAAAAACTCGACGGTCGGATCATTGGCAAGGCTTTGGTCTGCCCTATGAATGTGCCGCCAGCAGATAATTCAGCTATGGACGGCTATGGCGTTCGATTTGCTGATTGTGCAAAGGGCACGCCACTCAATTGCATCGGCCAATCGATGGCTGGACAGCCGTTTGAAGGCAACATTAATGCTGGTGAGTGTGTTCGTATTATGACTGGCTCTATTGTCCCTGAAGGCGTTGATAGCGTGGTGATGCAAGAACAGGTGATACGCGACGGCGATACAGTCACGCTACAAAATTCGGTGAAGGAAGGTCAAAATATCCGCCGTGCCGGCGAAGATTTAGCAGCGGATCAATTGTTGTTTGAAATTGGCCATAAAATCACTCCCGCAGACATTGGTTTACTCGCATCCTTAGGAATCGCTCAGGTTACGGTTTACCGTAAACCACGCATCGCACTTATTTCTAACGGTGATGAACTTATTGAACCTGGTGCGCCGCTTTCCAAAGGGCAAATTTATGAGAGCAATCGTTATGCGTTAGCGGCGTTGTTGCGCCGATTGCCGTTAGATGTTGATGAGTTTGGCATCATTCCGGATCAACCTGATGCGTTACGAGAAGCTTTTAGCAAAGCGGCCAATTACGATGCGGTGATTAGCAGTGGCGGCGTGAGCGTTGGCGATGCCGATTACATTAAGGTGATTCTTGACGAAATGGGCCAAATTGATTTCTGGAAGCTCGCAATAAAACCAGGTAAACCATTTGCGTTTGGCACTCTCGGTCAGGCGCATTATTTTGGTCTGCCCGGCAACCCTGTATCTGCCATGGTCACGTGCCATCAATTGGCTGTCCCAGCCCTAAGGCAACTTACTGGCGAATTGGTTGCTGCTCCTTTAAAGCTGGTTGCTACTTGCACCGAAGCTATTCGTAAACGTCCAGGCCGAATGGACTTTCAACGCGGAATTGTTGAACGTGGGGATGATGGTGTGTTGTGTGTCCGTACGACCGGAAAACAAGGGTCTGGCATTATGTCGTCACTCAGTCATGCCAACTGCTATTTATTGCTAGCTCAAGATCGTGGTGCAGTAGCGGCAGGTGAACAGGTCGAAATACTCCTGTTCGACCAATTGATGGGGTAATGAAGCTTACGTTGGGCAGATGCAACGCTGCCCATGATTACGGCGCAACTAGTCCCAGCTCGCAGCAGCATCTTCATCGCAGCTTCTAGCATCAAGCCAGCGTTCGCCATCTGAAGTCGTTTCTTTTTTCCAAAATGGCGCTTGGGTCTTTAATTTGTCCATTAAGAATCTGGCGGCATCAAACGCAGCATCACGATGGGCTGAACTTACACCGACGAAGACGATGGGATCACCAGGCCTTAACGTACCAACGCGGTGATGAATAACGATACGGATCAATGGCCAGCGCTGCTCGGCTTGTTCGATTAACCCATTGAGGACGTGCTTGGTCATTGCTGGATAATGTTCGAGTGTGAGTGCGGCGACATCGTCATCGAGGTTCTGGCGCCTAACTTGACCGATAAAGTTAACCACCGCGCCGGCTGCGGAATCTTCACTCAGCCACGCCAATTGCTCAGCGACATCCAGCCAATGATGTGCAACGTTTAGTCGATTCGCCATGCTAGCCCCCAGTCACCGGTGGGAAAAAGGCAACTTCATCGCCCTCTTCTACTTGGTGCTCATTGCCAACAATCATTTGATTCACTGCAACTAATAGCGCTTGGTTAGACTGAGCTGTTGCAATACTCGGGTGCTGATCGGCGATGTGTTGCTTTAACGCTTCAACGCGGCACGGAAGAGCTATATCAACCGCCAAGGTTTCTTGCCCGACGGCTTCTCGAAGGCTTGCGAATAACAAAACATTCATGATGTGCTCCAATCGCCGCTTTTTCCGCCTTGCTTAGTTAATACGCGAATACCGTCAATGCGCATCAACGGATCAACAGCTTTACACATGTCGAATAACGTTAACGCAGCAACAGAGCAAGCGGTTAACGCTTCCATTTCAACCCCTGTTTTACCAGCGAGTTTGCACATGGATGTAATGTGGATGCGCTGATTGTCAGCATCAATATCGAAATTAATTGCTACTTTGCTCAAAGCCAACGGATGGCACAGCGGAATTAATTGCGATGTTTGTTTTGCGGCTTGAATACCAGCAATGCGCGCAGTGGCCAGCACATCACCCTTCGCATTGGTTTGATTAGTAATTGCATCCAATGCAGCCTGTGACAAATAGATAAAACCTTCAGCCGTGGCAGTTCGTTGAGTAACGGCCTTTTCCGTTACATCAACCATGTTGGCTTCGCCTTGCGCGTTAATGTGCGTTAAAGGATTAGTCATTGGTGCTAACCGGTGCAACGTGTGGGGCAAAGTTACACGGGCGGTGGCGGCTATCGAGTTGCTCTTTCAAAATGCCAGTCCATGCCGTTTTACAAGCATTTGTAGAGCCTGGCATGCAGAAAATTGCTGTACCATTAGCAAATCCGGCAAATGCGCGAGACTGGACTGTTGACGTGCCAATCTCACCGTAGCTGATATGGCGAAAGAGTTCGCCAAACCCTTCGATCACACGATCAAATAGTGGGTTAAACGCTTCAGGCGTGGTGTCACGTGCAGTGAACCCGGTACCGCCGGTTGATAACACAATTTGGATGTTGCCATCGGCAATCCACTGCGACAACTGAGCGCGTAATTTGTATTTGTCATCAACGCATATTGCTTTGGCTACAACTTTATGGCCGGCGAGTTTCGCTTGCTCAACCAAGTAACCGCCAGACGTATCCGTGGATTCATCGCGTGTATCGGATACGGTTAGCACCGCAATGTGCAGTGGTGTATGGGTATCGCTTGCATGATCGGACATTACAATTCCTTTTTATGTTTTATTAGTCGTTAAGCTGTTGAGGTAGCACTGCCACTGTTGTGGTGTGTTGATGTTACTCAATGATGCATCGTTGGGATCAGCGAGTGTGTGACAATCCAGCTGCGTTAACCAGTTACGTATTGACCAATTTCGATGGTTTGAGCTGGTTAAACAGGCTCTAGCCTTGACTAGACAACTGTCGCCTTGGTGAACGTAAAGCGGCATAACCGATGTGTCAAAGTGCACACAAGTATGGTGCAATTGACCATGGTGAATCAATTGCTGTAACGCACTTACAGTTAGTTGCGGCATATCTATGGGTACAACCAACCATTGAGCACTCGGGAACGCCGTTAACACCGCTTCAATGCCCGCTAATGGACCCTGTCCTTCGTATCGGTCTTTTACCTGTTGCCCACTAACCACAACGTCTTCAATGCCAGCGGAATGTAACAACATGACCATGTGCTCTTTAAGGGAGCAAGAGCCTAACGACAAGCTCGCTTTGTCGCTGCCCATCCGTGATGAGCACCCACCGTTGAGTAGTAAGCCTTTTAGCTGCTGTTGTGCCATTAGAACAAGAGCTGCTTTAACTGGTTAGTATTCAATGCCGACACCTACAACCATTCGATAATCATCATTTTCTGGAACCACGCCATCTTCATCCGCACGAGGCTTTTCAATTCGATCCCAAACCACGGAAAAATCGAGATCTATATATTTGGTAATTTCAGACGAAATGGTGGAAACAAGGTGATGGGTATAGCGGCCGGACACATCATTAACAATGGTAATTTGCATCGTCGTTTTCCAGTCCAACCACTTTGTTAGCTCTTTGTCGTAAACGGTTGACGCGGTAAACGCAGGCGTTCTTTCGTGATCATCTTCGCCCTCTTCAACCGAACCGAAATAAGTGATTTGGTATCCGGCGGTTGTTGAAACATCCCATTCCACATCGTCTTCGTCCAAGATCCGGTAACCAAAACCGCCACTGAGTGTTGTCCGGTGGTCAATGTTTTGGACTTTATCGACGAACAACTCACCTTGGAATGGTCGCCAGAAAAAATTTCGGCTGACAAATGTGTCTCGAACGCCGGTTAAGCGATGGTTGTTGGCTGTTTCGTTATCATCTTTGACAGAAACATAGCCAAGATAGTCAATCACTAGACGCGAACGGGCTTTACGACGTTCGATGTTGGCGCTGGCATTAAACTCGCTTTCGTCATTGTTGCCTTGGCGCACCGAGTAGCCAAACGATGCTTTTGCTGACCATTGCGAGAACGGTTCGTCATCAACGGGGGCGATGGAGACCACATCATAGGCATCGATTAGCTGTTGGCCTTCTGGCGTGGTTATGACAACCCGATCATCAATACGGTCTAGACGACCTTCAACATTCCCTACACTTTCCGTAAAGATGCCAAATTCGCCGGCTGAGTGCATGGTGACGATGTCGGTCCAATTAATGCTCAGCATGCCGAGCTTGTCACTATCGAACTTCAATTTGTCGTGATACATGGCAATCACATCACCTTTTACCCACTCACCAGAAACGAGTTGAATCCAAGTTGATTCAACATTTTTAGGCGGTGGCGGCGACCATTGGCCAGCAGCGTTAAAGCTAATGCAAACCAAATAAAGCCCAATGACAGGAGCTAATGTTTTTCGCCAACAGTGTTTAATAGACCAAACAAACACGTGATTTAAGTTCAATAATCAATGAATTGAATACCATCTGTTTAGCCTAACACGGTCTAAACATGCTGCATATTTTACCGGGTAAAATAAGTTGTCGCCGAACGGTTTGATGACCCCCTATATTAATTGTTTATAAAATTAAATTAATGCCAAAAGCACGAGTTATCAGTCGGTTGCAAAATGTATTAAATAAACTAAGGCAATTAGTGCCTCAAAATCTACTGGGTATGCTACTTTTGTCTAGCAGCATTTAACTGTAGTGGTACATGCAGTTCGCTTTTCAATGGATAGAAAGGGCACTCAGCCTGCAATAGCTAATCTGTTTACCGCCAGTGTCATGAGTCATGAACGGTAGCGCAGACAGGGACAATGAATCATGGATCCAATCAGAGTAAAGACCGCCGAGGCTCGCTTATACCCTCGAACTTCGGTTGCGCAAGGAATCGTACAGGCTCGCTTACCCGTCCCTTCAAACTGGAACTGGTTTACGAATGTCAATTCTGTAGATGTCGTCAATGTTTCCCGCTCAGGCATAGGAATAGCTTGTCGTGTAGCGCTTGAAGACCACATCGAGTTTTTCTTTAAGCTCGCAAGTGGCGAAAATTTTGTGTTCAGTGGCTTGGTGAAACATCAACAACAAACGGTTGATGGCGTTTATCACGGCGTTGAACTTATCAGTGGGCACGATTGTCTTATCTCGTTATTTAATCAGTGCTGCCCCTCCTCTTCTCACGTCGATTTAACCGTCATTTCTAACTAATTCGTTCATTCTCGAATGTTGATTAAGGCTCTTTTGTGGGGCCTTTTTTGATCTCAGTCTCTTAGCACTTGATATTCATGTAAGTAGCACTGAAAACGTTATCATTGCGCCCATGAAAACGTTTTCTTTAATTTGTAACTGAGTAATCACTATGGCGCGAGGTAATACCGCAACAGCTACGGTTGTAATTTTGGGCTAAATTGGTGAACACAGTTCGGATTGCTTAAAAACAGAGCTTAATTATGTGATGGACGGAAGTGGCGCTGTGTAGGAATAGCTTTTATTGAATGCTACTGATGCAGCACGAGGCGAGTTGTTACATTGAATTTTTGATTCGGCAACAAACCTTAAAATGGACCAACAACCCTGCCCGTTTTCAAGTTTTTAAAGATGCTGCTGTAACACGTTGCTACCCAGCTGAGTAGCCAAAAAAAATCCCCTTCGTTATGGGTCTTAATATAACGAAAGGGATTGTTATGTCGCACCATTAACTGGCGGTTTGGTTATGCCTTAACTTTCCAGTTCAATGTCTGGCCAGCGTAAAACGGTACGATTGACTCGTCCCCGACCTGAACTTGCTCTGGCATTTGCCACGGCTCTTTAACTAAGGTGATGGTTTTTTCGTTAATGGGTAAGCCATAGAACGCTGGGCCATGAAGGCTGGCAAAGCCTTCTAATTTGTCGATGCACCCGAGGTCGTCAAAAATATGGGCGTACAGTTCTAATGCAGCCGGTGCACTGTAACAACCCGCACAGCCACAACTGCTTTCTTTCGCAGATTTCAAATGTGGCGCAGAGTCAGTGCCCAAAAAGAATTTTTCAGATCCTGTTGCCACAACTTCCTGCAATTTTTGCTGATGAGTGTTTCGCTTAAGCACCGGTAAGCAATAATTGTGCGGTTTAACACCGCCAACTAACAAATCGTTACGGTTATACATTAAGTGTTGCGGCGTAATCGTCGCAGCAACATTGGCAGATGAACTTTGCACGAAAGCCGCAGCATCAGACGTGGTGATATGTTCAAACACGATTTTAAGGTTTGGATTGGCCGCTACAATCTTTGTCATGTGGCGATCAATAAACTCTTTTTCACGATCAAATACATCAATGTGGGATTCGGTCACTTCGCCGTGAACGAGCAGTAAAATGCCCTGCTCCTCCATCGCTGCAAAGGTTTCAGACAATCGCCCGACATCAGTCACACCATGCGCGGAATTAGTTGTCGCATTGGCAGGATAGAGCTTACACGCTTTTACGACTCCAGCTTCTTTCGCTGCAACAATCATTTCCGGAGTCGTCGCATCGGTTAAATACAAGGTCATCAATGGCTCAAAGTTTGAGCCCGCAGGAACACACGATTTGATTCGTTGATAGTAGGCCATCGCATCGGCCGCATTAATCACAGGCGGTTGCAAGTTCGGCATGGCAATCGCGCGGGCAAATACTGCCGCAGTGGCAGGCACCGCTGTTTCCATCACTGCGCCATCGCGTAAATGAATGTGCCAATCATCAGGTTGGCGAATCGTAATCGTCTGGTTCACGAAGAATAATCCTGTAGCGTTGTTCGAATGGCGCTAGTTTAACGCAATCGAAAAAAATTACCTGCCACTAAATTGTCATCTCTTGTGATAGAAATGTGATAAACGCGTGACTGACTCGCGACTTTCCTTCCTTAGTCTTCATGGTGAACCGCACTTACGGCTCTGTAATGAACATTAAAAAGGAACAAGACATGTTAAAACAGCACAGTAAAATCGCCGCATTGATGTTAACTAGTTTGCCTTTTATGGCTGCTGCACAAATGGTTGATGTCAAAGTTACTAACCTCACCTAGGGTATTTACTTCACTCCACTGCTTGTCACCGCCCATGGTGAATCCGATCATTTGTTCCAAGCCGGCCAAGAAGCCTCAGCTGAATTACAAGCCATGGCTGAAGGTGGCGACATTTCAGGTCTGGTTACGATTGCGGATTCAATTGGCGCATCATCACAAGCGAACCCTGCAGAAGGACTTCTCGGCCCAGCCAGTTACACCATGATTAGTGATTGGGACACGGGCTCCAATGACCGATTAACTATTGTCGGCATGTTACTTCCTACCAATGATGGCTTTGTTGGCCTCGATAGCTGGCAGATTCCGACAGAAGCCGGAACCTACACGGTTTACCTAAACGGGTACGATGCGGGGACTGAAGCGAACGACGAAATTGTTAATGGTGGCGGCGCCTCTGGCACTCCAGGTATTCCGGCTAACCCTGGCATGAATGGCGGTACCGGAGCCAGTGGCGTGACCAGCATGGAAGTAAACACCATGATTCACATCCACCCAGGTAATGTTGGTGATAGTGATACTGCCGGTGGCATAAGTGATCTCGATAGCCGCATTCATCGCTGGCTCAACCCGGTAGCGAAAGTCACAGTTACCGTGAAATAAGGGAGGTCATTATGTCCATATACTTACCCAAACATACGTTGGCGGTTGCTGTTTCTGCAGCCCTGACTTTAGGCCTTACCACGTGTGGTGGCAGTAGCAACAACAATAGCACCGCCGTTGTTGAAGAAGAAATGACCTACGAATATCAAGTGACGGTTGAAAACTGGACCGCCGCACAGCCCTTCTCGCCACTAACCATTGTTGCCCACAGCGCCGAACAATCATTGTGGGCCATTGGCGAAGCAGCCTCCGATGCCATCGAACAAATGGCGGAAGGTGGCGACAACAGCATGTTGCTCGATGCGGTGGCTGATCTTCCCCACGTAACGGGCGCAGGCATTATCATGCCCGGCACTGAGGAGTCCGTCATGGTTGAAGTGACTGATGCTATGTATATGCAGCTCAGCGCCACCACCATGCTAGTTAATACGAATGATGCGTTCGCCGGAATTAATAGCGCTGACATAAGCGGACTGGATGTTGATGAAAGTATGTCGTGGTATTTACCGGTGTACGATGCAGGCACCGAATACAACACTGAATCAGCTGACGATATTCCTGGCCCCGTTGCAAGTGGCGAGGGATTTTCGGAAATGCGTGACGATGTGATGAATAAAATTTCCCGTCATCCCGGTCTAGTTACTCAGGCAGACGATTCAATGTCCGTTTTGATGCCGTATCACCGCATTGACACGATCGTTGGCAAGGTCACGATTACGCGCATGAACTAAATCATGCCATGACCATGCGCCTTGTCAGTTAGCAACATGCGCTAGCCGTATGTTGCTAACCGTTTGCCTTGAATTGCTTCCCTATTTAATTAGGCCAAAGGATCAAGGTAATGACAGCACGCATTCTGGTAATCGAAGACGATCAAGACATCAATCAACTCATCACCATGAACTTATCAGACATGAACCATACCGTTGATAGTTGCGAAGATGGTGCGAGTGGCTATGCCAGCGCACAAAAAAATGGTTACGACCTTATTGTGCTCGACCTCATGCTGCCGCACAAAGATGGCTTAGAGATCTGTCGCGATTTACGGGCCAATCAACACGCTACGCCGATATTAATGGTGACAGCACGAGACTCCGAAGCCGATCGCGTGGTCGGGCTAGAAATGGGGGCTGACGATTACCTCACCAAGCCTTTTAGTGTGCGGGAGCTACAAGCACGGGTTAAGGCCATGCTAAGACGAACCGAACTACTCAAAGCCGCGCAACAACAACCGGTATTGGCAACCATGCGCTTTGGTGATTTAGAAATCGACGGCGCCAAACGTACAGTGACAAATTGCGGACAATTGGTTGAATTAACATCAACTGAATTTGACCTGCTATTTCACATGGCCAACGCACCCGGACAAGTTTTTAGTCGCGCACAATTGCTCGATCAAATCTGGGGTTATAAACATTCTGGTTACGAGCATACGGTCAATTCTCATATCAATCGTCTGCGAACCAAGCTTGAGCTGACGCCCTCTCAGCCTCGTTATGTCATTACCGTGTGGGGCGTGGGGTATAAATTTAACGATGGCTAAGTTGTTATCTTCCTTTTATAGCAAGCTTGTTATGGCTGTGCTGATTTGCTTTGTCGTCATTGGCGTATTGCTTTTGGTGTTGGCAGACAAAATTTCTGCGCGCTACCAACAAGAAGTTGAGCAGAAACTACATCAACAGTTAGCCGAACATTTAGTGCACGACAATGAACTGTTCCAGCAAGGAAGCCTCAATAAAACAGCGATTAAACAAGCTTTTCATACCATGATGATCTTGGGGCCAAGATTTGAGTTTTATATTTTAAGCCCTGAAGGCGATGTACTGACCTACTCGGCTGATCCGGGCAAAGTTAAACGGGCAGCCGTTGACTTAGCGCCAGTGCAGCAATTTATTGCTGGCAATTTACAGCTCCCCGTCGTCGGTGACGATCCAAGAAACACGGATCGACAGAAGATATTTTCAGCAGCTCCAATCTATGAACAAGACCAATTAAGGGGCTACCTGTACATCATTATTGGCGGCGAAATATACGAGTCAGTTGCCGATATTCTTCGCAATAGTCACATCATGGCACTTGGGTTTTGGGGCGTCGTGCTGACACTTACCTTCAGTTTGTTATTGGTACTCCTAATTTTTGCACTGCTCACGCGCCCACTCCGCCGACTCGCCGGCGACATGATGGCACTGCAACAACAGGGCTTCGATCAAGGGATGGAAGCAGTTAATCAGTGGCAGCAGAATTCTCATGATGAAATTCAAAAACTCGGTGTCGCATTTAATGCCATGGCGAGTACCTTGAATCAGCAATATCGTAAGGTTCAAAGTACCGATCAGCTCAGGCGTGAATTGGTCTCCTATGTATCTCATGATCTGCGTACACCGTTGGCCGCACTGCTGGGATACCTAGAAACATGGCAATTAAAGCATCCGCAATTGACCAATGAGCAAAGCCAGCATCTCATTCAAATAGCACTGGATAACGCTCGCAAAACCAGTCAATTGGTTGAACAGCTGTTCGAACTTGCGCATTTAGATTCTGATAATGTCACCCTTAACTATGAGCCGGTGGCAATAGCGGAGTTAGTGCAGGACGTCATTCAAAAATTGCAGTTGTGCGCGGTTGAAAAGCAAGTGACTCTTTCCGTAACACCACAAGATCACAGTGTTTTGGTGATGGCTGACATTCAACGCATCGAACGGGTATTTACCAACCTTATTGATAACGCCATTCGCCACTGTGCCAATGGCGATCAAATCGAAGTTCGGTTAGCCCAACAGGGTGACAGTATCGGGATTGTTGTTGCCGACACCGGCTGCGGTATTCCTGAACAGGATTTACCCCACATTTTTGAACCACATTTTAGGGCCAGTAACAGCGCGACCGGTAAACGCATTCATAGCGGTTTAGGGTTAGCCATTACGCAGCGCATTTTGCAATTACATAACGCGCTTATTGAGGTTCGATCAGAGCAAGATAAAGGCACAGAATTCCGCTTTAAGTTAGCCGCGATCACGACCTAATACTGGCATTATCAAACCGTTAACGGTATAAGCAAAGGCCGATTAGTCTCTAATCGGCCTTTTCATTTTGTTAAACAGGGAGTTCATCGTGAGCCAATTCGATAACGTTAGCATCATCAAAAAAGCCAATATTTATTTTGACGGAAAAGTCTCCAGCCGCACCGTGTTGTTTGCTGATGGCAGCCATAAAACACTGGGTCTAATGGCTGTTGGCGAATACACCTTTGGTACTGACGCTGCGGAACTAATGGAAATATTAGCCGGTACAGTACAGGTCAAGCTGCCAGGCAGCGATGTGTGGCAAACCGTTGAAGCTGGTGGTTCATTTAATGTACCAGCCAATGCTTCTTTTGATATCAAGGTTGAAACCCTTACCGATTACTGCTGTTCTTACCTGTAATTTTACCGAACAACGCGAGGCCACGATGGAAGCAGTCATCTTTGATATGGACGGTGTGATCATCGACTCAGAGCCATTTTGGCAGTTAGCTGAAGTTGAAGTGTTTAATCATTATGGCATACCGGTAAGCCAAGAGATGGCGCAACAAACCATGGGGCTGCGTATTGATCTGGTAGTTGCGCATTGGTTTAAACAATACCCGTGCGCAGCGCCAGCGCAACAGTTAGTGGATGAAATGCTGGCTCGAGTGAACCAATTGGTAGCTGAACAAGGGCAAGCGTTAACGGGATTATATGCGCTGCTTGAGCGACTCAAATCTAACAACATCAAAGTAGGATTAGCGACGAGCTCACCACTATCAATGGCAGAGAACGTGATCCACCGATTAGGCATTGAAGATGCTTTTTTGGCAATTGAAAGTGCTGAATCATTACCATTTGGTAAACCCCACCCTCAAGTTTATCTAAACTGCGCAGGTTCCCTTGCCGTTGACCCAACCGTTTGTTTGGCCATTGAAGATTCCATCACTGGACTAACGGCAGCAAAAGCAGCTCGTATGTGTGCAATTGCGGTACCTCCAAAAAAAATGGCGACGCAACAAGGTTACGGCATTGCGGATGTGAAATTGAATTCACTTGAGCAAATCAATAGCGATTTATTGAATCAACTTGGCTTCAAGTTAGCTTAATTGTAGGGCTCCTTTGAAATGGCTTTAGATTCTGCACCCTTAGCCCTCATTACCGGTGGCGCCAAGCGCCTTGGCGCAGGTATTGCTCGATACCTGCATCAACAAGGTTACGATCTGATCATTCATTTTAACCAATCCGAAGTTGCGGCCAAGACGCTTGCGAAAGAGCTTAATGGCATTCGCAACAACAGTGTCGGATTGGTAACAGCCAATTTGCTCGATCCTCGCTCGTTACAAGCGTTAGTTGATGAAATAGGTAACCAGCATTCACAACTTCATTTATTGGTAAACAACGCCTCGACGTTTTTTCCAACACCGGTAAATAAGGTCACGGATTGTCAATGGGATAGCTTAGTGACGACAAATGCCAAAGCCCCATTCATGTTAACCCAAGGCCTGCTGCCTTTGTTGCAACGCGGAAATGGGTGCGTTATCAACATGGTCGATATTCATGCGGCAAAGCCATTTCGAGACCATACTGTCTATTGCATAGCAAAAGCGGCGCTGGTGGCTCTAACCAAAAGCTTAGCTGTCGAATTAGCGCCGCAAGTGCGCGTCAATGGAATTGCGCCGGGCGCCATCTTATGGCCAGAAACCATGCAATCCACTGAGCAAGCAGCACGGTTAAAAGCAATTCCTTTAGGCCGTAGCGGTACATTGTTAGAGATTGCCGAAGCCGTTTATTTTCTTGCCAGAGCAAACTACATCACAGGACAAATTTTAGCGGTCGATGGTGGCGCAAGCTTAAGTTAAATACTGCCACGGGGCTCAATGTTGTTTGTCTATTGGATTCAACTTGTCACGAACCATTGAGGCAGCCATGGAATTAACCAAACAATCAATTCACTGCCCAACGTGTGATCACGGCTTTTCAATCTATTTAGATTACTCCCGCGGTGCACAAGATTATTACGACGATTGCCCCAATTGCTGTACCAGCTACCGTGTTCGATTCTCACTTGATGATCAGCATCGTCAGGCGCGTGTGTTTATTGATGCCGATGATGAGCAGATCTATTGAATCAGTGCTGGCTATGCGGGTGATTGATTGGCCAGCACGCGCTCTACTGTGTCGACAACCGCTTGGGTTTGACTGTCTATTTCAATGTTAAATTTGGCTCCAACCGGTTTAAGGTTGATGGTGGTAATGGCCCTGGTTTCGGGAATAAGGTGTAACGTGAAGCGGCCGTCGGTTACATGCTCACCAATCGTTAAGCTAATACCATCAACGGCAATATAGCCTTTACTCAGCACATAACGTTGATGGCTTGGCGGAATTGAAAGCTCTAGCAGCAAATTGCCGGCTTGCTCCTCTCGTTTGAGTAACTCTGCTTGGCAGTGAATATGGCCCGATAGTAAATGTCCGCCAATTTCGTCGCCAAACTTTGCTGCCCGCTCCAGATTGACCAAGTGATCGCGTTCCAGCGTGGCAAGGTTTGTTAGACGCAAGGTTTCATCAATCACATCAAAGCTAGTGCTGTTGTCATCGAACGCGACCACCGTTAAACAAGTGCCATTAACAGCAACGCTCGCGCCGAGCGCTATCCCGCCTAACATTGAAGCGGTTGGCCATTCGACAACTAAACGCATTACGTTGTTGCTGACAACGGCACTCGTTACGCGCCCTTTAGTTTGCACAATACCGGTAAACATATGCTGCCCTTCTGATAAACTGACAAATCACCTTATCATAGAATGTTTTGTCCGCTAGCCGGACCCGCTTTCCTTTGGACGTTAAGTAGTATGAAATCTTCCTCCCATTATTCGCCACGGATTGAAATAACGCATTTACTGCGTTTGGCTGCGCCTATTATTGCAGCCCAAGTAGCGGCCACGCTGATGGGGTTTATTGACGCCGTTATGGCTGGTCAAGTCAGTGCCACCGATCTCGCCGCAGTTGCCGTAGCAAACAGTATTTGGTTCCCCGCAATCTTATTAGTGATGGGCGTGCTTATGGCGATCCCGCCTATCGTTTCTCATCATTTAGGCGCCAAACAAAAACACAAGATCCCACATGATATGTGGCAGTCCGGTTGGTTAGCGTTGAGCTGTGCCATTGCCGCGATGCTAGTAGTCCAGTTGGCGCCTTATATTTTGTCGGTGATGGATGTTGAACCGACATTAGAAAGCCTTGTTTATGGCTATTTAGATGCAGTCATTTGGGGGGCGCCCGGAT
This sequence comes from Neiella holothuriorum, assembly GCF_019457915.1. GTDB lineage: Bacteria > Pseudomonadota > Gammaproteobacteria > Enterobacterales > Neiellaceae > Neiella > Neiella holothuriorum. The sequence goes on from NZ_JAHZSS010000012.1 coordinate 32,581, forward strand.
TTGCCGGGTATCTTGTGCTTCGAAATATCTCTGAAGGATTGTCGTTTACTAAACCCAGCATGTGGATTGGCATTGTTGGCCTACTCCTCAATATTCCACTGAATTACATATTTATTTATGGCGCACTAGGTGCTCCTGCCATGGGTGGCGCTGGCTGTGGTGTAGCAACGGCGATTGTTCAGTGGTTGATGTTTGGTGGCATGATCATTTGTTTTCGTTGGCATCAATTTTATAAACCGTACGCGCTGTTTTCAGCGTTCGAATGGCCCCAATTTCACGCCATGCTGCAATTATTCAAAGTCGGATTTCCGATGGCGTTGGCGTTCTTCTTCGAGGTCAGTTTATTTGCCGTCGTTGCCATATTACTAGCGCCTTTGGGGGCTACAATTGTTGCGGGCCACCAAGTTGCGCTAAATGTAAGTTCGATCATCTTTATGTTGCCGATGTCATTGGGCATGGCGATTTCTATTCGCATGGGGTATCGACTAGGCCAAAAAGATGCAGAGGGCTGCTTCTTTTCGTTGAAAACAGGCTTGAAGGTTGGGTTGGCGCAAGTCTGTTGTACCGCGATATTTACCCTGTTATTTCGCCATTGGATTGCTGACATTTATACCAATGATCCGGCGGTGATCGATCTGGCAACAAACCTGTTGATGTTGTCCTGCGTGTACCAGTTGTCAGATACCATTCAGGTCATTGGCGTCAGTGCGCTACGAGCGTTTAAAGATGCTTCTGGCATTTTGATTATTACCTTGGTTTCTTACTGGCTGTGTGGTTTATCCGTTGGCTTAATGTTGGGATTAACGGATTGGCTTCGCCCTGCGATGGGCCCTTATGGTTTTTGGATCGGATTTTGTGTTGGCTTAACCGTGGCTGCAATTTTGTTATCGCTACGTCTCAAATACTTTTACCGTAAATTGACTCACGATCCTGAATGGCAAAATTAGCAACGCGACATTTGTTAACACGAGTTTGGTGGCTGGCGATTATCGCAATTGTCAGTACCCTGCTCGCCCTAGCCTACAATAGAAAGACTGATGGCGATTACGTTTTTAATCAATATAGCGAGCGTCTAGCGCGAGTTTTAGAAATTGACGCTGAAGATCTGCCACCACACGCCATTCAGCCCTCACTAATTCCGCTAACCACGCGGACCAGCGCCAATGCGATGCAGGCCTATCAGTTGTCCGTTGAGGATTGGTGGTCCATTAAACATTGTCGCATCAATCAACTCATCGCACAGCGCAATAGTAGTCTCGGACGGGTGCAGCAGGCATCACAACGATTAAAATATGAAATGGCAATTGTCAGCGCACTCAAGCAATGTGCGTTAACGACAACCGAACCACATCAAACAAGCCTGTTAGATACCCTACTTAAGCACAAGCAGCAGCAACTTATTAACGTCTGGCATCATTTATGGTTGTCTGATGAAGCTCTGTCTAAATCTTTTGTGCTTGCCTCAAGCGGCTTATCAATAACCAGCAAACAAACACAAGCTGAAATGGCAACGATTGAACAGTCACTGCAGTATTTGAAAGGTATCTCTGAGCAAATTAAAACGCTTAGCCAATCGTCAATGTCGAACCTCGACGATGCGCTTGTTCCCGTAGCATTTGATGGTGTGATGGAATCTTTGTATCACTCAAATGGTCTTGCCAAGCTTTGGTTTAGCCAACATTTAGCGCTACAAACATTAACAACAAGCAGTCAACTACTGAGCCGTACACAGGTAGCCTGCAACGCGCAGCAGACTGTATTGATTAAGCAATTTTTCGGTAACTATTACAGCAAACAAGTGCAGCCACAGCTTGTGCTTTTGCAACGTTATGGCCAGCGAATTGATCGTATCTTACAACCGCTATTGGCAACTTTTCCTCACGCCATTGCCCTTCGCTATCAACAAGTACAACAACACCAACCTTTAGCGGCAGCCATCCAGCAACATGCAGAGCTATGGCAACAGCAATTGGCGGATTGTGGCGTTAAACCGGGTGGTTGAATTGATTGTTGCCCAACTCTTTCGTTACGATGAGCGCTAAACGTTATCAGCTTGTTAAGGTAATCAATTGAAAACAATATTAAAGAGCTTTTTTGCCTTGTGGATTATTGTATTAATCACAGGTTTATTCTTACCCAACAACTATGAAATTAAGCGCTCGACTATAGTCACCGCCGATTTACCAACACTACACGCCTACGTCGTTGATTTAGAGCAATGGCAAGAATGGTCGCCTTGGCTCGACGCTGATCCAACGATTGTGGTTACTCTCGGTCAAATCACTCATGGCGCTGGCGCATCGCAAACATGGCAAGGCGAAAGCGGTGATGGTGAACTTCTACTGACAAAAGTATCGGAACAAGTCGGTGTTAATTACGATATTTGGTTTAATCAAAAAGCCGATAAAGGCAGTGGCGCCATTAGTTACGTGCCATTATCAGACGGTCGTATTGAAGTGATTTGGAGCATGGAAGGCGAAATTGCCACACCTATTTTTGGCGCCTATTTAGCACTATTTATGGATGGGATGGTTGGGCCTTCATTTGATTTAGGACTTTATAAATTGAAGTCATTAGCGGAAACCGGGGCAATTCATTAAGTTGCTTCTTTCAGAGCACACCGAATGACGGTTTTTGTGAACATGTTAGCGATAAGGACGCTGTATTCCTTATCGCTAATTCAGTGTTAAGACGACGCAATCATTTTTTGCTGTAGTTGTTGAATTTGGTCTCGCACTGAGGCTGCCTTTTCAAACTCGAGCGCCTTGGCGTGCTCAAACATCTCGCCTTCCAATTTAGTAATTTCGGCCATAATGGCTTCCGGCGTCATCAGTTGGGTATAACTGCCTTCAGGCTCAGCGGCTTTGGCGGCGCGCTTAGTTTTGTTTTTCTGATAAGGTTGACCAATATCCATAATGTCGGTCACGCTCTTACTTAGCGCCTGCGGGACAATGCCATTGGCATCGTTGTAAGCTATCTGCTTAGTGCGGCGACGTTCAGTTTCTTCAATTGCCTGCTTCATTGCAGCAGTGATCCGATCGGCGTACAGAATGGCTTTACCATTGAGGTTACGCGCAGCCCGCCCGATGGTTTGGATGAGTGACCGTGTTGAGCGCAAAAAGCCTTCTTTATCAGCATCTAAAATTGCCACTAACGACACTTCAGGCATATCTAAACCTTCCCGAAGCAAGTTGATGCCGACCAAGACATCGAATTCACCGAGTCGTAAGTCGCGAATAATCTCCATGCGTTCTACGGCATCGATATCCGAATGCAAATAACGGACTTTTAAGCCATGTTCGGTTAAGTACTCAGATAGATCTTCGGACATCCGTTTGGTTAGCGTTGTCACCAAAACCCGTTCTTTCTTGGCAATACGAAGATGGATTTCTGACATCAGATCATCCACTTGAGTTGCCACTGGGCGAACTTCAATTTCCGGATCAATTAACCCCGTTGGACGAACAACCTGCTCGACAACTTCTCCATCTGACTTTTCTAACTCGTACTGACCCGGTGTCGCCGACACATAAATGGTTTGTGGCGAAATACTCTCAAACTCATCAAATTTAAGCGGTCGGTTGTCCAGTGCTGATGGTAGTCGGAATCCGTAGGTAACTAGGTTTTCTTTACGCGCTCGGTCACCTTTATACATGGCACCAACTTGTGAAACCGTTACGTGCGATTCATCGATGATCAACAGAGCGTTGTCTGGCAGGTAATCCATTAATGTTGGCGGCGGCTCGCCTGGTGCGCGACCAGACAAATAACGCGAGTAGTTTTCGATACCTGAGCAATAACCGAGCTCTTGCATCATCTCAATATCGTACTGAGCCCGTTGACTAAGGCGTTGCTCTTCTACCAACTTATTGGCTGAAAGTAGTTCCGACTTACGCTCTTTCAATTCGACTTTTATATCTTCAATCGCATTCAATATGCGTTCGCGTGGCGTTACATAGTGCGTCTTCGGGTAGACGGTAAATCGCGCTAAATCTCGTTCTAACGCGCCGGTTAATGGATCAAATTCACTCAGCCGTTCGATTTCTTCATCAAACAGCTCAACGCGAATGGCAAAGGTGTCCGATTCAGCCGGAAAGATATCAATGACCTCCCCGCGAACTCGATAACAACCCCGCTGGAAATCAACATCGTTACGAGTGTACTGCAGCTCGGCAAGACGTCTTAACATGGCGCGCTGCTCAATGATGTCGCCCCGACGTAAATGCAGCATCATCTTGAGATAGGCGTCAGGATCGCCAAGGCCATAAATGGCCGAAACAGACGCTACCAATACCACATCTTTGCGCTCTAACAGCGCCTTGGTGGCTGACAAGCGCATTTGTTCAATGTGCTCGTTGATCGACGCATCTTTGTCGATGAAGGTGTCAGTCGAAGGCACGTAGGCTTCTGGTTGGTAGTAGTCGTAATAAGAAACAAAGTATTCAACCGAGTTGTTTGGAAAGAATTCCTTCATTTCGCCATACAATTGCGCCGCTAACGTTTTGTTGTGAGCGAGTATGATGGCTGGACGATTAGTATTGGCAATGACATTTGCCATGGTAAAAGTTTTACCCGAGCCCGTCACACCAAGGAGCGTCTGACAAGCTAAACCACTATCAAGGCCGTCAACCAACTTCGCGATGGCTTCTGGTTGATCGCCGGCAGGTTGGTATTTAGACACTAATTCGAAGGCCTTACTCATACCGCCATTTCCTCCTGTTGCTGCATGCACTCGAAACGCTTAAAAAGCTTATTTAACCAGCGCCATGCAACGATGGCAGTAAGCACATTGCCGGCTACCGCACCGATAAAGAGGCCATTAACCCCCCACATAAAGCCGCCTAAATATGCCAACGGCAAGAAAAATACAAAGAACCGCAGAAGGCTCAACATCACCGCATTATTTGGTTTGTGTAGTGCATTGAACGATGAGTTGGTCAAGATCACCACGCCCTGCAAGCCGTAGCCAATGGGCATGATGACGATATACCAGGTCAGCACCGCTTGTACTTCAGGATCGTTACTAAACAAATTCGCTAACCACGGCGAAGTGATGGCTAAAAGCACGGCAATGCCGGCCTGCCATATCAGAACAAATTTAGCTGTAAGCCGATAGGCGTCATGCGCTCGCACGATTTGGCGGGCACCAAAATTTTGGCTGACCAAAGGCGGCAACGTCATCGACAATGCCAAAACCACAATACAAGCAATGGACTCGATGCGACTACCTACGCCAAGTGCCGCTACCACGGGTTCACCATAACAAGCCGCAATCGCTGTTAATACGCCCATTGCAAGCGGCGTTAGCATGTTAGCGCCTGCCGCGGGTAAACCAATCGCAGCAATTTGCTTAATACCGTCAAACGTTGCTGGCCAGTCATGGGGCCAATAATAAATCCTTTTTTGCTTGGCGCCGAGTACATATAAAATCAGCAAGCATGCAGCACTCCAAGAAATAACACTTGCCAGAGCGGCACCTTGTATCCCCAACGCCGGTACAGGCCCAAAACCAAATATCAACACTGGATCGAGAATCGCATTGAGGACTCCAGCGCCCGCCATGCCATAGCTTGGTAATTTGGTCTCGCCATTGGCGCGGAAGATGGCATTGCAGATCATTGGTAAGATCAACAACACGCAGCCGGATAGCCACACATTCATGTAGTCCATCAACAGCATATAGGACGACTCAGATGCGCCCATCGAAAAGAATATTGGCCGACTAAATAGGAAGATCGTAATGGCGATAAAGGTGACCAGTACGGCAGATAAATAAAGTGAGGCGGTCGCAAAGTTTCGCGCTTGCGTCAGGCTGCCTTGGCCAATAATGCGAGCAATAACTGCTGACGTCCCAATCGACAAGCCAATGGACAAACTAATCACGGCAAATGTCACAGGAAAGGTAAAACTGACCGCGGCAAGGGGTTGAGTCCCGAGCATACTGATGAAAAAAGTATCAACTAAGTTGAAGGTCATCATGGTGATCATGCCAACAATAACCGGCATGGTCATATTCTTAAGCGTCGGCCCTAATTGGCCCTTAAGCAGATCGTTAACAGCGGATGATGATGACATAAGTTGACTCGAAGTCTGCTCCTTGCGGGCGTTGCATTTTAAGAGAAATAGCCAGCTAACACCACGGCAAAAATAAAGATAAATAGAGTAATTTGACTAGGCATACTTAAATACAAATTGGAAGATGCGATTACCAAAAAATTTGTTGATAAACAGCCTCATTTTCATTTACTTGGCGCTTTCGCCCCAAAACAATGCACAGGCCCAAATGGTCATGCCAATTACTGCGCAAAAAACGTACAGCAACAAGGTTGACCGCCAAGATAAAGTCATAATCCACTGTTTTTATTAGTGAATATTTTTTCTTTTTAGTTTGTTCAAAAAAGATGTTGACACGAATGCATGCGGGTTTGAGCTTACTCTTTCATGACAATCCACACAGTTATCCACAGACATGGTGGATAACTGAAATATCAATGTCAAATAAGCAACTTAAGCAAATCTCGGCTGTAATAGGCAATCGGCAAAGGGGCTAATTGCAATCCAGCTAATATTCGTCGGCTAGTGAATCCAAACGCCATGAAAGCCCTATTTTAGTGCTTAGCCCAACGCCTTGACTGACGACAGTTAGGTCAGGTGCTAGCAGATAATAGGTCGGGAATACTGCCACCCTATAATCACTCATTAATTGATTGTCCCCGAGATAAACAGGCAAAGTGAGCGACAGTTCGTTGGCGAATTGGTAAACCTGCTGTGTCGATTCGTATGACAAGGCCACTGCTATGATTTCTATATCGCTACGTTCGTTAGCCAAGGCGTTTACCGCTGGCAACGAAACGCGACAAACACCACACCAAGGCGCAAACAAATAGACAAGTTTAGGGCGAGTTGAGTCTGTAAATAAGCTGTCGACCGGCACGGTGCGACCTTCGGTCGTTAAGCGCTTCAATTGACTGTAGTCGGCAACCGGTTCGCCTTTGGCAATAAGCGGCGCCGAGCGATACCACTGAACAGCAAAAAACACCGCCATAATGATGGCAAACGGTGCTAATTGACGAATAAATTTCTTCACGGGCAACCCTTAAGAACACTCGGTCACTTAGCTAGACCGCAAAGCTTGATACTTTATTGCAAAGATCTGTCATACTTCGGTCGAAATGGACTCACACTGCTGCAATTTATCACACGCTATGCAAGAACTACGTCGCTACTTTGTTCTCCCTTCATTTGTTATCTCTCTTTGTACCCTGTTGATCGCTTGTGATACGCAACCGAGCATTAAACGGATTTGTGCTCGCAATCCAGATATTTGTCAGGGATTGAATCGAGATGGCTGGTGCCAAGAGCAGCGCGACGTTGTCATTAAAGCAGATTTTGCTGTTGAGAATTCAAATCGCTCAGAGCCGGCGCTGTTTGATGCGCTAATAGCGTGGGAAAGTTACCGTACCTGTATCGAATTAGCCGCTCAAGTTGAAATGAAGCAACTTAAAATACGTCAGTCTCGACGTGTAGAAGGCTACATTAAAGCAGAAGAAATGTTGTTAGCGCTTAACGAAGAAACGCGGAATGCTAAGATGCCAGAATTGCTTTGGTATCACTGGACTCGCAATCAAGATAAAGAAGCTTACCAGCGCTTTATCGCTTATGAAGACGCGGGCTTGCTCAATACCCCTGAGTTGCAATTGAACTTGGCGGCTCATTACGCCCAGCGCGATCAGGAAAAAACGATTAGCATCCTGCTGCGAGTCTTGAGCATGTATGATGACAACAGCCAAATCGACCAGAGCATTTTCACGCAACTGGCTACCCTCACCTATCAACTCAAAGATTACCGTCATAGCTATGTATGGACAGAAGTAACCAAACAACTTGCCATTGCGCCCGTTAATATGGGGCTATTTGATGACACCAATTTACTTACGATCCAGCAAAAGGCCAAAGCAAAGCAAATCGCAACTCAAATCGTCACCGACCTGAATGAAGGCAAATTTATTGCCAAGCGTACTTATAGTTTTTAAGGCGTGTCGTCACTGTCGAATTGTAATGATACGGAATTGATGCAATAACGTTGGCCTGTTTCTGTCGGGCCATCGGGGAAAACATGCCCTAAATGCGCATCACAGTTGACGCATCGAACTTCAACGCGAAGCATGCCGAGAGAATTATCTTCAATATACCGAATGGCATCGGTCAGGCTTTTATCGAAGCTTGGCCAGCCGCAACCCGAATCAAATTTACTGTCGCTACTGAATAGAGGCGCGTCACAGCAGACACAGGCGTAGGTGCCATGGTCTTTATGATTTAAATAAATGCCTGTAAACGGCGCTTCCGTCCCCTGCTGCCAGCACACTCTGTATTGCTCGGCAGTTAATTCATCTTTACCTTTAACGGCCATAGACTTTCCTTTAGGGCGTTTTGACTATTCAACCAACTGGCAGCACGCCAGATCGGTAAGCGCTGTGGTCTGCCATAACTCTGGCCATTTGTACTTACTAGCTAAAAATTGAATGGCTTTGAGGCGCCGCATTGGATCTTTTGAACGGCTGGAAAAGGTAAATGCTTCAGGTGCTTGCTCGCAATAACGCCACATGGTTGCGACAACACGCTCGAGGAATTCTAAATTGACCGGCCTGCGAATCACTTCGGTGACTTCGCGCTGCAACTCGATTAACTTGAGCCGGCCATTTTGGTTTTCAGCTTGAAGGAATTTATAGAGCGATGGATCGCGCGCCATGATCGATAGCGCATTTTGTTGTAGCAAATCGTCGGGCTTTTTAGGGCTTAAGAGACGAGCGTCATTTCCCATCGCTGCAAGCTGCTCGAATTGGATGCCAATGCCTATATCACCACTCACTTTGGGCCATAACACAGCGCCGGCTTGTACAGCGACAGGGCTCTTGTGCTCAATGTCGCGCAAACTCATTTCTTCAACAAGTTGTTCATGGCGAGTTGCAAGTGCGCCGGGGTGAGCCAACCAGTTCGCGATGTGTGGATCAGCTGTTTTGGCGAGACTTTTGCCGCGTTCGACAATTTGCAGTAGCCCGTGAATTTCGCGATGTTCAGCAACGAGTAACGGTTGAGTCAGGTATGCAGGATAACAATCCCAAATTTTCATTAGCAGAACGATTTTTTATTTGTAATTTCAATGAATATTACGCAAGGAAACACGGCCACGCCACCACAGCATGGCCTTTTATGGAGTTACTTCACGCGAACTTGGTTACGTTCAGGCTGACTCCACTCAATGTGGTAGAACTCACCTGCAGGTTGATCGACTCGCTCAAAGGTGTGCGCGCCAAAAAAGTCACGCTGAGCTTGTAGCAAATTAGCTGGCACCACGGCATTACGGTAGGTGTCATAGTAAGCTAACGATGCACCAAATACTGGAGTCGGAATACCGTTGACAACCGCATTGGCTATAGACTGACGCCAGTTCGCTTGGCGGCTTTCAATTTGCTCAATGAAAAATGGATCAACTAGCAAATTCGTTAATGCGCCGTCACGCTCAAACGCTTCGGTAATCGACTGCAAGAAAATTGCACGAATAATACAGCCGGCGCGGAATATCTTCGCAATAGATGCAAAGTCTAAATCCCAACCTTGCTGTTCACCGGCAAGCTTCATCAAATGGAAGCCCTGCGCATAAACACACAGCTTGGAGCAATAGAGCGCATCATGTAACTGTTCAATCAGCGTGGCTTTATCATCATCGCTTAACGGTTGAGTTGTTGGCCCTTTGAGGACACGGCTCGCTGCTAAACGTTCGGCTTTCATTGAGCTTAACGCGCGTGCAAAAACAGATTGAGCAATCGATGGGTTTGGCGAGCCAACTTCGAGCGAACTCATTGCTGTCCATAGCCCCGTACCTTTTTGGCCGGCAGTGTCTTGAATGACATCAACCACAGGCTTACCCGTTACCGGATCTTTTTGCTTCAAGATATCGGCACTGATTTCAATTAAGTAACTGTTGAGGGGGCCGTTATTCCATTGGGCAAACACGTCACCGATTTCATCGCAACTCATACCGGCAACGTCACGCATCACATGATAGGCTTCGCAAATTTGTTGCATATCCGCATATTCGATGCCGTTGTGAACCATTTTGACATAATGGCCTGCGCCCGCAGGACCAATGTATGCCGCACAGGGCTCACCTTCGGTAACAGGTTGGCCAGGAACAAATGACTCTAGTGGTTTGCCAGTTTCTGGATCAACCTTGGCGGCAATGGCTTCCCAAACAGGAGCCAACCGTTGCCATTGCTTAGCATCACCGCTCGGCATTAAAGCAGGGCCGAATCTTGCACCAACTTCTCCGCCTGAAACAGCAGTCGAGAACAAGGTGAACTTACCTTTATAGTTCGCAGTCCGCTCTACGGTGTCGGTCCACAAAGTATTGCCGGTATCGACAACAACGGCATCGGTTGCAAGTCCGGCTTCGAGCAGATTATGGCAAACAATATCGACAGGCTTACCAGCAGGCACAGACAAAATGATCAAGTGAGGTTGCTTTGTATTGGCTAGCAGCGCTTCGAGGGTATTACAGCCGACAACGCGCGGAAGTTTATCGCCCCGCTCTTTTGTATCTTGGGCTAAAACACCGTCAATCTTATCCTGATCTAAATCGAAAGCGGCGATGGTGTAGCCATGATCAGCTAAGTTCATGACGAGGTTTTTACCCATCACACCGAGGCCGATAAAGCCAATATCACATTGTTGAGTCATATCGTATTGTTCCAGCAATAAATGCTTTGTAGACAAAGCCTACAAATAACTAAAAATGGCATTGTATACATGCCTATTTGATAACGCGGCCGCCGAGTACGACAACAGAACGCTGCTGCACTTGATAGTGCCCAGCGCTGATCCGCGTTGATTTCATTCCATCCTCGGCATCTGAATCGAGCAATACCTTCCAGCGACTACTTGCCGGCAGCTGAAAATCTTGCGGTGCTTGGCACGCATTAAAGATCAGCAACAACTGTAATTCTTCAGATCCTGCGTTGGCAGGTTTTAGCCAGATTGATACACATTGGGTTGACGGATCATGCCATTCCCCGTGGGTCATAGCCTTTCCTGAAGGTGCTAGCCAGGCAACGTTGACTCGCTCTGAACCTTTGTAGAATGGATCGTCCTGAACACAGTAGCGGTTCAAAATCGGATGCGATTTTCGCAAATTAATGAGCTGTTTGACAAATTTAAGTTGATGACGTGAATGATTAGACAATTGCCAATCAATCCAACTAATTTCTGAATCCTGACAGTAAGCGTTGTTGTTGCCTTGTTGGGTGCGGGCAATTTCATCGCCAGCTAATAAATGTGGCACCCCGCGAGACAACAATAAGGTGGCCAAAAAGTTACGTTGTTGGCGACGACGCAGCTTGTTAATCGCCACATCTTTTGTTTCGCCTTCCACACCGTAATTGGCGGAAATATTATGGCCATGACCATCGCGCGAATTTTCTTTGTTAGCTTCGTTATGGCGCTGCTCGTACGTCACTAAATCATGCAACGTAAAACCATCGTGATAGGTAATAAAATTAACGCTAGCGTGCGGCTGACGTCGATCGCCGTGAAAAATGTCGCGCGAGCCCATCAGTCGAGTTGCGAAATCGCCAAGATAGCCGGCATCGCCGCGCCAAAACGATCGCATCGAATCGCGGTAGCGGTCATTGCACTCGAGCCAGTTGTTGGGGAATTGACCGAGTTGATAGCCGCCGAGCCCAACGTCCCAAGGCTCAGCAATGAATTTACAGTGGCGCAAGACGGGATCTTGATACACCGACTTTAAAAACGCCCCATTAGGTTTAAAGCCGTCCACTTCGCGGCCAAGGGTGACTGCCAAGTCGAAGCGAAAACCGTCGACGTGCATCTCTTCAACCCAGTGACGTAACGAATCAAGCACAAATGCTAAAGTGTCGGGATCGTCGAGGTTTACCGCATTACCACAACCGCTATGGTTCAAATAATGTGTGTAATCCGCTTTGTGTTCGTGGTGAGCAAACCAATAAGATGATCGATTATCTAAACCGCGAAAGCTCAATATAGGGCCATCGCCACCAGATTCGGCTGTGTGGTTGAACACCACATCTAAGATGACTTCAATACCGGCTTTGTGAAGCTCTCGCACCATGATCTTAAACTCGTGATAAGCGTCTTTAACTGCATATCGAGGATCGGGTGCGAAGAAGTTAATGGGGTTATAGCCCCAATAATTACTTAAACCACGGTCTGTTAACCAAGCTTCGGACATAAAGGTGCTGACCGGCAACAATTGGATAGATGTGATGCCTAATTCTTTTAAGTAGTTAATCGAGCTTTCATGAGCCAAACCAAGATAGGTGCCGCGAAGCTTTTTAGGCATTTCATCCAGCAGATTGGTAAAGCCTTTGACATGCGCCTCGTACAAAATCATGTCTGCATCGGGGTGTTGAGGCTTGCTGGTGTTCTGCCAGTCAAACGCATCGCCATCGACAGGAATGGCTTTAGGGATCATCGCTTGACTGTCGCCTTCATAAAGCCGGTTATTCCAAATGATGGGGCGGTTTAAAGACTTCGCATAAGGGTCGATGAGTAATTTGTTTGGATCGAAATAAAGCCCGTGCTCAGGTGCATATTCGCCCTTTGCGCGAATGCCGTACATCATGCCTTTGGTAAAGCCAGCAATGTGGCCATACCAAATAGCGCCATTTCGAAATTGTAATTGCTGGCAGCTGAGCTCATTTTCATCAGCATCATAGATACAAATGGCAACCTGTTCCGCATCCGGCGCGCGAACCGCGAAGTTACAGCCAGTTTTTGTTAAAAGCGCGCCGAATGGGAATGGCTGCCCTTTTTCAACAACAAAGCGCGCATTTGTCTGATTAGCCTTTTTCACAGATGAATTTGCCTGTAAGACAAAGAATGCCGCATTGAGCGGCATTCTTATTAATAAATGATTATTAATTGGAGGTTAATACGTCAACTAATGCGCTTCAAGAAAATTGTGGCCAGCGGCGGCAAATTAATCGAAATCGACTGCTCACGGCCATGCCATTCTATGTCGTCAGTGTCGACGGTTGTGACGACATCATAACCACTTCCCCAAAATTCACTATCGTCAGTATTCAATAACACTTGATAAGTGCCTGGCGTGTTCACACCAAAGCGATAATTTTCGCGTGGCACAGGTGTAAAGTTCGATATTACAACGACTTGATCGGATGTGCTTTTAGCTTTTCGAACAAACACTAAGGTGCTGTTTTCTGCATCTTCATGAGAAATCCATTCGAAACCCTCGCCAGAAACATCGAGTTCATACAATGCATTTTCGGCTTGATAAAGCTTGTTCAGTGCGCGAGTGAGGCTTTGTTGGCCCTTGTGACGTGGAAAATCTAATAAATGCCATGGCAGCGAGCTATCGTGGTTCCATTCGGTACCCTGTGCGATCTCATTGCCCATAAAGTTTAATTTTTTGCCTGGGTGAGCCCACATAAATGCCGTGTAGCAACGCAAATTAGCGGCTTGTTGCCATTCGTCGCCAGGCATTTTGTAAAGAAGTGAGTTTTTTCCGTGGACAACTTCATCGTGAGACAGCGGCAAAATGAAATTTTCATCATAGGCGTAGATCATCGAAAAGGTCATTTCGCCATGATGGAACTTACGATATGCAGGATCTTTTTCCATGTAGGACAACGAGTCGTGCATCCAGCCCATGTTCCATTTAAAGCCAAACCCTAAACCGCCACTGAATGTTGGTCGACTCACACCCGGGAACGCGGTTGATTCTTCGGCAATCGTCATCGCATGTGGGTAGCGCTTGTAAACTTCTTCATTACACCAGCGCAGTAAACTAATGGCTTCATAATTCTGGTTGCCACCGTCAACATTAGGGATCCACTCACCGTCTTTACGGGAGTAATCCAAGTACAGCATGGACGCTACGGCATCAACCCGTAACCCATCAACGTGGAAATGTTCGAGCCAGTAAAGCGCGTTAGCAACTAAGAATTGGCGAACATGATCGCGGCCAAAGTCATAGATGCAACTGTTCCAATCTGGGTGCCACCCTTTGCGCGGATCAGAGTATTCATATAAATGAGTCCCATCAAAGCGAGCTAAACCGTGGCTGTCATCAGGGAAGTGAGCTGGAACCCAGTCAATGATGACACCAATACCGTTTTGGTGGCACTGATCAACAAAGTACTTAAAGTCATCGGGGTTACCGAACCGACTTGTAGGTGCAAACATACCGATCGGTTGATAGCCCCAAGAGCCGTCGAACGGATGTTCGGAAACAGGCATCAATTCAACGTGGGTATAAGCCATGTCTTTTACATATGGAATCAGTTCTTCCACGAGTTCTTTGTACGTCAACGAACGTTCTGAGCCATCTTCTTCCAATTTACGTCGCCACGAACCTAAGTGAACTTCGTAAATCGACATTGGACGGAAGCGTTTGTCGTCAAGATTATCGCGTTGCCAGTTGCTGTCATTCCATTGGTAGGTGGTTTGATCATAAAGAATTGAGGCGTGAGAAGGATATTGGTCGGCATAATTACCAAATGGATCCGCTTTATGTGGTAATCGATTACCCAAGGGATCTTTCATTTCGTATTTGTATTTTTCACCCGGTTGCAAACCCGGTAAAAACAGTCCCCAACAGCCGTTTTCTAATTTTTGCATGGGATGAATGCGACCATCCCAAGCATTAAAATCACCGACAATACTGACCGATTGAGCATTTGGCGCATACAGCGCAAATCGGACGCCTTCAATTTTCAAACCATCAATTTCTGCAGTTTGGAATTGTGAGCCCATATGCTGATATGTATCGGCGACGTCTTGGTACATATGATGGACGTGGTACATCGCCTGATGATGGACTTGATAAGGGTCAACCACTTCGTATTTATGGTCACCGGCGACTACCGCTAACTTATATGCAAATGGCTTTTTTAAGGTTGGCAGTACTGCCTCAAAAAGGCCTTCATCGTTGATGCATTCCAGTTCAACTGGCGTTTGTTTTCCCGACAGCGCAACTGCTGTAATGGCGGTTGCTCGCGGCTGCCAAGCGCGCAGCACGTAGCCATCCCCTTCCGCCGAAGGAAGTAGCCCTAAAAGGCCAAATGGATTAGCACACTGTGCCTGAAGTAACTGGTTTATTAGCATCTATATCACCTGATGTCCGTTTAAAGTGGCATTCCCAAACAGTGAACTTCTTTTAAGCTCGTTTGGGTATATTAACCTTTTGTGAAACAAAATCCCGTATTTAATTGATAACAATAGTAATTACTGTGACCGTATCATCACCAATTAAGGGCTTGTTACAGCCCCACACCGTGCGCACTATGGCGAATTGCCGTTAACTCGGTAAGTAAAGAAGCAATATCATTGTCGGCAAAGATTTCTTCGAGGTTTCGAGATAATTTACGTCGCCAATTAGGATACTCGCTGCTGGTTCCTGGAACATTGACGGGCTTATCCATTTCAATCCAATCTTCGAGTTGCAATGCAAGTAGCGCACTACTTCCGCCGGCTAGATGTAATTGCATGCCAAAGTTCAGCTCTTTTGACATCGCAACCCAGTTCACATCTTTTGAGATGTGATCTGGAATCATTCCCATGCCATGCAAACTATCAAGGATGCGTTGTTTTGATTCGTGACGATCGGCATAGAGAGTTTTAAGGACATCTTCATCTCGGTATAAACCGAGCTCTTTACCGAGCAACAAATCATCGCATTGCCAGAAGCCTTTGAGCGTCGGCATATCATGCGTGGTTAAGGTTGCCATAGCCTGAACAGGATAATGTTGAGGCGCATAAAATCCGCCATCTTCTTTTGAACGTTCAAAGAAAAATACGCGGTAGGAATACACGCCATTTTCTTGCAGGGTTTCAAATATACCATCAGGAACAGTACCTAAATCCTCACCGATGATCAGGCATTGGTTACGCACACTTTCTAGCGCTAAGATCGCCAACAAATCATCAATTGGATAGTAAATGTAAGCGCCCTTGTCCGCCGTTTCCCCCGCAGGGATCCACCATAAACGCAGTAGCGCCATCACATGGTCGATACGCAACGCGCCACAGTGACGCATGTTCGATCGGAACAAATCGATAAACGGTTGGTAAGCTTGCTGCTTCGCCGTATCAGGTTCAATTGGCGGCAAACCCCAATTTTGGCCTAGCGGCCCTAATATATCGGGTGGCGCACCAACAGAAGCACCTTGCAAGTACAGTGACTTGTTTGCCCAAAGTTCAGTACTACCTTCACTCACACCGACCGCTAAATCGCGATAAATACCAAGCGTCATCCCCGATTCGTCGGCAACTTTGTTGGCTGATTGCAACTGTTCATCGGCAATAAACTGTAGGTAGCTGAAAAAGTCGATCTTCGATTTTTCTTTCTTAATGAACTTGGCAACCGACTCATTGGCGAAGTCTTGATATTCCTCTGGCCATGCAGGCCATCCCCAAGCATTAATGCCTTGGCTACAGAACTCACGTTGCAACGCATCGAAAGCCGCTTGCTCTAACAAGCTTTCGCCCCCTTCTTTCACAAACGCGCGAAACGCTCGTGCGCGCTTGGTATTACGACGCAATTCTTGCTCTTTAAATGTCGCAAAGACTAAATCTAAGGCCTCTAATTTTGCCTCCATGACGCCGGTGTAATCGACCCATTGCGCGTCGCGCAACAACTCTAAGCGATGTTTGAACGCATCACTATCGACAAGGGCTTGCGCATCTTTGCTTTTTTCAAATTCAGTCACGGCAGTGACGTCAATATAAACAATGTTGAGCCAGCGACGACTTGATGGCGAATATGGGCTCACGCTCTCAGGATTAGATGGGTACAAGGCATGAATTGGATTTAAGCCAACGAAGTCACCACCTTTTGCGGATATTTGTTCAATTAAAAATTCTAAATCGGTAAAGTCGCCAACGCCCCAGTTACGCGTTGATCGCAAGCAATATAATTGAACACTTGGGCCCCACAACTTTGCACCTTCGTTCACCAGTTTCGGTGTGTAGCAGGCACGAGGAGCAATAATGACAGATGCCTCGGCAACGGTTTCATCGATGGCGTTAGCCAAAATTAAGCGGTGATAACCGAGCGGCATATCAACTTGAATCGATAAGGCGTATCGCTGATAGCGCTGTCCGTCCAACTCAGTTTCAGCTACTTTATGCCCTTCGATGGGCGTCACTGTACCATGGTGTTCGGCGCCATCTTCTAGACGTAAATTCCATTTAAGAAGCGCTGAGACATCCGTTTGGGCAACACTAATTTCAAATGCTAAGGCGTGTTGGTCGCGACTAATTACAACGGCCGGTAATGGTGTTTGCCATTGGCTCGCTAATTTCTCTTTAATCTGTTCAGCTAACTTTTTAGCGTCTGATACGGCATAGCCCATTGCCGCCAGAAGCTTCGCTTTACTCTCGGGAACAACGGTCGCGGGACTGCCCCACGCATCGGTATAATTTGACTCAATTCCGTGTATTTCACACAGCTGTTGGATTTGTGTATCGATCATGGCGTTACCTAACCTATAAGTCGTTATTTTTATTCGAACGAAAGTAATTTTATGAATGCTAGCAGCAGCTTAAAAGGTAGCACTAAAAGAGAAACCGGTACCTTTTTTAGCAGGTTAAAAATTTGCAGATTGAGTCACACTTTACTTGCATCAATAAAGCTTAGTTTTGATCGGAAAACAGGCAAAAAAAAGCCCGCAGCGAGGCGGACTTTTTTTAAACAAGTGGCGTTGATTAAGCGATGTGCGCAACCAAGTCCAAAACCTTGTTTGAGTAACCGATTTCGTTGTCGTACCAAGATACAACTTTAACGAATGTATCAGTCAATGCGATACCCGCATCAGCGTCAAATACAGAAGTGCAAACTTCACCAACGAAGTCGTTAGATACAACTGCATCTTCAGTGTAACCAAGAACGCCAGCCATTGGGCCTTCAGAAGCTGCTTTCATTGCGGCACAAATTTCTTCGTACTTAGCAGGCTTCTCTAGGTTTACTGTCAAATCTACAACAGAAACGTCTGGAGTAGGAACGCGGAACGCCATACCAGTCAGTTTACCGTTCAGCGCAGGAATTACTTTACCTACAGCTTTAGCAGCACCAGTTGAAGATGGGATGATGTTCTGGCCAGCGCCACGACCACCGCGCCAGTCTTTCGCAGAAGGACCGTCAACAGTTTTTTGAGTTGCAGTGGTTGCGTGAACAGTCGTCATCAGACCGTCTTTAATGCCCCAAGTGTCGTTCAATACTTTAGCGATTGGCGCCAAGCAGTTAGTTGTACAAGAAGCGTTAGATACGATCTCTTCGCCAGCGTACTCAGTGTGGTTAACACCCATAACGAACATTGGCGTGGCATCTTTAGAAGGAGCAGAAAGAACAACTTTCTTAGCACCAGCAGTGATGTGTTTACGCGCCGTTTCATCAGTCAGGAACAGACCAGTTGACTCAACAACAACTTCAGCACCGATTGCATCCCATGCTAAAGCAGCAGGATCGCGTTCAGCAGTTACGCGAACAGTATTACCATTTACAACCAAGTTGCCGTCTACGACTTCAACAGTACCGTTAAAACGACCATGAGTTGAATCGTACTTCAGCATGTATGCCATGTACTCAACGTCAATCAAGTCGTTAATACCTACAACTTCAATATCAGCACGCTCTACAGACGCGCGGAATACAAAGCGACCGATACGGCCGAAACCGTTGATGCCTACTTTAATAGCCATTTTCGTTCCTTAAGTTGGATTAATTCATCATCTTTCTGGGGGGCATTATAATAGCACCCGACTAAATAATGTTGATATTAATCAATCAAAAAAACCCTTAATTAAAGGGGCGCTGGCATGACCAGCATCACATTTACATTGTAAAATGTTCGTAATGTTACGAACATTTTGCCCGATTCCCAAGAGTTGGTGACTAATTTGAGTATTTCAAGCCACCTACGTTTTACGCAATACTATAGTCCATTTATAACGAAGCAGTAGTAACATACTGTTACCGTGACTGGGTCTATCGCCTTCGTTAATCGAAACCTTGTTGCATTAAATATGCAGCAGCCCCAAGCAAGCCTGGCTGTTCTTCAGTAATTAAGAACGTGGGTACGCGGCGCACATAATCAGAAAAACGCCCTTTTGCTTCGAAGCGACGGCGAAAATCGCTCTTAGCAACAAAATCGGTAAAACGGGGAATAATGCCGCCAGCAACATAAACACCGCCAAACGCACCAAGGTTCAGCGCTAAATTGCCCGCATGGCTACCGAGTACCTTACAAAATTGTTCCACCGTTGCTTGGCATAATTCGCAATCACCAGCGACACCTAAGGTCGTGATTTCTGCCGGTGTTCGCTCAACAATTGCCACACCACGCATTTCGCAGATTGCCTCATAAGTCTGAATAAGACCTAAACCAGACAGCAATTGTTCATAAGAAACGTGCGGATAGCGCTTATTCAAGTATTTCCAAATATAAGCGTCGACTTCATCAATTGGAGCAAAATCGACATGCCCTCCCTCTCCGGGCAGGCTGTGCCAGTGACCGTCCATACTGACTAAATGAGCGACGCCCAAGCCCGTACCCGGCCCTAGTACCGCTTTAGGTGCGGCTGGCTCAACGACGCCTGGGCCAATTTGCACAAATTGATCGGCGTTCAAAAATGGCAGCGACATTGAAATCGCGGTGTAGTCATTGATGATATAAAACGCGTCTAAGCCAAGGGCTTGTTGTACTTCGCGGCGTGAAAATGCCCAACTATTGTTGGTCATATCGATCCAGTCACTATCGGTGGGACAAGCAATCGCGATACATGCATGGCGCACACTTGCGTTCACTTCTTTTAAATAATGCCGAATAACATCCGTAATACTTGGGTACTGACCGCATAAGTATTTCCGTAATTCGCTGTATTCAACACCTTGTTCATCGACAAGAGCCAGACGAATATTGGTACCACCTACATCGGCAATAAGACCTAATTGCTGAGCCATGGGTTTACTCCGCTAATTATTACTGTGATTTAATCATTATTTTATGGGCGCTATTAAAACATTATTTCGAGTCAAAAAAAATAACTTGATTGCACCCTTTCCGGATATTTTTCGAAAACCGGCGTAATTATTGACCAAACACAAAAAAAGGCACAAAGAATTACTCTGTGCCTTAAATTATTTTTATTAATTGGTGGTTATTCGTGCCACGTACGGTCGTCTTTTGCTAATAGAGCAACGGACGAAACAGGCCCCCAAGTGCCAGCTTGATACGGTTTGGCTCGTACACCACAGTGTTGCCATGCTTCAATAATTGAATCAGCCCATTTCCAAGCTTGCTCAACCTCTGGCCTGCTCACAAACAAGGTTTGGTTGCCAACCATCGCTTCATAAAGCAATCGCTCATAGGCGTCTGCAATCCGCTCATTGACGAAGGTTTCGGAAAAGCTCAAATCCAATTTAGCTTGCTGTAGCTTCATTGGGTCATCAAGGCCTGGCACCTTATTGAGGAATTGAAGTTCAACCCCCTCATTAGGCTGCAGGCGAATCGTTAGCTTATTAGCGGGTAAGCTGCGATAGGCGTGGGCAAAGATATTGTGCGGTTGCTTCTTAAACTTAATAACAATTTCACTTACTTTGCTCGGTAAGCGTTTGCCGGTACGCAAATAAAACGGCACGCCAGCCCAACGCCAGTTATCAATATCAACACGTAACGCCACGAACGTTTCCGTTTCGCTACGTTCGTTCGCGCCATCTTCATCTAAGTAACCCGGGACCGCTTGTCCTTTGAGGTAGCCTGATGTGTATTGACCTCGAACGGTACGGGCATCGATGTTGGTGTGAGATATCGGGCGTAAAGCCTTTAAGACTTTGAGCTTCTCGTTGCGAACGGAGTCAGCATTCAAATCGGCCGGTGGCTCCATTGCAATAATGGTAAGCAACTGGAGCAAATGGTTTTGCACCATGTCACGCATCTGCCCTGCTGTGTCAAAATAGCCCCATCGCCCTTCAATACCTACTTCTTCGGCAACAGTAATTTGCACGTGGTCAATGCTGTTGTGATCCCAATTGTTGGTAAATATGGCGTTAGCAAATCGAAGGGCAAACAAATTGAGAACTGTATCTTTACCAAGATAATGATCGATTCGGTAAATTTGGGTTTCATCAAAGAATTTCGCGACCTGATCGTTGATCACTTTTGATGAGTCCAAATCCTTGCCGATGGGCTTTTCCAACACAACGCGACAACGCCCATCAACTAAGCCGGCTTGGTGGAGCCCCTTACAAATGTTGCCGTAAGTGGCTGGCGGCATTGCAAAGTAAAATACCGATGGTAATGGTGATTCGCCAATAAAGGCCTTAACTTCGTCGTAGGTTGACTGTACGTCAACATCAAGCCGGAAAAAGAATAATCGATTGCTAAAGCGTTCCCAAGTCTCTTCACAAATGTCGTCATTCATGAATTCTCGAGTGTTATCTAGCACTACGTTCCGGTACGTAGCGTGATCATAGTCGCGGCGCGCAGCACCAATGATTCGGGTATCAGCATGCAATAAGCCTGCTTTATCTAATTGGTATAAAGAAGGTAAAAGCTTGCGTCGAGCTAAATCACCTTGAGCACCAATAAGCACAAAATCGCAGTGCGCGGCATGTTCACCTTGCGACATAGTTTCTCCGTTATGTAAGCAAATAGTGTGTTGCGATGAGCGGAATGCCCATCAATTGTTTGCTGTTGTTATTTTAACTTGTTGCTCAGATCTCACTGAGCAACAAAAATTCAAAAAAAATTACAATAAATTGATCAGGATTGTGTTTTTCCTACAGGTTCCTGCCCTAATATCTTGTAAATTCGCGACTTCAACCGAAATTTTACGTAAATTTTTTACAAAACGTGAAGTAGATCTGCACAGTAACATTAATTCAGTGTCAAGATTGAACGTTTATTACGGAAGTCAATTAACAAGGACCCCTGACCTGCTCCATTGCGGCGTTGAGGGATCGGACAGGCTAGGCACAATGAATACGCTTGATAAAATATCAAAACACTTAAACAGTTTCAGCAAATCTGAACGAAAAGTTGCCGAAGTAATCCTTGCGGCTCCGCAAACGGCCATTCATTCAAGTATTGCCACATTGGCTAAAATGGCCGACGTTAGTGAGCCTACTGTTAACCGCTTTTGCCGCCGCCTCGACACAAAAGGCTTCCCTGATTTTAAGTTGCATTTAGCACAAAGCTTGGCAAACGGTACGCCATACGTGAACCGCCACGTTGAAGAGCAAGATGGTCCTGATGCCTATACGGCAAAGATTTTTGAATCGACCATGGCATGCCTTGATAACGCCCGCCAATCAATTGATACGGTGCTGATAAACCGCGCGGTAGACATCCTGACACAAGCGAATCAAATCTCATTCTTTGGTTTAGGTGCAAGTTCAGCAGTTGCTCATGACGCTCAGAATAAGTTTTTCCGCTTTAACGTACCGGTGATTTGTTTTGACGATGTAGTCATGATGCGCATGAGCGCAATCAATTCGACCGAAGGCAACGTTGTGGTGTTGTTCTCACACACTGGCCGTACTAAGCACCTCGTGGATGTAGCGCGTTTAGCGCGAGAAAATGATGCCACCGTGATTGGCATTACTAGCGCAGATTCTCCCCTCGCCCAAGAATGTCACTTGGTATTATCTATGGACGTACCAGAAGACACCGATGTTTATATGCCAATGGCATCACGCATAGCTCAATTAGTGTTAGTGGATGTGATGGCAACAGGCTTCACCTTGCGGCGTGGTAACAAATTCCGTGAAAACCTAAAACGCGTTAAAGACAGCTTGAAAGATTCCCGTTTAAACAAAGATGGATTTAATGCCGTGCTATAAGTCGGCGGCTCGCTTTGCGGGCCAACCCGTCATTTATTTTTAGTCAAAGCCGACTAAACTAATGTGCACTTTATGTAACAATTTCATTTACTGAAAGTTAATTTCAGCTATTAACGAATGATTGCATGAAATCAATGTTTTGGTGTTTTTTTTACAAAAAACTCATGAATAGCTGTGGTAATATTTCGCCCGCTTCACAAACACACACCTAATAAATTTCGGAGCTAGCAATGCTTAGAAGAACCAAGATCGTTACGACGCTGGGACCAGCGACAGACCGTGATGGTAATCTTGAAAAAATCATTCGTGCCGGTGCAAACGTTGTTCGCATGAACTTCTCTCACGGCACTCCCGAAGATCATAAAAAACGCTCACATGAAGTTCGAGAAATTGCTGAGCGTCTAGGCGTTCATGTCGCTATTCTAGGCGACTTGCAAGGTCCAAAGATCCGCGTATCAACCTTCAAAGAAGGTAAAGTCCAACTCGAGATCGGCGACAAGTTTTGCTTAGATGCTGATATGCAGAAAGGCGAAGGTAATAAAGAAGCAGTTGGTCTCGACTATAAAGAACTGCCAAACGATGTTCATCACGGCGATTTGTTGCTGTTAGATGATGGTCGTGTGCAATTAAAAGTGCTGGACACTCAAGGCACTAAAGTATTCACCGAAGTTGTTGTAGGCGGTCCGCTGTCCAACAATAAAGGTATCAACAAGCAAGGCGGTGGTCTTTCTGCTGCAGCCTTGACTGAAAAAGATAAAGCAGACATTAAAACCGCAGCGGATATCGGCGTCGATTACTTAGCCGTATCCTTCCCACGAAGCGGTGAAGATTTGCAATATGCTCGTCAACTAGCCAAAGAAGCCGGTTTCGAGCCACAAATTTGTGCCAAAGTTGAGCGTGCAGAAACTGTTGCCACTGAAGCTGCCCTCGACGACATCATTTTGAATTCCGACATTGTTATGGTTGCACGTGGTGACCTCGGTGTTGAAATTGGCGACCCAGAGCTAGTGGGCGTTCAAAAGAAAATCATCTCACGTTCTCGCGCACTGAATCGCGTTGTTATTACCGCGACTCAGATGATGGAATCAATGATCACAGCACCAATGCCAACGCGTGCTGAAGTCATGGACGTGGCGAACGCCGTTCTCGATGGTACCGATGCGGTGATGTTGTCAGCTGAAACGGCTGCCGGTGATTACCCAGAAGAAACTGTTCATGCCATGTCTAAGGTTGCCATTGGCGCTGAAAAACATCCGCGTGTAAATATTTCTCGCCACCGTATGAACCAAACGTTCACCACCATTGAAGAAGCCATTGCGATGTCAGCAATGTACGCAGCTAACCACCTTGAAGGTGTGAAAGCGATTGTGTGCATTACCGAATCTGGCCGTACTGCATTGATGACGTCACGTATTACCTCTGGCCTGCCTATTATCGGTTTGAGCCGTCATCAAGCAACGTTGAACAAACTTGCGCTTTACCGTGGTGTAGAGCCAATCTTCTTCGACAGCCGTCAAGAAACTCCTGAAAGTGTTGCTCACGCGATTTTCAGCATGCTGAAAGGTCGTAACCTATTAGAGCCAGGCGATTTAGTTATCCTGACTAAGGGTGACATCATGGGGCAATCGGGAAGCACCAATAACTGTAAAGTTGTTCGCGTTAATTAATCACCGAACAGCATAATGAAAGGCGCCTTTAGGGCGCCTTTTTCTTTATCTTGAGGACACTAAACAAGCATCTTGTATGTTTGCTCTTTTTTATTATTCGTCACTATGTAACCATGCGGTTTAATTGACGTTTTCAAGCTCCACCAAGGCTCATTATGTTTCATGTTTTGCCGTTTATTTGGCCGCTATTGGTTACTGTGAGTGTGATTTGGATTAGCCAAATCAGTCATGTTTGGTCGCCAGATCAACTCAGTATATTGCGCTCTATTCCATACCTTCTTGCAGGGCTTCTGGTCGTCTTATCCGTGCCCTTTAGGCAAGGCCGAGTCGCCATAACGGCATTATTGTTTGCGGCAATTTATTACGTTATTCAACAATGGCTTCAGCAACCGTTGGATATATTGTTTACCCAAAAAGTATTTGTTCTGCTTGCTGTAGCCATTCCCTTTAACCTAATAGCCATCAGTTTTTGTAACGAACAACCGCCAGTTTCACCATTAGGCATGATGGCCATTGCCATCGGTTTAGCGCAGCTTTTACTCGGTTATCTCCTCGTTCAACACGAAGCCAGTTTAGAATCTTGGCTCACATCTTGGTTGGCGATTAAACCCGTTGCTTGGGCTTGGCAACCAACGCTCGCATTAGTATTCGCAGTAGCGGGTGTCGTTGGCTTGGTGGTTAAGTTTCATTATCAACGTCATGCACTCGATCTTGATTTAGCGGTATCTCTGATTATTGCGAGCTGGATGTTGGCGAATTTTGAGCGCGACCACGTCTCTGCTCTGGCCATCATTGGCATGTTGTTATTACTGTGCCGAAGCTTTTTAGCCAGTAGTTACCAGATGGCTTTTTTCGATGAGTTGACGCAACTGCCTGGGCGTCGAGCCATGGTGTCCGATTTAAAACATGCCAGCCGGAGCTACTCCATGGCCATGACAGATGTCGATCATTTTAAGAAGTTTAACGACACCTACGGTCACGACACAGGCGACGATGTATTAAAGCTAGTCGCAGCCAAACTTTCTAAAGTAACAGGCGGCGGAAAGGCTTACAGATTTGGCGGTGAAGAGTTTGCGATTGTTTTTCGAGGTAAAAGTCCAGCGGCTTGTAAAGCGCATTTAGAAGCGCTACGCGAAGAAATTGCACATTATGATTTAGTGGTAAGGGATGCTAAAGCGCGCCCTGACGACCATAACCTTGGTCGTCAACGACGTGGCGCCAAACCTAAAAAAATCAAAACGACAAACGTCACCATCAGCTTAGGCCTAGCCCAGCGGCAGCAAGGTGAACCTTACGAAAGCGTGATGAAACGTGCCGATCAAGCACTTTACCGCGCGAAAGACAATGGCCGAAATAGACTCGAGGTAGCGGACGATTAACGGCGCTTACCGAGCGCAGCAACAATGGATCCAATAATCACCATACCTGCCCCTATCATGGCTAATGCATTCAGGTGTAGGGTTTGGTAATGCTCAGGTAAAACGAGCGCTAGAAAATCAATGGTCACAATCGTTACTAGCGGTGTAATAGCTAGAACTGCACTCACTTTTGATGATTGCCAATGCGCCATCGCCTCCGCAAACGCGCCATAAGCAATCACTGTATTCAAACAGCAAAATATCAACATGGCCCATTGCCAAGTTGATAACACCAGCACTTGCGACGGCGAAGCAACAAACATAAACACCACGCCACCAAACAAGTTAAAGATCATCATGAGTTGCACTGAGCTGAAATGACGCAGCAGACCTTTTTGTATTAACGCGTAAGCAGCCCAAGTGACCGCAGCAAACACGATCCATAACACGCCGGCACTATAATCGTTACCGCCAGCAAATAGTTGCTCCAAACGTTGATTGAAGAATAAGCCTAATCCAACTAATAACGTGAGCGCGCCCATTGCCTGCCAACGAGTGAATTGCTCTTTAAACCACACCACACTACCAATCAAGAGTAAAAAAGGTGCTAGCTGAATAACCACTTGGGCCGACTTAGGCTCCAAATAATCGAGCCCAATCAGGTAACTACCGTAATTAAGCGATAAACCGGAACACGCCACGAATAACAAGAGCGTAATGGTGCGATTAAGTTGTTTAGGTTTTGGTAAACCACCGCGCGCGCCGAGCCAACACGCTAAGATGAGCCCCGAAGACATGAAACGAAAAAACGTAATGGTATAAGGGTCGACGTCGGCTAAAACATCCTTTAGCGCAATCGGTAATAAGCCCCACATGACGCAGGTTAAAAGCGCTAACGAAAAGCCAAACATCGAACGGCCGGAAACAGTGTGCATGTCCACTCCTTTGTGAAGTGAGCTAGTCTACACCCGTTGCGCAACAATCCAACTGTTGAGGCATAAAAAAAGCACTGCTTAAACAGTGCTTTTATAAGGTGGCGAGTGGGATCATGCAGCGTTTGGTTTCGCACTTTGACCTTTTAAGCTACGCGCAGTATCAAACTCATCGACATCAATCGCATCGCGAGCTAAAGCGTAAGCTAATTCGAGTTGTGCCACTTCGTCAGCCGTCAGCACGTCTGCAGTAACGGCCTCACATAGTAACTCGTCGATGGGCAACTTGGATGCCAGTGCCCCGCTTCGTTGTGCTGACTTAATTTTCTTTTCCAATGCTCGAACTTGATACATGGCAACAAACGCTCGCTCCATGATGCCAGTCGGATCGTCCTTGGCATCGCCCACAAAACATAAGTGGGTTAGCCGATCACGCACAACACTTGGTGCTTGCAAGGTTTTGGCAACCTGTTGCTGGACCGCGTCATCAACCATGGTAAAGCGGTTACCTAATGGGAATACGCAAACCTTCATCACCCATGCGACCATCCGATTCGGAAAGTTTTGAAACAAGCCGGAAAAAGCTTTGCCAATTTCTGAAAGATGCCAGTGCATCGCATAGTGGACTAATGGCAAATCGCCTTGCTGTCGCCCATCATCTTCATAGTGTTTGAGTACCGCAGAGGCCATGTACAGATGACTAAGAACATCGCCCAAGCGCGCTGAAATCATTTCTTTGCGTTTTAAATCACCGCCTAACACCAACATCGAGAAGTCAGCACAAAGAGCCAAACTACGACTCATACGTGTTAACTGTTGGTAGTATGATTTAGTTGGCCCAGCAACTGGTGCGCTATTAAAACGCGAGCCGGTTAAGCCCATAAATAACGAACTCACTAAGTTGGTAGCGGCAAAGCCCACATGCTTGGTCAGTAACGTATCGAATTGTTTCAATCCTTCGTCTGGGTTTTCATTGGCTGCTGCTGCCATTTCTCTTAACACGTACGGATGGCAGCGCGTTGCACCTTGGCCAAAGATCATCAGGTTACGAGTGAGAATATTGGCCCCTTCAACGGTGATGGAGATAGGGATCCCCATGTAGTTTTGACCCAAATAATTTTTAGGCCCAAGCTGAATCCCCCGCCCAGCATGAATATCCATGGCATCGCTGACGACCTGTCGCCCCATTTCGGTCATGTGATACTTTGCAATCGCAGTAACCACAGAAGGGCTTGTCCCTAAGTCCAGCGCACCGGCTGTCATTTTTCGGACCGCTTCTAAGGAGTATGTCATCCCGCCAATACGTGCCATTGATTCTTGCACGCCTTCAAATTGACCAATCGGTAAGCCAAACTGACGACGAACGTAGCTATAAGCACCGGTCATGCGTGACGCTAAATGACCTGATGCACAACTTAACGCGGGTAATGAAATACCACGACCA
Organism: Neiella holothuriorum; assembly: GCF_019457915.1. Lineage (GTDB taxonomy): Bacteria > Pseudomonadota > Gammaproteobacteria > Enterobacterales > Neiellaceae > Neiella > Neiella holothuriorum. The sequence continues at coordinate 60,879 of NZ_JAHZSS010000012.1, forward strand.
GCAGACAAACATTCCACCAACATACGCCAACCTCGGCCGGCATATTCTGGCCCGCCGATGATCCAATCGGCTGGAATAAACACGTCTTCGCCATAAACGGTTCCGTTCATGAAGGCTAAACCTAACGGGTTATGGCGGCGCCCAATCTCGATACCGGGATGCTCGGCAGGAATTAACGCACAAGTGATACCAGGCGCTTTATCATCGCCAATTAAGCCATCAGGATCAGTCAGCTTAAAGGCTAACCCTACAACCGTGGCTACGGGGGCAAGGGTAATGTATCGCTTTGCAAAATTGAGGCGAACACCAATGACTTCTTCGCCATTAAATGTGCCTTTACAGACCACGCCGGTATCGGGAATTGCACCCGCATCAGAACCTGCTTCTGGGCCCGTTAAGGCAAAGCAAGGGACTTCGTCGCCTTTCGCTAAACCCGGCAACCATCTTTCTTTTTGCTCCTCGGTACCGTAATGCATTAATAGCTCACCGGGACCTAATGAATTAGGTACCATGACCGTTACCGCCGCGCTTAAACTGCGTGAGGCAATGGCTGAAACAATGGTTGAATTGGCAATCGCAGAAAACTCACGGCCACCGTAACTTTTCGGAATAATCAGCGAAAAGAAGCCTTCTTTACCTAAGTATTGCCACACCTCTTGCGGCAAGTCTTGCTGCTCTTGGACGATTTGATGATCGTCCAGCATAGCAAGCAGCTCTTGCACTTGGTGATCCATAAAATGCTGCTCATCGGCACTCAGCGCTGGCTTTGGAATGCTGTGAAGTTTGTTCCAGTCAGGGTTTCCACTGAATAAATCACCATCCCACCAGGTGTCACCGGCTTCCATTGCTTCACGTTCGGTTTTAGATAACGGCGGCAACACTTTTTTAAATAACGCGAATATAGGCTTGATGATCAGACTTCGGCGAATATCACCGACCAGCAAAACCACCAAGATTGCTGTTAGGAATAACACTAAGATGGTCATTTATAAGGCCTCTTTCATTGCAAATGCCGGCAAAATTGGCGCACCAACGCCAGCTGCCAAAAACGGTACCAACCGACGTACGAGTCCTTCAACGTCAATATCTTCTTCAAAGTCGACTCGGGCGATATCACGCAAGGCTTCGTTGGAGGCTAAGGTGAATACGACCGTGCCTAACGTAAAGTGCATGCGCCAAAAAAACTCACTCGCTGAGAGCGCTGGATTGGCGCGCTTTACCGCCAAAGTGATTTGCTGCAACACCTCCCCATATTGCGTGGTCATAAACCAACGCAAGTGGCCTTGGCTATCGCTATATCCGCGCCCAAGTAATTGCATGAAGATGTTGGTGCCGTTGCTACGAAAGTTATTCAGCGCCAACATGGGTTCTACAAAGCTATCAAACACCTGATGCAGTGTTGGAGCTTGCTCTGCTTGTAATAATTTTTGCAATTCCTCGCTGAGCTTTGGCATGAACTGTTCCAAATAACGCGCGAGCACAGCTTTGATGAGTGCTTTTTTTGAACCGAAGTGGTAATTGACCGAGGCCAAATTAACGTCAGCTTCACTGGTAATTAAACGCAGGGATGTATCGGCAAACCCACGTTCAGCAAATAAACGTTCGGCAGCATCAAGGATTTTGTTTTGGGTATTTTGTCTGGTCATGCGCTTTACAAAATTCAAACAGGTGTTTCAAATCTATGTTTGTTTCACTGGTCTGTCAAGCAGGTAACGTCGGCGAACAAGGTTAAGCGAAAGAATAAGTTCACAATCAATAACTAATTAAAATTCAGTGAGTTAACATATGAAAATACTATGATCGACCGGGTGAAGTTGGAATATTCGGCATTAGGTTTATGCGCAGATATTGATTTGTGTGATGTTGCTCAGAAGATTCTCAAAAAACAAAATTTGTTAAAACTAAACTGAACTTTAGTAAGCAACGTATGTCTGACTGTTAGTGTGTTGTGTAAACGACTCTTTATTCCCTGACCCAGCGACCTGATCTGTCATCTTCCCGCTGGGTTTTTTTTATCTTTTTTTCAGCCTGATTGTTCTCCTTACGCCTTTCATTTAAATGCATCATTAATTAGCATGCCTTGCGAACTACCGTCATATCAAAAGCAATAACAAATAATCAGAACAACAAGGAAATGTCATGAGACTATTCACCCGCGCTACGCCGATAGCATTAGCAATTACAGCCGCGCTATCGTTAGCTGGCTGTGGCAATGACCAAACGAAGGCGCCACAAGCAACACCTGAGGACGCCGCTCAATTTGTTCAACAAGCAGAAGCAACACTTGCTGAACTTAGCGTTGAAGCCAGCCGCGCTGAATGGATTTATCAAACTTATATTACTGAAGATACAGCGTCGCTCGCGGCCGACTCCGGCGAAAAATACACTGCTATTACCGTCGAACTCGCTCATCAAGCCGCACAATTCGATGAACTGACACTCGATCCCCAGCTACGCCGCAAACTCGATAAACTGAAATTAGCGCTAACGTTACCAGCGCCATTAGACGCGGATCAAAACGCTGAATTGGCAAAAATATCAGCCGACTTAGGCGGTATGTATGGCAAAGGAAAATACACCACCAATGCCGGTAAAATGCTAACGCTGCCGGCCATGGGGCAAATTATGGCATCGTCTCGCGACGCCGATGAGTTGCTTGAACTTTGGCAAGGCTGGCGTGAAGTGTCACCGCCCATGCGCCCCCTTTATCAGCGGCAAGTTGAACTGGCGAACGCCGGCGCACAAGGCTTAGGCTTTGACGACTTAGGTCAAATGTGGCGTTCAAACTACGATATGGGGCCTGATGCATTTTCGACCGAACTCGATCGTTTGTGGGGTCAGGTAAAACCGCTTTATGATTCTTTGCACTGCCATGTACGCGCTAAATTGGGTGAACATTACGGCGAAGAAGTAGTGGCACCTGACCAACCTATTCCAGCGCACTTGTTGGGCAATATGTGGGCGCAAAGCTGGGGCAACATCTATGACTTAGTCGGCCCTCAAAATGCCGATCCAGGATTTGATTTAACTGAGCAGTTAGCGGTTCATAATTACGATGAAAAAGACATGGTGAAAGCGGCTGAAGGCTTCTTCACTTCATTAGGTTTTGAACCATTGCCAGAAACATTTTGGCGCCGGAGCCAATTTGTGCAGCCACGTGATCGTGATGTCGTGTGTCACGCCTCGGCTTGGGATTTAGACAACAAAGACGATATTCGTATCAAAATGTGCATTCAACGCACAGGCGAAGAATTTGCAGTCATCCATCACGAGCTTGGTCACAACATTTATCAACGTGCTTACAAAGATCAACCCACCCTATTCCAAGGTAGCGCCAACGACGGTTTTCATGAAGCTCTCGGGGATACCGTTGCGTTATCCGTAACGCCCAAATACCTTAAACAAATGGGATTGATTGATCAGGTTCCTGACGAGTCTGCCGACTTAGGTCTGCTGATGAAAATGGCATTAGATAAAGTGGCCTTTATTCCATTTGGCTTGCTTGTTGATCAGTGGCGCTGGCAGGTATTCTCTGGCCAAATCACGCCGGAGCAATATAACCAAGCGTGGTGGCAACTGCGTGAAAAGTATCAAGGTGTTAAAGCGCCAGTAGCCCGTACCGAAGCCGACTTTGACCCGGGTGCGAAGTATCATGTACCGGGTAATACGCCCTACACACGTTACTTCTTAGCGCATATCTTACAGTTCCAACTTCACCGCTCACTGTGTGAAACTGCTGGTGATGAAGGCAGTATTCATCGTTGTTCAATCTATGGCAGCGACGACGCCGGTAAGGTGTTGGCGAAAGGATTAGAAATGGGTGCAAGCCAACCTTGGCAAGATACGCTAGAAGTGATGACAGGCTCGCGCGATATGGACGCCACGGCCATCATTGACTACTTTGCGCCACTGCAACAATGGCTTGATGAACAAAACCAAGGCCGCCAGTGCGGTTGGTAACGCAACGTTTTTCGTAACAAATAAAAAAGCCGGCATTTTTAATGCCGGCTTTTTATTTACGGACTAGCTGTATCTACAAGAGCAGACGGACGCCAACGCCATAAATGTCTTCACCACTGGCACCGTTAAAATCGCTATCGTCAATACGGAACTCACTGAACAATTCAAAATGTTCGGTCCAGTGAAACACGACGCCGGCGACGTAATAAATCATCTCATGGGTGTCAGTCAACGCCATGCCTTCGTTTTCAGCATTGTATGCAGCAATACTTTGAGCATAACTTGAGTCATCATCCATCAAGGCATTGTGACCGCCATAGATCGCCCAGTGCTTGTTAAAGCCATAGCTAATCAATGATTCATGACCTTCGGCATCATAAACAATGCCTTGGCTGTCGAATTCATGATTTTCAGACATGGCATACACAAAACCAGCATATAGGCCTTCTTTCATTGGGCCTTGGCCAATCTTAAAACCAAATGCAGTGGCGGTATCATCAACAGATAGACGGACCGAAGAGCCATCTTGCTCGCCCCGTAATTCCATGTCGGCTTCGTTATAGGTAACACCAACGGTAAAGGGCAACTCAGCTATTTCGGTGCGATAAAGTAAGCTCACACCAAAGCTAGAATCGAACTCGCCTTTGGTGCCAGTAAAGCCACTTTCAGTGGTAAATTCATCAGCAAATGTAATGTCGCCGGGGCTTACTTGAACCTGCAAGCCTAATTGAAAACCGTGCCATTGGTTACGATAGGTTAATGCGTTTTCCGCACGTCCGGTACCTGACAGGCCGCCATCACCGGAAAAGTTAAATGTTCCCGAAGCTTCACCGCCATAAATCAAATATTCGTCGGTATAGGCCGTGACATCATAATAAACCGCCCATTGTTTACCGAACTTTGCAGAGCCGTATTGATCATGACTAACGCCCAAGTGACCGTGCCTTAGACTAATGGTGTCATCCTTATCGCCTGACGACAGCGACGGCAAGCTATCACCATTAATAACTAAGCTGTTTCCCGAGTTTGTGGTTTTGACCGCCCATTCTAAATAGGCCATGCCCTGCCACTCATCATCAATTTGATTCGTAAACTGAAAGCCAAGGCGAGAAGAGCCATCTTTAGCGGTGAAATCACTCTCGGTATAAAGACCATCAACTTCTAAATAGCCTTTTAACTCGGCCGATAGATTTTCATTTTCAAATAGTTGGTATGCGCCGGCTTGAGAAGCTAGAGCTGCAATAGGTAAACAAAGCGCGCGTTTCAGCCACATGGTGAACTCCATTTAATGTGAAAGCATGTCGAGGTGTGGACTCTAGTGGTCCGTATTTTCTTGCGCTAAGACTAGTTGAAAGTTTGCTGACAAGCCAAAAAATCGTTACTCACCAATGAATTCCGCGTATTGATCGAGCTGTGGCATCGGACGCACTCGGCTTTCACCTACCGCGGTGCCAATATAAAGAAAGCCAACGATTTCATCAGAGTCGCCTAATTCAAATGCCGAGCGGACTTGCGGATCGGTGGCATACACGCCACTACGCCAGATCCCACCATAGCCAAGTACCAATGCCGCTTGCTGCATTGCCATTACGGAACAACCCGCACTCAAATGCTGTTCAAGCGCCGGTACTTTAGGATGTGGTAGTACTTTGGAGATAACGGTAATAACCAATGGTGCGCGAAACGGTAGCGTTGGCGCTTTGGCAATTGCTTGCTCATCGAGCTCTGGGTTATTGATGGCCGCGCGTTCAAACAAGTCGGCTAACTGTTGGCGCCCATTCCCTTGATAAATCACAAAACGCCACGGCCTTAAATGCGCATGATCAGGGGCTCGCAGGCCAGCCTTAAGAATCAAATCCAATTCATCGTTGTTCGGCCCCGGCAAGTCGAGACGACCATGAGAATGGCGGTTTAGCAAAAGATCGATGGCATCCATGAATTTCCTCAAATCAATTGTTCGATGACAAATAACAACAAAAACCCACCATGTTTGGCACGGTGGGTTGCTATTAGCTTGGGCCGATATGGCCTATTAAATCAAGTTAGTTTACGAATTTCTTGTTGAGCCAATAATCCACACTTAACCATTTACCCGGCCCGGTAAACAATAGACTTAGCAACATGGCAAAGTAGAGCGCGGCAAACTGAATACCGTTGTTGAGAATAACAACGGGGCCTTTGTCGTATAAATAACTTGGTTTGCCATTCGCTTCAACGATGGCACGAATGCGGTCAAGCCGCGCTGCAACATCGTTACTATTTTGCAAACTATCCGCTGCAGCAGAAAAGCCAAACCAATCAAAGAACGTCGCTACGCTCGTTGCGCCGTTTGAAGGCGCGATCGCATGCCAGCCATTCACCCAGTGAACCGAAAAGGCAGCCACAAGCATAGTAACCAACAAGGGGATAACCACTAGCCGTGTGAACAAACCGAATAGCAACAACCAACCACCGCCAAATTCTGCCCAGCCAGCTAAAAAGCCGAGCACTTCTGGCATCGGTAAACCTAACCCCCACTCCGGGTTGCCAAACCAATCGACGATACTTTGCTTGGTTCCGAATTGTTCAATGAACCCTGCCTCCTGATCACCGAGGCGCAACTTGTTATAGCCAGCAATAATCATCACGGGCGCAACAATAAGTCGAAATAGTAATGGCGCTAAAAATTCAGCTTTAATGATGTTTTCGGTAGCAAACTGATAGTGAGCAACGATGCTATTCATGACGATTCCTTACTAATCTTTGGCCAGCCCTTTGCAAAATCATAGGGGTTAGTAATAAGAACCTTAGTTGCTACAAAAAATTTCACTGAGCCAGACTTCTAGACGTCTAGACGGAGATGAATTATGATGCGCCAACAGGATTTTCAATCAGGATTGCGCCATGCCCATTAATATTCCAGACCGTTTACCGGCTACTCAGGTATTAACCGGAGAGAACATCTTTGTAATGGGTGAAGAGCGAGCGATGGCGCAAAACATTCGTCCGCTCAAGGTGTTGCTCCTCAACTTAATGCCCAAGAAGATTGAAACAGAAATTCAAATCCTACGGATGCTATCCAATACGCCGTTGCAAGTTGATGTTGATTTGCTGCGTATTGATAACCGGCCATCAAAGAATACCCCTGAAGCACACTTGAATGCGTTTTATCGAACGTTCGAGGAAGTCGAGCAACAAAATTACGATGGCATGATCATTACCGGCGCGCCGTTAGGACTAGTGGAATGGAATGATGTTGTGTTTTGGGACCGGATGAAGACCATCATCGACTGGGCCAATCAGCACGTCACCTCCACCATGTACCTATGCTGGGCTGCACATGCGGCGCTCTACACCTTGTATGGTATTGACCGCAAAATCCGTAAAGAAAAATACTCTGGCGTTTTTGCCCATCAAGTATTATTCCAAAACCACCCATTGATGCGCGGCTTTGATGACGTATTCTGGGTTCCTCATTCGCGCTATGCTGAAATCAATGCCGAAGAAGTTGAAGCAAAAACAAGTCTACAAATTTTAGCGGCATCGCCAGAAACGGGCGTGCATTTAGTGGCGTCAAATGATGGCCGGCAATTGTTTGTGACTGGGCATCCTGAATATGATCCAGACACACTACACAACGAATACATACGCGATTGCGATGCAGGATTAGCGCCCGTATTGCCGGAAAACTATTATCGTGACGATAACCCGAACAACGAGCCGCTGGTGCGGTGGCGTAGTCATGGTAATCTGCTGTTTGCTAATTGGCTCAACTACTTTGTGTACCAAACAACGCCTTATGATTTGAGCCAGTTAAACCCGGTTGCCTTAGCATCGAAACTGTCTTAGTCATGAGTTCAAAACAAACGATAACAAAGAATAAAAGTACAGCGTTTGCTGAAGAGGTTTTTAAGTGAGTCAAACAAAGCTGGAACAAGCATTTCAAGAGCGCATTCTGATTTTAGATGGCGGCATGGGTACCATGATCCAAGGCTATCAATTAGAAGAGCCCGACTATCGCGGTGAACGTTTCGCCGACTGGCATTGTGACGTTAAAGGTAATAACGATCTGCTGGTGCTAACCCAGCCTCAAATTATTCGTGATATCCATGCAGCCTACTTCGAAGCTGGTGCCGATATTGTTGAAACCAACACGTTCAACAGTACGACCATCGCCATGGCCGATTACGACATGGAATCGTTATGCTATGAGTTAAACGTTGAAGCGGCCACGTTGGCGCGCTCCGTTGCTGATGAATTTACTGCCAGCGAGCCCCATAAGCCGCGTTATGTGGCCGGTGTGCTTGGCCCAACGAATCGCACTTGTTCAATTAGTCCTGATGTTAACGATCCTGGCTTTCGGAATGTGACCTTCGATGGTTTGGTCGAATCCTATGTGCAAGCCACACTGGCATTAATGGAAGGCGGATCCGACTTAATTCTGATTGAAACTGTGTTCGATACGCTCAACGCTAAAGCTGCAATTGTGGCGGTTGAGCAAGCATTTGAGCAAGCCGAACGTCGGTTGCCAATCATGATTTCGGGCACCATTACTGATGCGTCCGGTCGTACTCTTTCCGGTCAAACAACAGAAGCATTTTATAATTCGCTGCGCCACGCCAAGCCACTCACCATGGGATTGAATTGTGCACTAGGGCCAGCGGAACTTCGTCAGTACGTCGAAGAATTATCTCGTATCAGTGAAGGCTATGTTTCGGCTCACCCCAATGCGGGCTTACCCAATGCGTTTGGCGAATACGATCTTGGCCCGGAAGAAATGGCAGATCATATTGTTGAATGGGCACAAGCCGGCTTTCTTAACATGGTTGGCGGCTGTTGCGGCACAACACCTGAGCACATTAGGCAATTCGCAGAGCGGTTAGAAGGCATTCCACCTCGTGCCAAACCCGAGCTTGCTGTCGCGAGCCGATTATCCGGTTTAGAGCCTTTTAATATCCATGCAAAAGACTTATTCGTTAACGTCGGTGAACGTACCAACGTGACCGGCTCTGCACGCTTTAAACGTTTAATTCTTGAAGAGAATTATGATGAAGCGCTTGAGGTAGCACGCCATCAGGTTGATAACGGCGCTCAAATCATCGATATCAACATGGACGAAGGCATGCTCGATGCCGAAAAAGCCATGGTGCGCTTTTTAAACTTGATTGCTGCTGAGCCCGATATCTCACGGGTTCCCATTATGATTGACTCCTCAAAATGGGACGTATTACAAGCGGGCTTGAAATGCATTCAAGGCAAGGGAGTGGTGAATTCCATCTCCCTTAAAGAAGGCGAAGAGAACTTCATAAAACAAGCGGAAATTATTCGTCGTTATGGTGCTGCCGTCATTGTCATGGCATTTGATGAAACCGGCCAAGCAGATACGCGACAGCGCAAATTTGAAATTTGTAAGCGCTCATACGATGTATTGGTTAACAAAGTCGGTTTTCCACCAGAAGACATCATTTTTGATCCTAATATTTTTGCCGTTGCCACTGGTATTGATGAACACAATAACTACGCCGTAGATTTCATTGAAGCCGTCAAAGACATTAAGGCCAACCTGCCCCACGCAATGATCTCAGGTGGCGTGTCCAATGTATCGTTCTCGTTCCGCGGTAATAATCCCGTGCGCGAGGCCATTCACTGTGTATTCCTGTATTACGCCATTCAAAATGGCATGGATATGGGCATTGTTAATGCTGGCCAGTTGGCTATTTATGAAGATATCCCAACAGAATTACGCGATGCGGTTGAAGCTGTTGTCCTCAACAAAAATGACGAGGCAACAGAAACACTGCTAAGTATTGCCGATAAATACCGTGAAAGTGGCGCCGCGCAAGATGATCCCAAAGATGCTGAATGGCGTAGTTGGGACGTTAATAAACGCCTCGAACACGCTTTAGTCAAAGGTATTACCGACTTCATTGAAGAAGATACAGAAGCGGCACGACAAGCAGCGGAACGCCCACTCCATGTTATTGAAGGGCCATTAATGGATGGCATGAACGTGGTTGGCGATTTATTTGGTGCCGGCAAAATGTTCCTGCCGCAGGTGGTCAAGTCGGCACGCGTCATGAAACGCGCCGTTGCCTATCTAGAACCATATATCGAACACGAAAAAGCCGCCGGCAGTAGCAACGGCAAGGTGCTTATGGCAACCGTTAAAGGCGATGTTCACGATATTGGTAAAAACATTGTCGGTGTCGTTCTTCAATGTAACAACTACGAAATCATCGATTTAGGCGTGATGGTATCGTGCGAGAAAATTCTCCAAGTCGCCCGTGAAGAAAATGTCGATGTCATTGGCTTATCGGGTCTAATCACCCCGTCGTTGGATGAGATGGTTCACGTTGCTAAAGAAATGCAGCGTCAAGGCTTCAACTTACCTCTGATGATTGGGGGCGCCACCACCTCAAAAGCTCACACTGCCGTTAAAATTGAACAGCAGTATCAACACCCAGTGGTTTACGTGCCTAACGCATCACGTGCTGTTGGAGTGACGGCTGCGCTACTTTCAGATGAACAACGGCCCGCTTTTGTTGAGCGCTTAAATCACGAATATCAAGTCGCACGTGACCAACATGCTCGCAAAGTACCGCGAGGTCAGGCCATCAACATGACAGAAGCTCGCGCCAACGGCTACCAGATCGCACCAGACTACATTCCACCGGTCCCCAATAAACTTGGCGTACAAGTCATTGAAGACATGGATATTGGTGTGCTGGAAAAGTATATCGATTGGACGCCGTTTTTCATGACATGGCAAATGAAAGGCTCTTATCCACGCATTTTCGAGAATGAAACGGTTGGTGTTGAAGCGCGCAAATTGTTTGACGAAGCCAACGCTATGCTGGCCCAACTCAAAGAAAAAGGCACCATTAAAGCTAATGGGATCTTTGGTTTATTCCCGGCGAATCGCGATGGCGATGATACGCTTGTGTACGCTGATGAAACGCGCTCAGAGGTGATAACCACACTGCATCATTTGCGCCAACAAACGCGTAAGCCTAAAGGCAAAATTAATCATTGCTTGGCGGACTACATTGCCGAACCCGGCAAAGCCGATTACGTGGGCGCATTTGCAGTAACCGGTGGCGTTGGCGAAGAAGAGGTAGCCAATGCTTATAAAGCACAAGGTGATGACTACAATGCCATCATGGTTCAAGCCGTTGCGGATCGATTGGCGGAAGCGTTTGCTGAATACTTGCATGAGCAAGTTAGGAAACTTCATTGGGGTTATGCTGCCGATGAAGCGCTGGAAAATGCCGATTTAATTCGAGAAAAATACCAAGGCATTCGCCCTGCCCCTGGCTATGCTGCCTGCCCAGAGCACACTGAAAAGGCCAAAATTTGGAAACTACTCGATGTTGAGCAACGCATAGGCATGAGTTTGACCGAAAGTTATGCCATGTGGCCGGGCGCGTCGGTGTCTGGTTGGTACTTCAGTCACCCCGACGCGCGCTACTTTGCTGTTGCCGGCATACAACGCGATCAAGTTGAACAATATGCTGCTAAAAAGGGTTGGGATATGGCAACCGCTGAACGTTGGCTAGCACCAAATATTGCTTACGACACCAATAGCTAAGCTGCTGGTTTGCCGCTTATTAATGCTTTCAATGCGTATGATAAGTGGCAAACCAAACTGACAGCCGGCAACTTATTTCTTTGATCTTGCGTTCAATAAAGTAATAAATTTCAAAGCAATGCCTGTTTTTTGGTTAAACTGGGCAAATTATTATGTTGGCGGCAGGATAGTAAATGTGGCAGATAGCTAAGCTCTACGCATTCATGCTGATTGCAGCTTTTAGCTTGATGCTGGGCGTTAGCGCAGAGTCAAAACCGCCATTACCTCAAACGATCGATATATTGATCGATACAGAATTTGTTCATTCAACCCTTTCCCCCAATGAGCAACGTGCCGAGCTGAACTGGTTTCATAATGCTGGCAGCCCCTACGCTGGCATGACCATACACGTTGTTTCAGAAGATATTCCCACCCACCGATATGAATCAGACGTATTGGCAAAAGCCTTCTACGACTTAACCGGTATTCACGTGATTCATGAAATCACCAAAGAAGACGACGTGGTCCGCAAGTTACAAGTGCAAATGGAATTAGGCACCCACATTTACGACGCTTATGTTAACGATACCGATTTTATTGGTACTCATTCGCGGTATAAAAAAACACTGCCCATATCAACCATGATCAACACCCAATGGCGTGACATAACCTTGCCTAGTCTCGATCTGGCCGATTTTATTGGTTTAGATTTTGCGAAAGGTGTTGATGGCACGTTATACCAACTACCAACACAGCAATTTGCCAATCTCTATTGGTACCGCCATGACTGGTTTACAGATCCAAGCCTAAAGCGCCGCTTCAAACAATATTTTGGTTACGAGTTGGGCGTGCCGCAGAACTGGGCCGCCTACGAAGATATTGCCCATTTTTTTACCAACATTGTTGAAAAAATTGATGGGCAACGCGTCTGGGGCCATATGGATTACGGCTTTTTTGAACCGTCATTGGGCTGGCGAATCTCCGACTCGTGGTTAAGTTTAGCGGGCGCCAATGATCGCCAGTACCAAGCGGACAATGACTATGCTGAATACCACGGGGTAAGCGATTGGGGTATACGAGTAAAAGGATGTCATCCGGTTGGCGCGTCTGTTTCTCGCGGAGGAAGTTTAGATAGCCCAGCCGCAGTCTATGCCGTTAACAGCTACATCAATTGGCTGTATGAGTACGCGCCGCCAAACGCCGTCAATCAAACCTTTAGCTCGTCAACTGAGTCGCTTAGTACCGGAAATATCGCTCAACAAATATTTTGGTATACCGCTTTTATTCCTAAAGTATTAACCGAAGCGCTACTCGACGACGATGGGCTTCCGGTATGGCGCGTCGCGCCAACACCAAGGGGCAAGTATTGGCAGGTAGGCATGAAGTCAGGCTACCAAGATATTAGCGGCTGGACGTTCATGACCTCAACTCCCCCAAAAAACAGCGAAGCGGCCTGGCTTTACGCCCAGTTTGTGGTGTCAAAAACCGTTTCAATGGCTAAATTCCTGCACGGCTTCACGCCCATCCGCCAATCGGACTTACAATCAGACTACTTATTGAAAAATGCGCATCGGTGGGGCGGCTTGCTTGAGTTTTACAACAGCGACGCGAGAAATCACTGGTCGCCAACTGGCCTAAGCGTACCCGATTACGCGGCTCTCTCCAGTGCTTGGTGGCAACACATAGGGCCTTTGGTTGGCGGCAGAGTGGATGCAAGCGAAGCCATGTCACAATTAGCCGCAGACATGGATGAACGCCTAGAAACGATTGGTCAAAACACCAATATAACGTGTCAGCCAATACTCAATCGTAAAACGCCAAATGAACATTGGTTAAATCAAACCGGCGCACCGTGGCCTGAACAAAAACAACAGCCTCAACCTGTGACATTAACGTATCAGGAGGCGTTATCAATATGGCGCGATTAGGGTTGTTGCTACTCCTGAGTTTGATGCAGAGTCAGGCGCATGCGCTAATTAACCTGCTGGTTTACGATTACCCTCCCCTTGTTGAAACTCATCAGGATACAGAGCCAACAGGCCAAGTTGTTGATTTAATCAAACCCTTGTTCAAGCGGGCTGAAGTTCCTTATCAGTTCGTTAAACAACCTCTGCGAAGAGCCCTACATCAAACCTCTCAGCAGCGCGATTATTGCGCCTTTCCTGTTGCGCGTACCCAGCAACGTGAAGCGAATTTTAAATGGATTGGCCCTATCGCCATTACGCGCCACAGCTTTTACTCTACGTCCGACAACCCTATCCAACTGGTCACACTGAATGACGCGAAAGAACTAACCATTGGCGTATTTGCGGGATCAGGCGTATCTAAGTACCTCAAAGACAATCGGTTCAAGATCTATGAAACGTCGAGCATTCAACAAGGGATGCAAATGCTTAAGCACCGTCGCATCGATCTGTGGGTAACCGAAGCACAAGCAACTAAAGAGCTGGCCAACTATGGCATGACTAATTTGAATTCGAACTTGAGCTTTTACACAAGCATTAGTTTTATGGCATGTAATCGAGACCTTCCTGAAAAGATACATCGCGCGTTAACTACAGAGCTAAGTCACATGCATCGTTCAGGAGAGACTCAGGCACTTTTACACGTTGGCTTCTAGTCCATCCAGTATCACGACGATAGCTGTTAAAGCGCGTAATTCGGATTCCTGCATCAAACAAATGCCTTTGATTAATCGGCTACTCAATTCAGCAGCGTTACAAATTGAGCTTGGCGTTCATGTCACCCTTGTGCCACCATTGCCGTTATCAACTTTTATACCAAATGCACCTCATAATTAATCATGCCCGCTGCTAAGTATCACAGCATTAAACAATTTTTATTTAATGAAATTGCCTCTGGACGTTGGACTGAACACCAGCGCGTTCCATCAGAAAATGAGCTAGCTAACCAGTTTAAGGTCAGTCGCATGACGGCGCGCCGAGCGCTGCAAGAACTGTCAGATGAAGGTGTGTTATTGCGCACCAAAGGCTTAGGGAGCTTTGTCGCGCCATTTAAGAGCCAAAGCTCATTGGTGCAAGTACAGAACATTGAAACTGAAATCGTACAGCGTGGTCAGAAGCACACTGCTGAATTGATTACCTTGGAATCAAGAGAGTCCGATCAAGAAGTATCGATTGCGTTAAGCCTCCCTATTGGTAGCCCTGTCTTTTTCGCCGCGTTGATCCACTATCAAGATGGTCAACCGATCCAACTCGAAGCACGCTATGTCAATGCACGCTTGGTACCTGGGTTTATTGATCAAGACTTTAAGCAGGTCACGCCACACGAATATCTATCCAAAACACTACCGCTAACCGAAGCTGATCATATCGTCGAAGCGGCATTGGCTGATCGGCAAACGTTGCATTACTTAAAGCTCAACGCGCCACAAGCCTGCTTACAATTAACCTGCCGCAGTTGGACCGCCCTAGGCGTAGTGAGTTATACCCGCCTAACCCATCCTGGCACTCAGTTCCGATTGAGCTCACAATCAGCCGTTAACTAACGAAAAATGCGCAGTGCCATGTAAATGTCATTTCCGCATGGTTAATTAGAAGCTCGGTTTTTGGCGACAAACGAGCAGGTCGATAAACAGCATGAAACGAATCGTTTTATCGGTAACGGGCAGCGTTTTATTTGTCGTTGGCATTATTTTGATCCCAATGCCGCTGCCTATTGGCGCCATCATCGCCATTGCTGGGCTGGCACTATTGATTCACAGCAATGAGTTTGTGCGCCAAACCATACGTAATTGGCGTCAGCGTTACCCCGACATCAATGAAAAAGTTCGTCGCGCCACCGTTGCATTACCAAAGCCATTGCAGCGCGTTATACGCCGCACCAAACCTGTGATAAATCGCCATAAAAAAGGCGCGTCAAAACGCGCCTTTACGAATCAATCAACACCTAATTAATTTAGCGCCCGTTCAATTGCAGGCTGCATGATTTGTTCGGATGTTTGGCCTAAATCGTTCAATAAGCGAGCGTCGTGACCGTATATATCGTCATGAATGATTAGGTTGTTGTCTTCATCAACAATCGCGGTGAGGTAGATAATACCAACTGTTATCGGCTTCTTGAGCGATACGATTTTGGCATCTGTTGCATCAAACTCTTGCTGTATAGACAACTCGTTCCAGCCTTCTGGGCTCAATACCCAGTTCGCTAAGCCTGGAACATCGGCAACACGGATGCAGCCGTGGCTAAAATCGCGACGTTCTTTGGCAAATAAGCTTTGCGCTGGCGTGCCATGTAAGTACACATTGTTGCTATTGGGAAAAATAAACTTCGCTTCCCCAAGCGCATTATGAGGGCCATTTGACTGACGCAGTAGGAACTCGCCTCGTTTCAATGCGGCAATGTTTTCTGGTGTAGGCGGGTACACTTCGGCAGTCTTGGAAAAGAATTTCACCAGCTGAAAGTTATGCTCCTGTAAGAACCCTGGCTTATCAACATGCGGAATGTATTCGCGCTTCAAGATGCTCGTAGGAATGTTCCAATATGGGTTAAACACCATGTAGGTCATATCTGCGACAAACAATGGGGTGCGGTAGCGACGGTAACTTTTACCGACGATAACATCGGACACGAAGGTTAATTGCTGATCGCCCTCTTCGTTAGCATCAATGCCGTACATGGTAAATGACGGTACGTTGACCAAAATATAGCGAGTATCAACAATTTCTCTCGGCAACCAACGCATGCGCTCCATAGTGGCGATGACTTGTTTCTCACGTTGTTGCCAGGTTTTATTAAGCACCTTGTAGGTTCGTTGGCCGATAACGCCATCTTGGCCTAATCCATTTAGAAACTGTAATTGCTTAACATTGGCCGTCATGGTGGCATCGTAAGTACCGCCGTAACTCATCAGTTGCGCGTTAGGGACCAGCTGCGTCAACCTATCAGCAAACTTGTTGTAGGCACTTTGATCAATGGCATCACCCGGATGCAATGTTTTACCAATCTCAATTTCATCAAATGCAAGATCGACCATTTGTTTATCGACGATCGTCTTCATGGCTTGCTTTAACCGGCGATACAACAAAGAGCGAGGTTCCATTTGTTGTAAAATGTCGGTGGCGCTTTGGCCGTCGGAAATACGTTGTAACAGCACTTGTGGGTCTGCTGGGTGAACGATAGCCGGCATGCCCTGATGGTGAGCGGTTGGCGGTGTTCTGCCAACGCGAACATCCGCAGCGTATTGCAGAAACCCGAGGGTTAACAATAACTCAGCACGCGATTTGGATAAGTCACCAAAGGCTGTTTCAGCCAGAATCATGGTAATAACGTCAGCGAAATAGTCATCCGGCCGGAGTCCGTTATACGACGCTTGTTGTAACGCGCCCAGTAACGCCTGTCCCTGCGTAGTCAGCTCGCCGTTAATAAACCAAATGGGTTGGTAGTCGCGAAATTCATAGAAATTAACCAAATGCGAATAATGTTCGCCAAAGCGCGGTAATTCAGCTGTTTCTTCTGGCAGTTCACCGTTTAAATTCTGGTGAATGTAATCGCTGATGTTAGCTTGGGCTACGCCAACACTCAGGCCAATCAACAAAATCAAAGCTTTCAACATAATGCGTCCTTGACGATTGAAATTCGCGCAATAGCTAGGCTATTGCAGCAGGGCTTACTAATGTGTTTACAGACTAGTCTAAGAAACGCCATAAGGTATGAGACAAAAGCGAATTCAACACAATGAAATCGCTTTAGAAATAAAATGAGGGGTAAAAGTGGCGTTATAGCCGGTTGGCAATCTCGTCGGCCAATCCAGAGCTGCGCCCAATTCGCTTTGACAGGGCTTGTTGCCAAACACTCGAAGAACTAATAACCGTAAGCTGTTTGCGCGCTCGGGTGATGCCGGTGTATAGCAATTCAGGGCTTAGCAAATCATGCGGATTTGGCGGTAATAACATCGCGACATGGCCAAATTCAGATCCCTGGGTTTTATGAATCGTCATGGCATAGACAGGCTCTGTTGCCGGTAGCCTCGCTAAACTGATGCGGCGATAACGATTGTCGCCGGTCTCAAACCAAGCCATTAATCGCCCTGCTTCGTCAGGCCAGATTAACCCAATGTCGCCGTTAAACAAGTCTAAACCATAGTCATTTTCAGTGACCATGATGGGCCGTCCGCGATATGGGTGATCGAGCTTCATTACCCAGTCTTCATGCCCGTTATAGCGTCGCATTAACAATTGTTCTATTTTTGCATTCAACGGCTCAACACCATAATCGCCTTGCCGTGTCGCCACCAAAATGCGGAATTCAGCGAGCGCCTCAAATGCGTGCTGTAGTGATGATGCCAGTAACACCTTGCTGTAATTCTTAACGGCATAGGAACTAATCCATGCTTCAGCGTCGTTAGGATCAATGTAAAAAAGTGGCTGCTGTTGCGTTGCTTGTGCAGTTTCTATGTGCCTATCGCGTAATAACGCCCAACTTTGCGCACTATCACAGTTGATCACCAACTGCGCGATCTCACCTATCTCGCCCGAAAAGCGGTGACTTTTACGTAACATGGATTGATGGTCAAATTGCGCGCTTGAAATCACCGGTACCTGTTGGCCACTAATCGCATTTATTTGCGCAGCACTAACATCGCTATAGCCGGTCACCTCTTTACGAGTGATATCAGCCAACACACAACCAGCGCCGACTGACGGCAATTGATCAACGTCGCCTAATAGAACCAACATGGCTTGCGCTGGTAGCGCGGCAAGCAAACGCGCCATCATTGCAGAGTCAACCATTGAGACTTCATCGACTAATAACAGATCACAATCTAATGGATTATCTGCGTTAAAGGTGCACCCAATTTTATCGGGGCGATAGCCAAGTAAGCGGTGTAGCGTTGATGCTTGTTGAGGGATTGCCGCGAGCAGCGATGGCTCGGCTTCTCCTTGCTGCAAACTATGACGCGAACTTTCGATTGATTCGCTCAGTCGCTGTGCAGCCTTGCCAGTTGGCGCCGCCATCAATATTTTAAAGTTATCGTTTTGTTCTGCGGCCAGTACTGCCATTAACAGGCGCGCCACGGTGTAAGTTTTGCCGGTACCTGGGCCGCCACAAATGATGGTGAGTTGACGACCAAGCGCATTCGCAACAGCAACTTGTTGCCAATCAATTTCCGCACTGTCTTTGCTCTGCGAAAACAGACGTGGCCAGAGCGCCCTAACCCGCGCCAGCTTATCCGCATTAAGGGGCTGCGATTTTACGCGCGTTGCGATGCTATCAGCGATGAACTGCTCATCATGCCAAGCCCGCAAAAGGTACAAACGGTTGTTCACAATTTTTAGCGGAATGGATTCGTCGAGCTGCGCCGCGCATTGGTTTAGAATCAATTGCAAGGTTTCCAAATCAGCAAAATGAAATCCTGAGGAAAGCTCTAATGGCTCGTGCCATAAGCGCTGGTTCGCTAATGTCGTAATATCCAAGCAATTGTGCCCTTGCCGCTCGTACCAACTGAGCGCCAACAACAAATGAAACGCCATTGGTCGACTCGGTTGCGGCAAACTTGACTCAAGCGACTGGTAGCACTGGCGCGCTAAGAAGAAATCAATGGCTTCAATGCCCTTTAACTGTTGCTGGCAAGCCCTAGAGTTGGCGTAATTCATGATCGCTCCGCTACTAAATCGTTGGTCACTTTGGGCGAATGATTGCCGCTAAACATGGCATCTAATTGGTTGAGCAAGTCAACCGAAATTGCACTGTAGTAAACACCTGGATAATCGGTGCCCTCGATTGATTGCTGATGCATGCCACGTAAATACAAGTAATAGGCACCGCCAAAGTGACTCGCCGGATCATAATCTGGGATCCGTACCGCCAAATAACGATGTAACGCCAGACAGTAAATCAAATACTGCAGATCGTAATGGTGAGTTTGATTATTCGCTTTAAGTTGCTTGTACTGGTAATCGTCTGGTTGAGTGCCCAGATGAGTACTTTTGTAGTCCGCTACGTAATAGCGGCCTTGGTGTTCGAAAATCAAATCGATAAAACCGTGCATCATGCCGTTTAATTGATGCTCTCCGGGTAATGACACAGGCTGGCCATCCCCTCGATGTTGCTGCAAACAAGCCGCTAATTGGGTACGTTTTAGCGCCGCGATAGGAAAGTAAAATTCACTTTCTCGTAATGTCTGAGCACGGCTTAAGTCGGCCATACAAAAGGGCTGGTCCGAATCAAACATATTCGGCATAGGCGCAGCAAACACTTCGCTCAGCCAAGTTTTTAACTCACAAACGTCTTGCTCTTCTAAATAACCGAAACGTTGCACTGGCGCCTCTAAAGCGCTATCCCATTGCGGATCAGCAAAGTCGATATGCTCACAAATATCGTGTAACAAATTACCGGCCGCGGCACCTTTTTTGAGCGTATAGCGCAACTCAGTGACTGGGGCTGGTACCACATCGGACTCGAGCTCTGTTACTTGATCAATGCGCTCTTTTTGATCAAGTTTGACCTGATGGGCAAGTCGCGTGATTGCTGAGAATGAGGTTAATTGCCAGTCATGGCGGAGCTCGCCAGTGAAATGTGCCGCGTTGAGTTGTAATGGCTCATCCGTTACGGCCAGTTGATGTTTTGCCTGTGGCGGCTCGTTGCCACTCAACAACGAACTCGCACCTGCTGAGGTCGCAACAACATCGGTAATTGTTTGTTGCCAATCTTTGCCTTTGGCCATGTGAAGCACTTGCCCAAGTGCAGAGCTTTCGCTATTTCGAAAAGGCGCGGCACCGATATAACAACGATGTGCTGCGCGCGTTACGGCTACGTAGAGCAAGCGAATGGCTTCGGCATGGCCTTCGCGGCGAACACATTCAACAGCCTCGTCTGATTTGCCAAGTTGGCAAACTTGTTTTTGTGCGGCCGGATCTTGGTAACGAAACACCTGCTGAAATTTAGCGCCAGCTTTGGCCGGATCTTGGTACTTATTGGCAAATGGGATAAAAACGACTGGGTATTCCAACCCCTTAGAGCCATGCTGCGTGACGATGCGGATCAGCGCTTGGTCACTCTCAAGCCGCAATAAATAATCATCTTGGCTGTCGGGCTGACGTTGCTGTTGGCCAAACCAATTCAACAATTGCTGTGGTTGTTTGTATTGGCGAGAACGCTGCTGCAAGATCTCAGCAAGATGGAGCATGTTCGTCGCAGCTCGCTCATGGGCATTCGCTGGCGGCTGATAGTGATACTGTAGTAACCGCAACATCAACGCCATAATGCCTTTTTGCTGCCACAACTGACGCAGCGTCAATACTAAGGCCCGCGCTTGCTCGAATGCTTGTTCATGATCCGGCGATTGAAAGTCAGCTAGCGATTGCGCGCCAAAACCGAGCAAGCTTGATGATAACGCCCGCAATAGTTGACGGTTACTCTGACAATGCCATATCCCTTCTAGTGCAACTTGTAGCGATTGTGCTTCATCACTGTCGAACAAACGCTGACGATTGCTGACAAACACTGCATCAAGCCCCTGCCGCTGCAATGCCTGTTTTACAAAACTGGCTTCACGGGCCGAACGCACCAAAAATGCAATGTCAGGGGGCGCTAATGGCTGGTCGCCAAGCGTCGTTTCGGTCAGTAAACGTCGGGCTTCTAACGCACACCACTTGGCAAGCTGCTGTTGCAAGCCGTCGGTACTATCGTCCTCTAGTCCCTCACTATTAAGCCAAACGTATTGCATCGCAGCGCTACGCTGCGGATCGGTCAGCGGCGAATCACAGGCGCCGGCTTTGGGGGTGGATCGAATTTGTTGATAGTGAATGCCATAACCAAACACATCAGCAGTTGGTTCGGCTAGCGCGTTTCCCCAAAACAGTCGGTTATAACCACTGACCATGTCGGCAACCGAACGCCAGTTGGTATCCATTTCCCAATGAAAATCGGCTGCTTTTCGCGCCGTTAAGTACGTAAAAATATCGCCACCGCGAAACCCATAAATAGCTTGTTTCGGATCGCCAATCATTAACAACAAGGGTTGCTCGGGATGGTCCGATTCGTCAATGGCCTGATCGCTAGCGCCGGCGTTACGCGGGTAAAGAATATCGAATATTTCATATTGCGCCGCGTCGGTATCTTGGAATTCATCAACTAACGCAACTGGGTATTGTTGTTGTAATTGCTGGCTTAAGGCGCCGGTGGGTTGCTCGCGTAGACGCGTATGAAGGCGGCTAATCAAGTCATCGTAATCGAGCATTGCGGCTTGCTGTTTACTGTCATTGATGCGGACGCGGATATGGTCTATGCCAACCAGTACCAGCTGATAGCTTTGGGCTAACTGATGATTTTGCTCATCGACAATGAGCTGTTTAGCGGTGGCAGTTAGCGCTTTAAGCGCCTGCAATAGCGGTTTAAACGGCGCCGCTTTCGAACGATATTTACTGAACGTTGCAAATTTACCAGCAAGTGATGTTGGGTAGTCAGCTAGCGGGCCGGTTAAGCCATCAAGTAATACGTGCCATTGCGGCGCTAAGTCCTGCTGGCTGTCGAGCAAATACGATAAAATTGTGTCTTGCTCAGCAATTAAGTTTGCTTTGACATCACCCGCTTGGTTTGAAAAGTTGCGATGTTTTTCGACCAAATCATCGGCCAACAAGTGATTGGCATAACCATTTCGAATGGTGTCTTGGTTCGTTAACAAACCGCCGAACTCAGCGATAAATCGCTCAGGAACATGCCCCCCCTGCGCAACTAAATGTTGGTAATCGTCTGGTCGACGTTGTATTTGCCGTAGCCAGTCTTGTACGGCTTGCTGTTGAATTAAGCTGGTATCCGCTTCCATACTGACATCAAATGGCAGGCTGCTTTCGAACGCCTGTTGCGACAACACACGATTACAAAAGCCATGAATGGTATAGATTGCCGCTTCATCTAGTTCCAGCAAAGCCGCTTGTAGCCGCTGGCGAACCTCTTCCGCATCTAACGCGTTCTCCAAATAGTCAAAGAAGGGATCGCTAGCGCCCAATGTTCCCCACCCCGCTAACGCTTGGCGTAACGTAGCAGCAATGCGACCTCGAAGCTCTTCGGTGGCCGCACGGGTGAAGGTCATAACGAGAATTTGCTGCACCACCAGTTTTCGTTCAAGCAACAGCCGTAAATACAAGCGCGTGATGTTATAGGTTTTACCGGTACCCGCGCTCGCTTCAATTAAGTGGCGCCCAAACAGTGGTAACGACTGCGGCTCAAGTGGTTTAGCTTGGGTTGGCTGACGACTCATAGGTTCGCCTCCGTCATGGCCAACGCGCTATACATCGGCTGGTAAACGCGCTCTAGTAGCG
Source organism: Neiella holothuriorum (assembly GCF_019457915.1). GTDB lineage: Bacteria > Pseudomonadota > Gammaproteobacteria > Enterobacterales > Neiellaceae > Neiella > Neiella holothuriorum. The sequence goes on from NZ_JAHZSS010000012.1 coordinate 83,667, forward strand.
TTAATAGAGACTCTTCTGGCAGCGCAAATGGATCGTCGCCTTGGTAAAACCAACTTACATAAGGATCATCTGCCAACCCTGGAACATTGCTAAAGGTGTTGCCGTCTAAAGTACTTCGCCATGCTTTTAGCAGGTCGCCTTCAGATAGTTTTTCTGACAGCGGTTGGTTTGGGCTTTTTTGCCAAATAGCCTGACCAAATTTTGCAAATACCATAAGCGGTTCACACAAGCCTTGCTGGTAAGTCGTGAGTAAATCGTCGAGAACGGCGCGCGCTTGTTCAGGCTGAATGTGCGCACCAATTTCAACGTCAATAACTTGATGGCTTTTGGAATCGAGATAAAAGCCAAGGCTGGTGATGGCCTTGCCGGCAATTAATGTTCCAACCAAATGATGTAACCACAACTTGGTTAATTGGGTGGCACTTGCGCTACCTGGGTGATAGCAAATCACGCCTTGCTGATCGCCATACCAAGTTAACTGCGCGTCGATAATATGGGATGTTAACGCCGTGCGCTGACTTGTGGTTGGTAATGGTGACACCGCGGTAATCGCCTCGACCATTCGCTGCGCGCGCTCTAACCACAACTCAACGTCAGACTCGGTTTGGGGGCTTTGAGGTAGCAAACCCGAAGCCTGCAACATGTTGATCTCGGGCTCAACTGGTTTGCCTTTTAAAATCACCTCAACCAATTGTTGAGTGCCGCCAAAACGCATCAGCGAGTCGGCGGCAAAAGGCTCCGCATCATCTAATGCTTGATCGTATTGTTCCAAATTTAGTTGCAAGCGCTCGTTCGCAAACGTTCGTAGCGGATGATTAAAAAACTGACTAAGCGCAGCTACTGTCAGCACCGGCGTTGACTCGCTGCTATCCGATTCAAATGTTAACTGACAGCGCCGCTCGCTGGACTCTAGCGGCTTAGCAAGCCTCATCCAACCGCCATCAAAACTTTGCCCCTGACTAAACAACGAGGAGCTAAACGGGTGCAACGGCATTTGCTGCAATTGATCGTTGGCGCCTTCAAATTGCCAGCCATAGCCGCGATGCAAATAATCCATGAGTTCGGTTAATACCAACGAAGGTTGACGCTCATTATTGTCTTTCGCATCTCTTCCTTGGTAACTGAGAATTAAGCTTTCGCGGGCTGATATCAACGCCTCCAAAAACAGGTAACGATCATCTCCGCGGCGCGAACGATCGCCTTGGCGGCGCCCCAGTCGTGCCATCAAATCAAAACTAAGCGGGTTACTTTGGCGCGGAAAAACACCGTCATTCAAGCCCAAAATGGCAATGACTTTAAATGGAATACTTCGCATCGGCACCATTGAACAAAAGGTCACTTGCCCAGTCATAAAATGGTTGCCGGTGTCCGGCTGAGAAAAGTGGTGCGTCAAATAATGCCTAACCACCGATAGTTCAATGACGTCCTCATATCCGGCTTGCGCGCAATGACTAACAAAGCCCGCCAACACGTCCTGAATATGACTCATTAAATCGAGTTGCTCGGCTTCGGTAGCAAATAGCTGTTCCAGCTGTTGCCATAAATAGTCACGCCACTGCGTTGCCGTACGAGCATTGAGTAATGCAGTAGCGGTAAAGTGCAAAGCCTCTAAAACTTGCATCAGTCGGCCGAGTAAAATGCCTTGCTGACCATCAACTGCGGGTAACCACAATAGGCCTTGGTGGAGCTCTTGCTGACCACTGGCAAAGCCATTAAGCAGACGAGTCAAACCCCATTGCCACGAGAATGTTCCTTGTTGATAGCTAGCGCCAGCGACTTTCTGTTGATGATCGGCATCAATTCCCCAATGGATACACGCATGCCGCAACCAAGACTCAATGGTTTCTAGCTCAGCGTCATTCAAGCCAAAGCGCTCTTGCAATGCAGGTACGCGCAAGTAGTCCATGATTTGACTGACTTCAAAGCGACTATCAGGCAACTGCAACAAAGATAAAAATGCATTAACGACAGGTTCGGCGTCGAGTAAGGTGCGGTCGGCAATTGAACACGGCAGCCGTGGCGAGTCACCTTCAGCCTGCCCTTCCCTTGGATGGCGAAAGACTGCTTCAACATAAGGTGCGTAGTCTTCAATGCGCGGACACATCACCAGCACGTCGCTGGGTTTTAAATCGGGACGCTGTTGAAACAGATGCAACAATTGATCGTGGACCGTTTGAATTTCGCGCAACGCACTATGGCATGAATTAATCATGATGGAGTCGTCGAGCTGCGGTGTTGCTGACGGCTCAGTGCGCGCATCGTGCAAATTGAGAATGTCATTTTGCAGCGACGCCAGTACACTCGACCGACCGTGCGGTTTGATGTCGTCGCCGGGCTGATTATAAGCAGAGATCTCTTGCAGCCCCAATTGCTGCAGTCCATTGAACAAGTCTTTCCCCTGTTGGCCTAAGTTAGCCAATAGTGGGTTACTTTGCTCTTCTTCAATCCAGCGTTGATATTGAGACTCGCGCATTGTTTTGGCTTGCGCTTTATCCGATTGTAAGTCGCCCCAAAAATCAACGCATGGATTCAAATGAAATAGGTGAATATCGATGTGTTGACCCAACGCATTAAAAAAGGCCAATGATTGGGGGGCCATGGCGTTGATAGCAAACATTGAAATTTGCTTCGGTAGTTTGTCTGCGTGCTTGGCGAAGTTGTGCTGCAATTCGTCCATCAATTGTTGTTGCAGCGATACTGGATGCAACTCATTTTCAGCAACCAGTAAGCGCCATAACAAGGCTTGCCATTGCTCATCGCCACAGGCGCTGTCAGTTAACTGATTGGCTTGCCAAGACAACAGCCAATCGTGGCGATACATCAAATACTGCTCAAATAGATCGGCTATTTTAGTGGCCAGCTGAAAGCGCTTGAGGACGTCATTCGTCCCCAACCAATAATCCGATACTAGTGCGCAACAAGACGCGCTCAATACCGGTTCGCTGGCAAGCAGTTTATCAATACGCCATGCCATCACTTCACGGCGGTATGGCGACTGCCTGGGGACTTTTGATCCTAATACCTTCCTAGCCGTGTCCCAAATAAATCGAGATGGCATGGGGAACTCAAGGTTCATCGCCACCCCCTGAGATTTCGCCAACTGCATATTGAGCCAGTGTTGCATCCCCTGGCTTTCAACCAAAATAGTATCAGCAGTTAGTGGTGAGCTTTGGCGAAACTGCAGCACGGCTTCAAGCAAACGCGCTAAGACTTCTAATCGGTTAGACGGATAAAGAGTGAGCACAAACCGAACCTTGATGATGGCTTAAAATTTCTAGCACCAAGGTTACTGTGATTCACCCTAAGGATCGAGAAAAGAACAAGGCTTTTGGTCACAAAGAAATTCACCGCGTTGACTCGATGTAAGCGTAACCAATTAGCAATAAATCAATCGGTTAAAATATGTTGGGTGCGGCATAACGATTGATACGCAAGCAACAAAATACTGCACAAAAAAAGCCGCTCATAGAGCGGCTTATTAAATCAGCGAGAGCTCAGTCCATTGAGACCCTCTAAACAGGTTTTACTGCGGTTACAGTAATGCCGGAATACCAGGCAATTGTCCTACTAAGGCGAGCGAGCCAACGCAGATAACGAATGCCGCAAGTGGCAACCACAAGCGGTCAAGCGTAGATAACTGCTTCGGACGTTCTTTGTCACCAATGAAGCCCAAGTTATCAAGCAACATGGTCAGCGCCCAACCAAAGACTGGGTTTACAAAGGCACATGAGAAAATACAGATACCAGCACTTTGCGAGTTCTTAGAATCTTTCACCATCTGCATACCAGCTTCAAGAAGCGGCAAGAATACGCCAACCAACAAAGCAACGCGCAATACAGGCTCCCACATGGCTAGATCCATTGGGTAACCAAAGACAGCAGCCAAAACACAGAGTAAGCCCGTCAATATGGCTCCACCTGGAATTGGGCGCTTAGCAATCGCAGCAGGGATCATGTATGTACCCCAAGACGACGCCAAGTTACCGCCACCTAGGCCTACACCAACAATTTGACGAATCGATGCTACCGTCATTGTGTCATCGGCGTTCATCAATACTTTCTTGGCTTTTGGCGGGTAGTTCAGTTCTTGGAACACACGGTGACCGAGAACGTCAGGCGACCACATCGCAACGGCAAGTACCGCAAACGGGATCACCGCAATATATTGCTCTAGCGAAGGCAGGCCCATTTGCCAGCCAGTATCTTCACCCCACCAGTACATAGGATTCATGTTTGGCAAGCCAGGCTCGGTAACAAATTCGAACGGTGCGCCCATAGCAAAAGCAACGATACCGGCAATGGCTGAACACAGTGGAATGGCCAACCAACGCTTTTGGATACGTGCAAGGTAGGCATACAGAACAATGGTCACGACAATAACGCCGAATGACACAGTGCTCATTTCGATGCCAGCTGCCCAACCACCGAGCTTGCTAATTTGGCTAATCGTACCAACAGCACCGAGGTAAATAAGTAAGCCGCCGCGGACCCCTTCCCCGGTTGCGTTCACCAGCCGTGAACCACCTTTGGAGAAACTCAATAGCAGACCAAACACACCAACCATGATGCCAAGTGCCAGCGGGAGACCACCGGCCATCGCAATGAGCGGGATCAATGGAATCATCGGGCCGTGTGTTCCGGCTAAGTTAGCCGAAGGATTCAAAATGGCTGAAAAAAGTACCACGAACAACACGCCAGCAATCAGCAATTCGAAACGAACGTTTTCTGCGACAAATTCGGCAGACAAACCATACTGTGCAGCAAATGCAGCAACCATGGCCGTTACCATCACGATCTTGCCGATCGTTGCAGCTAAAGCGGGTACCCAATCTTCAATTTCAATGCCGAAATCGCGATACGGCAAGTTAATGCCCCAACGCTTCACATTGGTGATTTCGAGTTCGTGATTCAGGTACTCTTCGCGGCTTTCAAAGCTAGCCGCCGGCTTACGCCGTTCTGAGTAACTCAATTCTCCAGTTTCAGACATCAAGGTCACCTTTTCTTTTTTTTGGTCTAGCGCCGCATCATTTGTTAGCGCATTGTTAATCGCCCGAAAGCTTACAGCCTTATAGAGCGAGATTTTTGATCTGAATCTTAATTACATCGTTTTTTTGTGTTTTTCATAAAAGCTTCGACGAACAACACAAATCGTTAAAAAACTGGCGCAAAATACACTAAATTCGCGCATTTACGTAATTTATTTACAAGTTTTGAGCTTTGTTTTCATAATTTTTAGCGTTAGTCATTAGCTTCTTATGAATTAATAGCTGATTTTAAGCACTTTTTTTAACGCTGAAAATTTCTAAGGTTACTAGTCTAGTCGATTAGCATTGGTAGCCAATTACAGTTGTCGCAAATGCCCGTCGTAGCCTGAGCTTTGCGCCAGATCAGAATTAATTGACGATAAATCCTGCAGACTGGCCGCAGACGTTAATGACATATTTTGAAAGGTGAAAGATGACTGATTCAATTCACGGCCATGCCGTCATGGAAATGATGCTTGAAGCCAACACGCAATTTAGCCGCGAAAGCTTAAAACAAGCGATTGAAGCGAAGTTCGGCGTAGGCACCAAGTTCCATACTTGTAGTGCCAGCGACATGGACGCCAATGCATTGATTGAATTTCTGGCCGCACGCGGTAAATTTGTCGAAACCGATGCTGGCTTCAATACCGCTAAAGAGAAGATTTGTAATCACTGATCGTATCTTTAGCCAACAAATAAACTCACAAAATGGAATTCATCCATTTCGGACCAATTCCATTTTTTTATGTAGAATGCCACCGCAATAATTAACAGTGTCGTTGTCGCGCCTTATGCAGGTTCTAAGTCGCCTTTAGGTTTGTCCGTTATATGGTGAAATTCCCAACTTATTTAACCGCCCTGTTGTGGATTTTTAGCATTGGACTTTGCCCTGCTGGTCACGCTTGCGATACCACCGTCAAACATCAATATGTAGAAATCGAACGCGATAGAGTCGTTTTGGCGTTACTCAAACACGCGCTTAGTAAGACAGACCGCGACATCTGTTTCGAGCCCATCAAGTTTGTTGCCAATGAAGTTCGCTATTCAACATTGTTACAGTCAGACGAGCTCGATGTGTTTTGGGCCAGTTCCGGCTCTAGCGCCGCGCAATACGCAGCCCCCATTCAACAACCCATATTTCTTGGTTTGACTGGTTATCGCATTTTGGTCATTCGCAAAGCCGATCAAGTGAAGTTCAACAATGTCGATACTATTGAAGACTTAAAACAATTTAACGTTGGCCAAGGATTGTTTTGGGGCGATACAAAAATTCTGGAACAAGCGGGCTTTTCTGTCACAAAAGCAGGCGAAGCAAAAAACTTGTGGAAAATGCTTTCATCGAAACGATTTGATTTCTTATCGATTGGCGCGCATGAACCATGGGCCCAACTGGCAACCCGGCCAGAACTTGCAGTTGAACAAAACTTACTACTCGCCTACCCGCTGGCGTTGCAGTTCTATGTATCAACGAAAGACACGGCGCTATACGAGCTTATTGAGCAAGGGATGCGGCTCGCGTTGGCCGACGGCAGCTATCAGCAAGTATTGTTGCAATCCAACATCATTCAACAAATGTTAGCCAATGCGAATTTACTACAACGGCGTCAGCTTATTATTGAAGACGATGCGTTATTGAAATTGCTGCCACCAGGCTATCAAATGCAACTGCCCACATTTTTAATTGAAGCTGAGCGCCAACTGAAACCGTTTGAATCGGAAATGAACGATTTAATCGATTGATTCAACCGCGACGTTTGCCAGCAAGGCTTGGATACGCATCTCATCAGGCACATTGACCCCGTGTTGGGTCACTGCCCACGCCGAAAGCGCAACGGCTTTTTTCAAAGTTTGTTCAAAAGGCAGATCATTTAACCAACCCCAAGCAAGACCGGCAACTAAGGTATCGCCAGCCCCAACCGTGCTATGCACCTGAACCACCGGTGGTTTGCAGTGGAATTCACCATGGGCGCCAAAGGTATAAACGCCAGCCGCTCCCGCTGAAACGATCAGCGTTTGCCTTGGCGTCATTGCTAACTGCCTCGTTTCCGTACCGATTGTGTCGGGCTCTATTTGGCGGCCAAGTAATTGCGCTAGCTCGTCTTGATTAGGTTTAAGCCATTCCGGCTGAGCTTGCCAAGCTGCCAGTAACGCATCGCCGCTGGTATCAACAAAGGTTGTTGCGCCTTGCTGTTTGAGCTGGCTGATAAGCTCACTGAGGTACGCCGGCGCTATGCCCTGTGGCAAACTGCCAGCAATAATCACTAGCGTATTGCCATTGGCACACTCAACAAGGTGCTGCAACAGAGTTTGCTGTGCGGCTTTATCAACGCTAAAGCCACTAAAATTGATGTCGGTAACTTGACCGTGAGCCTCAGCCAGTTTGACGTTGGTGCGGGTTAGCCCCGGTACACGAATAAAGTGTTCGGTTAAGTTGTACTTAGCAGCGTAATGGGTAAATAGCTCGTCGAAGTCTGCTTGATTTTGTTCCCCTAAAAAGCCCGTTGTGTGCACCTTGGCGCCCAACTGAGCAAGTACGCAAGCGACATTAATACCTTTGCCCGCGGCACGCCTAGAGTCGTCATGCACTCGGTTAACGTGTCCAATATTAAGCTGCGACACGTCACCGGTCATATCAATCGCAGGATTTAAGGTGACCGTTATGATTTGTTTCATTGGCGAAGCGCAAACCTTCAGTTACATGCGGCTCAAGCTTTCACCGCGTTTAACACTAACAGTTTCCATGATGGCAATGAAATTTACCCAACACAACGTTGTGAACCGCTACTGACCGTCAGTTTTGCAAAATGGCGATTGTGATTGCTTAACGTATTGATGAGTTTCCGAAGGGTAGTAAATTAATGACTGATCGAATAATCGTTACCGAGCAACGCCTATGCAGCTAATTTGTAAACTGACTAACCTAGCCTGCCTGATTTAATGATTAGGCCCTATCAGCATGAAGCAATGGGTTCGTCATGATCGGCAATTGCCAATCATAACTGAGTGTCGTTTCCGTAAAGTGTCTGATAGAGACCCGCCACACTACTCAATTGCTGATGACTACCACTTTGGCAAATCACCCCATCGTCGAGCACAAACACGCGATCGGCCTGAGCGATAGCGCTTAATCGATGGGCAATAATTAATGTGGTACGGGCTTTTAAAAATTGCTGGAGATTGGCAAGAACCTCGGCCTCTGTCGCTACATCCAACGCCGATGTTGCCTCATCCAATATCACCACCTTAGGATTACTTAACACCATCCGCGCAATAGCGAGCCGTTGTCGCTGACCGCCCGATAAACGAACGCCATTGCGCCCAACTACTGAAGCTAATTGTTCCGGCAGCGACACCACAAAGTCTTTTAACGCGGCCACGCTTAACGCTTGCCAAACTTCGTCATCTGTATGGTCAGCCCCCATGGTCAGGTTTTCCCGCAGGCTGGTATTAAACAAGGCCGGCTGTTGCAACACCGTCGCGACATTCGCTCGTACCGCATCAACGCCAATGGTGTTAATCGGCACATCGTTATAGGCAATGCTGCCACGTTGCGGTTGGTACAAGCCCAGTAGCAGTTGTACCAAGGTTGATTTACCACCACCACTCATCGACACCAGCGCCGCGGTTTCTCCTGCCGGCACATGCAAGCTGATTTGTTTTAGTAGCGGCGCTTCTTCGCTGTAAGCGAAACTAACGTCGTTTAAGGTAAGCGCGATGGCATCGGATTCAGTAAAGGGGTTAACGCCATTTGGATAACTGGGCTCTTTAGGCAATGCCAGGACCGCATTGAGGCGAGCGATTGCGGCTTTTGCACCAAACCACGAATACTGCATATTGAGCAGCTCTTGTACCGGCCCCATCATGAACCAGAGATAACCAAACACAGCAAACATTTGGCCAATTGAAAGATCGGAGATCAGCACCATCATCATGGCCACTGCCCGAAAGACCTCAAAGCCAAGTAGGAAAATAGTAAAACTAAAGCGCCCCATCGCTTCGGTTTTCCACTGTGATCCGATCGCTCGATTCTTTAGCTCAATAGCGGCTTCGCCAACTTTGGCAAAGTAGTGACCATCACGGCGAATTGCCCGTAGCTGATGAATGGCATCTAAGGTTTCAATGAGCGCTTGCTGAAACGCTTCAGTGGCGGCATTTTCCTTGGTTTTTAACTTTTTAACCTGCTTTCCGAATAGCTGTGAAAAATAAATAACCACCGGATTGAGCAGTAAAATAAACAGGCCAAGTTGCCAACTAATTGCTAACAATATGGCGGCAACGCCAATCAATGTCAGCACCGCAACAATAAACTTTGAAATTGTGCCACTGATAAATTGGTCGAGGGTATCAACATCAGTAATGCAGCGCGCACTGATCCCGCCTGAGCCCTGAGTTTCATATTCCCGCAGTTGAACTTGCGGCAAATGGGTCAATAAACGCTGACGAATCGACAAGCTGATTTGCTTGCCGATGATGGTGAATTGGCGCGATTGCATGACACTTAACACCAGTGACAACAGTCGCAAGATCATGACGGTCAGTAGGATCGCGCCAATGTAGCCCATTGCGCTGTGCCATTGGCTGGGAAAAATTTGATTCATCCAGCCGACTGCAACGCCAGGCTTATCCAGCAACACTTCATCGACCAACATTGGCATCATCAATGGTATTGGCACACTGATAAGCGTTGCCGCAATGGCAACGATATGGGCTTTTACGAGGGTTGGTTTATGTTGTTTGATTTGTTGCCATAAGCTGGCCCAGCTAATGGAATCTTGGCTCATGCGGCGTGCTCGCAGGCCTCAACAGCCTGTTGGTTTTGGTTTAGGTACTGCAACATACCATTGGCTAAATTAACAGACCAGAATTGTCCGGCCATGGTCAATCGAACACCATCACTATGACATTGAGCTAACCCATGTTGTTGCCATTTCAAAAATAATGGGCCGGCTGCTTTGTAGCGCGCATGACCGATTGCTGATGCCGTGAGGTGGCCGCGATCACATGCCCCCACTAACGCCGCGTCTAACAAATGGTTTGGTGATTTAGCCATCATCATCGCGACGGGCCATTGTTGATCGTCCAACGCTTGTTGCCATGGTTCGATATCCCGCGGTTGCATGTAGCCAAAGCCAGCTAAATTACCACCTGCACCGGCGCCTACCGCAAGAATTTCCGCTCCTGATTTTGCCATCGCGTTGTAACAACTCTTTTCTTTGTCGCCACTGGCCCAATGACAATAACTCAACTGCTTCCAGCCACTTTTATTGAGGAAGTTCGCACCTTGTTGGTACAGCAATGCGCGCTCGGCCGATCCCATTGGCTCGGCGAGCCGCCCCTGCTCAACATCACGCTCAATGCCCGATCCTTTGAACTGAATTAACTGGTACAGATCTACGCCATCAACGCCAGCTTCAAGGGTGTCTTGCAAATCTTGTTGCCAGGTTTGTGCCGTTTGGTGCGGCAGGCCGTACATCAAATCAATGGCGATTGTTGCAGCATTAGCGCCTGTTAAACGCTTTAGTTGTTGCAACAGTGGCTGCCGATCATCTAAGCGTTTGGCCGGGCGGCGCACCTGGGTGTCAAAACTCTGCACACCAAATGAAAAACGATTAAAGCCACCGGCTAACGCTTGCTCAAATTTGGCATCGTCAAATTTGTTTAATCGGCCTTCTAAGGTTATTTCGCAATCAGGCGTTAATGGCAATAATTGCTGAATTCGCTGGCCTAACTGAAAAATTTGCTCGGCTGATAAATCGGTCGGTGTACCACCGCCGATATAAACTGCGTCGAATGGTTGCGCCTGACTCCATGGCTGACGGGCCTTGCGCTCTAAATCTAACAGCAATAACTGAAAGTAGTCAGCCATCAACTTCGGCGATGCGGCGTATTTGAAGAAGTTACAAAAACTACAGCGCACTCGGCAAAAGGGTATGTGAACGTACAATGCACGCCCTTTAACACTGACGGTTGGTTCACTCAGCAATGCCGATAATGTTTGTTGTGATCGGTCTGCAGAAAGCGGCGGCACGCCACCACGCCCGGCATGAGCCGAGGATTTACCCGAAAATGCATATTGCAGTGGCGACGGTGACGGTCTCCCTGTCATGGCTTCGGTAAACACTAATGAGGCGTGATCAATCAAAGGCGCTTGGGGTTGAATCGTCATGTCTTACTCCTGCATGGACGGGATGACCGGCTTGGTGAATCACCCAAGCCGTTGAGTATAAAAACAACAAAACTGGCCACTCTTCAGTAGCCAGCTTCGGTTGAACCACTATGCTTGCGCTGATTCTTCGCGCTTTTTATGGCCGTCTCGCATATGGGCAATTTCTTCACCCAACAGGCCCGCTCCAGTAAACGAAAATGCGCGGCCAAAGCCTTTTACAAAGCGGCCGCTTTGTGGCTCAAGTCGGAACAATTTAAAGTCACCTAACTGACTTAAATTGGTAATGAGTTCACCATGCCGATTAGCGAGCACATCAATGCCCGCTTGCCATGCGTTGTCATTGTTATCAATGAGCTTTGCTTGAACTTGGTAGCTGACCCGTAAACGTGCAAACAATTGATCGGCGCTATCTTCATCTTCTACCACCAACACCGAGGCAAACGGGTTCAGTTGCAAGTTGATCGCATGCACTGCTATTTCACTTAGCAATACATAAAAGCACTCGTTATCAATGGCGAACGGTGCGTACGACGCATACGGCGTACCTTCTTCGGTCGTGGATGCCAAAAATAGACTTTTTCGGCTGTCTAATAGCGCTTTGATTTCCGGCCCAACTCGGCCTGCGATACGTTCACTCGACATGGTCTCTCCAACACGTTGGTGTTTAGTTATTAGGCGTAAAGCCGTTAGTTTTTATGTTGTTAAATTTTTCTAATTGTTCTGGGTGGATGCTGTGTTCAGCATCGCGCCCTAAATACACTTTAAAAATTGGCTGCCCTTTACGGTCTTCAAAAATAAACGCGTAACTGTCCATGCCGCGATGTTGCCGCGCTAACAACCGCACGCCGGCAATGGCTTGCAGTTTGATGTGGCCACTAAAGCCCATTTCACCAAGCGCTAAGTTGTAATAGCCCTCTGCAATACTGCCTACGGGAAACACACCTTTAAATTCGAACACACAGCCAGCAACAATCACGATTGTGGTGGTGTTGCGCCATGTAGCTAGTTCAGCCATTAATGCTTGGGCCTGCTCACCTGGCAGTACGACTTGTTGTTCGGCAGAAACGTTTTCTTCTGTCATGATGACCTCATGTCAGAGCCAGCATTGCTGGCTCTGAATCTTGTTATGTTAAGACGATGAATTAAAAACTGTATTTGGCGGAAAAAATCACTTCACGGCCAACTTGGTCGAGCTCATCCCAGGCTTGACGATAGTGTTTATCAGTGACGTTATTGATGGTTAAATCGAGTTTCAATGCCGCCAGTGATGATGGTTGATAGGACACATATAAATCGCCAACGGTATAACCGTCATAAGTTGTGCCGTCTAAATTCTCTTCGTAATCGGTGCGAGTCTGATCTTTGGCATGAATCACGCGCACACCCGCTTTCAACTGCTCACTTAAGAATGCATAACTTAGATCTGCAGAAAGGGTATCGGCTGGGATGTTGGTGAGATCTTCGCCGGTAATATCATCTTCGCCGCGCACAATGCCGTACGCTAGTGTGGCGTTAAACGCCTGGTAGCGATAATTGGCGCTAATTTCAAAACCTTCAATCGTGGCTTCATCAACGTTGTACCAATAGGTTTTACCCGGATCCATGACAGGGTAAAAAGTTGGATCAGTCACGATCTGCTCGATGAAATCGTCCACCTTGTTTTGAAATACTGAGGTTTGAATTTGCAAGCCATCATTTTCCGCAAACACGCCACCGAACTTGGCCTTGGCCATTAACTCGGTATTGGCAGCTTGCTCGGGTTTCAGATCGGGGTTTGGCTCAAAGCTATTACAAAACCCTTCGAACATGCAGAAGTGATAGCCAGTTGAATACAGCTCCTCTGAGCTTGGTGCTCGAAACGCTCGGTCGTGACGCAATGTTAATTCAAGCCAGTCTTGTGCTTGCCAAATCAACGCAGCCGATGGTGACAGATCATTGTCAGAGCGGTCTTCGGTTAAGTTTTTGGCTTCGGTCGAGAAGTAATCGTAACGCGCACCAACTTCCACCGACCAATTTTTAGCGACCGGGTAACTGGCTTGAATGAAGCCACCCCAAATGTCGGTTTCTGCATCCGGTGGCGTTGGTCGGTTATCACCGCCACGCTCCGCTTTAAAGTCTTCGGTATGGCCGTCGATACCGTACAACAAAGTGACATCGCCCACGGTCGAGACGTTGTTAATATTAATGCCGTAAACATCAAGTTCGGTAGCATCAGAACGGCCATCGCTCACCCGCTCTTCATCCATATCAACGCTGTTCCAATAGGCTTTAACTTGCGCATTTAGATAAGGTGATTGGGTATTGATACGGTAATCAAGCGCTATATTGGCCGTGTCTTGATCGCAGTTGATGAGAAAATTACTAGAGCCGTTTGGATCTGCCGAGCCGTTTGATGGCACTGAGCCAGAGACGTTAGCCGCACGCACATTGAAGCCCAGCGATTGGTGATCGTCAATTTGCCACTCCGCTTTACCCATCATGCCTTTATCAATGGAGGCCGAGCCGATCAAACGACTGCCATCGCCCAATTCAGCATCATTGGAGTTTCGGTAATAGGCACTGAACAATAAATCGAGGGAATCGGTGCGCCCGGCAATGGCACCTGTCGTGGTAGATTTATCATTGTTGTCGTTATAACCGGTCTTGATAAAGCCACCGAGGTTTTGCTCGGGCGCCAATAGATCGCCGGCCGACACGGTATTTTGAGCAACAACACCAGCTACTGCACCAGAGCCCCAAAGGCTACTGGCAGGCCCTTTAACCACTTCAATACTGGTCAACAATTCAGGATCAAGAAAGTAACTAGGACGGTGGCCAGATTCAAAGACCTGACGTACGCCATCAATTGTTTGCAGCACCTTGTTACCCGACAAACCACGAATATTTACGCTCTGATTGTTGGCACGTGGGCCGCCGCTCACCGCAATATTCGGTTCATAAGAAACAGCTTCGGCAACCGATTGCGGTTGAATCGCGTCAAGTTGCTCTTTTTCGACAACGGCAAGCGGGCGAGTTACCTCATCTTCAGTGGTTTCAACTCGCGTAGCATTAACGACGACGGCTTTGATTTCAAAAACCTGCTCATCGGTGCTCAATGTTGATTCTGATGGTGCGTCCGCTGCAATAACTGGCGTGCTTAACGCACAACTCACGAAAAAAGCTAAAGGCTTGATGTTCATGTTCATCCCAAAATAGTGTTTATGATGTTCTGGCTAACCTGTTTGAATATGCGATTTAGGTACAAATCGAATGCTTTCTGATGAAGCAACTGGGCGGGATATTACCGAGACACAATAATAATGTAAATGGGGATCATTATCATTTGCACTTAGATTTGTTTTAGTTAGAATGATTCGAACAAAAGCTGACGGTTAGAGTGAATTACCGCCATGAGTAACTATATAGCAGGGCAATGGCCCATCATCAGTGCGCGGGTGTTACTACTAGCGTTCGCACTACTAGGCCTATTTTGGGTGTCGGCTGATGTAGTGCCTGCGCCAATGGCATCGCCTATGGGGGTTCGCTCAGCTGTATCGGTTCAGATTAACATGGTTGCTGCCCCTAAAAAGCCAACGTCCACGCAAAAAGAACCGGTTCAACCACAACAAACAAAACAACAAACTCCGGAACCAACACCGCAACAGACAATAGCGCAGCAACCACCAGAGCCACAGCAGGTCAGTACGCCCGATGTTGAACAAACGCCCTCCACTGTTGTGCAGCCGGTAACTGAGCCTAGCGTTACTAAAGAAAGTACAGTTAGTGAAGCTGAGCCCGTAAGACAAGAAATGCCTGCGGAATCTGAACCTGATCATCAATTGGCGGTTGAAGACTTACTTGATGAACCCGTTGTTGACGATCATACCGACAGCCAATCAACTCAAATTGCGGCCAACAACCAAGCTTCGGGCGCTCATCAAGAGCCAGTGTTTGTGCAGCCGCTATTTGCTGCGCCCCCTTCCCCGCCGCGCTATCCGACCATTGCTCGTAAGCGTGGCCAACAAGGTGTGGTGTGGGTCGAGATCTGGCTTGATGCAAATGGCAACCAAACCCAAACCGTCATCACAAAAAGCTCAGGGCTCGAAGCGCTCGATGAGTCTGCGCTTGCCGCTGTAACGGATTGGCAGTTTAAACCACACCAAATTCAAGGCCAGGCCATCGCTTCGCGAGTCCGGGTACCGATTGAGTTCTCGCTTCAATAGCGAGCAACAACGCAGATCAACACGATCGAATGAATACTGTCGAACCAATAACAGAAGTAAACCAGTCTTATGAGTAGTTATGCTGTAATCCAAAGTCAATTAGGGCCGTTAACGCTGCCTCTGGTGCTATGCGCGCTGCTTGCCACCATGATTATCGTGGAGCGCTTAATCGTTTTAACCATTCGCACGTCTCAGCGCACATTAAGTCATGACGGCGTGCGACTCCTTCAGAGTCATGGCAACCAAAGCAAAATCCTGCGAGAAGAAATTGCCGCGGTCTGGCTCACCACCCAACAGCAAAAACTTGCCAGTGGCATTCGAATACTTCAAATTATCACCTTGGTCGCTCCATTACTTGGTTTGCTGGGCACCGTTATTGGCTTGATTGCGGTATTCGATACGATTGGCGAGCACACAGGTCCAATTGAACCGGCTATGTTGGCGGAAGGTTTAGGCATGGCGATGAAGACCACGGCCGCCGGATTGATTATTGCGGTGCCAGCCATGTTAGGCGCCCATGGATTTCAGCTTTGGGTCGATAAGCTAGTGTCTCGAGCTGAACACGCCATTAATATTTCCAGCTTGAAGATCGACGGTGTGGTCAACGAGGCGCTCGCATGATCAAGACCCAACCCAAAGCTGCACTAACCACCCAATTAGAACTGACGCCACTCATTGATATTGTGTTTATTGTGGTGGTGTTTTTGTTGCTTACCGCCAATGCCCGTTTACTGGCGCTACCGGTTGATATACCGAAAACCGAGCAAAGCAACTCGGCATTACAACCGGAGCACACATCGCTCACGTTAACGCTGCAACATCAGTCGCCGCGCTTTGCGATCAATCAACAAACCTTTGACCAATGGCAGACCTTTGAATCGGCGCTCACACCGCAACTACAGGTAACCGACCTTGCGGTAACCATTGCGGCTGACCGTAATGCGGATGTGGAGCCTCTACTGAAACTCCTGGCTCTTCTCAATCAACACCAAATTTCCAATACTCAGATTTTGATGGAACAACAACCATGATTAAGTACCTGCGCACCCTTTTAATTAGTTCCTTATTACCAGTGCTAAGCGCAACTGCGAACGCCGCTGAACATCGTTTGATAACAACTGATGCGAACGCCACCAACCTAGTCGTGTCGCTTGGTTTAATTGAGCAGTTGGTTGCCATTGATGTAACCAGCCGTTTACCGGCAGGCGCTGAGTCACTACCTAACATTGGTTATCACAGAACCCTATCGGCGGAAGGTTTACTCAGTTTGAACCCGACAACCGTATTAGGGAGCAATCATATGGGGCCGCCAGAAACCGTGGCGGCATTGAAGCAATCTGGCGTTCAGTTGTTGCAGCTAGCAGATGCCAAAAGTACCGCACAGCTGCGCAGTAATATTGAGCAAGCAGCGTTGGCATTGGATGAACAGCCGCGCGGAAAAGCAGTGTTAACTCAGCTCGACACACTCGAGGCACAGTTGAATAAATTTCCGCTAAGTGAGCATAAGATTGCCTTTTTACTGGCAATGGATTCAACAAAATTGCGCTTAGCCGGCAAAGGCACGGCGGGCCATGCATTAATTGAAGCATTATCAGCGGATAACGTCGCTAACTACGACAATTACCGTAATGTCTCTGCCGAATCATTGTTAACCATGGCACCAACCATCATTTTAGTGGCAGGCCGCCAACAACAGACCGCCGTTGCCGATTTATTGGCGGCCAATAGCATTGTTCAACACACCCCGGCAGGCCGACAACAACAAATCTTTGCTGTTGATAGCGGCGCACTGGTCGCAGGTTTAAGTCTTGCGGCGATTGAAGAAGCCCGACGTATTCAAACCTTGGTGGTAGAGGCTCAGTAATGCGTTGGCCTGCAAACTACTTAGCCGGTTCGCTGCTGATCATCATTGCCCTTGGCATGATGTTATCGTTGATTTCTGGCGCCATGGCGTTACCCGCTAAAGACAGCTTGTTAGCGCTTGTCGATGCCATCGCAGGTCTCGAAACGCCGCTTAGTCGACTGGCCTCGCACGAACAAGTTGTGGTGATGGAGCTTCGTTTACCACGACTCTTGTTGGCATTGTTTGTTGGCTTTATTCTCGCTCAATGTGGTGCCGTGATGCAGGGGTTGTTTCGTAATCCGTTGGCTGATCCAGGCATTATTGGCGTGTCATCAGGTGCGGCGGTCGGTGCCATTGTGGCCATTGTGCTGTTTCCGTTAACGTGGGGCGCTTGGACCATACCGGCAAGTGCCTTTGTGATGGGCTTGCTGACAACATTAATGGTTTACAGCCTGGCGCAATCGAAACAAGGCACTTCAGTATTAATTTTGCTGTTGGCCGGTGTTGCTATCGCCGCATTTGCCGGCGCATCCATTGGCTTTTTGAGCTACTTTGCTGATGATCAAAGTCTGCGCCAGTTAACGACTTGGCAGATGGGATCATTAGCGGGAGCTAACAGCGCTAACTTATGGTTGGCTTTTGCTACAGCCGTGCTATTGGCGTTTGCATTTCAATCACGTGCTGGCGCCCTAAATGCGTTATTACTCGGTGAAGCTGAAGCCCGACATCTTGGCATTTCCGTTGAACGACTGAAATTAGAGCTTATTGTGCTCACTGCCGTGGGTGTCGGCGTTACCGTCGCTAGCGCTGGTATTATTGGCTTTATTGGCCTTGTGGTGCCCCACCTTGTGCGACTAACCACTGGCCCCAATCATCGCGCATTACTGCCGCTTTCAGGGCTTCTCGGTGCCGCATTACTCATGATTGCAGATTTACTGGCGCGCACCGTCGTGCAACCTGCCGAATTACCTGTGGGCCTGTTAACCGCCTTGTTGGGCGCCCCCTTCTTCCTAGTCTTGTTAATCAAACAGCGTCAACAGTGGAGCTAACATGCTAGCCCTTCGCCAAATCGAATTCTCCGTTGGTACCAAAAACATATTGGATGTCGATGCCATCGATCTAAGTCATAGCACCATGGGGGCGTTACTTGGGCCCAATGGTGCTGGCAAGTCGACCCTGCTTAAAGCCGTGAGTGGCGATATTAACGCGAACGGATCGATCTTAATCCATGGCCGAGCACTGAGCGACTGGCCCGCATTGGAGCGCGCAAAACATGTCGGCGTTCTGCCGCAACAAAGTCAGTTGACCTTTCCGTTTTCAGCTGAAGAAGTCGTGGCGTTAGGGTTAACGCCGTTAACGCTAAATCAGGCAGAAGCCAAAGTTGCCATTCGCAGCGTGATGCAAGAAACCGACTGTGAACGTTTTGCCAATCGCCCTTTTCCGAGCTTGTCGGGTGGTGAGCGTCAGCGTGTGCAATTAGCGCGAGTGTTGTTACAGCTCAGTCAAGCACAAACAACGCCGTTGTTATTGCTAGACGAACCCACATCGGCACAAGACTTAGGCCAACAACATCAAATTTTGGCCTTGGCCAGAGAACTTGCTCATCGACGTGGTTTTGCTGTGCTCGCTGTATTGCATGACTTAAATCAGGTGCTGCAATATTGCGATCAATGTTTCGTCATGAGCCAGGGGAAACGCGTTGCTAGCGGCACTCCGGCCGACGTATTAACCGAGCAAATGATTGAGCAACACTGGCACCATCGCGTTGAACGTTTAACCTTAAACTCCGGTCAACTCGCCGTCATCTAACAATGCTGTTGTTCAACAACCGTAACAGCTCACCATACCGACTAGCGGCCATAATATGACCGTCTCCAGTCCAGGTAACCGTTAGCGTGGCTGCTTTCTAACATCTCATTGTTATTCGCCATCTGGTTATTTGTTTTCGTCAAAAGGCAACCTTGTAAGCGCTTTCATGTATAATTCGTCAAACACTTTTTGTTCAGTATCGCGGCACTACACCACGAACCAATCAAGGTATGACATTTTCTTTGAAACGATTTATTAATTTTAACGGCGATGCTGGGCGTTTATTTGCGCTCAACGGCCTTACGGCCATGTCTTACTCGTTGATCATGCCGATCATGAGCATATTCTTAATTCAACATTTACAAGCACCACCGTCCTATATTGGCATCTATACGGTATCGACCGCGCTATCGGGTGTTGTTTTCAGTCAATTATTAGGAACCATGCTCGACCGAGGAAAAAGTGGCTTGTGGTTGTTTTTGGCGGCGATGACATCAGCATTGATTGCAGCGATTGCTTTTGCGCAGGTGCAAACATTTTGGCAGGCACTGGTCATTGGCGTGGTGCTCATGGGTTTTGCCAGTGCTGCATTCCCCCTGTTGTTAGCAATGATCCGAAACTATGCCGATCATAGCGGCAAGAATAGTCTCGCGCTGAATTCACAAATGCGTTCGGGGGTGTCTTTAGTTTGGATTGTGGGGCCGACCATGGCCTTTACTGCTGTCGATTGGCTCGGGTTTTCTGCAAATTTTTACCTGTCAGGCGCAATTAGCTTGTCGGTTATTTTACTTGCCTGTGTCGCACTACCGAACCTCAAAATGGTGAAACCGCCAGAAGGTAACAAACAGCCTACCAAACCGATCCCAATGCAACTTTGGTTATTGGGCGCGGTGATGTTGCTCGGCAACCTAGCCAACAGCCTTTACCTGACCGCCATGCCTCTTTACCTAACGCAAGAATTACATTTGCCGTTAGCGTTACCTGGAATGCTCATGGGATTAACGGCTGCATTAGAAATTCCGTTTATGTTGCTCGTGCCACGTTGGGCTGGCCGCTTTGGCCGCCATCATATGTTGAATGCCGGATTTGTGGTCGCCCTCGCCTTCTATTTGTTATTGCAAGTTGCCGATAGCCAAATCGAGCTAATTCTATTGCAATTATTAAACGGCATATTCTTTGGCATTTTTGCCGGTTTAGGGATCAGTGTGATTCAAGATGCGTCAACTGAGCGTTTAGGTTTTGCCTCTGCCTTTTATACCAATGCGATGCGCACCGGGATGATGGCAGGAACCGCGCTCGCCGGCTTACTCGCTCAATTTTGGAGTTTCAAGCTGGCGTTATTCGGTGCTGCGGTTGCGACCGTATTTGCAATGGTAATGATGCTGGTGTTGCGTTGGTTTACGCCAAAAGAAGGTGATACTGCGCCGGTATAACAGGCCGCAAGCAAGAGTAACTTGCGGCGCAATAGTTTGCCTTTAAGTATTGGATATTATTTGACTGAGCCGCCAAGCGCCTCAACCAACCCACGATTAAAGTGGCATTGATCGGTTGCTAAATTATCGGCCATTTGCAGCAAAATCCTTTTAGCTACGTCCTTTTCTGGTTTAGGTCCACGGTTACTTAAATAATTGCGGATGACCGAAAATCCGGCCGGATGGAAGCACTGCCAAGGCTGCGTTGAGCGCGCAAATTTCTTTGTTGTCCACCAACTCCAACCCACAGGTCTAGCTTCCATCAGCGCGGTGACTTGGGTATTAAAGGCAAGCCAATCATGCCAGTCTAATTCGTTCCAATTTTCGCCCCACTCACCAAACCAAACAGGATGGCCAGCATCCATGACATCTTGTACCGACTGCGGGAACTCAGCGATCGATGTTGGCGCCGGGTAAGCGTGGTATGAATAGGCGATATTCGGATCCCACGCGGGCAGTAAATCCTTCATGTTTTGGCCCCAGAAGCCACCTTCTAAAAACATGATCTTGGTACCATTATCAACCGCTCTAAATGCCTTGGTTAGCTCAATGTAAAATGCCCGCAGTTGCGTGTTGTCATGCTGATCCATCTTGCTTTTACCTAGCGCTTCAGTACCGGGCATCATAGGTTCATTCAACACATCGTAACCAATAACCCATGGGTTTGATTTGTAGCGTTCAGCAAGCATTTGCCACAGGGCTATTGTCTGCGGCCAGTAGATTTCTGACTGCTCCCACAGCCTTGCAACACCGCCTGAATCCGCAATATTGTGGATACTTTGACCGCCGGGCGCGGCATGCATATCCAAAATGACATACAAGTGATGCTTGCTGGCCCAAGCCACCAAATTGTCGATCAACGCAACGCCTGACGGATCAAATACGTAAGATGTGCCGCCTTGTTGGTCACGCGGCATCAAACGTTCGGCATTAAATGGTAAGCGAATAGAATTGAAGCCCCACGCTGCAACCTGCGCAATGTCAGACTCAGTGACATAATTTTGTTCATAACGCTTAAAGAACGTTTGAGCGGTGGCTTCATCGGTCATATCAACAATGGCGCGACGAATCGCTTGCGGTGAGTCATGGGGTTTCGGAAAATCCAACATGTAACCTTCAGGCATAAGCCAACCACCCACGCCAAAACCTCTTAACACCACTGTGTTGCCTTGTTGGTCGATTAGCTCAGCACCTTTTATTGTCACATGGGATGTTGGCTCGTCATTGCTTGCTTGCGCAACAGCAACAGTCAAAATGCAAATCGAAAAGCCCCAAGTAAGCGCTTTCATGGCTAGTGAAAAATATTGATAAATTTGAGCGTGAAACGGCATCGTTAAACTCTACTCTAAAAGAAACTGCGGTTAGTATTGACCAAGACCGCCTGTATTTGAAATGACTTCATCGCGACGAAGAAGCAAATTGTGATCGTTATACCGTCATCAAGTGCTCGTTCCTCCCCTCGTTAACAAGGAGGTAACGAATCAACACAGCTAAGGTGAAATGCAGGTCAATGCGCCCTATTCAACAACCGTTTGATAAGCACTTTTAGCTAACTGCCAAGCATGACCCGCTATATTTTTTCCTGACAAGACTTCAATGCCAATATCAGCGGCAGTTGCAGCCATCGTAACCGGCGAAGCACCCAATACCGCACTACCAACTAATGAGGTTACGTAACCTTGATCGTCACCACTGAGTGCAGAATATGCGTCTGAAACTAACGGCACATGTTGCATGGGGTTGACCATATCTACCGCATCGTCCCAGCCGATTGAACCGCCGTCAAATAAGTTGTTGGTTAAACGCTGATAAGCTTGTGTAAATAGTTCACCATCGGTAATGGCATCGGTCTCAATGTCGACGTTTGCTAACGACACACCTTGTTCAATTTGGTCGCTCACACTAACTAAGTCGGGCGTAACAAGTTCATCAGCAACATCAACACTATCGGTTAACGAAGCAATATCCGATAAGGACGTTAAGTTGTCGAACGAGCCCGTGAGTTGCTGCTGCAATTGTACAAATGCATTACTCCAACTTTCGCCACTAAAAAGCTCTGACATGCTGATGGGGGCAATTGCCTCTACCTCCACATCGTCAATGGCAACCGTTGCTGTACTTTGGGCCGATGATAGCGCTCCAGCAACATCATCGAATGTGTCTGATGTGACGTTTTGTTCGGAGCTATTTGCAGACCACAACGATGTTAATTTAGAAGCAATTTGTTCGCCGAAATTTAACCCTGAAATATTCATCTAATAACTGCTATTCGCGGCAATGATTTGCCGTTTACTCTATTGATGGATAACTAACGGTTTTATAAGCAAAATTCGAACCGACTTATTCTCCGAGCGAGATAAAAATAGACAACCGCCTGCGAACGGCCGAATTAACACCTTTATTACGATTAAAGCCGGATACCAAATACTGAGCTAGCAGTAACCTTTCAACAATAGCCATTGCAATAGGCCGGAATAAAATTGCCCACGTTGGCAATTCGTTAGCGCGCCAAAGGGCCAGCCCACCCGCTAATTCACGCCCAACCCATTACTATCTCGCATCCAATTCCTATCTAGCAACAACAGGCCAATCGAATTCTAAGAGCGATTAAGGCTTTTATTGCCGCTATAGCCGGGCGCAATAACAAGCTCGTTGATGCCATCGAGTACATTACTGTTGCGCAAATGGAGTTGGTAAGCAGCGCCTCGCAGGCTCGCCATGCCAGAACAATCCACATTCCAGCGCCGCAATAAATACCCGGCCAGCGCCACCTTGGTATTAACAGCCAGTACGCCTTCGTCCATGCCATAGTCCATCTCAATAGCTTGTGGATGCTGAACGTTGACTGGGTGAGGCACTAACTCAAGTGTTAATGGTGCCTGCCAATGGGTGTCGTAACTGGCAGATTCAACTTCATCAACACTATCTGCCAGCACCGCGACGTCACTGATCCGAGTCAGCACAAAATCTCGAAACGATTGGGTTTTGCGATCATAAGCGCGGACATGCCAACGCAGACCATTATCAACAATGGTATGAGGCACTAAAACGCGCTCACTGGTGCCGCTTGTCAATGATGTGTACGTTACTTTTACCGGGCGCTGGTTGATCACCGCTTGAGACAGACGAGCAACCACAAATAAGTCGGGCACATTAAGTTGCGTCGGTGCTGTCACAGGAAAATCAACATCGCCCACGGCATCAAAGCTGTCTGATATTTGATGGGCTATTTTCATCAACGAGGTGCGGGTGTCGTGTTTGAAAATGGGTTTGAACCCGTTGGTGATGAAGTACTTTTTAGCCCCGTTGTCGTAACGCATATTGTCAGGCGCACGTTCTTTGTAAAGCGACAGATCACGACTAGCTGCAGCAAGCCCCAACTCAAACCGAGTCACGATCTCGCTTCTCATGATGTAGCCGGTAAACAATAACTTAAAATCGATATAGGCTAGGCGTTGCTTCTGGGCAAAATTTTGATGTTCCATTGTGTCGACAAACTCTGATACTGACTCAAACAAGTGATTTGAGTCTGTATCATTTTGAGTCAAACATCAATCGTGATAATGCCCACACGACTCAATGACGTGTAACCTATCAGCCGTCAGCCATAATCACTGCTGGTGGTTGGTTCAACGCATGCCAGTTGTCGCCATAAAACTCAGCCATAATTCGATCGAACGTGCCATCGGCCTTTAATGATTCTACGGCAGCGGTAAGTTGTGGAATTTTATCGAGGTGATTTGATTTTTTACTGAGTTGTAACCACTGCGCTTTTTGACCAATCACCAGCGGACGACCAATATTCAGATCGCCTCGAGCAATAAATTTATTGAGTTGGTATCTGAGCGGAAATAGGCTGCCCGCGACAGCGTTAATTCGCTTCGAATGGATCATTTGGGCAAGCTGCTCGTAGGTTGCCATTTCAACTGTACGAATAGCTTCGTTGTCGTCAAACCGCTCACTTAAATGAGAGCCACGGGTCTTGCCAACGGTTAACTCATGCAGATCGTTGTAGCCTTCAATATCAAATTCAGCTAATGGGATCACTGCCGTTTCGACAAAGCGAATGAGAGCAACATATTCGACTAACGGCGAGCGAGCTTCTGAACGAAACACGATACCGCCATCATGCAAACCAACGCGCATGCTCTCCCAAATTCGAGCATACGGCATCAACTTTAAATTGAAGCAAAGCCCTGAGCGTTGCTCAATCGCTTTTAAGTAGTGCCAATGAACGCCACTCTTTACTGTGGACGATTTGACAAACCCTAGCGGCTCGCTGTCGATCACATGCATATTGAGGCAATCATCTTGCGGCGACGCGAGACTAATTTGAGAAACAATTAGCAAGCCCAATATACTTACGAACTTCTTCATTTAGACACCTGTCTAGACATCCATGTCAGGCCACCACACGGTGACACTCGATCGACAGTACAAAATACCTTCGCACTTACAACCAATCCAAACTAAAAAGACGAGACATCCGATCCGCGCCAAGAGGTTTATTATCGCCCTGTAATATTATTTTCTGGTACGACCTATTTATTTAGCTTAAATAACAATGTGATGATTCACCAGCTTCAGCTTTGCCACATGATTCACAAACATGTAAATCGATAGCAAACTTATTTGGCTACTGGCTAGCTACTGATGGCTGAGTATTGCGAAATTGCAAACCCTAAACCACCGACTAGAAACACAAAGGCTTTCACAATGGGCTGCTGGTAGAACTTACGGAAAGCGCCATCGGTACGCCGTTCGATTAACTCAATCACCATCTCTATTTGTTGTTGACTACCGAGGTATTGGTCCGTTCCCACCCCAGTAACAGGCTTGCCATAACTCACTAAGCCTAACTGTGAAACAGACCGCTGAAAACTGGATGTTGAGCACCGTAACGAGTCGGTACCACCCTCGCCGGCTTGTTGTGCCTTAATCGCGGCAACCCGTAATTTAGATAGTATTTTTGCGCGCGCTTTGATGGCCGCACCGTTTAGCTGAAACGCATTCATGGTGCATATCGCAACATTGATAGCCAGCATGAGTGCCAACGGCAAAGGGAATTGCCAGTTATCGAAGTAGTTGGTGGTCGACAAAATGGTCAGTAAGATCGCTAAAAATGGAAAATAAACCATGTGGCTAACATGTTTACTACGCCAAGCAATCAGATCAATACGAGTTGCGTACTCAGCCAATTTAGGCGGAACTTGCAATCGTTCCTGCCAGTAGTGAAGGTTTGCTGGCGTCATGGTCAGATCTGGTCGAGACAATGCGCGAATCCAAATACTGCACTGGCGCGTCACGTCAACAACAAAGAAGATGGTATACAGCATGGACAGTACACTGATGATAAAAACCAGCCCAATGACAAAAAGCATTGGGCCGCGTATGTGGGTCGGAAATCCTTCGGTGAAAATGAGCCACAAACAACTAAAAAACACCATATAGATAAATGTATTGGTACACACTCGCGCAACGCGCGGATAGCTAGAGCTGTAATAGCCGTACTGACGCCACAGTGTAGCTAAGCGGATCCTTTCATTTTGTTTTGCCGAAACAAGCTCATTTTCCCACCTCGCAAGGCGCTTAATTCGCCAGACTTTTGCAGCCATCACACTCCAAGCTACAAGCAAACCAACTATGATTAACAGCCACCAAAAATAGAACACTTGCGACGCCCCTAACATTTTATATGCCGCCATTGGCACCATACAAAACACGATCAATGCAATCACCTTATCGCATTGCCACCCCACAAAATTGCGTATTAAACGCTTACCAAAGCTGCTATGACCGGCCAGTTGCCACAGTTTTTTATAAAGCCCCGACCTGCGCGTCCGGCGCCGATATGACGGTAAACCAAAGGTGCTTTGGATCCGCTGACTATTTTTGTTTAATTCAATTAAGCTTCGCCCCAAAAATATAAAGCAACAAAACGGAATAGCAGCGCGAATATAGGCCGCTGGCCACGCACTAATGCCATCGAACACCAGCGCCGGCTCAGGTTGCGCGAACCAAGGGCCCAGCATCACGACGGTTAACGCCATATAAGTAGCGAGCGCAAAAAAGACCGCTGCATCTTTGCTATTGAACGATTTAATACCTATTCGATTAATAGGTCGCTGGCCATAATTAAGGCGATAGCCGCCAATCACTAACCCTGCGGCAAACAACAACAAAACTGAAAAGCCAATGGTCCCAATGTTTTTCATAGGCAGGTAATTAACTTGATGGATGTCGTTAGCATTGTTGGCAATGGCGATTCCGCTTCGACTCGGCGTTGAATGTTGCGAATCAAATCGATTCAGCAAACGTACGGGCCCATTGCGGCCAACTTCAATCATCACCGGTTCGATGTGACTTAAAATATGATCGATTGGCTGTGGGCTAGTCACATCCTTGCGAAACAAAGCTTTGGTAACCGTCGCTCGATCAACGGCTAATAATGTCGCGATATAAACTGCGGATTGGTAACTACTTCTAAATGGCGGTACCTGCTTCTGAATACCGGGGTTCAGTTTAAGTCCAAAACTAGACGCAATAATGAGATTCCGTGTCCACATGTAGTCAGCGGCATGGAACCATTCGGCATGAGCATCGGTGGTAAAAAACAAGGCTTTGGGGAATCGTTTTTTCAACGTTTTAAGAATGATCAGTTGATCGTAAACATCGTTTCCCAATAAGCCGATTGCAGCAATACCTTTGCCGTTATGCTGCTTTAATTGCGTATCGCGGTAACTCATTTCCATGCCCAGACGATCAATGTAATCATATTGAGCTGGCCCAACTGCACGTTGCTTGTTGATTCCTTCTAAGGCCATCAGGCTGTCTTGCTGATCGTCATTATCGCCACCTGACAATGACATCGCAGGTTGAGCACCCGATGCAATGCCATCAACACCGCGCAAATATGAAAACTCCAAAACCTGTTTGCATGAGTCTTGGCCTTGGCAAAATGCATCCCTGAATGCCTGCGGTAATGCCCGGCCATACTCACTGTCTAATTCTGAAATAAGCACCACACTCGAGTCACTATGCAAACATACCGGCCCTTCTCCATCGCATTTAGGCTGTGAATCGTCATTGTGTTTAGCTTCTCGATCGTCATTGCCTACGGGCTCTGGCTCGTACTTAATTCGGTGAGCGGCTAATTCCGTAACCAGCCGATCCGCCAAGATAAAATCATGATTGATGGTTCGGTGAAACTTAAAATGGACACCTTGCACTTGTGCACGTTCAATATTTTTTTTGAGTTGTAATTCGGCCAATAAGTGCTGACACAACAGCAACTCTCGCCCTTCCAGCTGATCTTTAACGCATTCTTTGGGGATGTTTAATTCGGTCAACTTACCTTCAGAAGGGATTTCTTGGCTCAACACGGAGCGGTTTAATGCTGCCACCGGCATGGTTGAAAATGGTGAAAAGATTTCTACCACAGTTTGCTGCGGTGGCTCTGAAGGGAAAGCTATACCCGTTGAGCTTTGCGCTTCCTCCGACAATTGGCCAAGCAAGGCCGAGTCTGAAGGACCGATGATTTTAAGCGCGCTATCTGCGCCCAAGTTAAGCCGCTCGGCTAATGTGGCAATCCGCGTTAACGGACGTTGAGCAAATTGCTTTTCATCAAGCCATAAAACCAACACCTTGGGTGCACAACTGTCACACGTAGTTGTGGAACATGAAGTGGTAGGCAAAGCATCAAACCACTCGAATGGCACATCAAACGATCGTGGCGGGATCGATTGCCCAGGCACTGTTGCTGCCAAACTTTTAAATTGATTTACGCCAATCAGTTGAGTTTGCCGCGGAATGTACGAAGCACGCCGCAACGCTGTCACCAACGCATAACGATAGGATCGGCGACGTTCGCTAAATGCGGCATACGGTGTGGTATTGGTCATGATCCCCAACACCGTAATGTTGCTTACCCCGTCAACTAATGGTTTGAGCGAGGTGTCAAACGAAGCAGGCGATTGACTGCCATTCGGCGGCTTGTTGTTGAGGACGGCACGAATAGGATCTTGCCACAAACGTGCCGGCGCAACCGATTCGTCCGTGACTAAACGAACTTGCTCGGCGTCAGACGGGCGAGTGCTGGTTGGCGCTACATCAGAGAACATTAACGATCCGAGAGTAACCAGCAACACCACGCCAACGAGACCAAATATGGGTCCATTTTGTTCTTGCATCATGTCATCCTGACAAAGGCTAAGTTAGCTTCAATCCCTAGCAGACTGCGGCACGATATCGGTACTAAACGTAAATGAACGTAATGCTTTGAACAGATACGTGGTATCAATCGGAGCCTCAACTGTTGCTTTGACATATTCCTCATTGCGATGAAAGACACTCCAATCAGCAGTATCCAAGGCAATGAAGTCAACTTCGGTTGATGTCGTTTCACCGGGCTCTAAGTGACTCGTAAAGTTATTACCAACAAGTGAGACCGGATTGCCTGACGACGACAGTGGAGCGGCATAACGGGTTTGCTGAACTAACAAATAAGGACTTAAAAATTTGAATCTGGGTGCACCGAGTTGGGTTGCTGCAGGGGCAGTATTGGTCAAACTAAACCGGACGCTGAAACGCTCACCTTCGTTAATATAACGCCCGGATTTATTACTGATTCGCGATGACAAATATAGGTAGCTAGACGCTAGTTCAAGTAACTCTTGCATAATGGCACTCCTTTGCGCGGCAGATTGCTCGCGGGGTTAGGTTTGCTGGATTAGCCGTGGTTACTGCAAAAACCAGTATCAAGCGTAGTTAATAAAAACAAAATTGATTAATATTTAACCAGCCCATTTATCGGTTGTGTTGCCGAACGCACAATTGACAATGTTTGAAGCGCTGCCTGTGACGCTTTAGACTGATGGTTTGAGCGTTATGATTTGAGAGTTTCCCTTTGACTAAAAAAGTTGCAGCCTTGCTTGGCCTATGTTTGTTGTTGGTGAGTTGCGCTAAATCAGACTGGCGCACCGCTAGCCGAGAACCTGCTGGCATTGCACCAGATCCTCAAGTTGATAAATCAGCGGTCATTGAAGTTTATGCCGCAGATGCCTTTAGTTGGCGCGGCTGGTTCGCCGTTCACACATGGGTCGCAACCAAACCGGCCAATGCCGAAGAATATACGGTGTATGAAGTGGTGGGCTGGCGCCTTAGACGTGGCCTGCCCGCCTTGCATGAATACCAAACGTCCAATCCTGACCGTTATTGGTATGGTGCCCGACCGGAAAAACTGTTGGCAATTTCCGGTGACCAAGCTTCCGAGTTAATCCCTAAAATTGAAAGTGCAGTCAAGCGTTACCCATGGGCAGATGAATACACTGTATTCCCCGGCCCCAACAGTAATACCTTTCCGGCATGGCTTGCCTTGCAAGTACCAGAGCTTAATCTCGATTTGCCCTTTAGTGCCATTGGCAGCGGCTTTGCCACCAATGATGAATCGACTGATTAAATTAGCCATAACGCACTAGTAGGCAAATCTCTTTTGGCTTGGGAGCTGATTTGCCAATGCGCCGTTCATTAACAATCGCCTGACTCTTCACTGCTAGCTCCCTCTTTCCGGGAACAAAGCGAACGTTTGCATTGCGAAGCGCACTAAAGCGCGATTGCAATCAACTCGGTCGTTTTATTGTCCCTAGTCAAATCCCCTCCGATGTTCCGACCAGTTCTTGTGAAGATTTGCACATTATCGGGGCATCAGTCGGCATACCATTTCAATAATAAAAGTAGGGTTATTTGAATCGTTACCGTTTCAAGGCTTTAAAGCCAAGATAGGCTCCAACGCTACTGAGCAGAATCGCTCCGAGGATTTTCGACCACCAACACCTCGCCCGCTCAGATAGTCACCTTGAAGCACAAGGAGATTAGGTTATGTCTATTTCACCCAAGCCAGACAGCAGTGCTGACGCAATTTTTCCAGGTATTCCAACCGTTATCCATGGCAATGGCGCTGTCGCCCATGTGATGTCACATGTCTGTGGCGGCGTAATTGGTTACCCCATTACCCCATCGACTGAAATTTCAGAACTATACGAAGCATTTCGTGCCCAAGGTGGCTGCAATGTATGGGGTGAACATCCGTTCTTTTTTGAGCCTGAGGGTGAGCATTCTGCGCAAAGTGGCGCGTTAGGCGCCGCGTTGACCGGCGGTAAATACATGTCGAACGCTTCATCGAGTCAGGGTATTTTATACGGACTTGAATCTCACTACGTGACGGTGGGGAAAAAAGCGGCGGGCTTTGTATTGCATGTAGCCGCTCGTTCAGTCTCTCGCCACTCCTTAAATGTGATGGCTGGCCATGACGATGTCTACGCCCTTCTTTCCGCCGGTTACACCACTTTATTTGCCAGTAACGCCCAAGAAGCTGCCGATCTTGCAGCAATAGCTTATCGTGTCAGTGCTGAATCGCTGATCCCTGTTGCAAATACCATGGACGGCTTTGCAACGAGTCATATTCAAAGTGAAGTGCAGTTACCTGAGCCAGAGCTATTGAAACAGTATTTGGGCTCACCGACCGATCGAATTGCGGCGCCAACCGAAGCACAACGCATGCTATACGGTGCCAAAGGGCGTGTTTGGCAACTCAATCAATTTATCAAAAAATACCGAGACCAATGCTGGCCAGACAAACTAGCATCGCTAACTGCATACATTGGTACACACGATGAAAACCTCGAACAAGACGATGCAGCGGCGCTACTCGATGAGACCTTGCAGTGGCTTCCCAATGAACTCCACGCAAAATGGCGGCGAGCCTGGCTCAACGCTTATCCGAAAGGCAGTCGTCAGCGCGTTCCAGCATTAGTTGATACCCATAACCCGGGCTTAACCGGCGGGGTGCAAAACCAACCTGACTATCAGGCCGGTATTGTCGATCACAACACTCACTTTATGAGTGACGTGGGCCCAATGATCGAACAAGCCATGATCGATTACGCCGCTCTCACCGGCCGCCAGTATGCCCCCGTGATGGACTTCATGTGTGAAGATGCTGACTATGTCATTGTTGGGTTAGGCTCGGTCACCGACGATGCGGAAGCTGTAGCAAGCTACCTACGCCAACAAGGGCAAAAGGTTGGCGTCTTGTCTATTAAGCAACTACACCCATTCCCCGAAGCACAAATCGTTGAAAAACTAGCAGGTAAAAAAGCGGTCACGATTCTCGAACGGTGCGATGAAACTCGCCTCACAGAGCGCGTGAGTCGCGCCTTATTTAAGGCAAGTGAAAATGCAGTGACTCTGCGCCATGCAGACATTCCAGCATTATCCCAAGCGCCGCAAATAAGTACCGGTGTGTTTGGCCTCGGTGGCCACGATCTGCAACCATGCCACCTGATCGCAGCATTTGAAAATATGTTTGACGCTGCCAGCAAACCATTCTTCTACTTGGGTAGCCAGTTCTTCGACAAGCAAGCATCCGGCGAGCTTGCGATTATTCAACAGCGTTTACGTGATGCTTACCCCAATACTGAACTCATGGCCTTAGATATTGGCGAAAATCCAATACTGCTGCCTGATAGCGCAATGCGGATCCGTTTTCACTCTGTAGGAGGCTATGGCACCATCGCTACGGGTAAATTACTCACGGATATTTTGGCAGGCACATTGGGCCTTCATTCAAAATCAATGCCGAAATATGGCTCTGAAAAATCAGGCGCACCAACGAACTTCTTCATTACCCTCTCTCCTGAGCCCATCAAAATAACCAATGCTGAGTTGCAGCAAGTTGAAGTGGTGTTATCACCCGATCATAAAGTGTTTATGCACACCAACCCACTTAAAGGGCTGGCGGCCAATGGCACCTTTATTTTGCAAACGGAGCACTCACCACAGCAAGTCTGGCAAGAATTACCTGCCACTGCTCGCCAGTATATTCGCGACAATAACATCGACTTTTACGTTGTTGATGCCTTTAAAGTGGCACAGCAGCACGCGCCAACACCCGACCTAGAAATACGCATGATGGGCATTGCCTTTATTGGTGCTCTGTGTGGTCATGCTGATCAAGTAATTCATGGCACTGACGCCAAGCACATGTTGCAGCGTATTGAGGAGCAAATCAGTAAGAAGTTTGGCAGCAAAGGTGACAAGGTCGTTGCCGGCAACATGTCGGTTATCAAAGATGGTATGGAGGCAACACATGCCGTTAACTACAACGAATTTGACGATCCACAACTTGTTGAAGAAGCCACTCAGAGCAAAGACGATAGCGGATGCAATGCAAGTTGTGGCTTATTCGACCACGCCTACTTCGATGATATTGCCGGTAAGCGCTATGCCGATGGTTCGATTGGTGATGCGCCAGTGCTACCTGGCTCAGGTATGTTCATGCCACCGGCCAGTGCTAAAACAAAAGACAAAGGCCTATTCCGGCTAAACGTGCCCACTTACGATGCTGACCAATGTACCGGCTGCATGGAATGCACCATTGCTTGCCCAGACGGCGCCATTCCAAATGCTGTCCATGAATTACATGACATTCTAAACGCCACGATCAGTCAGTTGGCGATCCCACCGGCGCAATTAGAGTTAGTCAAAGCTCAAGTTCCCGCCATTTGCGATGGCATACGCCACGAATACCGTACCAACCGCAATCGCCAGGGGTTAAGTCAGGTGATGTCGCAAGTTGTTGCAAGTATGACGTTTGCCAACTTGGGATTACAGCAACACTTAAATGTCGTCAGTGACGCGCTGCAACAGTTGCCGTATGCCCGCACCAAACCCTTTTTTGATGCCATGGAAAACAATGTTGCAGGCACAGGCGGGATGTTTAGCGTAGCGATTGATCCAACCAAATGTAGTGGCTGCATGGAGTGTGTTGATGTCTGTGGCCCTGGAGCATTAAACAAAGTGCGCCAAACCGGCGAATTGCATGCGCAAATGCACAAGGTGTTCGATCAATTAGCGGCCATGCCAAACACGCCTATTCGCTTTATTGAACAAGCAACCCAATCCAGCGGTGAGGCCAAACGCCTATTGCTGGATCGAGACAACTACTATGCCATGAGCTCCGGTCACGGCGCTTGCCGCGGCTGTGGTGAAGTGACAGCGTTGCGGTTAGTTACCTCGGTCAATCACGCCCTACAGCAACAACGTTACAACGCACATATTGCTCAGTTGGAGCAGTTAATCACGCAGCTCGAAGACAAGCGTGAAACGTTAATAAATGACCCTGCAGATCCAAATCGGAAGGCGCGCATTGAGCAAACCATTGCCGTACTTGAAAAGCGTTTGTTCCACTTCGAGCACGGCCCAACGGGCAACGGACCATCGAATGCATTAATTGCAAATGCGACCGGTTGCAGCAGTGTGTACGCCTCTACGTTTCCATCGAACCCGTACAATGATCCGTGGGTTAACAGCCTGTTTCAGGACACCCCAGCCATTGCCAAAGGGCTTTTTGAAGGTGAAGTGGCCAACCAAATCAGCCAATTCAAGGCCATTCGAAGTGCCAAGTTAGACATTGATGATCTTTACGATCCGAGTAGCCACGATAACCAGCTTCGCTATTTAGAATGGGAGCATTTGTCAGATCAAGAGCTCGCACTCTTACCAACCATATTAAGCATTGGCGGTGATGGGGCGACCTATGACATAGGTTTTGGTGCCCTATCCCGTTTGTTAACCACCTCTACACCGGTCAAGGTACTAGTGCTTAACACCGGTAGTTATTCCAATACCGGCGGTCAGGCATCAACGTCTAGCTTTACCGGGCAAGACTCTGATCTGAGCCGGTTTGGGCACGCGCATAGCGGCAAGCAAGAAGCGCGAAAAGAGCTTGGCATTATTGCGACCTTCCACCCGAAAGTGATGGTGGTACAAACATCAACGTCGCTGCAGGGCCATTTTATGTCAAACCTGATTGAGTACCTTAATTATCAGGATGCACCTGCATTATTCGATGTCTACACCCCCTGTTTGGGAGAGCAAGGCATTGCTGATGACGCCAGTACGCGGCATGCTCAATTAGCAGTAGATAGCCGCATGAGCCCTGTGTTCGTGCACGATCCACGTAAAGGCGAAACCTTAGCAGAACGCTTCTCGCTTGAAGGGAACCCTGATGTTCAGCACGATTGGGCGACCCAAACCATGAGCTATGTCGATGCCGATGGCATCACTCAGCTTAAGCAAGTCGCATTTACGCCTGCTGACTTTGCCCTACGAGAAGGACGCTTTAAGAAACATTTTAAAGCCGTTGATACAATTGATGACTTAATCGCTGTCGCTGACTTTATTCAACTTTCGGTGACGGAGCGTTTAGGTAAAGTACCGTTTATTTGGAGCACAGATCAGCAACGTCATTTAGTACAACTAGCCGTTTCGAGCTCGATTGTTGCGTTGACCGAAGAGCGTCTGCGCAACTGGCGCATGCTGCAATACATCAGCGGCCAGCATTTGGTTAACATTGAACGTGACTATCAACAACAACTGCAGCAATGGCAACAACGCTATGAAGCCGCCGTTAATGCCAACGAACAAGCCATCGACAATATTGCCAACGGTTTGGCCGAGTTGGCGATGACTGCTGGTGCGTTATCGCCCGCTCAGACGATTCCGGTCACTGAGATAAACGATAACGAAATTGCAGCCAGCGCCAATAACGACATGCCGCTAGTTGATATCCCCGATGACGAACAATGCCAATGTACGGACTGCAAAACTTGTTACCAACAACTTGGCGAAGTGTTCGAAAAAACCACCATTGTTGATGACGGTGTTGCCAAAGTCGTCAGTAGAGTCATACCTGGGGCGCTCGATCATATACAAATCACTGACGAATTGATTCGCCGCATTACACACATCGCAGATGAATGTGATGCCGAGATCATCCACGTCAATCCAGCGACGGTAGCGGAGGCTTAGTTATGGCAATGTCCCTATCACAATCGCAACGCGACATGCTGATGCAGCAAATGGAGCACAATCCTCAGCGCTTTCAGCAAATGATTATTGAAGAGAGTCAGCGCGCCATTAGACAAACTCTAAAGCAAGGCAATTTGTCAGAAGCCTTTACCCATAAACTGTGGGAATTATTATTGGCCGACAATGAGTTGAGCAAAGCCTTACAACGTTATCTGTGGCGCGTGCCCTTGAAACAAAAACGCTATTTTGTGCAAGCGCTCGATAACCATTTGTCGGGCTTGTACCCGATGTTCAAAGGATTGTCACAAGATTGGCCCGGCAAATCGAACATCCCACCGTATGTACGCCCGCCGGAAGAACGAAGTAACGACTTTGATCTCGTTAGCCAAGGTTATTTGGGCTACACCAACCTAGGTTATAGCCTGCGTGAAGTTGAATTGTTTGTTTGGTTGGAAGTGCTTCGCGACAAGCAGTGTGAAGATAGCCCTTGCGAAACCGGCATACCGATCTGCAATGCTCAGGGCGAAGAAACCGGCGAGTCTGAGGGCGGTTGCCCGGTTAAAATTCACATTCCAGAAGTCATAAACTTAATGGGACAAGGCAAATTAAAAGCCGCCTTTGAACTCATACGCGATGCCAATCCTTTGCCTAACGTAACCGGCCGCGTTTGCCCGCAAGAATTGCAGTGCCAAGGTGTTTGCACCCTCAATGAAAAACCCATCGAAATAGGTCAACTTGAATGGTTTTTACCCCAACGTGAACGCGAGCTAACCAATGGTGAATTACCAGATGTAGCCATCGAAAACCCTTGGGCAAAAGCAAACAAGCCACCAATAGCTATTGTTGGTTCAGGCCCTTCAGGTTTGATTAACGCTTATTTGCTGGCCAAAGAAGGTTATCCGGTAACCGTGTTCGAAGCCTTTCACGCCCTTGGCGGGGTATTACGTTACGGTATTCCTGAATTTCGCTTACCCAACCAACTCATTGATGATGTAGTTGCCAAAATTAAAGCCTTAGGCGGGCGTTTCGTAACCAATTATATCGTTGGTAAAACCGCCACCTTGGCTGATTTAAAGCGTGCTGGTTTTGCCAGAGTATTCGTTGGCACTGGCGCTGGCCTCCCCCGCTTTATGAGCGTTCCTGGCGAGCATTTGCTTAACATCATGTCAGCCAATGAGTTCCTAACTCGGGTTAACCTAATGCATGCCAACGAGGCGCAATACGAGACGCCCTTGCCCGAGGTAAAAGACAAACAAGTTATGATCATCGGTGGCGGCAATACCGCGATGGATGCCGCCCGCACTGCACGTCGATTAGGTGCTCACGTCACCATTGTGTATCGACGTACCCAGCAAGAAATGCCCGCTAGGGTTGAGGAATTACATCACGCTTTAGAGGAAGGAATAGCGCTCAACGAGCTTCGCTCGCCTTGTGAATTTCATGGCGATAAAAATCACTATGTTGCACGCGCAACGTTAGATGTAATGGTGCTAGGTGAGCCTGACGCTTCCGGTCGTCGTCGCCCTCAAGCCACTGGTGATACCCAAGTAGTGCCCGTCGATTTAGTGATCATGGCGTTGGGCAACAGTTCAAACCCCATCGTCAAAGATGCTGAGCCCGATTTAACCACTTCAAAATGGGGAACATTGGTATTAAACAAGGGCTCACAACAAACGTCTGTTAGCGGCATATACAGTGGCGGCGATGCCACTCGAGGTGGCTCTACGGCCATTAAAGCTGCCGGCGACGGTCAGGCTGCAGCGAAAGAAATCATGCAAGGCTTGAATTTCAACGACAAGGAAATTCATAACCTTGTAAGCCAAGCCAGCAATTACACAGATCTAGGTCAAACACCGCCAACAATCGTCAAGCGGCGCCAGCTAACTGAAGAGATTGTCGAGTTGACAATTAAAGCACCGCTGATTGCTAAGTCCGCAAAAGCAGGTCAGTTTGTGCGAGTTCTAGCGGATGAAAAAGGCGAGCTTATCCCGTTAACCTTGGCAGACTGGAACGAGTCCCAAGGCACCATTGATTTGGTGATCCAAGGGCTAGGCACTAGCTCCAAGCTCATTAATCAGATGCAGACGGGTGATAGCTTTGTGGCCATTGCTGGGCCACTTGGCCAACCCAGTCATATTGAGCCCCACGCTAACGATAAACGAGCGGTATTTACTGCCGGAGGTGTAGGCTTACCCGCCGTCCATCCGATCATGCGCAGCCACTTAGAAGCCGGTAATCATGTCACTTTAATATCCGGTTTCCGTGGCGAAGCACACTGTTTTTGGACCGAGCCAGGCGGCCGCGTTGAGGCACTAAAATCGAACTACCCTGATCAGTTAAACGTGATCTATACCAGTAACGATGGCAGCTTCGGCAGCAAAGGGTTTGTCACCATCCCGCTAGAGCAAATGCTAATTGATAACAAAGAAGCCATTGCTGAAGTGATCACCATTGGCCCCCCTATGATGATGCGCGCAGTGAGCGATCTGACCAAAGGTTATCAGGTCAACTGTGTTGCGAGTCTAAACTCCATCATGGTGGATGCCACCGGTATGTGCGGTGCCTGTATGGTGCCTGTCATGGAGAACGGTAAGTTGATCCGCAAGCACGCTTGCATTGACGGCCCGGAAATCGACAGTCATGTCATTGACTGGGACAAATTGCTGCCTCGGTTTAATCAATTTAAGCCGCAAGAGCATCAAAGTCAGATTGATCACTTACTGATCGACTAAATTAGATTAATGATCGAACTCCACGTACAGAGCCCGCGTTTTAAGTGGGCTCTGCTGTTTTTCGCTACGAAGAATGACCTAATATTCGTCCAACGAATTTTTACGCCATCAAATGTGACAGCACCCTATTTCTTAACCGTAACCAAACAGAAACTTAATGTATAATGTGCTGGTTATTCGAGCCTATATGACGGAGTTTTGGCCAAATGCAGTACGGAATACAAGTGCATTACACCGCACGATTACTGATGTGGTTTGCATTAATTGTCGCAGTCGCGTTCCATACCGCAGCCTTTTCTCAACAAGCTCCCCTACCGTCACAACTTAACACTGACATCAGTACTTGGTCGGGCAAAAAACTGTTAACGACATCTCGTTCACTGCGATCGTCTGATTTGCAACAGAGTTATCGCTACGCCGAAGCCGCGCTAAACAAAGCAAAACGTGAGAAGAACCTTGCCCTATCGGCACAAGCTCATACCCAACTTGGCAAGTTATCGAAGCAGTTAAAAGACTATGCCGCCGCCAAATATCACTTTCTACAAGCATCTAATATCGATAAAGATCTTGGTAGAGAACGCACACACCTAACGTCACTGATCGAGTACGTAAAAATATTATTTATAACCGGTGATGTTGCTGAAGGAATTCGTGTAAGCGACGAGGCGATTGGCGTTGCGACACATTACGGCGACAAATCCCTCATGAGCCGGTCATTAAGCACAAAAGCGAATGGCTATTACAAAAATGGCGACTATCTCAGTTCAATTGAAGAATACCAAAAATCCCTGCAATTCTTAGCCGGCGACGATCCCAAAGAACAGCGCGCTTTGGCTGCTATTCACCATGAAATTGCACAGTCATATAAGCGGTTAAATAATCCACAGCGCGCATTGGCGTCATACCAACAATCTTATGAGTTCAGTACGGAAATTGGAGACCAAACCAAATCAGCGCGCGCGTTAAAAAATATCGCTATTGTGGAATACCAACAACACAACTATTTGTCGGCCATTCATCATGCACTGCAAAGCATAAGTCTTTACGAGCAAATTGATGAACCGCTCGATCGTGCCGAGTTGGCATCATTGCTTGGTATGGCTTACCGCAATATTGGCTTATACGAAAAATCGCTCAGCCATACACAAGCGGCTCATGATACCTATCTCAAGTTAAACGACACCGACAAAATTGCCGACACATCCAATCAAATTGGTCTTTTATATACCCGACTTGAAAAGCACGAGGAGTCACGATCGTTTTACCAACTCTCGATTGATCTCAACGATAAAGGCATCAAGCCCACCACCCTTGCGGCGGCTTATCGCGAGCTTGCAGGCATTGACTACCTGAGTGGTAAATATGAACAAGCAATGGAAATGGCCGAAAAGTCGATTGCTATCTATTTGTCGAACAATGATCTGCTCAGAGCGTCACATTCGATAAAGATAGTCGGACATATTTATCGCGCCCAAGGAAATCAGGCTGCCGCG
This sequence comes from Neiella holothuriorum, assembly GCF_019457915.1. GTDB lineage: Bacteria > Pseudomonadota > Gammaproteobacteria > Enterobacterales > Neiellaceae > Neiella > Neiella holothuriorum. The sequence continues at coordinate 123,276 of NZ_JAHZSS010000012.1, forward strand.
TTAGACAGGTATGAAACGTCACTCGATTTTGCCCGCCAATCAAATAGTAATGAGCACTTAATCAAATCGCTGAATGCACTCGGCGAGTTCTTGATAGACAAGGATGAAAACCGAGCCGCATTGCTACTTGAAGAATCGATACGTTTAGCGCAGCAAGAAAAGCTAGAACAACATGCCCTGTATGCATACAAGGCGTTGAGAACGATGCACGGTTTTCGGGGAAACACCGCCCTATCGCTCGACTACGCGATAAAAGAAATCAGCGCGATGGAGAAGTTGAGCAAACAGCAGGATGCGTTTGAAATCAACCAGGTAAAAGCAAAATTTGATTCATTTAAGTTGGAGTCCGAGTTGAAGAATTTACGAAAGCGGGTCCAAATTGATGAACTCAACATCGCCAAACAAAACGGCGAACTCGAACTTATCAAACAAGCCAACATGATTGCAGAATTGGAGCTCACCAAAAACAGATATGCCAATGTCGCGCTCGCGACGCTCTTGCTATCGTGTTTCATCGTTGCAATTTTTCTGATTAGAACGTTCTCATCATATCGACGGCGCAACAAAGAATTAAGTGACTTAGCGATTCGCGATCCGCTGACCAACTGCTTTAACCGCAGAGCCTTGCTTGAGCGACTCGACAACGATTTCCAGTCTCCCGTTTCGCCCTTTTCATACGCCGTTATTGTTGCCGACATTGATCGCTTCAAGAGCGTCAACGATACCCACGGTCATAATGTTGGTGATAGCGTCATTAAAGGCGTTGCGGAAATTTTTCAGAAATCAGTGCGTCAAAACGACTTTACTGCGCGGTTGGGCGGCGAAGAGTTTTGTATCTTGTTACCCGGCGCGAGTATCGATAAAGCAAACGACATTGCTGAATCTATGCGCAAAGAAATAGCCACTAACTCATTCAGCAACGTCGACGTGACCTGTAGCTTTGGCATCGCCGCAGCAGACTCAACAAATGTGTCGACCAACGCGCTGATGATTCGTGCGGATAAAGCACTTTACGAATCCAAGAAGCAAGGAAGGGATCGTGTTTCGGTTTGCCGTGATGACACTTAGGCAGTTACAGCGCGTAGCTCGCGCCACGTTGAGTCGTTAAACAAATTTAACAGCGCGGTTTTATCAAACGCCAGAATGACAAAAGCCCGCAGCTCTTTTTAAAAGAACGGCGGGCTTTCTATATAGATGGCAAAGCTGGACGGATTATGCGGTGCTGCGCACCTCCCCTTAGGACCATCGCTAGAGTGATGATGTCTCGCCCGTCGCACTTGGCTTGTACCCACGGAGCTCTTCACCCTCCCAGTTAATTAATATTTAGCAACTGGAGTTTCAATGTTTACGGAGCCTTAAAACGACGAAAGCCTGCTATAAAAGCAGGCTTTCTGAATAAGTGGCGGAGAGGGAGGGATTCGAACCCCCGGAAGGTTTGACCCTTCGCCTGATTTCAAGTCAGGTGCATTCAACCGAGCTCTGCCACCTCTCCGCAGGGGGCATGTCGAAAGTCCGCGAATTGCGTACTTTCTATATAAATGGCGGAGAGGGAGGGATTCGAACCCCCGGAAGGTTTGACCCTTCGCCTGATTTCAAGTCAGGTGCATTCAACCGAG
>NZ_JAHZSS010000013.1 GCF_019457915.1 Neiella holothuriorum
ATGAAAGACATTCATCCATGAATATCATCGACATTAGTACATCCATGTACGTCAAAGCCCGTTACTGATGTAGCGGGATTTTTTGCTTTTTGGGGAAAATGCAGCGACTCACCAAGCAACTCGTCGTCTGACAGGCCAAGCAAGACTCACCTGCGCTGGCTCAATCCAACTTAAACTAAATTCCAACACCACTGCTCGCTCTGAGATTTTTTGCTTGTTTACACAAAAGCCCGATTCGTCAGAACCGGGCTTTTGTGGATTTGCTATGGACAAAATCTAGTTCACAAACAGATGGCGGTAGCATCGTGAGCGGTTTTAGCATTGAGTAGTAGAGACTCCACAATTTTGACTCGGTTGGGTTTTAACTCAAGCTGTTCAATTTGAAACCGTACGCGGGGTACCAGTTTGATAAGCTCAGCCGATGTAGGCTTTTTACCCGTCAATGCTTCTATTTCGAAGAATGAATCCGGTGAGAAAAATTGGCTTTGATGCTCTGTTGGTAACTGCACTTCTGCTGAATAAAGCCAGCCAGTTTCCTTACTTGCAAGGCTGTAGCTTAGGTTATGCGATACCGAAATGATTCGTTCACCGTCATGAACTCTCCATAAACAAAATAACTCGATCTGCTCGATATCGGGTGGCACTTCAACAAAGTAGCCAGCAACATCTGCAAGCTGTGCAATGGCAAAACGGTTGTCACTGATTTCGCCAATTTGGCACTCAGGTAAGTTCTTCTTTGTATTGCCTAGCTTAACCTCTACCGATAATGAAACGGGATCGAAGGCAGTAGAAACTGCCGCGTCGATAAACTTAAGTGTCGGATTGACATGAAAAATCTTATGGTTTGGTAAATCGTGTTTGGCAATATTCAATTGTTTGGATACAGCGTTCGAGATGGTCTCGTTTGCGCGGATTTGCAGATCATTCCAGCGAAACCAACGTGCTGCCTGCTGCGGCGTTAACCCATTCGCATAATGCATGATAGCGATGTGTTCGTTGATCATCGGTTGGGCATTCGGCATTAATGCATGAATGCGTTGTAACTCATTACGCCAGTTTTGCCATTGGTTGCCAAAACGCCGAGTCAGTTTGGCGTGAAGCCAGTTTTGGCATTTTGTGGTCATTTGAACTTGCTGGTTCACTTCATCAACGGTCAGCCAATCACCTGCCGCCAGCGTTGTTAAGGTTTGCTCTAATGTGAGCGCACCTTCCATGTCGATATCAAAGCCAAGGGCTCTACACTGCTGCTCTGATAAACCACACCGTTCAACCTTTAGGTAGTTTCGATAAGCGCTACATAGTTGCTCGTATTGATAATTGGTCGTGGGCCACATCCAACGAATCAGGTTAATTTGGCCTTTAGAAAGCAGATGTTCATCGATGGTAAAGTCATTTGCTGGCCGGCGGAAAATGTGTGTTTCTGATGCCGTGTTTGGGTTATTGCGGGAAAAAATCATAGGGTCGCCTTGTTCTGTGTGTCTGTGAGCAGCCTTGAGTGAATTTGTTGTTGTTATATCGTCTGGAAAATACAGCTCTATGGCTGCTTTTAACTCAATGCTGATGGTTAGAATATCAATGGATTAGAGCTTGGCGTTTAATTCGATAAGGCAACAAAATCAATTTGCTGAGCAGTTCAAAAAATTGGCCTTACCAAATTAAATTATAGTGATCTAGTTAAAATATGAGTCGCCTCAAAGAAGCGAACATTCGCACCAATAAAGGCGAATGCTTAACAGATCCCTAACAGGGATCTGTGGTAAAATTCGCCCAATTTCTATCGCCCTCACTTCAAAGAACACTAATGAATTTATTATTAAAGTTAATTATCGGCATTGCCGCAGGCCTACTTGCCGGTGCTTTTGCGCCTGAGTGGGTTGCGCGCATCTTGCTTACCATTCAAGAGTTTGTTGGCCAATTGATTGGGTTTACGATTCCGCTCATAATTTTGTTGTATATCGCGAGTGGTATTGGCGCATTGCCACGGCAGTCAGGAAAACTACTCGGCCATACTGTGGGACTTGCTTATGGCTCGACGGTAATCGCCGGTACGATTGCATTCTTAGTTGCTAGCCAATTGCTACCTGGCCTAGTTTCGCCTCATGCGCTACCTGATGCTGAGCGTGCTACGCAAATCGGGCCTTATCTACAAATTGCCGTACCGCCACCGCTGGGTATTATGACTGCCTTAGTGTTGGCGTTTGTGCTAGGTATTGGCATGAGTGCAATCCAATCGAAACAACTCTCGGTGGTGATTGAAGAAGGACGCTCCATTGTCGACTTATTACTAAGCAAGGTGATTATTCCAGCGCTACCGTTTTATATCGCAGGGGTATTTACGCATATGATGCTGGAAGGCTCCGCGGTATCAACGCTCAAAACCTTTGCTGTGGTATTGCTGCTTGCGGTAGCAATGCATTGGCTATGGCTTACTTCGCTCTATCTGGTGACTGGTATTATTCATAAAAAACCGCCGATCGTTTTGCTGAAAAATATGCTGCCAGCTTATTTCACGGCGTTAGGTACTATGTCGAGCGCTGCAACAATTGCGGTGTCACTACAAAGTAGTAAGAACAATCAGGTGAAAGAGCCTATCGCCAATTTTGCGATTCCACTTTGTGCAACCATTCACCTGTCTGGCTCGGTGATCACGATTGTGACGTGTACTACGGCAGTGATGCTGATGACACCGAGCTTAGGTGAACCAACGCTAGCGAATATTGTGCCCTTTATTATGATGCTGGGCGTGACGTTAGTTGCAGCACCCGGAGCGCCCGGCGGCGCGATTATGGCTGCGCTGGGTATTTTGGCGTCGATGCTAGGGTTTGATGAAGCTGCGATTGCGTTGATGATTGCGCTGTATTTGGCACAAGATAGTTTCGGGACGGCCTGTAATGTCACTGGTGATGGTGTTATCGCGCTGTGGTTAGATCGCTGGCACGGCGAAGCGACTGTCCAAGCGGCCTCTGCCTCAGAGGCTCGTGAGCAATTCTTGTAGGTGTTTAACCGGTATGGCATAGGAGATGGCGCTCGGTTTAGTGAGTGCCGACTCCTTGTTGCCGGTGAGAAGTACCTTATTTATCACAGCGATCACTTCGCCAGTTGTTTGGTCATAGACAGGGCTGCCGCTATTGCCCGGATAAGCCGTTGCATCAAGCTGATAGACTTCAAATGGGTGCTTCATACGCTTTAATTGTTTGGCCGTTAACTTACCCACTTGTGGTACGGGCAAAATGACTGGGGTTTTGGCGGCAATGATGCCGCGATGCGTGGTGGGATAAAGCCCAAGTACCGGCCCGATGGGAAATCCTGTAAAGGCGATTGCTTGCCCTTCCAGTACCGTTTGATTGGAAAAGCTGAGCGGAGGTAGCCGTTTTCCTTGAAACCGCACGATGGCTAAGTCGTGTTCGTCATCTTTTGCTACCAGTGTTGCTTTGTACACCTCAGAGGTTCTGCCGCCAGGCACAAGCACTGCAATCGATTGATTCCGTTCACTGTTTAAGTCTGGGATGGCGTGAGCATTGGTGGCTACCAGTTGGCCATTTCCAATCACAAAGCCAGTGGCACTGAGTGTTGTTTTCGGAGCACTTCGCGGATCATGTAAGCCAATACCAACAATGCTGGGTTTTACCTTAAGAATGGTTTTTGGGAGCGGATTGTGGGCGTGCACCGGTGAAGCAGAAAGACTAATTGTGATAACCAGTATCCATCTAATATAACGTGCAGCCTTGCTTAGCGTATTCATCCGATTTTATCCTGCTTATCTGCGTTTTAGGCATGTCAGTATAGCGAAACAGTACTATTCAGATAGCGTTAAATGATTGCAGTAGCAATTGACAACGTGATGCCTTTTTTAATGTGATCGATGTCAATATACCTGCCGGAAATGAATGTCAGTTTTTTTTACATCGGGGTATTTTTGGGAGGTTGAAGTATAGAGATGGCTTCCTTAAGTTGTTGTTTTAAAAGTCAACGTTAATTATGGCACAGTGAGTGCATTAGTCATCGCAACCAAACACTCTCTCGGAGAACGGACATGAAATTTACTAAACTTATGGGGCTGGCAGCAGCCGCAGTATTCGCAACAAGCGCCAATGCCGGCAAAATGGTATTGGATGATTTCTCTTTTTATTCGATTAATGAAGACACCCTTGTCGATGGCGTTTCAACAGTTGTTGGTATCAACAACGCTGGAGCTACCACAACATACACATTGACCAAATACGAAAGTTCTTCTGATGCGTTTACAGCTGACGCAACAGCTCTAAGCTCTGTCGCTGATGAAAAGGGAAACATTCTGAGCTATGAAAATGGTGGCTCTGCTTTCTCTAAGTTAGATATTGATTGGTCTGCGACTGACGGCATTCACCCAGAGGAATCTGGCACACCGTATTACGACATTTCAATGTGGGAAGGTTTTTACCTCGACGTAATTTTTGCAGATGCAACGCTACTATTTAGTGCCTCTATTACTGATATTTACGGTAACATGGTGTCGTTATCGGATAGTGTTGCTGAAACTATTAACGGCGAAATTGTTTTCATCGATTTCGACTTGTTTAGTGGAGATGCTGCAATGAATTTGTCACGAGTCGACTCTGTGATGATTAGTTTTGGCGGAGCATATGATGCGTTCACTAATCCGAACGGTGGTCTGGATGTAACTCTTGCCGAAGTAGGCCTTATCCCAGAACCAGCGATGCTAGCAGTATTTGGTTTGGGTTTAGTTGGCTTGGGCATGAGCCGCCGCCGTAAAGCTTAAACGTAGATGTAGAGCTTATTAAAAAAACCTGCTTCGGCAGGTTTTTTGTTATGTAAGTTTTAGCCCTTAATTATGGACAAATGCTCCGGTAGCATGTGCTTTCGTTTGTAGCTACTTTATTTCCAACTCCTCTAAGCTTTTTCTCACAGAGCGATATTGTACTGGGTTACTATGGCCTAAGCGGCCCATGAATACGGCTCTATTGACAGTATCTACTCCAAGCATTTGCTTTAGTTCAGTATCCATTTTCTGAGCATTTGTATTGGCTTTTACATCGGTTGTAAAACTAACACCATCGCGAATGTATTCAGAAAAGATAATCGGAGTTTGCTCGGGCTGAAAGCCCAATTGCACGATGTCGCTTTGTAGCCAGAACCGTTGTACTGCCCTGCCTGCGTTAACATAGTCTTCTAAGGTTTTGGGCTCTTGTTCGGCAATAATCACGAAGTGGGTGCCGCAACAAATTGCTGTCATGTAGTCCATGATTAGCTTGGGCCAAACGGTGCCAGCTAAGTAAGTGGCTACAAAATGGAATCGGTCCCAGCTTGCCAGTACCCACTCCATCATGATCACAGTTAACGGATCGAGCCCTAGCGCTTTAGCAGGAATCTTGTTCTTGCTAAATTCGCTGTTGGCTAATTGATTCGGGCTGCCATCATTCTTTTTAGCCGTGAACTCAATAATACGTGAATGGGTATCATAGCCTTCGCGCATTAGGTAGCGAGTTGTTGCATTACCGTACATCAGCTTGGCGATTTGCTTTTTATCGTCAACGGAATCAAGCCAAATGACCGAATAGCCCGTTGGCAAGCTTTGTTCAAGCGCTTGTTTATCAAGTGGAGACAATCCACTTCGGCTCATTAATTTACGTTGAACCGTTCGGGTTTTGATGGACGAAAATAATGGCTGTACTGCTGGCTCTGAGGCCGATAGGTTAACTTTAAAGGTTGGGTGTGAGCTGTAAGCTTCGTCCGTAGGCTGTTTACCAAAGCGATTTTCAACTAATTCGATCTGCGTGCTGAAGCCCTGTTGCAAGGCAGCAATTTCTAACGTTTCAAGTAAGCAGCCAAGAGCAAGCTTACTAGCATTACCTTTCTTGTCATAGACGAGCCAATCGCTTTCATCATGGCCATGAATAATAGCTTCAAGATCATTAACAAATTCGAATTGCCAGTTTTGGACATTGTCGCCACTTGGCGCCCAGCGGGCGTAATCGAAAATTTGCTTGATTGGAGAGTCTGACATATTGCCCCCGTTAGTTTTTAAGGACCACTCGTTTGGCGATGGCGAACATTAAACGCTGCCATGGATGACGATTACCAAATGGGCGCCAAGTTTTTACAAATTTGTCACGGTAGCCATCAAAGTGTAAGCCCCAAGGCGCTGCTAATACGGGGCCTCGATTTAGCAATATTTTAAGTGCATAAGTACCTGCAATTCCTGCACAGAACTTCACTGACATAGGAGTAGATGGCCCTTTCTTAGCCTGAAAATCTGCACGAGAAGGGTCGACGAGATAAGAGCGCTGTAACATGGCAGGGGAGAGGCCAATAAGGAAGTTGATGTACTGCTCTTCTTCTGTTTTTCGATCATTGAAGCGGAAGTATTCTTCGTAATTCATTTTTCCGGGCATAAAGCAAACAACTGATGTGCCCATGCCCAATGGTGCGGCGATAACAACGGGGATATTCTTTTCATAGCATTTGCTGAGAACCGTTTTTCGAGCTTCCAGCGCAAAAAAATCTAAGCTATCTACGTATATATCGACGCCTTCTAAAAATTCATCAACGTTATGCTCAAAAATCCCTTCAGGAAATACTTTTACATCAGCATCGGGGTTAATGTCTTTACAAACTTCTGCCATGACTTCAACCTTGGGGCGGTCGAGGGTCGACATAAATGCGCCGGCTTGGCGGTTAAAGTTATGCACTTCGAACTCGTCGAAATCTGACAAATTGAAATTCTGAATTCCGAGCCGAGCAAGAGTTACTGCATGTTCTCCGCCTACTCCGCCAGAACCAGCAATGGCTACCCGCTTATGTCGTAGAGTTTGCTGTTCACTTTCAGTTACCCAGCCGATGTTACGTGAGAAAGCCGATTCATAATCAAACATCATTCAATGTCCTTTTGATTGGGACTCAGTTGATTTGAGGGTTTTGCGCGACAATATCTTTGCTAATGTGTTTAAGCATCTTCTTAAACCCGCCCGATAAGCTTTTCATTAACATCTCACTGCTAATGTAATAAGGCGCGCGCTTACCGTGATATTCGATAGCTGGGCCAATTTGCGTGAAGGTGATACCAACAAAGCGCAAGCTGCGAGCTAATCTTGGCTCCATCATGACAAAGCAATGGTTTCGGCCCGTATTGAGCGCCATAGATGCTCCTGAAAGGTAAAGCCCAACAGCTATAAAAGGAAAGCAACGAAGCTCGGTTTCAGAGTAGGTTTGTTGGTTGATTTCACCCGTTGCGGCGCTTGGAATCTTATCGGCATTACGGCGCCTAAATTCTGCTGGTACTGCTAACCGAGATATTTCACAGATTTCTTCGCGCTTAAAGTTGCTTGGGTGGATCTGATTTTTTGAAATAGCGTCTGGGCAATATTCTTCAAGCGGTAGTTTTTCACTTTCGTTGGTGGAGTACACCATTCGGACTGTGCCTGCAATTTCTGCACGCTGTTTGTGCTCTATTAAGCAATGGAGTGAGTGCCGGTCGAATTTGTCGGACTCACGGCCTGACGGGTCCTTGTCCAAGAAACTGAGCTCGTCACAGTAAACTTGGTGACGAACCTGAAAAGCCTGATTGAGCATCTCGTCAGAATTGGCAACCTTGGGAGAGAAGTAAGTGGAAAAATGAGACGAAATGTCATCTACTTTTTGATCGAGTAGGTGGCGCATGATCAATTTGGTGACAGCGCCAATGAATGGCTTGTCGGCCAAGTGTCGTAAGGCTCTCATTATTATCCCTTGTTTTCGTTTTCGCATGATTTTTTGTTTGCGCGAATATCCTTGACGTAAAACTTGCCTCTGGCTGAAACAAGTTGTTATCCCTTGCGTTAGATTAGCTTAACATCAATTAGCTTTTACACAGATTTTAAGTATAACACCAGCCCTCTTACTCGCTCCTTCAGCATGATATGAGCGGCGGTAAATGCTACTCACATCATACTTACAGGCTAGTAAATACCTGTTGGCCCTTATAGTTGGTTAACAAGTGTCTTTTTGAGCTCTAGAAGTTTGTCGTCTGTAACTTGGGTTCGTTCAATAATGCGTTTCGCTTTAGGTTTTTGATCTGTGGCGATAAGTGCTTCTGCATAATGGAGTGCAAGTTCTGTGTTATCGGTTTGAGCAAGGTAAGCGGGCTCAAGAATGGTGAGCGCTTCATTCGCTTTTCCTTGGCGTAATAAGCTCAAACCATAGGTGTCGGCAACGACTGGGTTTTTATCTGATAGTTGATATGCTCGTAAGGCGTGAGCTTCAGCTTGGGGGTATTGTTTTGCTTCAATTTGCAGCCATGATGTGTTGTTTAGGGCGATAACGTTATCTGGAGATTCAGCCAGTGCAGATTCGTAATGGTCAATAGCTTTACCTGAGTTGCCGCCGGCCATTGCAAGCTCTGCCAATTTCAAATGAATAGGATATTTTACTTGATGGTTGGCTAGTTCCGTATCAAGTAACTGGCTTGCTTTGTCTCGTTCGTTGTTCAGTTCGTAGGATTTAGCCAGGTTAAGCAGAGAGTCTAGACTTGGTTGTGCTTGGTAATACTTCTGCCAGTGCTCAGCCGCTTGAGAATAAGCTTTGTTTTCCATTGCGATTCGAGCACGAAGCCTAGTTGCAACATGGTGATTAGCGAACGGTTCAGCAACTGATTGTAGAGTTGTATTTGCAGCATTGATCTGGCCATTATCAAATAACATGACTGCTTTTAATAGATTGAAGGATTGATCTTGAGGAAACTGTTTCACTGCAAGTTCAGCGTACTTAACGGCATCGGCAAAGTTGCCTTGTAACTCGTTAACAGCAATGAGGCGCTGATATGTTTGTTTTTTATTAGGCTGACTAGCAAGAATAGGTTTATAGGCTGCCTCTGCTTTATCGAAACTGCGAGTTTGAACCAATAAGTCGCCCAGCAACATATTAGAAGCGGAGTGATGTTGGTCTTCACCGAGCGCAGATAGAAGAGCTACCGCTTCAGGAATTTGATTGGAGGAAGTTAACAAAGCTGCATTACCCCAAGCTAGATTGGCCGAGGTAGGTTCGTCTTTACGTAGAGACTGAAAGAGCAAAATTGCTTGGTCAATATGTTGATAGCGAATTGCGTGGTTAACGAAACTACTCACAACATAGAATTTGTTGGCATTGTGTTGCAGGTTTTGTTTCTGCAATTCAAATGCTTCACTTTCTTTCTCTTGTTCCAGCAGCAGCTTGATTTTACTGAGCAGAGTTACTGGCTCATTTGGTGTTATCGTCAGGGCTTTATCAATCTGAGTTTCTGCTGCGTCAAAGTTGCCGAGTTTTTGTTCCACCATGCCTTTTAGGGCGTAACCTCGAGCATCTTCTGGGAATGCTTGAATCATCTCGTCAGCGGCTTGACGAGCTAGATCGTCCTCTCCTCGCTGGAGTAGGCTATATACCAAGGCCAACCGAGCTTCCGTTAGATCTGGGTTAAGGCGAATGGCTTGCTCTAAATCATCAAGGCCTGAAGTGTCTTCATTGCGTAGTTTGAGCAGGCCGAGTTGAGCCATTCGGGCACTGCTGTGATCGAGCTCGGCTGCTTTTTCTGCATAACCCAGCGCTTTTTCTTTGTCGCCAGATTTAGATAACGCCGAGGTGGCGGATGCGAACAAGGCGGCATCGGAGTCTTGTAGCTCAGTCAGTTGATCGAGTGTGAGTAACGCTTCTTCCGTATAGCCCAGTTGCAGCTGAAGGTAGGCGTAAATTCGAGCTGTAATATGATCATTAGGCAAGTTCTTTTGAACCTGCGATAAATGGCGATAGGCTTGCTCCAAATCGCCTTGCTTCATTGCGGAAATGCCTGCAACAACGAAGTTTGCTACCGAGCTTGAACCATTCTGAATAGCTTTAGTTGAGTGAGTTTGTGCGCCACCAAAGTCTTGTCGAGAGTGCAGTACGCGGGCTTTGTATTCGTTAATTGTTGGGTGCTCTGGCGCGATAGCCAGCAGTTGATCTATGGCTGGTTCAGCCTCTTCAAATTTATCTTGCTTGAGTTGGCTCTGAATTTTATAGATGGCATAGCGAGGCTCTCCTGGGGCTTGCTTCATCATTTTGTCAAAGGTTGACTCCGCCTGCTCGTATTGCTTCTTCGCCATGAGTAAATGGCCTTTAAGCAAGTAAGCTTCAATGGTTCCGGGGGCCACAGAAATAATTTCATCAACTGTTTGAAGAGCCACTTTTAGGTTGCTTTGCAGATCGGCCTGAGTGCTCGTCGAGAGGTTGAGTGCTGTCTGGCCTAAACGGGCGTAAATATTGTCGGCTTGTTTCTGCTCGGCAATATTCAAGTAATCTTGTGCTTTATCTTGCTCGCCCCGTTGAAAATAACTCAGAGATTGAATTGCTGACATTGTCGCTGCGGCCTCAGGCGACAACCTTTGGTATTCTTCTGCGAGTTGCTCGATTTCTCGAAATTTGGATGTCTTGTAGTAAGTAATCGCTAATTTGGGGGCGAGCTCATTAGCATCGGCACTGTCATTCAAAGCCTTGAGGTATTCTTTTTCGGCAAACTCAAATGCGCCTTGTTCATAATAAATGTCGCCCAATGCTTGGCGTGCAACAATATTGGTGGGAGCTTGACGGAGCGAGTTTTTAAGCTCAATGACGGCGGCATTCTTGTCACCAGAAGCTAAATATTGTTGAGCGCTGGCCAGATACTGTTCAGAGGTTTTTTCTGCACCACAAGCTGCTAAGGTTAATAACGTTGCTGCAGTGATGGGTTTGAGCAATCCTTTCATTTTATGGCCTTGTTGAAGTCTGAGAATCCCTTTAACCTGTCAAGATAACGCCGTTAACCGCGTTTTAAAAGCTAGAAGGACTGAAACTTCGACTTTTTAACGGCCTGAGATGGATTTGAGGATCAAAAGTGTTGTCCGAATCGAAAAGTTATTTAGATATCAAGGTATCCCATCGATCATACTCTGCTGCTGCTCATGCCATAGGCGAGCTAGCACCAATTTGGCAACAACTAGAGTCAAAGGCTGAAACACATTTCTTTCTATCTTGGGCATGGATTGAATCTTGGCTGAGGATCTCGCCCCTCCCGTTGCTAGTTGTTGAGGCTAAAAGCCAAGACCAAACCGTTGGCATCGGCCTGTTTAGTCAACGTGTTACCAAGAAATTTGGCCTAATACCTATTCGGCAACTTTGGCTGAATCGATGCGGGGATGGACGGCATGATCAAATTTGGATCGAATATAACGACTGCTTGTTGAGGAGAGGGGAAGCGCCGCTTACTCGCCAAGCTATTTACCAATATATATTTCAACATGAAAATCTGTGCGATGAGCTGTACATAGGACTAACTATTGATAGCGCTTTGCCTATTTTTTGCGACAGCAACTTAAACTGCCGAACGTTGATTGAAAGTTTCGGTTTTACTAAGAACATAGAGCAATGCTCTCAGGATACTCTTTTATCTGATTTTTCGAGCAATACTCGTAAACAAATAAAGCGCTCCGTTAAGTTGCTGGGCGAAAAGGGAAAGGTAGAAATTCGCCCTGCACAGGGGGAGCATCAAAAGGAGCTTTGGTTTGAGCAAATCAAATCCCTTCATTTGCAAAAATGGCGAGACTCTCAATGGGGCAGTGGTTTTGACAATGCTCTGTTTCATGATTTTCACCAAAAGCTAATCCGCTCGAAAGGGAGTGGTGTTGAACTTCTTGCTCTGGTTATCGATAAGGAGCCAACTTGCTTTCTCTATAATCTCCTTGATGAGAACAGCGTTTATTTCTATCTTTCGGCTATCCCTCCAGAGCGTGATAACAGAATAAAACTCGGCTTAGTCGCTCATACATTAGCGATGGCCCGTTACGCGCAACAGGGCTTTAAATGCTATGACTTTCTTGCGGGAGAGAATCGTTATAAGCAGTCGCTATCAGACACTCGCTATTCTATGAGATTGGCTTGCTACCACCGGCGGAGTTTCACCGCCAAAATAGAGGGACTTCTAAGGCACATAAAGTCATGGGGTAAAAGATCTAATTGACCTTTTGTTGGTTGCTAACTACACCTCCATCGGACGCGAATTAGCGTGCCCTTTATCAGGCTGCTGGCGTTAAGGTTTTTTGGAATAGTGATCGCCGATGAGGGCTTGGTAGGTTTGTTGCCCCGCCTCATCAAAGCTGAACGTTTTAGCGTGGGTTAGGATTGCTTCTGCAGCCCAGTCCATTGATTGTGCTTGGTTAATCACCCGAATCAATTCCGCTTGAGATATCTCCTCTAGAAATAGCCCTGTTTCCTCGGTAATTACATCTAGTAAGAATCCTGCCTTAATTGATGCCACGGGGAGCCCATAGCTAATGGCAAGCATCGCTGTACCCGAAGTTAGTATTTCTGAATAGGGCATGAGCATTAAATCACTAGCAGCAAGGTAGGTCGGTACTTCTTCATCGCTAATAAAGCGGGCATCAAGCCGGATGTTGGGGTTTTTCTCTGCGGCCTCGGATATCTGGGCCTCATAATCAGATTCCTTGAATTTTCCTGCGATAAGCAGTTGCACGTCAGAGTGCTCGGCCACGCTAATGGAATCCATTAAAAACCGGATATTTTTATAGGGCCTGAGCTGCCCGAACATTAGTAACGTAAACTTGTCTTCGGGAAGGTTGAGTCTTTCTTGTGCTGAGCGCTTATCAACTTTGGGGCCGTAGTAATCTATCCAGTGGCCATGAGGGATGGATACACACTTAGTCCTGCTGCTGGGAAAGTTACTATTAAGTACTTTTTGAGCATTGCGGCCATGAACAAAAATAGTTCCGCTCAACCAGATGGTGAGCTTGCGCGCCCAAAAGTCGATCCAAGCTGACTCACATCTTTCGTGAGGCAATAGGTTATGCGCTGTCCAAAAAATGACAACTCCTTTAAGTCGAAGAAGTATCAAGCTAAAGGAGTATTTGATTAGGCCAACTAACGCCTTAACGGTGCTTTTACCATTAGCTTGATAGATAAACGAGGGCCAGTGGATGTGAATGGTATCCCCTCTGCGGCATTGACTTAGCAGCCAGGAAAGTGACCACTGCCCGGAGAGCACTTCAACCCCCTTTTTCGACAGAACCTCATACAATGGAGATGTGTATGCTCCGGCCTTGGGGAAGGCAATTAATCGCTTCATGTTCGTTGGTCCGTCAAAATAGCCAGTTATCTGTTCCGTAAATATTCTTCACGTTTCTTAAAATTGAGCTTTAGCAATGCCATGACAGTTCGGAAGTTGATCGGAAACTGTTTGTGCTTTAGCAAAAAAAAACTCATGTAAAGCACAGGGAAAGCCCTATAAAGAAAGAATCTGTGATCCCGAGTTAACATCTTGGAGTAACTAAAAGTGGGTGTTTTTTCTCGAAACATCAGAGTCTCTGACAAACATCGTTGTTTACCATAACAGAGGGTCAATGCTGATAATGCCCAGTCATAAGCGTGAAATATCTCATCGGGAAAGCAGTCTAAGATTACCTGACGGCGAAATACGCCATACATCCGGGAATTATCAAAGGGGTGAGATAAATAGCTGACCAAACGTTCGGTTTTATCGTCCTGTTCAATCGAAAATGCTCCCTTGGCCAAGAAGGTTGAGCCGTCTTCATTTTCGAATTGGCACTGGCTATTGCATGAGATTAGGCCAAGATCTTGTTCCAGCTCGTTGAGCGTGTGAGTCAGAAAATCCTCTGCAAGGTAATCATCACCAGCCAACCAGCAAAAATAATCAGTGTCTGCTCGTTCTACTAGATAAAAGAAGTTTTTGTAGTAGAGGTTTTTCTCTTGGCGAATGATCTCAATTCTATCGTCTAGACGCTGGTAATCTTCGCAGATTGCCCAAGTATCATCGCTCGAACCATCGTCAGAAAGAATCAGTTTGAAGTTGGTATGTGTTTGAGCAAGTATTGAGTCGACGGCTCTTCTTAACGTTCTGCCATTGTTATAAAGAGGCATCCCTATGGTGACAGTTTTCATCATGCCCTATTGGCCTATATAGTTGGAAACCATCACCGGGAGAAATGCGCTCTTGCCCGAGAAAGGTCCTTATGCACTCCTATTGCTGGAGTTTCCGTTGTATTCCATTTCTTATTTTAGCCCTATAACATGCCAGAAAAAAAGGTGAATTCAAATTTGCATTTCATAGGAGCTCTGAAGATATCCCCACTTTCCGTGCCTAGAGCTTGATCTCCTAGCCTTAAATATGATGGACTTAGCTCTCTTCGAGCTGGGACTGGCCTTTCATGCCAGTGAAGAGGGGGCTCTACACGTCACCCTAATTGTAAAAAATTCTACCCATAAAGTGTTCGAGCAAACAAAGGGAATAAGGATTTACTGGCCTATGGAGCAGGAGCTGGCTACGATTAACTGCGCAGTCGTTGGGGGCGAGCAGTTCGAGCTAATTCAATTTGGCTTTCCGTTACCCCAAGGTCAATACCAAGCCCATAATCTGACGCTGCTCGATGAAAATGGACAATCACTGGCCGCTTCTCTGAAGCCTACAAGCTATTGGCCCGACCATACTATTCGCTGGTGTCAGGCTAGGTTGCTGATGTCTCTCGCTAGCTCTGATAAGAATCGCATCTACGCTGGGCACTCTCCAAATCCACCAACCTGCCCTAAGCGTCCTCAACTGGTCAGCCTTGAAGGGAATATTTTAGCGGTTCGCACTCGTGAGTTCTTTTTTGAGCTCAACCGTTCCGAGCTATCTTCTTTTTCGGCCAAAAACTCGCGCAAGGAGGTTGTGTGTCAGGCTGGCCGCTTTGAACTGTTCATCTCAGAAGAGCATTCTGCAAAAGGCTATGTGCAATCCTGTGCTCACGAGACCTACTATGCGGCTGAAAAGCCATTGTTCGTAGAGGTCCATTTAAAAGGCTTCCTTGCGACCAATGATGGTGCGTCTGCTATCGCCTGTTTTGAACAGACATATAAGTTTCATTACCACAGCAACAAGGTTGAAACTTCTTTTACTTTGCACAACCCCAAAGCGGCGATTCACGAGGGAGGCACTTGGGATCTGGGAGATCCTAATTCTCTGCTGTTCGATAGCTGCGCGTTCCACTGGACAGTGAATGAGCTTGAAACGATAGGGTGTTTCGATGAACTTACTCAACAGCAACTAAGGAGCGAAGCGACGACATTCTCGCTCTATCAGGAGTCTAGTGGCGGGGAATCCTGGGATAGTTTGACCCACCTTAACCGAGAAGCCAAAGTGCCAATGTCCCACAAAGGGTATCGGTTGGAGGCCAACTCCTACCGTGAAGTAGGCGACAGGATCCTGCCACGCCTTTCTCTAAAGGCTGAGCTGGCTCGGATTGAGGTTATGTACAAAGACTTCTGGCAAAACTTTCCAAGTGCAATGTCTGTGAAAGATGGCGTGCTGGCGCTGTCCTTATTTCCCGAGCAGTACCCAGATCTTCACGAGTTGCAGCCGGGTGAGCGTAAGACTCAGGAGTTTACGATCTGCTTAAGTCAAGGGAGAGGAGCAGGAGGCTCTTATGCCCAACCATGGGTTCAGTTAAATCTTGCTTGGCTTATTAAGTGCCAAGCATTGCCTTGGCTCTCGTCATCCGCTGATCCTTTGCAAGCTCTAATCAACAAGGGACTTGTTGGAGAAGATTCTTTCATGGCAAAGCGAGAAGCTGCCGATGAATACGGTTGGCGAAATTTCGGTGAACTCTATGCCGACCATGAAGCGGAAGGCTATCAGGGGGGAGGGCTGTTCGTTTCGCACTACAACAACCAATATGATCCTATTTATGGGCTTTATCGCCAAGCGTTGATAATTGGTAGTTTTGAGGTATTGCAGGGAGCCAGAGAGTTGACACGGCACGTAACAGATATCGACATTTACCATACTCACCGGGATAAAGACGAATACAATCATGGTCTGTTCTGGCACACGGATCATTACCAAAAAGGTGAAACCTGTAGCCATAGAACATACTCCAAACGTCATCAACGTGGAGTCTATGAAGATCATGCTGGCGGAGGCGGTCCGGGTGGTCAGCACTGTTACACGACAGGCCTATTATTGGACTACTGGTTAACCGGCAATGAACACTCCAAACAATCTGTCCTTCAACTTGCTGACTGGATTACGTTGTTGTACGAGGGCAAAGGGACCTTCGTTGAATTGTTGCTAAGTTGGAAGAACCGTTACCGTCAGGATGTGAAAAACTTTTTTACCGAGCGCTATCCGCTTGATCGAGGGATCGGCAACTACATCGTAGCGTTATTAGATGCCTACGCTATCACTCATAAGTCTGCTTACCTAAGACAAATTGCCCAGATCATTCGGGATACGGTTCACCCTCTGGACGATATTAATCAACGTAATTTTGATGACGTCGAAGCAACTTGGTTTTACACCGTGTTTCTTCAGGCTGTAGCTCGCTTTCTCTGGGTCAAGAGGGAACATCAAGAGCTTGATAGTGACTTTATCTACGCTCGTGACTGCCTTAGTCATTATGCTCGTTGGATGGCTGAGCATGAAGAGCCAGCCCTAAACCAGCCAGAGCGATTAGAATTTCCCAACTTAACTTGGGCTGCTCAGGATCTAAGGAAGGTTAATGTGCTCTACTTGGCCAGTTATTTTGATGTTTTGAGCCGAGAATGCTTTCGCGAAAAAGCAGATCTCATCTACCAAAAGACGGTTACAGGATTAGAGGCTGACTCATCCCACGTATATACTCGAATCCAAGCTATTCTAATGCAAAACCAAGGTGTTAGAGAGTGGGTGCTGGCACAGCCCGAAGAGGAGTTTCCCGAGGCTGGGCGGTATCGCAAGGTCAACAATACGAGCTCTACTTACAAGCTCAAACGTTTGCTCCAAAGCGTGATGGCCTGTACCTTAGGGTTTTCCATTCGTAAAGAGCTAGACCAGTTACGTCGGCGCTTCCCTAAATTGACCAAATTTGTAGGCCCCCTTGATGAGCAACATTGATGTCAGCTTTATCATTCCCCACAAAGGGCGCGAAGAAATGCTCTTAAAGACTCTCAGGTCGATTCAAGGTTTGCATTACGACCTGGCGCGCGTTGAAATCCTGCTGATCAGTCAAAATGAGGGGAATTCGCGCGAGCTCGATGAGCTGGTGAATGAGCTAAGTGTCAAGCTGATACGGATCACCGATGGACGCACCATATCAGCCCTTAGAAATCTTGGTGTAGAAGGTGCTCAAGGACAGTACTTGGCGTTTTTGGATGCGGATGTAAAGCTTTCGGCCAACTGGTTAGAGGTGATGTTAACTACCTTGCGGCGGCCCAACACCGTGCTGGCGGCAGCACATCAAGTTAATAGCTCCGAAGCGCCCTCTTTAGAACGTATTCGCACAGCATTGAGCAATGCTGTGCTTGACTGCGCTGTCACCTTTTTACCTGGTCGAAACCTGTGCCTATCGCGCCATGATTTTGAGCGTATTGGTGGCTTTCCGGAACACTTGATCACCTGCGAAGATTACTACTTTACAGAACGTGCAAGCCGCTTGGGCGAGCTCTATTACACCTCGGAAGCTTGCTATGTGCATTTAGGCGAGGATAAGGAGTATACCAAGATGTTTCGGAAAGAGATTTGGAGAGGCCAAAGTAATCTGGCTTCCATCAAAGGGCGCACTATTCCTCTTCGTGAGTGGCCAAGCTTTATTGTTCCCATTGGGCTTTTAATCCTGCTTGGCATTGCATCTGTCGGCACTATCTTCGGCCAATGGTTAATCGCTCTTTGGAGTCTAATGTTGTTCAGTCTGCCGGTTGTTGTCTATAGCCTGCGTTTGAAGCGGTTGGTTGGAGCAAGTGTACCGCTAACTTCAGTATTTAAGTTTTATGGTCTCTTCTTTCCGGCTCGCGCCTTGGGCACCTTGAGCGGAGCTCTGAAAGAGGTCAAAACAAGTAGTCATAATGAGTAAGCGAATGGAGAAAAGGAACGTCCTCCAATTTATCTGCCCAACAGGCTTTTATGGAGCTGAACGCTGGATTCTAGCGTTGGCGCGTCACCTGCCTGAGCATCATATTCGCAGCGACTTGGCGATAACTCTGGAGGAAAGTTCTCATGATTTGGAATTGGTGAAGCAATTTCGCGCCAATTATGGTGATGCATTTGAATTGCCGATGAAGCACAAATTCGACTTTGGAGTGGTGAATAGCCTGGTGGAGCTCATTAAAGAGCGCGACATTCATGTGATCCACACGCATGGCTATAAGTCGGATATTCTCGGCGTATTGGCTGCTCGTAAGGCGGGAATCCCTTGTGTGGTGACGCCACATGGCTTTGAAAATGCGCGCGACTTGAAGTTGAGGTTCTTTATCTGGCTAGGCTGCAAAGCGATGACGTTTGCTGAAGCGGTGGCTCCTTTGTCGCAAGCACTGTGTGAAGACTCGCGTCAGGCTGGAGTTAAGGAAGAGAAAATTCACTACATTCAAAATGGAGTGGATTTGTCAGAGGTTGAGGCGATTCGCCTTTCTGATGAGGTGGCTGAAAAACCGGAAGGGGTTCAGAGGATTGGCTTTATCGGCCAGATGATCTCGCGCAAGAATATTTTCCACATTCTGGATCTGTTTAATGAGATGGCTGCTGAGCGCTCAAACATTGAATTGGTGTTGCTTGGCGATGGGGATCAAAGAGCAGAGCTGGAAAACTATGCTTGTCAGCTCAGCCAAGCTGACAGAATAAAATTTTTAGGTTTTCGTGATGACCGGCTTGCCCTGTTAAAAAGCTTCGATCTTTTTGTTATGTCTTCCACGTTAGAAGGGATCCCGCGCTGCCTAATGGAAGCGTGTGCTATGGAGATCCCTATTTCGGCTTACGACATCCCAGGTATTGACCAGTTAGTCACTGATAAAGAAACTGGCCTGCTGGCGCCGCTAAATGACAAGGCGGCTCTCAAGGAGACTTGGCAAAGGCTGCTGGATGATTCTGAGTTGGCGAGGACGCTAGGTTTGAATGCACGCCACTTTGTAGAGCAGTACTTCTCTGCGAAGCGAATGGCACAAGAGTACAACGATTTGTTCCGCCAGCTGCAGGGAAAAGGATAAGCCCTATGGCCAAGCACAAGGATGTTTTATTTGTTTTATCCGTGGACACTGAAGAGGAGTGGAACTGGAGTGGTCCGTTCCCTGAAGCTCAGTGCTCTGTGGCCAATGTCCACATGTTGCCAGTTTTCCAAGATCATTGCCGTAAACTGGGCATTAGACCGACCTATTTTACCGATTATGCTGTAGCTGCAAATGAGCAAGCTGCGGATGTTTTAAAGTCCGTTCTTGAGCCTGGCGACAGTGAGCTCGGAGCGCACCTCCACCCTTGGTGCAATCCACCTTTTTATGGTCCAACTCTGGAGTTTGAATCCCACGTGGTAAACCTGCCTGAAGAGCAGGTTGCAGCGAAGTTGGACGCGCTGCTGGTGAAGCTAACCACAGTGTTTGAGCGACAACCAAAATCCTTTCGTACCGGGCGTTGGGGAGTAGATGAGAAGACGCTTCGATTGTTGGCGTCTAGGGGGGTTGACGTAGACTCCAGCGTTTATCCTTTTTATAAAAATGATTTTTTTTCCTGTGAGTCCAGCCCTCTCGATGCCTACTGGCCAGAGTGGCAGAACCCGTTGAATAGTGGCGACCAACGAGAAATTTTGGAGCTTCCCGTGTCCGTAGGTTTTAGCCGAAAGAACTTTGAACTGTACGAGGCGATCCACAAACTTATTTCTCGCCCTCCTTTTAGCTATTTCCGCTTGGTGGGTTTCTTTTGGCACCTAAAGCTGTTTCGCAAACTCTACCTGAGTCCGGAGCTGTGCAATGCCAAAGAGATGAACGCACTGGTGGACGTGTTATTGAAGCGTGATCAACCTGTGCTCCACATGTACCTGCATAGCTCTAGCCTGATTGATGGGGTCACTGGGCTGGTTGATGCGAAAGGAGCCATAAGCGAGATTTGTTCACGTATTCAAAAGGTTGTTGAGCACCTTGGCGAGCGTGCTAATCTTCGCTTTTGTACTGTCTCTGAGGCTCGGGACATATTACAGGCACGAAATTCAAATCAAGGAGTATTGAGGTGATCATCCGCTTAGCTCACACCTCTGATCGTCAAGCTTGGGATCAATATGTTGCGGGCCACACAATGGGCTCTCCCTATCATAAGTACAGCTGGGGGCAGGCTGTGCAAAAAGCTTATGGCCATCAAGCGCAGTACTGGCTGGCCGAACAAGAAGGGCAAATTGTTGGCGTACTACCCTGCGTCAGGCTCAAGCGATTGCTTGGCGGAGAGAAGTATTGTGCCCTACCTTTTTGTGATGTGGGAGGACCATTAGCTCAGAGCCATGAGATTCGACAATTACTGTTGGATAGAGCTGCTGCTGAAGGCGCCGTGATATTGGAAAGCCGCGACATGGGCAAGCAAGGGGAGGCTAAACAATATCAGGGCAATAAAGTTAGCATGCGCCTACCGTTGCCTGACAGCTCTGAGGCGTTGCTGGCTAGTTTTAAATCCAAGCTTAGAAGCCAAGTCCGCAAAGCTGAGAAGAATGGCTTGCGTTATGAAACCGGGCGAAGTGAACAGTTGCTGCAGCATTTTTATGAGGTGATGCTCGTCAATATGCGGGCCTTGGGCTCCCCTGTCCACAGCTATAAATGGTTCCGGGAAATCATTGAACAATACGGTGAACAGTGTCTAGTTGGAGTGGTCTATTTGGATCAAATACCCGCCGGTGCTGGGATCATCCTTATTAATGGTGAAAAAGCCTCTATTCCATGGGCATCCACCAAGTCCGAGTTCAACCGTCTCGCGCCAAATATGCTTTTGTATTGGGCTCTTTTGGCTTATTGTGCTGAACACAGAATAACCGAATTTGATTTTGGTCGCTCAACCTATGGCGAGGGAACTTACAAGTTTAAATCGCAATGGGGGGCTCAGCCTTGGCCGCTGAACTGGCAAACCTATCAGAACGGCCAGTTATTAAAAACGTCGGATACCGACACTCACGCCTCCACTAGCCGTTTGAAGGGCACAATGAAGCAGTGGGTGATTCGTCTCTGGCGAACCATGCCCTTGAGCTGGACGGCCAAGTTAGGTCCTCTGTTGCGCAAGCAGATTGATCTCTAGTAGGCGGCTGGCTGAATGAGCCTTCCTTGGCTCATTGCGCTGTTATGGAAAGAATTGACAAAGAAGTATGGAGCCCAATGACTAGTAAGATAAAAAGCGAGATAATTTTTGTCGCGGGTTTTCCCCGCTCCGGAACAACTTGGTTTTCGAATATCATCAACTCGCACTCTAAAGTCGTCTATCGTCATGAGATACTAGGTCGGCAGGCCAGTGCTTTTCCTGCTCCTTTGTTCGATGCTATTAAGCACAACGCTGGTTTGAGTGATATCGATTATGAGCAAGCCATTGGGATCATTGCTGAATCCAGTGTCGAAACCGATAAACCTCCTTTTTTTGTCAAAGATCACGGGTTATTAAAACATCCCCAATTGCACTACTTCCTTTGGAGTGCCGCTAAGCTCGTTAAACCAATTGCTTCTCTCTATCTAAAATTATTCAAAGCCCCGATCTACAAAGAGGGGTGGCGCATCTTAGTGAAAGAAACTCGATCCACCACAGACATGACCTCGATCCTGAAGGGGTTAAGAGTTGAGCATGTGCTGTTTTTGGTAAGAGAGCCTTACGGGGCTATCGCATCCCACATTAAGGGAGCGTCGATGGGGTTGATCTATGGTGCTTCACAAACGGCTAAAAACCGCTGGTTTGAAGTCAGCAAGGATAAGCCTTATGTGAAAGCTCTAGCTTTAGAGCAAGAACAAATAGAACAGATGTCCGCGGCTGAATTTTTGGCGATTAAATGGCGTGTCTATTACGAAGATGCAGTTGTGATTCAGAGCGAGCAGCAACAGGCTCAATTTTGCTTTTACGATCAGTATGTCTCGCAGCCATTTGATTGCAGCAAAACCTTGTTTGAAAGCCTTAAGTTGGACTTCTCTCCCCAGGTGGAGGCGTTTATCGGCCAGAGTACCGGCAAAACTGCCAGCTCTGTAGCTCTGAAAGACTCCAGCAACGAGTATTACAGCGTCTACCGAAAGGCGTCATTTGATACCGAAGGTTGGAAGAAAGAGCTAAGTGATGAGGACGTTCATTACATCGACAAACATGCGACTCCGTTTTTTAATCAGCTGATTGACAGTCAGGAGTAGCTCTATGTGTGGAATTGCCGGTTTTACTCAATTTACTCATCAGGAAGGGGATCTTAAAACCCTTCAAGCTATGGGGAGTGCTATCTACCACAGAGGCCCAGACGCGGGTGGAGAGTACCTAGATGACAAAGTGGGCTTGGCTCATCGTCGCTTGGCTATTCTCGATCTGTCTGAGGCCGGTAACCAGCCCATGTACTCTGAAGACGAACAATTGGTCATTGTCTTTAATGGCGAAATCTATAATTTTCTGGAAATTCGCCAAGAGTTAGAGCAACAGGGGGTTCAGTTTAAGACTAAGACTGACACTGAAGTGATCATTTCCCTCTACGAAAAAGAAGGAACAGCTTGCCTGCAAAAACTCAATGGTATGTTTGCTTTTGCCTTGTGGGACAAGCGTAAGCAAGAGCTCTTTATTGCCCGAGATCGAATGGGTAAGAAGCCTCTTTATTATCTGGAGCATAAAGGCCGTTTCGCTTTTGGTTCTGAGATTAAATCTATTTTGGAGCTGAATGAGGTGCCGAAAGATATCCGCCTAGATGCGGTTTATGACTTCTTCGCCTATCAATACATTCCAGATCCTAAAAGTATTTTCCAGCACATCCACAAACTACCGCCAGCCCACTATATGTTGGTTAGCGCCAAGGGCATTGAGATCCAACCCTACTGGGATATCTCTATGCGCCACATAAGCTCAGCCAGTGAAGAGGAGCTGACTGAACAATTAGTGGATGTGATTGCTGGCTGTACTAAGCAGCGAATGATTTCAGATGTGCCTTTAGGGGCGTTCCTAAGTGGAGGTGTCGACTCCAGTGGTGTCGTGGCCTTAATGGCACAGCAGAGCGACAAGCCTGTTAAAACCTGCTCCATCGGGTTTGATGAAAAGAAATTTAACGAAACCGAATTTGCCAGTATCGTCGCCAAGAAATTCCAGACTGAGCATCATGAATTTACGGTACACCAAAATGTCAAAGATAATCTGGAGCAGATCGTCAGCTACTTTGACGAGCCTTTTGCTGATCCTTCACTCGTTCCAACCTATTTTGTTTCGGAGCTAGCCCGACAGCAAGTAACGGTGGCTATCGCTGGAGATGGAGGAGATGAGGTTTTTGCTGGCTATGAAAAATACTCGGTGGATGCGGTGGAGAACAGGCTAAGAAACAAGTTTCCAAAATTCTTCCGCAAACGTGTGTTCCCTCCACTGGCCAATCTTCTCTCCAAAAGCAGCTGGAGGGTTTGTCGTAAAGGTAAGTCCTTACTCACCAGTTTGAGTATGGAGCCGGATATGGCTTTTTACCTTTCCAATGCACAAATTGAAGACCGGCAGTGGTCTGCGCTTGCGAAGCCGGAAGTACATGCTCAACTCGGTGATTATCACCCTTCCTCCGTTACCACTGAAGCCTACCAAAAAGCGGACGGACCTGATCATCTTGCCAAAATACTCTACACCGACATGAAGACCTACCTGCCGGGTGGCATTTTGGTAAAAGTAGATCGCATGAGTATGGCCAACTCGTTGGAGGTTAGAGCGCCAATTCTAGACAAGAATACTCTGGAGTTTGCTGCCACCTTGCCATCAGAGCTGAAATTCAAAGCAGGCGAGAAAAAGCACATTCTCAAAGAGGCTTTTAAGCGCTTTCTGCCCGATGACATTCTTTACCGCAAGAAAATGGGCTTCTCGGTACCTTTAGCCTCTTGGTTCCGAGGAGAGATTAAAGAGCTGGCGGAGAGGTATCTGTTGCAGCAAAGCGATGGCCTATCTTCTTTCTTCGATATGGAGGAGGTTCGCCGCTTATGGTATCAGCACCAGTCTAGGAAATACGACCACGGTGCGTTGCTGTGGAGCATGCTGATGTTCCAGATGTGGTGGGCTAAGTACATGAGGACTTCGGTGAATGGCTAAGCTCAAGGTGCTTCATCTGACCTATGACATGCGTATAGGAGGGACTGAAATGGTGATCAAAAACATCATCGAAGGTTCCGCGCCAGATAAAGTAGAGATGTCGATCTTTTGTATCGAATCACCTCTGGGCCCCTGGGGGAAAGAGCTTCAACAAAGCGGCACAGCCATTTTTTGTCACGAGCGGCAGCCTGGGTTTGACCGTTCTTTGATCAAAGCTATTCGTCAGCATTTAAAGCGACAGCAGATTGATATTATTCAGTGTCACCAATACACCCCTTGGGTGTACGGGGCGCTAGCTGCATTGGGGCTCAAAACAAAGATTATTTTTACCGAGCATGGCCGCTTCTTTCCTGACTGCTCCAGCTGGAAGCGTAGGTTGATTAACCCCTGGCTGGTCAGAGCAACGGATGCGGTTACCGCAATTTCCAAGGCTACAAAACAGGCGCTGGTGGAGTTTGAATTCATTCCAGAGCGAAAAATTGAAGTGATCTACAACGGCATTCATCGGTTGCGCCTTGATGCTTCTGCTGTTCAAGCCACCAAAGAGAGCTTAGGGATCCCTGATGATGCCAAGGTCGTCGGCACAGTAGCTCGCTTAGACCCCATTAAAAACCAGGTGATGATGGTTAAAGCCTTCCGAAAAGTGCTTGAAAAGGCCCCGAACACTTACCTGCTGATTGTGGGGGATGGAGAAATGCGAGAAACCTTAGGGCAGTTAGTGGAAGAGCTCTCTATCTCTCGCCAAGTGATCTTTACCGGTTACATCTCCGCACCGGCTAATTATATTGCGACCATGGATCTGTTTTTACTCTCCTCACTTAGTGAAGGGACGTCCATGACTCTGTTAGAGGCAATGTCGCTTGGCAAGCCATGCGTCGTGACTGATGCAGGAGGCAACGCAGAGATTATCGAACATCAGGCCAATGGCTTAGTGTCGGCTAATGATGACATAGATGATTTTGCTCAGAAGTTGGCTCAGATCTTGTCCGACCCCACCATGGCTCAAAAGATGAGTCAAAATGCATTTAAACGATTTGACGACCTATTTACCAATCGTCAAATGAACCTTGCCTACCAGGGCCTCTATCTGGCCTGCGTAGAGTAAGGTACTCATTAATCATGGAATAGTTATGTTCGTTTTTTTAACTTCGATACGGCACCCGGATAATGCCAACGACTTTGCTAAAGTTGAGCGTTTGTTGACGGTCACTCTCACCTCTATTTGCGGCCAAACGAACCCTGACTTTCAGGTGGTAGTGGTATGTAACAGTCTGCCAAAAGTCGCAATTGAAGACCCCAGAATTCATTTCCATGTGGTGGACTTCCCTGTGCCCTCAAAGCAAAAAGCCTCAGCTCTTGAAGCGGCTCCTAAGTTTAAAGACAAGGGCACCAAATACATGTCGGGGCTTCTTTACGCTAAGCGCTTCAACCCTGACTACGTCTATATCATCGACTCTGATGATTGGGTCAATAAGGAACTGGTTCACTGTTTAGCGAGTCAGCCCAAATACCCCGTCTGGTATGTGGATAAAGGCTATGTGGTTGACCACGGTAAAAAAGATTACCGTAAAATCAGCGGTCTCTCTCGGTACTGTGGGAGTACTTTTGTATATGACTACACCTACCTAATGGATCATGCCGATATTAAGGGCGAAATCAATGAGCACTCTTCTCAAGAAGGGCTTATTGAAGGGACTTCTGAATATTTCATTCTAAAACTGATTTGTAACCACACCATCAATTACCGTCATTTCAAAGCTGAAGGTGTTGAGCCCAAAGCAATCCCTCTACGGACGGCGTGCTGGATTCAAGGGACAGGTGAAAATGTCTCAGGAACAGCAGGGTTTTCTCATGGTTTGCCGATTGACCAACATTTTATTGAAACATTTTCATTGCCTGAAGACTATATGAGTGCGCGTAAGCCATCGCTGGCAAATCAGATTAGGGACATATTGACCGGGTGGTTTTCCAGTTACAAGTGGTATCAGAGTAAGCGCACAGGAACAAATCGGTTCTAGCCGGTGAAATGAGTTGTAAATATGAGTGATTTAAGGAAATCGTTAGTCTACTCCGTGACCTCCAAGTACTTTGGACGGCTGGTTGCGCTAATTTCAGTCATTATTGTTTCTCGCCTGCTAACTCCAGACGAGTTAGGGGTTTATGCCATTGCTAGTGCTCTGGTGCTTATTGCCGGAGAGCTCAAGTCCTTCGGCGCGGGAACCTACCTAATCCGAGAAAAGGAAATTGACAGCGAAACGGTAGGGAAAGCCCTAGGAGTGAGCTGTATGATTTCTTGGAGTGTTGGAGCCTTACTGGTTGTCAGCGCTTGGAGTATCGAGCAATTTTACCAAAAGCCGGACATTGCCATTATCGTCGTGCTGCTAGCCGCAAGCTTCTTCTTAGCACCTCACATCGGAGTTGGAAAATCCCTTTTAGAGAGAGATTTTAGGTTCAGCCAAATTTTGGTGATCGACATTGTCAGCCGCTTAGGTCAGCTCGCAAGTGTCGTGATTCTAATATCTCTAGGGCTTAGCTATTTCTCTTTGGCTTTATCGGTGATCATCAACAACTTGCTGGAGCTACTACTGGTTCTGTGGTTTAAACCAAAGTATTACCAGAAACTGCCAGCCTTTAAAAATACCCATGTGATCTTTAAGTTTGGCATGCTGGTAACTGTTGCCAACTTTATTCGGCAAATTACTCGCGCTCTGCCTGACCTGATTATTGGTAAGGTGGGAACCTCCCGGGAGGTCGCGTTTTACTCTCGCGGTATGGGGTACATTAATTTCCTTTCCATGACCATTAATAGCGGCATTCGCCCGGTCATTGGGCCTTATTTGTCTGAAAAGCGGAGGAACAGAGTTGATCTGATCGGCCCTTATTTGCTCACAACTAAAATGATGGCTGGAATTATGATTCCTGCCCTTGCTGTTTCGAGTTACGCGAGCTACGTCGTGATTGTGGCAATGTTTGGCGAGCAATGGATAGAGAGTGCCCCCTTAGTAAGCGCACTTTGTGTAGCTACAATCATTCACAACATGATCGGCATGGCTATTACAGTGTTGATCACAGCGGGATTTGAAAGGCAGGTTTTATATCGCGATATTGTTTTGTTTTGTGTCACGGCTCTTTCCATCTATTTCCTGTATCCCTATGGGCTTCAAGCTGTGACTTATGGAGCAATTGGAACAGCAACAATTACCTTTTTGATAACCATCTCTATGCTGAAGCGATTAATGAGTTTCAGTATCTATAAACAGGTTAGTGTTCACTTTCAGAACTTTGCTGTGGCTGCCATTTGTGTCGCAGCCGTAGCAGGAGTGGACCAGTTTATTGATTATAAATCGATCCCCGTGTTGGTCGCTTTGTTGGTGGTGGCTATCGTCTCCATGACAAGCTGGTTAGGAGGGGTTCTATTAGTTCGCCATCCGCTAGGAGATGAGATCTTAAGGGTTGGAGTGGCACTCAAAAATAAGTTGATGAGAGCCTAGATTGGCTGTGACAACAACCACTGAAAATAAGTAGAGAAAGATGCTTGGTATTGTAATTCCACTTAAATCAAAAGCCATCTCCAGAGATTGGCAGGTTACCAGTGATGCACTGGCGGCCACTTTGTGTTCGATAGCACAACAGACCTCCGGACAATACCAAGCTGTTGTGGTGGGGCATGACATTCCTGAAGGCTTTGCGGAACGCTTTAAACACATTCAATTTGCCACGGTTGATTTTGCTGTGCCGAATCGAAGTGCTCCGGACTTTACCCACAAGGAGCTGATCAAAGATAAAAACCTGAAGATTGCCAGAGGCCTGCAACTATTAAGCTCATCTCCAGAGATTGCATTCTGGTATGGTTTAGATTCAGATGATCTGCTTGCCGATGATTTTGTCGAAACAGTGCTTACAGAGGCCAAAGGGAGAGCCGGCTTAATAATTGATGGTGGTTTTATCGTCTATCAGAGGGCAAATCGAGTCATACCCATCGATAATTTATCACTCTATTGCGGCTCTACCTCAGTGGTAGCTCGTGAATATATTCTAATCCCCCAGGAACTTTCCGTTGAAGGCTTGATAGGAGTGCCTTGGAGCCGCTACCCACACATGCAGATTGCAGAATTTTTCAAAACTGAACTGAAGCTTCCTTACGCCAATCTGAAAAAACCACTGCTGGCTTACGTGCTGGGCTCTGGTGACAATATCAGCGACAAGTGGCGGGACAGCCCCTGGAAAGCGTTAAAAGCCTTTTTAAAGCCCTATTTGAAAGGGCGTAAGATAGGTGCAAGTTTTAAGGCTAAATTTGCCTTAAAGTAAGTTGAATTGACTCCATAAAAAAAGAGATAGGTCTTTAACATGTCACCAGTTTTCATCATGGGCACCCAGAGGTCTGGCACCACTCTGCTGACACGAGTGCTGTCTGCACACCCGTCGATCTTTATTCAAAATGAATTGGATCTGCCCAAGGTATTTGCAAACTCCAGCTCTAATGAAGCCGTGATTAATGGTATTAAAAAGCAGCTTTATATCGAAGCTGAAACAGATTTGAATGAAAAGATTGGTCAGCAACCGGATTTGTTATGGGGTTTGAAAGATCCTCAATTGACCGAATACATTGATGTGCTCCGTGGCTTTTTACCAGAGTCCAAGTTCATCATCATTGTGCGAGATGGTCGTGGTGTGACTAACTCTTATATGGAAAACAAGTGGGGACTTGGAACCAATGCCTACTACGGAGCTCAGCGCTGGAAGCGAGAAGTCGAAGAGCAATTGGCCTTTATGGCGGAAAGGCCGGGCTGCTTCTTGTTCATTCGTTATGAAGATCTGATCGATAACCTAGAGAATGAGCTGCAAAAGGTGTGTGACTTTCTAGGTAAAGATCTTTCCGACAAGATGCTCAATTATGATCAGCAGGCAAGCGACTTCGGCAAACAAAGGGAAAACATCAATACCTTCAAGAAGCCGGATAAGAAGTTGGCTGAAAAGTGGAAAAACAGGCTGTCCAAATTTGAGATCAACGTTGTCGAGCATGTGGCAGGTGACCTGCTAGAGCAGCTAGGGTATGCCAGAGTGGGTAAGAAGATAGCCCTCTCTTGGCTGCATCTCTTCTATTTTAAGTGGCATCAGAAGATCATTGGTGAAATTCAAATCCAATACCGCTGGCGCAAGAGCGTATGGCAAACAAAAGCGCTCTATAAAGAGCGCGAAAAGCTATTAAAGCGAGATGCTGACTAATGCGATGGCTGACTTTGGCTCTGGTTGCGCTTGTTCTGGCGGGATATATGCTCTGGAACCATTGCCTTCAGCCCAGCGACAAAGTGATCGTAAAGTATGCATTTACTGATCTATTCGAACAGCAACCTCAGAAAAACCTGATGATGGGAAGCTCCTCCATATACCGCTTGCAGGAGTCTCAATTAGCGTGCGGTTCTTGGTTGAACCGAGGAATTCCAAATTCACAAATCAAAGATCTCATGGTTTACCTTAAGCTTGGAACTTTGCAGAACGCGCCGGAGAATATTCTGCTTTATGCTGGAGAAAATGATTTGAGTCAGGGAAGGACTGTAGCGCAAACCTATCAAAGCTATTTAGCAGTAATTGAGCGCCTTAAACTCGATTATCGTACTGCCACCATCCATGTTATTGCCGTCAAACTATCGCCCAAGCGATCTGCGTACTGGGCTAAGTTTCAGGCTCTGAATCGGCTTTTAAGAGAGTTGTCATCCACTGAACCCATGTTGCACGTTCATGAGGTCAGTTACCCAGTTTCTTCGTATTTATCTGATGGTATACACCTTTCTCGAGCCGGATACGATGTCTTTCTATCTAAGGTAAATAGCGCATGTCTGTAACTGGTAGCCGACTTTATTTTATTGATGCCATGCGGGCAGTCTTAATGATGTTAGGGGTGGTGATTCATTCTGCAAATGTATTTAGTAGTGACCAGAATTGGCTGATCTATGCGGACAATTCTTGGTTTTTAGCCAGCTACTTGAGTGAGCTGATCCACATATTTCGGATGCCAGCATTCTTTGTTGTGTCCGGCTATTTTTGTCTCTTTACTTTGAAACGTTATGGTGTCAGTAAATTCTGGAAGGTGAGAAGTGAACGGCTACTGGTTCCTTTTTTTACCGTGGCAATTGTTATCAATACTGGACAGTCCCTGTTGCTGGATGCTTCGGGCTGGCGCGAATTAGAGTGGGCGAGTTATCTAATGCGAGGCCAATATGTTTCGCACCTTTGGTTCCTTATTAACTTAATGATTTATTTTACAGTCATCGCACTGTTCGCCAAACTGTTTGGGCGAATTTTTTATGGGATAGGCCATAGGCTGGAGGTCGCCTGTATGCGACTCCCCATGGTGATCATTCTGCTTTTACTGCCGTTTGCGAGTATCGCGGTGCTAGCAACTAACCACTTAGGGTTCCCTCTTTATGCTGAATATTATGGCGTGATTAAGCTTTACAGCTTGCTAAAGTTCCTACCCTTCTTTCTATTTGGGATTGTTCTCGCGCTAAACAAAGAATTGTTGGCTCGCTTTGCTGGCATTCCCCTGTGGTTAAACTTCACTGCTCTTGTCTTAGCTGCCTGGCTGCAAAGCTCGGCTGTCCGATTAGCAAACGAAAATGTCATCCTGACGGAATATAGTCACGCGCTGCTAACATGGGTCAGTGTCACCACTTGTTTCAGCCTATTTAGAAGGTTTTTCAACCATAACTCAAAGTTTTGGATGACGCTGTCAGGAGCTTCCTATTCTGTTTACCTATTTCATCACGTGCTAGTGATAGCATTTGGCCTTCTGTTGGTTAAAGTGAACTGCATCCCTTGGTTAGGTTTTATGTTGTTAGTGATCCTAGTACCTATCTGTACCCTTTGGCTGCACGACAACCTGATAACAAGGTTACCCATGTTATCCTACCTATTTAATGGCAAGTAACGGGGCGCATATAGCAGATGCTGCACGTATTACTATTTTTTAGCACCTACCTGACGGGCTTGATTTATTCGCTGTGGCGAAACCCAGCGATGATTTTTGTGCTCTATGAGGCTGTTTACTTTTTCAACCCCAAGGTTAGGTGGTGGAGTTTTATGGTGCCTAACCTGCCTTACTCTATGTTTGTCGTGCTAGCGATGTTTGTCATCTTTGCGCTGACTTTTAAGCAGGCCAATCAAAACCCTATATTTAAGGTACCCCAGCTGCGGTGGATGTTAATGCTCGGCCTGCTCTATCTTTTAGTTACAGTCAATGCAGTGCTTCCAGACTTTCACCACCAAGCAACTATCTATTACCTCAAGATGATGCTGATTGTTTGTATTGCCTATAAGTTGGTTGATAGCGCGAAGAAAATTGATTGGGCTCTGTGGGGCTATATCTTCGGCAGTTGGTACATCGGAATTGTGGCATTTCAGACTGGGAGAAACTCATCAGGACGAGTTGAGGGCATCGGTACTGTTGACTCCCCCGATGCTAATGGTATTGCTGCGGCTATTGCTCCGAGTCTAGTACTTTGCCTTTACTACTTCTGGATTCGCGCTGACTTGAAATCAAGAGTTGCCTTGGCATTTGCTGGTGTATTTATTGCCAATGGCATTGTGCTTATCAATAGTCGAGGAGCCTTCTTGGCTGTGGCACTAAGCATTGCCTACTTCATGTACCACATGTACTTTTCCAGCTTTCAACGAAAGAACCAGAAGAAATTCGCGGTCTTCATAACCATTGTTGGTTTGCTCGGCGCTGTGAAAATTATGGACTCCTCGTTTATCGAGAGAATGCACACCATGGCGACCCATTCCTCAGAGCAAACCTATGATGACGAGTCCGAGAGCGGTAGTACTCGTTTTATCTTTTGGGCATCCGCTTGGGAAATGTCCAAAGATCACCCTATGGGGGCGGGCTTTCGGGCCTTTAATTTCTATGCGCCTTATTATATCCCGGAGGACATTGATACTGGCGGAAGCCGACATCGGTCGGTTCACTCCTCCTGGTTCGAGACGTTAACGGAAACGGGGTTTATAGGACTGTTTGTCATGTGCATGATGATCTGGGCTAGCCTAAGATCTACTAAGCAGTGCAAAAGGGTATTAAAAGATACTGGTCAGGTGGATGATTATTTTAAAGTGATTGCGATTGAAGGGGCCCTGATCGCCTTTGTCATTGCCATGACTTTCTTGAATCGTATGAGAGCTGAAGTTTTGTACTGGTGCATTTTGTACACTGCATGTGCGTACAATGTCTATGTACTTAAGACAAGGCCGCTAGTTCAGAAAAGTGTTCGGGGCGATGGCTAAAATGAAAAAGTACTTATTATCGGCAGGTTGTGTTTTCTTCCTGATTCTTGGTCTCGGATTGAGTGCGGCCAACGTGATAGGTCTGTTTCTGGATGTTCGTCCGAGCAGCATTCCTGAACAAGACTTACGTTTTCGTAACGACATAGAGCTCTCCCTCCAAGAGACTTTAGCGGGCATCAAACGGCGAGCAGAAGAGTCAGACAAAGAATACGCAGGCCGTATTACTCAGGTTATTGCCAAGGGCCTTGCGCATGTGGAGTGGAAGCAATTTGAGCCGGGGAAGTACAACCAACGGATCCCCATTTGGGAAAATTACATCCTCTACTTTATGGCAAAGCTCACCAGCATTCCTGAATATCACCGATACCACTTTGCAGATTATGAGCGTAGTTTAGAGAGAGGAATTGGCATCTGTGGCGACGCTTCTATGATTATGTCGCAACTCCTTGACCTGCAGGGGATCAGCAATCAAATTATCACATTTCCAGGCCATGTTATTGTTGCAGCTTATTTTGAAGATGGCTCAACTGTGACTTATGACCCTGACTTTGGAGTAGTGATAGGTCCAAGTCCCGCTGCAATTCAAACGCAGCCAAGCTTGATCAACATTCCATATTCGGAGCAAGGTTACGGTGCTAGGGATGTTGGGATTCTAAACCGTGTTTACAATCAGTCCTTTAAAGAGTGGGATGGGGTGAGTCATTTCATTACCAAAAAGTATTACTTTGAATACTTAGCCTATTGGCTTAAGTGGCCGCTCCCTATTGTCCTTGTATTTTTATCTTGGCTGTTGCTCCGTAGGCTATCAACAAATAAGAAAGCAAATTAGAGTCTTTTAGCTGTTCATTAAATAGTGAAAAGATTCCTATAAAGGACTGAGAAATGTTTAACCTGCTTCGCGCTCTAAAATTTCTATTTTTACCCGCACACCGAAAACCCATTGAGCTAGCAAGGGCTGCTGGTGTGCGTATTGGCAAGGGGTGCCGTTTTGTCGGGTGCAATGATTTTGGTAGTGAGCCTTATTTAATCGAGCTAGGGGATCATGTTAGTTTGACCAACGTGACCTTCATTAACCATGACGGCGGGGTTTGGGTTTTCCGAAAAGCAGAACCAGACATTGATGTCGTCAGGCCCATTAAGGTTGGCTGCAATGTTTTTATTGGCCATGGTGTTGTCATGATGCCAGGGGTGACTGTTGGTGATAATGTGGTGATCGGGGCCTACTCCGTCGTAACCAAGAATATTCCGTCTAATACCGTAGTAGCCGGAGTTCCGGCTCGATTTATCAAAAGCATTGATGACTATCGCAGTGGCATGGAACCTCACGTCACCCAAACGAAAAAGATGGCTCCTCTGGATAAGCGGAACTACTTTCTGTCAAAGTTCTCTAGCTAAGCCAGTTTCATATTTGAAATAAACCAGAAAATCAGAATTTGATCGTGACTCTGAGTGATGAGGACTGAGTAGTGAAAATTGTTAGTATCGACTATTTAAAAGCCATCGCTGTTCTTTACATCGTCGGCTATTGGCACCTTTTTAATTACACCGAGCATTACCCCGGCTACTACACTCTGTATACCCTGATGTTGGCCAAGACCGTTTTAGGCCTGTTTGCGCTAGTCTCTGGTTTTTTTATTTCCAAATCCATTTCCCGCGGCACGATTAGTGGTTTTTATATCAAGCGAGTTGCTCGGATCTACCCACTCTATTTGCTTTCTGTTGCCGTGTTTTGGGTAGCAGGGTTGATCACTAGTGAATCAGCGCTCGCTTCTACAATGAGCCTTTCCATGTTCTGGGGGGAGGCACCGATGACCTTGTGGTTTATCAGCATGATCATGTCGTTTTACCTTTTTGCTCCAGCCCTGAAGTGGGCTGGTCGCTCGAAGCTAAGCTATGTTGCCTTCGGCTTTGCCGTCATCACGGCTTTAATTGGCATCTATGAGCTGATGCCCGAAGGTCCTGCAGGCGTCGATTTTCGGGTGATTCTCTATTTCCCTTGCTTTGCAGCAGGGTTCTATCTCGGCCGATTTAAAATTCAGCAGCATCTTGCCTGGAGTTTTGCTATTGGACTTGCTGCGGTCATGCTTTTGAGTTTGTTGAAGGGAGAGTTCCGGGAGTACCGTGAAGTGGCCTTTGTGCTGCTTTCGGCGTTGGCGACCTTTGGTCTTGTTTACCGCATGGAATCCTGGTTACCAGACTGGAAGGTTGTTGCTTGGCTAAGTTATGCCAGCTTTGCCATGTACTTGTTTCACCGCCCCCTGTTCTCTGCTGCTAAAGCACTCTTTTTTCCGGAGGCGGCTGTGCACCAACTGGTTTATTTAGTTGGGGTTCTGAGCCTACTCATTGTGCCCGCCTCCTATCTGATCCAGAAACTTTCAGACCACGTCATGCGCAGATTGACTGCTACCGCAACATCTGGGGGCTAACTTGAAAGGAACCCGTTTTCTCGAATTGGATGGTTTGCGTGGTGTTGCCGCATTTGCTGTGGTGCTGTTTCACTATTTCTATCGCTATGATCAGATCTACGGCCATCAGTTTGAGGTGTTTGGCCTGTTCCGTTACGGCTACTATGGCGTCCACCTGTTCTTTATCATTAGTGGCTTTGTGATCTACTGGACGGTTCAGCGCTCGGAGAAGCCGTTGGATTTTGTCTGGTCCAGACTTAGCCGGCTCTACCCTGTTTACTGGGCCGGACTCATCATCACTTTCTTTGCTATCTGTCTGTTCACACTGCCGGGGCGGGAGAGTGATTGGCTGACCTTCTTCGCAAATTTCATGATGTTTCATGAGCATTTCGGCTTTAGCCATGTTGATGGAGTTTACTGGACCCTCTCTCTTGAGCTGATCTTCTACTGCTGGTTCCTGATTATTTTCTCCACAGGACAGCTTAAGCATGTCGACAAAATCTTTATTGTTTGGGTGCTCGTCGCGACTGGCCTGAAGCTGTTTTATCCAGATTCCATGCTGTTTCAGAAGCTCGAGAAGTTATTGGTCGTGAATTACATCCCCTTCTTTGCGCTGGGTATCGTCTTCTACAAATTAAAAAATGGTGCCCTTTCGCGTTGGGCCATTACACTGCTGATCTGTAGCCTTAGCTCTATTTTAATGACCCACAATTTCAAAGAGTCTCTTCTCTTTTTATAGATGGCGTCGCTGTTCTGTTTTGTTGTTTTAGGCTGGGGTACACTCTTTCGGTCAAAGGTTTTGGTTACGCTGGGAACTTTGTCGTACGCCTTGTACCTAGTGCACCAAAATATTGGTTACATAGTGATTAATCACTTTTATCAAGAAGGCCTCAATCCCTACTTGGCCATAGTGGCCGCAATGGCACTCTCTATGGTGATCGCCTATTGCCTCGTCTACTGGGTTGAGAAGCCATCGCTTAAATACCTACGGCTCTTTTACAACAACAGTCGTAGTTTGCAGCAAATGGCAAAACGCCTTCAGTGGTCGGCAGTGAAGAGGGATACATGAAACAGAGCTTAGTCATCTATAGCTGCATGATTGGAGGGTATGACCAATACCCATACGTGCCGGTTGATGAAAATATTAAGTTTGTCATGTTTACCGATGCCGCCCCTTCGGAGTGGCCCGCTGACAGTAATTGGGAATTTGTAAAGGTGGAGAACCCGGAGGGCTTACCTCCTTCCATGTTAAATCGCTATTACAAGTTTCACCCCCATCTGCTCTTCCCTGACTATCTATTTTCTATCTATATCGACGCCAATATCAGCATTTTTAAAAAGCACTTTATTAAGTGGCGCCATCATCAACTAGCGCGCTCCGATTGCAAAATGGCGATACCGGCACACCCCTTGAGGGACTGCGTGTACGAAGAGAGCAAGGCCATTCTGGCGCTAGGTAAAGATGTGGAAGAGAGGCTCTCTTACAGTTTATCTGCTCTGAGCAATGATAATTACCCGAAGCACAATGGCCTATTTGAAAATAACTTGATTTGGCGCAGGCACCATGATTCAGGGGTCAACGCTGTTATGGCTGGTGTTTGGCAGGATTTGTGTGATGAGAACAAATCAAATCGGGATCAGCTCACTCTGGTTTACCGCTCTTGGGAGCAGGGCGTGAACATAGAACCTTTCTGGCAAGATGGCCGTTGCTGTAGGGACAGCAATAGCATTCAGTTTGTTCGCCACGGGATCCGGTTTAACCCGGGAAACAAGGTGAAAATTAAAGCGAATGTGGCCGATCTTTTTTATCGTGCCCGGCGATTCCTCACACAGTCACAAGGAAAGTCATAATGCAATACAGGCGTGAAGTTGATGGGTTAAGAGCGGTTGCTATTCTTCCCGTGCTCTTTTTTCATGCCGATTTGCTGAGTATTCATGGCGGCTTTCTTGGTGTTGATGTCTTTTTCGTGATCAGTGGCTACCTGATCACTTCTATCTTGCTTGACGAGATCAAAAAGGACCGTTTCTCTATAGTTAGGTTTTATGAGCGCCGGGCTAGGCGCATTATGCCAGCACTATCATTGGTGTTGATCTTTTCAACCCTAGGGGCTCTGATCTTCTTACCCCCGCAGCCCATGAAGGAGTTTTCTCAAAGCCTAGTTTCTGTAATGGCTTTCGCATCGAATATCTACTTCTATTTGACCAGCGGTTACTTTTCGCCAAATGCGGAAGATCTATTGTTGCTGCATACTTGGAGCTTAGCCATTGAAGAGCAATTTTATATCTTCTTTCCTCTGCTTCTGTTACTGCTGAAGGCGAATAAAAAGCTTCTTCAGGGCTCCATCTTCATTATTTTTCTAGCCTCTTTGGCATATTCGATCTATCTGACCAACAGAGATCCTAGTGCTAGTTTCTACCTGCTACCTACCAGAGCTTGGGAACTGCTGATGGGAAGCATTGTTGCTATGTATTATGTTAAGGCAGAGCGGCTTGCAGGCTCTGTGAAAGAATTGCTCTCCGCTGTTGGCTTGGTAGCCTTACTGGGGAGCTATTATTTGATTGATCATTCCTTTAGCCACCCTGGCTGGCCTACGGTCATACCCGTAGCGGCGACAGCCATCATCATCGCTTTCTCAAACGGAACTCTGGTTGCTAGGCTTCTTTCCTTCCGGCCATTTGTCTACATTGGCCTGATTAGCTATTCCCTCTACCTTTGGCATCAGCCGCTTTTTGCTCTGCTACGACAAAAATCGATTGGCACACCTGAACCTGCCCTCTATGTGATGGCCATGGCCGTTGTCTTTGCTGTATCTGCGCTGAGTTATCGTTATGTGGAAAGTCCCTTTAGAAATCGCTCTAGAGTGAGCAGGAAGGTGATCTTTACTGCATCTGCTGCTGCGATTGTATTTTTCTCTTCGGTTGGCTTGGTAGGTCATATCTCTTCGGGGCTGCAAGCTCGTTATGCTAAGGATTTTGAACTGGCTTCTGTTGAGCACAGCCCAAAAAGAAAAGGGTGTCACACCTCGGGACAGCACTATTTGAGCCCAGAGCAAGCTTGCAGTTATTTTGACGGTAAGGTGACCTGGGCAACTTTAGGAGATAGCCACATGGTGGAGCTCGCCTATGCATTGGCTCAAGAGCTTAAGACGCAACAATTAGGTGTAAAGCATCTGAGTTTTAGTGCCTGTGTTCCGGCATACACATTTGACATCGCCATGCCTGGCTGTAGTAACTGGCTTAAGGATTCGGTGGCTTACCTGAATGCGGCTGATGAGATTGAACATGTCGCTGTGGGGTTTCGGTATGCAACTTTATTTCCTGCACCAGAAATACCTCACTCCAAGCAGCCCCTAGGGTTAGGTGAGCTAAATCGCGCGGAAGTGAATGAGGCCTACTGGCAAAGTCTAAAGTCGTTAATTGAGGCTCTTTCTGAAGCTGGAAAGCAGGTTTACCTCATCTATCCGATACCTGAGTTGCCTCTTGATATTAAAAGGGGCTCCTTTCCGTTCTCTATCTTCCACACGACACCTTGGCTCAATCTAGGTCATGCCTCCGAATTTGAGCAGTATGCTGAGCGTAACCAGTTTGTATTGCAGCGCTTTGAACAACTCCAGTCGGAGAATGTGCACAAGGTGAAAAGCTTTAATGTTATTTGCCCGCAAGGAATTTGTCCCGCCGAAAAAGATGGGCGTTCGCTCTACTTTGATGATGACCATTTAAGTCTTTATGGAGCGGGACTATTAGCCCAAGAGCTCCTTCGGCAATAGCTAATTAGCGTTGTAATAGCTTACTAGCGCCTGAGTTAATTGCTCTGTCGCAACTTGGGTACCCTTCGAGTTTAGGTGGCCCAGGTCGGCCCAGACTTCCGGTCTAGCATAAAAGTCATAGCCCAGATTAATAAGCTCAGCATGCTGGCTGTAGATGTCTCTAAGCGGTGGGTAAGTAGTGTTGTAATCTGGCAGGTAGAAGAACTTCACATCAACCTGATGAGTGGCCAGCAGAGCGATCATATCCTTAAAGTAGCTGTTGTTTGCGTTAAAGAAGACCGACTCTTTGAGCGAGCCCACCTGATTGTATTTGTAGGGAGCGGAATAGCCTTTACGCTTTCTAGCACGATCGAGCCACTCCTTCGTCTTCTCTCGATCCGACTGGGTGATCCTGTCCATATCGTTACCGCTAGCATAATGCTCACCTGAATAGTTCGCTGGGTCGAACTCCCCCTGGTAGTTAAATAGTTCCGGCCATAGCGAAACCAGAGAGAGTTTGAAGTTTCGGCCTGGCAAGCGATAGAGATTGTCGATATACCTCAAATTGACAAACAGCGGTGCCTGAATCAAATCGACAGCAGGCGCCAAATAGTGGGTGCCGGGGTGCAGGTCTCGCGCTTCAGACTCTCTAACCTCTAAGATCACCAGATCGGGCTTTTTCTGCGACAGCAGCATCTTCATCAGGGAGTAATGCATATCTCGCCCAAGCTGAGGAATAGCAAAATTGCTGATGTGAATCGTTTTGCCTAACTCCTGCTCTAAATTGGCTTGTAACTTAGGAGCTTTGGCCGCCATCAGTGTATGGGAGGTGCCAAAAAAGGCGACATTCACCGGTGTTTCGTCAAAGCTGGCGCGCTCATAGAGCCATTTGGATTTGGCGTATACACCCGTTTTAATGCTTTGGTATCGTACGTAGTCGCTATGGGGAAGCAACAGCATACTGACCAGCAGGAGCGCTGAGGAGAGGGTGACTTTGATCCAGAAGCTTCTAATCATGACTAAAAGTTAAAGTAGATAAAGACCGAAGGCTCAGGCAAAAAGGCCATGGAGAGAGCCACCATTAGGCTGACAACGACCACCATCAAAGGACTCTTAAGCAGCTGATCCGTATTGAACTTGATGGTTTCAAGATTGCACTCCACTCCCGTGTAGCCAATCCACTTGCCAAAGTTTGGCAGGGCCCAGATACAGAAAAAGCCAATTAGTAGGAAGGTGATGTGTAGCAGTTGGTTGAGTTCAAAGCTCTGCATGAGCGCTGATGATTGACCCAGCATGGAAAGTACAATCGTATTGGCGGTAGAAAGCTCTTCGGCGCGGAAATAGACCCAGGCAAACACAACGGCGAGGAATGTAAGTATCACGCCAACCATCCGGTGCAACCGAACACCTGGCAGGTAGTGTTGCATAGCGTGATTCACGAGCAGGTAAAAACCGTGCAAGCCACCCCAAATAATGAAGCCCCAGCCAGCACCATGCCACAGGCCACCGATGAGCATTGTGAGCATTAAGTTGATGTAGCGCCGGCTTTCTCCTTTGCGGTTGCCTCCTAGTGCGATGTAGAGGTAGTCGCGAAGGAAGCGTGAGAGCGTCATGTGCCAGCGGCGCCAAAAATCAATGATATTGGCTGCCTTGTAGGGTGAATTGAAGTTGACCGGGAGTTTGATACCTAAGATTAAGCCTAAGCCGATCGCCATTTCTGAGTAGGCGGAAAAGTCGAAATAGAGCTGGAAGGTGTAGGCTAATGCGCCAATCCAGGCCGTTAGTGTATCAATGCTTTCCGGCTCTGCGGCGGTAAAAATCGGGTTGGCGATAAGGGCAAAGTTATCAGCCAATAGGATCTTCTTGAACAGGCCAATAATGAAAAAAATCACGCCGATGCTGATCAGGTGAGGATCGATCTTACGATTTAGTAAGTTCGAGATCTGCGGCATGATCTCTTTGTGGTGAACAATAGGGCCGGCAATGAGCTGAGGGAAAAAACAGACAAAAAGTGAGTACTCATTGAGCTTGTACTGTGCGTCGCGGTATTTGTAGGAGTCCACCAAATAGGCAATTTGTTGGAAAGTGTAGAACGAGATCCCTACGGGGAGTACGAGCTTATCAAAACTAATGTCATTGCCAGTCAGGCCATTGTAGATCCCGCCAAAAAAGTACATGTACTTGAAATAGGTGATAATGGCTAGGTTAAAGATGATGCCAAGCCACATCAGTCGAAAGCTAGTGGTGTCAGAACCACTCTGGATCTTTGAGGAGAGGAAGTAGTTCACTAAAATCGAGCCGACGATGATGTAGGCATGCTCAAGGTTCGGTAGCACATAAAAAATCAGCGACGTGAACAGCAAGCAGTTGACAAGACTAACCTTGCCGCTCTTGGTGCCAAGCCAGATGAACAGCAAGGTTAGCGGCAAAAAGACAAAGATAAATTCAACTGATGGAAATAACACTTCCTTATGCCCCTATTAGCTCAAAGCCCGTTGCTTTTATAAGCAAAGGTTGAAGCTAGGTGAGTAGTTATTTCTTTTTCAATAAAGTAAGGTAAATTGCTGCGTTCGATGTGTTGTGCCAGTGCATTTGCGTACTTTTCTCTCGAAAGCTGCTCGCTGTTCCCTCTCATGGAAGAGGTTCCGCCGCCATTTCGTGAAGCGATCTTCTTATTGGTTTTGTTGCCTTCGATCACAGTGTCGAAAGTCGAGTTAAATCTGTATTCAATAGCGCGGTCGTAATTGTGCTCAAGAAAAACGTGGTTATTTAGAATCTTAGTGTAAGGACTTTGCTCTAGGATAATGCCTGAATCAGCAAATGGATCGGCATTGCTGGAATGATATATAAAGTTGTTTTTAATTATTCCACCGAAATGGGAGAATTTGATATTGGAGTGTTGGTTTTGTTTGAACATGCCAAAGCCGATGCCGCGGTCCGAATCAATGATCATGTTGCCTTCTACTATGGTGCCTTCAGAGTTGTTCCAGATGTGAATTGCATGTTCGGCAATACGCTTACCAGGACTGGCTATGTCTAAAAACAGATTGTTTCGGATTTGCCAGTTTTTAATGCCGTGGGCATCTATGCCGCCAATGTAGTAATTCGGGCCTATGCCTTCGGTATAGCGGAATATGCAATTTTCAACGATACCCGAATGGGAGAAGTTATTGGGCTTGTTGCGCTTGTCGTAACTGACCTTAATTAGTTGTTCGTAGCCGTTTTCGATTATGCAGTTACGAACAATCGGAAAGTTAGCCTGTCGCTCAGAACGAATTTGAATAATGTGATTTGGGCTCTTCTTCAGCGTAATACCATCTAAAACAAAGCCACTGCTATTAACATTAATGAGGTTAATAGCCTTATGGAGCTTAATCATGCCTTTGCCAGCAAATATCACGCTACTGGGATGTTGGGACTTTGATAGCAGCATAATGTTGGGCTGAT
Organism: Neiella holothuriorum; assembly: GCF_019457915.1. Classification (GTDB taxonomy): domain Bacteria; phylum Pseudomonadota; class Gammaproteobacteria; order Enterobacterales; family Neiellaceae; genus Neiella; species Neiella holothuriorum. The sequence continues at coordinate 41,901 of NZ_JAHZSS010000013.1, forward strand.
TTATAGTGATGCCCCTTTTAAATTGATAAATCCCATCAGCAAAGTAAAAGGCTGTCTTAGGCTTCAATTTTTTTAGAGCTAGGATGAATTCCCTGCTAGTTTTGATATCGACAACGCTATAATCTGCGGGAGGTTTGATCTGCATATTTGATGTCAGTAGGTGCGCGTGAGAGTTGGGGATTAACTGACTGGGCTGGTGGTTTTTGAGTTCGTAATTATTCGTTGGGAACGGTGATGAGACCGCGGCAAATTGCTTCGCCTTATTCGCTACTTTGGAAACCGAAGCATCGCCTTTATAAAAGAGAGCGGCTATCAAAGCTACGGCAAAAAAACCAAGCCCAAAACTGAGGCCTAGCAGAAATAAATTGATCATCTTGACAATAAGCTGTCTTAATTGATTAACCATGCTCATTCCGTCTGTACTGAACTACGTGGCAGGGGTTACCATGAGCTATTGAGTTGGCAGGAAGAGCTTTAGTCACGACAGAACCAGCCCCCACGATGCAATTGTTTCCAATATTAGCCATGACCAGAGTTCCGTTGCCCAACCAGCAGTTTTCACCGATAGAAACTTTTTCGAAGCTTCCTCCCTGCTCCCGAATCGGGGTGCTCAGGTCGTCGAATTTGTGTTGCCCTTTGCCGCTCATGATGTGAACGCCACTTCCCAAAAGAGTATTCTTTCCGATGGAACTGCGGCCTATATTACATTGTGGGCCGATATATGCTCCGGAACCGATCTCAGTATCTCGCTGAGACAATAGCGTTCCAAAACAGATGATGGCATCGGGGCTACAGCTGGTTAGCGTAAACCGATAAAATCCCGACCGCAAATAGCAGCTGATTTTGCCGGGCAGTAAGCTTAGTAGCTGACTAAAGCTTGAAATCAACTCGTCTCGATTAGCAATTTGCGCTAAGGCAAAGTAACAAAACGTGACAGGACTAATAAGTATGGCAGTTATAGCGAAAAATATCGGCTTGATTACAACTTTCAACCTCATTGACTAACACCTATAATGTCATATTGTTGCTGTTCGAATTGCTCGAAAAACAGCTTGCTTCGGTCGACTTCACTGCTACCTATTGCTGGTACAAACCACTTAAATGGGCGCAATGCTTCCGCTGCTTCGAACAAAAGTTCTGGTGTCTGGTCATTGCGCGTCAATACTTTTGGATGCACTTCGAGTAATAGTACAACCCTGCTTGCTTGCTTGATTGTGTGGCTGGCTCCGGCAAAAAACTGCATTTCTTGGCCTTCGACATCTAATTTTACAGCCAATCGATCGCTTGGTTCCGGCTGGAGGAGTTTAATCAAACTGTCAAGTTTAAATACTTGTGTTTGCCCTGGTTGCCCATAGCTTATTGAACCGCCATGATCAGATATGGTAGTTGCGTTGCATTGAAGCATTGCTGAACCGTCATAGTCCGATATGGCAGCATTGATTGTGCTCCCGTGAACAGGTAACGCAGCAATATTTTTTTGCAACAGCTGATATGCTGCGGGATTAGGTTCAATTGCGAGAAGTTGCTTGATATTGGGGCAGTTTTGGGCAACGGCCAAAGATACTACGCCCACATCGGCGCCCAGATCGATAAAATCAAAAGGCTGCCCGAAGGCGTTCAACTGTTCCGTAAATGGAATAATTTCTTCGGGATAATATTGTGCAGGGCCTTTTTCGAGCCAAAAGCACCATTGATCCCAAGGCACGTCGAAAGGGCGGCCTGAAAAATAATGGCGAATTACTTTATTTGCCATCATGCGACGTGTTTTTTGCCAAAACCGATATTTGAGCGGAGCATTGCTGCACTGATACCAAGCGATTAACTTATTCAGTGCATAGGGAAGTGGTGAGTATGAGTCTATTCGGTTTCCCACAAGTTCCCCACTTGTTGTATTTCTACCATGGCTCGTTTTAATCTTGTTTTGCTATTTGAACTGGTTCTGGTGGCTAAAATGACGATGGCTCCCGAATCGCGGCCGGAAGTAAGTGTCCTCCATGACTGGTTCAGTTTCACCTCAGTAGCGTTCGCTGACCGATATCTGGGGAGTTGGTACCAGTAATAAAGAGTGAATTTATCGCCTGTTGTTGAAGTGATCTGGTATTCGCCATAGCTAGCTTCACCATTATCGACTAGCCGATGCTTTATTGGCGTAAAATGATCTCTATCGAAAAATTGATTGTGGTAATTGACCAGCTCTTGTTCTTGAATATTTTTCGAGTATAGGGCGATATAAATTTCGACTGCAGGCGCACTCCCGCGGGCTATCCCTTCATAATAATCGTCAGCGTTAACAAAGTTAGGGCGCCAAGAAGATAGTTCGCCCGATTGAAAGTGATTTGGTAGTTTATTTGTATTAATCGCTAAGATTGTCGTTGGCTGATTGGACCGATTTGTTTCATATGCCGTGATAGAGATTGCTGCTATTAACGAAGCTAACAATACACTATAAGAATGCGCTTTAGATGGCCCTGCTCCTAGAGTACGGATCTTAGAAGGAGGCTCCGCCATTGATTGGCGCCAATAGTTACCAACCCAAAATAATAGAAACATCACAATACCAAAGAAGACCCAGCCGTAAAGCAAATGATCAACGCCGGTAGCAAGTTTCATATCGCTAATATAAGCAATTAAAACGATAAAGTAGGCGCGAATGCCATTAGCAATAACTGGCAAAATTGCCGCTATGGCTAAAAATAATAATTGGCGTTTAAGTGAATGATATTGCAGGTGGGCAAACAGGGTTCCTAAAGCAACTGACGCAATCAGATAACGAATACCTGAGCAGGCCACTGCTACTTCAAACATGCCGTTAGGAATTGCTAAATAGAGCCCCTCCCTAAACACAGGAATCCCGGTTGAAGCAAGCAAGAATACCGAAATATCGGCGGTAAAAATTTGCAACTGAGGAACGATCTCATCGCCAATTGGCACCATGAAAAACAGGTAACACAAAGGAAACCAACCAACACGAAAGAAGTCGTGGCCAAGCAATGCCCACACAGCAAAAAATAACCAGCTTATAACTGCAAACTGAGCTGCGATCTGAATGCCCGTCAAGGAACCAGCAAACCACAGAAGACTTGATAGCAATACCGGAATTAATAACAAAGGTACTGGTTTATAGTGAACCTCAGCAAGCATAAAACGCCGGCGCCACATCAACCATAAACTAATTGGCGCGATGATATAGCAGTGCTGAAATGTGTCTGAACTACTCCATGAATTCACCAAGCTGATTAATGTTGCGTTAAATAATGTAAACCAGGAGATCAGTAGGATAGCGATTTGCACTAGGACAAGTTTGGCGAATAATGGCATTAGACTGATTTCTCCAATAGCCGATATAACACGTTCAATTGCTCTTCCCACCGATAGTGGCGAACAATCCAGTCGCGATTTTCTGGAGCATTGGTGCGCTGCCCGAGCTGTTCGACCACTGCGTTAGCAAACGACTCTTCATTATCTTCAATGGCAACGTTACATCCTGTAGTTGTGACTAATCCTTCCATTGCCAAGCTTGTAGCTACAACGGGAATTTCCATAGCCATTGCTTCAAGTACTTTGTTTTGAACGCCACGAGCAATACGCATTGGAGCAATAGAAACCCAGCCAGATTGAATGTAGCTGCGAATATCGTCAACTTTACCCGTGACTTCGATATTGGGAAATGCATCTAATTCGCGGATTTTATCTGAAGGGTTGGACCCTACAACTAATAAGCGCGCATCTTTAATTTGCTTGGTGACGTATGGCCAAACGTGTTTAACAAACCAGCGAACTGCATCGATGTTGGCCCAATAATCCATCGCGCCGGTAAATACGACTGTGGGCGCGGTATTAGTGCGGGAGCTTGATGAGACTAATTGGGGGTCGAAAAATGCAAGGTCAACGCCGTTCGAAACTGCATGAATACGCGAGTGACTGCTGATATTGCTGAGTTGGCAGAACAGATCAACTTCATTGGAGGAAATGAAAACGCTAGCGTTGAACTGCTCAGTGAGCTTTTGTTCGTAGGCAAGCAAAGTTCTAAATTCGCGATTGTAGACCCAGCTCTTGGGAAATGTCTGACTTTTAGCGTATTGACGCCACTTATCTGAATCCAGATCCACAAAATCGACGACACGGTTAAGCTTTTGGTATTGTGGGCTATCAACGTATTGAGCCATGGAAGAACAATAAACCAGAATGTTGCGAATGGAAAAGTTGGCAATTGTATTGTTAACCCACTGAGCCATTTTCGGATCAAAATAGTAGGGTAGTGTAATCGGGTTGCTGCGGCCCATTTTCATTACGCCACGAAATGTGGCATGGCGTTTGTTAAGAGGCTGAACGTACATGCCTTTGACATACTGAGATAACTCCTTGGTGTATGCCATGTCACTTGGTTCATCGACAAAGCAACCGAGGTAAACGTCAAACTTCTTTGATAAGTACGCCAACTGGTTGAATGAGCGTATTTTATCCCCTTTATTTGGCGGGAATGGGATCCGGTGGCACAAATAGAGCAATGGTTGCTTCATGAGTAAGCTCCATATACCCGCCCATGAGTGCACTGGGAATTAAGAAAATTTACTCGAACATTGAATTTCATCATCCTAATGAACTCTCTACCTTAGTCGCCTATCTGATAGGCCTCTGCCATGGTGGACCAAGAAAAATCTTGTAACAGGCGGTTCAATCGAGATTCCATCCGGCTTAGATTTAGATAATGTCGAAACTTAGACTTTAATGGCGCGCCCTGCATCCTTGGCTGCTCGGGATCTAGCTCCCATGGATGAAAGTAAAAGCTGTAGGGCTGTTGCTCTTGTTTCAAAAAGCGAGTGATTAACCGGCGGCTGACGGAGTATGGATACAGACGGAAATAGCCGCCCCCACCAATTGGGATCGAGCGCCCCGATATATACGTTGTGGGAATGGGGATTTCTGTGATTCCCTCTGACCGTAGATGTTTGAATCTTGGCCAGTTGGGGACGCCGTATAGATCGTGTTTTACAGGGTAAGTGCTTGAACTGTAGGTGAAACCGAGCTCTCTGATGACGTCGAATGCCCATTCGTTGCGCTCGTCAAAAGAGAATGAAGGGGCGCGATAACCAATGACTGGTTGGCCGGTTAGATCTTCAAGGAAGTGCTTACAACGTTTTACGTCTTGGGTGAAGGTTTCTTTATCCTGCTCTGTTGCCCGCTGGTGAGCATAGCCATGGCAAGCAATTTCATGACCTTGAGCGGCAATGGATTTGATCAATGCGGGGCATTGCTCGGCAACCCAACCTAAAATAAAAAAGGTAGCCTTAGTGTTGTGATTAGCGAATATTTCTAAGGTTTTTTGGGTACTTTGCTCGACTCGCAACGGAAAGCGATTTCCCCAATCCTTTATATCCACCTGACCAGAAAAGGCTGACACATGGAAGTAGTCTTCCACATCTACAGTCATTGCATTGGTAATTGCAGGGATTTGCTTCATACAGCCACTACTTTTAAACGCCTTTACCGAAAATAACAATTTCTAGGGTTCGCACTAAGATAAGTAGGTCGAGCAAGAAGCTACGGTGTTTAATGTAGTACAAATCAAACTTGAGCTTTTCGAGCGAGTCCTCTTCAGTGCTCCCGTATGGGTACTTTAGTTGGGCCCAGCCGGTAAGGCCAGGTTTCACATTATGGCGTTGGTTGTAATAAGGGATACTTAGCACGAGTTCACGAACAAAGTAAGGACGCTCAGGTCGAGGGCCCACAAAGCCCATTTCACCGCGCAGTACGTTATAAAGCTGCGGCAGTTCGTCTATACGATACTTGCGGATCACGCCCCCGACTTTGGTCACTCGGGCATCGCCTTTGACCGCCATCTGGGCTCCGTGCTTTTCTGCATCGGTTGTCATGCTACGGAATTTGAAGATGTTAAATGGCTTGCCGTTTAGTCCAATGCGCTCTTGTTTATATAGTACCGGGGCTTTGAAGCCATCTTCAAGTTTGATCAACAGGGCCGTCAACAACATAAATGGCCACGTCAAAAAGAGCACAAACAGGGCTAGGAAAGTATTAAATGTCCAGTCAAAGGCGTTGCGCAAGTAGTTGGTTGATTGAAAACCATTGCTATAGATCACCCACGATGGATAAATGAGGTTGACGGCAATTTGCCCTGTTTCTCGTTCAATAAAGTCGAGGATGTCTGTGACTTCAACCCCATGAAGTTTACAGTGAAACAAACTATCAACCGGCAAGTTAGAACGTCTTTCATCCGCAGCAACAACAATCTCGTCAATTTTTTGCTCGAATACATAGGCTTCGAGCGACGTAGTTAATTCAATTATTGGGTCGCTTTCGATGCCTTTTGGAGAGTCGCCTCGCGTTTTGACAAATCCAACTAAATCAAAACTGACCCGATCCGAGCGGCGGCGCATGCGGCGTTCAATAATGCTTGCTCGCTCGCCAGCGCCCAATACGAGTACACGTTGGCGGCCAAGGCTTTGATAGCGCGCAGTCAACGCGAAGTAGCGCAATGTAACCAAACAAATGAAGGCTGCTAAGCATGCCCACTCTCGCAAATTACCAGGCAAAACATCGATTGGTGTAAGGCCATAGATTGCTGTTGAAATGAAATAGCCAAGGGCCACACTGACAAACATCCTGCGGATAATGCCACGAAATGTTTCGCGTATTTTTCGGTTATATAAGCCAACGGAAAGGATGCTAATCTGAGTCGGCAAGATGAACAGAGCAAAGTGACTAATTAGCTGACCTTCCCAGTAAGCGGGCAGCAGATCGGGGTAATAGCTTCGGTCAGCTTCCAACCCTACAAAATAGATGACACAGAGCACCACAAATTCGGCGATGAAAAGTAGTTGCGTCCCTGTGTGTAAGTCGTGAAATCGTGTACGTGCCATGTCGTCCTTGCACTTTATTTAGCTAATTATAATTTAGTTGGGCGCAAATTATGCTGGGGCAATGTTAAAGCATTGTTGTTCAAGGTGCCAGTATGTTGACGCTGCCGGAAATTTGTTCAGATTACTATTTTACATTTTAGTCACTTGAGGATTAAGATGAAGGCTTGGGAGAGGCTTTCGCCTACAATTACAAACGCGTGATGGAATTCGCCATGAAAACAAAACTCCTCAAGTTTGCTGCTGGAATTATTGCCAGTTTAGTTACAGTAATGACCCTTAATGGATGTGTTAGTGGTGATCGAGCTGAATTACCATCAGCCTCTGCACATTCCTCTCTAACAACAAACATCGATGATTACCATTACCTGATTGGCCCTGGTGATAGCTTAAATGTCTTTGTTTGGCGTAACCCTGAAATCTCAGGTTCGTTCGTGGTTCGACCCGATGGCATGTTTACCACATCGCTGGTGGAAGATATTTCAGCCTCTGGACGTACTCCGACTCAACTCGCTCGAGAGCTTGAGAAAGTTTTGAGTACTTACATTCGCGATCCTATTGTGACGGTTACGGTAAGTGGTTTCATTGGCCCATATAGTGAGCAAGTGCGAGTTATTGGTGAAGCGCTTGAGCCAAAAGCAGTCAACTACAAAGAAAACATGACCTTACTGGACTTGATGATTGCTGTAGGCGGTTTGACTGATTTTGCCAATGGCGATGACGCCACCCTTATTCGTGTTGAGAATGGTGCCCAAAGACAGTATTCGGTCAAGCTGGACACGCTAGTTCGAGATGGTGATATCGGAGCTAACGTCGATCTGTTACCCGGCGATATTGTAATTATCCCTGAAGCTTGGTTCTAATCGCCAATATTAAGAGTAGTTTGAACCATGCCTGAAATTATCGAAGAGCTGCTTCAGTACCTCCGAGGAGTTTGGCTGAAGCGGCGATATATTTTGATCGCTACTTGGATTCTATGTCCAATAGGTTGGTTATATGTATCGACACTCCCTAATCAATACAGCTCATCGGCAAAAGTATTTGCCGATACTCGATCAATTTTAAAGCCACTCATGCGTGGGTTGACCATTACCACAGACCCGAGACAAGAGCTTGACTTAATTGTTCGAACGATAACAACGCCAGACAACTTAGAAAAAATTGCTCGAGCTTCTGATGCTGATTTAAGTGTTGCTACTCCACAAGAGTTCCAAACTTTGCTCGGTGAGATTAAGAGCGGTATTAGTTTGAAATCGGCAAACCGAGCAAACATTTATACTGTTTCTTTTGACGGCAAAGATCCTCAGCTAGCTCAGAAAATTGTTCAGGGCACAATTAGTGTGTTTATTGAAAACACGCTGGGAGAAAAGCGGCTCGATTCAGATCAAGCTCAACGTTTTTTAGATGAACAAATCGTTGAGTACGAGCGTCGTCTTTCAGAAGACGAACGGCGTTTGGCTGATTTCCGCAAAGAAAATGCCGCCTTTATCGTTAATAATCAGAGCAGTTATTTTCGAGCTCTTGAAATGGCGCGAGATCGCTTAGAGCAAGCTGAGTTGGCATTGCAAGAAACTCAGACTGAGCTGGAATCGGCCAAAGGTCAACTTTCTGGAGAGGTTGATATTGCAGTACAAAGCCTTTCAACTATACGTACTGATTACGATCAGCGAATCGAAGCACTACAAATTAACCTTGATGAACTGACGGTTCGCTTTACTGACAATCATCCTGATGTAGTTGAAACTAAGCGCCGCCTGGAGTCGTTAACAGAACAAAAACACAAGTTTCTGAGTGGTCAGGCGGATTCTGGTGGCATCAATGGCAACCCCGTGCTCCAAGAACTGAGAGCAACAATTAATAGGCTAACAAGTACCGTTGCTGCAATGGAAGTTCGCAAAAGTAAATATGCGGCTGAAGTGGATGAACTTCAAGGCCGGTTGGATCATGTGCCCGATATTCAAGCTCGTTTGACGGGGTTAAATCGGACTTATGCTATTACCAAAGACAAATACTACGAACTTTTGAATCGCAAAGAGTCAGCGGTAATGTCCGATAAAGTTGATCAATCCACAGACTCTATTTCATTTCGTGTGTTGGAGCAGCCCAGAGTTAACTCTACTCCTTCCGGGCCTCCTCGATTAATTATGCTCGCAGGAGTCTTGGTGGTCAGTGTTGCTGTCGGAATTGGCTTGTCGCTTGGTTTTAGCTTGTTATCTCCTGTTGTCAGTAGTCCGGGCTCATTGAAAAGCACAGGCATTCCAGTCTTTGGTGTGGTAACTGCTACAGAGAACTCGGGCCTACAGAAGTGGGAAAAGCGCAAAATGCGGATTTTCTTGCTGGCTAACTCGGCACTGGTTGTTTTGTTTACTGTATTCATTGCTCTAAACACCAATCAAAGTTGGCATGACGCACTTTTTGTTAAAGGGCTGGGTGGATAATGAGTACAATTGAAAAGGCCTTGAACGCATTAAAAGCTAGGCAAAAAGCTGGAGACTTAAACAAATCACCTGTCCAAAAATCGATAGAACGGTCTGATGCCTTTCAGGTAGCCGATTCGGAAGATGTGGCTAATTCCCCACAACCAGACGCATTGCATATTTCTAGTGAGCTTTTGCTTAGCAAAGGTATGGTTACTGAAACAAGAAAGTCTCGGTTGGTACGTGATGAATACCGCAATATTAAGTTGAAATTGCTTGCCAACGCGTTTGGAGCAGGGCGAGAGGCCCACCCAAACGGCAATTTGATCATGGTAAGCAGCTCTAATCCCGGGGAGGGGAAGACGTTCACCTCGATAAACTTAGCACTCAGCATTGCTTTAGAGCAGGACAAAACGGTACTTCTAGTTGATGCCGACGTTCTTAAACCCAGTGTAATGCGAAATTTAGAACTGGACAGTAAGCCGGGGCTAATGGAATTTCTATCTGGAGAAGTTGATACGGTCGGTGAAGTGATTTACCCAACTAATATCGAAAAATTGCGGATTATGCCTGCTGGTATGCCTCATGACTTGAGTAATGAATTACTGACTAGTGAAAAAATGGCCATGTTGGCAGAGGAGCTAGCCTCTCGTTATGCCGACCGTGTGGTCATCTTCGATTGTCCTCCGCTGCTTGGTATTAATGAAACAAAGGTGATGTCCAAGTTGGTTGGCCAAGCGGTGATAGTCGTTGAGCAAGATCAAACAAAATTCGCACAAGTAAGCGAAGCCATTGATGAACTTGACCGCAATTTAGCTATTGGTTTTGTGATCAATAAGGCTGTCCGGGGAGCGTTTAGCCAATATGGCTATGGCTATGGGTATGGCTATGGGTACGGGTATGGGTACACAGATGAAGAAAAGTCGGCAGCTAGTTCATAACACATTTGCTTTGGCGTTGGGCTTTTCTGTTAGCTGGCCTGTCGCTTTTTCTGCTGAAATTAACTTAACGCCGCGTACAAACCTTGGGGTTACTTACACCGATAATGTAGAACTAGCGTCTTCTAACGAGGAAAATAGTGCTATTGGCACTCTCGCTGCCGGGGTGGTTGGCTCGGTAACAGGCACGCACAGCCTGTTGAATATTGACTATCTAGGAACCCAAGCATTCTATAGCTATGATTCTGATCGTAATGATTTCTACAACGAGCTTTCGCTGGGCCTTAACAATGTCTATGGCCACTCGGGCTTTAGTTCAAATGTTACCGCCAGAGTTAATAATCGCGCCACGGATTCTCAGCGCAATGCAAGCAATAATTTCTTGGTTGCAGATACGGTGGAAACGCGCAATGCAAATGCGAATTTAGCATATAGCAATGGTGGCAGGGGAGTTATTGGTCTATCTGCAAATCTTGAGACAGGCATTTCTGACTCACAGGATAGTGAAGGCAATAGCCATAATTACAGCGCGGGCCTATCTATCAACCAAGGAGTTAGAGTTAAAAACTATTTTTGGTCATTCGATTATGACTATAGTAAAAATGACTCACGTAATAGCTCCAATGAAACAGAGTCACATGAGTTAGATGGTGAACTAGGCTTAATGGAAAAGAATGGTTTTGTGCCGTTGATTAAGTTTAGTGGTGAAAAGTATGAGCAGTCCGCGGGTAGCAGTGATGAGCTGCTAGGTGATGATAAATATGCTGAAGCAGGGCCGGCTGTTCGTTATTATTTTGATCGAGTTTCTTATGTGGAGTTAAGTTACCTGTCCGTATTAGAGGGAGACCAGTCGGACTATGTTGGTGGCATTGTTAATTACCAGCCTACCCGAAGAACAACAGTTCGATTTGAATACGGAAAGCGAGCTTTTGGCGATTCGTACGACTTCACATTGAGTCATAGAAGCAAACGTTGGCTTAATGAAATCACCTACACAGAAGAACCCAGTAGCTTTGATCGAGATTTCTATGTTGGTGGCCAGGATTTAGAGCGGTTCTGGCTTGAAAAGCGATTAGATTGGACTTCAACATTGACCATGAAGCGCAGTAGTGTATCACTGACGCTTACATCGCTAAGACGGGATCGAACTGAAGATGATGGTCAACTTTCAGAAGATGACCAATACGGAGCAACGATCGGTTATTCTCGCCAACTCAGCCAGGTAAGTACTCTTTCGGGTTCCTTTTCATTCGATAAATACAGCTTCGATTCTTCGTCGAGTCTTAGCGCACAAGATGACTATTATCGGCGACTCAACATCAATTGGAACAGGAGCTTTAGTAACGATTTATCTGTTGATTGCGGCGTGATTATCTCTAATCAAAGTTCAGGTGATGACGAGTTAGGTTATGATGAAAACCAGGTGTTCGTTAATCTGAATAAGCAGTTTTAAGCATGTATGAATCGCATTTTGGCCTAACGGATAAACCGTTCAAACTAAGCCCAGATCCTAAATACTTTTTCTCAAGTGCTCACCATGATAGGGCTGTGGCCTATTTGCAGTACGGCCTATCTCAAGGTGAGGGCTTCATTGTTGTGACCGGACCCATAGGCACCGGAAAAACTACTATTGCCCGAAGTTTATTGGCGTCTTTAGATGACTCTATTGTTCCCGCCCAAATTGCCACTACGAAACTTAACCCCGAAGAACTTGTTCAGCTTGTCGCCGCGGAATTCAATATTTCGGTGGAAGGGTTGGGGAAAGCTGAAATTCTTAGAAAATTAGAACAATACCTCCATCAGCTGAATAGACAAGGTAAAAGGGCTTTATTAGTAGTCGATGAAGCACAGAACCTTCTAGCAGAAACGGTAGAAGAACTGCGGATGTTGTCTAATTTTCAGCTAGACGATCGGCCTCTGATTCAGAGCTTTTTACTTGGTCAAGAAGAGTTAAAGCCAATCATTGAATTACCGGAAATGGAGCAGTTTCGTCAGCGTATTATTGCTTCTTGCCACCTCAGACCGTTTTCAGGTGACGAAGTACAAGGCTATATCGAACATCGTCTTACTCAAGCTGGCTGGGAGGGGGTTCCGGCCTTAAGTTCAGATATATTTGGTCGTATTACTGATTACACCGGTGGCGTGCCACGCAAGATCAATATTTTTGCTGACCGTTTATTTTTATATGCTTTCCTAGAGGATCTTACGAGCATCTCAGCGGAAGATGTTGAGGCAGTGATCACTGAAATGGGAGAAGAGCTATCCGGATCGCTACAAACGGCACGTTCAGCTGCAGCATCAGTTATTGCAGGTAACCAAACTGCCGAACAACCTCAGGGGGATGATTTGGCAGTCAATATATCAGGCGATGAGATGCAAAAAGTACTTTCAGATGTTGGTCACGTGCTCGATCAGGTGATTCAGCGCAAAATTAAAATTATTCGATATTTAGATAAACTGATTACTCATAAGAAAGCGGAATCTGAAAAAGGTGTACGTAGCCTAAGCTAGCGTACTCGAAATACGTCTTCTAAAGTCATTTCCTCTTTATTAATAAACTGGCGCCAGCCCTTGACGAACAGGTGCGGTATCAATTTATAGAGTGGCATACGTTTAAGGTGTCCTCGCCAATAAAGTATCGCTGCGGCCACTAAGTGAAGCTTTGACCGGTAGGGGGGATATTGTTGGTAGAACACCTGAGTAAAGCTCCAACCTAAGATAGCGGCTAGAGCCTTGTTTGGCGCGCACTTATCAAAATGCTCGAGAACATACGTTGGAGGAGACAAGCTATAGATCTTTCGGAGAAAATAAAGGGCCCAATAAATGCAATCTCCGTTACCCATTTCTCCCTCAAGAGCAATCAACCCCTGCCAGAAATCAACCCCGTCAAAATGTTTGGTGAGCATGTAAATATCATTTAGATCTCGAATTCCTTTGTTATATTCACTTTCGAAAAAGAGATGAATAATGCTATGAAATGCCAAGGCTGAAGGCTCTAGCATATAGGCAGATGGTAGCTGTGGAAGAGGGGTTATCTTGGATTGCAACAAGGCCGGAGATGGACTGTTTTTAAGAATAACTGGCATGATATTAAAGTGAACGTCGAGCTCTGTGCCACGCTCTATATGTCTCAGAGGTGGGATCTCGTGTGACCATTCACGGTAAAATTTTTCATCGTAATCATTGGTCTTCGTAAATATCCAACCACTTTTTAGCAACTCGGCTTCTACCTTAGGCAACGAATCTCTACTAACAAGCAAATCGATGTCGGCCATGAGTCGTCCGTCAAACTCTGGATAGCCAGCCAGCTGGTAAGCTGCTCCCTTAAGGTAAACATGGTCTACGTTAAGCCCTTTGAGTAGGCTGGAAAGGCGCTCAGATTCTTGAGATAAAAGGCGCCTTTGGTTTGCGTAGACGCAAAAGTCTGACTCGATGGTTTGTTGAACTTTGAGCGGAAGCTTATGCCAGACATGAGCTTTAACAAGCAGAGGCTTAAGTTGGCCTAACATACTCATATAGCGAGCCTCTGCTAACAATGTAGACCATTTAAATAATGAGAGGTTAAGAGACTTATCTGGAGAACTCAGAAGCTGAAATAGTCGCATTTACTGGTTACTCTTAGTTAAAGCATTTTCTATTGCAGTTTTGCAAGCTTCAAAATCGCTGTATTCAATATAAACAGAGTCTGTTTGAGCAATTAACCGTTTACATATATCGAAACCTTTGTGTCCCAATAAACCAAAGTTAAATGTATTCGAGATAACCTCAACTAGTGCTTTTGCTTTGTCTATTGATTCAACATAGCAGTGCTCATCTGGTTGATATTTGATGAAAACCAGTAAGGCCGGAGCTGCTGGGATGAGCACTTTTTCTAGGCTGCTTATAGGAGGGCGAAGCAAGCAGACTGTTCCTTTGTGAGTATCTTCTGCTACTTTACTAAAGCTGTCAGCAGAAAAATATTCCTTCATTACGTCGATCGACTTATTCTTCATATTCATTGGGCGAGCAAGCCCATGAACTTCGAGAGTTCCAGGGCTAATGAGCGCTAATTCATCCGAGAGCAGGCGCCAGCCTTGCGATACTAAGTAAGCACATAACGTACTCTTTCCTGAGCCCGGAGTAGCAGTAATAATTACTGCTTTACCATTCTTTTCCAAAGCAGCTGCATGAATAGTCAAAAATTGGTTTGCAGTGGAGGAAATTACCCAGTTCATTCCCCATTCAAGCATTGCGTGAGCTTGGGTTAAAGGAAGGGGTTTGAAAGGGGTTTTGTGGTTAAAGGAAAAGGTTGCTTGCGGAAAAATGAGTCGTCGGTGGAGTGGTCCGTGATTCAAAGTTACATGGTAGTCAATAAATGAACTTGAGGAAGGTTGAACCAGGCTATGGGAATAGTGGCTGGATATATGCTCTTGAACTATCGAAATCGGGGTATCAATTTCAAACAAGAAGGGCCCAGAACGAAGGTGATATGACTTGTGACTCATAATAACACACTCTGAATGATTCTGGACGCTTCTAACCGTTGTAGTAATTGCGATAGTTGGACGGGGTTATAGTAAGCCTTGAGCTCCTGTGGGAAGTGTGCATCTCCTCGGGAAATAGCTTTGATCACCTCTAACACACGCCGCTCACAGAGCACCACATCCATAGTTTCGGGGCTGAAAAGAACGACTTTTCCTCCCGATTCAAAAACACAGCTATTAAACGAGAAAGACTCACTCAATGTGTGAGTGAGTCTAGATTGATCAAGCATTTTTTCTTGTGTCTTTAAAAGCTAGGGAGTACAAGTATCCCATTCATTGACGAGCGTCAACAAGTTGAGATAAGGGTGACCTGAGATAAGGCCATCAGAATTATCACAGCCACCATCGTTATCGTGGCCATGATTATTGTTATCCTTACCGGAGAGTCTACCTCTCGATGAAGATACGCTAACGCTTGTTGATGTATCATTACAATGCGTACTTAGCTTAGTGAAAATATCATCGATGATGCTGTTTGTTGCACTAGTAAATTGAGCTATGACTTCATCTGGCTCTTGATATCTGTAATTAATATAAGTTGGGCTAAACAGACTATTAAATACCGCCGCCACTAAGAATTTCTGCACGTTATTCTTGCTATTCGTTAAGTCAACGATGTGCTCATCTTTGTAACAGGACGAAGACTCATTGATGTTTTCAAACTTAACTTTCAATGAATATCGGCTCTTGCCGTTACTTGGGAGGACTGCATCAAAAGTTGGGTTGTCGCTATCTTCAGAAAGCGTGCATTTCCAATCACCGTCGTATTGCGGGAAGCCAATGTTCGCTAGAAAAACATCATTAAAGTTACTTCTAAAAGGGTTTTTGTAAGCCATTATAACTGAGCGAACTTCCTGCTTAGATGCGCCGCCCTGCCCATTATTCGTATCTTCCAATACTTTATGCCAATATCCTGGCGAGAAAGGACAAGCTGAAGTACAGTTGTTTGGGTTAGATGAGTTACCAGACATGACGACAGTCAAGCTGCAGGCACCTGACTGCGTGGCCCAAGCTGTGGGGCTCTTTAACGTCATTAGTACAGGCGTTGCCGCCGCAGATGTTCTCAAAAATCGGCGACGATCAAATCGTGATGATTGAGCACCCGATTTGGCTTCCTTGACTTCCATATCGTTGCTTTGTTCGTTACTCATTGTTTCATCCAGCCTAAATTAGATAAATCGTCGGTGTTACGCTGCCATATCAGGAACGCATTATTTAGTGACTAAAGCAAAAAGTATGCCCAATCCTGTTTTTTCTAGTAACGTTATGATTTTTATAATGTTGCGAAAGTAGCGCTAGAGCAACAATATAATGGCGTTACAACAGTTGTAAAGTTCTTCGACAACACCGAGCAATAAAAAAACGTTCACATTATGAACAAATTAAGATGGTTTCTCCATCCCATACTTATCCATCAATGAATAGAGCGTTGGCCTTGTAACACCCAACAGCTCTGCGGTCTTCGACATATTCCCGTCAGCCATAGTCAAAGCCCGATTTATAGCGTGTTTTTCTGCTGCTTCTCGAACCTGCTTTAGGTTAAGTGGCATTTGCCTTAGGGATGACTCTTCTGTCGCGGGCATTAACATCAGATCTAAATCTGAAATTTGCTTGCCTTCGGCCATGATGACAGCGGATTTAATTTTATTTTGAAGCTCGCGAATATTCCCCGGCCAATTATGGGCCATAAGCGCTGCCCTTGCTTCCTCAGTAAAGCCTGTCAGTTTGCGGCCAAATTGTTGTGCGAAGCTTTGTAAAAATGCTCGGGATAACAGCAAGATGTCTTCACCGCGTTCACGCAACGGCGGGATGTTAATAGTCACTTCACTAATACGGTAAAACAAGTCTTCTCGGAAGCTCTTTTCTGACACCATACCTTGCAAGTTTTGATGGGTTGCGCAAACAACTTTTACATCAACTGCGATCTCTTGGCGGCCACCTAATCGCTCAATAATTTTTTCCTGTAAAAAGCGCAAGATTTTGGCTTGTAGTGGGTATGGCATATCACCGATTTCATCGAGGAATAACGTACCGCCATGAGCGCATTCAATTTTGCCTTTGGTCTGCTTATGGGCGCCAGTAAACGCGCCTCGTTCAAAACCAAATAACTCGCTCTCGAGTAGAGTTTCAGGAATAGATGCGCAGTTAATCGCGATGAATGGTTTGCCGGCACGCGGGCCGCGTTCATGGATTGCGCGAGCTAGTACTTCCTTACCTGTGCCGCTTTCTCCTAAAAGGAGTGTAGTGATTTCGGTAGGGGCAATGCGATCAACCATCCGGCTGACTTGTTGGACTTGCGGGCTGTTGCCAATAAAGCCATTGTCGTCAAGCGAGGACTGTTTGAGGCGATCATTTTCATGTTCGATATTGGCTACAAAAAAAGCTCTGGAAACAATAATATCTAGGGTGTCGGCATCGATTGGTTTTTGATAGAAGTCGTGCGCGCCCATGGCGATGGCTTTCAATGCATTGTCTTTATCATCGTTACCAGTGATCACCACCACTTTGGTTTTAGGCGCAAGCTCTAATATTTGTTGCAGCGCAGCCAACCCTTCGCTCGCATTTGCTTCATCAGGTGGCAGCCCTAAATCAAGTGTTACAACTTTGGGCTCGTAGCGACGCAACGCGGCAATGGCTGATTCGCGATCGCCAGCGGTGATCACTTCATGATCGGTAAAGGTCCACTTCAGCTGTTTCTGTATGCCTAGGTCATCTTCAATTACAAGCAGAGTTTCCATTAGCTTTTATCATTTCCTTATCGAATTCGAATCATTATGCTTAGATTGCTCAAGCCTGTATAGGGAGTACCATGGCAAACTCTGAGCCATGATCAACTTCACTGGTAACAATGAGTTGTCCTCCCAGTTGCTCGACAAATTTTTTCGCATCGTAGGCGCCAATCCCCATGCCGGCATTTCCTTTCGTGGTATCAAAAGGTTTAAACAGACGATTGTTGATGAATTCTTTGGTCATCCCCTGGCCTGTATCACGGATGCGAACAATTGCTTGTTGTTCGGTTTGTTTAAGGCTGACGGTGACCGAGCCATTGTTGCCGGTCGCATCCTGAGCATTTTGGATTAAGTGACTTAACACATTCTCAAAACGATCTTGATTTGCCTTGAACTGAATATTCGTCACTTGGGTGTCGAAGGTCGGCACTGGGAAGCTAGCTGAGCGAGTGGTCACGACTTGTAAAATAGACGCCGCCAAATCAAATCGGCGGTCTTGTTCGCCTTCAGCGCGCTTCTGGCGCAGTTGGGTGAGTACCTTATTCAAGCGCGTGCTCGCCGCGGCGACAGTTTCAAACGCATCGTCAACAAACTCTGGGTTGTGTTTGTGCTTCTCGGCATTACGAGTCAGCAGTTGAAGTTGCGCCAAAATGTTTTTCAGATCATGAACCAAGAATGCCGACATTCGATTGAAGGTATCAAACTGCTGGCTTTCTGACAGCGCCTGATTGGCTTGATGCAATTTCAGATGAACACTTAATTGGCGTGCAATCACCCGCATTAAATCGCGATCTTCCCAGTTAAATGAATCCGCGTTTTTGGGCATAGAAAGCAAGCATACAGCATTTAGTTCTGAACCCGCGCCAATGGGAATGATGAGTTGGTAGCAACTCAATGGGCGTCGATCTTCAAGCGCAATTTCGAAAGGCAGTTTGGCTTCTGGCATGGCAATCTCTTGCGCATCTAAAACCCAGTCATGTTCTATGACGTGGCCGGCCAGTTTGGAGAGCATAAATACAGCTTCCGATTCATCGTGTTTTCCTACTTGAGCCACTGTTTCGTAACCACTTGGGGTTTTGATGGCTAACAAGGCTGATTCGCTACCAAATGGCTTTACTAAGGCTTGCAAGGCAATCTTATGAGGTGACGACAAGTTATCCTCAAAGACTTCGGCAAAGCGCATCCATTCATCACGATATTCATATTTGTTGGCGAAGAAGTGCTTGGCAATAAGAACCTTAACGCGGCGCCGTAAACCGTCTGACAGAAACAGTGCGGCGAGCAACAAGCCGCCCAAGGCAAAAAATAGGATTTGCGCAATTCCGCCCCAGTTGCCGCCCATATAACGAATGTAGTAACCGGCAAGAGACATCAATAACAGGTAACTACCAGCCACCAGCAATAACGTACTGTGGAAGATCACTTCGCGAGAAACAAATACGCGCGTTGACCAATCCGGCGCACGCCTTGCGGTAAGCAGAATTAATGGTGCTGCTGCTGTGAATAGCCAACCACGGACATTCCAGAACTCGATGGTGATGACACTTGTCAGCACGGCATTGGAGAAGAAAACAAAATCAAACACATAAACCATTGCCAAGCCAAGACACATGGTTTTAATTGCCCAGCGCTTTTCTGGCAATGTTTGGCGATAAAGTTGCTCTAATAGCCAAAGTGCGACAACGGGTTGCGCTAAATGAAGGATTAACAAGTGTTTGTTTGTAAGCCTGGCTATTTGTGGATGAATCAATTCACCAACGGCGGTCAGCAATATAAGGGCACTAATGGCAAGCCGAGATGGCGATAGAAAGAGGCCGCGCCACTGGTTGGTATCAGCAAGAGCGGCGGCTAACAGCATTAACCAAGCACCATTTCTTACACTGTTGAGGCTTTGCACCAGCGGCATACCAAAGCCTACATATTGCTGCGCTGCAGCGATAACTCCCCATACGGCTGTGATTGCGGTTGCTATCAATAAGCAACTTCTAGGTAACGAGCGCTGCTGCGTCGTTAAGATCAGTAAAAATAAAAATAAGAACGCGGCGCCCGCTAAGCCATAACCCCATACGCCCACTACTTGTGTCATTAAACGGTACTTCCTTTGACTGCTTTTCCTTTAATAACCAGATACGCCAAAATCGGCACCACAATTAAGCTTGAAATGGTCGATACAGACAGCCCGCTAATAATGACCCAGCCAAGCGGCGCCCATAGTTTGCCGCCAAATAGCGTCAAGGGTAATAAGCCAACGATAGTGGTTAACGTTGTTAAAGTTATTGGCGTTAATCGAGTCGCGCTGGCAGCTACAACAGCCTGCTCTGCAGGCATGTTTTGGCGGCGATTGTAGTTGACGGTGTCAACCAGAATGATGGCGTTGTTGACGACGATTCCAAATAAGCTGATTAAGCCGACAAACGCCATCATCGAGAAACTGTACCCGGTAAGCAATAAGCCTGCGATTGCGCCTGCTACCGCAAATGGAATCGAAGCGAAAATGACCACAGGCTGAATAATGCTGCGGAATTGGAACACCAGCAGGGCAAAAATACCTAAGCCGGCTATCAGCATGATGTGACTCAAGCCAGCAAAGTTTTCACTACGAGATTCCTCCTCGCCGCCGACTTCATAATGCACACCTGCAGGCATTGCGTAATTATCCAAATAGGCAATAGCTTGAGCGGTAAGTGCCGCGACACTATGGCCAGCGGCCACGTCACCCGAGACCTTACTGTTTCGCAATTTTTGGTAGTGGAAAAATTCCGGATGACCATTGCTGAGCTGCGGTTGAACAAACTGATTGAGCGGAATTAAGTTGCCCTCGTTGCTAGCAACGTCGATTTGCGCTATCTCGGAAAATGATGGCGAAAAGCCTTTGACTTGAACGGGGTACGAGTCGCCTTTGTCATCTTTTAAGGTGCCCACATCGCGGCCGGTCAATACCGTTTTCAGGGTTTGATCAAAGGTGGCAACATCAACACCGGTCAATGCCAATGTGTCGAATTGGATGTTCAAATCCAGCTCTACTTGCGGTTCACCGATGCTATTACGAACGTTGACGACGCCCTCGGTGGTTCTGAGCATGTGCGCTAAGTCTCTGGACACTTGCTGGACATCGTCAATTTCATTACCCACGATGCGAATGGTGATTGGCGGATCGGTTACGGGCCCTTGTTGAAATTCTTTGACTGTAATTTCCGCTTCAGAATATTGCGCAAAATGTTGTCGCCACTCCGTCAGTAGTTCAGCAACACCGTCGGCATCGTAATGTTCAAGTAGGACCAGAATTTGGGCGTAGTTTGACTGCCCTCGGCGAGGGATTTCGTTGTAGTAAATGCGTGGATTGGCATTTCCGATGTTGAGGGCGACTGACTTAACCGCTTTGTTTTGAGCGACAAAGTCTGCGACATCTTGAGTGATGGCATTAGTTTCATGCAGCGCGGTGTTCGGCGGCGCTTGAACATCGACAAGTACCATCGGCTTTTCCGCTTTTGGAAAAAGCGCTAAACCAACCCGCGGGAACAAACTCATTCCGCCGGCCATTACCAATATCGCAACAATCATGGTGGGTGTTTTGTGCTTGAGTGTGCTGTGCAGTAACGAGCTGTAAGTGCCCATAGCAAAATGGTTGATTGGCCTTTGCAGCGACCATTTTGGCTCGGCTGATTTGGCCATTAATTTGCTGGCCATCAAGGGGGTTAACGTTAGTGACAGTAATAACGAAACGACTAAAACCAAGCTCACAGTGACGGGCATGGAGCGCATGAAATCGCCACTTGAGCTTTCCAGCAGCAACATGGGTAAAAACGCAAATACAGTGGTAAAGGTGCCAATGGCACTTGCCATACCCACCCGACTGGCGCCTTCTTTGGCGGCTTCTAAAGTGGATAAACCTTGTCCGGCTGTTCGGTGGACACTTTCGGTTACCACAATGGCGTCATCGACCAACAAACCGAGCGCAATAATGAGCCCAACAATGGACATTTGCTCTAAGCCAAAACCTGACATGTCCAGCAAGCCGATGGCGATGGCAAATGACAATGGTACGGTGACTGTAATTAATAGTGACGGCCGTGCGCCAAGGAACAGTAGCGATAGAACTGCCACTAGCACCAAACCTTGGGCAAGGTTGACGAAAAAGCCATTGACCCGCTGTTCAACACTCTCTGACTGGTTAAAAATCAGTTCTACTTGAATGTTTTGATCTTGGTAGCTGGATTTAAACTGATCGACTTCAGCCAGTAGAGTGTCGGTTAATTCGAAAATGTTCCCGCCTGCGGCTTGTTCAACCGTCACAAACACCACAGGTTTCCCTTCGAAGTAAGCTAAATAGGTTGGCTCATCGGAGGCATAATCAACATGGGCGACATCTGATATTTTGATGGGCGAGTGCTCACCTTTAAACACGATGCTGTTGCGCACTTCTTCTAGGTTTTGATAGTTACCGCTAGCGTTTACGTTAAAGCGTCGCTCGCTGGCATCAACAAAGCCTGGTGTTAAGTTATCTGCGCGTGAAGCCAACGCTTCTGATACCTGATTAATACTCAGGCCGTATTGCTTTAATCGCTCAGGCAGTACCGCTACTTCAACAATTTGATCTGGTAAGCCCCAGCGCTCAGATTTTTGTACTTGCGGGTGGCGAGACAGCATTTTTTGCAACTGCTCAGAAGCAACCGAAACCGACTTGTAGTCCATCGGTTCGCTCCATACTGCAAATTGCAAAATGTTGACGCTGGTGGGTGAGCCTTTTTCGATGAAGAATGCGGCTTCTTGTGGCAAGTCGTTACGAATATTGGCCAATGCCAAGCGAATATCATCGTATCCTTCGTCCGGATCGGTGCCATACAAAAAGGTCACTTCGATGCGCGCACCACCATTAAAAATGGTGGTGTCGATCTTTTTAATATCTTCTAAATCTGCAACCACTTGCTCAATGGGATCCACCACTAAGGTTTCAACATCAAGCGGTGTGGCGCCGGGGTAGACGGCTTCAACTAGGGTGATGGGAAGGTCAAATTGCGGATCTTCCGAGCGGGGCATGGTCAGGTACGAAATGACACCCAGAGCCAGGGCTAACACAATGACGATGATTGAAAACTGCGAATGGCGCAGCGCTGCATTTGGTAACCACATGCGCTACTGCTCCAATTGGTTCAGTAGCCTGTTCCAGCCACGCGTCACTATATTAATTGACGTTCCTTGTGCTGGCACATATATAAACTGCTGATCCATATGCAGAATATCAAACTGCTTGAGTTGGTATTGATCGCCATTTGCAATCACGAAACTTGCTTGGCCGTTAGTGATCCCGGCGAGTGCAATCATCGGGATGCGAAAGCTCTTGAGGCTGCTCTCTACGCCTATGTCGACGGTGACCCATTGTCCTGGCAGCGCTTTGTGAGCGCCGAGGTCGGCGGCGAGCTCGAGTTCGTACAAGCCAGTTTGAGCATCGGCAACCGCACTAATAGCAATGATGTGCGCATTAAATGTTTTCAGGTCGGGTAGGGTGACAACGGCTGGCATTTTGCGTTGAACATGAGCAATTTCATGCTGGGTCAGGTTTAGCCGAATGATCAGGTTTTTAGGATCAACCGACGCAATGGCGAACACTGGCGCCCCGGAAGAAACCTGTTCGCCCGGTTGTACCAAGCGTTCGACCACCACGCCATCAAAAGGCACCACGATTTGAGCTTTATCCAAATCGTATTCAATACGATTTAACTCGCTTTTAGTTTGCACTGCCGTGGTTTGTGCTTGCTCCAAGTAGTCCTCGGATACGGTTTTTTCACGGTAAAGTTTTTCTGCGCGGACTAAGTCCTGATCGGCTTTTTCGTTACTTGCTAATGCACTGGCTTTGGCGGCCAGTAAGTCGGTCATCTCAATAATCGCCACGGAGTCGCCGGCATAAACGCGCTGCCCTGCATCGGCATATAACACATCAACAAAACCTGAGGTCTTGAACGACAAGTTAGTGACATAGCGAAAGTCGATGCGGCCGGTGCGGCTAATTTCAATATGAAAAGGCTCGGCACTAAATTGCTGGTTTTGAGTAGGCATGTTGTCAGCAAACGCTGGTGTGTTAATGACGAGGATGCTGGCAAACAGCGCAAATCTGGTAATTAGCTTCGTAAGCTTCATGCTGTTTGATTTTACAAACACGTGCGACCTTCCCGAGTCCGTTGGTAACTAATCTAATGAGTTTATACTAATACGCAGTCGCCAGATATTTTTGCGGCGAGCGCTTTGAGTGATGGTTCACAAATGCAAACATAACGTTAATTGATTGAAAGTGTAAGGCGTTTTTCTCGGCCGATTTTTAACTATGGCTGCCAATCTAGGTATAATGCGCGCATGTTAAATGGGAGCTTGGTTACTTTGTCTGTGCTTGATCCGATCGTTTTAGACGACTATCACACCTTTACTTTACCGCAAACGGCTACGCAACTCATTATTGTGGATGCGTTGGACGAGTTGCCGCTGCTGCGTCAGCGCCTAGATTGTCAGCCCTATTGGTTGGGCGAAGGGGCCAACACCATTTTTGTTGAACCGATCAAGCGACCAATTGTTAAGCTCTCCGCCAATCAAGTGGTGCTGTCGGCGCAAGATGACGCTGTTTATTGTCACGCTGAAGCGGGTAAAGATTGGCATCAGTTAGTGGTTGAGTTAGCCGAGCAGGGCGTGGGCGGGCTCGAAAATCTTGCACTTATTCCCGGCTCCGTTGGCGCTGCCCCTGTGCAAAATATTGGTGCGTACGGAGTTGAGTTAGCCGACTTCTGTGATTATGTGGATGTCTTTGATTGGCGCTCCGGCGAAAGCCGTCGCTTGACTGCCGCCGATTGCCAGTTTGATTATCGCCACTCTATTTTCAAAACACCGCAAGCTGCGAGCTGGTTGATTACTGCCGTTGGTTTTCAATTACCACGAAACTGGCAGCCAAAGCTGACTTATCAGGGGTTAGATGAACTGGCCGTCAATGACGGGCTAACGCCATTGAATGTTGTGCAGCGGGTGACTGAGATCCGCGAACAAAAGCTACCGGACCCCAAAAAAATAGGGAATGCGGGCAGCTTTTTTAAAAACCCAACACTTCCCAGTGCGCAAGCCAAAGCACTGCAAGCTCAATATCCTGCGATGCCGTCGTTTGATGTTGCTGGCGGAATAAAAATACCCGCGGCGTGGTTGATTGATCAATTGGGCTGGAAGGGGAAAGGCGTGGGTGGTGCTTATGTGCATCATCATCAGGCATTAGTACTAACCAATCGTGGCCATGCTACTGCCGAAGACGTCATTAATTTAGCGCGCCAAATCAAACAGCAAGTGTTGGCTGAGTACGGCATTGAATTAACGCCGGAAGTTCGCTTCTTAGGCGCGCAGGCGGAATTAACATTGGAGCAGGCTTATGCGAAAACCTGCCTTTGAAAGTAAGCGCGATATATTGTCTACGCTGAGCGCTAATGCCTTTGTGTCTGGCACCGAACTTGCCGACCAATTTGCCATTAGTCGAGCAGCCATTGCTCGTCATGTTTCCGAGTTGCAAGCACTTGGCGTCGATATCTTTGCAGTAAAAGGGAAAGGCTATCGGCTCGCACAAACACTTGATTTGATTGACCCCGAATTACTAAAGCAGCGGTTAACACCGCGAATATCGGCTGATGCAGAGTTACATGTGTTACCTCTCGTTGATTCCACCAATCAATTTTGGCTCAACAAGAAAGATCAAAACGTAGCGAGCGGTAGTGCCTGTTGGGCCGAATGCCAAAGCGCAGGAAGAGGAAGGCGAGGGCGGAGTTGGCAATCGCCCTTTGGTGCCGCTTTATATTGCTCGGTGTGGTGGCAATCACAATGCAACCTATCAGAGCTAATGGGATTGAGCGTTGCCGTTGGTTTAGCTATGACGCGTTGGCTTCAACAGATGGGCGTGCCGGCCCAAGTGAAATGGCCGAATGACATTTATATCGATAATAAAAAGGTGGCCGGCATTCTCGTCGAGCTTGAAAGTCGCAGCGATGGTTGTGGCTCAGCCGTGGTTGGTGTTGGTTTAAATGTCAATTTACCCAAGCAGGCGAGTGACCAAATTGATCAACCTTGGACTGATTTGAGTCAATGGCTGAAGCCAGTGCCGCCTCGAACAAATTTAGCGGCGGGGTTATATCAAGCCATTGTTGATTGTTTGGAGGCATTTGAACGTGGCGGTTTACAGCATTGCTTAACGGATTGGTCTCGTTACGATGTTTATCACGATCAAGCCGTGTGCTTAGTGATGGGAGCTCATCAAATCCAAGGTGTCTGCCGCGGCGTTGATGGCCAAGGCGCTTTGTTAGTTGAAACCCAAGACGGATTACGCAGTTTTTTCGGCGGCGAATTATCCCTAAGGCAAGCAAATGTTGCTGATTGATTTGGGGAATACGCGAGGCAAACTCGTCGAGATTGACAATGGCAGGCTACAGCCGCCCATTTATTGGGATTACCAGCAACCGTTTGCCGATGTGTGGTCGACGTTTAAAGGGAAATCGATTTCGTTAATTTGCCTTGCCTGTGTGGCGCCCGGTTCGATCTGTCAGCAAGTCATTAATGTCGCGTGCCAGCAACAAATTACGGTGCGCGAAGTAAACTCAGAGCCGCAAGCTTTTGGCGTAACAAATGGCTATCACGATCATACGCTACTGGGTGTTGATCGTTGGCTTGGCTTGATTGGAGCGCGACAGTTAACAAAGCAAGCTTGTGTGATTGTCGATGCCGGTACCGCGGTGACGGTTGATGCGATGGATGCTTCAGGCTATCACCTTGGCGGCTGGATTGTTCCCGGTCTACAGATGATGCAAGAGTCACTGACGCAGCGCTCGGAAAAGCTTCATGTTCATAAGCAGCAAAGGGCATCAGGCTTTGGTTTGAGTACCAGTGATGCCATTCAGCTCGGGGCATTGTCTGCGATTGCAGGGGCAATAACACAAGCAATGAAACTGATTGCGCTACCGGATCATGAATCTCAAGGGCAACTGATATTGACCGGGGGAGATGCCGATAAGCTGGCCTCCTTTATGGATGTAGAAGTATTCATGCGGCCTGATTTGGTGTTTACCGGCCTTAAACGCTATGCCGAAGATGCGCAGCGAGAAAATCAATGAACATACAGTGACCCATTTGCACACACCTAGCGGCAAAGTTGGGTTAATTGCGTGAATAATGTATGAATCGTGCACACCTTACGAGAAAAAATAGTAAATATTGAAAAAGGTGTTGCACTGCCAAAATCCCTTATATAGAATGCGCTCCGCACTGAACGACAGGTGCTTGTTACAAGTAGTGGCTTGAAGCCGCGCAAGCA
This sequence comes from Neiella holothuriorum, assembly GCF_019457915.1. Lineage (GTDB taxonomy): Bacteria > Pseudomonadota > Gammaproteobacteria > Enterobacterales > Neiellaceae > Neiella > Neiella holothuriorum. The sequence continues at coordinate 68,705 of NZ_JAHZSS010000013.1, forward strand.
GTAACAACAGGTTTATCCTGATATCTGTCGGCGCGTGGAGGGGTTCCCAAGTGGCCAAAGGGATCAGACTGTAAATCTGACGGCTCCGCCTTCGAAGGTTCGAATCCTTCCCCCTCCACCATTTATTTTGCGGTTTGAGGTAGCCTCAAAGGCACATGCGGGTATCGTATAATGGCTATTACCTCAGCCTTCCAAGCTGATGATGTGGGTTCGATTCCCACTACCCGCTCCAGCGAGAATTCAGTGCTGATATAGCTCAGTTGGTAGAGCGCACCCTTGGTAAGGGTGAGGTCGGCAGTTCAAATCTGCCTATCAGCACCACTCTTTCTCCGATAAAGCTCCCTCAAGCTGTTAATGAAACAATCGCCGGTATCGATGCCGGTTATTGCTGTTGAGGCGTTTGACCAGCCCAACTTTTACACTAACGAGGCTCCATTATTATGGCTAAAGAAAAATTTGAACGTAATAAACCGCACGTAAACGTTGGCACTATCGGTCACGTTGACCACGGTAAAACAACGCTGACTGCAGCAATCACAAACGTATTGGCGAAAGTTTACGGCGGTGAAGCGAAAGATTTCGCACAAATCGATAACGCTCCAGAAGAGCGTGAGCGTGGTATCACCATCGCGACTTCACACGTAGAGTACGACACTCCAACTCGTCACTACGCGCACGTTGACTGCCCAGGTCACGCCGATTACGTGAAGAACATGATTACTGGTGCTGCTCAGATGGACGGCGCGATTTTGGTAGTAGCTGCGACTGATGGCCCAATGCCACAGACTCGTGAGCACATCCTGTTGTCTCGTCAGGTAGGCGTACCTTTCATCATCGTATTCATGAACAAATGTGACATGGTTGATGATGAAGAATTGCTTGAGCTGGTCGAGATGGAAGTTCGTGAACTTCTTTCAGAATATGACTTCCCAGGTGATGACTTACCACTTATCCAAGGTTCAGCGCTGAAAGCACTGGAAGGCGAGAAAGAGTGGGAAGACAAGATTATTGAGTTGGCCGAAGCTTTGGATTCATACATCCCAGAGCCAGAGCGTGACATTGATAAGCCATTCTTGTTGCCAATCGAAGACGTATTCTCAATTTCAGGTCGTGGTACTGTTGTAACGGGTCGTGTTGAGCGCGGTATCGTTAACGTAGGTGACGAAGTTGCCATCGTTGGTGTTAAAGAAACAGTTAACACAACTTGTACTGGTGTTGAGATGTTCCGTAAGCTTCTTGACGAAGGCCGTGCTGGTGAGAACGTTGGTGTTCTTCTGCGTGGTACTAAGCGTGAAGACGTTGAGCGTGGTCAAGTACTGGCGAAGCCAGGTTCAATCACTCCGCACACGAAGTTCGAATCAGAAGTATACGTACTGTCGAAAGAAGAAGGCGGCCGTCATACTCCGTTCTTCAAAGGCTACCGTCCACAGTTCTACTTCCGTACAACTGACATCACCGGTACTATCGAATTGCCAGAAGGCGTAGAGATGGTTATGCCAGGCGATAACATCAAGATGGTTGTTGAGCTAATCAACCCAATCGCGATGGACGAAGGTCTACGTTTCGCAATCCGTGAAGGTGGTCGTACCGTAGGTGCAGGTGTTGTAGCGTCTATCATCGAGTAATCGAGCGATAGCAAACACTGCATAAAAAAAGGCTGCCCTCGGGCGGCCTTTTCACGTGAAAGCCTTTGGGATTTAGTGTATAACTAGGCCCCTAAAAAATTGGGGTGGCGCGTATTTATTCCATTGAACATTGAGTCTGTTTTCGTAAGTGTTTGATGGAATTAGTATAAAACCATTTAGATTGAAGCCTGCGGGTGGATGTCAACGTAGGGCAGTAGTTCCAATTGGTAGAACAGCGGTCTCCAAAACCGATGGTTGGGGGTTCGAGTCCCTCCTGCCCTGCCATGTTATTTGAAAAACCTCGCTCCTGAGTGAATCGGCAGCGGGGCGTTGTTGTCTTTATAGATAAAAGGTATGAGTAATGAGTGCGAACCCTGAAGCCAGCACGAATTCGTCAATGGATGGCCTGAAGTGGGGCTTGGTTTTTATCCTGTTAGGCGGTGCTGTCGTTGGTAATTACATGTTGGCGGACTTATCCGTCGCATTGCGTGTTGCCGGTGTGATTATCGCTGTGGCTGCAGCTCTGGTTGTTGCAGCTCAAACAACCAAAGGTAAGACCGCTGTAACCTTTGCCAAAGAATCTCGTACCGAAGTTCGTAAGGTTGTTTGGCCAACCCGCCAGGAAGCTGTGCAAACCACGCTGATCGTGTTTGCCGTTACCGCGATTATGGCGTTGTTACTGTGGGGCCTGGATGCGATTCTGGTTCGCGTTGTGGCCTTTATCACCGGAGTGAGTATCTAATATGAGCGAGCAGCAAGAACCGAAAAAACGTTGGTATGTTGTGCAGGCATTTTCTGGTTATGAAATGCGTGTACAGAAGTCGCTGCTAGAGCACATTAAAATGCACAGCATGGAAGACCAGTTCGGTGAAGTTCTGGTTCCAACCGAAGAAGTGGTTGAAATGCGTGCCGGTCAGAAGCGTAAAAGCGAACGTAAGTTTTTCCCAGGCTACGTACTGGTTGAAATGGAAATGAACGATGCCTCATGGCACTTGGTTCGCAATATTCCACGCGTATTGGGCTTTATTGGTGGCACCAGTGACCGTCCAGCTCCCATCTCTAAGGCTGAAGCTGATCGCATCCTGAACCGTTTAGAAGAGTCGACCGACAAGCCAAGACCAAAAACGTTGTTCGAAGTTGGCGAAGTGGTTCGTGTCAACGATGGCCCGTTTGCCGACTTCAACGGTGTGGTCGAGGAAGTCGATTACGAGAAGAGCCGCGTGAAAGTATCGGTTCTGATTTTCGGTCGTTCGACCCCTGTCGATTTGGACTTCTCTCAAATCGAAAAAAGCTGATCAATTTTTCAGCAAAGCTATTGTTTGAGGGCGCGGATATCGCTATAATCCGCGCCCTACTTTTAGGGGAGCTCGCCATATTGGTAAGCGCCTGAACCCAAAACTGAGGTAAATCATGGCTAAGAAAGTCGAAGCGTATATCAAGCTGCAAGTAGCGGCTGGTATGGCAAACCCAAGTCCTCCGGTTGGTCCGGCACTGGGTCAGCACGGTGTTAACATCATGGAATTCTGTAAAGCGTTCAACGCCAAAACAGATTCTTTGGAAAAAGGTGCTCCGGTACCTGTCGTTATCACTGTATATAGCGATCGTTCATTCACCTTCGAAACTAAGACTCCACCAGCGTCTTACCTGCTGAAAAAAGCGGCAGGCATTAAGAGCGGTTCTGGCGTACCGAACAAAAACAAAGTCGGTAGCGTGACTCGTGCTCAGCTCGAAGAAATCGTGAAGATGAAAGAGCCTGACCTGACTGCTGCTTCAATGGATGCAGCCGTTCGCACTATCGCCGGCTCTGCTCGCGCGATGGGCTTGATCGTAGAGGACTAATGACAATGGCTAAATTAACTAAACGTATGAAAGCGGTTCGCGAGAAAGTGAACCCAACTCAAGATTACGGTATCAATGAAGCTGTTGCTCTGTTGAAAGAATTGGCAACTGCTAAGTTCGTAGAAAGCGTAGACGCTGCTATTAACTTGGGCGTTGACCCACGTAAATCAGATCAAAACGTACGTGGCGCAACAGTATTGCCTCACGGTACTGGCCGCACGGTTCGTGTTGCTGTGTTCACTCAAGGCGCAAACGCCGATGCTGCTAAAGAAGCTGGTGCTGATTTAGTTGGTATGGACGATTTGGCTGAGCAAGTGAAAAAAGGCGAGATGGACTTTGACGTTGTTGTTGCTTCTCCTGATGCAATGCGCGTTGTGGGTCAATTGGGTCAAATCTTAGGTCCACGCGGCCTGATGCCAAACCCTAAGACTGGCACTGTAACGCCTAACGTTGCTGACGCGGTTAAAAACGCGAAAGCTGGTCAGGTTCGTTACCGCAACGACAAAAACGGCATTATCCACACCACTATTGGTAAAGCAGATTTCTCTGTTGAACAGATCCAAGAAAACTTGGAAGCCTTGTTGGTTGCTTTGAAAAAAGCTCAGCCAGCTTCTGCTAAAGGTCAGTTCATCAAGAAGATCAGCCTGTCTACCACTATGGGTGCTGGTGTTACTGTCGACCAGGCAACTCTGAACCTGGCGTAAAAAATTGGCGAATCCCGATGTTATGGTTATAATGTCGGGCTCGCAGCGGGTTGGGTCGAATTTATTCGGCCCCATCCAAGACCGTAGGTGTCGGATTTCTATAGCAATATAGTGAAATGACTTAATTCCCTACGCAGATGGTGGGACCCCAGGACAAGACATCTTGCACCTGGTTTTATCACCAACAAGCTTTTCGATGTTGAAAAGTTGTTTTGTACCGAGAATATTCGGAATAACCAGGAGTAAAGCCAATGGCATTAAATCTCGAAGGCAAAAAAGCGATTGTCGCTGAAGTCAACGAGGCAGCCAAAGGCGCTCAATCAGCAGTTGTTGCTGACGCACGTGGTGTAACGGTTGATGCCATTACTGCATTGCGTAAAGAAGCCCGCGAAGCCGGCGTTTCTATGCGTGTTGTACGTAATACTCTGGCTCGCCGCGCACTGGAAGGTACCGATTACGAGTGCCTGAATGACGTGTTTGTTGGCCCAACATTGATTGCATTCTCTGCCGAGCACCCAGGTGCTGCAGCGCGTATCTTCAAAGACTTCGCTAAAAAGCATGAAGCCTTTGAACTGAAAGCCGCTGCCTTTGAAGGCGAGAAAGTTGACGTTGAATTGCTGGCTTCACTGCCAACATACGACGAAGCAATCGCAAAACTGATGAGCGTTTTGAAGGAAGCCTCTGCAGGCAAGCTGGTACGTACACTAGCTGCCCTTCACGACCAAAAAGAAGCCGAAGCCGCTTAATCGGCTTTGTTAAAGATTTAACGAACATTTGTTCACAAGATTTTAGGATTATAGAGTCATGTCTATCACTCAAGAGCAAATCATCGATGCAGTTGCAGAGATGTCAGTAAAAGACGTAGCTGAGCTAATCACTGCGATGGAAGAAAAATTCGGCGTAACTGCAGCTGCTGCTGTTGTTGCTGGCCCTGCTGGCGGCGAAGCTGCTGAAGAGCAAACTGAATTCGACGTAGTACTTGCTGCTATCGGCGGTAACAAAGTTTCTGTAATTAAAGCTGTTCGCGGCGCGACTGGTCTTGGCCTGAAAGAAGCCAAAGGTCTGGTTGAAAGTGCTCCAGCTCCAATCAAAGAAGCTGTATCTAAAGAAGAAGCAGAAGAACTCAAGAAGACACTCGAAGAAGCGGGTGCCGAAGTTGAGATCAAATAAGCTGTCATTTGACAGCTTAGCCGCCTGAAAAGGCGAGGGCTGGTGACTTTTCGGTCACCGGCCTTTTTGCGCTCAGGGATGGTATTAATTTCGCGTCATTTATAGTGCCATTCCGCTGGCTTTGCCAGCTTACAAAATGACGTAATTCTAGGTCACCTTTTTTAAGGTGAAAGTGGGTCACGTATCAGCCAGCTGAGGAACCCTAATGGTTTACTCTTACACTGAGAAGAAACGAATCCGTAAGGATTTTGGTAAGCGTCCAAAGGTACTAGATGTACCGTTTCTCCTGTCTATTCAACTGGATTCATTCCGTAAATTCATAGACATCGATCCGGACGGACAATATGGCCTAGAAGCCGCATTCCGTTCTGTGTTCCCGATTAAGAGCTACTCAGGTAACTCGGAGCTGCAATATGTCAGCTACCGCCTGGGTGTGCCAGTTTTCGATGTTAAAGAATGCCAAATTCGTGGAGTGACATACTCAGCGCCTTTGCGCGTGAAGCTACGTCTCGTCTTGTACGATCGCGAAGCTGCTCCAGGGACAGTGAAGGACATTAAAGAACAGGAAGTCTACATGGGAGAAATCCCATTGATGACTGACAATGGTACCTTTGTTATCAATGGTACTGAACGAGTCATTGTTTCTCAGTTGCACCGTAGTCCTGGTGTGTTCTTCGATCACGATCGTGGTAAGACACACTCGTCCGGTAAAGTCTTGTATAACGCGCGGGTTATTCCATACCGTGGTTCTTGGTTGGACTTCGAGTTCGATCCGAAAGACAACTTGTACGTGCGTATTGACCGTCGCCGTAAATTGCCTGCGTCAATTATTTTGCGTGCGCTTGAATACACCACAGAAGAAATTCTGGCGGCATTCTTCGAGACAACGCAAATTCGCATTTCTGGCAAGAAAGTTAAAATGGCCATCTCTCCCGCTAAATTGCGCGGTGAAACAGCCACTTTCGACCTGATCGGTAGCGACGGTGAAATCATCGTTGAGAAAGGCCGCCGTATCACAGCTCGCCATGTTAAGGCCATGGAAAAACAAGAGCTGAGCGATATTGAAGTTCCGTTGGAATATTTGGTTGGCAAAGTGTCGGCCAAAGACTACGTCAACAAAGAAACTGGCGAAGTTGTTGTTGCAGCTAATGACGAGCTGACATTGGAAAATGTCGCTGAAATGTCACAGGCAGGCATCAAGAAATTCGAAGTGTTGTATACCAACGAACTCGATAGCGGTGCTTACATTTCTGACACCGTGCGTATTGACTCGACCAGCAACCGTTTGGAAGCTTTGGTTGAAATCTATCGCATGATGCGTCCAGGTGAGCCACCAACGCGTGATGCTGCTGAAACCTTGTTCCAGAACCTGTTCTTCTCAGAAGAGCGTTATGATCTATCTACTGTTGGCCGCATGAAGTTCAACAGCCGTTTAGATCGCGACACCATCGAAGGTGAAGGCGTTCTGAGTAAAGATGACATCGTTGATGTCATGAGAAAACTGATTGATATCCGCAACGGTAAAGATGATGTTGATGATATTGACCACTTAGGCAACCGTCGTGTTCGTTCTGTTGGTGAAATGGCAGAAAACCAATTCCGTGTTGGTTTGGTTCGTGTTGAGCGTGCCGTTCGTGAACGTTTGAGTCTGGGTGATCTTGACGCCTTGATGCCACAAGATTTGATCAACGCCAAGCCGATTAGCGCTGCGGTGAAAGAATTCTTTGGTTCAAGCCAGCTGTCTCAGTTCATGGATCAAAACAACCCGTTATCAGAAGTGACGCACAAGCGTCGTATTTCTGCTTTGGGTCCAGGTGGTTTGACGCGTGAGCGTGCCGGCTTTGAAGTCCGTGACGTACACCCAACTCACTATGGTCGTGTTTGTCCAATTGAGACCCCTGAAGGTCCAAACATTGGTCTGATTAACTCGCTTTCTTCTTACGCGCGTACGAATGACTACGGCTTCCTAGAAACGGCTTACCGTAAAGTTGTTGATGGTGTAGTAACCGACGAGGTTGAGTACCTATCTGCGATTCAGGAAGGTAGCAATGTTATTGCTCAGGCGAATGCGGCAACTGATGAAGAAGGTCGTTTGACTGAAGAGTTGGTTACTGCCCGCTGTAAAGGTGAGACCGAGCTGTTTGCAGCTTCTGAAATCACCTATATGGATGTGTCGCCACAGCAGATCGTATCGGTCGCTGCTTCGATGATTCCATTCTTGGAACACGATGATGCTAACCGTGCCTTGATGGGTGCGAACATGCAACGTCAGGCAGTTCCAACGCTGCGTGCTGATAAGCCGCTGGTTGGTACTGGTATGGAGAAAACCGTTGCGGTTGACTCCGGCGTAACCGTTGTTGCCAAGCGTGGCGGTGTGGTCGACTATGTTGACGCAAGCCGCATCGTAATTAAGGTTGAGGAAGAAGAGTTGGTACCAGGCGAAGCCGGTATCGATATCTACAACCTGACTAAATATACCCGTTCTAACCAGAACACCTGCATCAATCAAAAGCCAACTTGTAAAGTCGGTGAGCCGATTGTTCGCGGTGATGTGTTGGCGGATGGACCATCTACGGATATGGGTGAGCTGGCGCTGGGTCAAAACATGCGCGTAGCCTTCATGCCTTGGAATGGTTACAACTTTGAGGATTCAATCCTCATCTCTGAACGTGTTGCGGAAGAAGATCGCTTCACCACGATTCATATTCAAGAACTGTCTTGTATCGCTCGTGATACCAAGCTGGGTACAGAAGAGATCACCGCTGACATTCCAAATGTTGGTGAGTCTGCGCTGTCTAAGCTGGATGAATCAGGCGTGGTATATATCGGTGCTGAAGTGAAAGGTGGCGATATTCTGGTCGGTAAAGTAACGCCTAAAGGTGAAACTCAGCTGACTCCAGAGGAAAAACTCCTCCGTGCCATTTTCGGTGAAAAAGCGTCTGACGTTAAAGACAGCTCGCTGCGTGTACCTAACTCGGTATCCGGTACAATTCTTGACGTGCAAGTCTTCACCCGTGACGGTGTTGAAAAAGACAAGCGCGCGTTGGAAATTGAAGAGATGCAACTCAAGCAGGTCAAAAAAGACCTCGACGATGAGTTCACCATCCTTGAAAACGGTATCTACAGCCGCGCTCGCAACTTGTTGTTGAGCAACGGTTTTGAAGAAGCTCAATTGGCCAGCACCGCACGTGATGAGTGGTTAACTCAATCGTTGACGGACGAGAATGCGCAGATGGATCTCGAATCTATCGCCGCTCAGTACGCTGAACTAAAAGAAGAGTTTGATGCCAAGTATGACCTTAAGCGCCGCAAGATCACCCAAGGTGATGACTTGCAGCCTGGCGTACTAAAAATCGTGAAGGTTTACCTTGCTGTTAAACGTCGCCTACAACCAGGTGACAAGATGGCGGGTCGTCACGGTAACAAGGGTGTGATTTCTACCATTCAGCCTGTTGAAGACATGCCTCATGACGTTAACGGCGTTCCGGTTGACATCGTTCTGAACCCATTGGGCGTACCGTCGCGTATGAACATTGGTCAGATCCTTGAGACTCACTTGGGTATGGCAGCTAAAGGTATTGGCGAAAAGATCAATCGTATGCTCGAAGAGCAACGTGCGATTGCTGAAATGCGCGATTTCCTTAAGCAGGTTTACACCTTAGGTGAAGTGCTGCAAGAAGTTGACATTGACAACTTTACTGACGACGAAGTACTGCGTTTGGCTGGCAACCTGAAGAAAGGTCTGCCAATTGCGACGCCAGTATTCGACGGTGCTAAAGAGTCTGAAATCAAAGCATTACTTGAGCTTGGTGATATTCCACGTTCAGGTCAGATCACGCTTTATGATGGTCGTACAGGTAACAGCTTTGAGCGTCCGGTAACGGTAGGCTACATGTACATGTTGAAACTCAACCACTTGGTTGATGACAAGATGCACGCACGTTCTACAGGTTCTTACAGCTTGGTTACACAGCAACCGTTGGGTGGTAAAGCTCAATTCGGTGGTCAGCGCTTCGGTGAGATGGAAGTGTGGGCACTGGAAGCATACGGTGCTGCGTATACGCTGCAGGAAATGCTGACTGTGAAATCGGACGACGTGAATGGCCGGACCAAGATGTATAAAAACATCGTGGGTGGCGACCACAGAATGGAACCTGGCATGCCAGAATCTTTCAATGTATTGCTGAAAGAAATCCGTTCTCTGGGTATCAATATCGAACTGGAAACCGAGTAATCAGTTCGATTGACTAACGCCGCGGTGCGGCTCGTTGAGCCGCACCAGACTGAGCCACTCCTTGAAGGAGAGAATTAGGTGAAAGATTTAGTAAAGCTGTTTAAGCAACAGACCCAGTCTGAAGAGTTCGATGGTATTAAGATCGGGCTGGCTTCAGCTGACCAGATCCGCAGCTGGTCGTTTGGTGAGGTGAAAAAGCCTGAAACCATTAACTACCGTACGTTCAAGCCAGAGCGTGACGGTCTTTTCTGCGCCCGTATTTTCGGTCCTGTGAAGGACTATGAGTGTTTGTGCGGTAAGTACAAGCGCCTGAAACACCGTGGTGTGATTTGTGAAAAGTGTGGCGTTGAAGTCACCGTCACTAAAGTGCGTCGTGAGCGCATGGGTCACATTGAACTGGCATCGCCAGTTGCCCACATCTGGTTTCTGAAATCACTACCAAGCCGTATTGGCTTGTTGTTGGACATGACCCTACGTGACATCGAGCGCGTACTTTACTTCGAATCATTCGTCGTAACCGAGCCGGGCATGACCAACCTAGAACGCGGCCAAATGCTAACCGAAGAAACCTATTTGGATTCTTTGGAAGAACATGGCGATGACTTCGAAGCCAAAATGGGTGCCGAAGCCGTTCTCGATCTGCTGAAAGAAATTGACTTGGCTGCTGAAATTGAAGCCATGCGTGAAGAGTTGCCAACTATCAACTCTGAAACCAAGCGCAAAAAAGTCACTAAGCGTTTGAAACTAATGGAAGCTTTCCACTTCTCTGGCAACAAGCCTGAGTGGATGATCATGACCGTTCTGCCGGTTCTGCCGCCAGATCTGCGTCCATTGGTACCGTTGGATGGTGGCCGTTTCGCTACCTCTGACTTGAACGATTTGTATCGTCGCGTCATTAACCGTAACAACCGTTTGAAGCGTCTGTTGGATCTGGCTGCGCCAGATATCATCGTGCGTAACGAAAAACGTATGTTACAAGAAGCAGTTGATGCCCTGCTGGATAACGGCCGTCGCGGTCGTGCCATCACAGGCTCTAACAAGCGCCCTCTAAAATCTTTGGCCGATATGATCAAAGGTAAGCAAGGTCGTTTCCGTCAGAACTTGTTGGGTAAGCGTGTTGACTACTCAGGCCGTTCGGTTATTACCGTTGGTCCTACGTTGAAATTACACCAGTGTGGTCTTCCTAAGAAGATGGCATTGGAGCTGTTCAAGCCTTTCATTTATGGCAAATTAGAAGGTCGTGGCTTAGCCACAACCATCAAAGCTGCTAAGAAAATGGTTGAGCGTGAATTACCAGAAGTATGGGATGTGTTGGATGAAGTCATCCGTGAACACCCGGTACTGTTGAACCGTGCACCAACCTTGCACCGTTTGGGTATTCAAGCGTTCGAACCTGTTCTGATTGAAGGTAAAGCGATTCAGCTACACCCATTGGTTTGTGCGGCCTATAACGCCGACTTCGATGGTGACCAGATGGCGGTTCACGTTCCTCTGACGCTCGAAGCGCAGCTTGAAGCTCGCTCGCTGATGATGGCATCGAACAACATCCTGTCACCTGCTAACGGTGAGCCGATTATCGTTCCGTCGCAAGACGTTGTTTTGGGTCTGTACTACATGACTCGCGACAAAGTGAACGGCAAAGGCGAAGGCATGTTGCTGGCTGATTACCAGGAAGCTGAAAAAGCTTACCGTACTGGTAATGCCGAGCTGCATTCACGCGTTAAGGTTCGTATCCGTTCGGTTGAGATCGACGAAGAAGGCAACCGTAGCGAGAAGTTTGAAGTTAAAGACACAACCGTTGGCCGCGCCATTCTGTGGAACATCATCCCTGATGGCCTCCCGTATGAACTGGTTGATCAAGCGCTGGGTAAAAAGCAGATCTCTAAATTGATCAATGCTTGTTACCGTAAGCTGGGCCTGAAAGACACGGTTATCTTTGCTGACCAATTGATGTACACCGGCTTCCATTACGCGATGCTGTCTGGTGCCTCTGTTGGTGTTGATGACATGGTGATCCCTGATTCTAAAACTGAGATTTTGGCTGCGGCTGAAAGTGAAGTTGCGGAAATCCAGGAGCAATTCCAGTCTGGTTTGGTTACCGCGGGTGAGCGTTACAACAAGGTTATTGATATCTGGTCTTCTGCCAACGAGAAGTTGTCAAAAGCCATGATGGATAACTTGAAAACGGACATCGTAATCAACCGTGACGGCGAAGAAGAAGAACAAGCTTCATTCAACAGCATCTTTATGATGGCCGACTCCGGTGCTCGTGGTAGTGCCGCTCAGATTCGTCAGCTCGCTGCGATGCGTGGCCTGATGGCGAAACCTGATGGCTCTATTATCGAAACGCCAATTACTGCGAACTTCCGTGAAGGTCTTGACGTACTCCAGTACTTCATCTCAACTCACGGTGCTCGTAAAGGTTTGGCCGATACTGCACTGAAAACTGCAAACTCCGGTTACCTGACGCGCCGTCTAGTAGACGTTGCGCAAGATTTGGTCATCACACAAGATGATTGTGGTACCGAAGAAGGTCTGGTCATGAAACCGCTGATTGAAGGCGGCGACGTGGTTGAGCCATTGCGCGAACGTGTGTTGGGTCGAGTATTAGCGGCAGATGTTATCAAGCCTGGCTCTGACAGCGAAGTCTTGTTGTCACGCAACACCTTCATTGACGAGAAACTTTGTGACCTGCTTGAAGAAAACAGTGTCGATGAAGTATTAGTTCGCTCGGTTATTACTTGTAACACTGATTTCGGTGTGTGTGCCCACTGTTATGGTCGTGACTTGGCTCGCGGTCATAAAGTTGGTTCAGGTGAAGCCGTAGGTGTTGTTGCAGCACAGTCGATTGGTGAGCCTGGTACTCAGCTGACCATGCGTACCTTCCACATTGGTGGTGCGGCATCGCGTGCATCTGCAGAGAACAGCATTCAAGTTAAGAACGCCGGTACCATCAAACTTCACAATGCGAAGTATGTAATCAACGGTGATGGCAAAGTGGTTGTAACGTCTCGTTCAACTGAATTGACGGTCATCGATGAACTCGGCCTTGAAAAAGAACGCTACAAATTGCCTTACGGTTCGGTACTAACCAGTACTGAAGGTGGGAAAATTGAAGCGGGCGCGGTTATCGCAAACTGGGATCCGCACACGCACCCAATTATCACCGAAGTAGGCGGTACCATTAAGTTCGTTGATATGATCGATGGCGTCACCATCAGTAAACAAACTGATGAACTGACTGGCCTGACATCAATTGTTGTTATCGATCCTTCACAGCGCCCAACGGCCGGTAAAGAAATCCGTCCAATGGTGAAGCTGGTTGATTCGAAAGGTGATGACATCAACATTGCGGGTACCGACATCCCTGCGCAGTACTTCTTGCCAGGTAACGCCATCGTTAATATGAAAGACGGTGCCGAAGTTGGTGTTGGTGATGCGTTAGCACGTATTCCACAAGAAAGCTCGAAGACCCGTGATATTACCGGTGGTTTGCCACGCGTAGCTGACTTGTTCGAAGCGCGTAAGCCAAAAGATCCAGCGATCTTGGCTGAAATCACAGGTACCATCTCGTACGGTAAAGAAACCAAAGGTAAACGCCGCTTGGTGATCACGCCGAAAGAAGGCGATGCCTACGAAGAGATGATTCCGAAATGGCGTCAGCTGAACGTGTTCGAAGGTGAACAAGTTCAACGTGGTGAAGTCATTGCTGACGGTCCAGAAGCACCACAAGACATTCTGCGTCTGCGTGGTATTTCTGAGGTTGCTAACTATATCGTGAATGAAGTGCAAGACGTTTATCGTCTGCAGGGTGTGAAAATCAATGACAAACACATTGAAGTGATCATTCGTCAGATGCTGCGTAAGTGCACCATTCTTGATGGCGGCGATTCAGAATTCTTGGCCGGAGAGCAGTTGGAAGTTGCTCGCGTGAATATTGCTAACCGTGATTTAGAAGCGGCTGGCAAGCAACCTGCGAAATACGATCACGACTTGCTCGGTATTACTAAAGCTAGCTTGGCAACAGAAAGCTTTATTTCTGCTGCGTCGTTCCAGGAAACAACTCGAGTCCTGACGGAAGCTGCTGTAAGTGGTAAGAAAGATGACCTTCGCGGTCTGAAAGAAAACGTGATTGTTGGCCGCCTAATCCCTGCGGGTACCGGTTTTGCTTATCACCAGAAACGCCACCAGGCGAAACCTGTTGAAGAAGCGACTGGCCCAAGCATGGATGAAGCGAGCATCGCGTTGGCGGCAGCCTTGAACTCAACGGATGACGCTGAGTAATAGGCGTAACGCCCAATGAACAGCTAACTGTCATAAAATATGGCTCCAGCATGCTAAAAAATGCGGTGTGCTGGAACTGTTAACTTGACAGCTCAAAAACTGCTCATTACAATTCCGCGGCCCCTAATAAGGGCGCGGATTTTTCATTTATAGAGTAAATAAAACTAACCAGGAGCTAGTAGTTCATGGCAACTATTAACCAGTTGGTGCGCAAACCACGTCGTCGTCCAGTCGAAAAGACTAACGTACCGGCATTGGCAGCGTGTCCACAAAAGCGTGGTGTATGTACTCGCGTATATACAACCACTCCGAAAAAGCCTAACTCAGCGTTACGTAAAGTATGTCGTGTACGCCTGACAAACGGCTTCGAAGTGACTTCCTACATTGGTGGTGAAGGTCACAACTTGCAAGAACACAGTGTTGTTCTGATTCGTGGCGGTCGTGTAAAAGATTTGCCAGGTGTGCGCTATCACACAGTACGTGGTGCCCTTGATACAGCCGGTGTTAACGACCGTCGCCAAGGCCGCTCTAAGTACGGTGCGAAGAAGCCTAAGTCTTAACGGTACTCCGTTAGTAAGGCCAAACTAAGCCACTTTATTTGTTTTGGGTTATCCTGAATTAACCGGAGAATTGTAAAATGCCAAGACGTCGCGTCATCGGTCAACGTAAAATCCTGCCAGATCCTAAGTTTAAATCTGAGCTGTTGGCCAAATTTGTAAACATCCTTATGTTGGATGGAAAGAAATCAACTGCTGAAAAAATCGTTTACGGTGCATTAGATATCATCGCTGAGAAGAAAGATGGTAACGATCCACTGGAACTGTTTGAAACTGCGTTAGACAACGTACGTCCATCAGTAGAAGTGAAAAGCCGCCGAGTTGGTGGTTCTACCTATCAAGTGCCTGTCGAAGTACGCCCAGTACGCCGTAATGCTCTTGCTATGCGTTGGTTAGTTGAGTTTGCGCGTAAGCGCGGTGAAAAATCCATGGCCCAGCGTTTAGCTGGCGAAATGCTCGACGCAGCAGAGAACAAAGGCGCATCGGTGAAAAAACGTGAAGACGTTCACCGCATGGCTGATGCGAACAAAGCGTTCGCTCACTACCGCTGGTAGTCACTCCATACTGTGGGTAGCACACATCGTGCTGCCCACGGTTTTCTGTACAGCTACATACAGAGGAATTTATGGCTCGTACAACTCCCATTGAGCGTTACCGGAATATCGGTATCTGTGCTCACGTGGATGCAGGTAAAACGACCACCACCGAGCGTGTTCTTTTTTATACCGGTCTTTCCCATAAAATTGGTGAAGTGCACGATGGTGCCGCCACGATGGACTGGATGGAGCAAGAGCAAGAGCGCGGTATTACCATTACCTCTGCTGCCACCACTACGTTTTGGCGTGGTATGGATGGCCAATTCCCTGAGCATCGCGTCAATATCATTGATACCCCAGGTCACGTTGACTTTACCATTGAGGTAGAGCGTTCATTGCGTGTGCTTGATGGTGCGGTTGTTGTTTTCTGTGGCGCGTCTGGTGTGGAGCCTCAATCGGAAACGGTTTGGCGTCAGGCCGACAAATACCAAGTTCCACGTATGGTATTTGTGAACAAAATGGACCGGGCAGGCGCTGATTTCCTGCGTGTTGTTCAACAAATTGAAGATCGCTTGGGTGCGACGCCGGTACCAATTCAATTGAATATTGGTGCCGAAGAGCATTTCACCGGGGTGATCGATCTGATCAAGATGAAGGCGATTAACTGGAGCGAAGCGGACCAGGGCACCACCTTCACGTACGAAGAGATTCCTGCTGAGTTGCAAGAGCTAGCTGAAGAATACCATGAGAAATTGGTTGAAGCGGCAGCCGAAGCAACCGAAGAAATGATGGACAAGTACCTCAATGATGGGGAGCTTACCGAAGCAGAAATCAAGCAAGGTCTACGTAGTCGTACACTTAATAATGAAATCGTTCTAGCAACCTGTGGTTCGGCCTTTAAGAATAAAGGTGTTCAAGCAGTGCTCGATGCGGTGGTGGAGTACTTACCAGCACCGGTTGATGTGCCGGCTATTACCGGCATCGACGATGACGAAAACGAAACTGAGCGTCCTGCGGACGACAATGCGCCATTTGCGGCGCTGGCGTTCAAAATCGCTACCGACCCATTTGTTGGAACACTGACCTTCTTCCGTTGTTATTCCGGAGTGGTCAGTACGGGCGATGCCGTCTATAACTCTGTAAAGCAGAAAAAAGAGCGCTTCGGTCGTATCGTGCAAATGCACTCCAACGACCGTAAAGAAATTAAAGAAGTGCACGCAGGCGATATCGCCGCTGCGATTGGTTTAAAAGACTGCACAACAGGTGACACCTTGTGCGATCCGGAACACAAAGTGATTCTGGAACGTATGGAGTTTCCTGAGCCGGTAATTTCCGTTGCAGTAGAGCCAAGAACTAAAGCCGATCAAGAAAAAATGGGTGTCGCGCTAGGTAAATTAGCCGCTGAAGATCCGTCGTTCCGTGTTGAAACAGACGAAGAATCGGGTCAGACCATTATTTCTGGTATGGGTGAGTTGCACCTCGATATTATTGTTGACCGCATGAAGCGTGAATTTACCGTTGAGTGTAATGTCGGCAAACCACAAGTTGCTTACCGTGAAGCGATTCGCGGTAGTGCAGAAGTGGAAGGCAAGTTCGTTCGACAATCTGGTGGTCGTGGTCAGTATGGCCATGTTTGGCTTAAGCTAGAGCCGCTGGATTTTGAAGGCGAAGATGCACCGATCTACGAGTTCGTTAATGAAATCGTTGGTGGTGCGGTACCGAAGGAGTACATCCCGGCGGTATCAAAAGGCATCGAAGAGACCATGGAGCAAGGTGTACTTGCCGGTTACCCATTGCTGGGTGTCAAGGCAACTTTGTTCGATGGTTCTTACCACGATGTTGACTCCAATGAAATGGCGTTTAAAATCGCAGCTTCTATGGGCTTTAAAAAGGGCGCGCTGGAAGCTAAGCCGTCACTATTGGAGCCTATTATGAAGGTGGAAGTAACAACGCCAGAAGATTTCATGGGTGATGTGGTAGGTGACTTAAACCGTCGTCGCGGCATGATCGATGGTATGGATGACGGTGTTGCTGGCATGAAGTTAGTTCGTGCACAGGTTCCGCTGGCTGAAATGTTCGGTTACGCAACTGATCTGCGTTCTCAAACGCAAGGTCGTGCGTCCTATTCTATGGAATTCCTGAAGTACAATGACACGCCGGCGGCGGTAGCCAAAGGTGTGATTGAGGCACGTCAGGGTTAATGAAGTTCGGTCCGGTCCCACTGATTACCGACCGGACTTTTTAACTTAAAGGTAAAGAAAGTGGCTAAAGAAAAATTTGAACGTAATAAACCGCACGTAAACGTTGGCACTATCGGTCACGTTGACCACGGTAAAACAACGCTGACTGCAGCAATCACAAACGTATTGGCGAAAGTTTACGGCGGTGAAGCGAAAGATTTCGCACAAATCGATAACGCTCCAGAAGAGCGTGAGCGTGGTATCACCATCGCGACTTCACACGTAGAGTACGACACTCCAACTCGTCACTACGCGCACGTTGACTGCCCAGGTCACGCCGATTACGTGAAGAACATGATTACTGGTGCTGCTCAGATGGACGGCGCGATTTTGGTAGTAGCTGCGACTGATGGCCCAATGCCACAGACTCGTGAGCACATCCTGTTGTCTCGTCAGGTAGGCGTACCTTTCATCATCGTATTCATGAACAAATGTGACATGGTTGATGATGAAGAATTGCTTGAGCTGGTCGAGATGGAAGTTCGTGAACTTCTTTCAGAATATGACTTCCCAGGTGATGACTTACCACTTATCCAAGGTTCAGCGCTGAAAGCACTGGAAGGCGAGAAAGAGTGGGAAGACAAGATTATTGAGTTGGCCGAAGCTTTGGATTCATACATCCCAGAGCCAGAGCGTGACATTGATAAGCCATTCTTGTTGCCAATCGAAGACGTATTCTCAATTTCAGGTCGTGGTACTGTTGTAACGGGTCGTGTTGAGCGCGGTATCGTTAACGTAGGTGACGAAGTTGCCATCGTTGGTGTTAAAGAAACAGTTAACACAACTTGTACTGGTGTTGAGATGTTCCGTAAGCTTCTTGACGAAGGCCGTGCTGGTGAGAACGTTGGTGTTCTTCTGCGTGGTACTAAGCGTGAAGACGTTGAGCGTGGTCAAGTACTGGCGAAGCCAGGTTCAATCACTCCGCACACGAAGTTCGAATCAGAAGTATACGTACTGTCGAAAGAAGAAGGCGGCCGTCATACTCCGTTCTTCAAAGGCTACCGTCCACAGTTCTACTTCCGTACAACTGACATCACCGGTACTATCGAATTGCCAGAAGGCGTAGAGATGGTTATGCCAGGCGATAACATCAAGATGGTTGTTGAGCTAATCAACCCAATCGCGATGGACGAAGGTCTACGTTTCGCAATCCGTGAAGGTGGTCGTACCGTAGGTGCTGGTGTTGTAGCGTCTATCATCGAGTAATCGAGCGATAGCAAACATTGCATAAAAAAAAGGCTGCCCTCGGGCGGCCTTTTTTGATCGCTTTTGACCGTACCATCCATAGCCAACTCGCACCGCCACATTAAACTGTGACGTCGTTTCTTATAAGAAGAAGCTAATGATATAGGTCGCTAGCCTTTCCTTACATTACATTATATGTTTGTTAAACTGCCCTACACAAAATAGATTTGATTCGTTGGCAGCACTCAACGAATTTCAAACGCCTCAAATCGCGTAAGGAAACAAAATGATTTACCCCGTCATCATGGCCGGTGGCTCCGGCAGTCGGTTATGGCCACTTTCACGCAAGCTTTACCCGAAACAGTTCCTGCCGCTTCACGGCGACAGCACCATGCTGCAGGCAACCATCACCCGTCTTGCGGGGGTGAAAACGCATTCGCCTGTGGTCATTTCCAATGAAGAGCACCGCTTTATTGTGGCCGAGCAGCTTCATCAGCTTGGCGATTTGGGTACGATTATCTTAGAGCCTGATGGACGTAATACGGCACCGGCGGTGGCACTTGCTGCATTAACCTTGCAGCAAACCGTTGGTGATGAGGCCTTGATGTTGGTGCTCGCCGCAGACCACGTGATTCAAGATGCCGATGCTTTTCATCGCGTGATTGAGCAAGCCACACCGCTGGCCCAAGCCGGCGAGCTGGTCACCTTTGGTATTGTGCCCGCGGGGCCTGAAACGGGCTACGGTTACATTCGAAGTGGTGCCGCCCAAGGTGATGCGTACAAAGTTGGCGAGTTTGTTGAAAAACCCGACTTAGCTACGGCGCAGTCGTATGTCGACAGTGGTGATTACTACTGGAACTCGGGCATGTTCATGTTCACTGCCGGCCAGTACTTAGCCGAGCTGGGTAAACACCAACCGGCTATCTTAGCCGCGTGTCAGGCGTCCATGGCCGATGTCAGCCACGATTTAGATTTTGTTCGGGTGAATCAAGAGGCCTTTTTGAGCTGCCCAGATGACTCCATTGATTACGCGGTAATGGAAAAGACTGACCGTGCTGTGGTTATTCCCCTCGATGCTGGCTGGAGCGATGTTGGCTCTTGGTCTGCGCTGTGGGAAGTGAATGACAAAGATGACGCCGGCAATGTCACCCGTGGTGATGTCATGGTGCATCAAAGCAACAACACCTATGTCAATGCCGAAGAAAAGCTGGTTGCCGTGGTGGGCCTCGATAATATCATTGTGGTGGAAACCAAAGATGCGGTGCTCGTGGCTGACAAAAACAAGGTGCAAGATGTAAAAAGCATCGTCAATGAGCTCAAAGCGCAAGAGCGCAGCGAATACCTGCACCACCGGTATGTGTACCGCCCATGGGGTTGTTATGACTCCATTGATAATGGCGAGCGTCATCAGGTTAAACGCATTACCGTCAAGCCGGGCGCTAAATTATCAGTGCAAATGCACCACCACCGCGCTGAGCATTGGATTGTGGTCAGTGGCACAGCCAGTGTCACCAATGGCGACGAAACCTTCTTAGTAACCGAAAACGAATCAACCTACATTCCCGTTGGTGTTGTGCATGCCCTTGAGAACCCTGGCAAGGTGCCGCTTGAGCTGATTGAAGTACAGTCTGGCTCGTACTTGGGTGAAGATGACATTGTTCGATTTGAAGACCGTTATGGGCGTGTGGAAAAGTAACTATGGCAGAGTTAACTTGTTTTAAAGCATATGATATTCGCGGCCAGCTCGGCACTCAGCTCGATGAGAAAATCGCCTATGACATTGGCCGCGCCTATGGTGAGTTCTTGCAACCAGAAACCGTGGTCGTCGGCGGTGATGCGCGGGAAACCAGTGAAGCCTTAAAAAATGCCCTGGCTGAAGGCTTGATGGATGCGGGCACTAACATCATTGACCTAGGAATGACTGGCACCGAAGAAATCTACTTTGCCACATCCCACCTGGGGATTGATGGCGGCGTCGAAGTCACCGCCTCGCACAATCCTATTGACTACAACGGCATGAAGTTGGTGTGTCAGGGCAGCCGTCCTATCGGCAATAGCAATGGCCTCGCGGACATTAAGCGTATTGCTGGTGAAGCGCCATGGCGCAACGGCGACTTTAGCACCGAGCGACCCAAAGGCAGCTACGAGCAACGAAGCTTGCTGGGCGAGTACATCGCCCATTTATTGGGGTATATCAACATCGCCAAACTCAAGCCCCTCAAGCTGGTTGTGAATGCTGGTAATGGCGCAGCGGGTCATGTGGTGAATGCTCTTGAAGCGGTGTTTACTCAAGCGCAAGTACCCGTCGAGTTGATAAAAATTCATAACGAGCCCGACCCAACATTCCCTCACGGTATTCCAAACCCATTGTTGCCAGAGAATCGCGCTCATACTGCCGATGCAGTCAAAGCGCATGGTGCCGACATGGGCATTGCCTGGGATGGTGATTTCGACCGCTGCTTCTTGTTTGATGAGCGCGGCGAATTCATTGAGGGCTACTACATTGTTGGCCTGTTGGCGCAAGCATTTTTAGTGCAGCAACCGGGCTCTAAAATCATTCACGACCCACGTTTAACTTGGAACACCATCGATGTGGTAGAGCAAGCCGGCGGCCAGGCTATTATGAGCAAAACTGGCCATGCCTTTATCAAAGACATCATGCGCGCAGAAGATGCGGTATATGGTGGCGAGATGAGTGCGCACCACTACTTCCGCGACTTTGCATATTGTGACAGCGGCATGATCCCATGGTTGCTTGTGGCCGAGCTATTAACCACCACGGGCAAGCCGTTATCTGAATTGGTGAAAGAGCGGATTGCCGCGTATCCCTCATCCGGTGAAATCAACCAAACCTTAAGCGATCCCGATAGTGCCATTGCAGCGGTGTTAGCTACGTACGAAGCCGACGCCTTGCTGGTTGACCGTACTGATGGCATTAGCGTGGAATTTGCTGACTGGCGCTTTAACTTGCGCAAGTCTAACACCGAGCCTGTGGTGCGTTTGAATGTGGAAAGCCGCACGGATATGGCGCTGATGCAGGCCAAAACGGACGAGCTGTTGGCCCTGCTAAGTGCAAGCTAACGTGATGATTGGTGCATGAAAAGCCGGCAACTAGCCGGCTTTTTTATTGGGGAACATGGTTTTCTGTGGGATCTGGCGTCGCAAAATTCACCCGTCGATAGGACGGCGATCGACGCCCCTTACCAAATTGCACCTCGATGCCGAGCAAAAATAAATAATTAGTCTGGTAATCATATTTTCGAGGAAAGGTTATTTGCGGCTCGACGTGAACGACGAACCACGGGCGCCAAATACTCTTTCGATAATTTAACCCAAGCCGATAAATCTCTGATTCATCATCGTCACTTGGATCCTCTGTTGCACCTGACACTGAAGCAAATCCCGCGATAGCGCTGCGTGAGGTCAATTGTTTAATGCGGGCGACTAACAAGCGCCATTCGATACCATCGGTTTTTTCACCATATTTCGATTGTGCTTGATAACGATAAACAACGTCATCGTGGAAATTGTCGATGGTAAAACGGGTTGTTTCATACCAGCTATCTTCAAGCTCTAACGTTAAGTCTTGCGTAAACTTAAAGATGGTACGTTCGCTCAGCGGTTTGTAGTTACGGGCTCGAATCCGCGTAAAGGGGCCACCGTTGAAATGCGCACCCACGTCAAAATTCAAATCCCAGTTGTTTTGGTCAAAAAAGATATAGCGAACCGCGGCAGCGGATTTTTCTTGGGAGCGCCCGGCAGGGCTAGTTAAATTATCGCCGGTGACGGATTCATCACGGCCTTCAATTAACAATTTTAGCTTGTTAGAGGTATTCGGAAGGTTAATCGATGCTTGAACCCGGGGCTTTAATTGATCGGACTCCCGTTCGCGATAAACATAATCGAGGTTTAACTGAACCAAACTACTGGCGCTTTGAACATCAGAGCTAGACACTTGATCTGGTCCAAAGAAGCTATCAAACCAGAGTGCTTGCTCACACACAGTATCGGAAAGTAGTAAGTGGGCTTTGTCATACCAAGGGTAGTTTTCTTTTGCCGATGAACTGCAGGGCTGCATGTGCTGCTGCGCGTAGCGCCACATATCCGCCTCTTGCTCTGCAGGTACTGGCGGCAGCGATGGCGTGGCTAGGTTAAGCGTTGTGGTCGTGAGCCACATCAACAACATAAAATACCAAAGAATGAATTTATTAAGTTATTTCAGCTAACTATAGCAATACGATAATGGCATTGCCGAGTGTTTTAAATTGAATTGTCGATGACGCTTGTGCTCGTCAATTGATTGTGTATAATACGCGACCACTCGTCCTAGTACGAGTTATCAGTAACTGTTGATTAATGAAGTTCATTAAACTCAGTTTACTAAAACCAGCAACCCCAATTGGGGGTTGAATGAACCGATGCACACCCACCATACCAATAATGGTACTGGATTGGG
Source organism: Neiella holothuriorum (assembly GCF_019457915.1). Lineage (GTDB taxonomy): Bacteria > Pseudomonadota > Gammaproteobacteria > Enterobacterales > Neiellaceae > Neiella > Neiella holothuriorum. The sequence goes on from NZ_JAHZSS010000013.1 coordinate 91,535, forward strand.
CGTGTGTTTTTGTGTCAAACATTTTTGGAGCGTTGGTCTGATGCAGAACCAAAGAATCCGTATCCGCCTAAAAGCTTTTGACCATCGTCTGATCGATCAATCTACGTCAGAGATCGTTGAGACTGCGAAGCGCACCGGGGCTCAGGTACGTGGTCCGATTCCGCTGCCAACCCGCAAAGAACGTTATACCGTTCTGATTTCTCCGCACGTTAACAAAGACGCGCGGGATCAATATGAGATCCGTACTCACAAGCGTTTGGTCGACATTGTCGAACCAACCGACAAAACTGTCGATGCTTTGATGCGTTTGGATCTTGCTGCGGGCGTTGATGTTCAGATCAGCTTGGGTTAATCCCAAGCAGACTAGAAGAGGTTTGTAAACCATGGCTATCGGATTAGTCGGTCGTAAAGTGGGTATGACGCGCATCTTCACTGAAGATGGTGTTTCTACACCTGTAACCGTAATTGAAGTCGAAGCCAATTGTGTCACACAGATTAAAACTCTGGAAACCGACGGATACCGTGCGGTTCAAGTGACCACTGGCGCGAAAAAAGCCAACCGTGTGACCAAGCCAGAAGCGGGCCATTTTGCTAAGGCGGGCGTAGAAGCCGGTCGCGGTTTATGGGAATTCCGTCTGGCAGACGGTGAAGGCGAAGAATTGGCTACTGGCAACGAACTCACTGTTGAGTTGTTGGCTGAAGCTAAAAAAGTTGACGTAACTGGCACCTCTAAAGGTAAAGGTTTCGCAGGCGTAGTTAAGCGTTGGAATTTCAGTACCCAAGACGCGACTCACGGTAACTCTTTGAGTCACCGTGCACATGGCTCGATTGGTCAAAACCAATCACCAGGTAAAGTCTTTAAAGGCAAGAAAATGGCCGGTCATATGGGTGCAGAGCGTGTAACTGTTCAGTCTCTGGACGTAGTTCGCGTTGACGCAGAACGTAACCTTATCCTTGTAAAAGGTGCGGTTCCGGGCGCTACTGGCGGCAACGTCATCGTTAAACCAGCCGTTAAAGCGTAACTTGGAGATTGGTGATGGAATTAGTATTGAAAGACGCGCAAAGCGCGCTTGAAGTCAATCCAACGATCTTCGGGCGTGACTTTAATGAAGCGTTAGTTCACCAAGTAGTTGTTGCTTATGCAGCAGGTGCTCGTCAAGGTACTCGTGCTCAAAAAACTCGCTCTGAAGTGAGTGGTGGCGGCAAGAAGCCTTGGAAACAAAAAGGTACTGGCCGTGCACGTGCTGGTACTATCCGCAGCCCAATCTGGCGCAGCGGTGGCGTGACTTTTGCGGCTAAGCCACAAGATCACAGCCAAAAGGTGAACAAAAAGATGTATCGCGGTGCATTGCGCAGCATTTTGTCTGAGCTTGTGCGTCAAGAACGTCTGATCGTTGTAGAAAAATTTGGTGTTGAAGCACCTAAAACTAAAGAGCTAGCTAGCAAACTGAAGCAGTACGAAGTGAACGATGTTCTGATCGTTACTGAAGAAGTTGATGAGAACCTGTTCCTGGCCGCCCGCAACTTGTACAAAGTTGACGTTCGCGACGTTGCAGGCATCGACCCAGTTAGCTTGATTGCTTTTGATAAAGTTTTGATCACTGCCGCTGCAGTGAAGCAACTTGAGGAGAGCCTGGCATGATCACTGAAGAGCGTCTGCTAAAAGTTCTCTTAGCGCCGGTAGTTTCTGAAAAGAGCACCATGGCTGCTGAAAGCAACAACACTGTTGTTTTCAAAGTTGTGACTGACGCTGACAAGCGTGAGATCAAGGCGGCTGTAGAGAAGCTGTTTGAAGTTGAAGTTGCTGGTGTTCGTACCGCCAGTGTCAAAGGCAAAACCAAACGCCACGGTGCTCGTTTCGGCCGCCGCAGCGATTGGAAAAAAGCCTATGTAACGCTTAAAGACGGCAGCGAAATTGATTTCGTTGGCGGCGGTGAGTAATTGGAGGAGTAGGAAACATGGCAATTGTTAAATGTAAGCCAACATCTCCGGGTCGTCGCCACGTAGTTAAGGTTGTTAATAACGACCTGTACAAAGGCAAACCATACGCCCCTTTGCTGGACAAAAAGTCTAAGTCTGGTGGCCGCAACAACAATGGTCGCATTACCGTGCGTCACATTGGTGGTGGTCACAAGCAGCATTACCGTATTGTTGACTTCAAACGCAACAAAGACGGTATCCCAGCGAAAGTTGAGCGTCTGGAATACGATCCGAATCGTAGTGCTAACATTGCGCTAGTTCTTTATGCAGATGGTGAGCGTCGCTATATCATCGCGCCTAAAGGCCTACAAGTTGGTGCACCAGTTCAGTCTGGTGAAGATGCGCCAATTAAAGCCGGTAACACGTTACCGTTGCGCAACATTCCTGTTGGTTCAACCGTTCACTGTGTTGAACTGAAACCGGGTAAAGGTGCTCAGCTGGCACGTTCAGCTGGTGCTTATGCACAAATCGTTGCCCGTGAAGGCTCCTATGTAACTCTGCGTCTGCGCAGTGGCGAAATGCGTAAAGTATTCGCCGAATGCCGTGCGACTTTGGGTGAAGTAGGTAATGCCGAGCATATGTTGCAGCAGTTTGGTAAAGCTGGTGCATCTCGCTGGCGTGGCGTTCGCCCAACCGTTCGTGGTGTTGCCATGAACCCGGTTGATCACCCACACGGTGGTGGTGAAGGTCGTACGTCTGGTGGTCGTCATCCTGTTACACCTTGGGGTGTGCCGACTAAGGGCTACAAGACGCGTAAGAACAAGAGTACTGATAAGTACATTGTTCGCCGTCGTTCTAAGTAATAGAGGTAGAAGCCATGCCACGTTCTCTCAAGAAAGGTCCATTTATTGACCTGCACTTGCTGAAGAAGGTAGAGAAAGCGGTGGAAAGCGGGGATAAAAAACCAGTGAAAACCTGGTCCCGTCGTTCAATGATCATTCCCGATATGATCGGATTGACCATCGCTGTCCATAATGGTCGCCAACATGTTCCTGTCTACGTGACTGACGAAATGGTTGGCCATAAGCTGGGTGAATTTGCACCTACTCGTACATACCGCGGACACATCGCGGACAAGAAAGCCAAGAAGCGTTAAGGAGTAAATGATGGAAGCATTAGCTAAACATCGGTTTGCCCGGACCGCAGCTCAGAAGGCTCGCTTGGTCGCGGATCAAATCCGAGGTGTACCGGTAGCGAAAGCACTGGACATCCTGAACTACAGCCCTAAGAAGTCTGCTGTATTGGTTAAAAAGGTGCTGGAGTCTGCAATTGCAAACGCCGAGCACAACCAGGGCGCCGACATTGATGAGTTGAAAGTTGCCAAAGTCTTCGTTGACGAAGGTCCAACTATGAAACGCATCAAGCCGCGTGCAAAGGGTCGTGCCGACCGCATCCTGAAGCGTACCAGCCACATTACTGTGGTTGTGTCCGACAGCTAACGGAGACAGGTAAATGGGTCAGAAAGTACATCCAAATGGAATTCGCCTAGGCATCGTTAAGCCGTGGAACTCAACCTGGTATGCCGGGAAAACTGAGTACGCGGACAACCTGCACAGCGACCACTTGGTTCGTCAGTTCTTAAATAAAGAACTGAAAAACGCTTCAGTTTCACGTATTGAAATTGAACGTCCAGCGAAAAGCATTCGCGTGACCATTCACACTGCCCGTCCAGGTGTTGTGATTGGCAAAAAAGGTGAAGACGTTGAGAAACTGCGTTTGCACGTAGCCAAATTGGCTGGTGCACCTGCACAAATCAACATCTCTGAAGTGCGTAAGCCTGAACTCGACGCAAAATTGGTTGGCGATAGCATCGCTAGTCAGCTTGAGCGCCGTGTTATGTTCCGTCGTGCCATGAAGCGCGCGGTTCAAAATGCTATGCGCCTCGGTGCCAAAGGTATCAAAGTAGAAGTTAGTGGTCGTCTGGGCGGTGCAGAAATTGCTCGTACAGAATGGTACCGCGAAGGTCGTGTACCACTGCACACTCTGCGTGCAGACATCGATTATGCTACTTCAGAAGCTTTGACTACTTACGGCATCATCGGCATCAAGGTGTGGATCTTCAAAGGCGAGATCCTCGGTGGTATGGAACAGGTCGAGAAGCAGCAGGCGCAACAACCGCGTCCAGCTAATAAGCGCGGCCGTAAAGGTACTAAGTAAGGAGTAAGCAATGCTACAACCGAAACGTACTAAGTTCCGTAAGATGCACAAAGGCCGTAACCGTGGTGTAGCGGTTGCTGGTAGCAAAGTAAGCTTCGGCACTTACGGTTTGAAAGCTGTTGGTCGTGGTCGCATCACTGCGCGTCAGATTGAAGCTGCGCGTCGTGCTATGACTCGTCATGTGAAGCGTCAGGGTAAAATCTGGATTCGCGTCTTCCCAGACAAGCCAATTACTGAAAAGCCGTTGGAAGTTCGTCAAGGTAAAGGTAAAGGTAATGTTGAATACTGGGTTGCCCAGATTCAGCCAGGCCGTGTTCTTTATGAGATGGACGGTGTTCCAGAGCAATTGGCTCGTGAAGCCTTTGATCTGGCAGCCCGTAAGCTTCCAATTAAAACAACCTTTGTAATTCGGACGGTGATGTAATGAAAGCGAGTGAACTGCGTGAAAAAAGCGTGGAAGAGCTGAATGCTGAACTGCTGGAGCTGCTGCGTGAGCAATTTAACCTGCGCATGCAAGCAAGCACTGGTCAGCTAGCTCAGACTCACACGCTGAAACAAGTGCGCCGCAACATTGCGCGCGTAAAAACCCTCCTGAACGAGAAGGCAGGTGCGTAATGAGCGAAGCTAAAATCCGTACGCTGCAAGGCAAAGTAATTAGCGACAAAATGGACAAGTCCATCATTGTTGCTATCGAGCGCAAAGTGAAGCACCCGATCTACGGTAAATTCATTAAGCGTACGACTAAGCTGCACGTACATGATGAAGAAAACCAATGTCAAGCAGGTGATGTGGTTAGCATTAAAGAATGCCGCCCACTGTCCAAGACTAAAAACTGGACCCTGGTTGAAGTGGTAACTAAAGCTTAAGTTTTGACTTAATGCTTTACTAAAAAAAGGCTCCCTCGGGAGCCTTTTTTGTTTTATGAAATACGCCGTTGTGCAATGGCTTGTTTTTAGTGAGCCAGACCAAGCTAGACTATAAAGAAATATTGGTAATCGCCGATACACAGGTTATAAGTAATCTTAGGCTGCATTAATAGGGGAGATGACGCCGTGACAACCTTTGCTAAAAGTCTGCTACGACACGCATTAGTGATAGTTGGGCTTATTGCTATGCCTGCGCTACTAATGCCAAATTTAGCGAAAGCGGAGTCAATCCTGTCAGCTGTCCAAATTTATTCCCAAGACGAATTGCTCGAGCTTATTAATAAAAATGAACACCTCAAACGTGTTCGCGATGACGACTGCCAGCTCGTTGAAGATATCAAAGCCCGTGCCGAAAAAATGAAAGTGCCTGCTTACCAGTTTCTGTACGGTGACATGTTGCTATATGGCGTTTGTATCGAACGCGATGCGCAATTAGGCATGCTTTATATTGAACGGTCAGCCGCGCAAGGGCTACCCGATGCACTCGAGCAGTTGGGGCGCTACCACGCTCAAGGTAAATTCGTCCGGGCAAACAAAGTACGCGCAGTCGAATATTTATATACCGCGTCATCGACCGGCCACATCAAAGCCCAAATGCAATTGGTTGAGCTTTACTTGGAAGGCTATGGCGATCCGTCGAGTTATTATGATGTTTATCATTGGCTGCACAATGCGATTATTGGTGATCGGAAAGACCAAAAACGCGCAGGCGAGTTGTTGCTGTTACTTGCACAAAAGATGCCTGCCGAGCTTGTAAAACAAGCGCAGCGTCCGCTTGAACGTTAAACCCTATTTACTGATCTGAAACCCAACCGTAAAGATTAGATCCTAACTTTGCCGCTAGTGCTTAGTTGTTTTATGTCATTCAATAATTTCTTCGCGGCATTGTTGGTCCATAAGGTATACTCAGCGCTATCAGGCCACATTGAAGAGCCAGCGTGAGTAAATCAAAAAACTATCAAGATCCGCATCAGGATCGCGAAGCCAAAAAATATGACCGTCCCATCGCATCTCGGGAATTAATCCTTCAGGTGCTCGAAGCCCATCCGGAGCCACTGAATCGTTCGCAAATCGAACAGCAATTCAAAATTAATGACGAGCAGCAGCAAGAAGCGCTTAGACGTCGCCTACGAGCGATGGAGCGAGATGGTCAGTTAGTCTTTACTCGCAGCAAATGCTACGCCTTACCGGAGAAGATGGGCGTTATCACAGCTACTGTTATCGGACATCGCGATGGTCACGGCTTTGCGCGTCCCGATGAAGGTGGCTCGGATTTGTTTATTCCGCCGCGACAAATGCTAGCGGTATTGCATGGTGATAAGGTCTTAATTTTCCCCACCAAGTCTGATCGCAAAGGACGTATGGAATGCCGTATTGTCCGTGTGTTGGAAGATGCATCTCGTAGTATCGTTGGCCGCTATTTTGTTGAAAAGGGTACCGGCTTTGTGGTGCCCGACGACAACCGATTGAATCAAGACATTGTGATTCCAAAAGACGACAGCAAAGGTGCCCGCCAAGGTCATGTGGTAGTCGTAGAATTGGTTCAACGGCCCAATCAACGCCAACATGCAATTGGTAAAGTCACTGAGATTCTCGGTGAACACATGGCGCCAGGCATGGAAATTGAAACAGCTATTCGCCGCCATGAAATTCCTCATCAGTGGCCAAAAGCCGTTACTCGAACCGTTAAGGGAATTCCTGAAGACGTTCCTGAAAAAGACAAATACGAGCATGGTCGCGTCGATCTACGTGGTTTGCCATTGGTGACCATCGATGGCGAAGATGCTCGAGACTTTGATGATGCGGTTTATTGTGAGCGAAAGAAAAGTGGTGGCTGGCGCTTGTGGGTCGCAATTGCTGACGTGAGTCACTATGTTCGTCCGGGCAGTGCGCTCGATGACGAAGCCGTTAATCGAGCCACGTCTGTCTATTTTCCGCAGCAAGTGATCCCGATGTTGCCGGAACAACTGTCTAACGGTTTGTGCTCGTTGAATCCGGAAGTCGACCGCTTGTGCATGGTTTGCGAAATGACCGTAAGCGAGGGCGGGTCGTTATCTGGTTATAAGTTTTATCCCGCGGTAATGGAATCCAAGGCGCGGCTAACCTACAACAAAGTAGCCGCTATCTTAGACGGTGACGCCGAACTCATCGAACGGTATCAACCGCTGGTTGGACATTTACAACAGCTACACAACTTATATCAGGCGCTTCATGCTGCTCGCGTTGAACGCGGCGCATTAGGACTCGAGACGGTAGAAACCAAGTTTATCTTTAACGCTTTTCGCAAAATCGATCACATTGTGCCTGTGGTGCGCAATGACGCCCATAAGATCATCGAAGAATGCATGATTTTGGCCAATGTCTCGGCTGCTAAGTTTGTCGAAAAGCACAAGGCTGCATCCTTGTTCCGAGTCCATGACTCGCCTGGTGAAGAGCGTTTGACTAATTTCCGAAACTTCCTCGGCGAACTCGGTTTGCATTTAGGGGGCGAAATGGAGCCCACGCCTAAGCATTATGCCGACTTACTTGAGCGTGCGGCCGAACGGCCTGATGCTGAATTGATTCAAACGATGCTGCTGCGCTCGATGCGCCAAGCGGTATACGATGCTGAAAATATAGGTCACTTTGGCTTGGCGTTAACGTCTTATGCGCACTTTACGTCGCCCATTCGTCGCTATCCCGACTTATTGCTGCACCGAGCCATTAAGTACCTTATTGCTAAAGAGCATGGCGAAGTACCCGACCGCTGGACGCCGATTGGTGGCTACCACTATTTCGACGAAGACATGGATTACTTTGGCCCTCATTGCTCTATGGCCGAGCGTCGCGCTGATGAAGCCACCCGAGACGTTGATAGCTGGCTCAAATGCGAGTACATGCAAGATCACGTGGGTGATGAATTTAGTGGTGTAATCGCCTCAGTGACTAGCTTTGGTTTTTTCGTGCGCCTCGACGAACTTCATATTGATGGGCTGGTCCATATCTCAAGCCTGCAAAATGATTACTACAATTTTGATGGTGCGCGCCAGCGTTTAGTGGGCAATGCCTCCGGTAAAAGCTACCGGATCGGTGATGTGATTGAGGTGAAGGTTGCAGCGGTCAACCTAGAAGACAAAATGATTGATTTTGTTCTTGCCGGGCAAACGGCATCAGGCAAACCACGCTCGCCAAGCAAATCAAAAGGTAAAGCCAACAAGGATTCGCCAAACAAGAATCAACGAGGCGGCGCCGATATCGCCAAGCCTAAACCGGGCTCTGCACGAGCAATGGTCTCTGCGGCCGGCGCGGCCTTGGCAAAAAGTAAAAAGAAATCCAAAGGGCCGAAAGGCAAATCAAAGGCAAAAGGCAAAAACGCCAGCAATAAAGGCAAGAAAAAGTAACCCATGAGTCAACTTGAGTCTGTGTTCGGCATTCACGCCGTTCGCGCAATTATAGATGCCGCGCCATTACGAGTGGTCGAGCTATGGTGCCTGAAAGGCCGTGATGACGATGCTTTTCAAGCAATGGTGACAACGGCTCGCCAACACGGTGTAAGTGTTCAGTTTGTGCCCAGAAAAACCTTAGATGATCGTGCCAAAGGCGAAAATCACCAAGGTGTTTTGGCGCGTATTAAACCCGCCAAAGTTGCTACAGAAGCGGATTTAGATGCAATTTTGGCAAAAACTGATAAGCCACTGCTGTTGTTGCTTGATGGGGTGACTGATCCCCATAACCTTGGCGCCTGTCTGCGAACGGCCGATGCGGCCGGCGTTGATGCGGTGATTGTACCGAAAGATAAATCGGCGAGCTTAAACCCTACGGTACGGAAAGTTGCCTGTGGTGCGGCAGAAACGATGCCGTTGGTACAAGTGACCAACTTGGCCCGGACCATGCGTTTTTTACAAGAGCAGGGCGTTTGGTTGGTGGGTACCGCCGGTGAAGCCGAGCAAAACCTGTTTGACTGCAAACTGCAAGGGCCAATGGCGTTGGTGATGGGCGCGGAAGGCAAAGGCATGCGACGGTTAACGCGCGAGAATTGTGATGAACTGGTCAAGCTACCTATGGCCGGTGTCGTTAGTAGTTTAAATGTGTCGGTGGCAACCGGCATCTGTTTGTATGAAGTCGTCCGACAACGGCTAGGAGCATAAACATGAGTGATTACTCAGAAGCGCAGATCTCCGAATGGGGTCAGCAAAACGAAGAACAACGTTTTGAGTTGTTTTTAGGGTTAACCGTAAAGCACAAGCAAGTTTGGGCGTTGTCTGATGACGAAGGCTGTTTGATTGTTGATAGCGACGGTGAGCAATTATTGCCCGTGTGGCCTCTCGAAGTTTTTGCGAGTAACGCTGCTGTTGAAGAATGGCAAGGGTTAAAGCCGCTGGCCATTTCATTAGATGACTGGCAAGAAAAGTGGCTGCCGGGTATGGAAAACGATGTCATTGATGTTGCCGTATTCCCAGATTTAGAAGGCTCTAGCGAAGTTATTTCAGCGCAAGAGCTGGCTGTTAATACCAAGCTTCAAAAGAAAAAAGCACCCATGGCTTAATAGCTTTGGCTGAAACAAAAAAGGCTCCTTCGGGAGCCTTTTTTGTAGCTGTGATTTAGGAAGAAAGGAAGATCCGTTAGTCCGGCTTGCACTTTTCTCGAGGTTAAACTGGGGATCAGCCCAAAGATAAAATGTCAGTACGATAACTGAGCAAATATTATTATTGATTATCTTTCTGCTTCGAAATTCGTTAGGTGTTTGACTGTTAGATTAGTTATTGGGTCGTAATGTAACCCGAATTAATACTGCTCGCTCCGATAGGGTTGAACCTGAGCATTGCGCAGCAGTAAAGGTGAAATCATTCTTGGCTGCGGCGTTGGTTTGGCTTGGTCTATTAATGCTAACGCTTGCGGTTTTAAAGCCATATCCCAGAAGTGAGTGGTCACATAGTTGATGGCATGAGATTCGGCATTGAGTAATACCGCAATGCCAATATCAATGTTTGGTGCGTAGGCTAAATCGGCGCGAAAACCGGCAACCCAACCGCCATGGTAAACCAAGTCTGTTCCATTAAAGTCATACAAACGCCATCCAAGGCCGTATTCAGCTCGCTTCAAATATTTACGCCATTGGCGGCGCTTTAAGTCGCGTTTAGTGACGGCGTTGGCTGTACGCATATCGTTGAGTACAGTTGGCGGCAGTACGTCAGGTCGGTGGCCTAATTGTGCAATAAGCCATTTCCCCATGTCATAAATGCTGGCGTTTACCCCCGCGGCGGCAGGGAAATTGTAGTAATCGCGCTTTGGTTTTTTAGGGTACCAGCCACGTTTAAGCTTTAAGTGGCCAGTGGCATGGTTTGGGTTATTCATAAACGCATCGCGGCCCAAGCTGGCGTTGTCCATGCCAAGCGGATCAAACACGGCTTGTTGCATTAATGATTCATAATCGAGCGGGTTAGTTTGTTCGATGACTTGCTCAATCATGCTATACAGCACATTTTGGTAACCGTAGCACTTGCCGGGTTCACACAAGGGTTTGAGCTTTTTAAATTGCGGCAGGATTTTCGGAAGTGATTGGCCTGCCTCAATCAAGTTGTCGTAAGCATTAGGGACCAGGCCACTGGCGTGACTGAGTAAGTCTTTTACTTGCAGCCGCTCGGCGTGGCCGGGAGTTTTAAAAGCGAGCTGAGGAACATACTTGACCACCGAATCTTGCCATTTGAAATGGCCCTGATGAACCTGCTTAGCCGCTAGGCTCGCCGCAAAGGTTTTAGAAACCGACGCCAACCTGAAAGTGGTGTGAATATCTACCGGAGCGGCGCTGCGTTGTTTACGCACACCATAAGGCCGCACTCTAAGAATTTGGTCGCCCTGCACAATCACATAAGCACCGCCCGGCACTTTATGCTTTTGCATTTGAGCCAAGAAATAGTCATCAAACTGCTGTAACCAGTCATCAAGGGATGCTGCAGGTTTGGTTGCTGCCGCTAGCGATGGCGCGAGCAGAAGAGCAATCAAAGCTGTTGCAAGTCTCAAGAAATGACAGGTTCGTCGCATGGTTTAATGCACTCCGTTGGGCCGATATTGTGCTGCCTAATTCGGTATGGCTTATTGGCTTACCGAACAGCCGCGATAGGGTAGCAAATCTAAATAAGATTCGGGAGCTAAGTTAATCGTTCTGGCTTGTTGCGTGCTACGCCTACATTCTGTACACTACGCGCCCTTAAATCAGTCAAACTTACTTTAGTTCCTTGCTTCTATGTGGTGTGACTGAGCCTAACGAAGCTAATAATCCGTAAGGAGCAACAATGCGTCATTACGAAATCGTATTTATGGTCCACCCAGACCAAAGCGAACAGGTTCCTGGTATGGTTGAACGTTATACCGGTCTGATCGATGCTGACGGTGGTAAAGTTCACCGTTTAGAAGACTGGGGTCGTCGCCAACTGGCTTACCCAATCAACAAACTTCACAAAGCACACTACGTGTTAATGAATGTTGAAGCTAACCAAGCTGTAATCGACGAGCTGGAAACTAGTTTCCGCTACAACGATGCTGTGATCCGTAATGTGATCATGCGTACTAAAGATGCTGTTACTGAGCCTTCGCCAATGGCGAAAGCGAAAGAAGAGCGTTCATCTCGCGAAGAGCGCGCTCCTCGTGAAGAGCGTCCTGCTAAAACCGAAGAAGCTCCGGCTGCTGAGGCAAGCGCAGAAGAATAATGGCCGATAACTGGCTGGTGTTAAGTGGCGTAGTTAGCCGAGCACCGCAGCACAGTGTAAGCCCCGCAGGGATTCAACACTGTCACTTTTCTCTCGACCATGAGTCAGAGCAAATTGAAGCCAACAAATCACGCCGAGCGTGGTGTCGGATTCAAGTCGTGGCAAGCGGCGAAGAACTGCAGACGCAAACAGCGTCTTTGACAACGGCAATGCAAGTAAAGGTGAGCGGCTTTATTAGCCAGCAAAAATCCGCCAACGGTTTATCCCGCTTGGTATTGCATGCCAGAAGCATTGAACAGATTAACTAGGAGATAGCCTCATGGCTCGTTTTTTCCGTCGTCGTAAATTCTGCCGCTTCACAGCGGATGGCGTGACCGAGATTGATTACAAAGATATTGCTACGTTGAAAAGCTACATCACTGAAAGTGGCAAAATCGTACCAAGCCGTATCACTGGCACCAGTGCTAAGTATCAGCGTCAGTTGGCCCGTGCTATTAAGCGCGCTCGCTACCTGTCTCTGTTGCCATACACTGATGGCCACAAATAAGCCCACTTACTAGGAGAGATTCAGATGCAAGTTATTCTGCTTGATAAAATCGCTAACCTGGGTGGTCTGGGTGATGAAGTAACCGTTAAAGCTGGTTACGCTCGTAACTACCTGCTGCCTCAAGGCAAAGCAGTAGTTGCTAATAAAGAAAATGTTGCCGCGTTTGAAACACGTCGTGCTGAATTGGAAGCAAAACTGGCTGACGAGCTAGCTGCTGCCGAAGCACGTGGTGCCAAACTGGCTGAGCTGGAAGCTGTTGTAATCACCTCTAAAGCTGGTGACGAAGGCAAGCTGTTCGGTTCTATCGGTACGCGTGACCTGGCTGACGCAATCACCGCCGCTGGCGTTGAAGTTGTTAAGTCTGAAGTACGTCTGCCTTTAGGCACTTTACGTAACATTGGTGAGTACGACATTGACGTACAAGTTCACTCAGATGTTACTACAGCTGTTAAAGTTGTGATTGAAGCTGAAGAGTAATCTTCTGCTTTGCTCCTTCATTGGAGCTCGAGCGTAAAAAAACACCGCCAACTGGCGGTGTTTTTTTATGTGCGGTTTATCAATGGAACACGGCTGGGTGAGTACTTTTCTGTTTAGCAAATGGAGGATGAACTTTTCGGTGTTTAAACTGTGGTGAGTTGACGAATCTCAACAACGTCGATTTTTTGGTTATTTCGACTTGGCTGAATGTTAACCATGTGCTTTTTTAAATAGCGATGAATGTCATCAGGGCGATGAGAACTTATTCAATCTTTCGTAACGATATCAAAAGAATTCACAAGGACGTGGAATGTCTAAATTATCTTCAGAAGGCTTGTTTCGACAGCAAGCCCTTGCATACCAAAAAAATCGACTAGCTGGCGACATTGTTGTTGCGCAGCCCGTTTCATTTTCAACGATTACTACATTGTTGGTCATCTCTCTAGCTGTGACTGCTCTTTTTCTTTGGCTTGGTGAATATAGCCGAAAGGAAGTAGTGCGAGGTTACTTAGTTCCTAGTAAGGGGTTTCTCAAAATTTACACTCCGAGAATGGCTAATGTTGAAATTTTGCATGTTAAAGAAGGCGAACAAGTTGAAGAAGGTCAGCCATTAGTAACGTTAATTACGGAGCGTTCGCTGGCTAACGGTGTTGATGCGGGCGAAAGTCGAGTCCAACAAGTCGAGTTGCAAATTCGGTCACTAGAAAACCAATTAGCACAAATAAAAGAACTGCACGTTAAGCAATTAAGTGAATTGAGCGACAGCAAAGGCTTTTTATCGCAGGAGCTTGTTGAGTTAGCGCAGCAAGCCGAGGCCTTGGAAGCGCGCAACGTGATTTATCAAGAGCAGTTGCAAGATATCGAGTCAGTTTATCAGCAAGGTCACGTAACCAAGAGGGATTACCTCTACATTTTAGTTCAATAGGGCTGGCTCCCCCAGCGCTAGCGGCTACGGAGGCAATTACGATGGAGAGTTGCATTCCTTGTAATTAATCTATTTGAGAAGATAGAGCATGGTGCAACACTTATCCTAATAAAGGGATGTTAGCAATGGATAGTAAAATGCGTAACTTGATAAGCTTCTGCTAGACAGTATTGATTACAAACATATTAATGGCTTTATATATGTTACTAGCTAAACAATTTGGAGAATTGGATGTTGCTTTTGTTGTTGTCATTACATCTATGCTAGCTCACGGGATTACGAAGAAAAGCGACCGATTGTTATCTAACTATCGGGATCAAAATGGCGATGATTAGATGTTCTAGCGACATAAAGTAGCATTAAATCAGTCGCGACATTGACGGCTTGGCTAGGTTGCTAATTTAGATGCTGCAATCTTAATAGTTCTACTGAGCCTTCTGAAAAGATGTTGATTAGTTGGTTTGCATATAAAAGTTACCTAACACACCCTCGAAAACCACTCAAAAAATAACCTTCTTTTTTTGGATTGAAATTACCACTACCCAATCCCCCAAAACGTTGGTATACTTCGGCGCCCTTGTAAAAAGGCAGCCACGATCCGAGCTCAGAACGGGCCCGGATCTTTTGTTTTACGTAAAGTAAATAGCGGAGCACTGAAATGATCCAAATGCAGACCCTGCTGGATGTTGCTGACAATAGCGGCGCACGCAGCGTGATGTGTATTAAGGTTCTCGGTGGATCACACCGCCGCTATGCCGGTATTGGTGACATCATTAAAGTTTCTGTGAAGGAAGCAATTCCTCGCGGTAAAGTTAAAAAAGGTGATGTTCTTAATGCCGTTGTAGTGCGAACCAGAAAGGGTGTTCGTCGCCAAGACGGTTCTCTGATTAAATTCGATCGTAACGCGGCCGTTCTTTTGAACGCCAACCATGCGCCGATCGGTACCCGTATCTTCGGTCCAGTGACGCGTGAACTTCGTTCTGAAAAGTTCATGAAAATCGTCTCTCTGGCTCCAGAAGTATTATAAGGAGAATCAGAAATGGCAGCGAAAATCCACAAAGGCGATGAAGTTATCGTATTGGCAGGCAAAGACAAAGGTAAGCGCGGCGAAGTCGAGCAAGTCTTAGTTGAAGCAGGCAAAGTCCTTGTAAAAGGCGTTAACATCGTCAAGAAGCACCAGAAGCCAAACCCATACCAGCAGGTAGAGGGTGGCATCATAGAAAAAGAAGCGGCAATTGACGTTTCTAATGTTGCGATCTACAACGCCGAAACTGGCAAAGCAGATCGTGTAGGTTTCCGAGTTGAAGATGGCAAGAAAGTTCGCTTCTTCAAATCGACTAATCAAGTAATCAGCTAATTTCGGAGTATTACGATGGCGAAACTGCATGAGTACTACAACGAGACTGTTGTTCCAGCTCTTCAAAAAGAGTTCGGTTACGACAGTATCATGCAAGTCCCTCGGATTGAAAAAATCACCCTGAACATGGGTGTTGGTGAGGCCTTAGCTGACAAAAAAGTTTTGGAAAACGCCGTAAGCGATATGGCAACTATTACTGGTCAAAAACCAGTAGTAACCAAAGCTCGTAAGTCAGTTGCTGGTTTCAAAATCCGTGAAGGCTACCCTATCGGTTGCAAGGTAACCCTGCGTGGCGAACGCATGTGGGAATTCTTGGAGCGCTTGATTTGTATTGCTATGCCACGTATCCGCGATTTCCGCGGTGTAAGTACTAAGTCTTTTGATGGACGCGGTAACTACAGCATGGGCGTACGCGAGCAAATCATCTTCCCAGAAATCGACTACGACAAGGTCGATAAGATTCGCGGTATGGATATTACTATCACTACCGGTGCGAAATCTGACGAAGAAGGCCGTGCTCTGCTGGCTGCCTTTAATTTCCCATTCCGTAAGTAAAGGACAGGGTTATGGCTAAGAAATCCATGAAGGCCCGCGAAGTAAAGCGCGCCAAACTTGTAGCCAAGTACGCTGAGAAGCGTCAGGCACTTAAAGCATTGATTGCTAACCCAAGCACTTCTGATGAAGAGCGTTGGGATGCAGTTCTTAAACTGCAAGCACTGCCTCGCGATAGCAGCAAATCACGTCAACGTAACCGTTGTCGTGTGACGGGTCGCCCGCACGCATTTTTGCGCAAATTCGGCTTGAGCCGAATCAAATTGCGTGAAGCTGCAATGCGTGGTGAGGTTCCAGGCCTACGCAAGGCTTCTTGGTAATCGAGTCGTTCACGGGAGTAAATTGATATGAGTATGCAAGATCCGATTTCGGACATGTTCACTCGCATCCGTAACGGCCAAGCGGCCAAGAAAGTTGCGGTTAAAATGCCGTCTTCAAAATTGAAAGTTGCTATTGCTGCACTTTTGAAAAAAGAAGGCTACATCACTGATTATTCAGTGTCTGGCGAAGCGAAGCCAGAACTGGAAGTAGAATTAAAGTACTTCCAAGGTAAAGAAGTTATCGAAACTATCCAGCGCGTTAGCCGCCCAGGTCTTCGTATTTATAAGAAGAAAGGCGACTTACCTAAAGTACTGGCTGGTTTGGGTGTTTCTATCGTGTCCACTTCTAAAGGCGTGATGTCTGACCGTGCTGCGCGTAAAGCGGGCATGGGCGGTGAGATCATCGGCTACGTAGCTTAATCGGAGGTAGAGGATGTCTCGAGTAGCAAAAGCTCCTGTTCAGATCCCTGCCGGCGTTGAAGTAACGTTGAAAGGTCAAGATCTGACTGTAAAGGGTGGTCAAGGTACATTGTCTCGTACCATTCACGCGGGTGTTGAAGTTAAGCAAGAAGAAAATGCTTTGACTTTCGCCGGCCGTGACGGTGTAGACGGTGCATGGGCGCAGGCTGGTACTGCGCGCGCTTTGGTAAACAACATGGTTACTGGCGTAAGTCAGGGCTTCGTTCGCAAATTGTTGCTGAACGGTGTTGGTTATCGTGCGCAAGCTAAAGGCAAGGTTGTAAACCTAGCTTTGGGCTTCTCACACCCAATCGACCACGAATTGCCTGAAGGTGTAACAGCTGAATGTCCTTCCCAAACTGAAATCGTGCTGAAAGGCGTCGATAAGCAGTTGGTTGGTCAAGTTGCTGCCAATATTCGTGCTTATCGTAAGCCTGAGCCTTATAAAGGCAAAGGTGTACGTTACGACGACGAACACGTCCGTCGTAAAGAAGCCAAGAAGAAGTAAGGTATCGCGATGGATAAGAAAGTATCTCGTTTGCGCCGCGCTACGCGCGCTCGCGCAAAAATCAGCGAGCTGGGTGCAACACGCCTGGTGGTACACCGTACCCCACGCCACATCTATGCTCAATTGATCGCGCCTAACGGTTCTGACGTTATCGCTGCTGCCTCTACTGTAGAGAAAGCAATCAGCGAAGAACTGAAGTCTACTGGTAACGTGGAAGCTGCTAAAGCTGTGGGTAAAGCCATTGCTGAACGCGCGCTTGCTAAAGAAGTTACCTCTGTAGCCTTTGACCGTTCTGGCTTTAAGTATCATGGTCGTGTAGCAGCGCTTGCAGAAGCCGCTCGTGAAGCCGGCCTGCAGTTCTAAGGAGTCGATGATGGCAAAAGCTGAATTGCAACAAGGCGAGTTTCTGGAGAAATTGATTGCCGTTAACCGTGTAGCAAAAACGGTTAAAGGTGGTCGTATCTTCAGCTTCACCGCTCTGACAGTTGTTGGTGATGGCAAGGGTCGCGTTGGCTTTGGTTACGGTAAAGCCCGCGAAGTACCTGCTGCGATCCAAAAAGCGATGGAAAAAGCCCGTCGCAACATGCAACAAGTTGAATTGAACGGCAACACTTTGTGGCACCCTGTTAAAGGTCGTCACACTGGTTCGCGCGTTTACATGCAGCCTGCATCTGAAGGTACCGGTATTATTGCCGGTGGTGCGATGCGTGCTGTGTTGGAAGTAGCTGGCGTACAGAACGTTCTGTCTAAAGCCTATGGCTCTACCAACCCAATCAACATTGTGCGTGCAACAATCGATGCTTTGGTGAACATGAACTCACCTGAGCAAGTCGCCGCGAAACGTGGCCTATCTATAGAAGAAATTCTGGGGTAAGGCATCATGGCGAATAAAACATTGAAAGTGACTCAGGTAAAAAGCTCTATCGGCCGCTTACCAAAGCACAGAGCAACCCTAACTGGTTTAGGTTTGCGTCGCATTGGTCACACTGTTGAACTGGAAGATACTCCTTCTGTTCGCGGTATGATCAACAAGGTTTACTACATGGTACAGGTGGAGGGTGAATAATGCGTTTAAATAATTTATCTCCAGCTGAAGGTTCTAAGCCTACAGGTAAGCGCGTTGGTCGTGGTATCGGCTCTGGTCTTGGTAAGACTGGCGGTCGTGGTCACAAAGGCCAGAAATCACGTTCAGGTGGCGGCGTTCGCGCTGGTTTTGAAGGCGGTCAAATGCCTTTGAAACAACGCTTACCTAAATTTGGTTTCACATCTCGTAAGCAATTGGTTCGCGAAGAAATTCGTACTCAAGAGCTCAACAAGATTGAAGCTGAAGTGGTTGATATCAATGCATTGCGCGCAGCTGACCTGATTAAAGGCACAACGAAGAACGTTAAAGTTGTGTTGTCAGGCGAAGTGACTAAAGCTGTGAACCTGAAAGGTATCGCTGTAACTAAAGGTGCACAAGCTGCGATTGAAGCAGCTGGTGGCAAAGTCGAGGAATAAGGATCAATGGCTACACCAGGATTGGACTTGAATAGTGCGAAAGGTGGACTAAGCGAATTACGCAGTCGTCTACTGTTTGTGTTGGGCGCGATTCTCGTGTTCCGGGCGGGCTCATTTGTACCCATCCCTGGTATTGATGCCTCGGTTCTTGCTGATTTATTCGACCAGCAGCGCGGTACCATCGTTGAGATGTTTAACATGTTCTCCGGTGGTGCTCTGGAACGTGCCTCTGTCTTCGCATTGGGCATCATGCCGTATATTTCGGCATCGATTATCATGCAGTTGTTGACAGTAGTGCACCCACCACTCGCTGAGTTGAAGAAAGAGGGTGAAGCTGGCCGTCGTAAGATTAGCCAGTACACCCGTTACTTCACATTGGTACTTGGTACCTTCCAGGCCATTGGTATTTCCACTGGCCTACCAAACCTGATGCCAGGTTTGGTGGTTGACCCAGGTTTTGGCTTCTACTTTACAGCAGTAGTCAGCTTGGTCACCGGTACTATGTTCCTGATGTGGCTTGGTGAACAAATCACTGAGCGCGGAATTGGTAATGGTATTTCGATTCTGATCTTTACCGGTATTGTTGCAGGCTTGCCTACAGCTATCGGTCAGACCATCGAACAAGCTCGTCAAGGCGAAATGAACGCGATTGTGCTGCTAGTTATTGCTGCCATTGTATTCGTTGTAACCTTCTTCGTAGTGTTCGTTGAACGTGGTCAGCGTCGTATCGTTGTGAATTACGCTAAGCGTCAGCAAGGGCGTCAGGTGTTTGCACAGCAAAGCACTCACTTACCATTGAAAGTGAATATGGCTGGTGTTATTCCACCTATCTTCGCTTCTAGTATCATTCTGTTCCCTGCCACAGCAGCAAGCTGGTTTGGTCAAGGTGACGGCGTGGTAGCGGAAATCCTGCAGCAAGTGTCATTGACACTGCAGCCAGGTCAACCGTTGTATGTGATGTTGTATGCGGCAGCGATTATCTTCTTCTGCTTCTTTTACACGGCGTTGGTATTCAACCCGCGTGAAACCGCAGATAACTTGAAGAAGTCGGGCGCGTTTATTCCTGGGATCCGTCCTGGTGAGCAAACATCTCGCTACATCGACAAAGTAATGACTCGTCTTACTTTAGCCGGTGCACTCTATATTACGTTGGTTTGTCTGGTTCCTGAGTTCATGCTCATTACCATGAATGTGCAGTTCTACTTCGGTGGTACTTCGCTGCTCATTATTGTAGTGGTTATCATGGATTTCATGGCCCAGGTACAGACTCATATGATGTCAAGTCAATATGAATCTGTACTTCGCAAAGCCAACCTTAAAAACTACGGCCGCTAAGGCCGGGTTGGTAACTCAACGGAGTTTAAGAATGAAAGTTCGCGCATCCGTAAAGAAAATGTGCCGTAACTGTAAAGTCATCAAACGCCGCGGCGTTGTACGCGTGATTTGCAGTGAGCCAAAGCATAAACAACGCCAAGGCTAATCGGACAAAAGTGGGCAAGCCAATAAAACGGCTTGCCTGATTTGCAAACAGGTTATTGGTTGAGTATCCTTACGGGCTTTTCAAATCAATGACCCATAATTAGAGGAGTGCTGTTAATGGCCCGTATAGCCGGCATTAACGTCCCTGACAATAAACACGCTGTAATTGCATTGACTGCAATTTACGGCATCGGCCGCACCCGCGCACAAGAAATTTGTGTTGCGACTGGTGTTGCCCAAGACGCAAAAATCGGTCAGTTGGATGAAGCAACTATCGATAAATTGCGTGACGAAGTTGGTAAGTACGCCGTAGAAGGTGACCTCCGTCGTGAAGTTACGCTGAACATTAAACGCCTAATGGATTTGGGTTGCTACCGTGGTATTCGCCACCGTCGTAGCCTGCCTGTGCGCGGTCAGCGTTCTAAAACTAACGCCCGTACCCGTAAGGGTCCGCGTAAGCCGATCAAAAAGTAATCGGGGAGAGGTCTAAACATGGCTAAACAACCAACTCGTACGCGTAAACGCGTCAAAAAGCAGATTCCAGACGGTATGGCTCATATCCATGCGTCTTTCAACAATACCATTGTGACTATCACTGATCGTCAAGGTAATGCGTTGTCGTGGGCAACTGCAGGTGGCTCTGGCTTCCGCGGTTCTCGTAAATCGACTCCGTTCGCAGCTCAGGTTGCTGCTGAACGTGCTGGTACTGCAGCGCAAGAATATGGCGTGAAGAATCTTGAAGTGTTCGTTAAAGGCCCAGGTCCAGGACGTGAGTCCGCGATCCGCGCATTGAACGCTAGTGGCTACCGCATCACCAACATTGTTGATGTGACGCCGATTCCTCACAATGGTTGTCGTCCGCCTAAAAAGCGCCGCGTATAACGCCCCGCTTCCGGATATTGGAGAAAGAACATGGCAAGATATTTGGGTCCTAAGCTCAAACTTAGCCGTCGTGAAGGCACTGATCTGTTTCTGAAAAGTGGTGTTCGTGCAATCGACACCAAGTGCAAAATCGACAATCCACCCGGTCAACACGGTGCGCGTAAACCGCGTCTGTCTGACTATGGTGTTCAGTTACGTGAAAAGCAAAAAGTTCGTCGTATCTACGGCGTTCTGGAAAAGCAATTCCGTAACTACTACAAAAAAGCTGCTCGTATTACTGGCAACACAGGTGAAAACCTGCTTGTTTTGCTGGAAGGCCGCCTAGATAACGTTGTTTATCGTATGGGTTATGCAGCAACACGTGCAGAAGCGCGTCAGCTTGTTAGCCACAAAGGTATTGTGGTAAACGGCAGCGTCGTAAACATCCCATCATTCCAAGTTTCTGTGGAAGATGTGGTTGCTGTTCGCGAAAAAGCTAAGAACCAAGCACGCATCAAAGCTGCTTTGGAACTTGCTGAGCAACGTGAAAAGCCAACTTGGCTGGAAGTTGAAGCAAGCAAAATGGAAGGCGTTTTCAAACGTAATCCTGAGCGTGCTGACTTGTCTGCCGATATTAACGAACAGCTGATCGTCGAGCTGTACTCTAAGTAAAGCGTAAACGCTTAATTTAAAGAGAGGACACAAATGCAGGGGTCTGTTACAGAGTTTCTCAAACCTAGGTTGGTAGACATCGAGCAGGTTGCACCTACTCGTGCGAAAGTCACCCTGGAGCCGCTTGAGCGTGGTTTCGGTCATACCTTGGGTAACGCTCTTCGTCGTATTCTGCTCTCATCTATGCCAGGTGTGGCAGTGACTGAAGTAGAAATTGATGGTGTACAACATGAGTACAGCACCAAAGAAGGTGTACTTGAAGACATCATCGAAATCCTGCTGAACCTTAAAGGCCTGGCCGTTAAGTTGTCTGGTAAAGACAAAGCAGTATTGACTCTGACTAAGAGTGGTGCAGGCTCAGTAGTAGCAGGCGACATCACCCATGACGGTGATGTTGAAATCGCAAATCCAGAACATGTCATCTGTACCTTAACGGGTGAAGGTGAGATCAGCATGCGCATCACTGTTGAACGCGGTCGTGGCTACGTGCCAGTATCGGCTCGCGCAGAGAGTGAAGAAGATGAGCGTCCAATCGGTCGCTTATTGGTAGACGCATCATTCAGTCCAGTTCGCCGCATTGCTTACAATGTGGATGCCGCTCGCGTAGAGCAGCGTACTAACTTGGACAAGCTGGTTATCGATATGGAAACCAACGGTACTTTGGATCCTGAAGAAGCGATCCGCCGTTCGGCAACCATCCTGGCTGAACAACTTGAAGCATTCGTCGAGCTGCGTGATATCAGCGAGCCGGAGCAGAAAGAAGAGAAACCAGAATTCGATCCTATTCTATTGCGTCCTGTCGACGATCTCGAGCTCACCGTTCGCTCTGCTAACTGTTTGAAAGCAGAAGCGATTCACTACATTGGTGATCTGGTACAACGCACTGAAGTTGAGTTGCTGAAAACCCCTAACTTGGGTAAGAAGTCACTCACAGAAATCAAAGATGTCTTGGCATCACGTGGTTTGTCTCTGGGCATGCGCCTTGAGAACTGGCCACCTGCCAGCATCGCTGACGGTGAATAACCAGATACCGAAGTAAACTGAGTTAGAAGGAAAAGATCATGCGCCATCGCAAGAGTGGTCGTCAACTGAACCGTAACAGCAGTCATCGTCAAGCTATGTTTAAAAACATGGCAAGCTCGCTGGTACGTCATGAAGTGATTAAGACTACACTGCCGAAAGCGAAAGAGCTGCGCCGAGTGATCGAACCATTGATCACCCTGTCTAAGTCAGACAGCGTTGCTAACCGTCGCTTAGCTTTTGCTCGCACACGCGACCAAGAAGTTGTCGGTAAATTGTTTAATGAATTAGGTCCTCGTTACCAAGAGCGTCCAGGTGGATACACTCGTATTTTGAAGTGTGGCTTCCGCGCCGGTGACAATGCACCTATGGCTTACATCGAATTAGTAGACCGTCCAGAAGTTGCTGAAGAAGAAGCAACTGAAGCAGCTACTGAAGAGTAAGTATCATTTCTTTAAAAAAGCCGGGTTCGCCCGGCTTTTTTGTGTCTGAATTTTAAGCTTTTCTTTATTTTTTATTAATTTATAAAAACATAGAAAAAGATCCGAAAAAGATCTTGATCTCCAACGAAGACTCTCTATAATGCGCCTCCACTGCTTCGGAGCAATGCGAAACCTTTAAAGTTTCAAGTTTACTTCTAAGCACTCAGAACAAAAACTTTGAAAAAAGTGATTGACTCTGAGGGAAGGAAGCGTAATATACGCCTCCCGCAGCCAAGCGCTGCAGCGTCGAAAGACGCACGCTCTTTAACAATTAAGCAAGACAATCTGTGTGGGCACTCGCAGTGAGTTGAGATAAAAAATTATC
>NZ_JAHZSS010000014.1 GCF_019457915.1 Neiella holothuriorum
GGAGTGGACGGGACTCGAACCCGCGACCCCCGGCGTGACAGGCCGGTATTCTAACCAACTGAACTACCACTCCGCACCAGCTGACTTTCGGCTAGCCAACAAAGATGAACTTTGTGTGACGGCCTCTGTGCAGCGCGGGCGGAATAATACGGATTCCCCAAAAGTGAGTCAACCTCTTTTTAGCGGTCTTCTGGCCGATTCAGATCAATATCGCCATCATCGCCGGAATCGGCGTTTTCCTCACCAGAATCTGATGATTTTTTGCGCTTTTTCCAGACAAACCAAATGACACCGGCAATTAATAATAAAACGCTAAAACCAATAATGGCCCAAATCCACCATGCGAGCCCCGATGACTCAGCCGGCTCATCTGCAGACTCCTCGGCCGCCATTTGCTCGGCTTCATCAACCGTGATGACGTCTCCTTCCAGCACCATTTTAGGCGTTTCAGGAAGTTCATCTTTACCGCGGTTGAGGATGGTCGGAGCTGCTTTAATGACACTAAAGCGCTGATTCGGCACTTGGATAGCCACTTCTCGACCGGTTTGGTCATCGGCAAATAACCAGCCTCCAATGCGGTAATCGCCGGTCCGATTAATAAAATCGAGCTCCATAGCAAATGTATTCTTGTCTGGAGAGACCAAGGTCAGCGGGTACTGGAACTCATTGGCGCCAGTCACCATCAGGTTAATCGCCACCGTGTCGAGCTTAATGGCCATATCATCAACGTGGTATTCCACCCGCAAGGCGTTGTCTTGAACGCGGACAATATTGCCTTTTATGGGCAGTGGCTTGAGTTCAATATCTTGGGTTGCCGCTCGGTGAAAAGTTTTGTTATTGACTCGCGCATACAATTTATAACGGCCCGGCTTTTGTCGAACATCAACTTCACCGGTATAAACGCCATCGCGCGGATATTCATCTAGCCCTGCGCCATTGTCATAAAATTTACCCATGCGGTCATCAGAGCCGGGGCTTAACGCTGGGTTTGGCTGATTCAAAGTTCGTCGAATCAAAAACAGATCGAGTTCAGTCGAGCGGAAGAACGCCTCGCTGTTAACCCGCTCATCATGATTGAATAACTGTGCGGTTAATTTGATGCGTTCATGTTGATAGATGGTTTTGGGGGCTTCGGTCACGCGTAGTTCGATCGCACTGAGGATCTCAATCGCATTACGGCGGTCAATACTGCCAACAATTTGCCAAGGGCCGGGCGTCGGGCCAGTAATGGTAATCAGATCAAAACTGTCTTCGTCATACCAACTGACATTTTGTGGCGAGCTGTGCGCGTATAATTTGCTGCCATCGGGCTGTACTAACACAATGGGGCCTGAGCCGGGTTTGCGGTACACCACCAGCGTGACTTCTTCAATGCCATGATCGAGGCGAAAACGGTTATCCAGCAATTGGTAGGCACTTCGCACCAGCTTTTCTGGCGCTTCGGCGATGACAGGCTCAATAACACTCAGGGATAACAGCGCAACTAACCATCCACACAGCAACTTTTTCATTATGATTCAACCGCTCCCAGCGTTTGCCAAATACTTTGCCCTGCTTTCTTTTCGACCCGAGCCATGGTTTCTTGATGACTTTCTAGCTCAGTGGCTGAGGCGTTGATCACAGGTAGCGCATCTATTGGTAAATTCACCGGTCGGATTTCAGCATTATTGCTGTTTGAGCCTTCTTCACCATCTTGCCCCAATTGCAATTTGGTCTGCCCGCCGGTCATCAGCAAGTAGACGTCGGCTAAGATCTCGGCATCGAGCAATGCCCCGTGTAGCTCACGGTGTGAATTATCAATACCAAAACGACGACACAACGCATCGAGGTTATTTTTCTGGCCGGGGAACATATCTTTGGCCAGCGTCAGAGAATCGGTAATTTTGCAGAGTTGAGCGGTGCTAGCCCACTGACTGCCGAGTTTACCAAACTCGAGATCCATAAAGCCGACGTCAAACGGTGCGTTGTGAGCAATCAGCTCGGCATCGCGAATAAATTCCACAAACTCGGCCGCCACATCGGCAAAACGAGGGCAATCTTTGACATCATCATCGGTAATGCCGTGTACCGCGATCGCTTCGGGGTCAATCGGCATGTCTGGATTCAGGTAGACATGATAGTGATTTCCGGTGAGCCGACGATTAATAACTTCTACCGCACCGATTTCAATAATTCGATGGCCGAGGTGAGGCGCACCACCACTCATGTTCATACCCGTGGTTTCGGTATCTAGAATAATTTGCCGAGTTTGATCTTGTTGCATGTGGCTCTCTGTCTGGTGACTGGTCTGAGGCTCGTTTATACTCGCCCCACTTGCAGGTGCTGGCTTAAGGCCTGTTGATATTACAACAAGAAGCGATAAACAATGAAACAGGTTGAAATTTTTACTGACGGTTCGTGCCTTGGAAATCCTGGTCCCGGAGGCTACGGCGCGCTGTTGCGATACGGTCAACACGAGAAAGAGCTGAGTGGCGGCTTTTTTCTCACGACCAATAATCGCATGGAGTTGTTGGCGGCCATTGAGGGCTTAAAGGCACTCACTGACGCTTGTCAGGTCACGCTTACCACCGATAGCCAATACGTGAAGCAAGGCATACAAAGCTGGATTAACGGCTGGAAGAAAAAAGGCTGGAAAACCTCCAACAGAACCCCAGTAAAAAATGTCGATCTATGGAAAGCACTCGATGCTGAAACGCAACGCCACCAAATTGACTGGCGCTGGGTGAAAGGCCATGCCGGTCATGATGAAAATGAGCGCGTGGATGATTTAGCCCGAGCAGCAGCTCAAGCACCAACACAAGAAGATACCGGCTACCAACCTTAATAAAGTAAGATAGACGCCCTTGATGTTGATGAACAAACATAAGGGCGCAGCGAGCCTTCAATTAGAATTACCTGTCTCGATGTGACGGCCTGCCACACCTGCCCCAGTAAATGAACCGACTTTAATCCGGTTTGCGGCTTTCCATGTTGGCCTGATTAGGGTCAGTGGCACTTCCCGCTTTTTAATCAGCATCAGATATACCGAGCCAGCCCAAGGCATATAGCGCCCACCTAGCTCTTGCAGTTTTTGATTGGCAGCGTTTTGTCCCAACAAGCTGCTAAAGGCAACGGTTTGGGTGCTCACAATGTCACAACCCAATAATTGAAACCAATCAGCAATCCGCCCCTGACTAAAGAAACGACCTTGCCACGGATGACGTTTACGCCAACTCGGCCACAGCTTGCCAACTAACGCTAAGCTGAATGGATTGATGCCAGCAACTAAGATATGACCATCGGCGATAACGACGCGATGGGCCTCTCGAACCAGTTGGTGCGGATCGGCACAAAAGTCCAAGCACAATGGCAATACACAACCATCGACAGCGTTTTCTGCCAGCGGCAAATCGGTTTCTTGCGTGCGAATATCGGCAGTCAATAACGATGACGCGCTCAAGTGACGTTTGATGGGGGAGGCGCTGGTATCTAGTTTATCGGCCAATGGCCCAAGACGAATCAGATAATAGCCAAACATACGCTCCAACATGGGAACCATGGCTTGCTCAATTTGGCTTTGCAGCCATGTTCCTTGAGCGATATCGGGCCAACTTAGAGGCATGCTAAGTGCTTTATTTGTCGCCGCTGGTCTCATAATATGAATACATTCAACCTTTTTCATTTGATGGGCAAAGCCGTTATGACAATCTACCCGATCAAAGCATTTCAAGATAACTATATATGGGCCATTCACGATGGCCACCATTTGCTTGTGATCGATCCCGGCGACGCCCAACCGGTATTAGATTTTTGCCAGCGCTATCAGCTAGTCCTATCGACCATTTTAATTACTCACCATCATCATGATCATACGGGGGGAATTGAGGCGCTCAAACGTCAATTTCCCAACGCGCTAGTGATTGGCCCCAATAATCCGACCATTTCAGCCATTGATCAAGTCGTTGGAGAGGGCGACACCATCACCGTCAATCACCCCTCGGTTTCATTTAATGTATGGGCCATTCCTGGCCATACGTTGGATCACCTTGCCTATATTGGCGAGTTGGGTTTATTTTGCGGCGACACTTTATTTCATGCTGGCTGTGGCCGACTTTTTGAAGGCTCACCACAACAAATGTTGCACTCACTGAGCCGCTTAGCGCAATTGCCTAGCCAAACTAAGGTCTATTGCACGCATGAATACACGCAAGCTAATTTGGCATTTGCTCAGGCCGTTGAACCGAACAACGGCGAGGTGAGCCTTACGGTAGCAGAAGTGCAGGCACTACGCGTTGATGATCGGCCAACGCTACCTTCAACCATCGCAGAGCAACTGCGCATCAACCCATTTTTAAGATGTCAGCAATCATCGGTGCAACAGGCCGTCGCCGTTTGGTCAAAGCAAGCCTACCGCGATGAATTAGCCACATTTACTTCCCTACGCCAGTGGAAAGATCAGTTTTAATAACCTCCCCTCAGGAATTGGTCAGTACAATTTTTGAGCTTTGACCTAGCCTGCACAAATCGATAGGATGCGACGTTTGTGGCGCGTTCAATCCGCTTCTCACAAACTTTTATGTTCAGTTTTTTATGGTGAAACGTTTGTTGTATTTTCGCACTGTTGTAACTTTCTTCGTGGTCGCGCTGACCGTCATGCTCAGCGGTTGTCAGCTGACACCACAAACTGAACAAGCACCTCAAACGGCCGCCATAGCGCCCGTTGAGCCGCAACCAGAGATCGCCCCCGAGCCTCCGGAGCCAACATTAGAAGAACTCTACTTGTGGCATCACCTCCGTGCAGGCTTTGCCCTCTCTGAGCAATCACACCCATCCATCGACAAAGAGCGAACGCGCTATTTGCGCCACAAAGATGTATTGGCTGAGATTGACGAGCGAGCCGGCGATTACCTCGCGATCATCATGGCGGAGTTAGAAAGCAACGAATTGCCGTTAGAAATTGCCATGTTGCCGTTTGTAGAAAGCGGCTTTGACCCGTATGCCTATAGTCATGGCGGTGCTGTAGGTCTGTGGCAGTTTATGCCAGCAACAGGCAAACGCTTTGGCTTAACCAATACGTGGTGGTTTGACGGCCGACGCGATATCTATTTGTCGACACAGGCCGCCATTGATTACCTTCAATACCTCAACAAGATGTTCGACGGCGACTGGATGCTGGCATTAGCCGCTTATAACAGTGGCGAAGGCCGAGTCAAACGAGCCATCCGCAAGAACAAGCGCCGCGGCAAAGCCACTGACTTTTTCTCATTGTCACTACCGGCAGAAACTCGTGCCTACGTGCCGCGCCTGTTAGCCATTACCGACATTATCCGCAATGCGGAGCAATACAAGATGGCGTTGCCAGAGCGGCCGAATGAGTCAAATTTGGTTGCCATCGATGTCGGCAATCAAATTGAGTTAGCCATTGTGGCTGAACTTGCTGGTATTTCATTAAAGCAATTAGCCGATCTCAACCCTGGCTATAACCGCTGGGCCACCGCCCCTACACCGTCCAATGTGGTATTGGTTCCTCAGCAAAGCCAAGAAAAGTTACAAGCGGGCTTAGCCGAACTGCCGCCAGAGCAACGCGTGAGTTGGCAACGTTATGAAATTCGCAATGGCGATAGCCTCGAGCGTATCGCCAAAAAGCATCACACCACTGTGGATGTGTTGATGACAGCGAATAACCTGTCCAACCATTTGATTCGAGCCGGACGCCACTTGATGATCCCGCTCGGTGATGAAGCGCGCCTACCGCCGCTGCGGATGGATCAGCAACAACCAGTTAAATACCAAGTACAAAGTGGTGATAGCCTTTGGTTGATTGCTCGCAGCTTTAACGTCAAGCACCAAGATATTGCTCGTTGGAATGGGTTGAGTAGCAATGTACTGCGCCCTGGCCAAAAACTAACGGTTTACACCAATGAGCCGCAAAAGCAGACTCGCACGGTTCGCTACAAAGTCCGCAACGGTGATTCTCTAAGTTTGATTGCCAAGCGCTTTGATGTCTCCGTCAACTCGCTTAAACGTTGGAATGATCTGAAGTCTGACTTTCTTAAAGCCGGCCAAAGCCTAAAAATTCAAGTCCAATTGACCCGTAGTTAACTGCTCTAAACCTTCTGTCAATACCGCTTCAGCCGGGTGCTTTTTCAAAGCACTCGGCCAACTACTAAACCGTCACAGAAAAATAACCATCTATTTCCTACCAGCAAGCGCCATGCTTGATTACACTCAAAAACATTCGTTCGTCCGGTGAGAGCTCTGAGTGACTTTTAATTTCTGTTCGGTATCGATGTACCGCTTTTCCTGTTTTCGCGGCCCTTTTCTTCACGGCAGCCAGTTGCTTCGAGACACGTTAGTCCTCCTAGGGCTCAGCCTATTGTTTGTCGGGCCAAGCAGCGCAGAGCCCCTATCAAGTCCTGCAATCATTAAGTTGCCTGTGATTTCCGACAGCCAGCAACAACATTATGACCAAGCTAGATCGGCGCTTCGCAAAGGCAAAGTTCAACAATACAAGCAACATCGACAACAGTTAGATGATCACCCGCTCGCCATTTACCTCGATTATCACTACCTCAATGATCGAGTGCGGTCGATATCGGCCAACCAAGTAGCCGACTTTATGGCGCGCGCGGATGGCTCACCATTGGCTTACCGACTGCAACGTCGTTACCTCAATTACATTGGCCCCAAGAGGCGCTGGCGCGATTACCTCACCGCAAGTCCTAGCGAGCCCACATCAACCGAATTACGTTGCTACTATCATCGTGCGCAACTGCAACAAGGTAGCAAAGAGGTTGGCTACAACGGCGCTGAGAGTCTTTGGCTCAGTGGTAATTCTCAGCCCAAAGCCTGTGATGTATTGTTTGAGGAGTGGTATAAAGCTGGTTTGAGAACAAACGAACAACTGTGGAAGCGCATGCTGCTCGTATTTGATGCGCGTGAGCGCGGCTTATTATCTTATTTGAGTCGCAAGCTGAGCGGAGACTATCACGAGTATGGTCAGACACTGTGGTCGGTCTACAACAACCCCAAACAAATAAAAAACTATCGCCAGTTTCAACGAGATTCGGGGGAGAATCGAGCGATTATCAGTGCTGCATTACGTAAATTGGCACGCGTCGCGCCTGATCAAGCAGTTAAATACTGGCAACATTATCAACAAGCGCTGTCATTCGATACGGCACACAGCGCAGACATCGATAAACAACTCATTCGCTACGCCTACGTTCGTAACAACAAAAAAGCCATTGAATGGGCCGACTCGCGTTTGGCCGAGCTCTCCAGTGACGACTTAACCGAACGACGTATTCGCCAGTTGCTAAAGCAGCAAGACTGGCCTGCATTGGAAATCGCCATTGGTTCATTGAGCAATGAACGTCAACAAACAGAACGTTGGCAATATTGGTTAGCACGCATTGAGCAACAAAAGGGGCTGAGCGAAGCTGCCAATCAACGATTACAAAGCATTGCCAGCGGCCGTAATTACTACAGCTACCTCGCAGCGCAACAGCTCGATCTAGACTACCAACTTGCCAACGTCCCAAGCTCGGTTGATGCCGTAGCCTCCGAGCAATTGTCCCAATCCAAAGGGCTTGCCCGTATTGCCGCGTTAATGGCAGCGGATCAAATTGGCGATGCAAATTCTGAATGGATCTATTTGTTAAGACGCAGCTCCGATCCTGAGCGTATCACCTTGTCACACTATGCACTGCAACAAGGCTGGTGGCACTTGGCAATATCCAGCGCGATTCGAGCACAGGCTTGGGACGCAATCGCACTACGTTTTCCAATAGCCTATCAACAAGATTTTGAGCAATTTGCCAACATGCGCGCAGTCGATGAAACCTTACTGATGGCCATTGCTCGCCGCGAAAGTAGTTACAACCGATACGCTCGTTCCCCTAAAAATGCCCGCGGCTTGATGCAACTTATGCCAGCCACAGCAAAGGAGACCGCCCGCCAGATCAATTTACGCTATCGAGGTGTCAGCAGCTTGTATCAGCCCAACACCAATATTCGCCTTGGCTCAGCCTATATCAAGCGGCTATTAAAGCGTTTTAATCAAAACCGAATACTAGCCATTGCGTCATACAACGCGGGGCCGCACCGCATCAATTCTTGGCTTAAAGATGATATGCCCCAGCCGTTTGATGTGTGGGTTGAAACGATACCATTCCGAGAAACGCGCGATTACGTGCAGGCCGTGTTGGCTTATCAGGTGATTTATGCGCTTCAAACCGGCCAGGCTGATTTTAAAATGCTGCGAGAAAACGAACTAGATGGTGTTTATTGATGGCGTGCTAACCTAACAGAACCAGAGCCGCTTGCGGAAGTTGTTGAGCTTGCGCCAAAATCGCAGATGCGCTCTGCGTCAAGATGTTTTGCTTGGTGAGCTCTGTTGTTTCAGAAGCAAAATCAGTATCGCGGATCCGGCTTCGACTACCGGCTACTTGCTCCACCACATTATCGAGATTGGTGATGGTACTGCTTAAGCGGTTTTGCACCGCCCCCATTTGTGCCCGATTACTGTCAACATAGGTTAGTGCCCTGTCGACAGCAGTAATGGCTAACTGAGCTCCTTCGACCACATCCATGGTTTCCAACGCTAACGCTTTAGCATTAAATGACGCAAAAGTAGCTTCTATGGTTTCATAGGCATTTGCGCCAACCTGAAACGAAACAATTTGGCCACCACCTGCGCCAGTATCTATATCTAAGCCCACTTCATTAAATACGGTCGGATTTGAAGAGCCTCTCGTATTAGGCAACACACTCTCCGCCGTTAACACTGTTCCGCCGTCAGCATCAAAACCACCAACCGCACCAGTGTCCGCATTGGTTAAATCCATCGAACTAACGTAGGTCACATCATTGGTATCAAAATCAGCAATGAATGCCGCCTGATTGGCCCAAGGAGAACTGGCAACATTACTAATGGCATCATCAAGTGATGCGCCGGGGTTATCAGCCATGTAAACGGTGTAAGCTTTGACACCTTCCGTGATCCCAGCATTTTTTAGTTCCTGATGCATGTAGCGGACGGCAGCATAAGATTCAGAATAGTCAGCACTAGTGCCCGACCAACCACTGAAAACATCATTACCATCCAGCAAATTAGCGATACCACCTGCGACGTTGATATCACCATCAAGCCGTTCATCCCCACCGTGTATAAACTCCGCCATCCCTTCGTTAAACCATGAAGGCGTTGCAGTAGGATCGCCGGGTAAGCCGGTACTGACATCAAAATTACGTGCGAAAACAGCATGTACCATCTCGTGGGCAATCACACGGTCAGTATAGAGCCAGTCGGTTCCGGTAACTGTACTGCCACTTGGTGGAACGACAGGCTCGACATCGACCATATCCAACACCATCTCTAAATCAGTCCCGGTGCCATTCGCTCCACCGCTTTGGTAACGGACAAAAGCTAACGTGTTGCCTGGACCATCACTGTCGGGATCGCCAGCTTGCGCAAATTTAAATGTTAAGTCGACGTTGTCACCCGTCACGCCAAAAAATTCACTGATCCGCTGCTCAGATTCATATAGCCACGTATTCAGGCTATCAATTAGCGCCGCCTCTTCAGAGCTTGCCCCCACCATGGAGACGTCAGACTCTTCAAATAAGTTTCGTTCACCAAAGCGTGTTGTGTTGTTGATGCGATCTAATTCAACAATCAGTTGGTCAACTTCGAGCTGAATAGCTTCTCTGTCGCGGGTACTATTGGAGCCATTGGCCGCTTGGATAGATAGGTCTTTGAGGCGGAACAGAATGTTAGTGGTTTCGTCAAGCGCTCCTTCGGCCGTTTGCAGCATCGAAATACCGTCATTGGCATTCCGTTGGGCCACGCCAAGACCATTGATTTGCGTCGTCAATCGATTGCTGATCTGCATGCCCGCAGCATCATCACCAGCTTTCTGAACACGCAACCCAGAAGCCAAGCGTTGCAGCGATTCTGACTGAGCAGACGATGCGGCACGCAAGTTTCTTTGGGCATTTAAAGCTATAACGTTAGATGCAACCGTCAACGGCATACGAGCAAACCAATAGTTGTAACAAAAATGTTAGTTAGCTATTTATCGGCTACCGAAAACTTTTCTTAACTTAAAATTTCGAAATTATTAACATTCAAAAGATCAGTGAACAGTTAGTAAAGCAGTAGTTTATCGAGCTGAGCTATTGAGTTAAGGCTCTACAGCCATTAGCATGCTGTGCTCATTTATTGATTTACAGACCCAACAGCTAACTTATGAGCCGCTCCACTGAAACAGCATCGCTTTATAGCAAACGAAATATTCTGACTTTCGTTTTGCCATCGCTGCTCGGCGTCGGCTTGTTTATGGTGCCGGTGCCTTACCAAGATGGCTTGACCAT
Organism: Neiella holothuriorum; assembly: GCF_019457915.1. Taxonomy (GTDB): domain Bacteria; phylum Pseudomonadota; class Gammaproteobacteria; order Enterobacterales; family Neiellaceae; genus Neiella; species Neiella holothuriorum. Next base: position 10,357 of record NZ_JAHZSS010000014.1, read on the forward strand.
TCCCATTGCCATTTTGGCAAAAATGATTCAATCCGGGTTGGGTGAAACCATCACGTCGTTGATTGCCGCGGTTGTGGTGCTAGCAACCTTAGCTTCAGTTTTCACTAAAGTGATTGCCCCCCAATGGGTGATGCGCGATCCATTTCTCAAAGCCCTGTTAAACGTCTCGCCAGTTTGGTTTGTGGTGCGTTTGTTTGGCGCCGCGTTTGTACTCATGGCGTTTTTCAAAGTCGGGCCAGAAGCAATTCACTCTGATGTTACCGGCGGACTCGTATTATACGAGCTAATGCCCGTTTTACTGGCCGTTTTTCTATTAGCGGGTTTACTGCTGCCGCTGTTGCTTAATTTCGGTTTGTTGGAATTGTTTGGCACCTTGCTGACCAAAATCATGCGGCCCATCTTCGGTCTGCCGGGTCGGTCTGCAATTGACTGTATGGCGTCTTGGTTAGGTGATGGCTCTGTCGGCATTTTGTTAACGAGCAAGCAATACGAAGCCAAGTATTACACGCAGCGAGAAGCTGCCGTTATTGGTACCACGTTTTCTGCCGTGTCTATTACCTTCTGCTTGGTGGTTATTTCACAGGTGAAATTAGAGCACTTGTTCGTGCCCTTCTATTTAACTGTTTGTGTTGCTGGTTTCACCGCCGCCGTGATTGTTCCCAAGCTGCCGCCTTTACGCTTTAAGAAAGACTGCTTTATTGACGGCACTGAACGCCGAGGCGACGAAGAAATCGTTCCAGACCACCACCATGTCTTGTCATGGGGTGTTGAACGAGCGCTGATCAAAGCGAGTCAAATAAAAAGCTACCGCCATGTCATGCTCGAAGGCGGCCGCAATGCGATTGATATGGTGTTTGGCATTTTGCCAGTGGTGATGGCCATTGGTACCGCTGCATTAATCATTGCCGAACACACCCCTATTTTCGACTATTTGGGCGCCCCCTTTGTGCCGTTGCTGGAACTGCTGCAGATCCCCGATGCACAGGCAGCCGCCAAAACAGTCGTTGTTGGTTTTGCGGATATGTTCATACCGTCGATTTTAGCGACCAATATTGAACATGAAATTACGCGATTCGTGATAGCCGCCATGTCGGTAACACAACTAATCTATATGTCAGAAGTTGGCGCTTTGTTACTGGGGAGTCGAATTCCTGTCAAATTGTGGGAACTATTCGTGGTGTTCATACTCAGAACTTTGGTAACCTTGCCCGTTATCTGCCTGATGGCTCATTTGGTCTTGTAAAAATTTCGCTTAGGAAGAGTTTTTTACAAGCTTTATTTGTAGCAAATCTCGGTGCTGATGCTTACATTGAAGCGCTCGATTTGTTGTTCGAACCAGAGAAAGAAGATTTATGTTGAAAAATAATTTATACCCTGCGCTAGTTCTTACTGCTGCTACCGGCCTATTGGCTGCTTGTGGTGGCGGTGGCGGTGGCAGCGATGATAAAACTGACGACGTTAATGAAACTCGTATTCAGATTTACAACGCTTCACCAGACAGCCCATCTTTGTCGTTCGAATTTGAAGACAACGATGACAACACAACCAATTTCCTATTCATCACTTATGGTGATGCGTCTGCTCTGACAACCGTTCAGAAAAATGGTAACTACGAAGTAACAGTGACAGGTCTCGACTCCGATGGTGAGTACGAAGATATTCTTGAAACTGAACTCACCATTAAAAACAATCAGCGTAACTTAGTCTTTGCTTCTGGTGATTACCCAGACATTGCTCTGACCCAGTTCGACTTCAACCTCGATAACTTATACGAAGATACATTCCGCCTTGTTATTGCTGACTTCAAAACCAGCAGTACAGGTTATGACATCTACGCAGCAGAAGCCGGCGAAAGCTTTTCCGATTCCACTTTGTGGGCAACCACACTGCCAGGTGAAATTTTTGAAGTTGAAGAAGACATCGAAACCGACACCTTTGACATTTACCTGACTGAGCCAGGTTCTAGCGATGTTATTTTCACCGCTGAAGATGTAGCGATGGAATCTGACACAGGTTACGTGTTGATCACTCGTGATTCATTCGGCCCAAGTGAAGCTGGTATTGCGTTAGATAAAATGACTAGCTCAACCACAGTCGTTAGTTACGAAGATGCATACGGTGATGCTCAATACCGCATCCTTAACGCGCTTGACCAAACGGTTGACTCTTCATTGGTGTCAGGTGATAACACCTACACTCAAGAAGGTATCGAAGCTTATGGCTTCTCCGACTATGAAACTGTTAGCTATGGCGATTATCAAATCACCATTTCTGACGAAGCCGGCGATCCACTATACAGCCGCGTACTGTTAAGCTTGCCGCAAAACAGCACCCGTGCAGCTGCGGTTTACCTCGACTTAGCAGGTGAAGAGAAAGTATTGACCTTCCCTGAGTCGGTTCGTCAACAGACTTATCAGAGTGAAATCAACTTTGTGAACTTGTCTGACATCGACCAAGTTGATGTTTACTTTGTTGGCCCGAATGAAACCATCGAATCAACGCCATACGACTTCCAGAGCGTTGACTTTGAAGAAGTTGAGTCTGGTTCATTGCCGTCTGACACTTATGTAGTAAATGTTGTTATTGAAACAGAAGACGACACGTTAGAGACGGTTTACATCTCAGCATCTGTCGACTTCTCTGATGACTACAACTACACCATGTTGTTGTACAAAGACGATAGCAACACTGACTTCGGTTACAGCGTATTGTTTGCGCCAGCTGAAGCGACTTCAACTGATGATGATGATGATGATGACGACGACGAATAATCCTACGGGATCGTCTAGTAATTAAAAAAGGGAGCCTGTTGGCTCCCTTTTTGTTGCTCGAATAATTAATGCAGCGTTAAGCGTACCCTTAGAATTGCTTCCACAAGTGCATTAAACAGCATCAAATGCTTGTTCTAAATCGGCAATAATATCGTCAATGTGCTCAATACCAACGCAGATCCGAATACTCTCAGGCTTCACGCCGGCCGTCGCCTGTTCTTCTTCAGAGAGCTGACGATGGGTTGTCGAAGCAGGATGACAAGCCAAGCTCTTGGCATCACCAATGTTCACCAAACGCTTCACCAACGCTAACGCATCATAGAATTTTACGCCCGCTTCAAACCCACCTTTAATGCCAAACGTTAGTAACGAGGCAGGTTTGCCAGCACAGTATGTTTGGGCAAGTTGATGGTACGGATCATCAGGTAAGCCGGCGTAACTCACCCACTCTACTTTGTCATGCTTTTGCAAATAACTCGCCACGGCGAACGCGTTGTCGCAATGGCGCTCCATCCGCAGTGGCAATGTTTCCATGCCCTGCAAAATCAAAAATGCATTCATCGGCGAGATGGCTGAGCCCGTATTACGCAACGGCACGGTTCGAGCACGGCCAATATAAGCTGCTTCGGCAAACGCTTCGGTATACACCACACCATGGTAAGACGGCTCAGGCTGATTAAAGACCGGGTAGCGATCTTTGTGCTCCGCCCACGGAAACTTACCCGAATCAACAATCACACCACCAATTGAGGTACCGTGGCCACCGATATATTTGGTAAGTGAGTGAACCACAATATCGGCCCCGTGCTCAATTGGATTACAAAGCACAGGCGTTGCTACGGTATTGTCGACGATCACGGCCACGCCATGCTTATGGGCCACTTCGCAAATGGCTGCTAAGTCAACAATGTTGCCGGCCGGATTACCGATGGTTTCGAGGTAAACGGCTTTTGTTTTTTCATCAATCAAGGCTTCAACAGCAGCGGTAGAGTCATCGCCAGAGAAGCGAACTTCAATGCCTTGGCTTGGCAACATGTGAGCAAATAAGGTGTAGGTACCACCGTATAGTTGCGGCACGCTGATGATGTTGTCGCCCTGCTGAGCCAGAGTTAACACGGCATAGTTAATGGCCGCCATACCAGAGCTCACAGCCAGTGCAGCAATACCACCTTCTAGCGCCGCCATCCGTTGCTCTAAAACGTCGTTAGTTGGGTTCATGATGCGCGTGTAAATATTGCCCGGCACGGCTAAATCGAATAAATCGGCGCCGTGCTGAGCCGAATCAAACTCATACGAGACGGTTTGGTAAATCGGGACTGCAACAGATTTAGTAGTAGGATCGGTTTCGTAGCCAGCATGTATTGCTAACGTTTCCTTTTTCATGGAACTCTCCGTATCGAGCAGTAGGTAATGTAACAACGGGGGCTTGAATGAACCGCCAGCCCACGCCTTAACGTTTGCTAAATCATAATGAAATCAGTGAGCTGGTTATTGAGTCATAACAACTTACGTGCAACAAGCTTAGCCGCTCTGAAGGCAGCTGGAGAGTTTCCAAGAATATTATTGAATGCGTTACACCGCCGACAAGGTTGCGGCAGGTGCTCAGTATCAAGCAACCGATTTTGGCGTTAATGCGGCTCGGTAGATTGCCAAGTTATTAATCAAAGCTTGCTTGGCCCCCGTCATTGGTGAAATCGTAAAGATTGCCTTTGCGGTCACAACGAGCATGTCGGCAAACTCCTCTGGCGTTAAAGGTTGCAGCGCAAAGTCAATTTTTTGCTCTAGTTCGGCCCGCTTTAAAACGGCAACCACAAACTCGGTAATGACTTCTGCGTGAGCATCAAAAATATCTTGGCATAAGTCACTACAGGATTTCACTAAGTCGCTCATCACCAACTGATCGGTGATTTCTTCAAACAGCGGCCGCCCCCAATCTAACAACATGGCTTCGAGTTGTTGCCAAACATCATCGTGTGCTTCCACGAAACTCGCTAGTTTGCTGTAGTGATCATGGTGTTCTTGACGAACTAGCGCCCGCAGTAACTGTTCTTTGCTACCAAACTGTTTGTGAATGGTGACGCGAGAAATGCCCGCATAGCGGCTGATCATTGCGATGCTACTGGCGCTATAGCCATGCTGAAACAGACACTGGCGTGCCGCGTTAAGAATGGTTTTGGTACTGGCGAGCATAGGTAATTAAGTAGTTTTCATTCGGCAATTAGGCGGCAAAGAGTAACGACTTTGATCTGACAACGCAATTTTCACGTTTACGATTTATGTAAATGTGTTAACCTCGTGTCGGATTTTTTATCGTTAAAGTGATGTTGCCGTGATTCGATTACCTGCTCTGTTGTTGCCCTTCGTTCTCGTTTTAACTGGTTGTGGCGCACCGGACTCACCTGCAGATTTAGCTGTTAAACAAACGCATAAGCTCGTTCAACTGTCACCTGTCACCGTGGCCAACAACACCGTTAGCTATCGTTTCCCTGCGACTGTCATTCCAGTAAAAACGGTTGAATTAAATTTTGAGGTTTCAGGCCGGCTCACCCATGTCGACTTGAAACAAGGACATCTGGTAAAAAAAGGCACATTGCTGGCATCCATTGATAGCACACCGTTTGAGCGTAACGTGCGTGAAAACCGCGCCCTTCATAAGCAAGCACGGCTTGAGCTCGAACGTGTTCAGTCGTTGTATAAGAAAGGCTTATCGCCGAAACGCGATTTGGACAACGCAGAAACTCAGTTTGAAATCACCAAAGTCGATTTAGAAAACAGCATTCAAGATTTAAGCTACACCGAGCTACGCGCTCCATTTGATGCTCTGATCAGCGATCGCTTGGTAGAAAAAGACAATTACATTATCACCGGCACCGCCATCACCCGACTGCAAGATGTTTCACAAGCCTACTTCGAGATTAATGTTTCGGAGCGAGTTTTAGCCGCCAACATCAACAACAAAATACTCTCCGCCGTTGCCAGCATAACCGGTCGTAATAACGAAACCTTCCCCCTTGCGTATATTGAGCACACCACCTCAGCCGATCCGGTTACTCAAACCTACAAAGTGACATTTTCCAGCGCTCAGCCTAAAGACGGTCACCTAACGCCCGGGATCCGCGCAGCTGTGGATGTCACTGTTGGCACAGACAATAGAGCGGGCAGCTTGCATGTTCCGCTTAACGCACTGCAAGTGAATGCCGATCAGTCTTATTCGGTATGGCGCTTTGCGCCAACATCCGAAGACAGCAAGCGAGGCACAGTCCATCAGGTGCCGGTTGAGGTTGGCGAAATCACCGGCCATATGGTGACCATCAGTGATGGCGTTGGCCCCGAACAATTCGTCGTTTCAGCCGGTGTATCGCAAATGCGAGAAGCCATGCTGGTCGAAGCGTACGAAGCGGAGTAACTGATTGTGGATTTAGCCCGTTACTCCATCAACACCCCAGTGAATACTTGGCTGCTTATCTTGGTTTGCTTGATTGGCGGTATTGTCGGCCTGTCGAACATTGGCCGCTTAGAAGATCCTGCGTTTACCATTAAGCAAGCCAAGGTGATCACCCAATACCCTGGCGCGGATGCATTACAAGTTGAAGATGAAGTCACCGAGCAATTAGAAATTGCGATTCAACAAATGCCACAGCTCGATGAAATCACCTCGGTGTCCAAGCCTGGCATATCAGAAATAACCGTTGAGATGAAACCTCGCTATGACGGCACTCAACTACCGCAAATTTGGGATGAACTGCGCAAGCGTTTGGCGGATGCCAGCAAGTCATTACCCAACGGTGCGTATGCGCCCATGGTATATGACGATTTTGGTGATGTGTTTGGCCTTTATTATGCGCTGACTGCACCCGATTTCACGCCCTACCAACTGCGCGAATTTTCACGCATTATCCGCCGTAATTTACTCACAGTGCCCGGCGTTGCAAAAGTTGATGTTGCCGGCGTATTGCAAGAGCAAATTGTGGTGGAAATGGACTTGAACCACATCGCAGGCCTCGGCCTTTCATTTCCTGATATTGCGCAACTATTGCAATACAACCTAAGGCCGCTCGCTGATGCCCGTTTATTGATTGATGGCAACAAGATTCGAGTTCCTATTGAAGCGGCACAAAACCGCTTGCAGGAACTCGGAGATTTGATTTTAGCGGTCCCCGGATCGAAGGCGACCATTCGAGTTCGGGACTTTGCCGATCTGCGTATTGAGCCCGTTGACGTCCAGCCCAATCTATTGCGTTTTCAAGGTAACGCGGCTGTGACCTTAGCCATTTCGGCCAACAAAGACGTCAACATCGTGGAAGTCGGTAAAGCAGTTCGAGCCGAAGTGGACGAGATGCTCAGTCAACTGCCCGCCGGCATCACCCTTGCGCCAATTTATGACCAAGCGACTATTGTTGATGAGTCCGTACAGGGCTTTATTCTTAACCTTGAATTGTCCGTATTGGTGGTCACGCTCACGCTCTGTTTATTCATGGGCTGGCGCTCTGGCGTCGTGATTGGTGCCGTGCTGCTATTGACCGTGATGGGCACCATTTTACTGATGTGGCTATTTAACTTGCAGCTGCAGCGGATCTCCCTAGGCGCCATGGTGATTGCCATGGGCATGCTGGTAGATAACGCCATTGTGGTGGCCGAAGGTATGATGCTGCGAATGCAGCAAGGAAAACGCGCCATCGAAGCCGCCAGTTTTATTATTAAGCGAACCCAATGGCCATTGCTCGGTGCAACTGTCATTGGTATTGCCGCTTTTTCCGGCATCGGCTTATCGGACGATGCCACCGGAGAATTCCTATTCTCGCTGTTCGCCGTAATCCTCATTTCCCTCATGCTCAGTTGGGTACTGGCGGTGACGGTTACACCGCTATTTGGTTCTTACTTTTACAAACAAGCAAGCGCTGAAGAAAGTGCAAAACCACCGTCGTTTTTTCACCGTTACTACCAGTTGGCGTTAACCAAGGCCCTCAAACTTCGCTGGTTAACGATTGGTGCGTTGGTGGTCATCACCCTGGTCGCAATTGCTAACTTTTCCAATGTGAAACAAGGGTTCTTCCCACCATCAAGCACGCCGATGTTCTATATCCATCACTGGGGGCCACAGGCTCGGGACATTCGAACCAGCGAACAACAAGCCATAGAAATTGAAAAATTATTATTGCAATACCCAGAGGTCAAAGCGGTAACCTCAAGTATTGGTCAAGGTACAGCTCGCTTTACCCTGACCTATGGGCCAGAAGCACGCAACGAAAGCTACAACCTGTTTTTGGTGGAAATGCACAGTGAAGATGTCATTAATGGCTTCATTGATGAAATTAGCCCTCAGTTACAAGCATTAGATGCTGACGCTGACTTTTACCTCAAGCGGATGATTTTTGGCCCGAGCACCACCGCCAAACTCGAAGCGCGCTTTCTTGGACCGGATGTTGAGGTGCTCCGAAAGCTCTCGGCCCAAGCGGAGCAAATCATGCGCGACGATCCAATGATCCGCGATGTGCGCCATAACTGGCGAGAAAAAGCTTTAACCGTGGTACCAAACTTTGACGAGTACAATGCCGGCGTCGCGGGTGTCACCCGAGCCGACTTTGCCGACGCAGTACAATATGTCAGTAGCGGCTTGGAGCTAGGTAAACTTCGAGATGGCGATTACGACTATCCCATCGTCGCCAAAGTGCCTGATGCAAGCGGCGCTGACATTGAAAGTATTCGCAACGCCCTGGTTTGGAGTGCGCATCAGCGACGCTACATTCCCCTCAGCCAAGTAATGACTGACGTAGAATTAGCAAGTGAAGATACCTTAATCCAACGCCGTGATCGGGTACGTTCGATTAGCGTTTTTGCGGAGCCAGGCTTAGATGACACCGCAGCCGCAGCCTTGAGTCGTATTCGCGCAGAGATCGAGCAATTACCCATGCCAAGCGGTTATCAAGTTGAATGGGGTGGCGAGTATGAATCAGCCGGCGACGCCCAACGCGCGCTGGGTGCCGGTTTACCGATGAGCTTCTTGGTGATGATTCTGGTAACTATTTTGTTGTTCGGCCGCGTCAAACAGCCACTCATTATTTGGCTGACGGTGCCAATGGCCAGCGTCGGTGTGGTCACCGGTTTGATTAGCACAGACATGCCGTTTGGCTTTATGTCTCTACTTGGTTTTCTCAGCTTGTTTGGCATGTTGATCAAAAATGCCATTGTCTTGGTTGAAGAAATCGATTTGCAAATTGGCGAAGGCAAAGCCAAGCATCAAGCCATTGTGGAAGCGAGCTTAAGCCGTTTGCGCCCTGTCGCATTGGCTGCCATCACCACTATTTTAGGCATGGCGCCATTACTGTTTGACGCCTTCTTTGCCGACATGGCCGTCACCATCATGGCCGGTTTAGCATTTGCTACGGTGCTGACACTGATCGCCATTCCTGTCCTGTACAGTATTTTCTTTGGCGTCAGCTTCCGCAAATTAACGCCTGTCGATAAATAGCGTATCTGGCTGCCAGCAACGTGCTCATAACATGCTGGCAGCCTACTTTTAAAGACTCTTTTTAGACTTCTCACTTCTCATTCTTCTGCAAATAATTTATTGAAACATCAATAAATTGGCACATACTTAGGGCTGTATTCAGGATCCGGGTGGCAAACTAAGCCATCACGGAAGATGACTCGGAGCTCAAACCTTGACCGACAGTGGCCAAACTCGCTTAACCCTGCACCCAAAGCGTAAGAAACGCACCAAGCGGGAAAACCTCACGTTAGTGGTATCGGTCACGGCATTGCTGTTATTTGTTTTGGCATTGGGGATGGCCCGCCACATCATTGAGGGGGTTGAAGAAAGTTACGAACATCGCCTCATGCAGCAAATCGAAACTCATCAAAACATTCTTAAGCGTTGGTATCAAAGCGAGCTGACTCACGCCTTATTTCTGGCCGATAAACTAGCCCTCCCAACGGTGTTCAGACGCTACCATCAAACAGCTGATGCGCAAGATTTAGCGCCCGTTACTCAATTACTTGAGCGTTATAGCCAAAGCATTAATGCGATTGGTTACGCCGTATCGGACAACACCGGAAAAATCATCTTGAGCTCTCAGCAAGAGACATTAGCGACGCAGTTAAGTCCTCGGATGGCTTACTTCGTTCATAAAACGCTTGAGGCCGGTGTCCACATGTCAGCATTGGAAAATGCCCTCGACTTATTCCCCCATGCGAAAAGTCGAAAGCCCATTATTCTGGTTGGCGTGGCCGTGCCCGGCAGTGACAAACAGCATGTTGCTATTACCGCGTTAGATCCGCTGACCGAGCTGCATTACTTGGCCGATATCTTTGATAAGGATGATTTTACTCACAGCTACGTGGTGAATCGTGACGGCGTGCTGATCTCGCCCATGTCCATTGCCATACCGGTTCGCCAGCAAAAACGACTCGATCCCGATAACGACGACTTGTTGTTTAATTTACGTTTAACTCGACCCGATTCAGACCAATTGATCAAATCCGTTGCCGCCGTCAGCCAACAACAAACAGGTGTTGATGTTGAAGGCTACACCGATTTTCGTGGCTTTGAAGTCATGGGCGCTTGGGCGTGGGAGCCCGCCTTAGAAATAGGCTTAGTGATAGAAATTGAGCGAGATGGCGCCTTTAGCTTGTTATCGCCACTTATTTACAGTCAGTACGCGCTATTACTGCTGGTGTGTGCAGGCGTGATGGGGTTATTAATCCTACGTTACCGCATGACGCACATGGCTCGCCAAATTGATGATTTGTCCAAGCTCGGCAATTACAAACTACAACATAAGATTGGCGAAGGCGGGATGGGCAGTGTTTATCGCGCCCGTCATTCATTATTACAACGCCCTACTGCCATCAAATTGTTACGGCGCGATCAATCAACGCCAGAAAATATTCAACGCTTTGAATTGGAAGTGCAGCAAACCGCCCTTCTGCGGCACCCAAACACCATTGAAATTTTTGACTTCGGCATTACCGAAAGCGGCCGTTTTTTCTATGTCATGGAAATGCTGCACGGCTTTTCGTTATCAGAGTTAATCGCTAGCCGCGGCCCACAACCGCAAGCGCGCGTGGTGCATATCCTGCGTCAACTGTGCTTTAGTCTGGAAGAAGCGCATCAGAAAGGGCTGATCCATCGCGACATCAAGCCCGCCAACATCATGCTGTGTCAGCTTGGCGGACAAGCAGATTTTGTCAAAGTGTTGGACTTTGGATTGGTCAAGGACATCAGTACCGAACAAGAGCTTGCCATTACCCAAACTCAGTCGATTGCCGGTACGGCCGCATACATAGCGCCTGAGCGCTTGCGCGATCCGCAACTCGCATCAGTGTCAGTCGACATCTACTCCATTGGCGTGGTCGCTTATAATTTGCTATCCGGCAAGTCTCCTTATAAGGCCAATACGCCGGTTGAAATGGTCAGCAAAATGCTAAGTGAACCGCCAACACCATTAAGCGCAGTCACCAGCGACGTCTCACCGCAGTTCGCAAGCGTGGTGATGTCGTGTCTCCTTACCGATCCAAGTCAGCGTCCGGCTAATTGTCAGCAGCTACTCGCGCTACTGGAACAACTCACAGAACAAATGCCATGGTCACCAGCGAGTGCCAATAAACACTGGCAGCAAGATGCTATTGAGCTGATGCCAGCAACAGATGAAGCCAATGAACTAACCGATATCACCGAGGAGTTGAAGCGATGATAAGAATACGATTTTGCTATTGGCTGATCACTATGTTGTTTTGTAGTGTGCCGCTCGCTGCCGCCAACGATGACCATTTGCTTGATGAAATCAATCAGCACATCGAGCAGCGCTCAGAATTGCAATACGTCACTCGCCACAATACCGAACTCGGTTATTTTGCGCGGATGGCCTCAGAGCAGCCCGATACCGCACTGGTTTATTTGCATGGCATCGCCAGTCACTCAGGCTGGTTTGAGCTGGCTGCAAATCGTATTGCGTCACAAGGTTATGATGTTTACATGCTCGATCGTCGCGGTAGCGGTGTTAATCGAGCCGAGCGCGATATTATTCCAGGTCATATTGAGAGCTGGCACGATTGGCTTGATGATCTCGATGATTTTGTTCGTCAATTGAGAAATCAATATAGCCGCGTTTATCTGGTGGGATTGTCTTGGGGCGGCAAACTCGCGACCGCTTATAGCTTGGCCCATCCTGATAAAGTTAACGGGCTTATCTTAGTCACGCCGGGATTGGTTGCTGCTGTCGATTACAACGGCTTTGAAAAGTTATCGATTGCTGTCTGCCATCTGTTCTGCCAGCAAAAACAATACCCAGTGCCCGTCACGCCCGAGATGTTTAGTGATAAACAGCAATGGGTCGACTTCATTCACGCAGATCCACTGCGCAATCCTATCGTGACCGCTGAATTTCTCTGGCAAACCCACCGTATGGACAAGTGGATTACAGCTAACATCAGCAAACTAGATCGGCCAACGCAGCTATTTCTAGCCGGCAAAGATGAAATTATTGATAACGATAAAGTTACCCAACTTTTGTTCAGGGGTCAGCAAGCTACAGCAGTGCAACATTACCCTAATCAAGTTCATGCCATTCAACTTGAGATGCCAACCCGCTTAGCATCTGACATTACGCAATGGCTACATCATATGGAGAAACAGCCATGAGGTTTAAATCAGCCGAGCTGTACGCCATCGAAATCCCGATGCTCGTTGAGGTTGAACATGCACTGGCATCACGCTCAGTGGCTCGCAATATTTTGTTAAAAATCACCGCAGAAGATGGCTCAGTCGGCTTTGGCGAAAGCTGCCCCCGCCATTACGTGACCGGTGAGACGTTTGAACAAGCGTGGCAAACCTTAACGGATGAGCTATTACCGCAACTCAAACAACTGCAAGGCACTGATGTTGACCAACTGATGCAATGGCTGTCGGCACAAACGCTGACATTACCACGAAATAAGCACGCCGCATTTTGTGCCATGGAATTGGCCCTGCTCGATTTAATTGGCCAACAGCAACAGCTTTCAGCCGGTGGATTATTCGCCACCGTGTCTCCCAATAAACAGCAGTACAGCGGAGTTATTGCTGCTGGCCAGCCAGAAAAAGCCGTTGCGATGGCACAACAAATCAAACAACTCGGCGTACCGTGCACTAAGGTCAAGCTGCATCAGCAAGGCGACCTCAATGTGGCCATTTTACAAGCCGTACGAGAAATCCTTGGGCCCGATCATGACTTACGCGGCGATGCCAACTGCGCTTGGCAAGATGCCGACGAAGCACAACGTCAACTGACCGAGTTACGCCCATTTGGCCTCAATAGTATTGAACAGCCACTCGAAAGCGATGATATCGACGGCCTTGCCGCCCTCACCAAAGCCGCAATTACCCCGGTGATGGTTGATGAATCGATGTGTTCGTTGGCCGACGCGGAGCAGCTTATAGACCGCCAAGCGTGCAATTTATTCAACGTTCGAATTTCCAAATGCGGTGGTCTCAATAATAGTTATCGCATCGTCAAACTTGCCAATGAGCATGGTATTGACTGCCAGCTCGGAGCCCAAGTTGGTGAAACCAGCTGCTTATCCGCCGCGGGGCTTGCATTAGCTAGCATTGCGCCGACGCTGCGCTGGCGAGAAGGCTGCTTTGGTACTTTACTGCTAGCGCATGATATTTTCGAACCTCCGTTGATGGTTGGTCCACGCGCGCAAGTCGCCCCACTCACGGGCTATGGCCTTGGTTTACAAATTTCCACCGCACAACTTAGCGCTTGTCAGCAGCAACACTGGCAGCTCAAGTTGGAGGAGTAGCAATGCTTGGTTTACTGATTCATTTTATTGCCAGTCGCTCAGCTAAACGCTTTGAGCAAACCACCTTGACAGCTGAAGCAACACAACAGCAGCTGCTGCAAACAATTTTAGAGCGCAATAAAGACACGGCTTACGGGAAAAAATACAACTTCGCCAACATCAAAACCGCCGAAGATTATCGCCAGAATGTGCCATTAGTCAGCTACAACGACATTCAGCCTTATATTGAGCCCATGTGTAATGGCGAGCCCAACCAACTGGTGGCCGAACAACCGATTATGTTTGCCCAAACGAGTGGCACCACCGGCAAAGCTAAATTTATTCCATTTACCCCAAGCTGTGCCCGGGCTGCTAGCTCCGACATGATGCGAAGCTGGATGTACCATGCCAAGCTCGCCCATCCGGGCTTGTATAAAGGAAAAATTGTCTCGCTCGTGTCACCGGCGATTGAAGGGGAAACCGAATGCGGTCTTCCTTTTGGCGCGACTTCAGGCCACATATATAAGCAAATGCCAAGCATCGTGCAAAAAATCTATGCCGTTCCGTATCCGGTGTTTGAAATTGAAGACTATGAGGCGAAATACTACGCGCTCATGCGTATCGCTTTGGCAGAAAAAGTCAGTTTACTAGCAACGGCCAATCCATCGTCCATTCTAAAAATGTGTGAAAAAGCCGATGAATATGCCGAAATCCTTATTAATGACGTGAAAGACGGCACGCTCTCGAACCAATTCACGATTGAGCCTCACATCCGCCAAGCCTTAGAGCAAAAACTAAAGCCAGATAGCAAGCGAGCCGCGCAGCTAAAAGCCTGTTATCAGCAACGAAATGGCCATTTATTGCCGGGCGACTATTGGCCAGAATTGGCACTCATCGGTTGTTGGAAAGGCGGTACGGTTGGCCATTACATTGAAAAGTTTGATGCTTGGTTTAATCCCGATGGTAATGCTCCCGTTGCCACTCGAGATTGGGGATTCCTATCAAGTGAAGCGCGCTGCTCCGTGCCATTAAGTGACGATGGCGCAGCAGGCCCGTTAGCGCTGGACGTGAACTACTACGAATTTGTCGATGCCGACGAAGTCACCCAAAACCCTAATGATCCAAGCCAGTGGAAATATAAAACCGTTACCGAACTCGAAGATGGCGGCGAATACTATATTTTCCTGACCACGACCGGCGGCATTTACCGTTATGACATCAACGACGTCATCACCGTAAAAGGCTTTTATAATCAAGCCCCTAAAATTCAGTTTTTACGCAAAGGCCGGGGCATGACTAACATCACCGGCGAGAAACTTAGCGTTAATCAGGTAATTGACGGGGTGCAAAAAGCCAGTGAAGCAAGCGGCGTGCTAGCCGCCCACTTCAAAGCGGAAGCAGCTTCCGAGCAAAGTCGTTATTTATTGCGTCTAGAGCCGGTTGGCCATTACCCCGACACCCAGTTACAAGCGTTTTTACAAGCCTTTGACGAAGCCCTTAAAAGCATCAACATTGAATACAAAGGCAAGCGAGATTCTCAGCGTCTCGCCGCCCCATTGCTTCATGTGATGCGTGATGGCTGGTATGAGCGAGCCAGAAAAGACATGGTGTCGGAAGGTAAACGTATGTTCCAAGCAAAGACTGAGCTGTTAAGCCCAATCAAAGCCGAAACCGCGATGATCAAACCCGAGCTGCTGTCGGTGATTGAGTTGGCTGAATGACCATTCCGTGCGTGCACTGGCTGCCTCAAAACGAACATTTTGAGGCCGTTGGCGTTACCCACGCGGGCCATCGCCGCGCCAATAACGAAGACTCATTTGCCGTCGATCAGCAACACAAGGTATTGATGGTGTCAGATGGCATTGGTGGACATCAGGCAGGAGAAACAGCCTCAGCCATGGCCATCACCCAAAGTATGTTAGGCCTGCAGCAGGGCGCAGAATTAAATGCTGCGATTTGGGGAGCTCACCAACAAACCGTTCACGCGGCACAAATGAACAAGCGCTTAAAAGACATGGGAGCGACCTTGGTCTGTGCCCAGTATGCGGGCCCAGATGTCGAGTTAAGCTGGGTGGGCGATAGTCGAGCTTACTTGTTTGATGCAGATAGGCCTCATTTACAGCAACTAACAACTGATCACACTATGCTGCAACGCTTGCTTGATGAAGGCGAAGATGTATCCCCAGAAACCGCTCGGCAGTATGGTCACATACTGACAACCGCCATCGGCTCAACCCAATTTCAACCCGATCACATTGAGCAAAAAACAATACATTGGTCTGCTAACCAGCTACTGCTTCTATGCAGTGATGGCTTGTCAGACATGCTTACTCCCAACCAGATCACCAACATTATGGTCAGTAGCCCGCAGCTAGCAATCCTTGCAGAGCGCCTACTCTTGGCAGCTCTTGCGGCAGGCGGCCATGACAATATCACCTTAATCATCGCGCGCAAAAATCACACCCCTCAACTGTAAAGCTAACCAAAACGCTAATTTCAGCTACCTTTATATTCATTCAATGAATAAGTAAGGCGCTTTATGTCGTTTCTGCTTGATGACAATCGAATTTTTATGACCATCGTCGAATGCGGCAGTTTTACCGCTGCGGCTGAGCGACTCGACATGCCACAGCCCACCATTAGTCGACGAGTGAAACAACTGGAGCAACACTTAGGTTTGCGCTTGTTTGAACGACAAGGGCGTTCGGTACAACTGACTGACTTTGGGCAACAGTTTGTCAGTCACTGTCAACGTATTGAGCAAGCCGTGCATGACGCTGAATCATTTGCCGAGCATAGTAAAAATGAACCTGCCGGCAACTTGATCATTGAAGCGTCCTACGTTCCCACCCAATTAATGCTCACAAACTTCATACCGAATTTCTTAAAGAAATACCCCAACATTAAACTCGAATTTATCTCGATTACGCCAGAACACTGGCAATCGCCTCTTAGCGGTGACATCCGGTTTTTACCCATTCCATCTCCTGATGAAAACTTAATTAGCCGGCCCAGTATGCTTTACCAATTTAGCTTCTTTGCGGCCCCTAGCTTATTGGAGAAGTACGGCACGCCTTCGCACCCGTCAGAGTTGGAGCGCTTTCCCTGCATTTGTCTGAATGACAAGTTCGATAAGTTTATTGAATGGCATTATGTTGAAAATGGTCAGCGTCGAACAATTAACGTCACAGGACCGATTACAGTTGATCACCTTTCCCACGCGAAAAACCCGGCGGTTCAAGGTCTCGGCGTCTTCATATCGTCGCCGGACTTTATCGACGATGAGCTTAAAACTGGCGCGCTAGTTCCGTTGTTTAAAGGCCAATATGGCTTTCAGCGCCACGGTTACCTTTTATATCGTTCTCGCAACTTTCAACCCCTTCGCGAAAAGGTCTTTGTAGAGGAGTTCATCGCCACTTTCTCAAAAAAATCATTCAAAATTTGAATGATTCTATACCTATTCGTTATTTATCCAGTCGAGCTGACGGTAGATACTATGCGTGTTTTTTAATCAGCACATCGTTAGGGTACGCGCAAGTGAGTTCATTTCGTAAGCACACCACAGAAGCCATGTTGCCTCGATGCAATGAGTTAACGCCCAAACTTTGGCCTATCGCTATGGGTATATTCGGAACGCTTATATTGCTTCTGGCGGGATTCACATTACACCAACGAACGCAGATCATTGAACAGCACCGGCTCGATACGTCGCAAAGTGCTATTGTCGCGCAGCAGCTGTTAAGCCGCATTCTACAAGACAAAATTAATCATATAGAGCAAACCACTCGGTTGCTTGCCACCAATCAATCGCTAACCGCTTATGCTTCCGACGGAACGCAAGAAGCCCGCAAAGATGTTGAAGCAAAATGGAAAAAACAAGCCGAGTTGTGGCAAACCTTTGTTCAAATTCGCTATATCGATGTTAGTGGTCAAGAGCAAATTAGGGTTAATTTTTCCCCCTCAACAGAGCAGGCCAGCGCCACCGATCAACTGCAATTTAAAGGTCACCGTCCTTACATACGCCACGCCGCCACGCTTACGAATAACGAAGTTGGTTTGACCTTGTTCGATTTAGAGCGCGAACACAATGAGTTCGTGAAGCCATACCTAATTGCTGCGCGAATGGTAACCCCAGTACTGAACGAGCAAGGGAATCGAACCGGCTACCTCGTCGTCAATCTGAATATCGCCGATTTTCTTTCCAACTTTAGGCTGCATCAAAGCATTACCAAACTCAATTTAGACATTCTGAGCACCCAAGGGCATTACATTTACGAAGAGTCGCCCGATATCAGTTACGGTCATGTAATAGCTGAGAGAGCTCATTTGTCAGTTGCCCAGTTCGCGCCTGATTTATGGCAATCGATGGAAGCCGACAATCACAATGGCATTTACATTGGTGACAACACGAATGGCGCCTATTCGGTACTGACAATTCAACCCGATAACAACACCAAATTCGCCAGCGATCACCAATTCATTTTATTAACCCAATTTAGCAATGACGATGTTATTGCATCTTTAAAAGGGCCACTAACCGCCATAACCAAACATAGTCTTGCGATATTGTTAGTGATGATTGTGCTGAGTTTATTGCTCGCAGTTGCGCTGAGAAAAGTGCTGAGTAAACAAAACGCCAAGCGCTTAATGCTGCACTCAACAAATGGCATGGCCGCGGCGGTAATGACCGATCAAAATCGAACAATTATTGCCACCAATCGCAAGTTTAGCCAGCTCATGGGTTATCGGGCCAAGGAATCATTGGGGAAAACTCCTCAGCTATTTCGCTCAGGTTTCCATTCGTCAGAATACATTCGAGAGATTTGGCAACAATTGAACACCACGGGGCAATGGCAAGGTGAAATCGTCTACCGAACCAAGTCCGGTGAGCTAATCACTACCTGGCAAGAAGTTAGCGCGATTTATTGGAGCAAGCGGTCTAAATCTCCCGACTACTATATCGCCAGTTTTATTGATATTTCGAAGCAGAAAAAGCTTGAACAGCAACTGAGAAAGCAATCCATTACCGATCCTCTGACTGGGGCATTTAATCGCCGCCGCTTTGACGATGAATTAAGCCGCTTAATTAACGATTCGACGCGATATCCTAGCAGTCACTTTTCACTGGTTCTGCTCGATATTGATCATTTCAAACGGGTGAATGATGAACAAGGGCATGATGTTGGTGATGAGGTATTAATAGAGTTTGTGCAGTTAGTGGCAGGCATGCTGAGAAACACAGATTTCTTGGGTCGTATTGGAGGTGAGGAATTTGCGGTGTTGCTGCCCTTTACGGATGCAGCTGACGCTTACCTTGTGATGGAGCGGATCCGTCAGCGAGTGGCGTCGAGTATCAAGTCGTCACCGGTGACCTGTAGCATTGGCGTTGTGCAATACGAACAACAAGTGACGGTCAAAGCGATGTATCGAGCGGCAGATACTGCCCTGTACCGAGCAAAGGCAACAGGGCGTAACAGGACAGAAATCTATCAACATCATCCTGAGGCTGCAGGGCTAACCAATCGGGCGGGCTAGAACCACTGCGATTACCAGCGCCAATGATAGGTTAACGCTAAGTTTTCCGTACCCGGATTGCGGTCAGCAATACTCGCATTTGATAAGTGACCGAATTCGGCCCGTACAAAGGATTCTGGGCTCAGCTGGTAATTCACTAGAATACGAGAATAGAATTCTAAATGATGGCCTAACATGTCGTTATCGCTAAAGTAGCCGACCACGTTACCAAATCCCCAGTCCCAGTTATCATTGATACTGAATTCCTTTAGCCAGCCAGCTGCTACATAGTACTCAGCATCATCACTCACCATCCCAAGTACCGTCGGGCGAATTCCCCACAAGGGTTCGTATTCGGGAAATTCATATGAAAGCTGAACATAATAAATATCCATATGCTCTAATGCTTCCCAGACGCCTCCTCCAACGCCCCATCGCCCCTGTTGTGCTGCTGACACCTGTTCAGCCTGCATTACATCGTCATTAGCTTGCAACGTTCCGCAGAACAACATTAGTGCAGCACATAAAACTCCTTGAAAACGCACTCTAAAATCCCCTTTTGTTAGCGCTACATAGTACCGGTGAAACTAACGTAAATTTAACATCATGTATACCATTGCGCGTATTGAGCGTTAATGCCTCGATATAAACGCAAAAAAAAAACCACCCAAGAGGGTGGTTTTTTGTACGTGCAATCGTTTATTCCATGCTGGACAGTGGACGGTATTTATAACCGTGGAACACAACATACAGCACAGGAACAACAACCAAGGTCAATACGGTAGCAAAGCCTAAACCAAACATGATGGTTACTGCCATATCAACGAAGAAGGCATCGCCCAAGAGTGGGATCATGCCAAGAACCGTGGTAATAGCAGCCATTGATACAGGTCGAACACGACTAACCCCCGAATCAAAAACAGCCTGGTAGGGTTCTTTTCCTTCCTTAATTTCAAGGTTAATTTGATCCAGCAGCACAATACCGTTTTTCAGCAACATACCAATCAAACTCAAGGCTCCGAGCAACGCCATAAAGCCAAAGGCGGCATCGAGCAGCAATAAGCCAAAGGTAATGCCAATTACAGCCATCGGCACACAACACCAAATAACCAACGGTTGTTTGACTGAGTTAAACAGGAAAATGGTAATGAGGAACATAATCAACAAGCCCCCCGGCAACGAACCAAATACCGCTACCGACGCATCATTTGATGCTTCGTATTCTCCGCCCCATTCAAGTGAGTAACCTTTCGGTAACGGAATAGCTTCAATGGCTGGGCGAACGCGTTCAAACACTTGCGCAGCCGTTTCAATCCCCAGCACATCATGGTCCGCAATAACCGTTAATGTACGTTTCCGATCAATGCGCTGAATCACGCCATCTTCCCACGCCAAATCGTAGTTTGGTGCAATCTGTTGAATCGGAATGTATTGACTCTGAACAGGGCTCCAAACTTGCAAGCCATCGTAGCTTGCGCTATCAGCGCGTTCATCTTCTGGCAAACGAACAACAATTGGCAATAAGTCTGTACCATCTCGATATAAACCAACGGTTGCGCCGGAATAGGACATTTCGAGGGTTTGATCGAGATCCGAGCGCGACACGCCAGCCCGACGTCCAAGTGATTCATCGTAAACGGGGCGAATCAATTTCGAGCGCTCACGCCAGTCATCGCGAATGTTTGTCGCAACAGGATCGTCTCGTAAGATTTGCTTCGCCTGTTCAGATAACCCGCGCAACACATCCGGATCTGGCCCTGTGAAACGTGCCTCAATTTTACCTGCCGGCGATGGACCAATTTCCAGATTCCGCAATTTGATTTGCGCCTGAGGAAAATCTTCCGCAAAGGTATCGCGCAATTTTTTCATCATCGGATGCATTTGCTCTGGAGCATTTACATTGACCAGTAACTGCGCATATGCCGGGTAAGTTTTTTCCGGTTCGTACGTCAACATAAAGCGCTGAGCACCAGCACCAATGGTGGTCGTGACTTGCTTCACTTCTTCTTGTTCAAGGACCCACTTTTCCATTTCGTCAACAACTTCACTGGTATAGCGAATATCGCTACCTTGCGGTAACCAAACGTCAGCCAAGAAAATTGGCGTTGTTGCTGGCGGGAAAAACGCTTGTCGAACTTTGGTGAAGCCATACAGAGAGGTAACCAGTAAGGCGATACAAATACCAATGGTGGCCCATTTAAACCGCATGGCTGTATCCAGGAGCTTTTTGTACATTACAAAAACAATGCCTTTGTACGGATCTTCAAGCTCTGCATCTGGATCATGCTTTTCTTCTTTGAAGAACAAGTCAGCAAAGAATGGAGTGATTGAAATCGCGGTAAACCAAGACATCATCAGTGAAATTAACAACACCCAGAATAAGCTGCCGGCAAATTCCCCGGTTGAATCTTGCGATAAACCAATTGGAGCGAAGGCAACAATCGCAATGACCGTTGCACCAAGCAATGGCCACATGGTTTGTTTAACAATGGCAGCAGCGGCTTTAACCTTCGACATGCCCCGCTGCATCCCAATGAGAATGCCTTCAACCACCACAATGGCGTTATCCACCAGCATTCCCAGAGCAATAATCAATGCCCCTAACGAAATACGTTGCAGGTCAATTGCCATCTGCGCCATGAAGATAAAGCTGCCGATACAGGTCAAAGCGAGGATCAAGCCAATCAACAAGCCACTTTTGACGCCCATAAAGAACAGCAGTACCACAACCACGATGACGACTGCGGCCACAAGGTTAAGAATAAAGCCTTGAACTGAAACTTCTACTGAACCTGGCTGGTCGTAGATAGGGACGATTTCCATGCCAAGCGGTTTGGTGTATTCCAGCTCGGCCATACGATCCCTAACCACTTTGCCCACATCCACCACATTCACACCAGATGCAAATGAAATACCCATGGTAATGGCTTGTTGGTTGTTGAAGTTGTACAGGTTTGATGGCACTTCTTCATAACCGCGATACACATCAGCGACGTCGCGTAAATACACCAACTTGTCTGAGCCTGCCCCAGCGATAATGAGGTTTTCTAGCTCAGCGACATCCATAAACTCACCGGTAGAATAAATACGGACGTA
Source organism: Neiella holothuriorum (assembly GCF_019457915.1). Classification (GTDB taxonomy): domain Bacteria; phylum Pseudomonadota; class Gammaproteobacteria; order Enterobacterales; family Neiellaceae; genus Neiella; species Neiella holothuriorum. The sequence continues at coordinate 32,499 of NZ_JAHZSS010000014.1, forward strand.
TTCATCACCGTGGCGGAATGCTCCAGCCGGCGCCACTGCATTTTGCTGGTTCAATAAGGCATAAATGGTGTCGGGAGAGATCCCTAAAGCCGATAATTTCTTGTAGGAAATTTCGATGAAGACTTGCTCAGATAGCACGCCAGCCAGGTTGATTTTGCCAACACCAGGAATAACTTCTAGTTCACGCTTGACGAAATCAACGTAATCATTGAGCTCCTTGTAGGAGTAGCCTTTACCGGTAAAAGCGAGCAACATCCCAAATACATCACCGAAATCATCATTCACCAAGGGGGTTGAAGCCCCGGGCGGCAGTTGAGCAGCAACGTCACCGACTTTGCGGCGCAGCTCATCCCAAATTTGCGGCAAGTCATGCTTGTCATACCTATTCTGCATGGTAACCGTGATTTGCGATAATCCTGCGGTAGAAATCGAAGTGATTTCATCAATATAGGATAATTGGGTAATTGCCAATTCGAGCTTGTAGGTTACTTCCTCTTCGACCTGTTGCGGCGACGCGCCAGGGTAGGAAGTAACAACGACGGCATCTTTAATGGTGTACTCTGGATCTTCTAATTGCCCTAAACCTGTGAAAGCAGCCGCACCACCAAGCCCTAAGATTAGGGTGACCAGCCAGCTAATAATTCTATTTTTTACAAAATACTCGGCAATGCTCATCCCTTGATCTCCCTGGTTTTCACCACGTTAACCGCCGCGCCTTCAGATAAGCCCTGGCCGTAAACTACAATGACATCTCCTGGCGCTATACCAGATTTAATTTCCACACCAAACTCAGCGAGTTGCTCTACTTCAACGGGTTGTTTCACCACCGAATTACCCGCTTCAGACAACTTCCAAACAAAGGCGTTATCTCCCATTAAGGGTTTTGAAGGTTCAAATAGCACCGCAGAGCCAGGTAGCACTAAGCCGGAAAAAGCAGCGCGTGAAACCTTGTTCATATCGACTCGAACCACCGCGCTCATGCCAGGCAAAATAGCGGTACGCTCTGGTCGTTTCATTCTCAAGGTTGCTTTGTAGGTTTTACTCACGTCATCTTTTTCGGATTCAACTTCATAACGCGAGGCATAAAAGACCCCTTCAATGCCTTCAATCGTGACTTGATGTTGAACGTCATCTTGACTTGCGCGAGGATTCGCAACTGCTAGCAAATGTTCTGCAACATCGATAACAATGTCGATGGTTTCCATGCTATTGATTGTGACAATGGGCTCACCGACTTGCACATTCTCAAAGTTGTCGACAGCCACTAAGCCAATCACGCCATCTTTAGGTGCTTTCAGTTCAGTAAAATCGAGGCGAACCTTGGCGATCCCTAAGTCTGCCTTAGCGATTTCATACTCAGCCTTTAACGTATCGTGTTCAGAGGCTGAGATAGAGCCTGTTTTTAACAGCGCGGCAGCGCGTTCGTAGTTGACCTTGGCGAGATCATAGGTTGCTGACGCATCCTCAACTGCTCGGACAAAGTCTGCAGGATCAAGCTTTGCCAGCACATCGCCTTTTTTGACCTGCTTACCACCAATGGCGGGAAGCGATATTAATTCCCCCGACACCCGAAATGCTAAATCACTCTGGTCACTGGCTTGGACTACAGCTGGGAAATCTCGCTGCGTGCCAAACACATCATCTGAAATTTTGACTGTTTCAACCGGCGGCGCCATTTTCTCCGGTGCCGGAGCTTTGGAGCAGGCCGACAAAAAAACCGCAGAGCAAACTCCGACAGCAATTGCTAATTTATTATTCAGCTTCACTAGTATGCTCTCCCGTTAGATACCACGTTCGCGGATCCACTCGCGAACCACCATATTTTCTGAAATTTCATCAACACCCGTGGTCGCGATTTGATCGCCTGCCGAGAGTTCTCCGGAAATCCGAATGCCTCGTTGCGCATTGCCTAGAACTTTTACTGGCACTGCGTGAGCCTGCATCGTATCTGGCGCAACACGCCATACTTGGGTGGCGCCACTCTCTGATTCAAAGACGGCAGTTTTTGGAACCACATAGTATTCAACTTGTAACGGATCAAGCGGCGCCAGATCGACATCGACTTGCGCAGTCATTCCCGTAGTCACGTTGAATTCAGTTGGTGTTGGCAGTGTTAAAGTGACTTTAAAGCTCAGTGTTTGCGGATCGGCTTCTGTTTCGACTTCACGAACTGTTGCCATAAACCGATAGCTGGGCTGTGCGACGAAACGAACTTCGGCCTGCAAATTGAGAAAAAATTCACGCGTAAACTGAGTGACAATATGCTGTGGAATTTGAATATTCACATCCGTCATGCCATCAGCCTGGACGCTAATGATTTGAGCCTTGGCTTGAACGTAATCAAAGTTTTCAACTGCCGTTCGAGAGACAACGCCATCGAAAGGAGCTTTTAAATAGGTATAGCCGACATTCGCCTCTGTTTGCTCTAACAAAGCTTGGGCTCGCGACAAGGTTGCTCGATTTTCATCGTGCATGCGTTGGCTAACCAATTGATCTTTAACAAGCCTCTCGGTACGTTTAAATTGAACTTCAGCTAGCTCAAAATGAGCTTTCGCCTTATCTCGCGTTAATTCGTACTCAATCGGATCTAACCTTGCCAGCAAGTCACCCTGCTTGACATGCTGGCCGGCAATAGCTGGCATTTCTACGAGTTGCCCCGGAACACGAAAAGCGAGCGTGGTACGCATGCTCGCTTCTGCTTGCCCCTGAAAGGTTCGAATGCTTCGTTCACCTGGAGCTCCTAATCGCTTCATTTTTACTGGGCGAATAATATTATCGGTCACTGCGGTTTCATCGGTGTTGGCGTATGCCAACGGTAGATGAGCCGACAGCACCACTGCTGCGCCAGTCACCAGACCTGTACAGATCTTGCGAAATTGCGTCATATCAATAGCCTGCCTTTTTGAAAAATATGATCCATCAACTTAGATAAGATAGTGGAAACTGAAAATTTTGTAAGTAATTAAACGACAAAACAAAAATTTTTGTAATTTATGTTCTAACAATAAATTTATCAGTGAATTAGAAGCAAGCTTTATCGCTAAAATCCACAAAGATTTAACTCATTTGCCGCGAAATTTTTTAGCATTCAACAATCAATAAAATTTCATTAAATTTAATTTAGCGCTGTCGAATTAAGATTCGGTCGCCGATCAAACAACGTTTGCCCTTTTCTCGTCACATAACTCACACCGTAAATTCATCTCTCTGCAACGAAAAATCCATATCGGCCACTTACCTTAGTGCCCGACTCTCTGCGCTTGGCTTCAAACAATTCGCAGCTCTCTGTTAACCCCTAATACACAAGGATTTGTTCTATGTTTAACCGCAACCGCCTCGCGGCTTTCATTGCGTGCGCTATTGCGCCGCAAGCTGCCGCAACGGTATTTATGTCTGAGTACATTGAAGGCGCCAGTTACGATAAAGGTATTGAAATATATAACGCTGGTAATAGCGATGTGGACTTGAGCAGTTACCAGATCAAGGTGTTTTTCAACGGCAACAGCACAGCTTCAACCTCCATCTCTCTCGATGGCACGCTCGAAGCTGGCGAGTTCTTCTTGTACGCGCATAGTGATGCTAGTTTCGCCAGCGCTGCTCAGCTCACTTCGGGAGCAAGCCTGTTTAACGGTGATGATGCGGTGGTGCTATATAACGGTGATACCGTGGTGGACTCCCTTGGCCAAGTTGGATTCGATCCTGGTTCAGAATGGAGCGTTAATGGCGTCGACACTCAGAACCGAGGGCTACGCCGACTAGCCGTGACGACGGATACCAACATCAGCGATGAGTTTGATCCCAGCGAACAATGGCAAGCATTCGACAATGAAGATTTCTCTGATTTGCTCGCCTTTAACGGCGACGGCGGCACTGGTGATGGCGGTAATGATGACGAAGACCCTGGCAATGGTGAATCAATGTTTGTGGTGGTTCCGCACCAGCAATTGGTGAGCTGCAAGGCAGCGGCTATGTGACACCTTATGACGGCCAACTTGTTGAAGTTGAAGGCGTGGTGACGGCCATTGTGGAAAGCCAAAATGGTTTTTACCTACAAGATTTTGGCGATGGCGATATCACAACATCCGACGGTATTTTTGTGTTTACCGGCTCTGCAAGTTTTGATTTAGCAGAAGGTGATGAAATTCGCCTGAGTGGTTATGCGGGTGAATATTACGACAACAGCCAGTTATCCAGCATTAATGAGTTAGTCCATTGTGGTAGCAGCAGCCTGCCTACACCATATGACGTTGTGTTACCGGTCGACGATGCATTAGCACTTGAAGCGCTAGAAGGCATGCGCGTTCAACTGAGCGACTTGACCGTCAATGAAGTCTATAACTTGGGTCGTTACGGCGAAGTATTACTGGCCAATGGTCGCCGTTGGATCCCAACGCAAATTGCCACCCCAGGGGACGAATCACAAGCCATTGATGCTCAAAATGAACTCAACAAATTGCTGTTGGATGATGGTTCCACAGCCCAAAACCCTGCTAATGTCCCGTTTCCAACTGGAGGCCTCAGCGCTGACAATACATTGCGTGTCGGCGACACCGTCGACAGTGCCGTAGGGGTCATGTACTACAGCTATTCGGAATATCGCGTTTATCCGACCTCAGATGTTGAATTTTCGGCGACAAATCCGCGTACCCTTGCTCCTGAAATATTAACGGAAGGCAACCTAAAGGTCGCTAGCTTTAATGTATTGAATTTCTTCAACGGCGATGGTGAAGGCGATGGGTTCCCTACTGCTCGCGGCGCTGAGTCTGCAGAAGAATTGAGTCGCCAATCAGCCAAACTCATTGAAGCGATGGTTACGCTCGACGCCGATATCATTGGCGTAATGGAAATTGAAAACGATGGCTATGGCGAGCTATCAGCCATTGCCGAGTTAACTAACCTACTCGCCACCGCCAGCGGTCAAAACTGGGCGTTTATTGATGCCGGCGGCCCCATTGGCACCGATGAAATCGCGGTCGGTTTGCTTTACCGTCCAGACGTGGTCTCGCCTGTTGCTGAGCCGCAGATTTTAACAAGCGAGAATTCACCTATCGACGATGACGGCGTGGCGCTTTTCAATGACCAGAAGAACCGCCCAGCGTTGGCACAACAGTTTCAGCTAGACAATGAAGCCAGCCTTGTCGCAATCGTCAATCACCTTAAATCAAAAGGCTCTGCTTGCGGTGACGGTGATGATGACAGCACCACTGGCCAAGGCAACTGCAACCTCACGCGGACTCGAGCAGCACAGGCGCTTGCTCAATGGACAGAGCAACAATTTGCCGAGCAAGCCGTGTTAATCATGGGCGACTTGAATGCTTATGCCAAAGAAGATCCCATCACCACTCTCGAACAAGCAGGCTTCCAGCAAGCCAGTGAAGTGCTCGGTAAAGAAAACAGCTACAGCTATGTGTATAGCGGTGAAACCGGCCAACTTGACCATGCGTTGGTGAATGAATCGCTAGCCTCTACACTAATCGATGTGACCGAGTGGCATATCAATACCGATGAGCCTAAAGCACTCGATTACACGCTGAGCTACAAATCGATCGAGCAGCAAGATTTATTTTACGCCGCCGATGCCTATCGCTCATCCGATCATGACCCAGTGGTTGTAGCGTTTGATATTGCAGCGCCTGACGCGACTCCAACCGCTCGATTCCAACTGGTGAGATTAGGCCGTATTTTTATTGCTATATCGCGAGCATACGATGAAGAAGATGGCCTGCGAGGCTTACAGCACCAATGGCAAGTCAACGGCGCTGATGCTGGCAGCTACCGATGGGTGATGGGCCGTATTAACCGACGAGACGCCCTGGAAGTCACCTTGACGGTAACAGACTCGGCCGAACAAAGTGACAGCCTGACGAAGCTTAGCCAACGCTAGAACTGAAAAGGGCTTGCCATGCAATTAGCACAGCAAGCCCTTGTTTGATTATCGGTTGCCAATCGTGATGGCAAAATCCTGAAGCTTTGGTAAGGCTACTTTTTAGTTGCCGGCGCCGCCGATGTGTCAGCTTTTGGTTTAGCCGGTGCTTTCGGTTTCGATTTAGCTGAGGTCGGAGCCCCTTTCGAATCACCTTGTTTCCCACTGACATCAATATTCTTCTTTTGCATTTCTTTCATCACGCGCTGGCGAAAATACAGCGGCAATTTATTCATCAAAATAATGGCAAACAAAAAGAAAAAGAACAGCGCCCAAGCATTGATCCCTTCACCTTCGTGCATCACCAGAAAATAAATGGAGACAAACAGGCCAGAAGCGCAAAATTTAATCCAATACATACTTAGCAGTCCAAATAGCGTGATCGGCGAACAGATGCCTTGATGCCCCGTTCTGGCCGCACATCATAACAAACCCAAGCCAGTACCAATAGCCATGAGCACAGTACTTACTTAGCTGCAAACAACTAGGGTTGTGCCGGCCAATGCTGGCTTAGCACGCATTGTTCGCCCACAAATAACTTAACTTGGTAGTCCTTACCCGCCTCCACGGCTCCAACGCCTTTCGGCGTCCCAGTCATCACAACATCACCATCTTGCAATGTCATAAAGCTCTGCAACTCAGCGAGTATTTGTGGCGGCTTGTACATCATCAGAGCCGGCTCACCGTATTGGCGACGTTCATCATTCACCCAAAGTTCAAAGCGCAGCTCATCAGGTACATGATCAAGTGCAACAAAGTCACTAAGAACCGCCGCACCATCAAACGCCTTTGCTCGCTCCCAAGGTAAGCCTTTCGCTTTCAATCTGGATTGTAGGTCGCGCTTCGTAAGATCAAGGCCGACACCAACCCCTGCAATTTGACCTTGCTGAATCAATAAGCAAAGCTCAGCTTCATAATGCAAGGGTTCACCTTGATGCTGACTGTGTAAGGTCTTGCTAATGGCCGAGTTAGGTTTGCAAAACACCACCATGTCATCGGGAATTTCATTGCCGAGCTCTTTGATATGTTCGACATAGTTTCGACCTATACAGGCCAGTTTGTTGGGCGTGTTGTGTACGAGGGTAAGCAAGGTTGTTTTCATAAGCGGGTGGCAAATTTTAAGCGTGGGGTAAAGAATACAAGAGTTAGCTCACAAGTGGTGCTTAATTTGCGCCAAAAAGGGCTCATCATTCGAGTAAAAAATGCTTATAAAAAAACCGCATGCACTACAAGAGCATGCGGTTTCATCTCAAACGCGTGCGTTAGCCACGCGCGACAAAATTATTCATATTTTTGCTGAATAACTTCTGCTTCATAAGTTGAAGCATTGTAGCCATCGGCGTCTGATAATGAATAGTTTCTATCATAACTTTCATAGTCATCTGAGAACTGAACTGCTGTACCAGCTGCATCAGAGTATAGATAGAAATCATCGATATAGTAACTGCCGGTTGGAATAGTTGAACCGCTATCACCTACCTTGAACTGCACAGTTTGAACACCGCCAGAAAGAGTATCCCAAGCAGTAGAGCCATTGGCTGGCGTTGGAGTATAAGTGATTGGGGTGCCGTCATTAATAGTCAAAGTAACTTCTCGAGCGCTTGTATCCCAAACAACTTCTACGTCATTCCAAGTGCGGAAAGTGAAGGTATCAGGAACAGCAGTTTCACTATCGCGAATAATGAAAGCTTCGCTCTGAATACGCAGATCCAACAGGGCGTTGCTGTTACTGGTAGAAGTACCGTAAAGGGTGATGTAGGCGTCCTTCGCGTTGCCATCGGTATCCATTACATCTTCTTTATTAAAGCGAACCGTCAGCTTACCGTTGGTGATCATGTCTGACGAGCTCATTTTGTAGCGCAGCTGCCCACCTTGGGATGTAGAAGTATCAGAGAACTCAACAACATTGTTGTCAATATTTGGGCCTGTATCGCTACCATCTTCAACTGGGTCGGTAGCATCAGAAACAATAGTTTCTTCCACTCCGGCATCATCGGTGTAGTCAACTTGCACGGTCAACACTTTATCCACATCGGCAGTATCGATGATGTAGCTTTGCTCTACCGCATTATCGATAGCAACGTCATCAGCTAACCACTGGTACATGAACTCAGAGGTTTCAGTACCGGCAATGTCAGTAACACTAGCAGTTACTGTGTCACCAACAATAGGCACATCAAACGAATCATCTACTGGCGTTAAGGTAATCGTTACTACGCCGGCTTCATTCGCAACAATTTCTGCAGTGCGTTGAGTTTGAATATCTTCAAACGTATTGCCGCGGTCGGTGTATTGAACGCCTACACGAATGGTTTTGCCCAACTCAGCTTCGGTCAGTGTGTATTCGCTGCCGGTTACACCGCTTAGAACTTGATCGTCGGCTGTCCAAGAGTAAGTTTCTGTACCAATCTGATAACCATCAGAGTCATCAATAGTTACAGACATTGTTACACCAACAACTGGATTGCCATTCAGCGTTGCGGTACCGCGCATGTTGCCGACGCTATGGTCGGTATCGCCGCTACAACCAGCCAAAGCCATAGCAATGGCAGAAAACAGTAATGTTTTTTTCATTCTAAATTATCCCTTGGAAGCCTTTTGCTGTGCTCAGCCACCTTGGCAGAACAACCAGCAAACTCATACAAACCAATAGCGTTCTAATAATCGATTATTGGCATTACCAATAAACACCCTGAATACTCTAATTTGATTAACCAAATTGGTCAGCATATTTATCAAAATTGTAACCAATACTGTGATCAATGTCTTTGACTAGCACTCCACTGGTGGGATTTAGCAGCAGCATATTAATTTAAGACATGAATAAACCAATCAAATTATTGGTAATACCAATCGTTAACCTATGATTTATATGTAACTCACCAAATGAGCCTATTGGAAGCTACTTGCCGTAATTTTACCAATTAGCAAAGGGCCACGAGAAAGGAAATATATAGGTAGGAAAGAAAAAAGCACCGCTTTCGCAGTGCTTTAATTGGTCAGAACTTTTTGCTATCGCTTCGCTTTCGCTTATCAAATTTGCGAGGTCGATCACCACCTTCTTTACGGCGGAAGTTGCCCTGATCCGGTCTTGGTTTACGACCAGTTTTCTTAACAAATTCACCTTCAGCAACTTTGATGTGCAGTGGCTTGCCAAGGATTTTTACGTTTTTGAGGTGATCAAATACATCGTCAGGCATGCCTTTAGGCAAATCAACACGAGACACATCATCACTAATCTCAATGGCACCAATGAAGCGACTCTCAATGCCAGCTTCGTTGGCAATAGCACCAACAATATGCTTTGGTGAGACGCCATGCTCATAGCCCAGTGAAATTTGGTAGGTTTGCATATCGGCATCGTCATGACGTTGGCGAGGTTTGCGTTCACGGCGTTCACCGCGTGAATCACGGTCTCGGCCACGACCAAAATCGTCACGCTCTCTCGGTTGGCGCTGCGGGCGATCTTGCAGGAACAATGGCGAGTCACCCTGAACCATTTTCACTAATGCAGACGCAATTTCCAACGGCGGTACATTGTGCTCATCTTGGTATTGCTCAATGATTTCTTGGTATTTGGCCAATTCAGCCTCATCAATACCAAGACTTTCGGTAATGCGATCTTTAAAGCGTTGAATACGGATATCATTAACAGCATCCGTGGTAGGCAACTGCATCAATTCAATTTGTTGACGCGTTGCACGCTCAATCGATTTCAACATACGGCGCTCGCGCGGCGCAGCAAACAAAATAGCTTCACCACTGCGACCAGCTCGGCCAGTACGACCAATTCGGTGCACATACGCTTCAGTATCGTAAGGAATGTCATAGTTCAGTACGTGACTAATGCGTTCAACGTCCAAACCACGAGCCGCAACGTCAGTGGCAATCAGCACATCAACATCACCGGATTTCAGGCCTTCAACAGTGCGAACACGCGCTTGCTGTGGCATATCACCATTTAGAGCAGCAGCAGCATAACCACGAGCACGTAATTTTTCTGCCAATTCTTCAGTCGAGTTTTTAGTACGAACAAAGATGATCATACCGTCAAATGGTTCAGACTCTAGAATACGCGTCAACGCATCGAGTTTATGAAGGCCACTTACCATCCAAACGCGCTGACGAATCGTCGAGGCGGTTTGAGTCTTCACTTTAATAGTGACTTCTTTCGGATCATTTAAATAGCGTGTTGCAATGCGCTTAATTTCTTTTGGCATCGTGGCCGAGAACAAGGCTGTTTGGTGCTCTGCAGGCAATTGCTCTAAAATCCACTCAACATCATCAATAAAGCCCATGCGTAGCATTTCGTCAGCTTCATCAAGTACCAGTGTTTTCAGCTCGGTTAAATCAAGTGTGCCCCGACGCATATGATCCATCACACGGCCCGGCGTACCAACAACAACCTGAACACCACGCTTCAATGAGCGGATCTGACTGCTGTAGTTTTGGCCGCCATAGATTGGCAACACGTGAAAACCACGTCGGTGAGCGGCATACTTTTGGCACGCTTCAGCAACCTGAATGGCCAATTCGCGAGTAGGAGCAAGAATCAACGCTTGTGGTTTACGAGCATTGACATCGATATTGGCAACTAACGGCAACGCAAATGCTGCGGTCTTCCCTGTACCGGTTTGTGCTTGCCCCAGCACATCGTGTCCATTCAACACATGAGGAATGGTCGCCGCTTGAATTGGCGAAGGGGTTTCATAACCTACTTCCTGTAGGGCTTTAAGAAGGTGATCGGGTAAGCCCAGATCAGCGAAACTCGCAGTGGGTTGTTCTGACATTAACGCGCCTTAAGAGAAAAATACGTGAATGGAGTGTTCTTGCACCGCAAGACATGTATCCAATTAGCCTAGTCGCCACCAGAAAAGCTGCACATTAAGTCGCGGAGTGGGATGACCGGGGCGCGGAGTATAACCGGATCCATGTCACAAATATAGCTCTGTTCCGAGAGGGCTGTGTAAAAAGTGTACCGCAATCGGTACGGCTAGGGACGGGAAAGAATAAGAGGAAGCGTGGCTAAGTGGGCACTTAGCCACGCAAGAGCATCGATTATTTGAGTGATTTCACCGCATCAACGAACGCTGAACGAGCTGTTTTAGAACCGGCTCGCTCGGCTTCTTCTACCAGTCGCATCGCCGCGTCAATGTCACCATCGTCAACTTTGGTCGTGATCAATTGATTATAGAAAGCTTCTGTTTCAGGCAACATATCAACCGCCGCAGGACGAGCAACCGGGGTTTGCATGCCAGGCGTTGGAGAGCGTTGCAGATCGCCACCAGAAGCGGGCTGTACCGGCACAACAGACATACCACCAGCGGTTGCCTCACTTCCTGTGACCTGCACACCCTGAGTAGCTTGCTGAAAAGGTGCTTCTTCAACACCAAACCAAGAGTTCACTGTATTGCCGATACGTGATAGGAAATCTGCATTTGATTCTACCGTTCCCGAGCGCAGTTCAACATTGATTAAACCGCCCGGAGAATGGCGAGCAATTGGATCGGCAATATCGGGTGGAACCGTATTACTTCGCTCAGCTGCAAGCTTTGCAGGGTGAATCATTTGTGTTTGCCCAGCCATGTCCGCTGGCGTGGTCAAGATCACCATGTAGTATTCGGTTTTGGGGTTATCTAAATATGAGCGCTCAATCGTAAATGATAGATCGAGCGAATCGTAATCCAACATTTCAGCAGGTGTGTAGCGAGCAGCGGCAGCAGGAATCACTCGAACAGGCTGTCGATTAGCGTCTAGTAATAAAGCAGCAGGAGCGAATACTGATTTCTTGGCCCGGCTTTTTATGTAGACAGAAAAGGTAGGCACATTGTCTGGCAACTTAATAGCTGCAAAGTAGCTTTTACCACTTGGAAAAGAATAGGCGGGCGAGTTTGCGTCAATCATCAAATCAACGATGCCATCAATGGCCATGGGCTGAAATGAAAACTCAGCAATACTGGCACAGCAGTCGTTCGTTTGACTCAGAGACGAAACCAACTCACTTGCTGAAGGCTCATCATACGCGGCAGCAGGGGCAACCGAACCTAAAAATAAACTAGCGGCTAGAAAGCCAGTCGCTACCAAAGAAAACTTATTTCGAGTCACACAACTCCCCTCAACAAAACATCCATCTAGGTAATCTAGATTAGAACGAAAATATTATAATTAGCTCATGAAAGCTAAAGAAAAAACCCCCGAATAGCAAGGCTAGCGGGGGTTTTGCTTAAAACCTTAATAAGGTTTTATAGAAGGCTTACCACCAAGCTTCCATCTGAGCACCGATGCGTAGGTTGCCATCGTCATCACGTGCTTCAGCTTGGTCGCCAAAGAATGCACCAGCATACAAGCGGATGCTTGGACGAGACCAGAAACTTGGACCTGCAGACCACTCTTGAGCAACCACGATTTTAGACAAATCGTTTGAGTCACCGCTGCTTACATCGTCTTCTTCAGTGTAGCCAACTTCAAGCGTGGTTTTCATCACGTCATCCCACTTATACATAGGACGGAATACAACGCTCATACGAGTTGGTTCATCTTCGGCAAGCGTATCGTCGAACGTTTCTGCCGCGGCGTACATGAAGGAGTAACCCAACTCAATTTTCTCGCCTAGGTTAACCACACCCCAGTCGATGATACGGAATGAAGATTCTTTCGAGCCGCCCCACCAAGGTGTAGACAACGTAGATTCACCACCGTGGTTGTCATACGCTGAGTCACCCATAGAGTCAGCTGCGTATTGAACAACAATCTTGTTAAAGCCACCCATCAAACCGTGAGTGATTTCAGCCGTTAAGAAATAACCGTCTTCGTCATCGTAACCAGCGTCATCTTGAGTTTCAGTCAAGTCAGCCCAACCATAGATTGCGGCAACTTCTAACGATGCGCCTTCCCATAATTGAATGCCCGAATAACGAACGTCCAATTTGTTGTTTTGAACGATGTCATTTGAGTAATCAACAGTGCCGTCACTAACGTGCTGATCCATGTTAATCCAAGCAACAGAAAGTTTACCCGCGCCCAACTCAATATTTTCCAAACCAACACCGTAGCCTGAGTTGTTCAGGTAGTACCAATCCATAATGTGGATGTCTTTACGTTGGTAGAAACGCTTACCAGCCCAAAGAGTTGCTTCTGGTGCAAAACCTACAACGCCTTCAGCAGCCGCATAGGCTTGACGCATAGACCAGTCACCACCGCGCCAAGCATTGACTTCGCCATCATTGTCGCTGTTCGCTGGGTTGTTATAAGTGCTGTTCCACTGAGCTGAGTTACCTTGAAAATCATTTTCGGAAGTAAATACAGGCATGAACTCAACGCGGAATTTTTTACCACCTTGGTTATAGAGTTCTTGACCGAATTGCAATTCAACGTAGGTATCACATTCATCAGCAAGACGACCAGCTAGGTGACCGGCACCACCGCTGCCGTAACAAGTTTGCTCACCACCATCATCAGTTGTAGACATACCTGCGCGAGCATAACCGTGAAAATCCACTGCCATAGCGCTTGCAGATAGAAGGACTGCAGACACAGCTGCAGAAAGTGCTTTGATTTGAGTCATGATGACTTCCCTTATCAGTTGTATTGAAAAGCCGCAGCTTTTCACTATTACCCATTTACGTGTGCGAAAAATTTCTCGCTCAACGCCCCCCAAGGGGCAACCACCTTTTAGGTGGTGTCATTTTTATTGTTACAGCGACCGTAGCCATCGCTCGCTGCACTTTTACTGTGCGTAACTATCGGTTACGACAGTGAAAGATAGTTCAATTCACCGTCCTGTCAGGTAAATTGAGATTTTTTTTCAGTTATTCGTGAACTTTTACACTTTTTAACTGTCAACGGTTTCAGTCTGATGACAATTGCATGTGATTGGTTCTTATTTTTTTCCGCAGTAGAACAGCAAATATCAAGCGCTGACTTCTGCACAACAAGGTGTTAGTAAGTTGTAGTTCAACTTGTTAACGGCGCTGATAGTAGAGGTGGGCCGCCCCATCATCCGTGACGGCCGTCACATTTAATTAGCATCTGGGCAGCCGTTGTTACCAAGATGTGGCACAGCTCAAATAGAAAACGGTCTCACAACTGCACCACTTTGGCGCAATGTGAATTACCCAAAATATTGCCCCTCAATAGCCTCAACTCAGCGCATCAAAAAACTCAGCCAACCAGAGTTTTGCCCCATTCATAGGTTCAAAATCTTCAGTCGCATCAATGGTCAGCATAGGGACGAGTTGAGGGCTACCAAGCTCCAGCAATAAATTATGTATCTGCTCGCCAGCACCACAGAAGCTATCAACGTAGCTAGAGTCACCCATTGCGATAACGGCTGTTTTTTGTTGATCTAACATTGGAAAAACAGACTGTAACTCACTAAAAAACAACTCAATGTTAGGTGGTAAGTCACCTTGCCCTGTGGTTGATGTCACGATCAGCCAACAATCAGCTTGAGATGACTGAACCGGAGCTAACGCTGCGTCTTCAAAGATTGTCACTTCAACATCGTGCTGTTTTGCTTGTTCAGCAATTTGCTCTGCTAAGTTAGTTGCTCCGCCAAATACGGAACCAACAACAATGGCTAATTTGGTCATGATTTTACGGTTGTCCTTCTAATAAATGGCGTGATTAATTTGGCTCGGCCAGTTCAGTGATGCTTGTAAACGCTGCCACTCGGGCGGCAGCGGTGCGATTAATTCAAGTAATTTACCGCTTATCGGATGTTCAAATGTTAATGATTTAGCGTGCAACATAAGTCGGTGGCACCCCGAATGCTCGGCAAAAGCTCTATTCTGGCGACCATCACCATGGGTGGTGTCACCAATAATCGGGTGCCGCAGGTGCGCTAAGTGACGGCGCAATTGATGTTTTCTGCCCGTTTCAGGCTCCAGTTGCAACCAAGTAAAGCGCGAACTTTGATAACGCCCTGCCGCATAAGGCAACTCTAAATGAGCAATCGCCTGATAATGAGTAACGGCCGCCTGCGCAGCTTTATCAAGTTGTGCTTTGCTATCAGTCGTTTTGTCTAATTCTTCTTTTAGTGGGTAATCGATGGTGCCGTGCCCAAATAACCAACCGCGACACAAAGCTAAATACTGCTTGTGCATTTGCTTTGCCTGAATCAACTCGCTCATTTGGCGCGCGACATCAGCGCTTAATGCAAAGACTAGCAGGCCGGAGGTTGGCCGATCGAGCCGATGAACAGGGTAAACATGGCAACCTAATTGATCGCGGAGCAATTGCATCGCAAACCATTTTTCCTTGCGTGCTAATGCCGTTCGGTGCACCAGTAAACCACTTGGCTTATCAATAACCGCGAGCGAATCATCACGATAAACAATGGGTAAGTGCGGGGGCGTGTCAGCAATCATCTATAGCTCGCAGCAATTCAATCAAGGTTTGCTTTGCTGCCAACTCATGTTGATAAGTTTGCTCAGCCAACGGCGCAATTCCTATGGTTACAGGCAACGGCTGTTCGGCTTGGATCAACGCGCCCATTTTTGGAATAAAAATAAACTGCAACCATTGCGGTAACGTAAGCGTGTCGACGCAAAATGGTTCTCGACTGGCAAGCGCTTGTGGGCTCGGCGGTTCGCGTTGCCAAAGCGACAAGAGCTGCAACTCTTGAGTCAACTTGACCAGTAACTGCGCCATCTGCTGATGCCGGGTACCAAAGGTCATAAAAGATCCAAATAAAAAAGATGTGGTGACAGATTTTGCCAATGATGGCACATCACTTACAATGCCCCGCCAATAGAAACTCCAAGCAAAGCCGAATTATGAGCACCATAGATCAAGTTTTGACCTTAGGTAACTGCCAGTACAGTGTTTACGATATGGGCCGTGTTATTCGGCGTATTGATAAACAGAACTTTGTTGACTTTGAACAGGGTGCAGCCCCCTACCCTTACCCCATTCAGGGACATGCCTGTTTTGCCGTTGTATTTTCAAAACCTGACCAAGTTCATACGCCATATTTGTGGTTGCTTAAATTGCCCTTGGATGAAGTTAGCAAGCTTGTATTCGCGGCTCGCGATGATTTTTTGCGTATGGTTATCGAAGCACTGGGCCAAGATATTGCCAATGCCGAGATAGATACCGAAGCACTCAACAACCATGCTTATTCATTAAAACCATCAATGGAAAAGTTGGCCGTATTGAACGCTCGCATTCGCGCCAAATTACATCAGCCAGCATCAATCTACTACGAGTCAGCCCACAATTATTTCACCCAGTATCCTTCCGAAACAGGTTGGCAAGCCATCGGTTTTCAAGGCATCGCTGATTTAGTTGAACGAATGGACAAAGCCACTGCACAACAATTATCTGAGCTGCTCGATCAGTTGCCCGAACCTGCATTTTGCGCGTTATCACAATGCCTGGAGCATTGTCAGTTGCCGCCATCGTTGCAGCTCGCCTTACTGGGTTTGCCCCCTTCAAAACGCGACCCATTTTGGCTGCGCTCACTAACGGGCGGCCAAGTTAAAGCGCTTACGCCAGTCATTTCGGAGTTGCTCGACGCTTCACCATCGGTTGATATGCTGATCACCTTATGTGCGCGTCACTGGCAGCAGTTCAGCAATGCCGAGCAGGTTCACAAACTGCTCGAATCCGTCGTCGCTTGCCCACAAGGCCATGAGGTATTTACCAGCCTAGTTGCCGATTTGTCCGCATTGCCAGAATGCCGAGATGCAGCGCTAACCGCCTTGCGCGCTCCAAATCGTTCAGCTGCTCTCGCGGCCGCTATTGGTCAACTGTTTCAACAGCTAGCCCGCCCATAAAGTCAGTCGGTAGACATTGCGTTTAGGTGTGGCGCCCAAGCATAACGGGGGCCACATGTAGATTTTGCAGCAAGCATCACCCAATCAGGCTTTTCCTTTGGTATTAAATGGATAAGTCGCTTTTCACTGCTAGAGTTAAGTCCAACCTTTATTTAAGCAGCAGGTGATGTATGGGATGGCTCCACAATTTGCGCTTCATGGCGAAGCAAATGTTCATTGCAGCGATTTTCGGGTTAGCGATTGTCATATTGATTGCTGTTACCGTGAATGCAACCAAGCAAATGGGCAACGATACCAAGGAAGTAACGAATAGCATTTTGCCACGCATTAATTTGTTGTTGCAGGCCGATCGCGACTTATACCAATCGATCTTGGCCGAGCGCACCTTAGTCACGATTTCTGACTCAGATTCAGCCTACCGCGGATTACAGCAACAGCATCAAGAAAACATTCAACAAGCCGCCGACCGAGTTAAGCAAGCACAAGCATTGGCAACCGATAGCGCACAAGTGCAGCGCTACCAAACGTTTCAATCCGAGCTATCACAATGGCAATCAACCTCTAGCCGAGTATTACGCACCGCCCAATCAGATCAGCAATCCGCTCAAGCCATGAGCATCAATGAATCAACCCAACAATTTGAACGTGCCCGAGGTTTAATCGATCAGCTCACAGAGCTGACTGAACAAGAAGCCACTGCCAGCATTAGCCACTCGGAGCAAACTCGCCAGCAAGCCACATTAACCATATGGGTGGTGGCGATCTCCGGTATGTTAGTTGCCTTTAGTTTGGTGTATTTCACAGCAGCAAGTTCGGCATCGGTATTGCGCGATGTACGCGACCGTATTAAAGATATTGCCGAAGGCGAAGGCGACTTAACGCATCGCATCGAAACAAAAGGCAAAGATGAAGTTGCCGAACTTTGTTTGGCTTTTAATGCCTTTATCGAAAACCAAGCTGGCATCATCGGTCATATCAAAGGTGCCATGACAGGGCTTAACAACGAACTTGGAGAAGCCACACAACATATCAGTAGAGCGCAGCAAGCCACCTCAAATCAGCAAAACGAAAATGATCAAATTGCCACCGCTGTAACCGAGATGGCAGCAACCGTTCAGGAAGTTGCTCGCAACGCCAATGATGCCGCGAATGCCACCCGCCAAGCAGATGGCGATGTTGATAATGGCCGAGCCGTGGTTAACAAAACCGTTGAAAGTATTGAAGAGTTAGTCAGCTTTATTGATAAATCAGCTCAGGTTATTCAACGAGTTGAAAGTGGCAGTCATGAAATTGGCACCGTTATGGACGTCATCAGTAGTATTGCCGAACAAACCAATTTACTGGCATTGAACGCAGCCATTGAAGCGGCCAGAGCGGGCGAACAAGGGCGAGGCTTTGCCGTGGTAGCCGACGAAGTGCGAACGCTGGCACAGCGAACTCAAGAATCAACAAGTTCGATTCGCGATATTATTGAACGCCTCCAAAGCGAAAGTGCCGCCGCCGTGCTCGCGATGAAAGCAAGTCAAAACGGCACTCAACAAGTTGTTGAATTTGCAGCGCAAACTGGTGACGTACTGGAGCAAATCAGTGTTGCCGTTAAGTCCATCGCCGACATGAATACGCAAATAGCTGCAGCTTCCGAAGAGCAGAGTAGCACCGCGGATCAAATCTCAGAGAATGGAGTACGTATTAAGCAAATCGCCGAAGAGACCTATGCGATTACTGTTGATGTCACAACCGCCAACGAGCGAGTTGGCCAACATACGGCAGAAGTGTCTCAGTTAGTTGGTCGCTTTAAGGTTTAGCGCCAACATCGAGAAATAAAACCCACACAACAAAAAAGCCGGGGCCTCTTCAAGCCCCGGCTTTGTAAGCATCCCACTTACTTCTCGTATCATTCATCCTGAACAATCCAGCGTCCATGCTGCCGCTTTCGCGTTCCATTTTCCCCTGTGATCATCCCGATCGCATCCTACCCAGTCCTTGTGGGCTTAGGTCTCCAAATCGTCCTGATTTGGTTGAGCATCCAACTCAATCAGCCGGCTCCTGCCGTTACTCCTGTAACTCCATCTTCCCTAACTGCGCTGACCTGTGATTAAGATACGCCCACCATTATTTTCAGCAATCACATCAAATCATTTACTAAATTGCCAACATTAAGTAACAAACCCAAGAAACCTACCATTATCAAGTAAAATCAATACATTACATTTAAAAATAGACTGTAAGCCAAGGAGATATCGATTGAATCACTTACAGTGACTGTGCGACATGTCTTACAGCCAACGGATCCTTTTACTATTTAAACTATAACAGTGAGTGGTGGAGAATAAGCTTGAGATTTAGTGGCATAGTGAGATTTTTTGTGGCCACTTAGTTTGTGATTTTTTTGGTTTCTTTGAGAGCGCCACATATCGTACAGCAACTATCGGCTAACGCTTGATCACACCTGATACCGAGGAGTGCTTTAGCTCACTAAGAATTAGGTACTAACGCGGGAAGTTATAGCAAGGACGGTTTGAAACAGGCCACCGCTAATGCATTTACGGACATTTTCGCTTTAGAAATTGGCCATCAACTAAGAATATAAAAAGCTAATGCACATTAGCACTATGATACCTAGATAATAGCCATTTTATAAACCACATGCTGAGTCGTGATGTAACCTAGCAGCATGCAAGCTATGGTCAACCTCTCCAAAAACTTCTCCTTGCTCTACAAACGTGATGAGCAACAAGCCATCCTTTAAGCGATGGGGTGAGACCTTTGCAATATTACCAACGCGCTTTTCAATAACTAATTCTTCGGGTCCCAACTCACCAGTGGAAGATACACATCGTCGCCAAAGAGAAAACACCTCGTTTTCTTTGCTATCGATGGAAGAGTAGTAAACATCAACCAGACCATCTTTTCGCTGAACAGGGGCTGCATCATGGACCTCTTCTACGCGATCAGTAATGGGAGTTTCGATTGTCCAATTTTTACCTTGATTTGACGACAACCTAAAATGAGTTCTCATTCCGTGCTTGTCGCCGCCCTGATAAGTAAACTGAGTTTGGAAAGTATAAATCAGCTCCGCAGAGGAAAACTGCGCGAGCGCAGGCATTGAGCCAACGCTGCCAATCTCAACCGCCTCGCCAAAGCTAACGCCATCATTGCTGATAGCTATCAACAACGAACAACAGCCTGGGTAAGGCTTAGAGCGGTAAACCAGCGCAACTTTCGAGTCGTCTAACAAATACCATTTGGGGGAACTAGCCGCAGCAATTGGTGTGGATAATGAAAGTAGTTGCTTATGAACTAGCTGGTTACTCTGCCATCGTGCTCTAAAGATGGTAGCTGGCTTAAAATAAGTAGACTCTGACTCCACAAAGTAAAACCACTCGGCTCCACTATGCACGACGCTACTTACTTCAGTTCTAAACTTTATGGTGGCGTCCTGCTCAATCGGCTTTGGTTTAGATGCTGAGATATAGCTTTTGTCTATCTTTAGTTGGCTGTATTTCAGTCTGCCACCGTATTTCTTCCAGTCATAACCATCAAAGTGGTCATAAATGAGAGTAATACCTTGTTCACCAAAAGTAGCTGCACTGTGAGTCTGCATTCCGGGAGGGTATTCGATTCGATGAATATCATTTTCCGATAATGGCAGGTCACTCTCACTTGCGAACGAGAATATTGACCACACGGCAAACATTGGCAATAGAACTAATTGAAAGATTACATTCACCGGCACCATCCTTGATATTAAGCTTTTATTGTTGTGAATTGTTCAACGCATTAAATTCCAACGAGCTAGTATTTATATATCGAGTTCTTTTTTGGACAACTGGGAGCCATCTGCCCCCGTAACAATGACCGTGTTGCGTCCTTGTTGAAGAAATACAGAAGTTGCTCCATCGGCCTTATCAATAACAATCCGATCAGAAGGAACTTCATCTGCTTTATCATGTAACAAAACTTCCACTAAGCAAGGTGCTTTGCCTTTGCAAATCGATGAGTCCATTTCTATGGAATGACGACCCAAGCTAGCCCATTCTGGGCGATTATTGTGAAATCGAGTTCTTGGCCAAAAGACTTCAATATCGCATTCTTTTTTTGGCTCGCACCAAAACTTTTCTCCATTAGAAAGCGCAACGGGCTCACTCGATAAATTTTTAGCGACATGTTTGTAGATAGGGCTTTCCAAATCTTGTCGACTTCTTTCGGTGTGCGAGACCTGATTGACCGTCAGTATTTCCAAACCAGTTAATTGCGATAATTTGCCAGCCAGCCAGTCTTTCTCATTGATGTGCGCGTAGCCAACATGAACAACGAGCTTCGCATCAGGATCTTTTGCAAATACTTTACCCTGAATCACTGACGCCGCATTGGTTTCCCGCTCCTCAGTGGTTTGGCTCTTATTTGGCAAATCATTGTCATAGCTAATGATTTGAAACCCCATTTCTTTAGCTTTCAAAATGAGATTGGCAAAGATTGGTTCTTGAGAATAAAAGCCACAATTTGGAGTTACATACGCTTTTTCAAGCTCTTGTTCACACTCAGGAAGAAACACTTCCGCTGCGAAATAGCGAAAGCCCTCATCCCATAGTTTATCGAGTAATCGATAAGTGAAAACACGGTGCTGAGCATTATGATGTGCTTCATTTAGCATCAAGATTGGGTAGTTGCTAGCGAGTTTTAGTATTTCTGGAGCGGCTGGCACTGCCGTGTAATTTGCTATTTCACTCGTTTCTCCCTCGTCCTTACCATATGTCGCATCCATCGCTTCAATGGCTTTGGAATGAAGCCCTGCTCGTGAATAACGCCAACTGAGGTCTTGCGTTAACATGCTATAGATAAAGAAGTCATCAGCATGTTGTTGAGCAAATTTTTCGACGATCGAAATCTGCTCAACTAAGGCTTTACCTTTGGTCATCTGGTGAGTCTGAGTGAAGAGTTGGTTTGCTTTTTCTAAATGTGAAATTTCTTCGCCATCATCCGAGTGCGATGGTGAAACCAGCGATATAAGTATGCAAAACGCAAAAGCTTTCTGAACTAACTTCATCTAAAACATCCCTATTTTGTAATCTACGGTGCTAGAACAATAAGCCCGTAGGATGTATTGAAAAACGCACCTATCCTGAGATCTAAAACTACCTTCCAGACTTCAATAGATTATTGAGTTGAATCAACCGGAACAAATTCATCAGAATTAGAGAATCGATAGCACTGAATGACGGCTTTTCTATTTATACTTCGATACTTCAGTACGGACGAAGGAAATCGAAACAAATTTTGAGGCCGTTCCGTTTTAGCAGGCATAGCACGTTTCTGGATCTCTATGAGTTACCACGGTGGATCTTGAGAGTCAGTCATTGAGAAGGACCTACCGAGCGACCTATTCGGCAATAGCAAAGTAGACAGGAAAGCAGCTTGTTGAAGTCTGCATTGTTTAACAACGCCCACACCAAACAAGGGCAGATCGTCCTTTCCCGAAATATTTTATCAATTACCTCGGTCTCAATTGTCAGCAAGGTGAATCCTGCACGCTCAAAGGGTTTGATTCTTTAGTCAGAACCCTGATGCAAATCAGGGTCAAGTTAGAGCAACATTCATTCAACTGGCAATAAATTATGAACAATAAACTATTAGCTTATCTTGGACTGTTCATCTCAAGCTTAATGTTGAGCGCTTGTGGTGGTGGAGGTGGGAGCGAATCGACCTCCTCTAATGCAGCACAAACCGAAAGCCCTACAATTTATACTGGCCGCTTTATCGACTCCGCAGTTATTGGCTTGAGCTATCAAACGGCAACTCAGCAAGGTCAAACGAATGCAGATGGCGAATTTAGCTATCAACTTAATGAAACGGTAACCTTTTCAATTGGCAGTATTACGCTCCCTGAAGTGACGGCCACTAACCTAATAACGCCGCTTGATATCTTTTCCACTGAAGACATCTACGACGATCAAGTTATTAACCTGATACGGCTGCTGCAATCGCTCGACAATGATCAAGATCCAACCAATGGCATCGTGCTTACCGAGGCAGTTCATACGATGGCAACGGGATTGGACTCTGATTTTAGCAACGAGTCGTATGAGCAATTACTTATGGATTTGTCGCTTGACGCAAATAACATGGTTACTACGCAAGATGCAGCCTTTCATTTTCAGCAAAGCTTAGATGAACTCAACATTAACTTCGTCAGTAATTGCGGCAATGGCCATGCAAAAGTTGGCCAAAGTGGTCATTTTCAAACCTATTCTCATAACGTTGCTGGTACTGCCACTTTTATCGATAACTGCACCATCGAAATAACAAACTTCGATTACGATGGCGAAGGCCCTGAAGTTTACTTCTACGCGGCGCTAAACAGCCAGTTTGATAGCCCCGACGCCTTTATCATTGGCGAGCGACTAACCGGCACAGTGTTTAGTAATGACACCTTGCAAGTCTCACTACCACAAGGGAAAAGCTTAGATGACCTTGATAGTTTAAGTGTCTGGTGTGTCGATTTTTCAGTTGATTTTGGCAGCCTAACATTTGACTAGAGGCAGCCGCTGAACCAGCCTACCCTTCACGAAAAAAGTCAGCCGTTACATCGCACTGTAGGTTGGGGCTGTTCCGTGCTGAACCAGCACATTAGTGGACAAAAGCGCGTTAGAAACTCACATGACAAAATCATTTAAAAAGGCAGCCGTTAGGCTGCCTTTTTGATTGTTTACGGTTGGCTTTCAATTACTCAGAATAAGTAACGGGCTGAATGTCACCGCCAGCGACGTGATGAAACTGGCCCGAATCTCCTGTTCTCATCCATACGCCCTCTGACACTTCAGTTAAGTCTTCAGGGTATTGAAAACCAGCCATTAGCAACTGACTCACATATCGCTCAGCACCATAGGCGTGAAGTCGAATTAAGCCATTGGATTCGATGTCCATCGAATCGTATTGATTGAACTGAACGCCATCTTGCTCCAGCTCGATAAGTTCAAACACGCCAAAAAGCGCGATAGATTCCGATAAATCAAGAGACAAAAATAGCTCATCAGAACCATTGTCGAATAGTACGCCTTCATACTCCAATAAACCGCCACCGGAGGTAACTGAGCCGTCATAATCCGCATCGTCGATATCTAACTCGCCTGATTCGTTGAAATCAAGCACTTGCGCTTCAACGGGCGTTAGCTCCACACAATCAATCAATGCACGAACTTCCCACGTAAAGGTATCGTCACTAACTTTGGCGAAGAAAAGGTCAACGTTGTGGCTTTCTCCTAAGCTGTCATAAGCATAAATTCTGTCAGTGGCAGTATATGAATCACTTTCAAAGCCACAGTCATCGGTTTCCACAAAAGGCACACCAATAGCCGAAGAATCAGCAGGCAAGCTGAATTCGGCTTCAATTATAGAAGTTGCCTGAGCAGTTGAATCACCATCAAAATCAACCTGAACCGCTTGCGCCGACGCCAGAGCCTCAGAATCCACGCTTCCATCGGCGTTGGCGGGCACACTCAATACATAATAGTTTTGCGGTGTGCGTAAATAGCCATCGGTATCAAAGCTAACGGTAATTGACGTTGTGTAGTAAAGAGTGGCGACATTGCTAGACGTTTGCTCGCTTGGTGCAATATCTGCGAGGGTAAAATAAGAATCGACCGAATTTGAGAAGAGTTCGAACGCCGTTCCTTCGACGCTTTCTACATTTGAAGAGTTGCTACCACCACAGGCACTAAGCGCTAGGCAAACTGCGGCCGCCAAAATTCCTTTTTGCATAATAAGTCCTTAATCCAAATTGTTTGAAATGAATCTGTTGCTCCACCAATGACTAAAGTTCACCAGCGAATAACGATGTTATTGACCGCCAGCACTTTAATTAAGTTCAATAATAAAGTCTTTATTTAGATCATAAAATTCAAAAACATCACACAAGTAGATTTCAACATAGAAACAATACGGCAAAGAATGTTGAAGCTAGCTGACTGGTTCACATTTAAAGGAAACGTCTCTACGAGTAGGAGCGCCGTAGCTCTAACATGAAATGGCGCAAATCTTGTGTGCTAACCGGAGCACCAAAATCAATGCCCCGATTTTATGCGCGGCAGGCGTTCCACATTCGCCGATACAGCATCAATTATTGGTATGACCGCTGGCGTGCATCGCAGACACATTTATAGTGACTACGCACTCTCACTTGAGCGGATGGAATTAGCCGTGTTCAATTTTTCTTTTAAAGCATCTAATCGACTAGCCCACGCGAGATTAGTACTTTGTTGTGTTGTTCTTGCCAGTTGTAGCCACAACCAACCGCTTCAGCAAGCCAATGAATCAGCAACCAGCCAGCACACGCAACAGCTCATAAGCCTTTATGGCCGCCAAGTTGATGATTCGCCATCCGCACCGCTTGTCGCTCTTGGTTCGGCAAACCAGCAGCTAACTTATGGGCGCTATGCAAACCGTCAAGATGATCGACGTGTTCATCTGCTGCCCGACTTTTCTTATGCTGGCTTTCATAAAGGCGGCATTGCTCTACCCGCCTACGATGAGTTGCCCATCGCCAAAACATTAACGCCGCAAACGGGCGACAATAGCCAACAAATCCAGCAGGCGATTGATGAAGTCTCTCGCTTACCACTCAATAGCCAAGGTTATCGAGGAGTGGTATTGCTCGAGAAAGGTCATTACTCGGTCAATCAACCGCTCATGGTGCGCGCAAGCGGCGTGATTATTCGAGGAGAAGGCCAGAGCGATAACGGCACCATCCTTACGGCCACAAGCACCGACCACCGAAGCACCTTGCTAACGTTCAGAGGCAAAGGCTCTGGGCGCCTTCCCAAAGCGGCTCCAGACGAGCGGAACACTCTTATCGTTCAACCGCTCGTCCCTGTCGGCTCTAACCAAGTGCAAGTCAGCTCTACGCTTGGTTATCAAGTTGGCGATGAAATTGCGGTGGTACGCACACCTAACGAGGTTTGGACCGGTAAATCAGGGCTTAATACCAAACAGTTTGGATGGCAGGCAGACCGCTACACCATTGCTTTTGAGCGCACGATTACCGCCATTGAAGGTGATCGCCTAGCATTCGACATTCCTATGGTCGATGCAATTGATGCGCAATTTGGCGGCGGCTATGTGTATCGTATCGATGTATCGGGCCGACTAACGCAAGTGGGATTGGAAAACATTCAGTTGCGTACAGTGACTCGCAATAATGTAAACGATGAACATCGTGGTTTTTATGGCGTCACACTGCGTGAAGTCCAGCACAGTTGGGTGCGCGATGTGACGGTGAAGTACTTTTCCCACGCCTATAACCTTCACATCGGTAGCCGTTTTAATACGCTGCAAGATATCGCATTTGTCGAGCCGAATTTTAGAGTGACCGGCGGTCGCCATTACGGCTTTAATATCAATGATGGCTCGCTGAATTTATTCCAACGCTGCTTCGCCTTAAAAGCACGCCACACCTTTGTTACAGGCTCTAGGGTCAGTGGCCCGAATGTGTTTTTAGATTGTACCGCGGTAGACAGTAACAATGATTCAGGCCCCCATCACCGTTGGGCAACAGGCACCTTGTATGACAACACTCAGGGCGCACAATTAAACGTACAAAACCGTATGAATTCAGGATCAGGCCATGGCTGGGCGGGTGCCCAACAACTGTTTTGGAATAGCGATCATGAATCGTATATTGTCCAGGCCCCTCCTCATGCGATGAATTGGGCTGTCGGCATTACGGGTGAAATTCACCGAGGCAAGTGGAGTAAACAAGAGCCCAACGGCATCATTCAGCGCCACCATCAGCCTCATCCAATTCGTAGCCTGTATTTGCAGCAGTTAGAAGAGCGCTTGGGCCATGACGCAGTCAAAGCGGTGACCATTCCTGTACAACGCCAAGGGCAGATCTGGCCGTTGCTTAAACAGTGGCAAGGCCGCACCGCAATGAGTGATTTCACCCAAGCGAACTGATCTCAGCCGCAATGTTGTAGTCATCCTCATGCGCTTAATTAGCTTTGCCGACAGGGTGTTGATTTGCGGGTTGAGCGAGGGCAAAGCGCAAACTGGATTTTCAAAAAAGAAATGGGCCTACTCGCAAGAGTGAGGCCTCGCTTTTGCTTGCGGGTTTCTGAGCGGAGCGGTTTGGGAAGGCATGAGCTTCTTCGACATGAGTTTCTTCAACATGAGCTTCTTCGGCATGCTCAAATAGCATCTATCAGCACGCTCAATTCTTGCCACAAACTCCGCCCTTCAATCGCGTTATTTCGCATTGTTTCCAGTTGTTCACGCGAATACCAACGACCACTTTTCACAACCGCTTTAGGCTCAGCTAATACCGCTAAGTCGTCAATTGGGTTCGCCTGCGAGTAGAGAAAATCTGCCCGATAGCCAGCTTCGATTTTGCCTAGCTGCTTTTCAAGTTTTAGCGCCTTAGCCGGATTAACTGTGGCTGCAGCCAATACCTCATAGGTGGTTAACCCAGATCGCTGTAATAAGCGCATTTCATTATGAGTTGCTAAACCGTGTGGCGACAGCAATACCCCAGAATCGGAACCCACCAACAAAGGCACGCCATCTTGTTGCAGAAATTTGGTGATTAACTTAAGAAACGCCAAGACTTTTTCATTATGGTCTGCCATTTTTTCAGAGGCATTTAGCCAGCGTTTGACCTGATTTCGCGATGCTTCCCAAGCGATGATATCGGAAGTGTAATCCGTTGGAATTTCATTTAAGAAATTGTCCTTGTCCCGGCTCAATCTGGTTAGCTGTTCATAAACATTGAGCGTTGGCGTGATGGGAACGCCGGTCTTTTTAATATCGGCAATAACGGGCCCTAGGCGTTCTTCATCGAATTGATATTGAAGTGGCCCTTGAAAAATATCTTCAACATGCTCAAACGATTGCAATCCATTGAGCACTGAAACATGCATATTCCCGGAACCATGAGGGCCGTGTTTAGCAACAGGCATTTGCAGTGATTGCGCCTCATCGATTAAATGCTCGAGGGACTGCACGCTTAAGTTGCCGTAAGCCTTAATCAGATCATATCCGTCGGCATGGTACTGTCGGACCGCGCTTCTAGCTTGCTCCCCAGTTGCCACGCCATGATGCAAATGCGCGCTCATGTAACCCGAGATGATGGGGCTACTCACCGTTGATGTGCTGCCTATGAGATCGCCAGAATTGATTTTGTCTCGCCAAACAAGCTGCTCTGGAACGCCATTCATTACTCGGACATGAGTGACTCCATGGCTCAAGGTCAGTACATAAGCCGCCTTTTCATACATGTGTACATGCATGTCAATTAGCCCAGGCGTGACGTAACCACCCGCACCATCAATCACCATTCGAACAGGCGTATTTTTAAGTGTGTCGGAATCCGATATGGATTCGATCATTCCGTTACTGACCGAGATGTTTTTGGATCGATGAATCGTTTGCCCTCCAACATCAATGATATTGACGTTGGTTAAAACAAAACTGGTTTGTGTCTGCTCAATTGCATTGGGTTGACCACTGCATGCAGATACCGATAACAGCAAAATGATATAGAGTAATTTCATGCCAAGCTCCTTAATAATGAGCTTTAGAAATTACCGCCATTGTGACCCCGAATCGTCCAACCCCTTGTTTTTACGGGTCTACAATCATGATCTTAGACGTGCTGACGAGCTTTATATTGGCTTGGCGTTAGCTTGGTGAACTGCTTAAAGACCTTGTTAAAAGACGCTTTCGAGCTAAATCCTGCATCAGCAGAAATCTCTAACAATGACTTTGGCTGATTGCTGGTCAGCTCGTTACAGACATAGTCAACACGGTAGTTGTTGATGTATTCATTGAAAGATTTTTCGGCGTGTAGATTAATGGCTCGGGAAATATCCCTCGACTGTAATCCTGTCTGGCGGCTGACATCACTCAAAGACAGCCGAGGTTGCAAGTACCACCGATGCGTTTGCATTAGCTGATCCAGCTCAGTAAAAATCGTACCATACTCAGCCGCTCCCCCTTGTTCACTGTTGGTTGCTAGATTCAGTGAATGGTGGCTGGGGACTTTGGCCTGCTGCTGTAACTTAATGATGATCACCATGGCAGCAATTAACCAAACGGCATTGTTTACCGCTTGGCCGAGCACATTGAGTTGATAAGGAAGCCAATGCTGGATGTTAAGCCGAACTAGATCGACAAGATTGAAGCCAGCGGTCAGCAACAAAATCCAAACCAGCCAGTTGAGCGACAACTCATCTGAATCCGAGCGCTGCTCATCGAGCCAACGTCTGTATTGCAATAATAACTGTACCGTTAGAAGTGCATAGGCCAAGCGCCACATCGTGCCCAAGGCAATCACCAGTTGCAGATAGGGCGTCAAGCCAACAAATAGAAAAACTGGCACTAGATGTAATAGCTGAATCGATGCTAATCGTTTGTCGATGAGGAACTTAATCGCCAGATAAGTAGCCGGCCCAAACAACATAATAAAGACTGGGCTAATCAGATAGATATCTCGAGTAATACCCGACTCTTCAAGAATGTTGATGACCGAAGCAATCGCCGTCAGCAACAATAGTAAGGAAACGCCTCGATACTCCTTGCCCTTGGTAGACCACAACAGCAATCCACCTAAAATACCAACGGCGGCGGCTCCAGCCTGAATTAAGTTGACGAAGTTAAGCTGCTCCAATTTCCATCCTTTTATTGAGAAGCAATGAGTCACCGAGTCTGCCAGCTTAACTCTTGCTGATCTTGAGGTTATTGCAAACGAAGTTTAACCAAACCTATCGGCATAGTTGAAATAAAAGAAAAAAACACGGCTCTAATCGAAAAAAATGACATGCGAAAAATCATTTTCATCAACGTATTAACAGCGATGTTTTGGGGAGCGTCGATAACGTTAGGACTTAAAGACTCAGTAAGAATGATGGGAAGCTCAAAAAGCAAAAGACGTGGCCAAGTTAACCCTGAAGGTTAATGGGCTAACTTTGACCAAGCTATGTTAATGTTTACGTGATCTGACCCAAGCCAATAAGTTGTTCGTTCAAACCAACAATTATCCAACTAGTGTAAAACAAGTGACGAAGGGTCATCGGTTTCAATAAAAATAGCCTTAAATACATTGTCGCCATTTTCATTCTGTTGAACCTTAACAAATGAATAATTTGATGCGAACTCACCAAGCTGATGAAGCTCAGACTCTTCAATATGATCAAAGAAAAAAGCGACAGCGCACACCCGCCCCGCACACGAATAATCCTCACTATATGCTTCGGAGCCGAATCGCTTCGCAATAGCATCTGCTAACAAAATTTCACGTTCACTAGAGCTAACGGTATCGTCAGAAGAACGAATCTTACCAATTAGATCATTGAAGCTACTGACTGAAAACGACGACTCAATAGTTTTGTGGTTAAGGCTTTCATCATCATTAATATATGCTGAGTCTAGCTGCTCTGGAGAATCAAAAATCTCCGAATTCATCAGAGTATTTGAGTCGGCGTCTATCGAACGCTGTGAGCTAATCTGCTGAGAGTCATCCATTGAAGAGCTATCAGTTAGAGCGGCTTGCTCCACTGTGGATACTGGTGTTTGTGCTTTTTGGCTGGAATTACTCAAGGCTGCATCGAGCTTAGTCTCAATGACTTTTTCGTTAGTTGGGACAGAGGAGTCGGGGCTCGTTATAGAACTGCCCACAAAAATCAACAAAGCAGCGACGCCTAAAATAACACCAACAATCTTAGTTTTAACTTCCATATTTAATGAGTCCTTTTACGCATAAAGCGAGAGAGGCATAACCACACAATCCATCAGCCTCCCCCGTGGTATTAACTAAGTATCAAACTAAACCATCGAACAAGTTATAGCCCCGACCATCTGGGCTGGTCAATGGCAATATGGGGTTACTTAGTTTTTAGCTACTTCAATAAAAAATTGATTACCTTGTGATGATTTCCTAATTTTTGCTCTACCTGTATCGGAAAGGGTTATTGAGCGCTCCATATTCGCACGGTTAAACCGCAAACGGATACTGAATCGGATCGTGATGCTGATAGCCAACCACTTCAAAATCATCCATGGTGACCCAAGTTTCTAAGTCTTTCAGCGACTTAATATCAGGATTGATATTCAGTTGCGGAGACGGGAATGGCTCGCGCTTAAGTTGGACATCTCGCATCATCGGCAATTGATCTTCGTAGATGTGGGCGTTGACGATTTTATGGTACGCCTTGCCCGGTTTGTTGCCGGTAATTTGTGCCATCAAGGCCAAGAAGGTGAAGACTTGGATTTGATTAAAATTCAGCCCTAACGGTACATCGCACGAGCGTTGATAACTGGTTAGGTACAAGGTCTCGCCCAACAGCGAGAACGTGTGGCTATGCATGCAGGGACGTAAACATCCCAAATCAAATTCGCCTGGGTTATAAAAGGTTAAGATCTCGCCGCGATCGTCTTTTTTCTGGTTTAAGTTGCTGACGATCTTCGCAAGCTGATCAAGGTTGCTGCCATCCGGCTTTTGCCAACTTCGGCCTTGCACACCATAAACTCGGCCCATATCGTCGGTGCCTTTACGCACAGGATTATTCAACCAAGCTTGGTTGTCATTGGCATTGGCGTCCCATGTTTTGGTACCAAGGGCGCGAAAGTCTGCGGCATTGTCAAAACCACGAATGTAGCCAAGAAACTCAGCAATCGCTGATTTCCAGTAACTTTTACGTGTGGTGATCAGCGGAAACTGATTATTCGCTACATCGTATTCCAAATCAGCATTAATCAAGGTTAAGCAACGTTTGCCAGTGCGCTCGTTTTCAATCCATTGGCCTTGGTCAACAATGCGCTGGCAAAGATCTAAATACTGCTTCATGCTTTTTCTCCTCGCTCAGCAGTTGATACAGAACGGCGATAACCGAGCACCATCAGGCCAAGGCCGCCGAATATCATCGGTAGGCATAGCCATTGGCCCATGCTCATGCCCAATTGAAGTATGCCTAAGTGTGCATCCGGTTCACGAGCAAACTCAATGATAAATCGGAATGCGCCGTATCCCAGTAGAAATAGGCCCGCAATGGTGCCTGCAGGACGAGGTTTACGCCCAAACCACCACAGCATGAAAAACAACACGACCCCTTCTAACGCGAACTCATACAGTTGCGATGGGTGGCGCGGCAATGCTAATGGATCAGCAGGAAAGATCATGGCCCAAGATAAGTCGGTCTGGCGGCCCCACAGTTCACCATTAATAAAATTACCCAAACGGCCTGCCCCTAAACCGATTGGCAGTAACGGGCAAACAAAGTCACCCACCGCCAAATAAGATTTGTGGTACTTACGCGCAAACACGGCCATTGCGGTCATGACCCCAAGTACGCCGCCGTGGAAGGACATTCCGCCTTCCCAGATACGAAATAAGTAAATCGGATCGCTTAAAAAGCTACTGAATTGATAAAACAGCACGTAACCAAAGCGACCACCTAAAATCACGCCTAAAAAGCCGTAAAACAATAAGTCGCTTACTTGCTGCTCGGTCCAGCCACTATTCGGCTTCCGAGCCATGCGGTTACCAAGCCACATCGCGGCTA
Source organism: Neiella holothuriorum (assembly GCF_019457915.1). Classification (GTDB taxonomy): domain Bacteria; phylum Pseudomonadota; class Gammaproteobacteria; order Enterobacterales; family Neiellaceae; genus Neiella; species Neiella holothuriorum. The sequence continues at coordinate 64,748 of NZ_JAHZSS010000014.1, forward strand.
AAAATCCGACTAAATACATCAGCCCATACCAACGGAGTTTCAGGGGGCCGAGTTCAAATAAAATGGGGTCGATTTGCGGGAAGGTAATCAATGCCGTGAGCATCTGTTATTCGTCCAATTGAGTGACTTCATCAAAGGTCGCCATCATAGCATGGCAACTTCATAAGAAAACGGCCGGATTGTAACGGCGAGTGTTTACTGGCCCGGCCGGATCAGAGCACCTAAACCATAGGAATCCATGTCGACATATAATTGCCTACGGATAATGTCGGAGCTCGACAAATTCAGCGCTTTTTGCAGCATGTGTTGGCATTGCGCCATGCTCACTTTAGCAAGCGCCCACTTCACTCGGCCGATATTGGCCGCGTTCATACTCAGCACTTTATAGCCCATCGCAACCAGCAAAATCGCACCGAGCGGATCACTCGCCAGCTCACCACAAATAGAAAATTCGAGCTTATACTGACGACACTGCTGGGCCACCGAATTGAGCGCATTCAGTACCGCCGGATTCAGCTCATCATATAAATTGGCAACGCGAGGATTATTACGATCCACGGCCAACAAATATTGAGTCAAATCGTTGCTACCAACGGAGATGAAATCAACCATATCCGCCACAGCTCGCAGCTGATAAAGCATGGCCGGCACTTCCACCATGATCCCGACTTGAGGCAGCGGGAAATGATCGTTCAATTCATCCTGCATTTCTGAGTGTGCTTTGAACAGTAGCTTTTTCGCCTGCGCCAATTCGGCTATTTGCGTCACCATCGGGAACATAATACGTAGATTTCGGCACTTGCGATGCGCCTTGAGCATGGCGCGCAATTGAACCAAAAAGATCTCAGGATGATCCAGCGTCATCCGCAAACCACGCCATCCTAAAAACGGATTTTCTTCGCGAATAGGGAAATACGGTAAGGCTTTGTCACCGCCCACATCCAGTGTACGCATGGTGACCGGCTGATCAGGAAAACGTTTGAGGATGTTGCAATACGTCTGAAACTGAAACTCTTCCGATGGAAACTTATCGCGGATCATAAACGGAATTTCAGTTCGAAACAGGCCAACACCATCGGCGCCGCCGCCATAATGCTCGGTATCGGCGGCAAGCCCCGCATTGATCATGACCGATAGTCGGCTGCCATCGGCAGTTGCCGCTGGCAATTCGCGGTTCTTTTCAAACTCAACTTGCAGCTCAGTTTCCTGTTGCAGCAGCCGAGAGTATTCATCACGTACGGTTTGCGACGGAGATAAGTAAATGCGCCCGCTGTATCCATCAACAATCAGTTCGCGGCCAGCACAACGTTTCAGTGGCAGCTCGGCAACACCGAGCACCGCAGGGATCCCCATTGCACGCGCCAAAATTGCCGCGTGAGAATTACTTGAGCCTCTGAGCGAGACAATCCCCAGTAGTTTTTCACGTGGGATTGACGCCAACATTGATGCGGTGACCTCTTCGGCAACCAAGATAATCGGCTGTTTTAGCTCCGTTTGTTCGTGACGTTTTTGTTGTAGAAAATAAAGTAAACGCTGTGCTAAATCGCGAACATCGGAGGCACGCTCGCGCAAATAGCCATCTTGCATGGCAGCAAACTGCGCAATGTACTCTTTCGCAACGCGCACCAGTGCGGTTTCAGCGGTCGCATTCTCTCGGATCTGCTGCTCAACGGCGCCGCTAATGGACGCATCATCGAGCATGTGTTGATAAACATCGAAGATAGCCAGCGCATCTTGTTCAATCGACTCGCCAAGGCGCAAACTCAATCGTTCAATGTATTCGCGCGTTTGCAACACGGCAGCTTGCCAGCGTTCTAATTCCGCAGCTAAATCTTGATGTTGATCTTCTATCACATCAGCTAAGTCGACAACGACACGTTCTACCCAGGCTGGAGACGCAGCAATGCCTGGCGAGCCCGCAACACCTTGAAGCACAACCATGCGATGTTGCTTTGTTGCTGGCGTCGTTAATTGGCCACGGGCTTTGGCTGTTGCCAACACGCCGGCTAACTGAGCCGACAACGTAATAAGCAACGACTCTTCTTGTTCGGAAAATTGCCGCTCGTCGGCTTGTTGAATAGTCAGAACACCAAGGACTTTGCCCTGATGAATGATCGGCGTGCCAAGAAAAGCATTCAACTGCTCTTCTTCCACTTCAGGAATGTACTTAAATCGGGGGTGTAAATGCGCGTTGGCTAAATTGATTGGCTCTTCTTTTTGGCCAACCAAACCAATCAAGCCCTCTTCAAATCCAATGACCGCTTTACCAACCGATGACTTTGCCAAGCCATCAGTGGCCATTAGCGTAAAATAACCGCCATCAGCATTCGCGAGGTATACCGAGCAACATTGCGCTTCCAATGCTTGCTTGGTGTGAGAAACAAGAAACTGAAGCGCATCATCGAGCGCTTCAGTTTGATTGACGCCCTGCACGATTTTGCGCAGGGTTTGCAGCATGTTAATTGGCATTTGCTTGAGGTCGCCTGCGCCGCCGGCGCTTATCCTTAGACGGTCGCCCATCCCTAATCATTTGTTGAAGCGGCGCAATAAATTCTTTCATCGCGCGACGATATACTTCGCGCTTGAATGATACGACCTGTCGCACTGGGTACCAATAGGAAACCCAACGCCATTCATCAAACTCGGGATGGCCACTAGCCTCCAAATTTACTGCGTCATCATTACTGGTTAATTGCAACAAGAACCAGCGCTGTTTTTGTCCTATACAGACGGGATTAGAACCTTCACGAATCAAGCGTTTCGGCAAGCGGTAACGTAACCATGAGCGACTAACCGAAATAATCGTTACATGCTCACGGCTAAGCCCTACTTCTTCGTAGAGCTCTCGGTACATAGCTTGCTCAGGGGTTTCACCTTCATTGACCCCACCTTGAGGAAATTGCCATGAATGCTGGCCGATACGACGAGCCCATAGCACTTGCCCTGCTTGATTGGAGATGATAATCCCGACGTTTGAACGATAGCCGTCGGAATCAATCACTCTCAGTATCCTGAGTGAATATCGAATGGCCCGATTGTTCCACAAAACGTCATCCCTCGGCAATCCTATTATGCTGTGCTTTGAGCCAGCTCTCACAAAGGTTTCACGCGCCACCTGTGAATAAAATGCCGAAAGTTTAAAAGTTATGCACACAAAAATAATTCACAGATCACTTTTAGCGATCAAGTTAGCCACACGACCTGTGCATAACAGTGTGCATAAATCAGAATAAGCAGTCATACAACGTTTAATGATCGCCATAAAAATTAGCTAAAGATAGACAACTCAACCCTCACTCAATTGTTTTTATTAAATATTTTTGCCTGCCCACTTATCCAAACGATCAAATGATCATTGTTCATAACTTAAGGCGAACAAGATCTATCCAACGTCAAAGTTACACACAGAAAGCGGCTAAAATGCGAACAAATGTTCCTTGAGATCACGATTTACATGCTGATTCAAGCTGTTTTTTAGGGGGAATTGATCGGGTTTTAGTATTTATCCAAGGTTACTGTGACTTGTTCTGTGAATAACTAGCTAACAAGCATATGTGATAACATTATTTAATTGCTTTAAATATTATTAATCAATAAGTTGCATTAAGTTTATAATCATTCGCGAACGCTGCACAGATTCTGTTCAGGATGACAAGTTGAGTTCAAGTTCGTACCATAGCACCAGCCACCATTAGCGATATCGAATTCATGCAAGCACCTGAATCTATTGACCAACTATCTGCTCGCGCCCAAGCGATCGCGGGTTTAAGCCTGGCGGAGCTTGCCGATCAGTTTGATCAGCCTGTGCCGGCAGACTTTTCTCGACATAAAGGCTGGGGCGGCATGTTGATTGAGTTAGCACTCGGTGCAACGGCAGGCTCGAAGCCTGAGCCGGACTTTCCTGAACTCGGTGTCGAATTAAAAACGTTACCTATTTCGTCCACGGGCCAACCACTCGAAACCACCTTTGTATGCGTTGCGCCAATGCTTGATGCGAGTCGACAGCAATGGCACACCAGTAGTTTTCGTAAAAAAGTTGCCCACGTATTGTGGGTTCCCGTACTGGCCGATAAAGGGATGTCGCCAGCGCAACGGCAAATTGGCAGCCCTTTTTTATGGCAATTATCTGGTGAGCAAGAGCAGGTACTCAAGAGAGATTGGCAAGAGCTCACCGATCTATTGGCTTTGGGGCAAATATCTCAGATCAATGCTCACTTTGGTGAGTACTTGCAACTTCGCCCCAAGGCAGCCAATGGCTCAGTTCGTACTCAAGCATTTGGTGAACATGGCGAATTAATTCAGACTCAGCCCAAGGGCTTTTATCTGAGAACCAGTTTTACCAGTTGGATTTTGCGACAACAATTTGCACCAAAATAGGCAAAGACGAATTTTATTGTCTATTTTTAGTGCGTTACCACATTCATTATGAGGTCATAAAGGCCGTTTAGAATTCGGCGCGAGCCTTGCATGGCCAATTACTAACCACTTTGCTTGCTATTTACTGTTCATGGAGGGCATAGCATGTCCACGAAAAAACAATTTTTAAAATCAAAACCCGTCGTTAAGGTCACCTTTGAGATATCAGCGGAAGCAGCACAAGGCGCTAGCGAAGCGTTCCTTCTGTGTGAAGCCACTGATTGGGCCAAAGAGCCAATGAAAAAATTCAAAGCGGGACACTTCAAAACCACACTTAATTTGCCAACCGATGACAAAGCAGATTACGAATACCGTTACTGCTTAGTACTAGAAGATGGCACGGAGAAATATGACAATGACTGGGAAGCCGATAGCTATCGTCCGAATGGCTCTGGCGAAGAAAACTCGGTGGTTAGCGTCACCGCAAGTTAACCAGTAACTCCGATAATAGTAGTGCTACCAACTACGGTAGCACTCCGCTTTTTTGCTCACACCATAGTTTTGACCGAGTTATTTCCCGCTGACTGCTTCAATTCATGTGTTTTAATCGACACCTTTCTGCCGATTCAAATAGGCTAAGCTGAGATCGATGGACTTTTTTACATTCAAGAAATTAGTCGGCTTGATATTCGCGCCCATGCCGATTGGTGCATTTTTGCTGACGTGGGCTTTAGTCGTGTGTTGGTTGCAGCGATCAACAAACTGGCTACGCTGGCCGTTAACCATAAGCTGGCTATTGCTGGTGGGCGTGACGATTTTACCGTTCATTTCTAGCTGGCTAATTGAGCATGAGGGGTTGTATCCGGCCTATTCAGCAACGGATAAGCGGCCTGTAGAAGAGATTCTGGTACTTGGCTGCTACGCCAATGACGATCCGCTATTACCTATTACGTCACAAGTACATACCTGCTCGCGCGGACGACTCGTTGAAGCGTTAAGGATTTGGCAACTCCACCCTAACGCCCAGATCCTGTTATCCGGCGGCGCAATCCAACAGGGGCAAGTAACACAAGCAGAGATTGGCGCACAGTTCTTAATTGCGCTTGGCCTTCCCAAACACGCTGTTCGAGTTGTCAATCAAGGCCATGATACCCAGTCTGAAGCCGCTGCCTATCGCCAGCTCATATCTTCCGACATGCCGGTATTAGTGACATCTGCAACGCATATGAAACGAGCGGTCCGGCTATTTACTCAACAGGGTATTCGCGTGATCCCTGCGCCAAGTGAGCATCTGATGATGTCACCATCAGATCAAGGAGAAATGATTTGGCAAGATCTCGTGCCGAAACCCTATTATCTATACCAAATTGAGCGAGTTTGGTACGCCACGCTTGGTAATGCTTGGTTAACCCTGCAAAGCTTATTTGAAAGAAACACTGCCGAGCCACCGCCAGCCGCTTTAAACGAGCAAAGCGATACCACGACAGACGATCCGCCCGCAGCCGACAAGCAACCGAGTGACTAAATTGCTGCCGTTAATGGCTTAGGCAGATTTAAAATAAACTCTCTTGCTGAGCCGGCTCAAGGTAGGCGCCGTCCATGAGCTCATCGATAGTCAACTGAAATGCGGGCATCATCCGCTCCATAAAGTAATTCACTTCTGGTAATTCATCTCGATAAGGCTGCAACGCTTTGTCGAGTTTTTGCTTGGCACCAGCAAACTCGGTGTTGTTCGCACGCAGCTCCGACAATGACTTGGCATAAGCGGATAATAAGTCAGCGGCTTTAACAAACTTATGTAATTCACCGTCATGCTGATGGAGTAGTTCGTCGAAGTGAGGCTTTAATTCTTCGGGCAACGAGTTCATCAACATATCGCATGCGATCCCTTCCATCTTGCGACATAAATCCAGCAGTCGAGGATCGCTATATTTAATCAAGCTGTTTACATCTTCAGTGAGCACTTCTGGCGCATCGTGGTACAAGGCCATGGTCGCTAACTTGTTTTCATCAATTTTAGGCTTATCAATAAACACGTGATTGCGCAGCAGGCCCAAGCAGTGAGCAAACATAGCAACTTGCAAACTATGCTCGGCAACATTTTCAGAACGAGTCGCGTTGGATTTGCTCCAACGTTGAATGTTCTGCATTCGAGACAGTAGCGCGTAAAACACATTCTTGTGATGCATGAAACACTTCCTTGAATAAGCGGAGTAACTAGCCGAAACCAATACTCGGCATCTAACGATTGACTTGAAACTAGCACATCAGTCCTACGTTCTCTATGACCAACTAAAGTTGACCTTTGCCCGCCATTTCATAACCATGTGATACAAGCGAGCCAATATTGGCCAATAGGAAACCTTGTTATGATCGGAAAAATTTTGCACCTACCGGTAGTACTCGCACTGGCAATACTGATGCAAGGTTGTGCCAGTATGCCGCCTAGCGATCCACCAACGGTGACATTGACCGGCATTAAGCCTGAACTGTCAAAAAGTGCGCCAAGGTTTATCTTGTCATTGCGAGTGGTCAACCCAAATGATAGGGCCATTGAACTGGCGGGCGCGGCCTACAGTTTAGCGCTGAATGATTTTGATGTGGTATCCGGTGCCACTTCTGATCTGCCGATCGTGCCGGCATATGGCGAAGCAGAATTTGAACTCCCTGCGCAACTTAGCTTATTTGATAGCGTGCGCCTGGCAACGTCTTTTATCAGTAAGTCAGGGGATCCGCTCAAAGCGATTGACTATGAAGTCAAAATTAAATTAGACACCGGTGGGTTATGGCCAGCGATCCGTTTTACCGAAGCTGGCCAGCTTAACCCTGAAGATTTACTGAAGGCTAGCGGGAACGGTCGACCACTTTGATTAAGTGGTAACCAAACTGAGTTTTAACGGGCCCTAAAATTTTAAAGAGTTCACCCGAGAATACCGCTTGTTCAAAAGGCTTAACCATGTCGCCTTTATGGAATTCGCCTAAATCACCACCGTGCTTTTTCGACGGACATGTTGAAAAGCGGCGAGCCATACCGGCAAAATCGGCTCCGCGGTTTAGCTTCTCAAGAATTTCAGTTGCTTTACTTTCAGATGAGACAAGGATGTGAAGGGCGTGCGCTCTTGCTCTGGCCATGTGTCGATTCCCCTATGTTCGAGGCCGACAGTATACCTCATTAAGCTCGGTGACCACCAACCTTGGGCTTTTCTGCCGCATCCCCATGGAGATCAGAAAAGCTTACATCCATCCCTAGTTGGTTGCTATTACGACACCTGCCCATCTCTCGAATACCGTTCACCGTACTCCACAGGATTAGCCCCATAGCGATCGCACCGATAGCGATAAACACTATCAGCCCTGTTACTACAACAACATGTAACAAGAGACCGTAATCCATAAGATTTACCTATTGTCAGTACGGCGTTTGATCAAAGCTTGCGCTTGTTTCTTTGACAGCACTGACAGCGTATCAATATGGCTAACGACATAGCGCGGAACCTTGCGTTTGCCACTTAAATATTCACTTAACTTGCTTTGTGACACGGCGAGTATTGCTGCCGCATCTTTACTACGTAACTGCCAGTCTTTCATCCACCTGGCCAGTACTTCTTGCTTTAACTTATCATCCATTTTCGGATAGACCACGAATTCCCGATGGGAACTATTACATCAAATATAGTTCCCATCGGGAATAATTTCCGTAAATTTATTGTGGTTCTTGTGATCGCTACCGGTCAAAAGGGGATTGTGCTGCCATCCCAGTACAATAAATGACCGCTTTGCTGTGGCGTAAGGGACTGCGACAACTGAGCAAGGCGAGTCGCGGTTGTATCAGAAGAGGCAAGTTTTTGTTGAGGAATATTAAGCTGAAAGGGCTTCGACAATGCTGAGTCTGTCGTCCCTGGATGCACCGAGTTGACGACCACCTTCGGAAAGCGACGTTGCCATTCTATCGCGACGGTTTTAATCGCCATATTCAACGCGGCCTTGCTCATGCGGTAGCTGTACCAACCACCAAGGTAATTGTCGGTAATAGAGCCAACTTTGGCCGACAGTAACATGATTGAAAGCTTGCTTTGGCGATTTAGAAACGGTTCTAACGCTTGCAGTAGCAGCATGGATGACAGGCAGTTGGCTTGAAAATTATCGACAAACTGTTCGGCAGAGAATTGCTTCAACGCTTTTTCCGGCATGTGGCGTTCATTATGCAAAACACCACAACAATGAAACACGGCATCAGGTAATTGGTGCTGAAACATGGGGCTTAGTAACTCTCGATATCGAGCTGGCGGGCAGTTCTCGACCCAAGTAACTGACATGCTGTTATCATCGTTCTGGCTTGAGTCTTCGCCACGTACAACCGCTATCACTTGGTGACTTCTAGCTTGATAGTAATCCACCAACGACCTGCCAATGGCGCCCGAAGCCCCAGTAATGAGCACAAGCATCAATTAACAGCCGCAAGGCACTGCACGGCAGACGCAAGCACGGTGAGTCGACTTCTTGCCTTGCCGTACCATTCAGCGCCATCTTCACCGCTCATCCCGAACGCTTCGTGCAAGCGCAGATTTACGAACAAACAAGCCAACACCAGCAATGCTGCATGTGCTGGCAGCGCAAAAGCAAACCAGCTAATCAACGATACGACAATGGCAAAGATCTGACCGTTGCCACGATGATGCCGCTCGGGGTTATCAATGGCTCTCCCCCACACCGAGCCCGCCACAAAGTTCACGACAATCAAGCCATAAAGCATCAATGCTTGTTGCAATTGCGATTCGCTAGCAGGCACGAATTGGTTAGGGATAAAGAGTGCTGCGGTTAACATGACAAACGGAATAGCCCCAGCATAAGCTAGCTGTTCACTAATTTGTCGGTGTTCATTTAGATGCCGCGCAGAGCGCGCGTTAACAGATTGTTGGTTGGCCATGGTCGTCCTCCTGTTGTTTAAGGAGGTACGACAAACTTTGAACGATGGTTCAGTAACTACCAGCCAATGACATAACGACTTTTAGTTTTAAGCACGGCCTTGATCAGTTTAGCCACCGCCAAGCTGAGAACAATTAACAAGGCGCACACGCCAAGGGTATAAAGCAAGTTGCCGCCCGTTGGCCACGTATCAGGCGTTGGATGATATAAACGCCACCAAGTAGTGAACCATGGATGAATAAAGTAAATAGCAAAACTAACATTGGCCAATGTATTCAGCCAATGCCACTCTTTGTCTTCAAACCGATGTAAAAACACCATGAGAGCCACACAAAGCAATAGTTTTTGATACAAGCTGTAGTCAATGCCACCCCATGTAAACATTGCCTTATGCGAGTTACCCACCTGATCGGTCAATAAGGTTTGCGCCAGAGCAAGTCCTAACGCTGCGAGTAACAACCAAATTTCCTTGTTGGCCAGTTTTTGATAGAGCAGCTCTTTGTGTGCCGATGCCCAACCGCCGATGAGAAACACCGGAAAGAAATAAATCAGAGACTGAATTGCATCTAGATTACTAACAGGGCGATGAATAAAGCTTGCCAGCACCAACAATGGAAGGCCGAACCACATCAATAAATTCCGACGTGCAAGCCATACCACCAACGGCGAAATGACAAATAGCACCATCACCATTGGAATGTACCAATATGCGGTGAGCTGGCGCCCTGTTAGCACATACCAAATAGCGGTTTGCCAATCTGGTTGGTCTGCGTAGAGCGTTTCATGTGGTGCCGGCATCGGCGCCCAGAACAACCAAAATAAGATAGGAAGTACAGATAGGCACAGGTATGGCAGTAGCACAAACTTGGCTTTTTTGACCATGAACTTGCGAAACTCATAACGCGGTACAAACACGTGATGAAACAAGAAGCCGGAGATAAACACGAAAAACACAGTGCCATTCATCATCAGGCTGAATTGAAAACGATCGACCAGTGATTCTCCAGCTTGCCACCCAGCGGGAATATAACTGTGTGCTAACACCACAAAAATAATGGCAATACCGCGGAAATAATTGAATGAATGGAGAAACACGTTGGATCCTTGAAACTGTCGGCGGGCCAATTTACGTCATGGCAAGGAATGGAGGCTAGTCTATCAGGGGCGTCATTAACCACGTCCCCCTTAGATTAAATGATTCGGTTTTCTTCGATGATTTTTTGACGTTGGGCCGCTTTTTCTTCTCGCGCTTTGCGTTTTTCGCATGGTTCAGGACAGTCGCAGACCTTATCAATACCGAGCGATGCAATGCCGCCACAACTGCCGCTAATTGTTTTACGCTGAACCCAATAACCAACCGACATAGCAGCGACAATCAACAACAAGATTACGAACGCAATCATAAAAGTCAGCATAGTTACTCCTAAGATTTAACCGCTTAAACTGAATAAACGGCAAGACACGCGTTCTTGTGCCGTGCTCGCCGTATTTGGAAAGTTTAGTCGACTAAATAGGCTGCCATAGCGGCACTATATTTAGCCTCAAAACCTGTTGCTGTCTTAACAATCATATAGACCGGCAACTCAATGGCTTCAGCCCACGCCAAGCCTTTTTCGTCACCCATGACCATCAGCGCAGTGGCTAAGCCATCAGCCGTCATACTCGATGGATGAAGCACAGTGACAGACACCAATTTATGAGAAATAGGCTTCGCTGTAGCAGGATCGATGGTGTGCGAAAAACGTTGGCCATCCTGCTCGAAATAATTGCGATAATCACCTGAAGTAGCCATGCCAATATCCGACACGTCGACAACTTGCTGTACCGCACGTTCGGTGCTTACCGGCTTTTCAATGGCGACTCGCCAAGGCTGACACTGTTGATTGTAACCAGCAACACGAAGCTCACCGCCAATATCAATCATGGCGTTGGCAAAACCTAAGTGCAACACCAGATCGGCGACTTCATCGACACCATAACCTTTGGCGATCGCCGACAAATCAACATAAACACCATCATTAAACTTGCGCAGACCAGTGCCGGACAACTCAATTTTTTCTAAACCGACACGAACTCGCGCCTGTTTGATGTCTTCATCGGTAGGAACCTTCTCAGGTCGACCTTCAGGGCCAAAACCCCATAAGTTGACCAAGGGACCAACAGTGACATCCAGTGCGCCTTTGGACAGCTCACCGAGACGAATCGCTTCATCTAACACAAAGCCGAGTTGATTCGACACAACAACAGCTTCAGTACTATCGCTTTGATTAAATGCCGATAGCTCAGATTCAGGATCATAGGTGGACATGCTTCGATTCAAGTCGATTAAGCGAGCATCAATTTGTTGCTTAATGGCTTCGCCATCAACCGCATCGGCATCAGGAACCACCAGTTTCACCACATAATAGGTGCCCATGGTGCTGCCTTGAATCTCGATCTGTTCAAGTTTCGGTGGTAGCTGCCACCAGAAAAGAAAAATGGCCAGCCCGACAAGGGCCAGCCATAGTAGTTTTTGTGGTTTGGTCATAGGGATTATTTATCCGCCACTTTTATCCGCCAAAGTCATCCAACAAGATATTTTCATCTTCTACACCCAATTCCTTGAGCATATTGATAACCGCGGCATTCATCACCGGTGGACCACACATGTAGTATTCACAATCTTCTGGAGCTTCATGATCTTTCAAGTAGTTTTCATAAAGTACGTTGTGAATAAAGCCGGTGTAACCTTCCCAGTTATCTTCTGGCTGTGGATCAGACAGTGCCACATGCCATTTGAAATTGTCGTTTTCGTCTTGCAGCATATCGAAATCTTCAACATAGAACATTTCACGCTCAGAACGGGCACCGTACCAGAAACTCATCTTACGTTTAGAGTTCAGACGACGCAGCTGATCGAAGATATGCGAGCGCATTGGCGCCATGCCAGCACCACCACCGATGAATACCATTTCATTGTCAGTTTCTTTCGCAAAAAACTCACCAAATGGACCGGAGATTGTGACTTTATCACCCGCTTTGAGGCTGAAGATGTAAGACGACATTTGTCCTGGCGGCAAACTCATGTCACTTGGCGGCGGCGTAGCGATCCGCACGTTCAACATGATAATGCCTTCTTCTTCTGGGTAGTTGGCCATCGAATAAGCTCGGATGATTGGCTCATTCACTTTTGATTCAAGTTTAAAGAACCCAAAGTGTTCCCAGTCACCGCGATACTGCTCTTCAATGTCGTAGTCCGAGTACTTCACGTGATGCTCTGGTGCTTCAATTTGAATGTAACCACCAGCACGGAATGGAACGGATTCGCCATCCGGAATTTTAAGCTTCAGCTCTTTGATGAAGGTTGCCTTGTTATCGTTGGAAATAACTTCACATTCCCACTGTTTAACGCCAAAGATGTCTTCTTCGAGTTCAATCTTCATGTCGCTTTTAACAGCAACCTGACACGCTAAACGGCAACCTTCGCGCGCTTCACGCTTGGTAATGTGGTCAAGTTCAGTTGGCAGAATATCTCCGCCACCTTCTTTGATATGAACGCGACACTGACCACATGAGCCACCGCCACCACAAGCTGACGAAACGAAGATACCAGATCCTGCTAGCGCTCCAAGCAGCTTATCGCCAGCTTGAGTGTGAATCGCTTTTTCTGGGTCGTCATTAATATCAATGGTGATTTCACCACTGCTTACGAGTTTGGACTTCGCAAACAGGATGATCAGCACCAGCGCAAGTACAATCAAGGTGAAGAACGTAACACCTAGCGCAATAACTTCTAATTGCATAATTTCACCCTACCCTACAGCTGAACGCCGGAGAACGACATGAAGCCCAAGGCCATCAGGCCCACCGTAATGAAGGTAATACCTAAGCCACGCAGGCCATCAGGTACATCGGCGTACTTCATCTTTTCACGAATTCCAGCTAGCGCTACAATTGCGAGCATCCAGCCAACACCGCTACCAAAACCGTAAACCACACTTTCAGTGAAGTTGTAGTCACGCTCTACCATAAAGCTTACGCCACCAAAGATGGCACAGTTCACGGTAATCAGCGGTAGGAAAATACCAAGTGCGTTGTACAGCGGCGGAAAGTACTTATCTAAAGTCATTTCAAGAATTTGTACCAACGCGGCAATCACACCAATGTAGGTAATAAAGCCCAAAAAGCTTAAATCTACAGTATCTGGCAGACCCAACCACACCAACGCACCTTCTTTAAGTACATTGTTGTAAATCAGGTTATTGACCGGCACCGAAATGGTCAGTACGACAATAACGGCCACACCGAGTCCAAAGGATGTTTTTACCTTTTTAGACACAGCGAGGAACGTACACATTCCGAGGAAGAACGCCAACGCCATATTTTCTACGAAAATAGAGCGAACGAATAAGCTAATGTAATGTTCCATTAGTCTTTAGCCTCCACTTGCTCAGGCTTGTACACGCGAATGGCCCAGATGATGCCACCGATAATGAAGAATGCGCTTGGCGGCAGCAGTAATAAACCGTTGGCCTGATACCAACCGCCATTGTTGATCAGCGGTAAAATTTCAATACCGAACAACGAGCCTGAACCCAGCAACTCTCGGAAGAAACCAACCGTTAGCAGCAACGCAGAATAGCCAAGGCCATTGCCCAAACCATCTAAGAAGCTCATCATTGGAGGCGACTTCATCGCATAAGCTTCAGCACGGCCCATTACAATACAGTTAGTAATAATTAGCCCCACGAACACCGAAAGCTGCTTGGCAATGTCATACGCGTAAGCTTTTAATATTTGATCAACCACGATTACCAAGGATGCGATAATCGCCATTTGAACAATAATTCGCACACTGTTGGGAATGTGATTACGAATCAGAGACACAAACAGGTTTGAGAAAGCACATACGGCAGTTAATGCCAGCGACATCACAAACGCGGTTTCCATTTTAGAAGTCACCGCCAACGCCGAACAAATACCCAACATCTGCAATGCAATCGGGTTGTTGTCCAGCACAGGGCTGAACAGGACTTGCTTCATTTCTTTTGCATTAGCCATTGTTTACGCCCTCGCTGCGAACCTTCGCCAAGTAAGGTCCAAACGCATTATCGCTGAGCCAGAAGTCGAATGTGTTCTGAACACCATTGGCTGTCAATGTTGCACCAGCCAAACCGTCAACGCCGTGAATATCACCGGGCGTTGCGCCGCCTTTAACGACTTTAATCGCCAGTTCCCATTCGTCATCAAACAGTTTTTTGTCAACCCATAGGCTCTTCCAAGCTGGGTTCTCAATTTCACCACCCAAGCCTGGCGTTTCCAGTTGGTCGTAATAAACCAATGCCTGAACCGTATTGGCGTCTGGCTTAACCGCTAAAAAAGCGTACATGGTTGACCACAAACCATAGCCGTGAACCGGCAAGATAATGCTGGTAACTTCGCCAGCATCGTTTTTCGCGAGGAAGACATTGGCTTGCTGAGCAATTCGCTTAATACTGGCAACGTCTTGATCCGACGTCAGTACAATATTTTTGCCTGGGGTTTTAGATGCTTTACGTTGATCATAAACGGCAGCTTCTTTCGAGCTGATGTCAACGTAAGTACCCGTTGCCAAGTCGACCACTTTCGCTTCAATGTACTTTTCAAAGGTACCCGCGATGTCGCCGCCCGCTTGATCAAGCAAGCCCGCTGCTTCAAGGATATTGCGCTGCTTGTCCAATGCCTTGTTATATTGCTGCGTTGGCTTTAAACCAACGGCAGCGACAGACACAATCAGCGAACACACTAAACACAGGCCAATAACAACGGTCAGTGTTTTTGAAATGGAATCGTTATTACTAGACATTGCGCGCCAGCCTCCGCTTGATGTTGGACTGAACCACAAAGTGGTCGAACAATGGTGCAAACAGGTTAGCGAATAGGATGGCTAACATCATGCCTTCTGGGAAGGCTGGGTTGACCACTCGAATCAATACCACCATCACGCCAATCAAGATGCCGTAAGCCCAGCGTCCCGAGTGGGTAAAGGAAGCCGATACCGGATCGGTCGCCATGAAAATCATACCAAACGCAAAGCCACCCAAAACCAAATGCCAGTGCCAAGGCATGCTGAACATTGGGTTGGTGTCACTGCTGATGCCGTTAAACAACAGCGCAGTGGCCACCATACCGACCATCACACCCGCAACAATGCGCCATGAGGCAACGCCGGTGTACATGATGAGTAAGCCGCCGAGCAAAATAGCTAAGGTTGATACTTCACCAATAGAGCCTTGCATGTGACCCAAAAACGCATGAGTCCAGGTCAAACCTGATGCGGCCACCTGCTCAGCGCCACCTGCCGCCCACTGGCTCAATGCCGTGGCGCCAGAAAAACCATCAACAGCAGTCCAAACGGAATCACCAGAGATTTGAGCAGGGTAAGCAAAGAACAAAAATGCTCGTCCAGCCAGCGCGGGGTTTAAGAAGTTACGGCCTGTACCACCGAAAAATTCTTTCGCTACCACAACACCAAAGGTAATGCCCAATGCCGCCTGCCATAAAGGTAAGCTTGCTGGCACAATCAAGGCAAAGAGGATGGAGGTTACAAAGAAGCCTTCATTCACCTCATGGCCACGGACCATGGCGAACAACACTTCCCAAAAACCGCCCACCGCAAAGACAGTGGCGTAGATTGGCAAGAAGAAGCAGGCGCCGTACCACATTTTGGTGATCACACCTGCATCAGCGCCTAGTTCAGCACCAAACAATTGGAATAAACCAACCTGCCAAGTGTCGGGAAGGGCGTAACCTGCAGCTAATGCCGTCGCAGCTTGATCACCGACATTAAACATGCCGAAGAACATTGCGGGAAACACGCCAAGCCAAACCAAGATCATGATACGTTTTAAATCGATGTTGTCTCGTACATGAGTATTTTTCTTGGTTACCAGCCCTGGGGTATAAAATAAGGTGTAAGCCGCTTCATATAAGGCATACCACTTTTCATACTTACCACCTTTTTCGAAAAGGTGTTCTGAATTTTCAAATAAACTCTTCAGACTCATTAGCCTTCCCTCTCGATGGTGGTGAGGCATTCGCGTAAAATAGTGCCGTACTCATATTTGCCGGGGCAAACGAACGAACACAACGCCAAATCCTCTTCATCTAACTCCAAGCACCCTAATTGCTGAGCACTATCTAAGTCACCAGCAATCAAATCGCGCAACAGCAACGTTGGTAAGATATCCAACGGCATCACTCGCTCATAATTGCCAATTGGCACCATGGCTCGATCACTACCGCCAGTGCTGGTGGTGAGATCAAACAACTTAGCGGGCAAGATGTGAGATAAGAAACTTCGAGTCACCGAGAATTTATCTGCGCCAGGAGCAACCCAGCCCATAAATTCTTTCTCTGTACCTTCGAGCAGTACTGAAACCTGAAGATGATAACGGCCCAGATAAGCATGGCCGCCAGAGGCTTTAGTACCAGCCAACACAGATCCCGAAATAACTCGGATGTCTTTGTCGTGAATGTTGCCGGCAATCAATTCTTCGGTTGACGCACCAACTTGAGTACGAACAATTTTAGGCTCTTTGACTTCAGGGCCAGCCACAGAAATAACGCGCGAAACATCAAGTTCGCCACTGGTAAAGCTGCTACCAAACGCGATGACGTCTTGGTAATTCAGTGACCACACTTGGATATTGGCACTGGCAGGACGCAAGTGGTGAATATGAGTGCCCGTTAAGCCCGAGGGGTGCGGGCCAGCAAATTCGTGTGCTTCAGCAGCGCCAGCAACGGGAATATCCGCACCGGCAGCTTTACAGACATACACAGGGCCTTGAGCCAGTGCGGTCAATACTTTTAGACCATTTTTAAAATCGTCAGCACGCTCACTAATAACAATGGCCGGATCAACCGCTAACGGGTTGGTATCCATTGCATTCACGAAAATACCAGATGCAATCGCATCGACAGCAGGCACACGGCTAAATGGTCGCGTTCTAAACGCTGTCCATAATCCGCTGGCAATCAACTGCTCACGAACTTGTTCGGACGGTAGCTGCTCGAGAGAAGCTGCATCATGTGCAGTGAAGGTTTCAGCATCAGTGCCATCAATTTCGATAACAACAGATTGCAGTACACGTTTGGCTCCACGATTGATTGCTACCACGGTCCCGGCGGCGGGCGCAGTATAAACAATACCTGGCGATTTTTTGTCCTCGAACAGGACTTGAGCTTTCTTGACACGGTCCCCCACGCGCACGCGCATGGTTGGACGCATACCATGGTACTCTTCGCCGAGTATCGCTACTCGTGTGATCGCTGGACCATCTTGGATCGCCTGAGCGGGCGCCCCCGACAGAGGGATATCCAGTCCTTTTTTAATTGTGATCATAATCGTAAGTACTTGGTTAGTTATAAATTTGTTTTAAACCGAATTCGTTCATCTGACTCATTGAACGCGATCTGAATGCTAAAAGCTTAGCTTAAACCAACGCTGTGCCTAGCATTCAGTAAGAATCTATCTTTCAAATAGTAACTTATCTCTATTTCAGCCGCGCATTTTCCGGCGCGGCATTCTAGCATTATTATCGCTAGCGTTACCATGATTACAAACTATAAAACAGGAAGTAACGTGAAGGAATATTGAGCACTGAGTTATGCCCTGTGCCAACGACGACGCCTCGCCAGCAAGCTTTTTCAATAGTAATGGCAAATACTCGTGAATGCTCAGCAACTCTTATTTTTGAGGGCTAGCTACCAAAAAAGGCGCATAATGCGCCTTTTTTGCTTAAAAACCGTCCAATTTTATTATTAATCAGCTCTTAAATTTAGATAAGCTCGTTCAGTCAAATTGTGATAACGGGTAACGCCGGCTCTAAATTGCAAAAATGATTGGTACACCTTATCCATTTCCGGATCGGCAGCAGCTTGCTCCGCCAGTAATGCTTCGCTGGTTTGCTGTAACGCAGCCAGCACAGAATCAGGGAACCGCTTAATGGTGACTCCCTCGAGCGCCTGAATTTTCTCCAACGCCGCAATATTTCGGAAGGTATATTCGTCAATCATGTCTTGGCTGGCAGCACGAGCTGCATTACGAACGATAGCTTGCAAATCATCAGGCAATGCACTTAGGGCCTCTTGATTAACAATAAACTCCATTGTCGAGCCTGGTTCATGCCAGCCTGGGTAGTAATAATATTTGGCCGCTTCATGTAAGCCAAAGGCCAGATCATTGTAGGGGCCCACCCATTCGGTCGCGTCAATGGCGCCAGTTTGCAGCGAGGTAAAGATTTCGCCGCCGGGCAATGACACGGGCACCCCGCCCAATCGGCTCAACACTTCGCCACCAAGACCCGGCAAGCGCATTTTCAACCCATTGAGATCGTCCACAGAATTGATTTCTTTATTAAACCAACCCCCCATTTGGACACCGGCGCTGCCGCCAGCTAACGGCACTAAATTAAACGGCGCGTAAAGCTCCTGCCATAATGCCATGCCGCCACCGTAATGCAGCCAGCTACTCATTTCTTGAGCCGTCATACCAAAGGGTACGGCACAGAAAAACTGCGCCGCAGGCACCTTCCCTTTCCAATAATAAGAGCCACTGTGGCCCATTTCGACCGTGCCAGCAGACACCGAGTCAAACACTTGCATCGCCGGCACCAGTTGATTGGCGCCATACACTTTTATCTGCAAACGGCCGCCACTCATGACATTGACCTGCTCGGCAAATCGTTCCGGCGCAGTGCCAAGTCCCGGGAAGTTCTTTGGCCAGGATGTCACTAGCTTCCATTTATAGGTTTGTTGATTGTGTGCATTCGTTGCTTGCTGCGCGGCATTATCGTTACCACAGGCAACAACCAGCATTGACAGCATGAGAGCAAGCAGGCAAGTCTTCATCAGTGTTCCTTAACCATAGAGTTGTGACGGCAACCACGTTGCCAATTGTGGCCACACGGCAAGTGCGACCAGAATCAATAATTGGATACAAATGAAAGGGACAACACCCCAGTATATGTCAGTTGTTGCAACGTCGGAGGGGACGACCCCGCGTAAATAGAACAAGGCAAAACCAAATGGTGGCGTGAGAAACGATGTTTGCAAATTGACCGCAATCATAATGCCAAGCCACACCGGATCTAACCCCATAAAAAACAGCACCGGTGCAACAATCGGCACCACCACAAAGGTAATCTCAATAAAATCGAGGATGAAACCCAGTAAAAAAATCAGCAACATAACAAACAAGGTGGCGCCCATCAGACCGCCAGGCAATTGTGTCAGCGATTGCTTCACCACATCTTCGCCACCGAGGCCGTAAAACACCGCCGAAAATAAGGATGCGCCGAATAAGATCAAAAACACCATGCTGGTAATATGAAGCGTTTCAACCGCACAAGCGCGCCAGCTATACCAACTCATATTGCCGCGCCACAGTGCAAGCAAGGCCGCGCCAAAAGCGCCAACCGCCGCCGCTTCGGTTGGCGTTGCCAAACCAGATAAAATAGATCCCAACACCAACATCATTAACGCTAGCGGGGGCAGCAAAGCCAAGACAATCTCGCGAGTCGAAATGGCTGGTTGAGTTTGATCTCGGCTGGGCGCCTCAACGTTTTGATGACCGCGCCCACGCACCAGTATGTAAACTACGTAAGCGGCCACTAGTAACAAGCCAGGAATAATGGCGCCAGCAAATAAGTCGCCAACCGATACAGTTTTTGGGGAAAAGTTGCCCAGTTCGAGTTGCACTTGTTGGTAGGTTGACGACAAGATGTCGCCAAGTAACACCAAGGCAATCGATGGCGGAATGATTTGCCCTAAAGTACCGGTGGCCGCAATGCAGCCGGTGGCCAGTTTCATGTCATACGCTTGCTTGCGCATGCTCGGCAAAGCCAAGACTCCGAGAGTGACCACAGTAGCGCCAACAATACCGGTACTTGCCGCCAGCAACATGCCCACCATTACAACCGCAATCGCCATGCCGCCGCGGAATCTGCCAAAAACAGTCGCTAGTGCTGTTAATAAGGATTCCGCCAATTTCGACTTTTCAAGCAAGATCCCCATGAGCACAAATAGCGGAACCGCCATCAGTGTTGGGTTGATCATAATGCCGTAGAGGCGGTTTGGTAACAGCATAATGAAGCTGCTGTCCATTACTCCAAATAACAGCCCCAACCCGGCAAAAATCAATGCAGTCCCCGCGAGCACAAACGCCACAGGGTAGCCACTCATCAGGACTACGATGACACAAACAAATAAAGCAATTGGCCACCAATCAGCCATGAGCGCTTTCCTTGCCAGCAATAACAGCAATGCATTTCAGCAATTCGGCGATACCTTGCAGTAACAACAAACTACACAGCAGCCAAAGGTAAGTTTTGAGAATAAAGAAGCCAGGCAAGCCACCTGCTTCTGGGGAGGTTTCCAGCATTCGCCATGAGTTGGCGACAAACGAGCTACTGCTTAACGAAATAAAAATTAACACCGGAAACAGCAAAAATACGCCACCGAGGAGATTGACCCAAGCTTGTGTTTTTGCCGACCAACGGCGATAAAACACATCAACCCGAACATGCTTGTCTTTTTGCAAGGTATAAGCGGCACCGGCCATGAACACTAAACCGTGTAAAAACAAACTACTGTCTTGCAGCGCAATAGAGCCGATATTAAAGCCATATCGCAACACCACGATCAGCACAGTAACGAGCATGAGCGCAACGCTCGCCCAAGCAATTGCAATCGCAATGCGTTCAATCCAGCGGCAAATAAGAGACTGCAAAACCATGACAGTGGTCATTTAATTCCGGCCATTTAGGAAGTTGAACTCAGGTTAACAACTTGTTAATGATTCGCAATCATACCGTAAATCATTACGAAATCTGCATAATCATTCAAAGGTAGGATCAGCCCAACGCGTCATTAAGCCTTAGCAACTCATTGACGGACGGCGGCGACTTCGTCGAACAGATTCAATAACCGTACTGACGACAACCAAATATGTATTCATTTCCGCTCGCAAGCCGTGCATTAGTTCTGAGCAGGAAACCAAATCGTGAATGTCGTGCCATGATCAGGTTCGGAAGAGAGTTCAATGCGCCCTTGCAGTTTTTGGGTCACCAAATTGTAGAAAATCGGCAAACCAAGGCCGGTGCCTCCTGCATCTCGGGCAGTGGTATAAAAAGGTTCAAATACCTTTTTATGCAAATCGGGCGCAATGCCAATGCCATTGTCGGCCACCGCAACAAAACACTCCTGCTCGTGCTGACCACAACTAACAACAAGCTCATTACGCGCAGTGGTGTATGTTTTTGGAAAGGCGTGACGTTGCACATTGGAGATAAGGTTAGTGACCAGCTGCGCAATAATGCCAGGATAGGTTTCAATGATCGTGCCTATCGGTAATTCGACATCTAAATGGATTTGCTGCTTCCGCAGCATTGGCTTCAATGGGTTGATGACCTGGCCAACATATGAGCCCAAATCAATTTCTTCTCGTTCATTGGAGGTTTGATCTGCCGCCGTCCGCTTAAAGTCTTGGATTAATTGCGCAGCTCTTACCAAGTTGTCTTCTGCCATCCGTAAGCCGTCTTTCGACACGCTTAAAAAATCAATGAGGGCTTGCTCTGTCAGTTCTTGTTGATCGTATGCCTTTTTAATAATGAGTAATTCTTCCCAACAATGGCTCACTGAGGTCAACGCAATTCCCAAGGGGGTATTCACTTCATGCGCTACGCCGGCAACCAAATTACCCAACGCGGCCATTTTCTCGGCTTCGACTAATTTGTCTTGCGCACCGCGCAATGTTTCTAACGTACTTTGCAACTCGTGAGTGCGTTCTTTTACTTTTTGTTCAAGATTCTGATTGGCATCAAGCAGCAGTTGCTGATAATCCGCGCGCTCTTTAGCACTCACCGCCCGGCCATATAAGTCAGCCAGTGACGAGGCAAACACCAGCTCATCGGGCTGCCATGTTCGTTGTTCGCCTTGATGTTCACAACAGATAATGCCAATCATCCGGCCGCGATGACGAATCGGAACATCGAGCATGGAGCTAATTCCTAATGGCCCTAGGTATACATCGGCAAACTCAAAAGTGGCGGGATCTGTTTTAGCATCATGTGCGGCAATGCTGCGCTCGGTATCGAGAGCGGCAAAGTACTCAGGAAAATCAACTCGGCTTAATTTGAGACTTTCATGATCGAGGTTGTTGCCCTTGTCTATCAACAATGCGCAGCTAATATGCGCAGATTCGTCCTGTAGCAGCCAGATCCCTGCACGGGTGATTTGCAAACCTTCACACACCGAATCGACAATCAATCGAGAGGCATTATCAAGACTTCCTTCATCGATATCAGGACTCTTACTCACCTGCAGCAAAATGGTTTCCAGTTCGTCTCTCATTCGTCGTCATCCGGTATTTGGTCACGAATATCTACAAATCGGTCGAAATGCTTCAACGCCAGTGACACCAACTGAGGATCAAACTGAGTTCCCGACTTTTCCGCAATGTATTGTTTTACATCGTCAATGCTCCACGGGGGCTTATAACTGCGCCGCGACATTAATGCATCGATCACATCAGCCACTGCCATCAGGCGTCCCTCAATGGGGATTTCTTCGCCAGCAAGTCCATTTGGATAGCCGCTACCGTCCCAACATTCGTGGTGAGTTTTAGCGATCACCGCGCCCATCTTGGCAATAATTCGATTTGAGTTGGCCAGCAAGTCGTGACCTTTTTGAGCATGGGTTTTCATGATCTGCCATTCCTCAGCATCGAGCTTGCCGGGTTTATGCAGAATATGTTCAGGAATGGATATTTTTCCAACATCATGAAGCGCAGAGGCAAAGCGAACGGTATCGATAAATTCGTCACTCAAGGCTAATTTTTTAGCAAGAAACTCGGTCATTAACGCCACTCGTCGCACGTGGCCTCCGGTTTCTTTGCTGCGTAATTCAATGGCATCACTTAACACCATGATCAGCTCTTTCTGAGTCTGTTGAATGTCTTCCTTCTGAGTCAGATTTTCAAACACCAGCGCGACATTTGAAGCAAACATTTCCAACACGTTCTTTTGTAAATCGGTCAGCGCGTTAGTGAGTTTCACATACAGCACGTTGCAGGAATCTTTACCCGACGGGTAATACCCGATGAACACATCATCTGATTGATAGTGTGTTTTGCTCGTTAAAACCTGAGCAATTTGGGCTTCAATTTTTGCTGGTAGCTTGGCGTTCTTGCCCGGTTGCGTCAGTTCAATTAGGTCGCCACTAGCGGCCAGCACGGTCATGTTCGAGTCGCCATATAGATCGGTATGCTGGCTGGTGAAGTACAAAATGGAGTGATCTAAATTAAGCAGCGTTAGGGTTTGCTTTAAAACGGCGGTGCCAAAATTGACTAAGGTCTGGCTTTTTAGCACTGACGAGGATGATTGGATAACTCCTTCCATTCCGCGTTTACTCAACTCAATGGTACGAATATCACGGTAAGAGCGAATAGCGGTGTAAACGCAAGACTTCAATTTGCCGGCGGAAAGCTCGGTCTTGGCTTTGTAATCGTTAATGTCGTAACTACGAATGACTTCTTCTTCTGGTGCTTGTCCGGGTTGGCCCGTGCGCAGCACGATGCGAGTGGTATTATTTTTGTGTTGCTGCCGGATGTGTTCAATGAGCTTCAGTCCGGCGTCATCGGTTTCCATTACGACATCAACAAACGCCAACGCAATATCGTCGGTGTTGGACATCAAATCCATACCTTCTTCACCGGAAAAGGCAGACAGGAAATCCAGGGAACGGTCTTCGAATTCGAAATTTCTTAATGCCAGCTTGGTGACATCATGGACTGCAGGATCGTCATCAATGATGGCGATTTTCCAAGGAGGCAGCTTAGATTTTGCTGCCTCGGGAGCGGGTTCTTTGAACAAGGCCATAAAGATTCACAATAAAATTCCTAACCTTGTAAAAAGATAGATAGAAATGGCCGTTCTGCCAGAACCGCCGTCACAGTTCAGTCGCTTTTACTGCCCCCCATACACTTGGGGCTAAGCGGTGCTTGCTGTTTACGCTGCCACTCCTCCGGTGTGTAGGTGTGCATTGCAAGTGCATGAAGACCAGCCTCAAACTCGCTAGCGAGCAACGTATTGATGGCTCGATGACGTTGCAATAATCGTTGACCACCAAACCCTTCAGAAACCACCACGACTTTAAAGTGGGTTTCGCTATTCACCGGCACATTATGCTGGTGACTTTCATTGAACACATCTAAGTGTTCTGGCGAGAAATGCTGGTGTAAGGCCGCGATAATTCGCTCTTGCATCGACATAGACAACTCTAATGACTGGTAACAAAACGAAACGTGAGATTAAGTCTTGGTTGACGCTCACGCAACCGTTTTGGCAATGCGTGTTGCCATTTGTGCTGGCAATCTCCGGCCATCACCAACAAACTGCCATGCGTCAGCGGTACACGTAAACGTTGATTGGTGGCGCGGTGGCGTAAATCAAAGTCGCGCTCAGCCCCCAAAGATACAGAGGCGATGATGGGCTGTTCTCCCAGTTCGGGTTCATTATCACTATGCCAGCCCATGTGATCGCGTCCATCGCGGTAGTAATTCAGCAAAACCGAATTAAATTGGCTGCCGCTAAGCACTTGGCATTGGTGCATGATGGGCAGCAGCAAGTCCGGTATCGGGTTGGGCGGGAGTGTTTCGCCACTGTATCGATAAGCATAAGGCCCAAACCAAGCTTGTAGCCGAGGGATCGTATGGTGTTTGCCAAAAACCTTAACTTGGCCCGATTGCAATGCCACGGTCTTTTGAATATCAGCCATCAAGCGATCGGCTTGATGCACCGGTAAAAAGTTAGGCCACCAGCCGAGTTGAGCATCCTCAATAGCCTGCCAACCTATTGTTAAATCTGCCATTGTCATCAGTTCGATATGCCCGTCACACGCCAGAATAATGGCTTAACCCTGTGAAGTTAACCCCACCTTGACCAATTCACTACTAGTGGCTGTTTTGATTGAGGTAACATAAGCCCTGTTTACGAATAAACCTTGGTAATGGACTAACCCTAGTGACTGAGCCCAACAAAGGCCACATTTTAGTGGTTGACGACGATGCTGAAATTCGCGATTTACTGTCGACCTTGCTGTGTCGCGCCGGCTATCAAATCAGTGGTGCGGAAGATGGCGTTGCCATGTTCAAATTATTCGAGCAGGACATCATTGATTTAATCATTCTTGATATCAACTTGCCGGGTGACGATGGCTTCACCTTATGCCAGAAGTTGCGGCAGCGCTCCGATGTACCGGTAATCATGCTAACCGCCAGCGCCGATGATATGGATCAGGTCATCGGCTTAGAAATTGGAGCCGATGACTACATTGCCAAGCCGTTTAATCCTCGTCAGTTACAGGCCCGAATCAAAGCGCTATTGCGGCGAACGCAACGCAGCTTGTCCGATAACAAGAGCAACCGTTTTATCGAATTTTCGGACTGGCGTTTCGATACATTAACGCGCGTTGTTGAACACCCAAAGCACGGCACCCTAGAATTATCAGGTGCTGACTACAGCCTGCTTAAATTGCTGCTAGATAACGTTAATCAGGTGCTTGATCGCGATGCTATTTCCGATGCCATTCGCGGCCGCGAAGCATCCCCGCTGGATCGGAGCATTGACGTACAAGTCAGCCGCCTACGCCAACGCCTACAAGACAATGGCAAACACCCCAAGTTAATCAAAACGGTGCGTGGCCAAGGGTATGTGCTTACCAGTGAAGTTCATTTCAGCCATGAATAAATGGCTGGTTCGCTGGACGCCTAAAACCCTACCTAGCAGGGTTTTGCTACTTGTTTTAATGGCTGTTTTGGCATCCCAATTACTACTCAGTGTGTTGTGGCATGCACAACAGCAGCGGCAAGAAAATGAAGGGCTAAAAGCCGCTAGTCAATGGATGGCCGAACAAATAGCCCATACCATTAATAACTTTGCCAACATGCAAGCGCCCGCGCGTGAGGATGTCATTCAAGCGCTAACCCACACCGGCAATAGCCGCTTTTTCGTGATGTTGAGCCCGCAACATCATGACTTACCCGACGCCGAGCAAACACCTCAGCGAACAATCGTGGCACAAGTATTAACGGCACACTTTGCCGACGCCGACCACCCAGGGCGGCCAGCCCAGATAAACATTCACAGCAATCAGCCCCTGCGCCATCCAGATAACAATTTACATCTATCTCAACGAGCATTTGAATGGGCCAAACGAAGTTTACTTGTCCCGAGTGAAAGCGCTCCTATCGTGACCGTGCAAGTCCCAATGCCCGATGAGCAATGGCTACTGCTCGCAACATTAATGCCCGAACCCTACACCTTGCTTGAGCCGTTAAGCTTTGCCCTGCCCCAATGGGGGTTCATGGCCATATCAACGTTGATTCTGGCCGTTATCGTGATTATCACCACGCGCCGTTTAATCCGCCCCCTACGGCAATTGGCGCAAGCTGCCGATTTACTCGGTCGTGATATTGATAGCCCACCCATTGCCGAGTCTGGTAGCTCAGAGGTCACCATGGCGGCGCGCGCATTCAATGCCATGCAAGATCGCTTGCAGCGATTTATTAAAGATCGTGAAGCACTGTTCTCCGCTATTTCCCACGATTTAAAAACGCCCATTACGCGAATGCGCCTGCGGGCAGAATTGCTCGAGGACGATGAGCACCGAGAACGGTTTATCGCCAATCTCGATGAGTTGGATCTCATGGTCAAAGGGGCTCTGCAGTCGGTTAAAGACAGTGATATTCATGAAAACCCAGAACCGGTCGATATTGACCAACTGCTGGCGACCATCAAATTAGATCTAGCGAGTGACAGCTGGCGAGTGCGAATTTCAGGCCATGCTCAGCAGCCGTTTATTGGCAAACCGCTCGCGTTAAAACGAGTCCTAACCAACCTCATTGATAACGCCATCAACTACGGCGAGCGCGTACATGTCATCGTCAGAGAGCGCCAAGATAACTTGTATCTCTACTTCCATGATCAAGGGCCCGGCGTACCGACCCTCGATCGTGAGCGAGTGTTTGAGCCTTATGTGCGATTAGATAATTCAAAAAACCGCGAAGGCGGTAGCGGCCTAGGATTGGCCATTGTGCGGAATATTGTCCATGGCCACGGCGGGGAAATAGCACTCAATAATCACCCCCACGGCGGCTTAGTTGTGCGGGTACTGCTACCTCATCAACAAGCTTTTCAAGAAAACCGCTGATCTGCCTTGCGAAAAGGACTGGCCATCCTAGAATAGAGGCCAATTCAAATTGTGATTGTCGTACCGATGTACAGCCCTTTAAATCTCGCAACTCCAACCATAGAACTTGCTCGCTTCCCCCTTGATAAACGAGAAACCTTATTGCCATTTGATGCGGCTGACGAGTTGCTGATGGAATGGTGGCATCGTAACCCGCAGACTTGGCAAAACTTATGGCTACTAAACGATAGCTTTGGCGCACTGAGCTGCTTCTTTGTCCAGCATAGTCAGGCCACCATTTGTCATGTGTCGGATTCGTTTTTAGCGCAGCAAGCGCTTATCAATAACCTATCCCATAACGAGCTTGATGCTGACCGAGTACAACAATGCGATTGCCTGCAGCCTTGGACGGACTCACCAGAGCACGTGATCATCAAGGTGCCCAAAAGTCTGACATTGCTTAAGCATCAGTTAGCTCGAGTAAGCCGGCTGCCGGTTGGCACCCCCGTCACCATTGGTGCTCGTCTCAAAGACTTGCCAGCCAAAGCAGTGAAACTACTCAAACAAACGTTTGGCAATGTAGTTCCTGAATTAGCAAAGCGCAAAGCGCGCATTATGCATGCCCAAGTTGCTGAGCAAACAATTGCTGAGCCCACGCCTACAGCGTGGGATGTTGCCAACCACCAACTAACGCTGACCAATCACGCCAATGTGTTTTCTCGAGCAAGCCTCGATATCGGCGCCCAATTTATGCTGCAACATTTACCCGAGCCTGAATCGTCAAGCAGAATTGCCGACCTAGGTTGTGGCAACGGCATTTTGGCGTTAGCCATGGCCAAACAGCAGCCTCAGCATGGCTATATTTTGGTGGATGAGTCTCACATGGCCATTGCATCAGCAAAACTAAATGCGGCAGAAAACTTCGTTGATAGTGACATCGACTTTACTTTTTTGTGTCAACACAGCCTGACAGGTTTTGCCGATAACAGCTTAGATTATGTGATCTGTAACCCACCGTTTCATCAACAGCAGGCTATCACCGATGAAATCGCTTGGCAGATGTTTACTCAGGCTTTCAAAGCATTGCGGTCAGGCGGTAAATTACGCATAGTTGGCAATCGCCATTTGGGTTACCACATTAAATTGAAGCGTATTTTTGGTAGCGTGAATCGCGTTGCATCCAATGCCAAATTCGTAATTCTGGAGTCTGAAAAACGTGTATAGCAGCATGACCAAATTAATAAAAATCGTAATCGCCAGCAGCCTGTTGATGCTAAGCGGCTTCACTCAAGCTAATCAAGAAGACGTTGATCCTAAGTTATTGCAGCCGGACAATATATTTCCGGTCGTTAAACTGGAAACCAACATGGGCACCATTTTGGTCGAGTTGGATCGCCCTAAAGCACCTGATACGGTCGAGAACTTCCTGAAATATGTAGTTACCGGTGCTTATGACAACACCGCTTTTCATCGTATTATTAAGCAATTCGTGGTTCAGGGCGGTGGCATGGACGAGAAATATAACTCGCTCGATGGGCTCTATGGCACGATCAATAATGAAGCTGGCAATGGCTTAGAAAACGAAGAATACACCATCGCAATGGCGCGTCAGAGCCACCCACACAGCGCTGATCGTCAGTTTTACTTCAATGTGAAAGACAACAAAAGCCTCGATCCAGGCCCACGTAGCTGGGGTTATGCTGTGTTTGGTCGAATTATCGAAGGCGACGATATCGTTGAAAAAATGTCAGAAGTGCCAACGGAATTTAACTCAGACTTAGGCTTCGCTGACGTGCCGGTTAAACCCGTCATATTAGAAAAAGCCACCTTATTGCCGGAAGCATAAACCGGGAAGTCATCTATACTCGACACTATGCAAACAAAATCATCAGCCAGTAACAGTCGCGTACGCCAGTTCGTGACCGACAAAGCCGCCGCAACTAGCTTCTATATTGAAGGCATGCTGGCTGGTCATTTACCCTTTGACGAATTGCAGATCTTTATCTGGGATACGCTCGAAGAGTGGCATCAGTTACATATTGATAGCCACTATGTGTGCGAGCGTGAGAAGGTGATGTGGCATTTGTTTCATCTTCTGGAGCGCTGGCCCGAAAGCGCGTTGCGAGGCAACGTGTTTTTGCGCAAACAGCTGCAAGACGGCTGCAGCTTTCTCAAACAAGAAGGACCAATGCTGAGCCAATGCTTGGGTGTTCGCCCTTAACCTTCCGACTCAGCCTTCACGACATCATCATCGCGCCAAGGCGCGGCCCAAATCAGCATCAGCATTCCCGGTATCGCACACAAGGTACATACGTAGAAGAAGTATTCCCAGCCAATGGCTTCAACAATAAAGCCGGTGGACGCATTGGCAGCACTTCTTGGCAACGCAGCAATCGCGGTAAACAAGGCGAGCTGAGTGGCGGTATAACGAATATCGGTCAACTTGGCCATATAGGCCACCAGCGCGGCAGTCCCTAAGCCAACGCCAAAATACTCAAACGCAATCACTGCAGCCAAAATAGTTGGATCGTTACCCGCTTGGGCCAGCCAAGCAAACCCTAAAATCGACACCATTTGCACCACACCAAAAACCCATAATGAGCGATTTATCCCTAAGCGAATCATGAAGATACCACCAAGTAGGCTGCCCACAATCATGGCTGGAATTGCTGCCGACTTTGAAATCAAACCAATCTCGGTTTTGCTAAATCCCATGTCGAGGTAAAACGGTGTAGAAAGAGCGGTCGCAAGGTTATCTCCGAGCTTGTAGAGAAAAATAAACGCAAGCACTGCCAGTGCTTGTTTTACGCCTTTGCGTTGAATGAATTCCTGAAACGGCTCGGTAACGGCGGCAGCAAAACTATGCGGGTGATAACTTTTTTGTGGCTCCTTTACCGATAGCGTCAGCACAATACCCACCGCCATAAATGCTGCTGTGATGACAAACACCTGTTGCCAATCCATGTGATCGGCCAGTATCAATGCCAACGAACCGGGCACCAATGCAGCTATTCGATAGGCATTGACGTGCACAGAGTTACCCCAGCCTAGCTCTTCATCTGGCAAAATTTCGCGGCGATAAGCATCCAGTACAATATCTTGAGTGGCACTGAACAGGGCCACCGCAGTTGCCAGAGCAGCAACCCCCCAAATCTGTTGATGGACATCGAACACCGGCAAACAAGCAACGCCAATCAATAACAGAATTTGGGTCACCAACATCCAGCCGCGGCGCAGGCCTAGAAATGGCAGCTCAAATCGGTCGACAAGTGGCGCCCATAAAAACTTCCAGGCAAATGGCATCATTACCAATGACAGTAAACCAATTTCTTCCAAACTGACGTGCAAATCCCGAAGCCAAGCAGGCACCAGATTCACCAATATGAATAAAGGTAAACCAGAGGCAAAGCCGGTAAACAGGCAAATAATTGTGCGGCGGTTGAGTAACGCACTCAGCACTTTGTTGTTACGTAAACTGGCAATCCGGTTTGAGGCCATAAAAGGTTGGTTGTGTCATTCTCATAGGATGTTTGCAAGCTTGTTTGGTTTACCCGCAATTTGCAAGCACCAAGACGGCATGACAAGCGCACACTTGCACCAATTTAATTCAAGCTGATGAAAAGCTATGCAATTTTTACGGATTGACAGGCTTCTCCCGCATTATCGAGGGTAAAACATTGCAAAGTTTACGTGAATCACCTATTTGTCTGCCAACAGGTTATTTTTCGCAGTGTTTCTGCCGTTAGTCGCCGCTTGGTTGCGCCAATTTAGCCCATTGCTAAAGTCCACAGCCAGACGCCCACAAATCTCATTTTGTAGAAACAACTGCGCCCATGAGGAATAGGTTTCAATGGAGCTCGCACAAGCCCAACAACAACCGCCAATCGCCAAGTTGATCGATTTGGTTGATGTGATTGATATTGAGGCCTCTGGCTTTGGCCGGGGCTCTTATCCAATTGAGATCGGCGTTTGCCGCAATGACGGTCAATGCCGCTGTTTTCTCATCAAGCCAATGCCCGACTGGACTCACTGGACTGAAGACGCAGAACAAACCCATGGGATCAGCCGCCAATTGCTCGCCGAAAAAGGTCGCCCCGTAGCTGACGTGACCCGTGAGCTAAATGATTTTTTGCAAGGTCGAACCTTATACAGCGACGCATGGGGGCAAGACCAATCGTGGTTGATGCGGTTATATGACGCTGCGGACTGTTGGCCTAGCTTTAAGCTTGAAACGATTCGCAGCTTAATGACCGAGCAAGAAAGTAGTCATTATCACGCAAGCTATCAACAAGCCGCGGCTGAATTGAACCTCAAACGCCACCGTGCCAGTACCGACGCCAAAGTGATCCAACGAGCGTTGGCTATCGTCAAGAGCCAAGCTTGGTAGACAACCAACGCACGGCTAGATTCAACTAGGTCTTTACCGCTAAACTAGCGGCAAATCCATATGCCGCAGCAGACATGTCTTACTTATTAATGCAACAACGCTGGTTTCAAGTGTTATTTATCAGTGCGCTTAGCATCGTCACTTGGACATGTTTGATGCCGCTTGATCAACCGCCGTTGGATATTGATCACGGTGACAAACTGCTTCACTTCTTGTCTTATTTGACCTTAGGCCTGCTACTAGAGCGCGCCGCTCCCCGCTGGTTCTGGCCTGTCGGCGTATTCGCCCTCATCGCCTACAGCGGCGTCATAGAGCTGGCGCAAGAGCAAACGGGTTATCGCACCGGCAGTTGGGGCGATATGCTGGCAAATAGCAGTGGTGTAGTGGCAAGTCTGCTATTGCGGCCATTGGTGATTCGATTGTCGTTGAATACACGAACAGCATGAATATTCTGGTTTGTGGCGCCGGCGCCATTGGTCAGCTATATGGTGGTTATTTGGCGCTTGCCGGCCATCAAGTGGGCTTGCTCAACAGCACTGGACTCATGCGTTCTCAAGCATTCCAACTGGAACAGCTCGATGGCAGTCAGCAGCGCTGGCAGTGTACGCAACTAACTACGCCCGCCGATGTCATACTAGTCACCACGAAAGCCTATCAAGTGATTCCTGCGGTCAAACAACTATTGCAGCAACGTAGGCTTAATTCGCCATGCATTCTGGTGTTGCTTCATAACGGTATGGGGCCTGCAGAACAGATATTGCCGCTGCTACCAGCGCATTGTCAGCTGATCCTTGCAAGTTCGCGCCATGGCGCATTAAGAACGGCCGCTAATAACGTCAAACATACTGGTATTGGTCAGACTGATATGGGGGCCGCGGCAACTAATGACGACCATTTAAAAGCGTTAACTCAGTTGTTTAGCAGCATGCCCGGCGATACTTTTTGGCATCAAAACATCTGGCAACCCTTATGGCAAAAATTGCTGATTAACGCCGTCATCAACCCACTGACGGCTCGCGACCAAGTCGCCAATGGCAACTTGCTGGCACCACATTATGCTGCCGAAATAAGTCAACTCTGCAGCGAAGGCGCTGCCGTGGCTAGAGCAGCCGGCATCACCATGCAAGATGACCAGCTGGTTGAGCAGGTACGGCAAGTTGCCCAAGCAACCGCGGCCAATCGTTCATCAATGCTGCAAGATGTATTGCATCAGCGGCCGACAGAAATCGACTACATTAGTGGCTATCTGGTGCAGCAAGCGCAAACATTTAAGTTACCAAGCGCAGGGCATCAAGCCTTGTTAACGCAGATCCACCAACTAGCGCCGAGTAACGGTTAATCCAACAGAGGACTTCCCCATGACAGCACATGTATTACTTCCCGTTGCCTCAGGCAGTGAAGATATGGAGGTGGTGATCATCGCCGACGTATTGCGCCGCGCCGGCATTACCGTAACCTTGGCCAGCATTAGCGATAGCCGCCAGTTAACCTTGGCGCGTCATATTCAAATCAGCGCCGATGCATTGTTATCTGACGTTGCAAGTAGCGACTATGACATGATTGTCCTGCCTGGTGGCATGCCAGGTTCAGAAGCATTACGAGATTGCCAACCACTGATCGAACGACTGCAACAACAGCGCGATCAGGATGGTTGGATAGCGGCGATCTGCGCAGCTCCAGCGGTTGTTTTACAACACCATGATCTACTCGGCGAAGCCTATGCGACCTGCTACCCTACTTTTCAGGATCAGCTTTACCCAGAGTATTGTTTACCCGACGAAGCCGTGGTGGTGGACGAGCCGCATAAAGTGATCACAAGTCAAGCGCCTGGCACCGCAATGCGCTTTGCTCTCACCCTGATTGACGTTTTGTTAGGCGAGCAAGCGTCAATTGATGTGGAGACTCCGCTGTGCATGCTGCTTGAAGAGTTAGAAGATGAAGAGCTTGAGCACGATGACCACGCTCACACCGATGATTGTTGCAGCAGTGACAACCATAGCTGCAAATCGGGCGACAGTTGCTGCAGCCACTAACCTGACATGATAACCAGCCGCTTTGCCGAACGATAAAGGAATAGGTATGAACGCACTTTTCATTAGCACCCTGTTGATTGTGTTATCAACACTTATCAGCACACAAGCCAATGCCCGTACCGCAGCTGGCGTTTATCGTGATTATTGTGCCGATTGCCATGGCAGAAATTTGGAAGGCGGCCTTGGCCCATCGCTGACAGATAGCGTCTGGCTTTATGACAACACAGACCAAGGCATTGAAAAAATCATCCGCGACGGCAGCATTGAAAATGGTATGCCGCCGTTTGCTGCCACCTTAGATGACAAGGCCATCCGCAGCTTGGTGATCCACATTCGCGAGAAAGCCAGTCAAGCCAACAATGACGAATCGGTAGGTGCGGTTGAGCAAGGACTGGTGCAAACCAAGCACCATGCTTTTGAGCTCGTTGAGCTTGCGAAATTCAGCGGCATCACTTGGGCGATGGCGCAATTGCCTGACGGTAGCTTTTTGGTCACGATTCGCGATAAACAACTGTGGCACCTTCAGCCCGATGGCAGCGCTACAGAGATAAAAGGCTTGCCGGACATTTGGCAACGCGGTCAAGGCGGATTGTTGGATGTTGCGTTGCATCCAGAGTTTGAAAAAACGGGCTGGGTATATCTAACCTACAGCGAAAGTCAGGATTTGTTTTCCGGTATGACAACCTTGGTGCGCGGTAAAATCGAGCAAGGTAAGTGGCAACAACAGCAAATCTTATTTAGTGGTGATTCAGACGATTCATCCAGCGCTGGCGTGCATTTCGGTTCGCGTATCATATTTAAAGACAATCACCTGTATTTCACCATTGGTGATCGTGGCCGCAAAGAACAGGCGCAAAGCCTCGACCATCCTAATGGCAAAGTGCATCGCCTGACTCTCGATGGCGCAACGCCAGCCGACAACCCATATCCGGATGCCAAATACCCAAGTATCTGGAGTTATGGCCATCGCAATCCACAAGGCATCACGTTAAATCCAGCAACAGGTGACATTTGGTCGGTTGAACATGGTCCGCGCGGCGGCGATGAACTCAATTTGATTAAAAAAGGATTGAACTACGGTTGGCCAGAAATCACTCACGGTATGAATTACAGCGGCACCCCGATGACGGCGAATACAGCTAAAGCAGGTATGGAGCAACCAGAAGTATTTTGGGTGCCATCGTTAGCCGTTTCGGCCGTGCATTTCTACCAAGGCAATCAATTCCCACAATGGCGCGGCCACTTGTTGGTTGCCAGTTTGAGAGCAGAACAATTAGTGCTGTTGGAGCTCAAAGACAGCAAGGTGCAATCGCAAGAAGTGTTATTAAGAAACCAAGACCGGATTCGAGATGTCATTGAAGGCCGCGATGGTTCTATCTACTTAGCGTTGGAAGACCGAGGAACCAATAGCAGTCGCATCGTGCGCTTAGAGCCCGTGGAGACTCCAGCGCAATAATGAGTGTTAGGTATGTTTACGGGCGATAAACCTTGACGTTTTGATGACCCGCCTCTTGCAAGTGTATCGCTTGTAGGCGGCTCATCACGCCACGGTCACAATACAAGTAGTAATCAACACTGGTATCCAGCTCGGCAAATTTAGTGCCGAGCTTAAAGAATGGAATATGGGTAACAAACGCGTCTTCTAATTCCAGCGGTTGCGCTTCAACTTCAACATCATTACGCACATCAATGACATGGGCCTGCGGCGGTAAGCTCGCTAGAATATCGACCTCTTGCTGCGCCGGCTTTTCTTTCAGCACATCACGAATGTCTTCCACTTTCGCGCGGTAAACCACCTCATCGATAAGATTAAGATTCATCTTCGCTTCTTCGGCGATCACTTTTGATAGCTTCGCCTTGACCGTTGGGCTATTGGAAATAACGCCACAGAATTCAGGCATGCTGGCAGCCAAATCATAGGTGCCAATTTGGTGTGCTTGGTCAATGATTTCTTGCTTATCAGAAACAATGAGTGGCCGTAGAATCACTCGTTCAACGGCTTTATCAATAACATTCAAATTCGTTGCCGTTTGGCTTGAAACTTGGCCCATCGCCTCACCGGTGACCAAGGCTTCAATATTGAGTTTCTCTGCAACTTTGTCGGCCGCGCGCATCATCACCCGTTTGAGAATGACGCCCATGTGGCTGTTATCAACATTTTCTAGGATGTCTGCCACGACTTCTTCAAACGCTATCGCAACAAACTTCACTCGATGCGACGAACCAAAGGTTTGCCATAAGTAGTGTGCCATTTCCCGCACGCCAGTTTCATGCGCATCGCCGCCAAGGTTAAAGAAGCAAAAATGCACGCGACTACCACGTTTGATAAAGCGGAAGGACGATACTGCCGAGTCAAAACCACCGGAGATCAGGCTCAAGACACTTTCCTGAGTGGCGATAGGAAACCCACCCAAGCCTTTCGCTTGACGGGTGATCATTGAAACTTGGTTTTGTTCAATACTCAGACGGATTTCCATGTCCGGGTTCTTGAGGCGAACCCCTTCACTGTCTGAATTTTGATTCAAGCCACCGCCAACATAGCGTTCAATGTCCAACGATGAAAACTCATGTGTTCCAGTGCGGCGCACTCGCACGCTAAAGGTTTTGCCTTTCAGCTGCGGCCCATAAATGGTTTGTGCCGGTTGGTAGATGTCATCAAGGTTGGTGAACTCGAAGCGACGTACTTCTTGCACTATGTCGACGCCAGGCACCTTACACATGGCTTGGAATAGCTGTTCATTTAGCTCAGCAGATGCATCATCTGGGCTTTCTACTTCGACTTTATCCCACAAAGAGCGCACCCGAACTCCGTCATCGATTCGCTTCAGCACGTTGCGTAAATTGCCTTCAAGCATTTTGCTGAAGCGCTTACGCACTGGCCGGCTTTTGACGATGATTTCAGGAAAGAGTTTGATAACAAACTTCATGGGGCCACACCTTTTGTTGCCACTGGATTTGAGGATCGCGAATTATACACAGATGTATCGACCAGAAAAACCAACGGCGCAGCAAAACAAAAGGCCGGAGAGTTTTGAAAACTTTCCGGCCCAGAGGCAGCATTTCAGCCTTTCAATAACAAGTGGCTGCTATTGAGTCACTTGTATTTCACGTGAGTTTTTAGCTTTACCTTGCATGATAGAAATCTCAACACGACGGTTTTTGCGACGATTGTCTGCGCTATCATTGGGAACCAGCGGCATGGAAGAGGCACGCCCCATCACAACCATGCGGTCATCATCAAAGCCGTCAACCGATGACATCTCATGCGCAACAGCCACCGCTCGCTGGCTTGATAGATCCCAGTTCGACCGATACAGCTCAGAGCTAATTTTGGCGTTATCAGTGTGGCCAGAAATTGTGACTTCACCGGGAATATCTTTGAGCAAGCCCGCCACTTCACGAATGATGGGTTTGAATTTGGGCTGCAAGAACGCAGAGCCCGACGGGAACGCGCCGCGCTCTCGAATTCGAATGATGATTTGTTGGCCAAGCGCTTCAATCTCAATGGCGCCATCAACAATCTCATCTTCGAGCTGAGCCGCCATTCGTTTTGCCGTTTCTGCGGTTTCTTGCTGAGCCTGTTGCGTGGTGTCTTGCGCCACGGTTTCACTTTCCGCATCCGTTACTTCAAATGACGGATTGGATTTCTGCATGGCATCGGCCTGGCTTTGACCACC
Source organism: Neiella holothuriorum (assembly GCF_019457915.1). Lineage (GTDB taxonomy): Bacteria > Pseudomonadota > Gammaproteobacteria > Enterobacterales > Neiellaceae > Neiella > Neiella holothuriorum. Next base: position 102,334 of record NZ_JAHZSS010000014.1, read on the forward strand.
GGCAGTGGTGTCACGGCCCTCTTGGAATTCGAGCGAAGGCTTGGTGATATCCATGGTGTGCTGGGTAATTTGGTCGATGGGCGTTGGATCAGGGCGGCCCGGACGGAACTCTTGGGCAATCACGCTCGTTCCTTTGGGGATATCTTTGACTTCAATTTGGTTTTGCACACCAAAAGCATACTTCATCGAACCGGCAATTTGCTTAAACTTAAGCACATCCATTTCGGAGAATGCTAACAGCAATACGAAGAAGCACATCAGCAGCGACATTAAGTCGGCAAACGTCGCCATCCAAGCCGGGATCCCGGGCTCGCATTTGCATTCTTCTTCTTCCATCGCCGTATCCTCCTACGCCTACTCTTCGGTGGTATCGATTTTACGTTTGCCTTCGGCGAGGTAATTTTTCAACATGCCATCGAGAACGCGAGGGTTTTGCCCATCCTGAATACCGAGAATGGCGTCCATAATCAGACGACGATTCAACATTTCTTCTTCTTTACGCAACGCTAATTTGTCTGCAATCGGAATAGCCACCATGTTGGCTAACATGGCGCCGTATAAGGTCGTTAACAAAGCAACCGCCATCGCCGGACCAATCGCTTTGGGGTCATCCATGTTGGACAACATCGCAACCAAGCCAATCAAGGTACCAATCATCCCCATCGCTGGCGCAACATCGCCCAGCTTCATGAAGATGCTCACGCCCATGTCATGACGTTCTGCGGTCAACCGAATATCTTTAGAAAGTGCGCCACGTACCACTTCAGCATCATGGCCATCTACCAGTAAGTCGACGCCTTTTTGCATAAAGCTGTTGCCAATTTCAGCTTCTTCCAAGGCCAGAAAGCCACCTTTACGGGCAGCATCAGCCATTTCAACAGCCTTTTCGATTAAATCGTCAGGCTTGTCGATTTTAAACATGAATGCTTTGCCGGCAATTTTAGCGGCACCAAGAAACTGCCCAAGATTGAACTTCATCAGCACCACGAACATGGAGCCACAAAGTACGATAAGAACCGAGGGCACATCGACAAACATGCTGATGCTACCGCCGGAAACCATCGCCATGATGACAAATGCAAACGCCCCAATAAGTCCAATGAGTGTTGCTAAATCCACCTAACTACTCCTTTGCTGATCGCGATTTCTGTTTGCATTCAGATGCTTTTCGCGTTTTTCCGGCTGAGTACGTTTATAAAGGCTTCGCCGAACGCACGCAAGTCATGCTCATCATTTTGGCACAATATTGTGCTTTCAGATTGATTCAGTGCCACTGCTGCGATACCTTTGCGCGATATTGTGAAGGAGCATGCAATGGCTGCCAAAAAACCTGAAAACCTTAGCTTTGATGACGCCATGTCCGAACTCGAACACGTTGTGGTTGAGCTCGAGTCAGGCGAGATCCCGCTGGAGCAAGCTCTAAAACGTTTCGAGCGCGGCATTGCGCTTGCTCGAACCACGCGCGACAAGCTCGATCAAGCCGAGCAGCAAGTCAAAATTCTGCTCAGCCAAGACGATCAAGCGGCTTTGTCTGATTTTGACGAATCAACGTCGTGATGGCGCGAATGACCAATTTAAGTCAATCTCAAGCCGCCTATCAGCAACGCATCAATCACTTCCTGCGCGACGTAATTGATCAGTTACCAACTCAGTCGAACACTCTGAAAGCTGCCATGGCTCATGGCTTACTACTGGGTGGCAAACGTGCGCGACCTTTTTTAGTTTATGCCACGGCCGACATGCTGGGCGTTCCACTTGAGCAAGTCGATAACCCAGCGGCTGCCATCGAATGCATTCACGCCTATTCGTTGATCCATGATGATTTACCCGCCATGGATGATGACGAATTGCGCCGCGGCCAACCCACTTGCCATATCGCATTTGATGAGGCTACAGCTATTTTAGCGGGTGACGCGCTGCAAACTTTAGCGTTTGAGTTGCTCAGTGAAACAAATTCTGATCTTGCCCCCGCGATTCAATTGCAATTGGTGCAAAGTCTGGCTCAAGCAAGCGGCTATCGCGGCATGTGTGGTGGTCAAGCGTTGGATTTAGCAGCCACCGACAAAGTGGTAGATTTAGTTCAATTAGAGCAGATTCACTTGGCGAAAACTGGCGCACTGTTGCGTTGCGCGGTCGATATGTCAGCGATTATTGCCAACGTTGATGCGCAGCAGCGACAAACATTGCAGCAATTTGCCACCGCGATTGGCCTTGCATTTCAAGTTCAAGATGACATTTTGGATGTGACTTCTGATACAGAAACCCTTGGTAAACCGCAGGGTTCAGACGAAGCAGCCAACAAATCGACCTACCCAGCGCTATTAGGATTATCGGGCGCACGCCAAAAAGCTGACAGCTTGTTAAAATCAGCGCTACAAGCGTTACAAACTTTGCCATACAATAGCCAACAACTTGAAGTATTCGCTCACTACATCGTCGACCGTAAATATTAACGGCTGACGCAAAGCGTAACGCATAATTATTACAACAAGACATCATAGCCTGATATAACTGCCCATGAGTATTGAACCTGCTGACTACCCACTGTTGATGAAGATCAACAGCCCTGATGATTTGCGATTGCTATCGCAGGATCAACTGCAACAAGTTTGTCGGGAGTTGCGTCAATACCTGCTTGCGTCAGTCAGCCGTAGCAGCGGCCATTTAGCCTCAGGCCTCGGCACGGTTGAACTTACCGTTGCGCTGCATTATGTCTACAACACCCCCGATGACCGCCTACTTTGGGATGTGGGTCATCAAGCCTACCCGCACAAAATTCTGACTGGCCGACGTGAACGCATGCACACCATCAAACAAAAAGATGGTTTACACCCGTTCCCATGGCGCGATGAGAGTTGTTATGACCACTTCAATGTAGGTCACTCCAGCACCACCATCAGTGCCGCACTTGGTATGGCCATTGCCATGCAACGGCAAGGTAGCAATCAGCAAGTAGTGTCTATCATTGGTGACGGCGCAATGACCGCGGGCATGGCATTCGAAGCGTTGAACCATGCTGGCGATGTAAACCCCAACATGCTGGTGATCTTGAACGACAATGAAATGTCGATCAGTGAAAATGTTGGTGCATTGAACAACCACTTCGCGCGTCTATTGTCGGGCAGCTTTTATTCAAGCATTCGCGAAAGTGGCAAAAAAGTATTGTCAGGCCTGCCGCCCATTAAAGAGCTGGCCCGCCGTACCGAAGAGCATTTGAAAGGCATGGTGGTTCCCGGCACCTTTTTTGAAGAGCTGGGCTTTAACTACATTGGCCCTATTGACGGCCATGACATCGACACACTCGTTGAAACATTGCACAACATGCGCCACTTAAAAGGCCCGCAGTTGCTGCATATTAAAACCGTCAAAGGCAAAGGCTATGAGCCTGCCGAAAAAGATCCAATTGGTTACCATGCGGTCCCTAAGTTTGATCCGGCCCATACCTCTTTACCAAGCAGCAAGCCTGGCGTGCCGACCTACTCCAAGGTATTTGGCGATTGGCTATGTGATGTGGCCGCAACCGACACTAAGCTCATGGCAATTACCCCTGCGATGCGTGAAGGCTCAGGCATGGTGCGGTTTTCTAAAGAATACCCAGCACAATATCTGGACGTTGCGATTGCCGAGCAACATGCGGTCACGCTTGCCGCAGGCCTTGCCTGCGAGGGCTACAAACCTGTAGTCGCGATTTACTCAACGTTCCTTCAGCGTGGCTATGACCAAGTCATTCACGATGTAGCAATTCAAGATCTGCCGGTATTATTTGCGATTGATCGTGCCGGCGTGGTTGGCTCAGATGGTCCGACTCACCAAGGGTCTTTTGATATCAGCTACCTGCGCTGTATTCCAAACATTGTGGTGATGGTACCGTCAGACGAAGCGGAATGTCGCAACATGCTCTATACCGGCCACCAACTCGATAAACCAGCAGCCGTGCGTTATCCGCGAGGTAAAGGAACGGGCTCATCGCTTGACGGCCCAATGGAAATGCTCACCATCGGTGAGTCCAAAACGATTCGTGATAGTGAGCAAGCAAACGTGGCTATTTTGGCCTTCGGCCCACTGCTTCATCAGTGTAAAGCGGTTGCCGAATCCCTTGATGCCACGCTGATAGATATGCGCTTTGCCAAGCCGCTGGATCAAGCTCGCATCGTTGAATTAGCTGGCAATCACGACGTACTGGTCACAGTTGAAGATCAAGCCATTATGGGTGGCGCGGGCTCAGCAGTTATCGAAGTGCTGATGGCGAACAAACTCGCCAAACCGGTACTTCAGTTAGGCTTGCCTGATCAGTTCATCAAACACGGTACGCAAGAAGAGATCTTGGCTGAGCTTGGCCTTGATGCCGAGGGCATTGAAACGAGTATTAAAAAGTACCTTGAACAATAACTTCTGGTTCTAATGTACTGGCAAAAAAAGAGGCTTCAACGCCTCTTTTTTTGTGGTTGCAGCTCAGAAAAGACCAAGAAACGTCTCATTCTGATAATTAGAAAGTGCGCTACAACAATCCAAGGCCAAGAGCTGGCAGAACAAAGACTAACACCAACCAAGCCATGGCGCCGGCGAGCAAGTCATCCACCATAATGCCAAAGCCGCCGTGGACATGTTGATCGAGCCAGCGAATCGGCCATGGTTTGAGGATGTCGAAGATTCGGAACAAAACAAAACCGGCAATGATGGTCTGCCAACTCAGCGGCACGGCAATAAAAGTGATCATCATGCCTGCGAATTCATCCCAAACAATTGCCGGATGATCATGGGAACCAAAGTCATCTGCGGTGCGACCACACAAATAGTTGCCAACCAAGCACGCCAGCACAGTCACCACTAAATAGCCCCATAGAGGCAATTGCGCCATTATCATAATCAATGGAATCGCAGCTAATGAACCAAAGGTGCCTGGTGCTTTTGGCGCTAAGCCACTGCCAAAGCCTACGGCGGCCCAATGGGTGAAATTACGGGGTACAAGCTTAGGTTTTGATTCAGCAGCTTTTGTCATGATGGCGTAGTCATTCTAGTCAGAGAAATGTAAATAGCCTTGCGCCTGCCAATCAACAGCTTGACCCAAGTAATATGTTTGAAGCCCGCCATCAGCAACTATTTCACCAATGACAGTAACAGGCGTATTCGCCTTTTTACCCGCCGCAATGACCTCATTTAGGCGAGTAGCAGGAACCGTAAAGCAAAGCTCATAGTCATCACCACCATTCAGCGCATTTGCAGCAGCGCCCTGCTCGCCAAGTACGCTCACCGCCTCTGCAGATACGGGCAATTTGTCTGCATCAATGCAGGCGCCAAGGCTAACAGTCGACATGCTGGCGTTAGCGCCGCCAAGCGCTTTGCTCGAACGTTCGAGAATATGATTAAGATCGGCGCTCAAACCATCAGAGATGTCAATACAGGCAGAAGCAAGCTGGCGCAACGTTAAGCCCAGCTCTACCCGTGGTGTTGGCCGAAACAAACGCGCTTCGACTCGCGCACATTGAGATGCTGTCAGCGGCGTTAACTTGTGTTGATTTAGCGCTAATGCCGCATCGCCTAAATGGCCAGATACTAAAATAACATCACCAACAGCAGCCCCGCTTCGCGTTAGGCCTTGCCCCGCCGGAACTTGTCCTTGCGCCGTTAAACTCAGGGTTAGTGGGCCGCGGGTGGTATCACCACCAACAAGTGCAACTTGATAGTGACGTAACTGATGTGCCAATGCTTGCCCAAACTCACTAAGCCAAGTTTGATCGGAGCTAGGAAGCGTTAATGCCAAACTCACCCAACAAGGCACGGCGCCCATAGCCGCAAGATCGGACAGATTAACCGCCACTAACTTATAGGCCAGATCGGCCGGCGTTAACCGTTCATCAAAGTGAACACCGTCGACCATGGTATCGGTCGTGACCGCCAAGTGATGATGGGCGAGTGGTTGCAATAAGGCGCAGTCATCACCAATACCGAGCGCCACGTCGGCACGCTCGGTATCAGTTTGCTGAAAGTATTGCCGGATGAGATCGAACTCGTTCACGGCGATATGCTCATTGAGAGGTAGGCTGGATTAGGCGCGAGGCGCCATTTGGTCAAGCACACCATTAACGAATTTATGGCTATCATCGCTGGCAAATACTTTGGCCAACTCAATCGCTTCGTTAATCACAACTTTGTATGGCGTTTGGCGCGCAGAGAATTCATAGGCGGCCAAGCGCAAAATGGCTTTGTCAATTTGGTCAACGTCATCCAAAGGACGTGAGGTCAAAGCTGACAGGCGCGCATCCAAGCTTTTAATTTGGCTAGCGACGCCACTGAGCACCTCACGAAAATAGTCAATATCAGCGCCGTCCATGTCCTGATCTGTCATGAAGTGAACTTCCACTTCTGCCATTGGATCACCACTCAGCTGCCAACTGTAGATGGCTTGAACGGCAAGTTCTCGGGCCTTACGGCGAGCTTTCGGATTCAAGTCGTGCTCCTAATTAACCAATTTCGGCCAAAACATTGACCATTTCTAATGCGCCCATAGCAGCTTCGCCGCCTTTGTTGCCGGCTTTCGTACCA
>NZ_JAHZSS010000015.1 GCF_019457915.1 Neiella holothuriorum
TGAATTGTATTCAGCAAAGGCAAAGACACGCTCGTAAACCGTGACCGAGCGGCCTTCAAAACTCACCGAAGCGCGCAGGGTTTGATGACGCATTTGCTCTCGAACATCAGACCAATCCACCAGAATAATCGGCATTGGATTAGCGCCACATAGAAGCAATTGACGCCACATTAGGTAGTGATTTCATTAGCGCATTTACAACAACCTTACTTGGTTTATCGGTTTTACAATGTTCTTCAATAGCTCCAACAACCTCTAAAGCATCTTCTTTTTCTTTAACTGACAACTCCAAACGATTTATTTCTGCTTTTAATACATCAAGACTTTCACCCAACTCGTTGTTTATATTTACAACATTATTGGAATTGTCTGTTGAGTTATTATTCACGCGGGCGTTTGGACCGCTAATATTATATGTAATTGACTGAATTGCTTTTTCAGATTCAGGGAGCGCAAGCTTTTTAACTTTCATTTGATAGTGAGCTGGAATGGAATGACCAGCTCCCTCGTGAAAGCCAGGATCAATAACTTGAAATGTTTCAGTTCCTCCATTGGACATAACACGTTGAATCAAGTCATTAGGTTCAACCAGAATGTCAGATCTCATTAAGTAAATGCCTTTAATCTGAACACTTGCATTCATCTCTGTACTTTTAGTGCCATCAGACTTTAAAACTTGAATTTTATCTTTCATCATATCGGAAAATGACATAGAGCCCTCCTTTGCAATTTAACAATTTATTAATGCGACCTTATAAGGTTGGCCTACCTTGCAAGGTAGGTCGTCACCCCAATAATTATCAAAAAAATTTAAACCAATCATACAGTAACCGCGCTAAGCGAGAATCTGAGCCAGCTCACTATTGGCAATACTTCCATCAATAAAATCTTTCTTCGCGATCGGTAAGTAATGCATCGCATGAAAGAAATAGCCAAAGGCCGTTTGAGCGGAGTGAGTTCCGCAGGAGCTCTGGTGTGGGAGAAAAACTACGAGGGTTATAGTTGCGGAATGGTTTTGGGAAGTGGCTTTGAGAGTTTTAAAGGTATGGGGGCATACTTCGATAGTCTCAGTACGAGCGAGACCTAAAATTAGCTAGAAACAAAAAAGCGAACCCAAAGGTTCGCTTTTTTATGTTGGCCTATTAACGCTTTAACGCCATGTAAGCGGTCTTAAAGCTAATTCAACGCACCCAAATGTTGGATGCGTTAAATTAAGTTTGTGAGAGAGGCCCCCAAGGGGCGGGGCCTTGGGAGCCTCTTAATATTAATTAAGTTTGTGATAAATCGTCTACTGGATCGAATCCCGCTCGCCGGAGAGTTTAATTAAGTTTGTGACTGGAAATCTTTTTCTAACGAGCTTGCTCCGGCAGTTAGCTAAAGCAAATGCATCCTTGATGCCTAATCGACCTCACGCACCTCAAGAACATGGGTGATCTTTTGTGCTTTGTGGCTCCAAATGTACCGGTAATGCCCTGTCTGTGAGACAGGAGTTACGGCTTTGGGCTTGAAGGCGGCAACACACTCTCCACCAGAGCTTCGGACACTGTTATAGAGTAAGCCGTCACTCCCATCACGACGCATCTGTTTGCCATAAGCCTGTGGTGCAGCATAGTTCTCTGTAAACAGTTCTTCCCACTTCTTGCCCCGCAAGTCGTGCATTGGCACTGCTACCTGATTCACATAGCATCGCATTGTTAACTCAGCGTCAGGCTCGTCCGTCGCTTTTAGGAACACCTCACGGTGATGCCTTGTTTCTGCGATCGCAGTTCTTAAATCTGAAGCCGCATAATAGATGCCATAGGTACCGTCAGAAAAACGACTCACTCGCTCAGGGCTAATGTGAGTAAATGCCGCCATAACGGGGGAGCTGCCGTGTCCCGAGATGCGATCATCCGGAGCCACTAATAGAAGGTCGCCTGCCTCATCGAGTAAGCGATCATTGGTCAGCGCCTCTAGTGCAAACACGATCTCTAAATCGGCTGGGTCGGCGACATCTTCAAACAACGAGATTGGAGGGAAATGGCTGGCGATCAGTCGATAAGCATCATCCCAACTGACTGCGACTTTGTTAGCCCCGCTGGGCATCTAAGTATCTCCGCATTTCTACCATGTTCAGGATGTTGCCTTTACTCATGTGCTCCAGCGCCGTCAAGCCTCCAAATGTGCTGTTCGGGCGGTTAACCCACGCATCGGCACGTTCACGAATTGGCATGAGGATGCCGATCGCTTTATAGATACCAAGCACCAGCGAGATCCGTGTTTGAACGTCTTGGGACAAACGCGCCGGGGTCTTTCCTTTCTTCCAGTTGAACATGGTGGATTCAGCTGGATTGCCCAGTAGAGCGCACTGTGATGCAGTGTTAGCCTTCCATGCATTCATAACATTGAAAAACACCATGAGGGCAACCTCTGCGGTACGCTTAGGGTTCTCATCAAGCAGAGCTTTGCCGTCAGTTACTGTTTGTTGGCTCGGGTCTTGTTTAGCGACTGTCATGGTTAAACCAAAACAATGATTGAATGGTTTAACCATAGTTCAAAATCGGAGTTAACTCAAAATTTACCTCAAAATTAGAGTTTCTTGCTGGGTCTGCCATTGAGGTAATAGCGTATTACGGTATTACCTCAATGGAGACAGGATAGAAGGTGATGTAAAACAACTAGTAGGTGTTGGCTGGAAGAGGTGCAGCCACGAATCAGGCAGAAGCAAGCCGCCTCTAGGGCAAAGGTTACTCTCATTTGTTTTACTAAACCCAACCAGTACCAAAACAATGACGGCATGGCGGCTTTTGCTGAACCCCTTCGCATTTGGGGCAGTATTTCTTCCCTGGCGGTATTTTGGTTTTCGCTTTGCTGACTTCTTTGTTAGAGCCATACGAGGGCTGTGCCGACAAATTTGTTTTGGCTACTTGTGTGTTGAACTGCTTTGGGGCGGCCTGATGAGGTTTGCTATCCAATTTTGTAATTCGGAACTTGCCGCCTGAGAGTCCATAGCTTGTGGAATAGCGTTTCCACCAGCTTTTGGCCTCGTCTAGTGATGGGAAAGTGGCTATCAACTTGTGTTTCGTACCCAAAGAGACTTTGTCTCCCGTTGCTGAGACCGTTGCATATGGGTTTTTCCAATTTCGTAAACCAGCAGGGATCAGGACTCCATCAAAGGTTAGGTCACTTATGACATCATCGCCGCTTTGCTCAATAGATTTTGAGTGACTGCCAGCGGAGGAGGATGTTACCGGTGTTTGCTCTTTATCAATATAGGTAGCCGGATCCCGTCCAAAAATAGCACGCAAATCATTGGCATGATCGGTGGTGAAGTAGATAGAGCATTGCTCACCAGCCAACACCACCTCAATCTCATTGCCTCTCATGGTCAATAGACTATCAAGCAACCCCAAACGGTCATGGAGAGCATGTTTGAACATCGCGGCATGATTGGGGCATAGACAAAGGTTGTTTTGGTAGTAGTGCTTATCGGCCTCGCCAACAAAAGCAGCTGCCTCAAAATAGAATTCCCCATCAGATTTTTTAAACGGCAGTTCACATTGGCAAACTTGGCAAATAGTAGAACCAGCTTCAGAGTACTGAGCAAGAAGATACTGCTTCGCTTCGGCCTGTTCTGACGAAGTTCCAACCGAAACAGAGCGCTCACGAATAGTCGTTTGTTTGAGTGGAGCATTCGTCAACTCTGATTGAACCTTCAGTGCCCTTCGCTCTGGGTTTCCGGAAACCTTATTTGGTAGGTAGTTAGTTAGCTCAGGTGTTGCTCGTCGACTATCAAAAAACGCGTCTCTCTCGCTCTTTGGTATGCTAAGAAAATCCGATAGGTGAGCCAGGTCGTCTGGGCTACTTATCGGCAACCCTAATGTCTTTGCCGCCTCAACTTTCTCCTCATGAGCATGTGCAGACTCCAGTTCATATTTACAAAATTCTACTTTGCGTGCCCATTCGCTTTTTAGTTCGCTTTTGAAGTTAGTGGGCAGAAAGGATTTCTTCGAATCACAAGGGCGAGCAAATTGACCATTGGTGAGCGGTACCCAAGCTTTCGTAGACAGGTGATGTATCAATAGCGATGGAACGGCTACCGCATAGTTACTTTGGTTTCGGCTATATCGGGCTTCAAGAGCATATGAGCCAAACCGGCGAGAGCGCATCAAGTCCAGCACCATGTTTGCTATATCTTTCGATTTTGCGGCGAGTAGGCGCTCGATTCCGTCAATCGTGTAATCTCGGTTTATTCCTGAACCAGTATGTATTGCGCCTGGGGCTTGCTTTCTAAGGTTTGTCCACTTCGGGTTTTGAGAGCAGGTTATTTCAACTATTTCTAAGGAGCTTTTTGCGCCGAGTCCTTGGAAAAATTTGGCTAACTCCTGGTCTGGTATATCAGAAGAGCTATACAAGTTACTTAATGGATGAAATCTATCTGAGTTCAGCGCATCATAGACCAAATCCATGCGCCTACTGGTGTAAGGGGGGGACAAATAAACTTCAGCTGGTATTACATAGTCAAATTCAGAGTTTTGAGCAATACGGTATTTTGAGAGCACGCTAGAGCTGTAGCGCTCTCGCTTTGTAAATTCAATGAAGCGCTTTAGGTGCTGAATGTGAGTTTCGAAACTGACACTTGCTCGCTCGTGGCGGTAATACCTCTCAAGCAGTCCATGGATTTCTTCACTTTCTCCAAATGTTTGAATGCCAATGGTTTCGAAAAATTTTCTAACTCTCTCATCGCAACTTTTCGGCTCATTGTCATATTTTTTCAATAGACCAGAGTGCACAAACAAATGCGAGGTATTGTGGTGTTTTCCAACAGTGGGGTAATAACAGTTTTCTGCTTGAGCAAATTTATCTGATGATGTTTTTATAAGCTTAACCGCAGCTATTTCATGTGCGAGTTCATCTTCCAATTCGCTGTAGAGCAGAGCGTAAAAATCCCGAAGCCAGACTGCGGGTTTAACGGAAATCCAATTGTTGAACTCTATGTGTTCTAGTTTATTGGCTCGCTTAGAGTTCCCAAAAAAGGATGACTCTGAGTAATAGGTCAAAGCATCGCTTAACTCCTGCTTTGACCAATCTTTAACTCCTACAGACTTTAGAAACTTATCGATGCGGCCGTTTTTCTGATTTGCGACGACAGACCATGAAGATATATAGATATCATCCCCCAAAAAGAGCGACATATCTTCCATAGAAAAAACTCGGTGAAAACTGCTCTTAGACTGCAAAAGCTGTCGCCCCGGCGCGAACTCTTTATTAAAGGTAGGAACGTAAGGACCAGTACTCATGCAATCCAATAGTAGGCTTCGGATTATGTTGTATCGCTCTGGGATTCGATCATCGTTGTTGGGTAGGACGGCTAAGAAATTTGAGTTTAGCAACCCAAGTTCTTTGATCTCTTTTAATGCCTCGCAACAAAGCTCTGCAATAGACTCGTAGAGCTTGGCATTTTCACGTGTATCTTTAACGCTGGCGCGGCTTAACTCGGTAACAAATGGCGCGTGTATATTGAAATATAACCCCGATGACTCTTTTTCAGCAGGAAAGAATGCTGACACAGAGCCATTTACAGGTTCAATTTCGAACCTGTCGCTCAACTGCGTTGTGGTTCCATCGTTAGATTTATGGCTTTTCCGCTGTTTTAGAGCAAATGCAACCGAGGAGTAGAGACTTGATGAATCAGTAATTGGCTTTAAGAACCTTAGCCAATGTTTGGATTCGTCTTTGGCGTTGGTTCTACTGACTATTTCAATATGTTCGTTAGTGTGGTGTATACGTTCTAAACAGTGACCCTGTTGGCCACTAATCTCCCAGCGAATAGACTTGATATTTTTAAGAAAAAGAAGTGATGTGTCGTTAAGCAAGTTAAGGGCCTTGCGAATATCGCTGAAAGATTCTTCAGGCGATTTTTTCTGGCTATTGAACGGAAAGTAGAATTTGGTGCTGTCGAAGCTCTCATCAAAAGAGTGGAAGTTGGGAACAACAAACCGCTCGATGGAAAAATTCACATTACCTGAGTGAATTTTTGGGGACTCGGTGTAAACAAATACAGCCTTAAAACCAATCCCAAAACGCCCAATAGTGTCCTCATCATCACGCTTACTGCTTTCGCCTATGTCCGTGATTGCATCAATATCACTTTGGTTGAACGGCCTCCCGTTGTGCTCATACATTAGCTCATCAGGAAGCAGCTGGAATGAAACTTCGGTGGCTTCTGCATCCTCAGCATTTTGCAAAAGCTCGTAGATAAAGTGAGCCTTGTCCGGATATAAATCCTCTACAATCCTGCGCAAAGCAGGCTTCTTTTCAAGCCAACCGGCATACTCATTTCTGTCTTTTATGAGTTCCTCGTAGAAAGTGTTCATTGTTGGCTGATTACCTCAATAGTGCCGATGCATAGTTCGGTCGCGTGGACATCACCGCTCTCAGCAGCAATTTCTAATGTGGATAAACGTTGTGTGAAATCGGCATTGGCGCGAGCTAACTCACTTTCTTTCATGCGGCGAATTTTGTCGTTCGTAGAATTGTCCATTTGGTTAAAGATTGTCTGACAGCGAGCTTTATGACTATTGGTTAGACTTTGAATTCTGTATTCGGACAATTGGCGATTACTCGCCGCGTGATTAGCTTGCTCTGTGACCCATAACGAATGATGTCGCTGTCGCAAAGTCTCATGTTCACGCTCCTCAACGTTTCCTGAAGAGCTTGTGGTGTCGGCATTTACAAGCCAATGAACAAGTTGTTTCTCAATTTCTTCAGAGCTGCTGACTCCTACTAGCAGTTCATCGGCCTTGATTCCTTTCTTGCTCCACCGATATAGAGCAAAAGGGTACCTGCCAGGAGGAATTGAATTGGTCGCGATAGATACATGGCTTTCTATTTTTTTAGTCAAAGCCAGTGCGGAAGCTGCTTGCTGAACCAGTGGGTGAGATGTCGTGAGTAGAACTGCTTCCTGCTTGGCGTCAATCTCTTGTGGATCGAAAGTAACTCTAAGCTTGCTCGCCGAACCTTCGAGCCAGTTCAGCCAGAGTTTATGCGCAGGGGAAGTGTTGCGAGATGATGATGAAAATTCTCGCCTCAGCAATCTTCTCTGTTCAGCATTCAGCGACAGTGTGGTATGAGCGGAGTCATCGATGAAGTCCTCTTTCACACCTAGAGTGTTTGACAAGTAGGTGTTTAATAAAACAGCGAGCGTTTGAGGTTTTAGTAAAGCCTGTTCGAACAGAGCGTCTTCTTCCGCGTTGCTTTCAGTTGGAATTGCCAAACCAAACAACTCACTTTGCTTCGAGCTCAGTTCGTTATGTTCTTCTATTAAGCGAATTTTGTTATCGGCCAGTTGCTGTAGTTTTTGTTTACGCTCTGTGTCTGATAAGTTGAAGTTGTCAGCGATGCGTAAAATTTCCGAGCTAATATCGCCAAGAATTTCCTCACAGCCGCCAATGGCATGTTCAAAAACTCCGATACGATTCAAGCAACGTTCGTATATGTCTGCATCAACTGTCTCTGGAGTAATGAAGTTTACGATGGCTACGGCTTCGCTTTGTTGTCCGTATCTATCTATTCGTCCAACTCGCTGCTCAACCTTCATAGGATTCCACGGCAAGTCATAATTAAACAAACAGTCGCAAAACTGAAAATCCAACCCTTCACAGCCAACTTCGGAGGATAGAAGGACATCAACACAGCTAGGTTCAGTTGACGGAAGCGAAAACCGGTATCGAATGTCTCGACGCTCTTCATCTGAGATGGCTCCATGAATCACTCCAAACCGACAACCATTCTCTTCGAGCTTGTCTTTGAGGTACGCGATTGTGTGCCTGAAAGTGGTAAAGATGATTATCTTTCGATTTTCTAGTCGCTGTTTCGTAGTGATCATTTTCTGAAAAGCTTCCGCTTTAGGATCATGCTTAGACAGCGATTCAGCCAAAGAGAGTATCTGTTTGATGTCATCTTTTATCTCTGAGAGTTCTATGTCAGAGATGAGGGATGAAACGCCTGCATCAATAGAGTCTCCGCCGTAGAAACTGTCCAATTTCTTGCCAAGGATGTCATCAAGCATCGGGGCTAAACCATATAGACAGCTGGCGGCTTGCCTGCGTATGGTCGTCATCATAAATTTGATATTTTGTTTGCCATGGGTAGCGCTCATTATTCGAGCGATGATGGCTAGTACTCCGTCATGAAGTGCTTTTTGTTCTGGAGTAAATGAGATCGATAAGGTTTCTGGTTTACGTATCGTAAAGTCCCCAATATCTCTTCGACGCGTACGATTAATAAGAGCCCTGAAGGTATTTAGACTTTCAATTTCTGAGATGAGGCTCACCCGTCGCTGCTCACTGTGCTTATCTTGACCCAACGCATCGAAAATTCTCTGGAACTCAGGGGTTTCTCGTAAAAACATGCGCCCCCACTCTGTCGCGGATGCACTTTGCAAAGCAGCTTGAGCTCTTTTGGGCCAACCCATTATTGCTTCTCGGCAAATGTGTACGGCTTCGTTTGTGTATCGATTTGGCGCAGCCATCGCATGAAAGCTGTTTTCGTCAATAATTAAATCTGGACGGAGTACATTGAGTAATGTGAAGAGATCCTTGCTACCCAGCTGAACCGGCGTAGCGCTGAGAAATACGACCGCATTCGCGTTATCACAAAAATATTTCACTGCTTGATGGAGATAAGTGTCGGCGTTTCGAATATGGTGTGCTTCATCGACAATGACCAAATCAAACTTTGGTGGCGGATCTAGGTCTAGCAATCCGAGTTGCTTTCTCCTCTTACTGTCATCGCCATTCAAAAGGTTTGAATCGAAGAGTGAGAATGGGAAGATTGCTTTGTTGTATTGCTGAGGCCACGTGCCATCCAAATCACATTCGTTAATGCAGTAACGAACTCCTCGACCATCTAACGGAATGAAGCTTTCATTAAACCGCTTCATCTCCAACTCCCATTTTCGCTCAGCTACAAGTGCTTTAGGGCAAATGATTAGAATTGACTCGAGATCCATTCGCGCACTTAGCTCTTTGATAATGAGCCCAGCCTCAATGGTTTTACCAACCCCTACTTCGTCAGCAATTAGAATGCGTGGTTGCTCAGCCTTTACCATTTTTATAGCTGGGCGATATTGATATGGGACGAAATTAATGTTCCCTGAGCGAAGGGAGTAAAGGTTTTTGGAGGATGGGTATCTAATGCAGTCAGCGGCCAATGCAGCTAATAATTGGCTAACGGAGGTAGGTGCAGAATCGCTATGTTCTTCTGCGGCCATTGATTGAAGCTGGCTCTCGAAATAGGTTTTTATTTCTCCGTTGTCAAACACCTGATAGGTGTTTTCAGTATCTAGTATTTCCAGTGCAATGACTGGAAATACTTTGCTGTTATCGGAACGCAAGCAAATTATTTCTCCGATCTTGAATAGCGCATTGGAATGATTTCCCTTGTCTTCTTTGGGAGCCGTCTCCTGCGAGGCCTCTGCGCTTACGGTAATTGAATTCAGTTTGGATTGCCGGTAGAGCTCAATTTCAGCCAAAACATCTTCATCGATACCCAAAGCTTGCAGTAATCGCCACATCGTATCTGCATCCCGATATTCTTCACTGGCAGGCATTTCCCGAGATAAGTGAGCCCATTTGTTTCGGACGGTCTGAAGCTCCTTAATCCAGTTTCGTGCTTCTCGAGGTAGCCCAATGGTTTGAGATAGCTCAAACCAGTTCTGATCCACAATGCGGAGCAGCGCAGCTAGATCTAAGTCAGAAAGTGATGAAAACCCTCTCTCTGTTGCTATGGATTGTTGTTGGAATGACAATCTGTCGATGACATGGCTAGCCCACCAATCTGGACTTAGCTTTGGAAGAGATTCTTCCAAGAAACGTTGAAGTGAATTCGTGCATATTTGCAAGAGTTGGTGCATAGCTACCGTTCCAATTCTATATCGAGGGTGAAAGCCAGAACGCTTAGGAGCAAGCCGCAGCCTAACAGGTAGGCATGTATAGCTTATTGATCACTGTCGATTCGCTTTGGTGATCAGTTGGAACTCAAGCCCTGATCCTTTAGTTGCTCTGGTTATATAGCGCTCTGGGTGGTGTTCAAAAAAGTCAGAGAGCTTTTTAAGGCCGTAATTGCGGGGGTCAAAATCCGGTTTTAATCTCTTTAAATAATTACCGGCTTCGCCTAGTTTTGCCCAGCCAGATTCATCTCTGAAGTTCTGCCACGCTTGATGCATGAGCCGCCAAAGCTCTCTGTCGGCTTGCTCTGCGGCGTCTTTGCTCTGTTCGTCACCTAAATTCTCAAGAGCAATAAAATCATCACAAGCATTTTTAAATGAGAACGGAGTCGATGCTTTTCCAACCCCGACAACGTGTATCTCCGACTCTCTCAACCTTGTCGCTAAGGATGTGAAGTCGCTGTCGCTGGAGACCAACGCGAATGCGTCAAATCGTTCACTGTATAGCAAGTCCATTGCATCGATGATCATCAGTGAATCGGTGGAATTTTTACCTGTGGTGTACGCAAACTGTTGCTTGGGCTGGATAGCCAGTTCGTTGAGAGGAACCTTCCAGTTTTTTAGGTGCTCCGAAGAGAAATCACCGTAGGCTCTTTTCACGATGATTTGGCCAAAACTAGATAGCTCTTCAACGATCAAATCTAGCTTCGAATGAGGGGTATTATCGGAATCGATTAAAACGGCGAACTTCCTGTTTGCCATAAGCAATTGCATCCTTAAGTGAACTGAAAATCGTTATAACACATATTGATGCGGGTATCTTCAGTTGTCCTCACAACTTCCATGAGTGAAAAAAAAAGGGATATCTTGCTAAACCGTTACCGAGATACCACGCTCAGCCGATACTCGTGCGCGTATGTCATTCGCCCCAGTATCAATATTGAACATTTGGGCAGATAGAGCATGAACCTCGGCTGCCTGAAAGAAGGTCGCAGCGATGTCTGGCAGTAATAGCTCTGGCTTGGCGGCTTCGCTAATTTGCAGGGTAAGCTTCGCCATATTGCACTCCTATCGTAATTAGATTGCTTTGATTTTTTTAGCCCGCGTTTTTTGCTTTCCCAAGTTGTCGTTCTGATATCGGGATGGTTGGGGGCAAGTGACTATTGAGCCAGTCTGTATCGTTCTTGTAGAGCCATGAATAGGTTGCTTTATATCGCTTTTGAAGTTGAGTTCGACTGTAATTTGGAAATGCATCGGTGGCCTTCAGCAAAGCGGTACGGTGCTTTTGTTGAAGTTTGAAGTACTGGATCTTTTTACGCAGAGGTTTGAGTTCGGGGTAGTAACTTAGCTCCAACTCGATGGCGGCCTTTGAGCAATCCATGATTTTGGCTATTTCGGAGCAGGGCTGGCCGATTAGAAGTAGCCGCCATATTTTCCGCCGCGCCGCGTGATGCAGAAATTTGGGGTTTCTTGAAATCGTTACACCATGTTGAAGGGCGATGCGCTTGATAATCTTGGCGCTACACCGTTGTTGCCGAGATATGGCATTCATACTGAGGCCATCACTTAATTGAGACAGCACTCTGCGCACTAAGGATTCATCTTCATATGGTGTTCGTGGTTGCCTTACATGCCTTTGGCTCAACAATGTCTGGTGTCGTGCGTTTAGTGAGTGGTAGTACTCCAGCATTTCTGTCACTGAGCTGAACAGTGCGCCGATGACCAGTAAATGCCTCAGTGGATGTTGGGACTGATGATAGAAGGACATGCATTTAGGGAACATTTGGCCATGGCCTAGAGAAAGCACCGCCGCCACCGATGGCTCATATCGCAATGCCCGCCATGTTTCCTCTATCTTCTCTCGAAAGCCGTATTGGTCAATGTATAGCTTTTGTGTGGTAGTGGCTAAGCCGAGCTCAGCGAGGCGAATTCGATAAGCTTGTGCTAGCTGGCGCTGAGCTAGGAAGGCGTCAGTGCAGCACAATAACTCAACGCTTAACTGCGCCAGTTTAGTTGCCGCTGACGGGGCGATGACAAGGTGCTGATCTGGGTGCTGGAGCGGTAGCTCCAACATGTTCCTCCATCGCTTTATACCGATAAGGTAAACACCGTGCTTTGCACAGGCGATGCATCCCGGCAGCTGATGCTCCACGTGCCAATAGGCAACACCAAGTCTTAGGTATTCATCCGTCGCGCAAACAGGGCAGTAACGAAGCTCTCTTGGTTGTTGGGATAGTGTGGCGAGCCAACCATGTTGATTGACCATTGTGATTGAGCAGCCCGCTTCAAGCTCAACTCGCAGAGACTCATATTTGCTAGGAGAGGAGAACAGCCGAAAGTAGTTCATGGTTGTATGTTCATTCAACAACTCATCCACGTCACAGAGAGAGTTCTCTGCTAGCGATTTGGAGTAGCCGGGAAGTAGGCTTGTTAGCTGAAAGTGTTGGTCACCAATAAGTGATTTCAGCGCTGCTCTGGGATACGGAAGGCCGCTTAGCAGTACCTGTCGGACTAGCCAACTGTAAACGGTCTCTCTTGAGTAGATAGGCAGCGTTATCACTCAGAATGTTCGCTCTTAATTGACCAGCAGCTCTTGCTCAAGCAGGGGAGTTGTCGAGTCTCGGGCTTCGAGGGTTTCGGGCTCTATGTTGGGAGCTCCTAAAAACTTCATCCACATCAGATGACTCATTGGCGGCAGAGCTCTTGGAAACTTAGCGGCGGAGCCAATACTCAGGATCCGTGGCGATGTTACTTCTAACTCCGACCCCATAAAAAAATCGATGAGTTGGTAGCTATCAAACCAGCGCTTGAATTCTTGTTGCAGTTGCTCAAACACAACAAGCTGGTTCTTTGCTGATCGCTTGAAGTGGGTTGACGCGAGTAGGCTGCTTACGCCATGAGTCATTGAAAATTCATAGTTCGGCCGCTTCATACAAGGTTGAGACATGAGCTGTAAGCTCACGGACTTCAACCAGTCGGTCACTTCATTTTGAGTGCCCTTAGGCCCAAATACTTCGCCGCAAGACGGGCAGTTATTCGTTCCCGGAGGCAGAGGATGATGCTTCAAGTCTCGAATGTTAAAACCGCAGCGAGCACACTCTTTGAGTAGTATTTGCTGCGGATGCTTGTAACAACTCAGTACCGATGGCAGTTGGTGTTTAGCATGCCAGTATGCCACCCCATGTTGTTTCTCATCTTCTTGCACACAACATGGGCACCAGCGCCAGAACCAAGCAAAGTTCAAGTGACCTTGAAGTGGTTGTGGTCTGAGTCTCTCTGCCAATTTTTTATCAATATCCAGCGCCGTAAGTCGCTGCTGGAACTTCATCAGAGGGGCATAGTAGGGAAATAGAGTATGCTTGCTTAAGAGCTTTTCCCTGTTCGCCATTCGTCCGTACAGTTGAAATAGATCGTTATAGATAGGGTGGAATGCTTTGCCAGGATTGAGACTATCGCGATTGGTGGTTAGCCCACGTAATGAGTCTTTGACATCTTTATTCCCAGTTAGGACAAGCCAACGGGCAACTGTGCTTAACAAGTGCTCTTCAGGCAGTGGTGACGGCATGAAAGTTGGGAGCCTAGCCATGATCAGCCTCCGCATGGTCCATGCCGCTCAAAAATTTGCTTTCAGGCAATAGATCATGACTGGAAGCGACTGATGTTCCGGTGCGATCGTTGTTTTTATCAACCGCGGGAATAGACAGTTTCTCTTTCTGTTTGGCGTTTTGTTTCTTTACCTCCTGATTGGAGAATGTCGCTTTTTCTTGTCCATCCGATGTAATCGACTTCTCGTAAGATGAATGATGGCCGTACCGTAATTGCTGTAATGCCGAATCAATCAAATTGAATTGACCTTTGTAGATCCTGTTTAAAATCGCAATGTCTCCGGTTGAAACATCCTTGCGATTTTTTCGCAGCTCAATAATGGTTTCATGATGCATGCGAGCAAGTCTTACCATAACTGCGGTCAGCCCACAGGATAGGTAGTGGAACCTTTGTTTGAATTCATCTCCCGGCGACTCGCGTTCGGTAGATAATGACTCTGGATACAATGCATCGAATAATTGATTGAATGAATCAGAGCCATAGTTGTGGAGCTTGAAGCTGAATTGACGGTCACTGAGCATTCTGCGTGCAGTGGTGATGTCTAGTCCGAGCCGTGTGTCATTGGATAGCTCACTATCGAATAACTCCAACCCCTGTGAAGTCATCGACATCACCAGAGGGACACCGAGTTTGTTAAACAGTGACTCGATAATCTGAAAATTTGGACTGTCTTTCTTGTTCGCGTATTTGAGCAGGAATTGAACCTCGTCCAGATGCACTAATCCAATGTGATGGGTTGTGATGATGACCTGCATTGCGCCGTAGAATGCATCAACATTCTGTTTATATTTTGCAGACCATTCTTGGTAGTAGTCGGTGCCAATAGCGCTATCAACGGCCTTGAAAAAATTCATCGCAAGCGCCTTGGGGGATGGAGTGGCGGGCATATCAAACGATACCCAAACAAGTTGTGTAGCCTTAAACAGCTGTCCATCAAACTCTTCATGAGCGATCACTTGCGGGATAGCTTTGAGTACAGTTCGGACGGTTACTGTTTTGCCCATGCCTGACAGGCCCGAGATGACGACAGCTGGACCTATTTTATCCTCAGGCATTGCATCGCCAACGTAGTGCTGACCTGCTTTGGCTGCTGTGCCGAGCAAGAACTGAAATCTCACCGTATCAGCCGCCAGCGGGTGGCGATTTCGGTAGCTGGAAAGTAGCAGGCTAACGAATTTCTCATATAACATTTCAACTGTAGGAGAGGGGGGAATATAGAGATCATCTAACAGTGCAATCTGTGTTTTTTTGAACAGATTTGAAAGTTGCCAGAAATCATCCTGGATTTGCGGTATTTGAGTAAGCGAGTCGAGCAACTTTCGATCGTTTGTCTCGACTGATAGTGCCTCGCAGAGTGGGTTACCATTTAAGCTCTGATCAGGGTGCTCGTTGTAGGTCGCTTGGATTTTCATTGTCTCATCCTTGAGTCGTTAGCCGTAAATATCATCGTCATCATCATTGATGTCGTGGTGAATTTGAGGTGCTGGCGTATCTGGTTCTGACGAGTTCGAACCTACTGCCGCAGCAAGGTTTCTAGCATCCATTGCGGCCTGGAACTGCTTGTATTCATCTTGACGCTCTTTGACGCCAGTCTGCATCGATTGGTTGGTATTTGGGCTAGATTGCTCGAGCACTTGCTTGATCCCCTCGACAGTGTCCGATATCAACTCATCTGAGTAATTCATCGCATCAAGCTCATTTTCCTTCAGGTCTTTCGCGATATCTTTGTTCTGTTCGAGCCGATGGAGAACTGCTGCCCAGCATTGATTCAGGTATGGAGATTCATTATTGGTATTTTTGAGCGCAAGCTTGATGTATTGGCCCTCTTCGGTTCTGTGCCAGATAGTGTTCACGCAGTTCAGCGTGCGCTTAACTGGGATTTTGAATCGCTTTGCCTTGGCTTTAGCGTATAAACCACGGCATTTGAATTCGGGGCTATGGTATTTAAGCCCTTTGAAATAGACGCAGTCTGCTCGCACCGTTGCGGTTTCTTCGGGAATAAACGCCCATCGAATGGTTGCCTCCTCCTCGGGGGCAGTGCCATGGCCACCGTTCATCTCTTCTTTTAAGCTGTAGTTAAAGATCCCCTGTGGCGTAGCTTCTACGTCGTCTCGCATCATATTGATGTTCTGCTTTGACAAACGATTGGCAGAATTGTTGTACTCGATGATAATGGTAATGAGCTTGCGAACTAGGTCGTCATAGCTATAGGTCGCGTTATTTGATGGATGCTGATCGGTTCGATCTTGCTCCTTGAAAATTGATCCCGCTAAATATTGGATACGTTCGTTGTTAACGATCGCGAATGTACCCTCGACGACGCCCTTCATATCCCCCCGATACGCGGCTGCAAATGAAAAGCCCTGAATTCCGATCTGTTCAAGAAGTGCTGAATTTACAAGCGCATCCTTATGCTCTGCCCCGTTATCGGTAAGAACGTTCTTAGGTACATGGTGAATGGGCCAGTCATCAGGTTTGATTGTTATGCCGTAACTTGCGGCGAACTGAACTTTATCCATGCATGCATTGACGTATGCGTTGGCCATGCCCTGCCAGTTTGGCCCGCTAAATCCAATATAAAATCCTGCGATGGCAGTGGAATAAACATCAACAACAAGATAGAGAACAGGACGTCCCATGGTGAGTCGCTCAGACCGCGTATACGGGTATCTGACGTATATATCTAAAACCGTTGCGTCGGTCTCATAACGATCGGTAGCACCTAAAACGCCATCGTGGCTGTGGCCCTGGCGATCGGCGTGGTCTTTTTCGTAAACAGTTGCTCCATGAATCAAAATTTTCTTGGCTTCGGGGCCCAACAGTTTTTTCAGGTGATATCGGAATTGCTGTTCCGATATACGGTCTTGCTCACGTTTCTTGATGTAATACGGGAGCTCTTTTCCTGATGAAGGGTATTTGCGGAGTAATTCCGTACGACAAAATTGTTTTTGATAAACCCGCCAGGCTCGCGAGACGGAAAACTTCTTTTTCTCCCCTTTTTTCAGTTGCTTGATAATCGACTTGATATCTTTTTTATCTTGTTCAGTGATACCACGTGTTTTCGACCGGCTTTGGGCGTTGTCGTGCCCCCCTCGGCCGCGTTTTATTGGCTTTCCGTTAATGTCGACGTACTTGAAATTGCTTCCCGTATTTTTGAGGTTAAATGGCGTTAGCGCCAGCACATTCATACCAAAAGTGATGTACCGATTCAGTGCGTTGTAGAACGCACCCGGAGTTCTACATTCAGTCCCTGAATCAATTAATTCAGCGATTTCAGAGCCGATCCCATCCCCATACAAATACTTACGGATGACGTGTTCCGCTGTCAGAGGCTCTATAAGTTCAAATCGACGACTGCGCTTTTCAAGCCATTTTTCTCTGTTTTGCTCAATCAGCATTTCTGGGCTAACCCTCATTCCGAGCGGTAATTCATAGAAGCCGCTTTCGAGCGATTTTTGGGCGATAAGTTTCCGGAGTTTTTTGAATGTATAGACTGTCGGTTTTTTGCAATTGTTGTTTGTTAATGCTGCACCCATGTCAGCGATGGCGGCGACGTTTAGCCTCGGACAGACATGACAGACACGCCAATCAATGCCTTTTTGCTCGTTGTATAAACATATGCCTACGCGGAAATTCATGGCAACAATCTCACGGGACGAAATAGACGAATTTCCGCTGAGTTAATGTCGAACGGAATAAGACGGTGCAAGCCCGCCTTTTTGAGAAGGGTTTGAGCGCGCTGGAAAGTGGTTTTGAGCTCAGTCGCTGCTGCGCTGATGATGTCTTGTAGCTCAAGGAGTGGGTTGTCAGACCATACTCGGATAAACGAATGACAAAAGTCTTTGAGTTCATTCTCAGAAACCTCGGCCTCATATTCAGAAGCGAAGTAGGCGAGGTTCCACGCCATGACCTTGGTTGCATCTCGCTCAGTGATCAGACGGTATTCGATCTCTCGCCTGTGCCAGTATTCCCGTTCGATTGCGAATTTCTGCCATGTTCGGAGGTTTTTGGGGATCGCTGAGCCATTCTGATCCTCCTTGTAAATTTTATTCCAATATTTAAACGAGTAGGCGATTGTCTTGATGCCGTTGCTCGAACATGTTCGACGAACAACAAAATCTGTCGTCATGACAATGGCCTCATTTGTTTCCCATTTTTGTGGGTGTGTTATATCGAGCATGCCTGCAATCGACATTGTTTCATCGATATCGAGCGCATACTGATCCATCACTTCCCGTGTGTTCGGGTGCCAAATGAGAGCCAGGTAACTGTGATGCTCGCCATCGCTCATCAGCTCGACCAAGCGTTTTTGCCGAGGACAAAACTTCCGATGTCGCCGGCCGATTTTATTAGTCTGGCGAATACTGAAAAACGACTTATATGGATTCGGAGGCGCAATTTCTCGTTTCCACTGATTCAAGTGCTTTACTGTTTGGGCGGTTATTTCTGGCTGCTTGTTCAAACGTAACTCCATTTGCGATGACTAACTGCGTTAATCGTTTTAGCAATTTGAGAGTATTAGGTCCAGGCCTTGAATTTTTCAACATTATGATAAATAAGGAAAATTATTGAAATTAAACAATGGGTGGGGAGTGATATGATTGAATTTATACAATGGAGGAAAGGGTGGATTTGATTGTATAAATTCAATGAAAGAGCTAACGCTGCGCCGAGGTTGAATTTTTTAGATGGTCAGCGGCCGTTACGAGCAATAGCCGATCCCATTTAGATGGCCGCCAGATTGATAAAAATTGAAATTAAGCAATGAGTTATCAGATTTTGGCTTTACTAAAAATTATTTTTTAAGTTCTTCTTTTTGCGACAAAGATCATACTTTTATTTGGTTGTACTGATTGATGATGGGGTTTGCCTAAGGTGTTGCTCGACCCATTACTCACTCAAATACAGCTCAGCCATGCCATCGAGGCGGCTTTTCACTTCTTTCCAGTTCGGCATGACGCTGCTGAGCAAACGCCAGAATCGCTCGCTGTGGTTGTATTCAGCGATATGGCAAAGCTCATGCAGGATCACGTAGTCAATGCATTCCTTAGGCGCTTTCACAAGGTGGGGGTTGAGCATCAACTTGCCTTTGGCTGAGCAACTGCCCCATTGTTTGGTCATGGGCAGCACACGAAAGCTCGGCAAGCCTGTTACCCACTCAGCTTGGGGCAACATGACCGCCAAACGCTCGTGAAAGATTCGTTTGGCGCGATTGAAGTACCATTGTTGAACCAGCGCTTTGACTTGCTTCGTTTTGCTTTCATCGAAGCGGCGCAGCGTCACCAGCAATTTGCCTCGCTGCATTTTGACCGAAGCGATTGCGTCGTTATCTTCAACCACCTTCAACACATATCGCCGGCCCAAATAAAACTGCATTTCGCCGCTGACATATTGCTTGGCTTGCACGTATTCCAAGTGGCCACGAAACTCTTTGAGACCATCGTAAATCCACTTGGCTCGCTTCATCACGGCGTCATGAATATCGGAGCGCTCTGCATCATCAGGTGCAGAGACAATCACTTCGCAATTTGGGTGTACCTTGATGGTCACTTTTCGCTTAGCGGTTTGCTGAGACGCACCTTGTGAAAGAGGCTTGCGAACGACCTCGTAGCAGACAGCTTCATCCCCGTAGACAAAGCTGTATTCCTCTTTGGCGCGCTCTGGTGATTCAACCGATGTCATCGTTAAACAGCACCAACACCCAAGCGAGTGATTTGAATCGTGTCGCCAATGATTTCTTTCGCCTTGTCCATGCCGACCGCCTTAAACAACACAGGCAGCAATTGGCGTCGGATGTGGTTCTCAATCTCCTGGGGGTTAATTGAAAACTCAGCAACAGCAGCCGTCACAATGGCTTCGATTTGTTGGGCGTAAGCGAACATCTCATCTTCGGTTAGCATATTGCCTTCACCTAATCGGTGCGGGAACAAACCATAGTAGGCTTGTACATGACGCCTGATTTTCGGATCGAGTTCAGCAAATCGATCGTTCGGCATGCCATCGACTTTTCGCTCTTTAACCTGCTCTTCAAAGTCAGCAAACAGCAAGTATTGCTTCACTGGCGCTTCGAACATTTCTTTGGCTTGCTCGATCGCCTGTTTCAGCAACTTGGAGAAGTATTCCTGGGCATAAGGGTCGTCCGCCAGGTCTTGGTCAATCATCTTGGTAATGCGGCCAGTAATCGCATCTTTCTTATTGCGGGCTTCATCGTCAGACATTTCGCTTGGTGACGCGCTTTTGCCCATATTACCAACGAGGTATGCGCCGTCAGGCTCTTGAATATTCACCCCGCCAATGTGCTTATCAAGCATGGTGCGAATGCTCTCGGCATACTCATCGTAACTGACCGTTTCTTCGGCATCTTCACGTACTTGCTTGCGCAGCTCAGACATCGACTTGAGTGTCTTTTTGTAAAGGTCGCGTTTACCCAAGCCCGTTTTCGGATCGATGGCATCAAAGCTTTTATCTTCAAAGTAGGTAGCTGATTGCAATGCCACTTTAAGGCAATTAGCAAACGCCGTGAGTGCCTCGTAAAAGTCCTCACGCTTTTTCAGGTTGGTATCGGTGAGTTGACCATCAATGGTATCGATTTTAGGAGCCAAAACTTGCCGCAGCGCTTGACCGTCTTGTTTGTTCTGAACGCCTTCAAAAATGGCCCACAAGTCATCGTACAACCCCGGCAGCTTCTTGTACTCGGTGTCCATGCGGTTGTACAAGCCTTTGAGATCGTCGATGTCAAAGCCGTCTTGAGTCCGCTCGGCCAAGTCCTGATAGTCGGCAATGGTGGCGTCCAGTTCTTTGAGGATGCCGCGGTAGTCAATCAAGTAACCAAACTGTTTGGCTTCATGCAGACGATTGACCCGAGCAATGGCCTGAATGAGGTTGTGTTGCTTGAGCGGCTTGTCAATATAAAGCACCGTATTCTTGGGCTCATCAAAGCCGGTTAAGAGCTTGTCGACCACAATCATGATGTCTGGCCCATCAGGCTTACCGAACTCAGCAATAATGTGCTGGGTATAGGCTTTCTCATCCTGACCAAAGTCCGAGTTAATGACGTTGGCTTTCCACCAGTTCTGAACAATGTCCTTGCTTTCGCAATCCACGGTATCGTGGCCTTCTCGGGTATCTGGTGGCGACATCGCCACAACCGAGGTGACTTTGCCAATCTGATCGAGCAGCTTTTTGTATTGAATGGCCGAGGCTTTGGAGTCACAAGCCAGCTGTCCTTTAAGCCCTTGTCGTTTGAAG
This sequence comes from Neiella holothuriorum, assembly GCF_019457915.1. Lineage (GTDB taxonomy): Bacteria > Pseudomonadota > Gammaproteobacteria > Enterobacterales > Neiellaceae > Neiella > Neiella holothuriorum. Next base: position 20,783 of record NZ_JAHZSS010000015.1, read on the forward strand.
TTCTGGAAGTGATCAGAAATGTCGTGAGCGATCAGCTCTAGGCGGCCTTCGGTTTGGTAAATCTGACCTTTTTGTCCGAATTTTTTCTTAAGGTCGGTGCGCTGCTTTTCTGAGAGCTTGTCCGTAATCCGATCAAACCAAGCATCAATGGCTTTGTCATTGGTGCTTAAATCGGGAATGCGCTCTTCATACAACAGTGGCGTCACGGTTTTATCTTCCACCGCCTGTTGCATGGTGTAAGAGTGGATGATTTTACCGAACTTGTTTTCGGTCTTGTCATCTTTGAGTAGCGGCGTGCCGGTAAAGCCAATGTAGGCTGCGCGTGGCAACGCCTGTTGCATGCGAATGTTGTTCTCACCGTTTTGGCTACGGTGTCCTTCATCCACCAATACAATAATGTCTGGGCTTTCGTTATAGCACTCAGGCAGCTCAATCGCGGTGCCAAACTTATTGATGATCGAAAAGATAATGCGCTCATTGCCCTTGCCAATTTGCTCGGCCAAACGGCGGCCAGTTGTGGCCATGGCGGACTTCTTATCTTTGTCCGAAAGCGCACCGCCCGAAGCAAAAGTGCGAGCCAGCTGATCTTCTAAATCAACTCGGTCGGTCACCACCACCACGCGGCATTTCGCTAGCTCTTTGAGCCAAATAAGCGCTTTGGATAAGAACACCATGGTGAAGGATTTACCCGAACCCGTGGTGTGCCAAATGACGCCGCCATTTCGTGCCCCTTTGCGAGCGCCACTCAAACTATCGTCAAAGGTGGTGACGCGCTCAATCAGCGCCTTAATGCCAAATACCTGCTGATAGCGGGCAACAATCTTGCCTGCTTTTTTATCAAACAAGGTGAATAAGCGGGTCATTTCAAGCAAGCGATCGTGGCGAAGCAACGACACCAATAAACGGTCTTGATCGGTCACCACTAAGTCGCCGCCGCTCACGAGTGAAAGATACTCATCACGAACCTTGGCTGGCCGATGATTGAAGATGGCATCCAGCTTCTCTTGCGCCAATGGCGTGTTCTTAAGGCGGCTAAAGGTGGCGTCGGTGATTTGTTCTTCTTTCCACTTGGCCCAAAACTTACTTGGCGTGCCACAAGTGCCGTACAAGCCGTCATGGCCGTTGACCGACAGCAATAACTGGCTGTAGGCAAACAAGTGCGGGATTTCATCGGTCTTTTGATTGCGAATATTTTGCGAAATGCCTTCGCTTACCGTTGGTTTGCCTTCGTGCGATGAGTCAGGTCGCTTGGCCTCAATCACCACCCAAGGTAAGCCATTAACAAAACACACCACATCTGGAATGCGATGGCCGGTACCGCGAGCATTCTCCACTTCCAACTCTTCAGTAAAGTGGAATTGGTTATTGCTTGGGTTTTCCCAGTCGATGAGGTGAATGGTGGGCGATGCCTTTTTGCCATCCACAAACTCAGTCACGCCAATGCCGTAGGTTAGCGCGTTATAGAGCTTTTCATTGGCAGCTTTGAGGCCTTCGTTCATGGCAGGGTTCGCCAGCTCTTGCACAATCTTGTCAATGGCCGCTTCTGACAAATGCTGCTCTTTGCCCATAAAGGAATAGGTTTTGGTGGCCAGCACATTGCGCAAAACGTTAGGCAAAATCACCGAAGATTTATTGCTGCGCCACGCTAAGCATTGCTCAGGCGGAACAAAGGTGTAGCCGAGGTTGGTTAGCAACGTTAGCGCTGGGATTTTGGCACTGAATTCTTCGTTGAAATTAGCGATATGGCTTTCCACGGCGCTCTCCTATGAAATCAGTGTCATGGTTTGAATAGCATCAGCAAGAATCTTTAGCCTGCTACCTGCTCTGGGAGGAAATCCGTGTCTTTGAAATAGACCATTAAAGTAACTCTCCCAGTGAGGTTTGGCTTCTTCTGTTGGCTCATACGAGCCTGCATTTTTAGAACACTCTTGGCCTAGCGCAACTAAAAGGGCATGGTATTGCTGGGGATATGGATAATCACCATTCCAGTCAATAATTCTAGTTTCATTAAACAATATGCCTATTTTCTCGGCGTCTGACTGGCCATTTGCAATCGACTGAGCAACCTTTGGGTGAAATGTAAACAACGCAACTGCCCAAATTCGTATGAGTTTGTAGCCAAACTTGACGCCCGACAGCCCTTTTTCTCCAGTCAGGATTTGATATATCGCTAGATGACGTATCAGCGTTTCAACTTCTCTAAGTGATAGATTGTTGATCTCAATAATTTGGTTGATTAACTCTTGGCTCGCGTCTTTACATATCTCAGCGCTAGATAAAATATCGGACTCATCAAGTAGCGATTTTGCATGGTTTATTGATGCATTTAGCAACTCGTGGCCATTGATTTTAAACGTACTTGGTAGTCCAAAAGAAAATTTAAGAAATTTATCCAAGTAGCGCTGCGTATCTACGGTTGGCCCGTAACAATGACTAATTGATGCTTTTAGCTGCTGGGTGTTGGTGACAAGAACAAACTGGACGCCCGGTACATCGAAGGTGTGTTTGATGATCTCAAGCATATCCACCGCGAAATCTGGGCGGCAGCGATCAAGCTCGTCCACAAACAATACGATGGGTTTTTGGGCTGCCCACGCTTCCAAAGCGTCCTGTAAGGCTTTTAAGTTTTTCTCGGCTTCAACATGGTCTTTGAGAACCGATTCAACGGTTGCGTCTATGGCTTTATCTGCTGTTTGCTGAATTGCATCATCAAACTCCTCAACCACATCCGCTGCATCTTGACGCAACAAATGCGATACAACGGCTTTGCCCACAGCTTTAGCCCCAAAGCGAAGTACTGGCAGCGCTTTATCCTTGAAGCCTTTTTTACCATCCTCATCCGGGATGAGTTTGATGACTTCGGCCAAGACCGACATCAATGGTTCATTGGCGTGGTCGGCTTTAAAGGCATCGATATAAACGATTTGATGTGAGTCTTGCTCTCGCATCAAATTCATTAGCTTGTGGCAAAACTCTGTTTTGCCCGTACCCCAGCTGCCATCGATGACCATGGGCGACACATCGATGCCCGATTGCAGTAACGCGATGGTTTGATCGGCAATTTTCTTACGCTGAAACTCATCCCTTGAGCCGAAAGTTAGTTTCCTAATATCCATATGTTTAAGCGGCCTCTTGCTCGTCAGTTTTAACCCTACGCTTGCCGGTGAGTAGTTGCTGCATCAGGGCTTTTTTCTCTTGTTTGAGGTGGGCGAGTTTGGCTTGCTGCACTTCGATTTCTTTATCAGCGGCGGTTAGCACAGAGGAGATTTTTTGTTGTTCGTCAACTGAAGGTAGCGGAAGCATAAAATGCTTTATATCTTTAGCACTTATGTGGGGAATCGCGGTAACAGTCTTAACCGCATCTACGTATGATTTAAAACGCTCTGATGCAATGTGCTGTAACAAATAATTGTGCTCAAGCGCAGTTTTACATCGAATCCTCGCAACTCGCTGCACTAACAGCATAGGCTCATGATTGTTCTCTGTGATTAATGCATAGTTTCTGCCAACTAGAGAGCCATCCATGCTAATAACAATATCACCAACATTTACCAAATATTTTTCAAACCCATTTACGTTGGTCCATGAAAATGTTTGCTCTTCACCCCAACGCAAAGTTCCACGTGTAATATTAATTCCTCGCAGCAGTTTGTAACCTGAGTCTTTTTCAAACGCAGAGCTTTTAAAGGCATGGCCACTTAAAAGATTAATGTAAGATTCCAACCTAACCTCTTCCCACTCCCCTTCAAACGGTTGGCCGGTGTCGGGGTTTGTGAGGCGTTTTTTGCCGGTGAGCAGTTGCTGCATCAGGGCTTTTTTCTGCTGCTGGCTGGCGGCGATTAACTTTTCGGAGGTGGCGATGGCCTTATCCCAAGTGGCAAGAATCTTGGCGATTTTGCGTTGTTCTGGGAGGGGGGGGATTGGTACATGTATATTCTTGATAATCCCTGCGCTCAGGTTCTGCTGCCCACCACTATTAGCCAATTCTCGAATGGCGTCATATTGGCTGGTTAAAAATTGAAAGTAATAGTCAACTTCGCAATCATCATTAAGAAGAAGAGCGGCACACGCTTGATTAGTTGAGGCTTCAATCCCTAACTTTGCTACCTGGCCTCTTGTTTTTCCTTGCCCATACATAGCTATGAGTAGGGTGTTTTCAGGAAACATTTTGGCCGAGGAATTATCTAAGCCTTCCTGAGTAATTTTTTGCTCAGTATCGGTAATAACTCCAAACTTTACTTCTGATGTTGTTACCCAAGGTATATGGCCATTCCAGTAAGAGTCATTTTTACGGCTAGGTGTCCCGCCTGAAGTTACTGTAGCAATATCCTCTACTGAGCCTTTTTTCCAACCGCTAGGCACCATAACCAAGTTCCTTCAAGTAGCTAGCCATTTCGGTTTCTAACTCGGCCAGTTCATTTTGCAATGCTAGGCGTTCGGCTCGCACTGCAACCAAATCGATTTCTTCCTCTTCTTCAAAGGTATCGACGTAGCGCGGGATGTTGAGGTTGTAGTCGTTTTCTTGAATCTCTTTGAGTGAGGCAAGGTACGCGTATTTATCAACGCTTTGACCATTGCGGTAGGTTTCAACGATTTTGGCGATGTTGTCGGCGGTCAGCAGGTTTTGATTTTTGCCGGATTTAAACTCGCGGCTAGCGTCGATGAACAAGACATCCTCATCATCCTTGTGCTTTTTGAAAATCAAAATCGCCGCGGGAATGCCGGTGCCGAAGAACAGCTTTTCTGGCAGGCCAATGACTGCATCTAGCAGGTTTTCATCAATCAGTTGTTTGCGGATTTTGCCTTCGCTGGATGCGCGGAATAGCACACCGTGGGGCACCACCACGCCCATTCGTCCCCCCTCTTTACCTTGAGAACGTGGCTTCAAGGTTTCAATCATGTGGGAGATAAACGCATAGTCGCCTTTGGTCTTGGGTGGAATGCCTCGGCGAAAACGACCAAAGTGATCGTTGCTGGCATCTTCATGGCCCCACTTATCGAGTGAGAATGGCGGGTTGGCGGTGACCACATCAAAGTGCAGTAGGCCACCGTCTTGATCCTGAAGCTTAGGATTACGAATGGTATCGCCCCACTCAATGCGGTGGTTGTCTTCGCCGTGCAGGAACATGTTCATTTTGGCCAATGACCAAGTGGAGCCAATGGCTTCTTGACCATACAGCGCATACTTCTTGGAGCCGCTAAAGTTCTTTTGAATTTGCTGGCCACACTTCATCAACAATGAGCCCGAGCCACAGGCCGGATCGCAAATGCTGTCGCCTTCTTGTGGGGCCAACAAAATGGAGAGCAAGTCGGACACTTCGGGCGGGGTATAGAACTCACCGGCCGATTTACCGCTGCCTGCGGCAAAGTGCTTGATGAGGTATTCGTAAGCGTTACCAATTACGTCTAGCGAGCCGACGCGGCTTGGGCGCAGATTCAGGGTGTCTTTACCAAAGTCCTCAAGCAGGTGACGCAGAATGTCGTTCTTTTGCTTTTCATCACCCAGCTTGTCGGTGTTAAAGCTGATGTCTTGGAATACGTTTTTTAGCTTGGTGCCGTTGGCTTCTTCAATGGCATGCAAGGCTTGGTCAATGCGTGAGCCATTGCCCGCTTCATGGCGCGCTTCATACAAATCCCAAAAGGTATTGTTGGCTGGGATTTTAAATGACTGGCTTTCCATCATCTCATTGATTAGCTCTGGCACGTCACCGTATTCGGCTTTGAGCTCATCGTATTTGTCTTGGTGCACATCGGAGATGTACTTCAAGAACAGCATGGTGAGGATGAAGTCTTTGTAAATCGATGGGTCAACGGTGCCACGGAAGGTATCGCAAGCCGCCCATACGGCTTTGTTGATTGCATCTTGATTGATTGGTGACTGGGTCATTGGTGTTCTCTTGGTTAATTCGGTTCTTAACTAATGGCAGCTACTGCAAAATGTCTTTTGCAATGGCGTCGAGTTGTTTATGGCGGTTGTCGATGAGCTGCTGAAGCGCCGCCTTTTCCTTGATGGCGCAGGCTTCCAGCTCTGCAATGACATGTTGTTTGCTTAGTTCCGGGAACGTGAGAGGCACGTTCTCCAGCACTTCACGACGAATACTCATTTGGGCACTTCCTTCTGCCGACTGTTTGAAATAGCGCTGGGCTGGTTGTTGGTTCAACTGCCACGCCAGAAACCCTGGGTTTACCTGAGCAGTAGCGCTCAACCGTATATGGAAAAAGTGAGGAGCACATACCACTGGCCTATCAACTTCTTTAACACTGGCTGCCAAATGCTTTTGTCCCCTGGCAATAAAAAGAACATCGCCAAGCTCTAAAAGTTGAGGAGATTTTCTTCCGGTAATCGTTGTGCGGATGAGCTGATCCCACATAATTTGACCATCTGCGCTTATATCCCTTACTTGGATCACCCAGACCTCTCCATGCTCGTCTTCGGGGATTTTTCCTCTAAAGGAGTACCCAGCTTTAACAGAGGCCACCCCTTTCAATAATGTCTTCACAATATCTTGCACCATTTAAAAGATGCACAAATAATGCTTGACGGGCATCCCATTGTCAATATAGCTTAACGTAAGTTAAATTTTGCATCATGTGAATGGTGCAGTTGCATTTGAGAGGTAACAATGGGATATGAAATTGATGTGCTCGCCGTTGGAGAAAAGTCTAACAGTGGTGATGCTATTGCTATTCGCTATGGTGACTTGCATGGTGAACGAGGGGATCAAACGGTCGTCATTATTGATGGCGGTTACAAAGATGACGGACAGAAATTGGTGGAGCATGTGCAAACGCACTTCCATACCAGCAAAGTAGATTTAGTGATTTCTACTCACCCGGATCAAGACCACATTAACGGGCTTTCAACAGTTATTGACGAACTAGAAGTCACTGAGTTGTGGATTCATCAAGCTTGGGAGCACAATGAAGGCCTTGCAGAAAATTTTAAGGATGGTCGTATTACTGATAACAGCATCGGTGAAAAGCTCAAGGATAACCTGGAATCGGCATATAAGCTCGTACAGCAAGCCAAAGGTAAGGGGATCAATGTTTGTGAGCCCTTTACTGGTAGTTCTTTCGACTTTGGCAGTGTGAAGGTTTTAAGTCCTAGTCTGAAATACTACGAAGAGTTACTACCTAAATTTGATGGGATGCCTGAAACCAAAGCTGCTACGGAAGATCGAAGTGCCCAAGGACTGATGGCTGCTTTGGAGGCTTTTACAGCTAAAGCCGCCAAAGCCCTCAAAAAAGTATTTGCTTCTTGGGGGGAGGATCAGCTTGATAATGACGATACAACTTCTGCGAAGAACAACTCTAGCGTTATTACGCAGCTAATCGTTGATGGGCGGCGCTTGCTCTTCACTGGTGATGCAGGGATTACTGCATTGAACAACGCTGCCGATGAAATTGATACCTGTGCAAGTGGTGCTGAATTGAGGTTTATGCAGATTCCTCATCATGGTAGTAAGCGAAATATTGGACCCGACGTACTTAACCGACTTATCGGAGAGCCTGTTAGTGTAGGTAAAGAGCGACAAATTTCTGCTATTGCATCATCAGCTAAAGAAGGTGCACCTAAGCATCCCCATCAAGCAGTATTGAATGCGTTTAAGCATCGAGGTATTCCAGGAGCAAGAGCCACTAAAGGCGGAGGCATTAGGCATCACTATGACGCACCTGATAGGGCCGGTTGGAGTTCGCTAACCCCAGAACCATACTGCTATGAATATGATGAGGAAGCTTAATAGAAATGGCCAATTTAAAAGAAGAAAACAAACTAGCACTTGCTGGCCTCATGGGAACCCCACTTTTGCTAACTCTTGTGCTGCAAGTTGGTTTGGAAGAGAGCAAGGGGTTCTTAGATTATGCGATGGCGGCAGGCTTCTCGGCTTTGGCTACTGTTGTCCTTGTTATGCTTGCTGATGTTTTACCGCAAAGCCTAAAGCATAAGCTGGTCTTTCTTAGGTTGTGGCACGAGCTTCCTGGCTACCGTTGTCATCAGCTCTGTTTTTCTGACGCTCGCCTTGATAGGGAAGAGCTAGTAGACGCATGGCCTCATGTATTTGGTAATGAAGTTGAAAAGTCTGACAGAAATCGACTTTGGTATAAGCATATTTATAAAGACGTAATGGAAAAGCCTCAGGTACGCTCAGCTCACAAGCGATTTTTGCTTTACAGGGATTCATGTGCAGGAACACTGGTCGTTTTATTGACTTTGATTTTGTGGACTACAACTGGATTAGATGTTCCCCACTTAGGCCTCTTGCACCCTTGGGCTATCTCTATTCAAGGTGGCTTCTTGATGTTGCTACTGCTTAGCGCACAATCTAACGGAAAACGAATGGTCGTAAATGCAACAGTGACAAAATTGAGTATCGATAGTGAGTAATATGGGATAGAAGAGTTATGTTGTTAGATCAAAAAAGCGAACCAAGTGGTTCGCTTTTTCATATTGGGCTTATTTGCTCACAAACTTAATTAAAGTCACAAACTCTATTAAAGCAGTCACAAACTTAATTCATCGCACCCAAATGTGTAACGGTGCGTAGCCAGTGCTGTTAGCGGAACATCGCAGAGATAGACTCTTCGTTGCTAACCCGACGGATAGCTTCAGCCAGCAAGCCAGACATGGTGAGCTGGTTTACGATTGGCAAGGCCGCCATTTCTGGGTGCAATGGAATGGTGTCAGTCACAATCACTTCGTCGAGCACTGAATTTTTAATGTTCTCAATCGCATTGCCAGAGAATACTGGGTGCGTTGCATAAGCAAACACGCGCTTAGCGCCTTGCTCTTTCAGTGCTTCGGCAGCTTTACACAAGGTGCCGCCGGTGTCGATCATGTCATCAACCAGAATACAATCGCGATCTTTCACGTCACCAATGATATTCATCACTTGTGAAATGTTGGCGCGAGGGCGACGCTTATCGATGATGGCTAGATCGCAATCGTTCATCATTTTAGCAACGGCACGTGCACGTACTACACCGCCAATATCTGGCGATACGATGACCGGATCTTCAAAGTCTTTCGACAGCAAATCTTCTAGCAAAATTGGCGAGCCAAAACAGTTATCGACTGGTACATCGAAAAAGCCTTGGATTTGCTCTGCATGCAAATCAACCGTCAAAACGCGGTCGACACCAACGCTAGACAAGAAGTCTGCAACAACTTTTGCGGTAATTGGCACCCGAGCGGAGCGCACGCGGCGATCCTGACGAGAGTAACCAAAATACGGGATAACTGCGGTAATACGACCGGCCGAGGCGCGGCGCATGGCATCAACCATAACAATGAGTTCCATCAAGTTGTCATTGGTTGGTGCGCAAGTACTTTGAATGATGAATACATCCAAACCACGCACGTTTTCCTTAATTTCAACGGCAATTTCGCCATCGCTAAAACGGCCTACTGATGCTTGGCCAAGGCGGACGTACAAACGGTCTGCAATTTTTTGAGCGAGTTCTGGCGTTGCGTTGCCAGCGAAGAGCTTCATATCGGGCACGGTGTTAACCTCGTCGGGGTCGTGTCTGCCTGTGTGTTGATGATGGCTGGGGTACCAAGATCTGAACGCGGGAGTGGTGGCAGCAAAAGCCGCTATATTACCGCTTGGCGATACCCCAATCGAACTAATTATATTGCTGCAATGCATTGTGTAAAGGTGAGGTATTACAACCTTTAGCGACAAATCCTGTCATTGGCTCAGGTAAGTCTAGCAGCGTCTGATGAGCCTGCTGTTGGGTTTCAAATGATGCAAAAACACAACTGCCAGTGCCTGTCAGCTTAGACGGCGCGTATTCTAACAACCAGCGCAGGGCTTTTTCAACTTGCGGATAGGTTTTGCTCACCAGTTTTTGGCAGTCGTTGCCAAGATCGCTGGCGAGTATGTTGGCGCTTGCTAACTTGGGGGTGCTACGTGGCAAGTCCGGATGCTGAAAGATAGTGGCCGTATTGACATGCACGTTGGGGAAAATCACCAAGTACCAAGGCTCTGGCGGGTTCATGTCGGTAAACTTCTCGCCAACGCCTTCGGCAAGTGTTGCTTTACCGTGAACAAACACGGGCACGTCGGCGCCCAACTGTAAACCCAGTTTGGCTAACGTTGCTGCTGGCAACTTAGTGTTCCATATGTAATTACAGGCTAACAGTACGGTGGCTGCATTGGAGCTACCGCCGCCAATACCACCGCCCATGGGCAGCACTTTATCAATGCTAATGGTAACGCCTTGGTTACAATCGGTGTGTTGTTGCAGCAAGCGTGCCGCCCGCACAATTAAGTTGTCGTCATGGGCAACGCCAGCCATTTCAGTGGTCAACACAATGTTGCCATCGGCACGGCTAGAAAAAGTCAGGCTGTCGCCGTAATCAATAAACTGAAACAAGGTTTGCAGTTCATGGTAACCATTGGGTAGCTGGCCATTAATGTGCAAAAACAAATTCAATTTGGCCGGTGAGGGCAGGGTAATAGTGTTTGTCATATCGATTGCCAACGACTGATGGCGAGTTTAATGGTCAATTGCGGGTTGTCTGGATTGGGGTGAGTTAGCGTAATACGCGATGGCAACGCCGGCTGAGATTTAGTTGCAGGATAGTAGCCATTATACCTGACTTGCCATTCTCCCCAATTGGGCAGTTGTTGAGAAAAGCCCAGTAAATAGCCGTTGGTATCGAGCTCAACGTTGGAAATCTCTGCTAAGTTGGCATACCCCGTGAGCCATTGGGTCATGGCCTCAAATGGCGCGCGATAACCGCTAAGTTGTGCCACCAAACTGGTTAATGACGAACCGGAGTAGGATTTACCATCCACTTCTAACGTCGCATGGGATTCACGTTGCTGTGCTTCTAGTAAGGTAATACCGAGCGTATTGGTGAGTAAAATATGGCTCTGAGTTGGGCTGTGCTGCCAGTTTACTCGGCTGCTTTGGCGCTGCTCTGGGTTAATAAAGGCTAACTTACCGCTAGCTGACCACTGATCAAATTGCAGCAGCTGAGCACTATGTTGTTGATATGCTCTCAGCAATTCTGGAGTGACATTGGCATGTTGGGAGTCCGGCGGTAAAGTGGCACAACTGGCCAAACCAAACAAAGCAAAGAGCCAAAACCAATGTTTCACAGGCAATTTTCCATTTGTAGATGGGGGAATTGGCGCCAGTATATCAAGCCTCGAATAATCAGCCAGCAGCAATCGACTGGCCGTGGTAACAGAAGTTTTCTCTATCGCCCTTTTCACGTAGAATAGCGGCCATAACAATACAACGTAACTCGCTCTGATAGGGAATCGATAACCTTGCGCAGAGCGATAGTGAGCTGGACAGACACGCTAACATCATCGTTAGCCAAATCAGAAAACATGGCGTTAATCGCATTAGGAATTAATCACCAAACGGCACCAGTGGCATTGCGTGAACGGGTTGCTTTCGACCCCGAAACCTTGCCGCAAGCGTTGCAACAACTGCACAACCGAGAAGGGTGCAGGGGCGCGGTGATCCTATCAACTTGTAATCGTACCGAAGTGTATGTGCAAGATAATGCCTCGCCACAAGTGTTACTCGAATGGTTGGCAGCCTTCCATCAAGTAACATTGGATGACCTCGCCCAGCACACCTACCAACTCAATCAATTACAGGCTATTACCCACTTAATGCGGGTGGCTAGTGGTCTTGACTCGCTGATCCTCGGTGAGCCGCAAATCCTTGGCCAAGTTAAACAAGCTTATGCCCAAGCTAAGGCTGTGGGCACCTTGAGCTACCGCCTTGAGCGTTTATTCGACCGAGCGTTTAGCGTTGCCAAGCAAGTTCGCACGCACACCGACATTGGCGCTAGTGCAGTGTCTGTTGCTTATGCAGCAGTGAATCTGGCTAAGCATATTTTTGGTGACTTAACGAAAGCTCGGGTGTTGCTGGTTGGCGCCGGCGAAACCATTGAACTGGTGGCTAAACATTTGCGCGATCAGGGCGTACAAGCACCCGTCGTGGCCAATCGAACCTTGCTGCGTGCAGAACATTTAGCGAACGAATTTGGTGGCCAGCCCATTACCTTGCATCAACTTGGCGATGCGTTAGGCCACGCTGACATCGTGATTTGCTCTACAGCCAGCCCAATGCCAATTGTTGGCACAGGGGCAGTGAGTCGAGCGCTCAAATTACGTCGTCGTCAGCCCATGTTACTGGTGGATTTAGCGGTGCCGCGTGATGTGGAGCCGGAAGTCGGTGATTTGCGCGATGCCTACTTGTACACGGTTGATGATTTACAAAACATCATTGCCGATAACATGAGCTCTCGCGAGGCCGCAGCTAAGCAAGCCCAAGCCATCATTAATGAACAAGCTGATTTGTTTATCCAATGGCTTCAATCGCAGCAATCCGTATCGGCCATTAAGCAGTATCGCCAACAAGGTGCAGAAACGCGCGACGAGTTAGTTGAAAAAGCCCTGCAATCCTTGGATAACGGCCAGCCGGCAGAACAAGTGGTTCGTGAACTGGCTTATAAGCTAACCAATTCGCTCCTTCACCCAACAACCAAAGCATTGCAGCAAGCTGGCATTGAGCAGCAAACGCAATCGTTATCAGATTTGGCCAACAGCCTTGGCCTTGCCCTTAAAAACGACGAGCGTTAGCACGCTCGCACACACATATTTGGATCTATGAAACCGTCGATTATTGCCAAACTCGAAAGTTTGATTGAACGCTATGAAGAGTTACAAGCCCTGTTGGGTGATGCCTCTGTGATTGCCGATCAGGAACAATTTCGAGCGTTATCAAAAGAGTATTCGCAGCTTGAAAGCGTTGTAAGCTGCTATCAGTCATTGCAACAGGCACAAGACGACTTGGCTTCGGCTAAGGAAATGCTGGCCGAAGATGATGACGAAATGCGTGAAATGGCTGAAGAAGAAATTGCTGAAGCCAATGAGCGTATCGAAACGCTTGATAGCGAATTAGAAATTCTGTTGTTGCCGCGAGATCCCAACGATGACAATAACTGCTACTTGGAGATCCGCGCTGGAGCTGGTGGTGATGAAGCGGCTATTTTTGCCGGTGATTTGTTCCGTATGTACAGCCGTTATGCTGAAACGCGTGGTTGGAAGGTATCAGTCGTCAACGTCAATGAAAGTGAGCAGGGCGGATTCAAAGAAGTCATTGCCTACGTGGTTGGTGACGGTGCCTATGGCGTGATGAAATTTGAATCCGGTGGCCACCGCGTGCAACGCGTTCCTGAAACCGAGAGCCAAGGCCGGATTCACACCTCGGCGTGTACCGTGGTTGTGATGCCTGAAGTACCTGAAGCGGAAGCCATTGAAATTAATTCCGCAGATTTGAAAGTTGATACTTTCCGCGCTTCTGGTGCAGGTGGTCAGCACGTTAACAAAACCGATTCCGCCATTCGTATTACTCACTTGCCAACAGGCACTGTGGTGGAGTGTCAGGATGAACGTTCACAGCACAAAAACCGTGCTAAAGCCATGGCCGTACTTAGTGCACGTTTGCAAGCTGCTGAAGATGAAAAGCGCCGCAGCGAAGAAACCACCATGCGCCGTTCATTGGTTGCTTCTGGCGATCGTTCAGAGCGAATTCGCACCTATAACTACCCGCAAGGACGGGTAAGCGAACATCGCATCAACCTGACGTTATATCGGTTAGATGAAATTATTAACGGCGAATTGGATGCGGTGCTGACACCGCTGATGCAAGAGCATCAGGCCGATTTGCTGGCGGCTTTGGCTGAAGGTCAGGGGTAATGCGAATTGACGAGGCGCAAGCCTGGGCAACTCAGCTATTACAGCAACAAGAAGGCGCCACTGATGCAGTGGCATTGCTGACCTTTGTACTGCAGAAACCGCGTAGCTTTTTATACACCTGGCCAGAGCAAATCTTGTCGGCCGAGCAAGACGTGCAATTCCGTCAGTTGGTTGCGCAGCGTCGAGAAGGCAAGCCCGTCGCGCATTTGACCGGTGAAAAAGAATTTTGGTCTTTACCATTGCAAGTGGATTCCAGCACCTTGATTCCACGGCCCGACACCGAATGTTTGGTTGAGTGGGCGCTTGAATTAGCCGAACGCAGTTTGCCCGCCGCTCAACTCACCACCGGTCATTTGCAAGCCAAACACCGCGTATTGGATTTAGGCACCGGCACTGGCGCCATTGCATTGGCGTTGGCAAGTGAACAACCCAATTGGCTATTGCTTGCTGTTGATCAACAAGCGCAAGCGGTCGCTTTGGCTCGGGCGAATGCTCGCTCACTGAAGTTAGCGAATGTTTCAGTCTTGCAGAGTGATTGGTTTGAGCAGGTGCCAAGCGATTTTAAGTTTGATTTGATGGTGAGCAACCCGCCTTATATTGCCGCCGATGATGAGCACCTTAGTCAGGGCGATGTGAGATTTGAACCGAATTCGGCACTTGTGTCAGGAGTCGATGGGCTGGATGATATTCGTCATATCATTGACCAAGCACCAGAATATCTGAATGATGGCGGCTGGTTGTTACTCGAACATGGCTATGACCAAGCCGAAGCGGTGTGCCAATTATTACGAGCGCGAGGCTTTGCTCAGGTTAACTGGCGAAGCGATTTGGCTGATCAGCCCCGAGTGAGTGGTGGTTGTTGGCGCGCAGCGTGAAACGGCGAATGCATAACCAAGAAACATTATTTGAGATAATGGCGTTAAATCACTTAGTGCAAACAACAGGGATAAAGGGACGAGGGTAAACATATGTACACAGGATTAAAGCATTTACACGTTCTGCTGGTGGCTCTGTCCGTTGGCTTACTGATTCTTAGAGCCATTTGGTTGATGCGCGGCAGTGCGTTAATGCAGCGCAAATGGGTCAAAATTGTACCGCATGTGATTGATACCGCATTGCTGGCTGCTGCCATTGGCATGGTGAGTATGATGCCGGGGCTGAATCAGCCTTGGTTATGGGAAAAGTTGGTGTTAGTGGTGCTCTACATTGGCTTTGGTTTCTATTTGTTTAAATTTGCCAAATCAACTGGCGCTCAGATTGCCGGCTTGATTGGCGCTCTTGCTTGTGTGGCAACCATCGCCCATCTCGCACGTAGCAAAATGCCTTTTATTCTCGGTTAAAAATAACAACAACGTTTGTTCGATTAGGAGTTTTTAATGTCGCAAGAAATACACCAAGCGTTAATCACCAATGATGCAGTTGTGCTTGGTCTGCTGGCGATTATTTTGGGTGGTATTTTTGTCACCCACGCAAGCCCACATCCGTTTTGGCGCCGGTTTTACACCGTTATTCCTGCGGTATTGTTGTGCTACTTTTTGCCGTCGTTGCTGAATACCTTTGGCATTGTCGACGGCCACGAGTCGCGCATGTACCACGTTTCAACCCGCTATTTGTTGCCCGCTTGCTTGGTCTTATTGACCATTAGTATTGATTTTAAAGCCATCATTGCACTTGGCCCTAAAGCGCTCATCATGTTTTTAACCGGTACTTTCGGCATTGTCATTGGTGGCCCTATTGCCATTTTGCTGATGTCGATGGTTTATCCTGATGCCGTTGGTGGCGCAGGCCCCGATGCAGTTTGGCGCGGTATGACAACCGTGGCCGGTAGCTGGATTGGTGGTGGTGCGAACCAAGCCGCAATGAAAGAAGTGTATGAAGTGGGCGACAAGATCTTTTCCTCCATGGTGACGGTGGATGTGATTGTTGCCAATATTTGGATGGCTTGCCTGTTGATGATGGCGGGTCGTGCGAAACAGATTGATGCCAAAGTGGGCGCCGATAGCTCTGCCATTGAAGCACTAAAAGATAAAGTGGAAGCCTATCACGCCGAGCATGCACGTATTCCTACAGGCACTGATCTGATGAAGATTGTTGCTTGGGGATTTGGTATTACCGGCTTAGCCCATTTCGGCGCTGACTTCCTTGGCCCTTGGTTTGCTGAAAACTATCCAGCGCTGAAACCTTATAGTGTGCACAGTAAGTTCTTTTGGCTGGTGGTGATTGCCACGACTGTTGGTTTGTCGCTGTCGTTTACTCGGGTTCGCCACATTGAAGCCGCTGGCGCGTCTAAACTGGCGTCTGTGATGATTTATATCTTGGTTGCATCCATTGGTTTGCACATGGATATCACGGCCATCGCCAAATCACCGCAGTATTTTGTGGTGGGTATGATTTGGATGGCGATTCACGCAAGTTTGATGTTAATTGTTGCGCGCCTTATCAAAGCGCCGCTGTTCTTTATGGCAGTAGGCAGCCAAGCTAATGTGGGTGGCGCGGCTTCGGCACCCGTGGTGGCGTCGGCATTCCATCCGTCTTTAGCGCCCGTTGGCGTGTTGTTGGCGGTGTTGGGCTATGCCCTAGGTACATATATGGCTTGGCTTTGTGGCCAGCTGATGCAAATCGTGGCGCCATAAAGTTGGCGAAATTGTACTGACACGTGCCGCGACTAATAAGTAGGACAAAATCATGCAACACAAAACCGTAACGGTTCAATCTATTGAAGTTGCCAACGACAAACCTTTTGTTTTGTTCGGTGGTATGAACGTATTAGAGTCACGTGATTTGGCCATGAGTATGGCGGAACATTACGTAAACGTGACTGAAAAATTGGGCATTCCGCTCGTATTCAAAGCATCTTTCGACAAAGCCAATCGTTCCTCGGTCTTTTCTTACCGAGGGCCAGGCTTGGAAGAAGGAATGAAGATTTTTCAGGAAATTAAGCAAACCTTCGACATTCCTGTCATCACCGATGTTCACGAAGCTGCACAAGCCGCGCCGGTTGCCGAGGTTGCGGATGTTATTCAACTACCAGCGTTTTTGGCTCGACAGACTGATTTAGTTGAAGCCATGGCAAAAACGGGCGCTGTCATCAATATCAAAAAGCCGCAGTTTTTAAGCCCCGGTCAGATGAAAAATATTGCGGACAAGTTCATTGAGTGTGGCAACGACCAACTGATCTTGTGTGAGCGTGGTACTAACTTTGGCTATGACAATTTGGTTGTTGATATGCTTGGCTTTAGCCAAATGTTTCAGGCGACTGATGGCCTGCCGGTGATTTTTGATGTGACCCACTCGCTGCAATGCCGAGATCCACTCGGAGCCGCATCAGGCGGCCGACGTTCGCAAGTAGCCGAATTGGCTCGTGCGGGTATGGCTGTTGGTTTGGCGGGCTTGTTCCTTGAGTCCCACCCCGATCCGGATAACGCCAAGTGTGACGGCCCATCGGCACTTCCTCTTAGTAAATTAGAGCCGTTTTTGGCTCAAATGAAAGCCGTTGATGAAACCATCAAAAGCTTTGATGTGCTGGATACACAAAACCCATAATCTAGCCTCCGTCGCTAAGCGCAGCAAAGCGCTTGGCGACGATTAGTTGCTGCCGTGTTACTCCGCTTCAATTCTCTCCCGCTCGTTTATAACCCGATGACGATTATTACATCGCGATAACATTTCGTGATGCACAGCGTTGCTAGCCTCTCGCTCCTGTTTTAGAAACAGGTTATGCTCGAATATCATTTTCGCTAAGGATGGATCCGAGAGCATACTTTGATGAAAAAATTGGCTCGCAATCTGCTGGTAACCTTGTTTACCTTCACCGCATTGATCGTTTTGACAGCCTTCGCTTTGTTGAGTAGCGACCCTGTCATTCAACCATCCAAAGGGCTGGCACCTGCGGATGTTCGCGCAGCTAAGAACAAAGTTAAAGCGATTCGTGAGCAACTCATTTCTCGGCATTCTCGTGTCGAACTACAACTCAGCCAGCAAGACATCGACGCCATCATGGCCGTGGCTAGCTATTCCATTCCCAATGCCCAATTTGGCGGCTCTGTTACGCCCTATGGGATGGCTGTTGCTGGCTCTGTTCGGATCCCTTTGGGGTTTAAAAGCTATCTAAATGTGTCATGTATGTTACTGCCAGATTTTGACGCAAGTGGCTTACAGGATTGCAAAATCGGCAGCATTCCACTGCCTTCCGGATTGATTCAATCGACTGCTGTCATGGGCTTTGGCTGGGTTTTTGGTGATGAAGCCAAGAGGACGCTGGATCAAATTATCTCGGGGGCACAATTTAAGTCGGGCCAGTTGATGCTGGTGGCAGACAAGCCCACTGATTTTCGTGAACAAATTAAAGGCGGCATTCAAGGGTTGGCGAACACGGCCAAAACCATCCACCGCCAAGACCAAATCGAATTGGCCACCATTGATGTTTACCTGACGACGCTGCGCACCATGAGCAATAAACCAAGCTCGCTGGCACCTTATGTCCAAGAGGTGATGAAAACTGCGTTGGCAAGAACAGCCGCTGGTGCCGATCCGGCAGAGGAAAATACCGCCGCGTTGTGGGCGCTGGCGATCAAGTTTGGTAGTTATCGATTTGCTTCATTGGCGGGGTATGACGGCAAACCTAATGTCGGCAAGCGTCGCTCTGCGGCACTGCAAGGGCGGCAAGATTTGGCGTTACACTTTTTGTATTCAGCCATCTTAGAGCAATTGGGGCGAGCCGAGTTGGCCTTCAGCATAGGTGAAATCAAGGAATTGCTCGATGCGAATCAAGGCGGCTCCGGTTATAGCTTTGCTGACTTGGCAGCGGATAAAGCAGGTTTGAAGTTCTCCGAATGGATTGCTGAAAATGATAAACAAGCGCGACGAGCCCAAGACATGTTGGCCTTTAGTTCGTTTGAAGAAACCTTTTTCCCATTGGTGCATGATTTGCCTGAAGGCTTTCGAGAAAAAGAATTTAAAGCCATCTTTGGTCAGGTCGGCTCTGCTAAATACAAAGCCCTTGCGCAAAAAATTGATGTTCGTATTGATGCCCTTGCGCTTTATTCCGATGGTGATCAAGTAAACCAGCGGCGCGGTTACGCAATGCCTGTTGAGGCTATTTCATCTGGGCAATGGTTAGTCGTTGATACCCATACCCACACTAAATTCTCTGACGGTAGCCATACCGTGGCAGAAGTTGCCAACAAGGCCGCCTCGTTTGGTTGTGATGCTATTGCAATTGCCGATCATAGCGATCGTAACTTAAAGAAAGTGGCCAGCCGCGCTTACGTTGATGCCATTCGCGATGCCGATCTTAACCACCCGCAAATGTCGGTCATCACCGCGTTGGAATGGAATGTACCACCGTTTATGGGGCGCGAGCATGCAACCGTGCTGTTTCCTCAATCGGCCGATTTACTGGCTCAAATTTCGACATTCAGAAATCGTTACGACAGCTACAAAAAGCGCACCGAAGAAATGTTGTCAGCGAAGCCTGCTCTGACCTTTCTTGAAGACATTGATGTGTATGGCACGCAACCTGTGGTGTTTTATAACCACCCGAGCCGTAAAACTTTTTATTTAACTGAAATCGTCCATGATATGGAATCGTGGATGGCTGCCAGTAAGCTGGTCATTGGCATGTCAGGATCACCGGGTCATCAGAAGAAAAAAGGTAAAAATAATGGCTCGTATACCTTCAAACATCGCACCGTTGCCGGCTGGGATCCTGCAGTAGCGCGTATTGGCGGTAAGTGGGATGAGTTATTGCAAAAAGGCTTTAACGTTTGGGGAGCTAGGGCTAACTCTGACTTCCACAGCACCAAAATGGATTATTGGCCTTGCCAGTTTTCTACAACACATTTATACGCGCGCAGCAATCGTCATAACGACGTTATTCAAGGGTTGCAGGCTGGCCGGTTCTGGGCCCAGCATGGCCGATTCATCGAATCCTTGGAGTTTTCAGCCAGTACCACTAATGGTCAAACCTTGCAGATGGGCGAAACTGGCCTCAGCAAAAAGCGCACTGAAGCGATCATTAATGTTGATGTTCAGTTGGCTGCAGCCGATTGGCAGGGCCTAGTACCGCAACTATCAGAATTGGAGTTGGTGGTGGTATTACCGCATTCCGTCAGAAGTTATCCATTGGAATTTGAAACCTCGCCTATTGGCTCTATTCGTGTTCGATACCCGCTAACCATCACTGCAGAGTCAACGGTGGTACGCATACGGGGTGTTAGCAAACAGCCTGACCGACGAGATTACTGGTTTTACTCCAACCCGATTCGAATCCAAGGAGCAGGGTGATGTTGTATCGACAAAGGATGGCTAACCTTTTCAAGGTATTGCTTGTTGTACTCCTAGCTGGTTGCTCTGAAGCGCCTGATACTAATAAGGCTAGTGAGGGTGGTGCAGGCGTTGCTCCTAAAATAAAACTAATACAACGAACGCAGGACGAGGTGCTGGGCACCGTGTTTACGCCAGTTGATTTGAACCGTGAAGTGTTGGTTGAGAAAATCTCATTTAGCCAATTGCAACTTGACGCAGAGATGGACGCGATATGGGGAGCAACAGGACGCGATGATGCGGGCAACATCTATTTTGGTGTTTCGAGTCACGGTGGGCAGCAAGGCACTTCTGAACTTTTCAAGTACAACCCATATAGTGGTCAATTCAAATCGTTAGGGGACACTGTCAGCCAACTGACGAAGCTTGGCCTTGCTCCTTCAGATGTGAAACAAAATAAATTGCATAGCAAAATTATTGCCGCAGATGATGGCTACCTTTACTTTTCAAGTTTTGATGAGAGCGGCGAATCCCAGCGTAACCTGACGTTACCCACTTGGGGCGGACACTTATGGCGAACGCGCCCTGGCTCGGCTCAATGGGAGCATTTGCTGGCAACCGAACATGCGCTAATCGCAGTGCAAGTGCGCGACCGCTACGTTTACGCACTGGGCTATTGGGGGCATGAATTATTCCAATTCAACATGGTCTCTGGTGAGGTGAAAACAGTGTCTGTTGGCTCGGATACCGCCCATGTATCCCGCAACTTCCTCATTGACCAACATGCAAATGTCTATATTCCCAAAGTTAGAGAAACGGGAGATGGACTTAGCTATGCGTCACTCGAACACTATGATCGCAAACTAAATCATGTCACTAGCTACATAATGCCAAACTACGTATCGAAATCGTGGGACGGTTATCATGGCATTACGGGGTATGCTGAAACTCAAAATGGTGACGTTTACTTCGTTACGCAGGAAGGCAGGCTTTATAGGCTCGATTCAACCACGGGCGGGTTGGATAAGCTTAAAGAACTGGGTTTCATGCACCCAAAAGGTAACGCATCAATTGAAAGTCTCTTTAGCCTAGATGGCAATCAATATCTTGGTGCAGTAGCACGTGCCAAAGGCCAAAAGAAGGCTCAGTGGCTTACTTATGATTTAAACCTCAAGCAAGCTACAGCAACGACTTTACCCTCCATTCCCAGTAACCGTCTGATTTATGGTTCGGTAACTAGGGACAATGAAGGACATATTTATCTGGTTGGGAGTCATTGGCAGGGGCGTAAGGGCAAGCCTACAGCTTGGAAAATATCTATCTAATTTAGCCTATTTCATCATTAATCAGTTCTGTTTCGGCAGTCTTTTGCTCTATAATCTCGCCATTAGAAAATGTTATCGGTGAGGTTGCTGTGTCCCGTCGTTTACCACCGCTGAATGCGCTTAAAGCCTTTGAAGCTGCCGCTCGTCATATGAGTTTTACCCGCGCGGCAGAAGAATTGTTTGTGACTCAGGCTGCCGTCAGTCATCAGATCAAAGGGTTAGAAGAATTTTTGGGGCTGAAACTGTTTCGCCGCAAGAATCGTTCGCTATTGCTAACCGAGCAAGGACAGAGCTACTTTCAGGATATTAAGGAAGTCTTTACCCAATTAACAGAAGCGACCGAGCGCGTACTTGCTAGTACTGCGAAAGGTGCGTTGACCATCAGCTTGCCACCAAGTTTTGCCATTCAATGGTTAGTGCCTCGGCTCAATGAATTTCATATGCTCCACCCCGATATTGATGTTCGCATCAAGGCGGTAGACCGTGATGAAGGCTCGTTGGCGGAAGATGTGGACATTGCCATTTACTTTGGCCGAGGCCGTTGGACTGGCGTGGTGGCCGACAAACTGCATGCTGAATTGCTGGTGACCGTCTGTTCGCCACAGCTTTTTGATCAAGGCATTCCGCTGGAATCGCCCGCTGATTTGAAGCGCCATGTGTTGCTCCATGACATTGACCGTAAAGATTGGAAAGCTTGGTTGAAGATGATGAGCATTGAAGGCATCAATGTGAACCAGGGGCCGATATTCAGCCACACGGCAATGGTATTGCAGGCCGCAGTTCACTCGCAGGGAGTGGCATTGGTCAACAGTGTTCTAGCTCAGCCAGAGTTACTCAGTGGGCGCTTGGTGTGCCCATTTACTGAAGCATTAACCAGCCAAGACTCTTACTATCTAGTCTGTGAGCCATCGCAAGCCGATTTGGGCAAAATCAAAGCCTTCCGTGATTGGATGCTAGAGCGAGTTCGCAAAGAGCAGGAATCGATTAAACGCATGACTGGAGCAAATACAGTTGGCGAATAAATCATTTGCTCGTATTTTGCTCGCTCACGGCGCAGGTGCTGGTAGTGACTCGGAGTTTATGCAGCAACTGGCTAACGCGCTAAATCACCATGGCGTGGCGCCTATATTGTTCGACTTTCCATACATGGTCAAAGCGAAAGCGTTGCAGAAGCGACGCCCACCCGATCGTATGCCAATTTTACTGAAAGCGATGACAGATCAAGCGGCTCAGCTGCCAAGCGATCTGCCATTAGTGCTGGCTGGAAAATCGATGGGCGGGCGAGTGGCAACTATGTTGTTAGATGAGCTGGGCGTGCCGGGCATTGCCTATGGTTACCCATTTCACCCTTTGGGTAAGCCGGAAAACTTGCGGGTGGAACACCTGCAAACCATAAATCAACCGCTCCTTGTTCTGCAAGGCGAACGAGATGGTTTTGGCAAACCGGAAGAAGTTGCGGGTTACTCGTTGCCAACGAATGTTGAAGTGTGCTGGCTTGCCGATGGCGATCATAGCTTTAAACCGCGCAAAGCCAGTGGCTACTCTCAGTTGGAACATATTGAATTTGCAGCAAAGCGGAGTGCGCAATTTATCCAGGAGCACCTATGTTAAAGCCATTGGCAGCTGTTGGTGCGTTGCTTTGCCTTTTTGCTGTCGCGTTGGGCGCTTATTCCAGTCACGGCGGCGGCATAAGTGAAGCTGAACGGCGTAGCTTAGAAGTCGCCGTGCGATATCAAATGTGGCATGGATTAGCCATCATACTACTCTCTACTTTGCCCCTTAGCCGGCGTTGGTTAACGGGCATAGGAAGCAGTTTTGTCTTGGCCATTGTGTTGTTTAGCGGCAGCATCTACGGCTTGATATTCGGTCAATGGCACGCCCTTTGGTGGATGACACCTGTTGGCGGTAGCTTGTTGATTGGGTGCTGGGCTGCTCTCATCCTTGGTTGTTATATAGGACAACGCAAATGAAACAGATCATGTTGTACTGCCGGGCAGGTTTCGAAAGCGAAACTGGCGCGGAGTTTGCGGCACTTGCCGAAAAATACGAAAACTGGGGTTATGTTCGCGCCAGCAAAGACAGTGGCTTTGCCATTTATGAAACGTATCAGCAAGAAGATGCCGATGCGCTGTCATTAGTGCCGATCCGGAGCCTGATCTTCGCGCGTCAGTTAATTTTTGGCGATACCATTAATTTTGAGCCGGAAGATCGCGTTGGGCCGATTTTGGCGCAAGTGGCGGAGCTTGGCCCGTTTAGTGAATTGCGTATAGAAACGCTGGATACCAATGACGGTAAATCACTCAATCGCTTGGCTAAAAAATTAAACATTCCGCTTACCAAAGGGTTAGAGAAACAAGATAAGTTGAACCCCAAGGACAATCAGTTACCCGTACTTCATGTGTGTTTAATCGCTGGAACGCAAGCGTTTGTGGGTACCAGTGAGCCGGGTCGTCACAGCCCCTACCTGAACGGTATTATGCGTCTTCGCGTACCGTCTGCAGCACCGAGCCGATCAACACTTAAGCTCGATGAAGCACTACTGTCCTTTTTCTCTGAAGCAGAGTTAAAAGCGCGTATGACGTCGGGCATGAAAGCCATTGATTTAGGTGCTTGCCCCGGCGGCTGGACCTATCAGTTGGTACGCAGAGGTCTATTTGTCACTTCTGTCGATAACGGTTCAATGGCCGAGAGCTTGATGGAAACCGGGCAAGTTAAACATTATCGCGAAGATGGTTTTGGCTTTGATCCAAAGCGCAAACCAGTGGCGTGGATCCAACGCCAATTCGCCAATGGTAAACGATTGCGCTGGCCAGAAAATGCACCTTCAGAGTGGATGGTGTGTGATATGGCGGATAAGCCACGACGAGTGGTTCACATGCTGCTCGAATGGTTTCAGCAGGGCAATACCCGCAATGCTATTGTGAATCTCAAATTGCCAATGAAAGCGCGCTGGGAAGAAGTACAAACCTGCATGAATATTTTGCGTGATGAGTTGCCAACCGGCATGGTGATTAAAGCCAAACACCTGTACCACGATCGCGAAGAAATTACCGTGTTTGTTGGCTACCCGAAAATGTAATCAGCGCTGCCAGCTGTTCGCTATCTAACCATTTGGTAGCGGACAGAAGGCACTACCACAAGCCAACACGGCATCGCGTGCTTCATTGAATTGCTTGTTACTGATGTCTAGTCGGGTCATGAGCGCGGTGCGTTCATTCCAATCACTTTCTTTATTGAGCAACTGAATCATCAAGTGCCCCGCCAGGACTAATAAATAGTATGGGTGGCGAGATTTGAGCGGCACCTCTTCTGGCAGGTATTCGTCGGCAAAAACTTCTAATGATTGCAGTAAGTTAAACGGAAGTTTCCATTGCCGAGCGGCATTTAACCCCTTTTCTGCCAGCTCTGCAGCTGGCGTTGCTGATAGCAGCTCAAAGACGCTGTATAGCTCTAACTCATTCTGTTGGCGATCTTTCAATTGAATTCGGTTGCTCATTTCTTCATCCGAAAACCAGCCCGCGACGGCGAATGTCGCCAGCGTACGAGCTTGTTCTGGCATCATAAAATAGCTTTGGGTAGCGAGCTGCGCGGCACATTCGGCAAACAGATCAACGTACTGGTAAACCCAATGATCCATCGGAAATCGCCGCTGCTGGCATTGGCCTAATAAGTCGCTCCGCAGCAACATTGGTGCTAACCGGTCGAGCCCAATCATCATGATGGCGTGTTTAATGGCACGAGTCGGTTTTGCTGTATCGATTTCGCGATTAGCCATCTTAAACAGCGTTTCGGTCAGCAACGGCTCTGACTCAATGTATTCCGATATCTTGGTGATATTTGGATTTTCTTGATTGAGCAATTGGCTGAGTTTTACTTTCAGTGCACTGGGTTCAAGAGTTGGCTCTGGCCAATTTTTGCTGAGACTATTGCTCATTTGGCGATGCCCCTCGAGCCAAAGTTCGAGCAAGTCCATTTTGTCGACTTTGAGCATTGGGTAGACACGCGCAATGTCATGAGCCATCAGCTTAATGACTTCAACCCCTTTCACACCTTGGCGTGAATAGTGTTTTACCGCCCAGACGTAGTTGCTAACCGGTTTACGAACGACTAACGCAATGCCGCCACGCTTCAAGCCTAATTGCGCACCAACCGGGAGCGGCTGGAATAACTCACACAAGGCGTTTAAATGACTGCGGTGATAGCAATGACGGCGCCAATATAATCGCGCCATGACGGTTTCTGGTGCGATGCCTTGACGCTTTGCCGTTGGCATCAACAACTCTAAGGCGTCGGAAACCAAACCTAATAAAGGTGCCGTGGCCAATAACGCATTGCCATGAATTCGGCTTGGAAAACCAGAGCCATTGAGGCGTTCATGGTGTTGCAACACGTGGCTCAGCCAAATGCTGTCAGTCACCCCGCGCTTGCGCAATAACGCAAAACTCAATACTGGGTGCTTGCGCCATCGTGTTTTAAGATCTGCACTGAATTTTCCTGTCGTGACACGAGCCTGAATGATGTCCTGTACTGACAGATCCATGGTAATTGCCGCACAGACTAAACGTCGGGCAATGGTTTCTTGAAAGCCAAGTTTATGGGCGAGTAGGGCTGTTAGGCTGCCGGCTTTAACGATCCACTGAGCGGCTGGTTGATAGCGATTGCTGAAGATCGTCAATAGCGAATGAGACAGCGGACTGTCGTTAGCCGCTGTGGTACATAGTTTGGCACTGAGGCGGCCAGCTATTGCCACTAAATCGGCTTTTTCAGGCATAGCTGCAGCAACCAGTAACT
This sequence comes from Neiella holothuriorum, assembly GCF_019457915.1. Classification (GTDB taxonomy): domain Bacteria; phylum Pseudomonadota; class Gammaproteobacteria; order Enterobacterales; family Neiellaceae; genus Neiella; species Neiella holothuriorum. Next base: position 46,893 of record NZ_JAHZSS010000015.1, read on the forward strand.
CTTGGGCTAGCTGGTGGGTGTCAGATATGTACTTGCCGATATCGTCCATTCAATTGCTCTAACGTTGTGTTACCAAGGAATTGGGGCGCCATCATAATTAATGAACTGGCCGCTGTCACCGAGCTTTAACTGTTCTATCACCTTGGTCATACCTGCCACCGACTGCTCCGTGGTGATCATGGCATTAGGCCCGCCCATATCCGTTTGTACCCAGCCTGGATGCAAGGTCACGATGGCTAGCTCATCGTCATACCAATCATGGGCTAATGATTTAACCGCGGCATTAAGTGCGGCTTTAGCACTGCGATACATATAGCTACCGCCGGATTGGTTGTCGGAGATACTGCCCATTTTGCTGCTAATAAAGGCCACTTTACTGGCTGCTTTCAAGCTCGGCTTGAGCGCACGCGTAACCAGTAGCGGGGCAATGGTATCGATGTGCAGTACATCGAGCCAATCGTCTGTGGTGACTTGTTCAAATGAAGCACCTTTCGGGCCATAAATGCCGGCGTTGTTAACCAATACGTCGATTTTGTTGGAGCCAAGTCGTTTGGCAAGTGCTTCAATTTGCTTGTGGTCTGCTATATCTAATGGCTCGACCGAAAGTTCTGCGTATTGCTGAGCCAACTCTGTGAGTGCCGTGGCTTGCGCTGGCTGACGGCAGCAAGCAATAACTTGCCAACCGGCTGCTAAGTAATGCTTGCAGAATTGAAGGCCGATGCCACGGTTAGCGCCGGTAATTAAAACGGATTGGGTCATGGGGTATACCGTAAATCTGAAAGTTTAAAGCCAAGTTCACACTCGGTATTTAAAGTCACTAATTGTTGAAATATAGCGACTAAATGTTGTTCTTGCTGCCAGCTTTTTTGTTTGGCCGGCGCTAACGTCGTGGGGTCGTCATCATTGAGGATAAAAGCCTTCGCCGTTGCTGGCCCAAAGCCACTGATGCCCGGAATATCACTGCTTGATTCGCCGGTCAGGGCTTTATATTTCGGCCATTGCTGCTGGTGAATGCCAAATTTCTGTTGGTAATGTTCGGGCGTCAACCACTGCTTGGCAAAGCAGTCGTATTGGTGAATGTGCTCATTCAACAATTGATAAAAGCCTTGATCCGTTGACACGATATGAACCATTACCTGATGCTTAGTCGCTTTCACCGCTAATGTTGCAATGACATCGTCAGCCTCATCAGACTGTGGTAACACGCTATCGATTCCCGCTTGCAGCCAATATTCTTGTACCTCATCTAAGCCATCTGCCAATGTTGCAGGTAGAGGCTTTCGACTAGCTTTGTAACTTGGCCATAGCTGATGACGCCAGCCGGGTTGCAGCCCATCAAATACGGCTACAGCATGACTGGCATGTTGCTGTTGGAGTAGCCGATGGAGCTGTTTGAGAGACTGTATCTTTAAACGCTCAATGGCATCATCGGTATGTTCTATTGCCGCATAGGTGCGGCGTAATAGGTTCATCGCATCAATGAGAACCAAGACTGGCGTTGTTTGGCTCATCAGTTAGGTTTGCACCGTGTAGCAAGGGTGATATTCGGAGCCCGGCAATTTCATGCGGCCCTGGCCAACAAAAGCTTGCAGCAGTTTGTCGAGTCGCTTCATCAGATCTTTTTCGCCATGTAAGGCAAATGGGCCGTGTTTCTCAATAGCACGTATGCCTGCTTCTTTTACGTTGCCAGCAACAATACCGGAAAAGGCTTTACGCAGGGCAGATGCGAGTGCTGCTGATGATTGGTTATGATGCAAATTCAACTGCGACATACAGTCGTGATTAGGCTCGAATGGAAGTTGAAACTCCGGCTCAATATGCAATGACCAGTTAAAGTGATACGCATCGCCAAGTGCTTTTCGATGCAATCGAACATCTTGCATTGTATCGCTGATGTAACGTGCCACGGCAACTGGATCATCAATGATAATTTTGTAGCGTTGTTGCGCTTCGGGGCCAAGCGTATCGCCAATGAACTGATCGATGTGCTCGAAGTATGGCGCGGCGCTCTGAGGGCCGGTCAATACCACGGGTAATGGTTCATTGGCATTGTTGGGGTGGAGTAAAATGCCGAGTAGGTACAGTAATTCTTCAGCTGTGCCAACGCCGCCAGGGAAAATGATGACACCATGACCCAAACGCACAAACGCTTCGAGGCGTTTTTCAATGTCGGGCATGATCACGAGTTCATTAACGATGGGGTTGGGCGGCTCCGCAGCAATAATGCTGGGCTCCGTTAAACCTAAATATCGGCAATTGCTGCGACGCTGTTGAGCGTGCCCAATGGCGGCGCCCTTCATCGGACCTTCCATCGCTCCGGGGCCACAACCGGTGACAATATTTAACTCTCGTAAGCCTAATTGGTAACCCACTGAGCGGGTATACGAAAACTCTTCTTCCCCAATGGAGTGGCCGCCCCAGCAAACAATCATGTTTGGATCGGCCTGCGAATGGATAGCGCGAGCATTACGTAGAATATCGAAAACGACGTGAGTGACATGGGTGGAGCTGGTGAGATTGATGAGACGATTATTTTGGTATTGATTTTCAACGTACAGAATATCACGCAGAACCGAGAACAAGTGTTCTTGAATTCCTCGGATCAGCTCGCCATCAACGAATGATTGATCAGGCGGATTCAATAGTTCGAGCTTAATGCCGCGCTCTCGGCGCAGCACATTGATATCAAAACTCTTGTAGCTATCTAAAATTTCTCGACTGTTATCGGTTTGCGCACCCACATTTAACACGGCTAAACAGCAGTTTCTAAACAGGCGATATAAGTCGGATGTAGATGTTTGCTTGAGTCGGTCAACTTCCAGTTGAGACAACAGATCCATTGATCCGACAGGATTAATTTGGGTGATCATAAGCTAGGCCTTAACGAACGACGACTGATTGAGTTACTCGGCGGTAACCACCTGGTTTCTGCCTTGGCTTTTGGCTTGATACAACGCGTTGTCTGCACGATCAAAAAGAGCAATGCGAGACTCTGGCGCGGCCATCTGAGCGACACCAATGGACATGGTGACGTTTAACTTCTGCCCTTTATAAATGAATGGTATGGAAGCAATTTTATTGCATAGTTTTTGCAACACGGGTAGTGAGGATGTTTGTGTCTGTTGCGGCAGCAATACCACAAATTCTTCGCCGCCATAACGAGCAACAAAGTCGGTTGTGCGTAACCATTGTTTGAGCAGTTTACCAACGGCGCTTAAGGTTTTGTCACCAGCAACGTGGCCATGGTTGTCGTTGATTGACTTGAAGTGATCCAAATCCATCACGGCGATGGTGAGTGGCACTTCGTAGCGCTGAGCACGTTCAAATTCAATTTCAAAACGTTCATCGAAAGCGGCACGGTTTTTCAAACCGGTCAGGCTATCGACATATAATTTGTGGCGCTGCTCTTCGAGTCGAGTTTGGTAATCTTTTGATTCGCTTTCAAGTTCGCTCAATCGAGAACTCATTTGTTGCAGGCTTTGTTGCAACTGGTGCTCTAAATCAGAGTCAGAAGACCGTTTGGCGAGCAGCTGATTAATCGATTCGAGGCGAGAAGCAATCTGCACTTTCAGCGGCTCGAGTTTATCGCTGCTATCCACATCTTTTGACAGCTCGGATAATTGCTCGCGGATCTTTTGCTCGGTTTCGAGCTGAATTCGATTGAGTTTATCGGAGGTTGAGACTGAATGCTCAAGGGCTTGGTTGATGCGATCCAAGCTGTTATTCAAGAGTTTTAGGAATTTCTCTGAGCCATTTCGCTCACTGCGCACCGCTTCAACAATGATCTTCATTGAGTCGATGCATATGGTTACTAGCTGTTCAGCGTCTGATGCGTTACCCAGCGCTGCGCGCTGCTGCTTAATTGCATTCGCCGCATCGGAATCAAAATCAAATTCAGACAGCATATTCATCAGCGAGTTGCTGAGATTATGAATATTGCTCGACAGGGTTTCTGGCTCGATGCCTTTTTGCTGCTGCAAATGCTTCAAGGTTTGACTGTACAGATCGGCCAAGGTTGTGAGGTGAGGCAACAGGTGAGTCAGCGTATTTTCAGGCAGCTGTGACTGCTCAATAACCGTTCTGAGTTGGCGGCGGGTTTCTGGTTCTAAACCACGAGCACGCTGTAACGTCGAGCAGGAGTCAAAGAAGCTCTGTTTGGCAGCGGTCAAATCCGCTTCAGTGCGAGCAGTTACTTGCTGCAGTAAGGTATCGACTTGACTCGTTAACGGCTTAATGTTGTCGAGATCGACATTTTCCTTCAGCGATGTTCTTAACTTGGCTAGCTTGTTGTCGAGTTCCGGTAATTGGCCTTTGCATGTGTGTGACATGCGTTCAATTAAACGGCTTAGCACCTCTCGGTGATTCAGGAACTTAGACTCTAATTCCTTGTAAGCTTTGTTAAGATCCTTCAATGCGTTAACTCCTGAGAGAAGGTTTAGGCCTCCGGCCTGTTAAAGTTATCAAGCTCTATTCTAGAACTTGTTGCGTCAACGTACATCCAAACTTTGCAAATTTACGGCTGTTAACTGTCTTGGCGCACAAAATTTGGATGTCACTTCGGAGTCGATGGCTAGGGGTGGCTTAAATTTAGCCAGTTTGTCGCAAATTATCGTGAGTTGGATTGATGCTGGGCGCCAAAAGTTCAATGTCCTTGGCGCACGAGTTAAACGCCTTGTCTCGTCGAGCTAGTTATTTTCTCGCAAAACAACGCTATGACTCATGCCAGTTGACCTCGCTTTTATCGAAATTCGATAACACGCGAATGAATCCCTTGTTAATACCCAATAAGGTATTTTCGCGAGCGCGTGAATGGAACAAGCTGACAGGCGCTGCCTCAATGGCTTCTAATCCAATCCAAGCGTCTTGCTCATGTCGGTTAGTTAAATCCATTGCTGCAGATAATGCGAGCAGCAACATTTCACTGGCCGCATTGGCGTTTACCGCTTTACTATTTTTCTGCGTGAAGGGGTAATGCATCATGGCAACGCTCAGCGGTAAGCCTGAAGTCACGCCCGGCGGTGCAAAACCATGCAAGGTGTCGATCACCCGCTCTGCACTCGAGTTTAAGTTGGTGCCCGGTAAAATAACCGCAATGATGTCATCTCGCGGTTGGAATAGGGTGGGGTCGGCAAATCGGCTACGCAAAAACTGGCCATATTTCATTTCAATTTTTCGAGCACTTTCATAACCGTTGCGTTGGTATAAATTGGCCAGCATAGGAACGTGAATCAAGGCCAGTAACTTGCCCGGAGGATGCTCGCCAACCGTGCCGGATGCATACCAATTCTCTTGTTGGCGTTGTAGTTTGAGTGTTTCTTTCACTAGCACAGGTAACAGCATGCGACCATTGCCCAAACCGGTGAATTGCGTGTGTACGGCATCATGTTCGGCCTCTCGGAGGTTTTGCCGTTGCACTCTCAGTTTGCGCCATTGGCTAAGAATAGAGCCGACCGCTAGTACTGCAATGACGAGCAGAGCACTGGCGTAATTGAGGTAGCGTTCGGACAGAACTGACTTTTCTTGGGCCTGTTGTTTGCTTTTGGTCAGCTGCTTTTTCAGAAGCTGGAGCTGATGGGAGCTTTGCACTTGATTGACGCGCTGGTGGACATTAGAGCTCATATTCTGACGCAAGTATTCGAGTTCTTCGGTCATTAGCTCACTGGCAGATTGAAACTCTTGTTGCTCCAGCAGAAGCTCGATGAGGGTATTGCGAACTCGAACATCAAAGTCGGTATTGGTTTGGAGTTGCGGCGTGGCGTCTCGGAGCAGTTCGATCGCTTGTTTCGTTAGGCCTCCGGCATGCAACAGCTTCGCATTCAGTACTGCCAAATTGAGCAATGCTTGTTCATCGTGTAGTTGGCGGTACAGTAATTTAGCTTGCTGGAAATATTCGTTGGCTTTGACGAGCTCGTCGAATTGGCGATAGACATCAGCAATTTGTGCGCTGATATTTGCAACCCCTTTGGCATTATTTAGCGCTTGGTTGAGGTTGAGCGCGTTGAGATAAATAGCCATGGCTTGGTTTAGCTGGTCGTTGCTATGGTAAAGCTCTCCAAGAAGGGTAAGGGTGCGCGCGGCTTGCACGGCATCATTCAGCCGTTGGTAGTGTTCGACGGCTTGCTCTAAATTCCCAACCGCCTCTTTAATGCGTCCTTGGCGCTGGTAAACCATTCCGATATTCACCAAGGCTTTGGTTATTAAATGCTCGTCACGCTGTTGTTCAGAGATGTCTAACGCCTGATAAAAGGCCTCAATGGCAAGATCGAGTTGCTGCAATCCAAGTTGACTTTCTCCGAGCAAAAACATCGCATTTGATACCAGCCACGGCATTTGCTGCGCCTCAGATAACACCAAGGTGGTTTCCGCTGATTCGATGGCATTGATATATTGCATGCGGCTTAATTGCAGTTGCCCGCGCAATAAATAAAGGTGGGCCAGCAAAACGGTGTGTAAGTGTTCGTCAGCCACAGACTGGCTGGTAAGAATCGTTAACGCTTGCTCTAATTGTCGCTCGCTATGTTGCAATAACTGGCGTCGTACCAGTGAATCACGAGCAAGGTGGTAATAGCCTTCTGATTCCAATAATGGCATTTTTAGCATTATGGCCAAATCAATGACCAGTTGGGCATACTGAACCGAGTCCGTTTGGTTGGTATTGAGCGAGGTACCTCGTAAGTAAACCAGGGCGGCTTGAGCCACTTGCTGACGTTCAGTGGCCGACAAATCAATTAATGATTGCGCGTCAAAGGTAGGCAGTGATTGATTAACGAATGCTTTCCCTGCATTGATAATCGATTGTTCGGACGGATGCCATTGCTGTTGATACAATGCGCTCCACTGAATAGCTTCAGATGCCTTGACCGATAGCGGAAAAAACAACAATACAACCGTTAGCATCCGTGCAATTTGGGTCATGGCATCAACATGTATAGCAGTTAAATTAGTGCTGTTCAGTGTAACTAACTAATGCCGATAGAAACAGGTTTCCAATTCGTATGTTGAACAAAATCTTAGTGTTACTCACATTCCTTGTGACATTTTCCAGTTGGGGTCAAACTTTAGTTCGCCTAACTCCCGTCGCGCCTCAGCAGCATTTATTGCAAGTTGAGCTGATTATGCAGCAAGTCCCAAACGATACCGTCACGATGACGATGCCAATCTGGCGCACCGGGCGTTATCAGCAGCTCGACTTTGCTCATGCCATGACCAACCTTGAAGCCGCGGATAGCGCGGGTAACAAGCTTGAAGTGACGGCTTTGTCCGATCATCAATGGCAACTGAAGGCGCCGAAATCGGGCGAGCTAGTCGTTCGTTATCAATTAACCGCCGATGAGTTAGCGATGAGAACGCGGCACCTTGATGAGTCTCACTTGTTTGCTGACTTTGCATCCGTGGTGTTAGCCGTTGATGGCATGCAACAACATCCGTATGAAGTTGAATTAATTGCCCCTAAGCATTGGCAAATCCGTTCCGGACTGGCACCAGCAGAGCGCCCAAACGTACTGCTGGCTCGCGATTACCAAACGTTGATTGACTCACCGATTGAAGCCGGAGAACATGAGCTACGCACCTTTTATTACCAAGGCGCGCTATTTGAGCTTGTTGTGTGGGGGCATACGCCGGCTGATTTAGACCAACTCAATGACGACATTAAGAAGCTCGTCGTGGCTGCATATGAGTTGTGGGGCAAATTCCCATTTGAGAAATACGTATTCATGGTGCATGCCACGGACAATATTCGCGGCGGTACGGAACATCTTAATTCCACCATCATGCAATGGGATCGCTTTAAGTTTAATAAAGAAGACGATTACATGGCGTTCTTGGGCTTGGTTGCCCACGAGTTTGTCCATACGTGGAATGTTAAGGCGTATCGCCCTGCGGCGTTTGTACCTTACGACTTAACCGAGCGCCATCACTCAACCTTACTATGGCTTGCAGAAGGTTCAACGAGCTACCTGCAAGACAAGTTGTTGCTCAAGTCAGGCTTGATTGATAACGACAAATATTATCAGCGCATCGCTAAACGTCTTGCACAACACCAAGCAACGCCTGGAGGCTTCCATCAATCGGTTGCCGATGCTAGCTGGTATAGCTGGAATCAGCGTTCGGGCCAACATCGTCACAATTGTGATGCCAACATCTATCAAGAAGGTTATGCCGCAACGTTAGCGCTGGATTTGTGGATGCTAGAACACTCAGCTAAACGCCATGGCGTGGCCGCACTGCATCGCCAACTGTATGAACAGTACAGCTTGCCAAACGGCTTGACCGTAGGGCAGGTACAAACGGCAATTCAAGCGTTAGTTGATCCTGATGCTGATGTAATCGGCTGGTGGCAGCAACATGTTGACTCGCCATTAGCGGTGGATTGGGAGCGACTGTTGGCAAATGTAGGGCTGACCATTGAGCCCAAAAAAGAGACTGTTTTCCATATTGGAGCGAGCATAAAGCCGGTGCCAGAAGGCTTGTCTGTTTCGAATGTGAGTCAAAACAGTGCCGCATGGGAAGCTGGCTTGACCGCCGGCGACCGTATTGTGGCCGTTGATGGCTTTGCCGTGAATGAAGATAACTATACCCGCATGCAGCATAGCTGGGCCGCCGGCCAGACCTTAGAATTACATTTGTTCCGTCAAGGTATTCTCACAAAGCGGACGTTAACGTTAGCTGAGCCCACTCTGCATATTCACAAGTTAGCCGAAGATGAAAGCGCATCAAGCGCGGATGAAAAATGGCGTAAAGCTTGGTTGGATAACCGTTAAGGAAGTTAGCTGGGCGTGGCTCAGGAGGTCAAAAAACTTCCTGAGCCTTGCTGAAATCTGCTAACTGCCCGCTCTAGGAACTAGCGAATCGCCGATTATTGGCGAGCGAGTCGGAACGGCGCAGGCTCCGCTTCAAAATTTGAACGAAACGGATTGATGTCGAGACCACCACGGCGAGTATAACGGGCCAATACCGACAGTTTTTCCGGCTTACAAAACTGCATGATGTCGGTAAAAATTCGTTCGACACATTGTTCATGAAATTCGTTGTGCTGCCGAAACGAAATCAGATAGCGCAGCAGGGCTTCGTGGTTGATCTGACGGCCCTCATAACGGATCTGGACAGAGCCCCAATCCGGTTGGTTGGTGATCAAACAGTTTGATTTGAGCAAATGGCTGACCAAGGTTTCTGACACCACAGGGCCATCCGCGGCAGCTTCTAGTAGCTTGTTATTGAAGTCAAAGTTTTCGATTTCAATATCGAGTTCATCAATGCAGGCGCCTGAAAACTCCGTCAACGGGAATTGCTGGAACTGCTCCGGCGTTAACAGCGACACTTTAACATCGCCACCAGCGCAACCCGACAAATCGATGCTCATCTGCGCTTGAACGGCGTCAATACTGTCAAAACGGCTTTGATTAAAGCTGTTTAAGTAGAGCTTAAACGATTTTGACTCAATCAAATTGGGGCTGGTGCAGGGTAATTTAAACAGCCCGATAGCCACCATCGGCTTGCCTTTAAGATTTAGCCAACTCACTTCATAACCAGTCCAATCATCGCAGCCATGGAACGGTAACTCATGATCTCGAATACTAATGCTATCGCGGTTTAATGAGCGAGGTACGGCTTGCAATTGGCTGGCATCGTATTGCTCTGGGTAACTTGTGTGTTGGCCGAGGCCAAGCCCTTCCAGTTCGGGGGCATCTTGATAAAGTTTGCTCATGGCTGTGGTTGCTACGGGTTGATTGAAAGAGGGTCTTAAAAAGAGTCGCCATAGTGTATACCATGATGCCCCACAATAGCCTTACGGAACCTTATTATGTTGCCTTCGACTCCCATTGCTAATGCGCTTGTGGATTTAATTCAACGCTATCAAGCGCTTTACCTGCAAGAAAATGCTAAGCCTTCGATGGTTGATGTAGAGGAAGACTGGCTATCACCCTGCTTGCCGGAAGGAGCTGAAGAGGGCGAACAGGTCAGCTGGCAACCTCATGTACGTGCTAACGATGACCAGTTTGCCGAACTAGAAAGCGCCGTGGGTGTGGATTTACATCCAGATGGCAAAGCCTACTGGAACAGTTTGTTTAGTGCCGGCATTTATATCCAAACTGAGATTGGTGCGGTTGAGTTGTTGCAACCATGGAATAACGACGACTATGTGCGTTTTCTGCAAAACTTAACGGGCCACTTGCTCACGCAACAACGCTTTAAGCTCGAGCCGAGTATTTTTATTGGCGTGTCACTAAACTCAGAGCATGTGGTGTCGGTCGCTGATGATGGCAGTGTGGTTGTTGAGTTGCCGGGGCGTAAGCCCAATCAGCAGTTGGCGCCAAACCTAGCCGAGTTTTTACAACAAGCCACGCCTGTCATTCTGGATTAACTGCCGCGCAATTCGCTAATTTGCTGTTGCAGTGAAATGACTTGCTGCTGCAGCTGCTTAACGGCAGTGGTTAACTGCTCTGGGCTGAGGGTTTCTAGTGCCGGCTGCTCCGATGCTTTTGACACAACTTTGCGTGCAGATTCTGATTCTTGCCCAGCTTGCTGGGCGGCTTTGACTGCCGGCATGAGTACGGCCAATGGCACGGGGCTAGACAAATAACGTTTGACGCGCGCGACGGTGGGTTCTTGGTGATCGGCGCGAATGCGGGCAACAGCTTCGTCAACGATAGCTTGATAATCAGGCATGACAGTTCTTTATTGGCTTACAAAACGCCAGTTTACCCAACTCCTGCTAAAACGGCGAGCCTCGCTATTTAGACCGCGAAAATAAAATCCCATCCGCAGGCGGCGCATCGTTCAACCGTGTTGCCATCACAAAGTTATTTTAAAACAGGCTGGCCGCGACAGAAACCGCTCTACTATTTGTGGTCGATTAGTCGACGATAATTTGGTGCTGTTGCAACAGCTGTTGCAGCGCTTGAGTTTGTTGTTCATAGCGCTTCCATCGACCGATTGAACGGCTGTTGATGGGTTGCCGCACTTGTACCGCGCTGGCTGTCGAAACGGGGGATTCATTGAGGTGAAAGTCAATACATTGCGGCTCAAATTCCAACTCACAATGCGCTAATATTCGGCGGATTTCTGTTTCAGGGTTTGCTACCAGCGATTCATAGTGAACGCGTAGCAAACGATCGCCTAGCTGTTGTTGCCAAAAGTTCATCAGGCGGCGGAATTGCAGATAGAAGCGGCCGGTATCGAGTAAGTCGTAGGAGTAATTGTAGTAGCTGAAATTCAACGCAAATAGCTGGCGGAAATTACTGACGCAGGTGTCCATCGGGTTGCGGTCCAACCAAATCAACTTGGCACTCGGTAGCGCGCGAGCAATTAAACCAAGGTAGAAGAAATTCAATGGCATTTTGTCGGTAAAGTGTGGCGTTTGACCGGTTTGAGGCCGGGTACTTTGCAGATAGCGTTCGCCAATCAATGCCGGATCGAGTGAGCTCGCTTGGGCGATAGTTTGAGGATCTAATACTCGGTTCGATGGCGTTGCGCTGGCACGTTTTAACTCAATGCCAAAATTCTGTAATTCGCCTGCTGTCATCACCTTGGAGTGACTGGAAATAATGCGATCAACCAGAGTGGTGCCAGAGCGAGGCATGCCCGTAATGAAAATCGGCTCCGCCGTGTTGTAGCCTTGTGCCACTGCTTCTTGTTGTTGCTCAAAAGCCGCGATGACGGCGTCGAATAAAGCCTGATCATCTTGGCTTTGATAATTCAGCTGTTGTTTTTTCTGCTGGTTGCCCTGAGTGAGGGCGTCAAATGCCGCAGGGTATTGGCCAAGCGCCTCGTATTCTTTTAGTAGGGCGTGCCCCAAATGGACCTGGCCATCAACTGATTGACAGGCCGCCCGTGTTTTTAGCAGCCGTTCAATATGATTTTGCTGTTCGCTAAGGTCGCCAAGATCGCTCAGTGATGAATGGGCCGCATAGTGATGAGGCTGAAGCGCAATGACTTTTTCATAGGCATGACGCGCTTGCTCAAAGTTGCCGTTAAAGCGGGCGGAGGCGGCTAGATTAAACCAGTAACTAGCTTGATTGGGGCGCAGCTGACAGACCTTTTCGAACAGGTCAGCAGCCTGTCGATGTTGACCTAAGCGGCTGTAGACTACACCGATTGTATCTAGGGTTACAGCGTCACTTGCTGACACCAGTTGCTGCGCTTTTTCGGCACTAGCGGTAGCCTCCGACGGGTGATTTAGCAGGGCGAGTATTTTCGCATGCTGAGCTTGATATTCGGCATTATTCGACACCAAGGCCAATGCTTGTTCAACCAATTGCAACGACTTATTCATTTGACCCATTGCTGCGGCAATCATACCGAGCAAAAAATAGCTGTCAGCATGCTGGGGCTGCTGTTGCAAGATCTGCAAGCAATATTGATGGGCGGCTTTGAAGTTTTGTTGGTTCAGCGCTTGTTGCGCAGCTTTGTGGAGTTGTTCTACCGAGGGCATTGAGGTCACGGGGTTACCAGACAACCAGAAAATCTGAAGGAATTGTGGCATAACAGCAGGGGGCTTGATACCCCCTGCTGTTAAGTGGTTAGTTGGCGAAGTTGTATTTCACACGCAAACCAACAGTGCGTGGTGTGTTGACGTATTTACCGTAGCGGCGTAAGTCAAAACCGTTCACGTCACGAATACTGGCGTAATCGGTACGCACTGACGTTGCTGCATATTTGTCGGTAAAGTTATCTGCGTACAGAGTGAAATCCCACTCTTCGTAACTTAATCGAGCGGATAGGTTATGAATGGTATAACCGCCAAGCGCCTCGCCGTTGTTACGCTTGCCAACCTTGGTGTATATATTCCCCATAGATTGCAGGTTGTAGCCAAGTTCTAGTGGCATTCCTCCAATTTCTGCCGAGTAACTGGTACCGAAAGACGCTTGGTGTTCAGGCGAACCTGGTAGTCGGTCACCACTAAATGCATCAGCACCTTCAACCAGCCCTGGCGCATCTTCGGTCAGCTCGGCATTGGTGTAGGCATAGGTACCAAATAGCATCCAGTTTTCGCTTAGCAAGTAGCGGCTCGATAATTCAACACCTTTACTTTCTGCTTTTGGTCCATTGGTAGTAATGGTCACGGAACCGTTTTCGGTAATCGTTGGTACTTGCGGCTTATCCCACTTGATGAAGTACAAGGCTGCGTTTAACTCTAAGGTGTTATCGAGCAAGGTACTATGAGTGCCTAGCTCGAAGTTCAATGTTTCATCTGGCTCGTAAAACAGCTCGTCTGCTGTAGCACAAACATTCTGCTGTAGCTCAAGATCTTCATCGCACGGTGCCACGGCGTTACCACCACCAATACGATACCCTTCGCTTACCGTGAAGTACGTTAGGATGTCTTCAGCGGCTTGATATGACGCATTGAACTTAAACAGCGTGCCGTCATCTTCTGCAGAGCCATCCGACATATTAAACAGAATATCAACGGGCTCGCCATCAAGCAGAGGCAGTGCAAAGCCTTGTTCAACATCATCTTCGTAGTCATAGGCACGCGCGCCCAATGTGATGGTTAAATCGTCAGTCACCTCGTAGCTCAACTCACCGAATACGGCTTTCTCCTTGATGGTTTCTTCAAGAATTGACATGTATTCGAGGTTGTCAGGGCGGTCAATATCCCAGAATTCAGGAATGCCCGGAGTGAACTCTTCAGATGACGAATCAACTTCGAGCTTGTTATAGAAAGCACCAACAATCCACGACAATTTACTGTCGGCTTGAGAAACAAGGCGGACTTCGCCGGTAAAGGTATCTTCGTCAGCAATTTCGCGGGTGAAAGCCGCAAACGACGGGAAACCTTCATAGCCGTATTCAAAGTTCAACAGTAAGTCGGTTTGGTCACGCTGTCCTAACTCTTCGTAATCCGTTTTACCGAGTGCAACCACCAAGCTGGCAAAGTCTAAGTCGGCTTCCACTTCCAGACTTATCACCTTGTTGGTCATTTTATTTGGCTCTTCAAAGCGATAGCCGCTTTCGTATTTGCCGGTACCGAATGATTCGGTATGGACCATGGTGCGGCCTTCCGGCTCATCTTTTTGGTAGAAGTATGTCAGGTTGACATCAACGCTTTCGAGCGGTGCCCAACGCAGACCAAAACGACCAAATAAGGTTTCGTTACCGTTGGCGTCTTCTTTTGATGTTAGGTTAGCTGCGACATCGGCTGGATCGCTAAAGTCTGGCTGTGGATTGGAAACACCAGCTTCTTGTACCAAGTAGTTGTAATCAATAAAGCCGGCGGTTTTGTCGTAACCAACGGATGCCCGCAGAGCAAAGGTGTCTGAAATTGGCACATTAATGATGGTGGTGGCTTCATAGTTTGGATCATCACTTTCTTTCGTTTGTGATAATCCCGCCGACGCCGTAATTTCAAAACCATCGAATGATGGTTTGTTTGGCAAGTATCGAATTGCGCCGGCTAAGGTGCCTGCGCCATATAACGTACCCTGAGGGCCAATCAGCACTTCGACTCGATTCATGTCATACATGTGTAAGTCGACATAGACGGGAACCTCACCTAAGTAAGTGCCCACGGTGCCACCACCGCTGTTTTCACCCGTTGGACCAAGGTCGCCGGTATTTAAACCGCGAACGATGATTGGTGATGGCGCACGGCCACCCTGATCAACCACCGTCATGCCCGGAACCCACTTGGAAATTTCAACCAGATCAGTAATGCGGTTGTCTTCCAATAAGTCGCCGTTTAGGGCAGTAATGTTGACTGGAATATCTTGAACTGTATTGACTCGGCGTGTTGCCGAAACCGTGATGCGCTCTAAGCCTTTAAATACTTCAGCATCGTCTTCGGCCTGAATTGGTGCGCTGAAAGCGCTACTTACGGCGGCAAATAATGCGGTATATTTTAAATTTTTCAGTGACATGCAATACTTCTCTAGTTGTTTGACTGAATCAATCGGTACTTCTTGAGCGGCTTAAAAAGCGCATTAGAAGGTCAATGCTTGTTGTTTTGATGCAGTTGACGGCAAGGTTTTAACGTTGCTGATACATCGGTGTAACAACTTGTTCAGCAAATATTGTTCCAGCCGTGTATTTAGAGCGATTGCTTGGTAATTGAACTGAGTTGCACTACCTTGGCGCTGGCCGCTGCCTCAATTAGGAGCATCTTACTTTTTTGGTGCAAGATGCTGAGGGGATGTTTTTTCAGAGCACAAAAAAACCGGCATAGCGCCGGTTTTTTGGATTACTGGGCCGTTAGGCTGCGGTGTCACCACTCTCAGCTGCACCCATGTAACGATTACGCTTTTTCTTCTTAAGCTTCTCGATATCAACTAACACTAAACCGTCAACACAGTCGGCAAAGTCTGGATCCACGCCAAAGTCTAAGAAGCGCACGCCGTCTGGCTCTGCCACTTCTGTGTATTGCTTATACAAAGTTGGAACCGATACGCCCATATTGGCCAGAAGGTGTTTGAGTTGGGTAAAGTCTTCTTTGTAATTGTCACCAGAAAACGTGCCTTTGAGCGTTTGCATGGTGTCATCCGCAATGCCATACGGTTGTCTTGAGTGAGCAATGGGTTCTTTGCTCGAAAAGTACAATTTATAGAAGAATACCAATAGGTCGCGAGCTGGCTTCGGGAAGCTGTTACTGATGCTAACGGGGCCAAACAAGTATCTATAACCCGGGTACTTCACCAAAAATGCACCGATCCCGTACCACAGATAATCGAGAGATCGCTTGCCCCAATAGCGTGGCTGGACAAATGAGCGGCCCAGTTCAACGCCTTTCGGTAGGTATTTGTCCATTTCTTTATCGAAATTAAACAGCGAATGGGTGTACAGGCCAGTTAAGCCCTTTTCTTCAATCACACGCTGGGTGTCGGCTAGCCGGTAGGCGCCGACAATTTCTAAATCTTGTTGGTCCCACAGCACCAAATGCAAATAATGAGCATCGTAGCAATCCATATCGCGGCGCTCACCCGTGCCTTCTCCAACAGCGCGAAACGATACTTCCCGTAGGCGTCCTATTTCCCGCATGATCGGCGAGCTTTCGGTAAATCGGTACAGGTAAATCTGTTTGCCATCGGCGGTTTCACCTAAGCGCTCACATTGCTCAATGGCATGTTTTAGCTCGGCACGTGATTCAGGGTGAGCAATGGCTGAAAAGGTTTTAAACAAGCCTTTCCGCCCTTTACCAATGCGGTACAAATGACGCTTGAAAAGCTTGATGCGTTCACGATTTGGCATGGTCAAGCTGGTGTAGCTTTCATAAGGGATAGGCTCGCCCACCCGCACCGTCATGTTTTTATTGCGTTGACGGAACATTTCTTTGACCAGCAGCACCGTTGATAACGGCTTATAAATCATTGACGCACTGTAAAATAACGCCGAATTACGGCCATTAACAAACATAGGTACGATTGGCGATTGGGTCTGAGTGGCCATTTTCAAAAAACCAGATCGCCAACGCGAATCTTTTACACCCGTCGGGTGCAAGCGGGATACTTCGCCAGCGGGGAAGATGATTAATGCGCCGTCGTCACGCAGATGCTGTTCGATATTCTGCAGACATTCTTTGGCCGTGTTGCCGGTCATGTTGTTCACGGGCAATAGCATTGGTGTGAGTGGTTTGACATTCATGAGCAGTTCATTGACCACCGCTTTCACATCGCTTCTGATCTCTGCCACCATTTTTAGCAGGGCCAAACCATCGAGCGAGCCAATCGGGTGATTAGCGATAATGACCACCCGGCCGGTGGCAGGAATACGAGCTTTATCGCGGTCGCTAATGGAATAGCTAAAGCTGAAGTAATCCAGCACTTTTTCAACAAAATCCAGACCGTTGAGATGCGGGTAGGTTTCTGCAAAATTATTGATGTCTCGTTCATGTAACAAACGACGGAGCACGCCTTTTAGGGGCTTGGCCAGCCAAGGTTTTTGCTCAATGGCTGGGTAGTTGTCACGAATGACTTGATCAACAGTAAACATAGAAACGAACCTCAGTATCAACTAACCGCAGCCACGATATGAAGTTTGTGTGACGGAAATATCGCGGCAGGATTTCAGATTTATGAAGGTTTGTTCGGGCGGCTATTTTTGTGATCAACTTTGGCTATTGAGCCGGTATAAGGCGTTTTTATTGCGTTGACTTGAACCATTGCACAGTCACCTACCGTTAAAACTTCTATAGTTTTGAAACAAAATTGTTAGAACGGCTGTCTTAATTAATAGAGCAAACGGTTAGGCCTTTATTACAAGGTGAAGATGTGGGGGCGTAGTGATGTTTCGAGATTCAAGCCTCATGGATGATTTAAAATTAAACCTGTTGCGGTTGCCGCTAATGATAGGAGTTCTGGCGCTACTGATATTTTTAAGTGACTTTAACGGTTATGGGCCGGTATTCGGCCAAAATGGCCTTACTGCAGGCGTAGTGGTGGCCATGTTGATATTAACCCGAGTCACTTTTCCTGCTTATACACAACTGGCAAAACGATTGTCATTTCAACGCCGAGAGCATTGCTAGGCTGCTATTAAGCTAAGTAATCGGCCTTAAGCTGACTCGGCTTTAGACCCGTCCAGCGTTTGAATGCTCGGCGGAAATTATTGATGTCGGAAATGTCAAAGTAGTCGGCCATCTGGCCATTACTCCAGCCGAGATCGCGGGCCAACTGTAAGGCTCGATAGCGATTATTGTCATCTTGCATCTTACTGTAGCTCGCGCCTTCTTCCTTCAATTTGCGCTTAAAAGTGCTCGCACTCATGGCAAACCAATTCGCGACCTGCTCCAACGAATCTTGTGGTTGTTGCTGTAAGTACAAATACACAGCATGGACCAAGGTGATGCCCCGAGGCACTTGAACACTCAGCTGACTGCAGTGGCGCCTCATGTTTTGTGCTGGGCGGTGAGTATTCGATTGCAGGGCCCGTTGCACACTCGGCTGTGACAAGCTGATTCGGACATCTTGTCGACCATAGTGAACTGCTAAACCGAGGTGGCGCTGCCACAAGCGATGTTCTGCTCGATAGTGATTCGGCAAATACCAGCTTACCTCGATGCCATGGTGACGGCTCCACAACGCTACGCCTCCGCACACCACTTTCTCGAAAAATTGTTGCACTTCGGCTGATGCAGGAAGCCGTCGCAAATCTAAATGCCGCTGGTTGTTGTCGTTAAGTTGGCAATATTGCAATGGCAAGTGCCAATTAGCGTAATAGCTGTGAATGGCTCGCAATACCTGACTAGGATTGACCGTGCTCATCAATAGCTGTGCCAATGGCTCTTGGCTTTGCATGAGTTGCTGGCCGACCAAAAATGGCAGTTCTGGATCGGGGCAACGCCTAGCATTGTGAATGAGTTGATAGAGTTGCTGGGGCGAAATTAATCGGTTGTCATCGTACAAATCGGCTTCAAACAGTTTGGTGCCCGCTAAATACATGCAGGCATCATCGGTGCGCATTTGCAACAATCGATAGAGCGTTCTGGTAATCGCCGGACGCATAAATTTGTGATGGGTACTTAGTAGCGGAATATGTTGAAGCTTGTGCAATACGGCGTTCGATGGCGCTGCGTGCAGTTGGCCGGTGAACGAGTGAGCCTGATGAGACGTTAACATAAGCCTGAATCTCGACTTGTATAGCCGTTTGGCTGACAAGATTGCACGCGCTGTTGTAGTTCTTGTTCAGTATTGGCAATAAATTCAGCGGCAGGTTGAGCGCCGCTCCAACTTCGCTGCACGCGGCAAATGTTTGCGGGTAGGCGGGCCTGGACAGTTTCAATGATGCGCTGGAACTGAACATTAGCCTGACAACTTGTGACGTTGGTAAGAAGCAGCGCAAAACGTTGCCCGCCGCACCGACACAACACATCTTCGGTGTGAATCATCGCCAGCATTAACTCGGCAAACTGACCGAGCAGCTGTTGCTGACACACTATATCGTGATTTGGCGATGGCGTGTCGCCGCCGAACACCTGTAATTCAAACATGATGAGTTCACAGTGTTCGGGCTGCTTTCGCTGTGCGATTCCCTGCAACTGCTGAACCAAATAGGCTTCGCCATACAACTGGGTTAAAGGATCAAGCAGCTGATAATCGCGATGCACCAATTCACGCTGTTTAAGTTGTCGATTAATTAATTTCTGTTCTTTCAACCACTCCCAAAGGCCGAGCGTCACCAGCAACATGGCGGTTGGAATTGCTAATGATTCAAGATCAGCAAAGAGTCGGAAATTCATCGGGTAGTGGATGAATTCATCCATCAGATCGAGTAAGCAAGCGAACCAATAGAGTAGTGCGCCGCTATACAACAGGTTTGTGATCTTGCCCGGCGGCCGCGCGCACAATAGTAAGAGTAGCCAGCTTAATGCCAGCAATGCAGCAGCGCCTTCGCCAGCGACATCCAGCCAGCGGATCACGGTTTTAAATGATCCCACCTGAATCGTTGCTGCAGCCAATATCAACGCGCCAACCAATGCCGCCATCAATCGTTGACTGTGGTAGCGGGTTAAAAATCGTTGGTATTGAATGAATTGATAAAAAATCATCCGGCCAAACTAATCAACTTGCATGACAGTTTAGTGACTAGAGGCCGTCGTCAGCCAAAGGCGTTGAGCCGATTTGACCCCAGTCAATTGAGCTCAATTCGATAACGTTTGCCATTGTAAGTGGTCACTATCGTTTTTGGGGCTTAAACGTCAGCGTTATAGGCCGATTATTGATGGTTTAAAATCTCATAAGCAGTTTGGGTGCTGTCACTTGCAACATCTTTGTCATCTAACCGCTCTACCTTCTGCAGCCATAACAACACACCGCTTAATACCTAACTTAAAAACACTTTTTGAGACATGTTATGACTGTAAACAAGGTAAACACGACATTGATGCCAGCTTTCGCTAAGCCACTTACGCCGATCGCCTTAGCTTGTATCACCGCGCTGGCAATGCCGGCAGTGGCAGAAGAAACGACTCGCCCAGCTCCGGAAGACGAAAAGGTTGAGCACATCTACGTGATTGGCCAAGTAGCCGCCTCTGCGCGTTCGTTACAAGCACAGCGCGATGCTGATAATTTCATTACCGTTGCCACCGCCGATGCGATAGGTGACTTTCCCGATGCCAACGCGAGTGAGTCTTTGCAACGTATGGTCGGTTTGTCCATTGAACGTGACCAAGGTGAAGGTCGCTTTGTTCGGATCCGTGGTTTGGCGCCGGATTACAATGCGGTGACCATTAACGGTAGCCGTATTCCATCGCCGGAAGCCGGGCGTCGAGCGGTTGCGCTTGATGTCGTGCCATCAGATTTGATTCAAACCTTGGTGGTCACAAAATCACTTACGCCAGATATGGATGCTGATTCCCTGGGTGGTGCGGTTGATATTCAAAGTGCTTCAGCCTTTGACCGCGATGATCAGTTTTTTAAATTGAATATCGAAGGTGGCTATAACGATCAGCAAGAAGAGTACAGCCCTAAAATCACCGGTGCGTACTCCACTAAATTTGCAGATAACACCATGGGCTTAGCGCTGGCAGGCAGCTGGCTGAAGCGTAAATTTGGCTCGGACAACGTCGAAACCGGCAATGGTTGGGACTTCGATGAGTCCCCTGCGTTGTTGGAAGAGCTAGAGCAGCGCGACTATAAAATCACTCGTGAACGTATTGGTTTGGTGGCAAATTTCGACTGGCACCCAACCGACACAGACCGTTGGTTTTTACGTACCCTTTACAGTGAATTTGCCGATGACGAGCAACGTAACGGTATTGTGACTGAGTGGGAAGATGGCCATACCACGGACGGAGAAATGGTTGATGCCGAAGTCGCCCGCGAACTAAAAGATCGTGAAGAAACGCAAACCATTACATCGATCGTTGTTGGCGGCCAGCATGAATTCAACAATTGGATTGTTGATTATCAAGCGGGCTGGAGTGAGTCAGATGAAGACAACCCAGACTACATCACCTCTGCATTTGAACTCGATGATGCTGTACCGCTAACGGTAAACGGGACTCGTAAACCACGCGTTGGCGCGCCTGCTGCCTATTTCGATTATGACGCCTATGAGCTAGATTCTATCGAAGTCTCAGATAGCTACACAGACGATACAGAATACAACGGTAAAGTTGACCTAACCTACCTGACGCAATGGTCCGGCCGAGATGTTGAGCTCAAGTTTGGTGGCAAAATGAGCCGCCGAGACAAAGACAATCGGGAAGATGTTTGGGTATTGGAAGACCTTGATGAAGCGGGTGTTAGTGATGCCGACTTGCTGATGAGTGGCCACCTTGGCGGAGTCGTTGACTATGATCTTGGCAATTTTGGACATGCCATTTCAGCCAACAGCATTCACAACTTAGTCGACGAAGTTGGTCTTGATGGTTATGAAGATGAAGTTGAATCGCGTATCAATAACTTCTCGATGAGCGAAGATGTTGATGCGGCTTACCTGATGGCAACAGTGATCTTTGACGAAATGACCCTCATTGGCGGTGTTCGTTTTGAGTCTACTGACTTTGAAGCCAACGGCTGGCAGTACAACGACATCGATGAGAGCTTCACCGAACGTAATGTGAGCAATGATTACGATCACTGGCTGCCATCACTGCAATTGCGCTGGGATATTGAAGAAAATCTCGTGTTCCGTGCCGCTTGGACAAACTCTATTGTTCGGCCAACGTTCGAGCAACTCGCGCCTGGTTTTGTGTTGGAAGAAGATGACGGCGATTTAGAAGCTGAATTCGGCAACCCGAACCTCGAAGCGTTAGAGTCCATGAACTTCGATGTGGCCATTGAATACTACATGGGCGAAGCGGGCATTGCGTCTGCGGGCGTATTCTATAAAGACATCGAAAACTTTATTTATGGCTCTGACATCGCAGGCAGTGCTGGCTATGAAAGTTTTGCCAAGGCTGAAACCTATACCAATGGTGACTCCGCCGATATTCTAGGTTTGGAGCTGAACTGGGTGAAGCAGTTCAACGAGCTACCTGCACCTTGGAATGGTTTGTTAATGAGCATGAATGCCACCATTACTGATTCCGATGCTGACATCAGCTACTACGACGATGGCGCTAAGCAAACCCGTTCGGTGCCATTCCCTAGTCAATCGGATGAAACTGCGAACTTTGCTGTGGGTTATGAAGATGAGCAAATGAGCCTGCGTCTATCCGCGGCCTATAAGTCTGAGTACTTGTTGGAAGTTGATAGTGTTGATGATGACAACTACGACGTGTATGAAGATAGTCACTTGCAGCTCGACTTTATTGCCAAAGCGTATGTGCAAAAGGACATTCAGGTTTATTTCAACGCCCTTAACCTAACTGACGAGACGTATTACACCTATTCCAATGCCAACCGCTACAACGTTCAATATGAAGAATATGGTCGCAGTTACCAAGTTGGCGTGACCATTACAGGCTTTTAAGGAGCTGCAATCTTGTTTTCCATTTCTCGTATATTTGTAACATCGGCTGAGGCGCTTGCGCCTCAGCAGTGGTCAACGTCTAAGCGGGTGGTTCAACTTACGCGTTGGTTATCGTTCTCTGCCGTTGCTGGCGCTGCGTTGCTAACGGGCTGCGGCGCCGAACAATCGCAGACGCTAGAGCTTAACAAACAATCTGAATCGGCTTGGTTTAACGTGTCATCTCGCTTGGTGGCAACGCGCAACTTGGCTGAAATCAACTGGCAAGTGAGTTTGATCAACGATGGTCGCGCCATGCAAATTGTTAGTCAGTCAGGCGACAGCACGAGTACCACGCGTACCGTGCCATTTAGCGATATGTTGGCAGATGACTTTTGTTTGTATCTTAGCCCGCAAAGCCAAAACCTATATGCCTTTGTGCAAGATGGGCGCGCGCGTAGTGAACAGTGGTTGCTGGCAGAGCAAGGCCGCACGTTAGCCGATCCTGTTAAAGTGCGTCAGCTGCCGGTGGGTTACGATACCAGCCGCTGTGCAGCAAATGATGCTACCGGCGAGCTGTTTATTGCGGAAGAGGGCGTTGGCGTGTGGCGTTATCAGGCCGAACCTGAAGCCATGACCGACCGCCAGCCTGTTGCCATGAACCAGCCTTGGGGGAATTTAACCGATGCGGTTGAAGATCTCGCGGTACTGGCCGATGGTCGACTGGCACTGTTATTGCCAACAGAGCTGCACCTGTTGACACCAACGAAGCAGGGTTTCGGTTTGTCTCAGCACTGGCCGTTAACGACTGACAGTGAGCAAGAATTTGAACTCCTAGGTACCCGTTTGCAAGCCGATCAGCAACACATTGAATTGGCCTTTGGCCATGAAGATGAGTCAGCCAGTTGGCATGTGCAATTACCGTTTGATGCCGAAGCTCACGCTACTCATCTTACCAAAGCAATGCCGTTGATCTCCGAGGTCAAAGCTAGTTATCAAACACCTCCGGCTAAACAAACCGGTGACGCCATGGATGATCCAGCCATTTGGTTGAATCCACTTCGTCCTGCGATGTCGTTGGTATTGGGCACGCACAAAAAACACGGTTTGTATGTTTATGATTTGCAGGGGCGCAAGCTCCAAGTACTTGCCGATGGCATGCTGAACAATGTGGATGTGCGCAGTTTCGCTGAGCCTATTGGTGATTATTATGGTCTCGCTGTTGCGTCTCGTCGCGATGACAACACGGTACTGCTATATGGCATTAATGCTGAGCGTCAAGTGACCCAATTGGCGCGCTTCGACACGCCACTCAATAAGATCTACGGGATCTGCATGGGCCAGCTTGATGATCAGTTGGTTATGTTCCCCAATGATAAAGATGGCCGCGTTCTGCACTACCAGCTCAATGCCAATGATGATGGCCAGCAATGGCAAGCGTCATTGGTGCAAACGCTCACTCTCGATTCGCAGCCAGAAGGTTGTGTAGTTGATGACGTGCGCCAACAACTCTTTGTTGGAGAAGAAGATGTTGGCATTTGGATGGCACAACTCAACGAATCAAATCCACAATGGCAGGCCATTGCCACCATTGATGAGCACCTACATGCGGATGTTGAAGGCATCGCTATTGCCCGCGGCGAGCCCGATATCTTAGTGGCATCGAGCCAAGGCAATGATAGCTACGTGCTATTCCAAGCCGTATTTCCTTACCAGTACTTAGGACGCTTTCGAGTGGGACTAAATGCAGCTAAAGGATTGGATGGTAGTTCCGAAACCGATGGCTTGGATGTATTAACGACACCGCTTAACACCGACTTCCCTGCAGGGCTGTTGGTGGTGCAAGATGGTCGTAACTTAATGCCTGATCAAGCGCAGAACTTTAAGTTAGTCAGTTGGACTGAGGTGTTAACGTCCTTACAGCCGGTGCCGGAGTAACGGACTAGTTTTGCTCTAAGATGTAAAAGCCTGCTTATTGAAGCAGGCTTTTTTTATCGCTAATCGCGGCGTTGCTAGCGCGTTGCGTTGGATGCTAAATCAATTTTCTTGTTGGGCTTGTTTCGGCGCAGACCAAAGTAACTCGTTACCAGGCTCCGGCTTGGCTGGGATGCAATAAGCCAGTATCAGTGATCCAATGGCAAAACCAACACCAATCATAAACACAGCGGCATGTGAGTAAATCCAAACTATTCCCAATAGGGCCGGGATCACCACGGCAGCAATATGATTGATGGTAAAGCTAACACTCGCAGAGGCGGCTATGTCGCGTGGATCGGCAATCTTCTGGAAATAGGTGTTAATAGCAATGGCAAAGGCAAAAAACAGATGATCGATGATGTAGAGCGCAGCCGCCATATTGGCGTTATCAACCAGCGCATAGCCACCAAACACCATAATTAAGCCAACATACTCAATCAGCAGCGCTTTACGCTCACCAATCCGGCCTATAAAGGCTCCAATTTTCTTGGCAAATAAAAAGTTAAATACATAGTTTGCGATGAATAACGTACTGATTTGGCTAACGCTATAACCAAACTGTTCCACCATCATAAAGCCGGCAAACACCACAAAGATCTGTCGCCGAGCACCACTTAAAAAAACTAAGGCGTAATACAGCCAGTAGCGTTGACGTAAAATGAGCTTCTTATGTTGTGTGGCATGCTGATCAAAATGTTTAAAGTAAGTCGCCACGATGAGCGTGGCAAATACGCCTAAACCGCCAACTAACGCATACAGCCAGACATAATCGACCCCGAACTGCCCCATAACAACCCAAATCAGACCATAGGCGAGCAGCGATGCAATTGCTTTAACTGACAACGCTTGGCCCATGAATTCGGGCGCGTCCTTTTTGTCGAGCCATTGCAAGGTCAGTGATTTGTTGATGGTTTCAAAGTAGTGAAAACCTACCGACATGATGACGGTGGTGAAATACAAACCGGTTGCGTTGGGGAAAAAACCAGTTAACAAGATGCCAATGAACATGGTGGCAAGCGCGAGTAAAGCAAACGATTGTTCGCGGATCAGCAACAGTACAAACACGGCGGTAAAGGCCAAAAATCCGGGGATCTCGCGCACACTTTGTAAAATGCCAATCTCAACGCCGGTAAACTGAGCGCGCTCAACCACAAAGTTGTTGAGCAAAACCATCCAAGTGGCGAAACCAAAGGACATCAAAAACATCATGCACAAGAGCAGCTGTTGCGGTGTGCGAGCAATACGAATCATCACGATGAGCTATTAATGAAATTAAAACGACATGTTAGCACGCTGTTTATGGATTACTGGCTGATAATTTTTGCAGCAGCATTGTCAACTCGCTCATAGGCGGCGCATCGGACGCGAACAAGGTCATTGACGCGTCGTAGATCCTCCGATTGATGACTGTTTGATTGTTCTATTTTTTGCAACAGTCGTTCCCAAAGTGACTTATATA
Organism: Neiella holothuriorum; assembly: GCF_019457915.1. Lineage (GTDB taxonomy): Bacteria > Pseudomonadota > Gammaproteobacteria > Enterobacterales > Neiellaceae > Neiella > Neiella holothuriorum. Next base: position 72,655 of record NZ_JAHZSS010000015.1, read on the forward strand.
TCCGTGGCTGATGGCTGGTTAAAGTACTGCTCGTCATTACATAAGAACAAATTGGATGAGGTTACCGTCATGAAATTTAGAAACATTATATATTCGAGCTTGGTGGTTGTGTGTTCTGGGCTCTCGGTGGCCCACGCGGCAACCATTACCCTGAATGATGGCCGAAGTATTGAAGCGGATATCACCGGACGTGATGGAGATAACCTGATCCTTGACGTCAATGGCCTCGAAGTGAGGGTTGATAGCAGCCAGATCGCCTCCGTTGACATGACAACGAATTCTGCAGCGCCAGATGCCACGCCGGTTAATCAAGATGCGGCGGCAAACAGTAGCAATCAACAACAAGTCGCCACGGCACCACCGCCAGCTGCTGAGCCGGCCGTGGTGCCGGAAGGTACGGCGCTTACCGTTCGTATGAACGATTCAATCAACACGCGCTCTGGTGGTGTTGGGCAACGTTTTACGGCGATATTAGAAGCCAACTTAATGGCCGGCGATGTGGTGGTAGCAGAGCGAGGCACAACCGTTTATGGTCGTATTATCGACTTGAAAAAAGCGGGTCGAGTAGCCGGGGGCGCATCGATGTCAATAGAACTCACGGAGCTGCTCATTGAGAACCAAATGGTACCGATTGTGACCCAACCTCTCAGTGCACAAGGTCAGAATACAGCCGCAACCTCAGCAGGTAGAACGGCGAGAAGCGCAGCCATTGGAGGGCTTGCCAATGGTAGCTCAGGGGCTAAAACCGGTGCAAAAGTTGGATTGGGTGCGTCGCTTCTCACTCAAGGCAATGACATTGAGCTGCCCAAAGGAACCCTGGTTGACTTTAACTTACGCGCGCCATTGCAATCGTAATTGACTAGAGGCGCTTACTGCAGCCGTTAATCTATTGAAAAAGCCACCGTTATGGTGGCTTTTTGGTTTGTTGGTTATGTCGATAAATGATTTCGAAAGAACGCGATAACTTAATGATTAAGAGCGTAAAGATATGTAAAAGCGATTTATATGGCGGTGATGTGATTGGTAACATGATTGCTCCATACATTGTGATTGGTTGGTATGAAAAAATATCTTTGGCTTAGCGCAGCCGCAGCTGCTGTGATTATCGGTTATGTGTCATTTTCTGGTTCGGGAAGCGAAGGGGCGGTCGGAAAATCGGCAGGAAGCTACCGTACTGAAGCCATTAGCCGTGGTGATATTCGCAATACCGTGAGTGCGACGGGCACCTTAGCGGCGGTTGACGATGTGGTGGTTGGCGCCCAGTTGTCTGGCCAAATTACTGAAGTGCATGTCGACTTTAATGACTCGGTAGCCGCTGGCCAATTATTGGCATTAATCGATCCTCGTACCTTTGCGGCTCAAGTGGCACAAGCGCAAGCGCTGCTCGACAAAACGTCCGCCGACATTGAGCTCCAGAAAATTGCCATTAAGCAAGCCCAGGTGAACTACGAGCAAGCGGTTCGTAACCTTCGCCGAGTCGAAGGACTCGTGGCTGCCAACCATATTTCTGAAGACGAGCTTGATAGTTATCAAACGGCCGTTGAAGTCCAACAACTTGCTTGGCAGCAAGCCAAAGCGCAATTGAATATTCTGCATGCCACCGAAGCGAGCAACGCCGCAAGCCTAGAGCAGGCGACCATTGAATTAGAGCGAACCGAGATCCGCTCACCAATTGACGGTTTTGTGATTGACCGAACCATTGAAGCGGGCCAAACCGTTGCATCAAGCTACAACACGCCAGAGTTGTTCACCTTAGCCCGAGATTTATCGGAAATGGAAATTGAAGCCTATATCGACGAATCAGATATTGGCCGAGTGATGCTTGAGCAACGCGTTGCGTTTAACGTTGATGCATTCCCTGACCGCGAGTTTCGTGGTGAAGTCAGTCAAATCCAAAAAGCACCGCAGTCCGATTCTGGTGTTGTTAGTTATACCGTGGTGATCAATGCTAAAAATCGCAATGGTATGTTGTTGCCAGGTATGACTGCGAACTTAGAAATTGCCATTGATAGCTTACCTAATGTGCAGCGGGTGCCGAACGCCGCGCTGCGTGCAGCACAGCGATTTGGTGATGCGAATGACAGCGAAAAGCGTCGTGGCCCGATGAGTATGCTCGAGCAGCTAAATCTCAGCAATGAACAACGGGAAATTTTACGAGAGCGTCTGCCTAAACCCGGCTCAGGTTTTGGTCGTGGTGTTGCCCAACAACAGCGTCAGCGAATGGAGCAAGTGTTGGATGAAGTGCTGACCCCGCAACAGCAAGAATTGCGAGCCAAACTTCGCAATGGCCAGCTTCGCGTTGGGCATCTACTGGTCGTTCGTGGCGGTGGTGTTGAAAAGATCGAAGTGAAATTAGGTATTAGTGATGATTCCCATACCGCAGTGCTGGAGCCCGATTTAACCGGTGAGCAGGTGGTCACACAAATTCGGGCTACTAAGTCATGAACGAGTTGAGTTCATCAGCATCAACGCCAACCATTCAGTGCGAGCAGTTGAGTCATAGCTTTCCGATGGCAGGGGAGCGCTTCCAAGTGCTCAAAGGCATTGATTTGACGGTGATGCCCGGAGAGATGGTGGCCATTATTGGCCCGTCGGGCTCTGGTAAATCAACTCTGATGAACCTGATCGGTTGCTTAATGACGCCCGAGCAGGGCGAGCTTAAGATCCTTGGCAAATCAACAAGCGGTTTAACTAAGGCTCAATTGGCCGATGTACGTCGTGACCACATTGGCTTTGTATTTCAGCAATTTAATTTGCTCGCTAGAACCTCGGCATTAGACAACGTCAAAATGCCGCTGATGTACCATGACGAGCCAATTAAAGATGCCGATGAGCGAGCTCGAGCTTGCTTAGAGTCGGTCGGCTTAGGTGATCGCCTGCATAACCACCCCAGCCAATTATCTGGTGGTCAGCAACAGCGGGTTGCCATTGCTCGGGCGCTTATCAATCGGCCCGATATTCTTTTGGCTGATGAGCCAACTGGCGCCTTAGATACCCACACCAGTGGTGAAATTATGGCGCTATTTCGCAAACTCAATAACGCTGGTCACACGGTGGTATTGGTGACCCATGAAATGGAAGTTGCTGAACAAGCAGACCGAATCGTTATGGTGCGTGACGGCTGTTTGTTACAAGATTCGAGTCAGCATTTGGAGGGCGCCAAATGAGTCAATTATTCACTGCGCTAATTTCTTTGCGCCGCAATATGATGCGCTCAATTCTTACGACCTTGGGTATCATCATCGGCATTAGTGCTGTCATCATCATGTTTGCGCTGGGTGAGGGCGCCCAACGCGAAGTTGAAGAAAAAATCAAAAGTCTTGGAACCAACCTGTTAATGGTGCGCGCTGAGGCGATTAACACCGCAGGCGCGCGCGGCGCATCCGGTAACGTCAATCGGTTGAACATTTCAGATGCCGACGCCATCAAGCGAGATCTCTCAGAAGTTGTTGCTGTTGGTGCTTACAACCGCGGTCAGGCGCAGGTGGTTTATGGCAACCAAAACTGGAATACCGGTATTCAAGGCGCCAATGTTGATCTGCTTACGGCAAGTAACTGGCAGGTGACCGATGGTCGTGCCTATAGCGAAAGTGAAGTGCGAAGTGGTGCCAAGGTGGTGCTGATTGGCGAAACGGTTGCCAAAGAACTATTTGATGATCCGGCCTTCGCCGTTGGTGAAACGGTGCGGGTGAATAAAATTCCATTGAAGATTATTGGTTTGCTTGGCGCTAAAGGCGAGGACATGAGGGGCTTTGATCAGGATGATATTTTGATCATGCCGTTAACCACCGCTAACCGCCGAGTGATTGGTAAATCAGGTCGCGATATCAACCGCGTTAGCCGGATGGTGGTTGCTGTAGACGAAGAAAACAACATGACCTACGTCAGCGAAGAGATGGAGCGTTTGCTCAATCAGCGTCATCGCGTTGCCGCAGGGCAAACCGCGTTTTCTGTTCGCAACTTATCGGCCATGTTATCGACCCGAGCCGAAGCGAATAAAGTCTTTTCCTCGCTGTTGGCAGGCGTTGCTGGAGTGTCGCTGTTAGTGGGTGGCATCGGTGTCATGAACATCATGCTGGTGAGTGTCACTGAGCGGACTCGGGAAATTGGGTTACGTATGGCCGTTGGCGCTAAGCCGCGTGCGATCTTGGCGCAGTTCCTGATTGAAAGTGTGGTGCTGTGTTTAGTTGGCGCCATGCTGGGCCTGCTCATCTCCTTGCTTGCCGTTGGTTTGATGCAATTTGGGATGGGCTGGAGCATGGCGTTGTCGCCGGTGATCATGCTGATTAGTGTGGTGGGAACTGCGCTTATTGGGGTTGGTTTTGGCTTTTATCCGGCCTATAAAGCGTCCAATTTAGATCCCATTGAAGCGCTGCGGTTTGAATAAATCACTGGGTTTAACACCCAAGCCTTGCGGTTAAATACCGCAAGGCCTGTTCACAAAGGTACAGGCTAAGCCGCACGACCGGTTATAACGGTGAGCTCTGGCGGTAAATGGTCAATTTGCTTTTGGGTATCACTCCAGTGCAACAACTCAATTTCGCCTGATGTACGTTCAACTGCCGCCGTGCAACTTTCCACCCAATCGCCGTCATTCAAATACAAAATGCCATCTTCATATCGCATATTGGCACAATGAATGTGACCACAGACGATGCCATCAACACTGCGTCGGCTGGCCTCTCTGATCGCAGCATCTTCAAATCGTTTAATCGCGGCTTCTGCTTTTTTGACTCGCTTTTTAAGATAAGCCGCAGCAGACCAATAGGAAAAGCCGAACCATGATCGAGCACGGTTTACCCAACGGTTAATAAACAGCAATAAATCATAACCTTTGTCGCCAACCCACGAGTGTAGTCGCCCAATTTTGACGGCCGCGTCAAACTCGTCGCCATGCAGCATCAGCAGCTTGCCGTAGGCTAGTGACTCGTATTCATACTCGCGGTGACATTCAATGCCTTGAAACACACTGCCGCTATAGTCGCGCATGGTTTCGTCATGGTTGCCGGGTACATAGATTACTTGGCAGCCTTGTTGGGCTTTTTCCAGCAAGGCGTTGAGGACTTGTTGATGCGAGGCTGGCCAAAACACTTGCCGTTTCATGGCCCATAGATCAACTACGTCACCAACCAAAAATAAATGGTCGCAGGTGGTTTTGCTGAGGAAGTCGAGGAGGTATTCGGCTTTACAATCACGGTAGCCGAGGTGGATGTCTGACAGCCAAATTGCGCGATAATGTTGTGTCCCTTGCATGGGCAAACCCTCTCTATGGTTTGCCGCCAAGTTATGGTGTTCGTTTTACGTTCAGGTGACACCCATTTGATTGTTTTGTGACAGGCATATGGATGCAATATGACGGCTGATTAGCCAGGTTTCTGAGTGATTATCAGAATTTCATTCATATCTGGTTATCGCGGGTTGGTAAGAAAGCGAGCCGGGTGACAGAAGTCCGGCTCGCAGATTGATAGTGGATCGCAGGGATAAAACTCGCCGTTAGCGGCTGATTTTTATTTCACCCTTAATGGTTGAGGCGCGCACCATGCCGCTGCCATCACCCAGTGAAAAATCAAGACGCTGAAATCCGGTATAGCGCTCTTCGGTGACTTTATCGTCAGTCAGCTTGTTGACGATATCGCCCTGATGGCCATCAATGCTGAATTTAGCTTGTGGCTCTTCTAAGAAGGTCAGACGAATGTCTCCGCCGACAGATGAGGCGCTAATACGGCCAGCCGGCGCGAGTTTAATGGAAGCTTTTACATCGCCATTGACTGAACTAACGTTCAAGTTGCTAACCGTATTACCTTCGAGCTTGATGTCGCCATTAACGGTATTTGCACTAAACGAATCAATATCGCCATCAATGCGAATATCGCCATTGACCGTCTCCAGCTCAATGCTATCGCCTTGTAGGTTCTGAACCGTAACGTCACCGTTGACGGTATTGAGTTTTAGGTTACCGGTAATGTCCTTTGAGTCGACATCACCATTAATCACTTCTACGCGGACTTTGCCGGTAATGCGCGACAGGCTCATGTCGCCGTTGATGGTATCGACTTCAACATCACCTGTAAGCAAATCTAAATTTAGCTCGCCATTGGTGGAGTCGTAACTGATATTAGAATGTTGGGGCACATGGATGACGAGATTGTCACCGTCATCATCGTCATACCAGCTACCATCATCTTCCTTGACGCTGATCTCGATGGTGCTGCCACGGCGCTCGAATACAAACTCTTTTGCTCGGTCAGACAATTCGCCAACCACTTTGACTTCGTTTTTATCCCAACCCTGTAATCGAATAGTGCCATTGATGTGGGACACTTCGACTCGTTCGCCTGAGTTGGCCGCGAGGGTTTTATCAACGGATTCGCCAGCATGCGCCATTGAAAACGAGAGTAGGCCGAGAGCGATGATTCCGGCGCCTGCAGTAAATTTGTTCATGGTGTTACTCCTGCTTTGATAATGACCTCAACAGGATTGAGGCCGTCTAAATAGGTGAATGCAATAACGCGTTAGATTTGTGCTAACCGCGGTACGTGTACACGTTCAATAAGCTGCAATTGTTGCTGGTAAATACTCTTCAACATTTTCAACAACGTGGGGTTACGTGGATCATGCTGCAGCGCTTCGTGAATGGCCTTGGCGGCATCTTCTAGCTCTTGCAGTTGATCTTGCCAATTGTCAGTAAATGCTGGTTTGCCTTTGAATTGCACGAGCAACATGTCTTTCTGACTCAAGTAGTTGTCGCTGAGCGTTGCAATAAACTGTTCGCTTTCAATACGCATTTGGTAGTGGCTATATTGTTGACCGCCAAACCAAGCCAACATGGCGACCATCACAATTGAAGCTGCGCTGGCGAGCCAAACTTTTGATTGGAGCGGCCGAGACGATTTGGATGTAATATTGCTTGGTAACACGTTAGCGTTCGCCTGCTCACCATCCGACAATTCTGCGCGGTGATCTAAAGCGTGCTCAATGCCTTGCCACAAGTCGCGTTGCGGTTGTTGCTCTTGCGGTAATGCTTGGAGTTGCTGCTCTAGGTTTTGTTCAAAGTTTGGTTTAGTCATGACTCATCCACTCCCTTAACAGTTTCTTGGCGCGATGAAATTGAGCTTTACTGGATCCCACTGCCATAGAGGTCATTTGCGAAATCTCCTCATGGCGATAGCCTTCAACGGCATGCAATACAAACACTAACCGGGCACGCTCTGGCAGCCGCTGTATGTATTGGTCCAGTTCATTGGTGGCGCTTACGTTAGTGGCAACCAAGTCGGCTTCATTGGCGCTCTCCAGACCAAAGGTTCGCTGTAGCCAATTCTTTTGCCGACGCATATACGAAACGGTGACGTTGGCCGTGACACGATGTAGCCAAGTGGAAAACTTGGAATCACCGGAAAAACGGTGCAACGATTGCCACAGTTGGATGAACACTTCCTGCGTCGCATCTTCGGCAAAGCTGTTGTTGCCGGTTAGCCGCAACGCCAAGGCAAAAACTTGACCAAGATAACGCTCGTATAGTTGCCGATAAGCGCCACGGTCACCCTGCTGAGCGGCTATGATCAACGCCTGCTCTTGTTGTTGCTCAACCTGTTGTTGAAGTTCGACAACAGTTCCTTGGTTCATGTGACAAATTTCCTATCGGGTTATTTGATTGGTTGTTATTGAGTTAGTCGCAATAACCCCAAAAAAGGTTTAAATGGGAATAAAAGTTTTTGGTGTGAAAAATATATAGACGATTAAGAGAAGAATTAGTTTTATTTAATATATAGAATAATTGCTTTATAAATAAACGGTTATAATTTAACCGTTATTGCAATTGAGAATAACAATGAAAAAAACTACCGAAATTATCTAATTTAGCGATGAAATGGTTGATTTCGGGTGTATGCTTAAAGGGACGCTAGGACGGCCCAACCATACAGCGCACATCAGTTCATCTTTATTGAGTAAAGGAGAAACTCTATGGATCTGCAGCAAATGAAACAGAATGCGGGCCGCGCTATTCCGCTACTAAAAGCATTATCAAATGAGAACCGTTTATTTATTCTTTGCCATTTACATAGTGGTGAGTTAAGCGTAACTGCATTAACCGAGCGGGTCGGATTAAGTCAGTCTGCGTTGTCTCAGCATTTAGCGATTTTACGTAATCAAGGTTATGTGAAAACGCGTAAAGAAGCTCAAACGGTGTATTACTCGTTTGCGAGTTCGGAAGTCGAGGCAATGATGGGGCTACTGCATGATCTTTATTGTCAGCCAGAGTAGTTGACGAAAAGTTCATGAGGTGAAAATTCAGATATAAAAAAACCGGCAGAAGCCGGTTTTTTTATATCTGAAGCAAAAACTTAAAGCGCTTTAATCTGAGTATTCAGACGCGACTTATGACGCGCGGCTTTGTTTTTGTGGATCAGGCCTTTAGTGGCAAAACGATCCAAGATAGTAACTGCGTTTTGGTATTCAGCAGTTGCTGCTTCTTTGTTGCCTGCGTCAATCGCTGCGTAAACCTTTTTCAGGTATGTACGCATCATGGAGCGACGGCTGGCGTTATGCTTGCGGCGCTTCTCTGATTGGACCGCACGCTTTTTCGCTGACTTGATGTTAGCCAAGGTCGGACTCCCAATTCGTCGGTTGATGGAATTATTAAGGCGGCGCATTCTGCACCGAACCAATCCCAAAGTCAATGAGTTTAGTGGTCTTACTAACGCTTTTTTGCTGACCATTGGCGAAAAGCCGGCGGCCTAGTAAGATGAGCGCGGATTCTAGCAGCACGGATTGTGGATTGCCAGCCGCTTTCAGCACATTTATTTGCATATTTATCACTGCCAGCTCGTTGTTTTTCGTTGACTGGCGCTTAAAGGATTAAAGCTTGAGCAAGCAACTTGTAAAGTCCGGTGCCATCGTCAGTGCCATGACATTGATTTCTCGCGTATTAGGGTTGGTGCGCGATGTCGTAATCGCCAACCTCATGGGGGCAGGAGCGGCCGCCGATGTTTTCTTCTTCGCCAATAAAATTCCCAATTTTTTACGTCGATTATTTGCTGAAGGCGCATTTGCACAAGCGTTTGTTCCGGTGCTTTCTGAAACCAAAGAAAACGGTGATATTGATGACGTCCGAGAGCTAATTGCTCGGGTGTCGGGCACGTTGGGTAGTTTGGTTCTGGTTGCAACCCTGATTGGCGTTATTGGCTCTCCGGTATTGGCGGCGATATTCGGCACCGGCTGGTTTGTTGAGTGGCTAAACGACGGCCCAGAGGGCGATAAATATGTCACCGCCGCCTTTATGCTTAAAATCACCTTCCCATATTTGTTTTTTATCGCGTTAACCGCGTTATCGGGCTCAATTCTTAATACCTATGGTCGGTTTGCCGTCGCGGCATTTACCCCAGTGTTTCTGAATGTCGCCATCATCAGCTGCGCATTGTGGCTGAGCCCTGAGCTAGATGAGCCGGCAGTTGGCCTAGCGTGGGGCGTGTTTATTGGTGGTGTGATCCAGTTTTTGTTCCAGCTACCATTTCTAAAGCGAGCCGGCTTTTTACTGAAACCCAAGTGGGGGTGGCATCATCCGGGTGTGGTCAAGATCCGCACGCTGATGATCCCAGCCTTGTTTGGCGTGTCCGTCAGCCAACTCAATCTATTGTTTGATACCTTCATTGCCAGCTTCCTTAAAACTGGCTCGATTAGCTGGTTATATTACTCCGATCGCTTATTGGAATTTCCATTGGGGTTATTTGGCATTGCCATTGCGACAGTGATTTTGCCCAGCCTTAGTGGCAAAGCAGCGGCGCAAAATGACCAAGCATTTCGCCATACCATGGATTGGGGGGTGCGAGCGGTGAGCTTGCTGGGTATTCCTGCTGCCCTTGGGTTGATGGTGTTGGCGCAGCCCATTCTGATGTTATTGTTTATGCGCGGTGCGTTTACCGCTGAAGATGTGCAAGCAGCAAGTTTAAGTTTATGGGCCTATGCTGCCGGTTTGCTGTTCTTTATGTTTATTAAAGTCCTAGCTCCGGGCTATTTTGCTCGCCAAGATACCAAAACACCGGTCAAATTCGGAATTTATGCGATGGTGGCAAACATGGTGTTCAACCTGATTTTAGCAAGCTGGATGGGCTATATCGGGTTGGCTGCGGCCACTTCGTTATCTGCGTTATTGAATGCAGGGCTGCTTTATTGGGGCTTGCACCGTGGTGATGTCTATCGCCTCTCGGGGCAGACAGTTAGTTTACTCATTCGTATGCTGATTAGTGCGGCGTTGATGGCCAGTGCAACTTATTATTTCAGCCCGAACTTTAGCCAATGGTTGCAGTTTGATTTGTTAACAGCGGCGTTGTGGGTGACCGGTTTAATTGCTGTGGCAGGTGCTGTGTATTTGACGAGCCTGATGGTGCTAGGCGTTCGGCCTAGACATCTGTTGCGCTGATACCCAATTATTGCGCTGATAACTAATGCACCACTACGATTGCTGCGGCCGTTAGCCTTTTTGATCACAAGCGTTGCCGCTTTTGTATTGCCGAACCCAGCGAGCTCGGGCAATAACGAAGCGATAACCAGCCAGCGTCCAGCCTTCATCATTATTGGTAAATTTCATTTGCCTGACCTCATATCGCGTGTTGATGTTCAATGGGGCTATTTTTGGCTAAATAGTAGGCTGTGGCTGTGTGGAGGTTGGCAGTGTTTGTGTGTTGTTGAACTCGCAATGTGTGTCACAGAAAAATAGCCCCAATAGTTGGCGTCTGGCGGGGCCCTTAACAACATCATGCAGTTTCCCACAGCTTTATTACCCGCGCGTGTTCACCTATGTTCCTTTGCTCTGGTATAATCCGCGCTTTTATAAGCCAGACCGGCCCTCATGGAACTCATTCGCGGCATACATAATTTGCGAGATCGGCACCGTCAGTGTGTGCTGACCATCGGCAACTTTGATGGTGTACACCTTGGCCATCAAGCGGTACTGCGGCAATTGGTTGCTAAAGCCAAGGTCTACGGCGTACCGTCGATGGTGATGGTTTTTGAACCTCAACCTCAGGAAGTTTTTGCCGGAGACAAAGCGCCGGCTCGACTGAGCTTACTGCGTGATAAGGTGCGTTTATTGTCGCAGATGGGCATTGACCGCTTGCTATGCGTGCAATTTAACCATCGTTTTGCCGCAATCAGCGCCAGTCGTTTTATTAGTCATTTACTGGTTGAGAAATTAGCCATCCGCTATTTGGTGGTGGGGGATGATTTTTGTTTCGGTAAAGGGCGCCAAGGTCAGTATCAGGATTTAGTTACCGCAGGTAACGACCATGGCTTTGATGTGAATAATACGCACAGCTTTATGCTGCAGCAGGTTCGCGTCAGCAGTACCAAAATTAGAGCCGCCTTGGCTGATAATCACTTGGACATCGCGGAGTCTTTGCTAGGGCACCGCTATGCCTTAACCGGCCGGGTGGTGCATGGTGATGCGCTGGGGCGTACCATTGGCTTCCCAACAGCCAATGTGTTGATGAAACGGCAAGTGATTCCCGTGCAAGGCGTGTATGCGGTTGAAACCGAGCTTGCCGATGGTACACAAGTGCTCGGCATGGCTAATATTGGTCGGCGGCCGACAGTAAAAGGCACTCGACCACAGTTGGAAGTACATCTTTTTGACTTTGATGGCGACTTATATGGTCAGCGCATCAAGGTTGAGCTGGTTGCTAAATTGCGTGAGGAGCAACGATTTGCTTCGGTTGATGCGCTAAAGCAACAGCTTGAATTAGACAAAATAACGGCGCGGCAGCAGCTAGTTAGCGATACTGCTAGCGCGCAACAGACTATTTAATACGACATGATCATCAGGATCTGCCATTCATGAGCCAATACAAAGACACATTAAACCTGCCCGAAACTGAGTTCCCAATGCGTGGAAACCTGGCCCAGCGCGAGCCAGCCATGCTTAAAGATTGGTTGGATGCCGACCTTTATGGAGAGATTCGTAAAGCGCGTCAGGGGCGCCCATCGTTCATTCTGCACGATGGTCCTCCGTATGCGAATGGCAACATTCACCTTGGCCATGCCGTTAACAAGATCCTCAAAGATGTCATCATCAAATCGAAGACGCTCAGTGGTTTTGATGCGCCGTATGTGCCTGGTTGGGACTGTCATGGTTTGCCGATTGAGCTGCAAGTTGAAAAGAAATTTGGCAAGCCCGGCAAAAAGCTGACGGCAGCAGAGTTTCGTGTGAAGTGTCGTGAATACGCGGCCAAACAGGTTGATGGACAGCGCGAAGATTTCAAACGACTTGGCGTACTGGGCGAGTGGGATAAACCTTACCTGACGATGAACTTTGATTTCGAAGCGAATCAAATTCGTGCGCTAGGCAAAATTGTTGAAAATGGTCATTTGCACAAAGGCTTTAAGCCGGTGCACTGGTGTACCGATTGTGGCTCTGCTTTGGCTGAAGCTGAAGTTGAATACCAAGACAAGACATCGCCAGCCATTGACGTAGCCTTTAATGTGGTTGATGCCGAAGCACTATTAGCCAAGTGCGAACATCCTCATGATCACACCGGCGAAGGCCCAGTTGCTGTTGTTATTTGGACAACAACACCGTGGACGCTGCCTGCTAACCGTGCCGTAGCCGTTCACCCAGAACTCGAATACGTTGTGGTGCAATGTTCGACAGAGCAAGGCCCACGTCGCTTAGTGTTAGCCAACGATCTGATGCTCGATGCTGTCGACCGTTATGGCATCACCGATTATCACGTGATTGCAACGTGCCGTGGGGTTGATTTAGAACACGTCGCTTTGCAACACCCGCTTTATGACATGCAAGTGCCAGTGATCCTCGGCATGCACGTAACCACCGAATCGGGTACGGGCTGTGTTCACACCGCCCCTGGTCATGGTCAGGACGACTTTATCGTTGGTCAACACTATGACTTGGAAGTTGCCAACCCAGTGATGGACCATGGTGTGTTTAAAGAAGACACGCCGCTGGTTGGTGGTCAACATGTCAAGAAAGCCAATGGCGTCATCATCGAAGCTATGCAGGAAAATGGCAGCTTGATGTGCCATATCAATTACCAGCACAGCTACCCACATTGCTGGCGCCACAAAACGCCAATTATTTTCCGTGCCACACCACAATGGTTTGTCAGCATGGAGCAAGCAGGGTTGCGCGATGCCGCGCTACAAGAAATTAAGAAAACTGAATGGCTGCCAGAGTGGGGCGAAACACGTATTCAAGGCATGATTGACGGCCGTCCAGATTGGTGTATTTCACGTCAGCGTACTTGGGGCGTTCCGATTGCGCTAATCGTTGATAAAGAAACTGGCGAACCGCATCCAAAAGCCCTTGAATTACTGGAAAAAGTGGCCCAGCGGGTCGAGCAAGAAGGCATTCAAGCTTGGTTCGACTTAGAGCTCAAAGAGCTGCTGAGCGACGAAGAATGTAAGCAATACACTAAGGTTCAAGATACGCTGGATGTCTGGTTTGACTCCGGTGTGACCCATTCATGTGTTGTTGATGCGCGCGCTGAAACATTTGGCGGCAACCCTATTGATTTGTACCTAGAAGGTTCGGATCAACACCGCGGTTGGTTCCAGTCATCGTTACTGACGTCTATAGCAATCAACGGCCATGCTCCATACAAAGCGGCTTTGACCCATGGTTTTACCGTCGATAAAGATGGTCGCAAGATGTCTAAGTCGCTAGGTAATGTGATTGCGCCGCAACAAGTCATTGGCAAGTTAGGCGCCGATATTCTGCGCTTATGGGTTGCTTCAACTGATTACACGCAGGAAATGACGGTTTCCGATGAAGTGTTCAAACGTAGTGCTGACGCCTATCGTCGAATCCGCAATACGTCTCGCTTCTTGCTGGCTAACCTCAATGGTTTTGACCCCGTCAAGGACGCAGTGCCTTTTGATGAAATGGTGGCATTAGATCAGTGGGCCGTTGCTCGTGCGCTGCAAACACAGCAATCGATCATTGAAGCTTATGATCAATACAATCTGCACCAGGTCAATCAGGCGCTGATGATGTTCTGCTCGATTGATATGGGTAGCTTCTACCTCGACATCATTAAAGATCGCCAATACACAGCCAAAGACACAGGCCTTGCCCGTCGTTCTTGTCAAACCGCGCTATATCATATTGCCGAAGCGTTAGTTCGTTGGATGGCACCCGTTATGAGCTTTACTGCACAAGAAATTTGGCAAGCGCTGCCAGGCGAACGTGACCACTACGTATTCACCGCTGAGTGGTATCAGGGCTTAGCTGATTTACCGGTCGATGCGCCTTTGAGCAGCGCCGATTGGCAGCAAGTGCTAGCGGTACGTACCGAAGTGAACAAGCTACTTGAAGCCGCGCGTCGTGAAAAACAAATTGGTGGCACGCTGGAAGCGAACGTTGCTTTATATGCTGATGGTGCAGTGGCTGAAGTATTGGCTAAATTGGGTGACGAGTTACGCTTTGTCATGCTGACATCTGAAGCAAGCGTATTGCCGCTAGCCGATGCAGGCGATGCAATCAGCACTGAAATTGCAGAATTGAAAGTCGTGGTGACCACGGCAGAAGGTGCTAAGTGTGAGCGCTGCTGGCATCACCGGGAAGATGTGGGTAGTCACACCGAGCATGAAACCTTGTGTGGCCGTTGTGTCACGAACGTTTACGGTGACGGCGAGGTTCGTTCATATGCTTAAGGTGTTTAACAGCAACGAAACGTCAGGCGTGAAGTGGATTTGGATAGCCGTACTCACCTTTGTTCTCGACCAAGCCAGTAAATTATGGGTGGTCGGCGCCTTCGAACTTTATGAACGTGTCGCAATCACGCCGTTCTTCAACCTGACCTATGTACGTAACTATGGCGCGGCATTTAGCTTTTTGAGTGACGCGGGTGGTTGGCAACGTTGGTTTTTTACCGTAATTGCTTTTGCCGTGAGTGTGATGTTGCTGTACTGGCTGCGTAAAAATGATGCCGAACAGCGTGCTCAAAACATTGGTTTTTCACTGATTTTAGGTGGCGCTTTAGGCAATGTGATCGACCGTTTATACCATGGGTTTGTGGTTGATTTTCTGGACGTTTACGTAGGTAACTTTCATTGGCCGGCATTTAATATTGCCGATTCGGCCATTTGTGTTGGCGCCGTACTACTTGTGTGGGACGCTATTAGCCAATCCAGAAAGTCCAAAGCACAAGCGAAGGCGGAGTAGCTCAGATGGTCGATGCAATCAGTCAAGGCTCAGCGGTCACCATGCACTTTGCCATTAAATTAACCGACGGCTCAGTGGCTGACAGCACCAAGGTCAACAACAAGCCTGCTCGCTTTGTCATGGGCGATGGCAACCTGACCGAAAGCTTTGAACAATGCTTATTGGGCTTAAAAGCAGGGGATGCCAAAAGTTTTGAGTTGGCACCAGAGCAGGCATTTGGCCAGCCGAATCCAGATAACATCCATCATTTAGACCGAATGAAATTTAATGCCGAAGTTCCTGCGGAAGTAGGAACAGTGGTTGCCTTTGCTCAGCCGGACGGTACCGAAATCCCTGGCATTGTGCGCGAAGTGGCTGGTGATTCCGTCACCGTTGATTTCAATCATCCGTTAGCAGGCCAAACCGTTATCTTTGACGTCGAGATCATCACAGTGGGAGCGGAATAAATATGGATATCCTTTTGGCAAACCCACGTGGCTTTTGTGCTGGTGTCGATCGAGCGATTAGCATCGTCGAACGCGCCCTCGAACTGTTTCAGCCACCGATCTATGTGCGCCATGAAGTGGTGCACAACCGTTATGTGGTTGAAGGTTTACGTGATCGAGGCGCCATTTTTGTTGATGAACTCGATGAAGTGCCCGATGACTGTATTGTTATTTTCTCGGCTCATGGTGTCTCTAAAGCGGTGCGCGACAATGCTAAATCGCGTGGCCTAAAAGTGTTTGACGCGACTTGCCCGTTGGTGACTAAAGTCCATATGGAAGTAACCCGTGCAAGCCGTCGAGGTAATGAGTGTGTGCTGATTGGCCACGCTGGTCACCCAGAAGTTGAAGGCACCATGGGGCAGTATGACTCTGATTCCGGTGGAATTTACTTGGTCGAATCTCCGGCAGATGTCAAAACATTGCCAGTAAAAGATCCCGAAAATCTATGCTACGTTACTCAAACGACCTTGTCGGTTGATGACACCGCAGACGTGATTGATGCACTTCGTGAGACCTTTCCTAAAATTGTTGGGCCGCGTAAAGATGACATCTGTTACGCCACTCAAAACCGACAAGATGCGGTGCGCGAATTAGCCGCTAAAACTGATGTGATGTTGGTCGTCGGTGCTAAAAATAGCTCCAACTCTAATCGCCTGCGCGAGCTGGCTGAAAAGATTGGTACGCGCGCTTACCTGATTGATACTGCCGATGACATTTGTCCGTCATGGTTAGAAGACTGCAATGCTGTGAGCGTAACCGCAGGAGCATCGGCGCCAGAAATCTTGGTGAAACAGGTAGTTGAAAAGTTAACAGAATGCGGTGGCAAGCAAGTTCAGGAGCATCCGGGGCGCGAAGAAAACATTGTCTTCGCGGTACCGGCCGAGTTGCAATAAGCCAAACTCACGCCCCCGTAACAGCAGCCACCGTTAAGGTGGCTGTTTTGTTTGAAAATGACCAAATCATACGATCAAGGACAATGATGTGACTTTGCCGCTAGGAAGCCGCAATCGCAACCAAGGTTTTAGCCTGATTGAGGTTATCATCGCCATGTTTATTTTGGTGGTGGGCTTACTCGGACTGGCTGGTTTGCAGCTGGCCGTGACCCAAGGTAATCACGACAGCTACATTCGCTCGCAAGCCATGGTGCTGACCCAAAGCCTAGCCGACCGTATGCGATTGAACTCGCAGTACCTTAATCGAACCGCAAACACCTCGCCGGTGTTGAATGCCGCCACAGACAACCGCTACAGTGCTTCGTCGAGCTACAATTTTGATGGTTTAGGCTCGTGCTCTGGCCAACCTTGGGATTGTTTTTGTCAGGCAACGCCCTCCGCTATTCCTCGCTGTGGTGATAATAATGGTACCGATGCGAGTGTGTGCAGTGCCGAACAGCTGGCATTGTTTGATGGCTGGCAGGCCAGTTGCGATGGCGCCGCACTGCACCCTGATTTTTGGATTCAAGTGACCTGCCAAGATGCTGATGGCACCGATGGCGATGCTTGCTCCGCTCACTCGACCCACTTAATTACCGCGAGTTGGCCCGCTTCAGAAGCACTCGAAGCGGCGCGCGTGAGTTGCCCAACAGACATTGATTTAGGACTTGCTGCGGCCGGCACCGAAAATGTCGATCGTCACTGTGTGCTGTTGAGTGTCACATTCGGAGGGTCGCGCTGATGAATGAACCAAGTCGCCACAACCACATGATCCGTAGATACAAACGCCAATCGGGGTTGAGCCTGATAGAGCTGATGATTGCCATGCTCGTGGGGATCTTGATGTTGTCTGGTATTTTGGCGGTGCTTAGCAATAACAGTGTCAACTTGCAGCTCAATGAAGGCTTAGGGTCTGTTCAAGAAAACGGCCGCTTCGCGCTGGCCCGCCTCACTCACTCCATTCGGCTGGCGGGTAGCTACAACCCGCAAGATCCCGCGCTCGATTTAACCGGTATCGATCCGACGGTCGAGCAAGCCGATTTAGCGTCCAATGGGGTGGTATTTCCTGGCGAGTATGCCAATGGCGCCACCATCGGAAGCGATGACGGGACTTCCGATGCGAGCGATACTTTGGTCATTGGTTTGCAAGGCGAGCAAGATTGCCGCGCTGATAATCATGGTTATGGCACTGTGGTCGTGGCCGGTAGCACGGTTAACGAACAGTTTCATGTCATCAATGAGTACTATTTAGAAGACGAAACGCTGCGCTGCCGAGGCTATGAAGGGCGTGTGTTACGAGGAGAAAAAACCTCGTCGACCAACACCAATGCGGTCACCTTGGTTGAGAACGTGGAAGATTTCCAAGTTTTGTACGGAGTCGCAGAACCCGACGCGAACAATTCGTACACCGGTCAGCCAAGTTATTACCTCAATGCTGATGATGCCGCATCAGCGGTAGCCAACGGTGGCCGAGTGGTGGCTGTGCAATTCGCCTTGCTCATCTTTAGTGATGAGCCGCTGTCGAGTGCTTCGAGTGCTCGACAGGTCAAGCTGCTCGATGCGGCGGCTTATACCCCATCTAAACAGCGGGTGTATCGATTGTTCCAGCAAACAGTGCAGCTCCGCAATCCGTGGAATTCGATTGTGTTTGAAGGGGGCTCGTAATGATCACTAAAAATAGTTGCTCAAGCCGAGCTTACCGTCAAAACAAACAATCCGGCGCAGCGCTGGTGGTGTCGTTAGTGGTGTTAGTGGTGTTGACGTTAACCGCGGTCATGGCCATGAATCGCACATCAATTCAGCAAAAAATGGCCACGATGTTTGATGCATCAGGGATGGCGTTTGACGCTGCCGAAGTTGCCATCGATGGCGTGGTGTTTGAGCAGGAAGATGTCACGCTGGATGCCGATCAGCGCGTACTCACCATTGCTCAAGCGAATCCGGAATTTGACCCTTCAACCGACGTAATGGCTTGCCATGACGGAAATTGGACCGAGCGCACAGTGACTAACTCGGGGTTAAGCAAAGGTCAGGTTCATAGTGGTACTGCGGCACTGCACTCCGATCCGGAAGTGAAGTCGTGGTCGAAAGTGGCTTACGTGGGTGAAGGTTTACGCGTGCCAAGTGGTTGGGGCTTTTCCCAAGGATTTCATTATTTTCAGGTCCGTGGCTGCGGTCATGTGGCTAATGAACGGATGACCACGGCGAATACACAGCAGATTTATATGCTGGGACCCAAGTCCGAATGATCCGTGTTGGAGGTGTAAGGTCATGAAAAAAATCATGCGAAAATCTGCCGTAAGTGCTCTGGCCGCTGGTTATGGGCTGCTTGCAGGCATTGCCAGTGCTGATGACATTGAAATCTACGCGGGGGCAGGCTCCACCATTACCACCTATTTGCCGAACGTCATGTTTGTTATTGATACGTCCGGCAGTATGGATAACAAAGACGGCACCAGCACGACGCGCCTATACAAGGTGCAAGAAGCATTAAAAGAAGTCTTGTCAGCCTCGACCGATGTCAATGTTGGTTTGATGCGCTTCTCCAATCCTGGCGGACCTGTACTGTACCCCGTTGCGAATATCGATTCGCCGGTGTCGCCCGACGAGCGAGTACTGGTTCGGCTTGATGATAATGACGGCAGTGAAAGTAGTGGCGGCTCTGTTGATTTAGACAACACCGGTATTAGTTTGGGCGACGGTGAGTTGCATGGTTTTCGCTTTGAAGACGTTCGAATTCCCCAAGGTGCAACGATTGAATCGGCCGAGCTCACGTTTGCCGCGTATGAGGGCAGTAGCACAACCGTCACTTTTCAGGTCAATGCCGAGCTTGCCAGCGATTCGGCAGAATTTAGCGAAACCATGGATGACTTCTCTAGCCGAACCAAAACCTCGGCGGAGCTGGAGGTGACCGACTCAAGTGTTTGGGTTGAAGATCAGTTTACTAGCAACATGAACGTCACCGACTTATTGCAAGAGGTTGTGGCGCAAAGTGACTGGTGTGGTGGACAGGCCGTCAGTATGTTTGTCAAAGCCGTTGCTGGTGAAGGCTATGGCGTACGCCGCGTGCATTCCAATGAAAGCAATTCATCGCTCGCGGCAACCTTGCGGATCAGTTATGACTACACCAGTGCCAACGGCTGTATTGCCGGTAGCCATGCCAATCAGATTTTATCGCAAGACGACAACGTAGAAGAAAAAGGTGATGGCGAAAACAGTACCGGTAACGTTATTAATATCGACTCAGATAAAAATGCCGCCATCGGCTTGCGCTTTGATAACGTTGATATTCCGCAGGGTGCCACCATCGAAGAGGCGTACATTACGCTGACGCCCTATTCGAATCGGGATGGTAGCTCAAGCATGAGCATTCATGTCGAGAGTAGCGATGATGCGGCTGACTATTCTAGTGCCGACTACACAGTCACATCGCGCGATTACGCATCATCGAGTGTGACTTGGTCGATTGCCAGTAATAGCTGGCGCACCAACGATGAAATGGACTCAACTGATATTTCATCGCTTGTTGAAGATGTGATTGGTCGTTCTGGTTGGCAAAGTGGTAACGCCATGGCGTTTAAGCTGGTGCCATCAAATAGAGAAGTGAAAGCCTATAGCTATCAAGGTAATGCGACTAAATCAGCACAACTGTATGTGAAATACCGAGGGAGCGCGCAAACCTCAACCTACACCGTGCGCCAGTACATGCAAACGTTGGTTGATGGTTTGACCCATGATGGTTGGACGCCAGTGGCTGAAACCATGTATGAGGCCTATCGCTACTTTAATGGCGGCGATGTGCTTTATGGGTTGAACCGCGGGATCTCTGATAGCACCCAACCGTTAACACGCGTTAGTCACCGTGACTCCTACACCGGCGCTGATTCAGTGCTGCCAAATGGTTGCACCGAGTCTAATTTAAGTGACTCTGATTGCGATGATGAATACATTCCATCAACACCAACACCCATTTATATTTCACCCATTGAGCATGTCTGTCAGCAGAACCACGTTGTTCTCTTAACCGACGGTCGCGCCAACCAAACGCGCAGTACCGTGCGTAACTACATCGACACGCTAACCGGCCGCACCTGCTCAGCTAGCACCAGCGGCAACCTCAACGACACCAATTGTGGAGTGCACTTAGCCGAATACAACGCATCTTCCGACAAATCTAACGGCAGTGATGATGCGCGGGTGTTTACCCATACGATTTCATTTGTTCCCGAGGGCACAGAGTCTGCGGACTGGTTAACTTACCTGGAAGACATGGCAAGTGTGGGCGGTGGTGATTTTTACCCCACATCCGATGCCGCATCGGTGGCCGAAGCGTTCCAGCGAATTATTTCCGATGCCAAAAAGCGCAATACCACCTTTGTTGCCCCATCGGTAGCCATTTCAGACGTCAACAAACTACTGCACGACAGCTTTGTGTACTACGCCGTGTTCAGTCCAAAAGATACTCAAAATTGGCCCGGCAACCTGAAAAAGTATCAAATTGCTGATGGCCTTGTGCTGAGTAAAAACGGCGGCTCGGCAGTCGATGCGGCCACCGGCTATTTTGAATCAGCGGCGCCAGACTTTTGGTCAACGGCAACGACCGGCAATGATGAAGTGACAGTTGGTGGCGCACGTGAAGCCAATGAAACCCTTAGTTCACGCCGTGTGTACAGTGATTTGGATGGCTTTACGCTAATTTCGAATGAAACGGACTTGGTGACAGAAGATGTGCTGGGCATTACGGCTCGGAGTGATGCAAGTGAACGCCGCGACGAATTAATTAATTGGATAAAAGGGTTAGATGACAGTGGTAACACTGATTACCAAATCGGTGATCCGCTTCATTCAGAACCTGTCGTGCAACGCCGTTCTGGCTCTAATGACGAAATTTACTTTGGTACCAACCAAGGCTTTATTCATGCCGTTGATACTGAAACAGGCGATGAAAACTGGTCCTTCATACCGGAAGAATTGCTGAAAAACGCCAACGATTACTACGAAAATTCGGTATTTGTTACTCGAGTTTATGGCATGGATGGCCCAATGACGCTGGTGACGGCTAATAGTAAAAACTTGCTCATTGCAGGCATGCGCCGTGGTGGTGAGAGCTACTATGCGTTGGATGTCACTAATTCTACGCCGGCCAACGGGTGGTCGAATGTCATCACTAATCAATCGACGGGTGCCTTTAGTCGGTTGGGCCAAACTTGGTCAAAAATGATCCCCGCAACGGTCAAACTTGGTAGCACCAGCAAAGATGTATTGTTCTTTGGTGGCGGCTACGATCCGGCTCACGATCTGAAAACAACCCGCGTAGCTGATGGCGTTGGTAACGCAATTTACATGGTGGATGCCGCAACTGGCGAATTGCTATGGTATGCCAGTAACGACAATTTGGATGATGGTTCCACGTACACCGTTATTGACGAGTTGGATTATGCGGTAGCTGCCGATCTCTACGTGCTCGACCGTGATCGCGATGGCTACTCAGATCATATTTATGCGGTTGACTTAGGCGGCCAAGTTATCCGTTTGGACATTCATAACGGTTTGTCCGGCACTGAATTTATCTCCGGTGGTCTGCTCGCCGATATGGGAGGAACGGCTGAAAGTAATAATCGTCGATTCTTCTACCCGCCTGATGTGGCTTACGTCAACGATGGCTTCGGTCAATATTTTGCCGTGACAGTTGGCTCAGGCTATCGCGCTCACCCGCTAAACCTGAACACCGACGATAAGTTTTTTGTTATTCGAGATTACGGCGTGTTTGATGCCAGCAGCACCAGTGTTAGTGGCACCAACAAAATCAGTTACTCAGTAACCCCCGTCGAAATTGATGATCTGCTTGATGCAACGAGCATCACCTCCAACAGTGATGTAATCGCGCTGAGCGAAGCCGATTACGAAAAGTATGAAAGTGGCTTCTATATTGATTTGCCGAGCGAAGGGGAAAAAGTACTGTCATCACCGGTCATTGTTGATTACAAGGTGGCCTTTGCTACTTACATTCCAGGTGATGTGGATGCCGATCCAAACCAGTGTACGCCGCCAGAAGGGAACGGCAGAGCCTATGTCATGTCGCTAGGCTATGGTACGCCAACAGGCGACTTTGATGATGACAATGACGTGACTGAAACCGATCGTTATATGAACCTGACACATGGCGGTATACCAAGTTCGCCGAAAATTATTTATGCGCAACAAGATCTACCGGTGATTTGTGTGAGCAGCGAATGTACTAATGCATCGTCCATGTACGATGATGATGGCAACCTGATCACCGATAGCAATGCCCAAGGCAGTGAGCCAAATATTTTAAATACCTTGCTGCCGCCAACCAACCAAGTGTACCGGGATACCACCTGGCATAGTGAGCGAGAGCAAACGCCTGATGAGTAAGTTAACTACGGCTAAACAAATGGCAGGCTTTAGCTTGATCGAAGCCATGATTGCGGTGGCCATTATAGGTATTTTGACGGCGATAGCTTACCCAAGCTACGTAGACTACGTTGTTCAGGGCCATCGCCAAAAAGCGATGGCGGATTTGATGGCGCTTGCCACCGCAATGGAAGCACACAAAGCGCAGCAATATACCTACGAAGGGGCTGCGTCGAGTGGCGGCGATACAGGGGCGCCAGCCATTTTCAACAGTTGGTCTCCGGCGGATCAACCCGCCGCCAACAAGCAATATGATCTAACGATTCATGCCATTAACGACAACGGCCGAAACTTTGAATTGCGTGCAACGCCCACAACCACTGCAGTGGTTAAATCTGACGGCAAATTGATGTTTAATTCGCTGGGGCAAAAAGCTTGGGATAGCAATAATGACAGCTCATTTGCCAGCTCCGAATATTGCTGGGATTGTTAGCAAAGCACTGTTGAATGAAGGCCGTTAGCTTTCACAATTTAAATCGGTGCCTTCAGGGTATTCATGCACGCCATCTCCATCGTAATCACGCGACAGCTTAATTCGACCTTGTAGGTTAATCACAACACTGCGTGCGTATTTGGCTTCTTTGCTGTCGGCACAAACTGAAAATGTACCAAAATCTGAGGTGTGGCCTTCTGGTTGATAGCTCACCACGCTGCCATTATTAAAGCTACGCGTGATGGTGTCTGGTGCCGCATCAATGACTTTCAGAACCGTTTCGCCAGAATCATAGCTACTGTCGCCATCATTGTCCTCAAATACCATTAACGGCCCATCCCAGGATGTGGTGCAACTCGACAAGTTATTTTGGGTTGGGCATAGCGTCACGACTAAGCCTGAGTCAATCGCACTCAGGCGCGCCATTTGTAATGAACTAGCGATATAGCTAGCTTGTTGAGATGATCGGCTGGATTTAATGAAGTCAATCAGGCTGGGAACGCCGGCAAGTAGGGTGATGGCAACAATAGCGACGGTTACCAATAGCTCGAGTAGGGTAAAACCGAACATCCTTTTCATTACATCTGGCCCCAGTTTACTTCACTGCGTTACAACTTGATGCAGATTAGCACGTTGATAAATCTCCCGCCTAGTGACAGATTCACAGTCTGGCTGTTCTATCCGCATAAAAATTCACCAGCTCGTCATCTGCTGTAAATCTTATTGATCATCCACCGTACCTTTTAGGCGTCGGTTATTTTATTATGGCTCGCAAATGAAGCAGCCGCTGTCACTGCAGTAAAACAATGAGGTAAGCGTGTTAAACATCGCAATGGGACAAATCCACTGTTGGGTGGGGGATATTGAAGGAAATGGCCAGAAAGTACTGGCGGCCATGAAAGAAGCGGCAGATGCCGGAGCCGATCTGATCTTGTTTCCTGAACTGACCCTAACCGGATACCCGCCAGAAGACTTGTTGTTGCGGTCTGATTTACATGCACGTGTGATGGCGGTTTTAGCAACCATTAAAGCAAACATGCCTGCCATGGATGCGCTTGTCGGTTTGCCTATGCAAGAAGGCAACGAATGCTTCAACAGCATGATCTGGTTAAGTGCTAGTGAAGCGGGGGCCGGCGAAGAGAAAGCCCGATACCACAAACAGCAATTGCCAAACTATGGCGTGTTTGATGAAAAGCGTTACTTCACCCCGGGCGATGCGGTGTGCATTATCGAACCAAAAGGTCACAAAGTGGGCCTCTTGATCTGTGAAGATATTTGGCATCAACAGCCTGCTGAAGCCACTGTTGCTGCGGGCGCAGAGATCTTACTCATCGCCAATGCCTCGCCTTACCACACGAAAAAAACACCCATGCGCCATCGGGTGTTAGAGCAGCAAGCTAAAAAGCTCAACACACCCATCGTTTATGTCAATCACAGCTGTGGTCAAGACGAATTGATCTTTGACGGCCAGTCCGTCGCCATTAGTGCTGATGGCAGCGAAGTGTATCGCGCGCCAGCGTTTGAAAACAATTTGGCGCAAGTCAGCTTTGATGGTCGGCAACTGCACGCAAAACAAGCTAGCGCCGACGAATTGACGCTGTTGGCTGAAGTTTACAAAGGCCTGACGATGTCGGTTCGTGACTACGTCTTACGCAATGGCTTCGAAGGTGCAGTCTTGGGGCTTTCTGGCGGTATTGATTCTGCACTAACACTGGCAATTGCCGCTGATGCGCTGGGCGCAGAAAACGTTCAGGCGGTGATGATGCCGTTCCGTTACACTTCGGACATGAGCATTGCTGATGCGGCTGAACAGGCCAAGTTAATGAACGTTGAGTATGACGCTGTGTCGATTGAGCCGATGTTTGATGCTTTTATGCAGCAACTCGATCCTATGTTTGAAGGCACTGCCGTAGATACCACTGAAGAAAACTTGCAAGCACGTAGCCGTGGCGTTGTGCTCATGGCCATTTCCAACAAACGTCGCCGGATGGTATTAACGACCGGCAACAAGAGTGAAATGGCAGTGGGCTATGCCACCTTGTACGGTGATATGTGTGGTGGCTTTGCGGTGCTGAAAGATATTCCTAAAATGATGGTTTTTGAGTTGTCGCGTTATCGCAACACCCAAGGCTACGTGATCCCGGAGCGGGTCATCACGCGGCCACCATCAGCAGAGCTTGCGCCAGATCAAGTAGACTCCGATAGTTTGCCGGATTACGCAGAATTAGACGATATGATCGAACGTTATGTTGAACAAGACGCGTCTTTAGCCGATATTGTGGCAGCAGGTTATGATGAACAAGTTGTTCGTCGTGTGATTCGCCTCATTGACATCAATGAATACAAAAGGCGACAGTCTGCGGTAGGCCCTCGTATTACGCCGCGTGGATTTGCAAAAGATCGCCGTAACCCAATCTGCTCTGGATTTGGCCGAGCAAACTGGTAAAGGAATAAAAAATGAAAAAAGTTGTAGCCATTATTAAACCATTCAAATTGGACGATGTTCGTGAGGCGCTGTCAGAAGTTGGCATCAGCGGCCTGACGGTAACCGAAGTGAAGGGTTTTGGCCGTCAGAAAGGTCACACGGAAATGTACCGCGGTGCTGAGTACATGGTCGACTTTCTGCCAAAAGTGAAGTTAGAGATTGTGATTGCGGATGAAGACGTTGAGCGCTGCTTAGAAACTATTATCAATGCAGCCCACACCGGCAAAATTGGTGATGGCAAAATTTTTGTTCAGAACGTTGAACGCGCGATTCGTATTCGTACTGGTGAAGAAAACGACGACGCAATTTAATTGCTTAGTGTTCAATCAATAAAAAACGGAGCCATTGGCTCCGTTTTTTATTGATGGCGGTTGGCGATTAACTGCCCACAGTAAGAACCATCTCGTTATCTGGATAGTTCAGTTTCAACACGCGCAAGGTATCTTGCTGGGCCTTTTCCATACCCAATTCTTCGTAGCACAGAGCCATCAGCTCAAGTGCTCGCTCCACTTCGGGAGTATCTGGCATGTACTCAAGTACATATTTGCCGCGGCCAAGCGATGCAACAAAGGCATCACGAGCGTAATAATATTCGGCCACTTGCACTTCATAACGAGCTAAGCGATTCTTCAATGCGGTCATGCGTAAAGCCGCATCTGGCGCATATTTGCTGCCGGGGTATTCGCGCAGTAAACGTTCGTAATCGCCAAATGCTTCACGAATGTTGTGTGGATCTCGGTCTGAGCGATCGATGCGGAACAGTTCTTGGAAGTAATTGCGGTCCTCATCCTCATTAACCAGCCCGCGCATGTAGAGTGCGTAATCAATATCTTTGTGGGTTGGGTTCAATCGAATAAAGCGATCAATGGAAGCCAGAGCTGCCGGATTGTCGGCACTGGCGTAATAAGCGCTGATCAAATCCAGCTGCGCCTGATCGGCGTGAGGGCCAAACGGGTAGCGAGATAGCAGTGCTTCTAGGTGAGCAATGGCGCTTCGGTAGTTACCATCTTCCATCCGAATCTGAGATTCTTTATACAACTCAGCCGCTGGTTGTTCGGCAACTTTTTCTTTTTCAGGCGTAGAAGAACAGGCGCCAAGTAATAACGCCAATCCGAGTACGCTAACTCCGGTCAAACGGGATAACAGCATGAACACGTCCCAGTATACGATTTATGAGGGTAAAGCTGATCTACAGCTTCAGTCCAGTTACAATGCACGGCATTCTAAACTAATCCGCAGCGTATTGTGAATGCGTTGTTAGACAGATTGAGACTATGGCGCAGGAATTTACCTTAACCGCACAAATATCATCCGACCAATTTGGCCAACGGCTCGATCAAGCGTTGGCAGAATTGTTTCCCGATTATTCCCGTACTCGCATTAAGACGTGGCTTGATGAAGGCCGGGTTGAAATTAATGGCAAAGTAGCCAAAAAAGCGCGAGAGAAAGTCGTCGGTGGCGAGAATGTGGTGCTTAACGCCATGTTAGAAGATGAAGTTCAGCATCAAGCTGAGGACATCGATCTCAATATCGTCTTTGAAGATGACGACATTCTAGTGGTCAATAAGCCCGCTGGATTGGTGGTTCACCCAGGCGCAGGCAACCAGCAAGGCACCCTGCTGAACGCGTTATTGCACCACTGCCCTGATTTAATCGAAATACCGCGTGCCGGCATTGTCCATCGGCTGGATAAAGACACCACGGGGTTGATGGTGGTAGCTAAAACGATTCCTGCCCAAACGCACTTAGTGGCGCGATTGCAAGCTCGTGACATTACTCGAGAATATGAAGCCGTTGCCATTGGGGTGATGACGGCAGGTGGCACCATTGAGGAGCCGATTGATCGCCACCCTCATCGGCGCACCGCAATGGCCGTTCACCCACATGGCAAAGAAGCCATCACGCATTATCGCGTGGCAGAAAAATTTCCCAATCACACGCGATTGCGGTTGCGATTGGAAACAGGCCGAACTCACCAGATCCGCGTGCACATGTCTCACCTGCATCATCCGCTGGTGGGCGATGTATTGTATGGCGGGCGTAACCGGCTTCCCAAAGGCGCTAGTGAAATCATGATTGAAACCTTGCGTGGTTTTCGCCGCCAAGCGCTCCATGCCGCTCGCTTAATTTTGGCGCACCCGATTACGGGCGAGGAGATGGAATGGCAAGCGCCTGTGCCTGCCGACATGAAGCAGCTCATTGATGTGCTAAGACAAGATGCCAAGATTAACCCGGCCGACCACTAGCTGCCCCATTGAACAGTGGCAGTTGCCCGATACGGTCGGTGCGATTCAAACTGAACGCACCGGTGGCGTTAGCAAAGGCGCTTATCAATCGCTCAATCTCGGCTTGCACGTGCAAGACGAGGTTGCGGCTGTCACCGAAAATCGCCAGCGATTACTTCAACAAATGCCTGGCTGTAAACACCTTCATTGGCTCAATCAAGTTCATGGCACGGCATTGTTTCACGGCCATCGAGCGCCAAGATGCGTACCCGATGCCGATGCCAGTGTTAGTCAAATGGCCGGTCACGGCTGCGTGATCATGACAGCAGACTGCCTACCTGTGCTGTTTTGTGCCAACGATGGATCTGAAGTGGCTGCTGCTCATGCTGGTTGGCGAGGCCTCGCTCTTGGCGTGTTAGAGCAAACAATTGCAAGTATGAAAACCCCGGCTTCAGCGCTTCGCGTCTGGCTTGGTCCGTGTATTGGGCCGCTGGCATTCGAAGTGGGGGATGAGGTACGTACAACCTTTACTGAACACGATCCTAACGCAGCGGATGCCTTTGCCCATTCGAGTGATGGCAAATGGTTGGCTGACATACAGCTGCTCGCCGTTATGCGCCTGGCTGGTGTTGGGGTTCATCAAATTAGCGCTGATTTGCGCTGTACTTACCAGAATGCGGCACACTTTTTTTCCTATCGGCGGGCTTGCCAACCCAATTCTTTGAGTCAGGGTGTGACCGGACGCATGGCTTCAGCGATTTGGATTAAAGCCAACGCTTGAAACTGAAAACAGTCAGCCCCATCTAATTGTTAGACCAATTTTTGAACGATGAGACGGGAGGCAGTGATGCGTCTAGATCGATTGACTAGTAAATTCCAAGTGGCTCTGTCTGATGCGCAATCCATGGCATTGGGGCGTGATCATCAATTTATTGAAGCCACCCATTTAATGTTGGCCTTGCTCAATCAACAGCAAGGCTCGGTACGTCCGCTGCTGCAATTGGCGGGGGTAAATATCACCGCATTGCGTTCTCAGCTCGCAGAGCAACTCGATCGCGTTGCCCGTGTTGAAGGCACTGGCGGTGACGTGCAACTCAGTCATTCCACCATCAACTTATTGAATATGACCGATAAGTTGGCTCAGAAACGTAACGACAAATACATTTCAAGCGAAGTGTTTGTGTTGGCCGCCGCACAAGATAAAGGTCCGTTCGGCGACATGCTTCGTGAACTTGGGGCAACACCTGAGTCGGTCGAAAAAGCGATTGAAAAAGTTCGCGGAGGCCAGAAAGTCGATGATCCAAATGCTGAAGATCAGCGGCAGGCGTTAGAAAAGTACACCATCGATCTGACTGAGCGCGCGGAAGCGGGTCGCCTCGATCCGGTGATTGGTCGCGATGATGAAATTCGCCGTACGATCCAAGTGCTGCAGCGCCGAACTAAAAATAATCCGGTACTGATTGGTGAGCCTGGTGTGGGTAAAACCGCCATTGTTGAAGGCCTCGCTCAGCGCATTATTAACGGCGAAGTACCCGAAGGTTTAAAAAATAAACGCGTACTCTCTTTAGACATGGGGTCGTTGCTGGCTGGCGCTAAATATCGTGGAGAATTTGAAGAACGTTTGAAAGCGGTGTTGAGTGAACTGGCTAAAGAAGAAGGTCAGGTCATCTTGTTTATCGACGAACTTCATACCATGGTTGGCGCCGGGAAAGCGGAAGGTGCTATGGATGCGGGTAACATGCTTAAGCCGGCATTGGCTCGAGGCGAATTACATTGCGTGGGTGCAACGACGTTAGATGAATATCGTCAGTACGTTGAAAAAGACGCCGCGCTTGAGCGCCGTTTCCAAAAAGTGCTAGTGGAAGAGCCTTCGGTGGAAGATACCATCGCCATTTTGCGGGGGCTGAAAGAGCGCTATGAATTACACCATGCGGTGGACATTACCGATCCGGCGATTGTTGCCGCGGCGAGTTTGTCCTATCGCTATATCTCTGATCGAAAATTGCCCGATAAGGCTATCGATTTAATCGATGAAGCGGCATCGTCCATTCGCCTGCAAATTGATTCTAAACCTGAAGATATGGATAAGCTCGAGCGACGCATTATCCAGCTTAAAATTGAGCAGCAAGCGGTCGCCAAAGAAAGTGATGATGCGAGTCGAAAACGGCTTGGTCTGCTTGAAGACGAACTGAAAAAACTTGATGGCAAGTATCAGGAGCTAGAAGAAGTCTGGCAATCAGAGAAAGCTGCACTGTCTGGCACACAGCATATTAAGGCCGAGCTGGAACAAGCGCGGCAAGATCTCGAGTTTGCAACTCGTGCTAGCGATTTGAATCGAATGTCAGAATTGCAGTATGGGCGTATCCCAGATCTTGAGCGGCAACTCGATCTAGCCGCACAAGCTGAAATGCATGAAATGACATTGTTGCGTAATAAAGTCGGCGAAGAAGAAATTGCCGAAGTGCTCTCTAGAGCAACCGGGATCCCTGTCGCACGAATGCTCGAAGGTGAGCGCGATAAATTATTACGCATGGAAGAACAACTTCATCAACGAGTCATTGGTCAGAGCGAAGCGGTTGATGCGGTGGCAAATGCCATTCGTCGTTCCCGATCGGGCCTTGCCGATCCGGATCAACCTATCGGTTCATTCCTATTCTTAGGTCCCACAGGTGTGGGTAAAACTGAGCTGTGTAAAGCACTGGCATCGTTTATGTTCGATACCGAAGATGCCATGGTGCGCATCGACATGTCTGAGTTTATGGAAAAGCATTCGGTCGCTCGCTTGGTTGGCGCACCGCCGGGTTATGTCGGTTATGAAGAGGGCGGTTACTTAACGGAAGCTGTTCGTCGCCGGCCTTATTCGGTGGTTTTACTCGACGAAGTGGAAAAAGCGCATCCTGATGTATTTAACATCCTGTTGCAGGTGCTGGATGACGGCCGCTTAACCGATGGCCAAGGCCGCACCGTCGATTTTCGCAATACCGTGGTGATCATGACGTCGAATTTAGGCTCAGACCGAATTCAGGAAAGTGCAGGTCAGGCGAGTTATGACGAAATGAAAGCGCAGGTGATGGATGTTGTCACACACCATTTCCGCCCAGAATTCGTTAACCGCGTTGATGAGTTGGTGGTGTTCCATCCGCTTGAACAAGCACAATTACGCCAGATCACGGGTATTCAGATTGAACGTTTACGCAAGCGATTACTGGAGCGAGAGCTTAATTTACAGGTATCCGATGCGGCTTTGGATAAACTCGCTGAAGCGGGCTTTGATCCTGTGTATGGTGCACGACCTCTTAAACGGGCGATTCAGCAACAGCTTGAGAACCCATTATCGCAAGCGATTTTGCGGGGTAGTTATGCTCCTGGCGCAGATATTCAAGTCGCAGTGCAAGACGGTGAGCTAACACTCAATTAATTGCACTATTGAATAAAAAGGCCGTTGGATCACAAACCCAGCGGCCTTGGCTAATTTCCCCAAGCTTACCCTTGTGCTACTCTGTTCGGCACAATTTACCCTCGTAATTGGGATTGCTGGCTTCAATGACAGAACAACATGAACACGATGCTCATAAACCCAAGGGCATTTATTTACTTCCGAATCTGTTAACTACTGGCGGTTTGTTCGCCGGCTTTTATGCCGTAGTAGCTTCCATGAACGGTGATTTTAAATTGGCATCCATTGCCATCTTTATTGCCATGATTTTTGACGGCCTCGATGGTCGCGTGGCTCGTTTAACTAATACCCAAAGCGCTTTTGGTGCGGAATACGACAGCATGGCTGATATGTTGTCATTCGGCGTTGCTCCAGCATTAATTGCGTATAACTGGGGGCTAAATGAAATAGGTAAAGTTGGTTGGCTAGCCGCCTTCATTTTTGTTGCAGGTGCCGCCCTTCGGTTGGCCCGCTTTAATACCATGGTTGGCAAAGCCGATAAGCGATACTTCCAAGGCCTAGCAAGCCCTGCTGCGGCCGGCATTATTGCTGGTGGCGTTTGGCTGGGTGCTGAGCATGACATTAATGGCCACTCTATTGGTTATATTGTTGCGCTTATTACCATGGCTGCAGGCGCGTTGATGGTGAGTAACTTCCGCTATCACTCATTCAAAGATGTCGACTGGAAAGGTCGCGTGTCGTTTTTGGCAATTCTTGCTGTGGTATTGGTGTACGTTATCGTCGCCACCAATCCTGCACTGGTGTTGTTTGGTATCTTCACTGCCTATGCTGTATCGGGCCCATTCATTACCGTGCGCGGCGTACAGAAATTAAAAATGGAACACGTGGTGGGTGACAGCAAAGATGCCGACTTCTGTGAAAAGCAAAAATCTGCTGAAACCGATGATGGCGTTGAGCAGGCAGATGACGCAACACCACTTGATACTGAGAAAGAAAAGCCGAGTAATTAATCGTTGTGCCAGCTGGTAGTAATTAGCTGGCATTCATTCGATGGAATACCGAGCCACGACACTCAATACATAACTCAAAGGAAGCGTAAGCTTCCTTTGGTATTTCTGGGAGCTAATTTTTTCTCTCTTTTATTCGCAACGATAGCTATTTCTGGTTGATTGTTGCGCAACACAAACTGATTTGTATGTGTTTTGACCATTTGAAATAAAACTTTAAAAAAGCCCTTGACCGAATTCAAAGACTCCCTATAATGCGCCCCCACAGCAACGGGGAACGGCAACGAACTAAAGTTCTAAACTTTAGATTGGAAGTCACCCGAAGCACCCAGAACAAAAACTTTGAAAAAAGTGATTGACTCTGAGGGAAGGAAGCGTAATATACGCCTCCCGCAGCCAAGCGCTG
>NZ_JAHZSS010000016.1 GCF_019457915.1 Neiella holothuriorum
AACAAGTGCACAAAAAAGCCAGCGTTGAAGGAACGCTGGCTTAATCAAAAACCGTCAACTTATTTTAGGACGGCACATAGCTTTCCATGCATATATAGAGCACTTATCGAATGAGCCAAGCAAGGAACTATCGAGCGGCACAACCATTCGCTACTGACATCGCTGACGATTTGGCTAACTGACAGTAAAAAAACGAACCTTTAAATTCCAATCGGCCATTAACAAACAGCAATATTGCTTGTTATCGGCGTGCCGTACTGGCTTTTAATGAACTTCTCGGATGCGTTACCTAGTAGAACAGCGCGTCTGGTAGCCCTGCTTCACGCCAGTAGGATTTGATCAAATGCTCTTGCTTCATGTTCCGCAATGCCATCACTAAACTCGGTATCAATCGGCTATGGCGTTGATGCAGGTACAAATATATTGGCTCTCGGCTCAGTACCGAAATACGTGAGATGGTCGCGAATTCATCAGATTGTAGATATGGCTCTATTTCTGTAATTAAACCAACGACCAAGTCGGCTCGACCAGCTTTTAATTTTTTAAGCCCCTGAGAAATATGAGTGACGGGATCTAGGTAGTCGTCAGCCACTAACGCCGACAACTTTAGCGCGGGAATAATGGAGCCATGTTTATAGGCGATGGTTCGTTCGAAGCCTGACAAACTTTGCCAATCAGAGATCCCCTCTCTATCGACGGTAAGATTGCCATAAGCAGCAAAGTATATTGGCACAATAACTTCGGGTACTTTGAGCTGGTTAACGGCCTGCTGCTGGTATTCTGCAACACGCCCCACTTGACCATCTAGGTTTATTTGGCCTTCAAATCGCGCTCTCTCGCCCGACATGCTCACTAACTCAGCCTTGTAGCCAACCCGAGCAAAGAGTTCTCGGTACACCAAACCAAAGAACTTAAAACCATGTGATGTATCAGGGGCAGGGATCGCGAGGTAGATGGTGCTTGTTTGTTTGGGCTTAGCCACGGCTGGATTTATCCAAACCAGCGCCGCGAAGCTGACAAGGAACACGAGTAAAGTCCGGCAACAACTCATAGAAAAAACAGGCCTATTTTGCTCATACCCACTAAAGTTTATCAGCTGCGGTAAGCTTTGCTGCGCAACTAGAACAGACCTCACATGAATCCGCCATTGATAGCCTAATCTTGTGACAAATAACAAAAAAGCCACCCGAAGGTGGCTTTCAAAATAGGTTTGCAAGTAGCAATTACTTAGCAGGCTTCTCCGATGGGCTCAGCTCTAGTTTGCTAAATGTAACGCTCGTATAGTGGCCTGCGGCTTTGTCTTCTTTCCAGTTACCCGTACCTGGGCATTTGGTGTACCAGAAGCCTGGGTCGTCTTTCGTAGAACACTGGTTGTAAGCGCCAGCTTTGAAATAGTTCCAATCGCCGGTGTACCCTTTTGGATGGTCTTTATCATCAACCTTGCCATTAGGATCAACATTGTTGCTCAGATCAATTTCATATTCGACCGTTGGGTGACCTTCCGCTGTGAATGTCAGGTACATGGTGTTTTCATGCACATTGATTACATAGCTGAACTCTTCGCCTAACGAAATGCCTTTATCGCCTGGGTTTGCAGGATTTTCCCACGTGTTACCCCAAACAGGATGAGCAATATCCATACGAACAGGATTATCTTTCTCTAAGTTACGCTCGTAGTTCCAAAAAACAGAGCCTTTGTCATGGTTTGGAAATTTCTTGTAGTAAATTTTGATGGGCTCATTACCCCAACCAAAACCATTACCTTCAGCAATTAGCTTTTTATCTTTACCGGCGTGAATTTGGCCAACAACAACAGAATAAGCAGGGAATTTTTCTGGGTATCCAGCTTCAACGGCAACATGGTTTACTTTCAGTGTTGCTTCCATCTTGCCACCGATCGCTCCAAACTCTTTGGCATTCGGATGAGCAGCCAGCGCAAAGTTATTGGCCGGTGCTTTAGTTTTAATTTTCTTGTTGGTTCCGCGGATCATTTGGCGTAATTCGCTACGCGTGTTCGATGAACCACTGGTCGTTGATGCCTTATTTGGAACCGTGAACACCATGTTGCCATCAGCATCAAGGTAGAAGTAATCCGGGTGCTGGTAATTTTGAATTTCTCGGACATCGATTTCGTCAACTTTACCGTTGCCGTCAGCGTCCATTGGCAAGGTGATTTTCCACTGGCTCAAATCGAATTTATCAGCAGGCACAGCAGAAGCCAGTACACTTGTAGAAACACAAGCAGTAAGCCCTAATGCGGCTACCAAGTATGTCGGTGATGAAAATCGGTACATGTAAAAAGCCCTTGTCTAGTACAAGCTCTAACTAGAGCGTTGTGAATCATCGTTGGAGGTTAATTGTTGTGAAAGGCAACTGTAACCTGCGCTTTAGCGTCATCCATTACAGCCGCGTGCCCCATCCTGAAGTCTATTGTGGCACGCTAGCCTGCCACAAATTGAACACGTTAACGGGAAATTATCGCAGAAAATATTCATAAAAACAGGTATGACCGTAAAAACCCGTAGTGTCAGACCAATTATTATGAGAAAAACCGCAAATACGTAACATAAATGGCGAATTCATCGCCACTTCATATCTCATTCAGGCCCTATTTAGTATCAGTTTCGCGCCAGGTTTTTCCGTTATATTTCAGCGCTGCCCTTGTCAGACCAAACGGCAAATTCATTGCCACTCGGTTCTTTAAAATGAAACCGACGGCCACCAGGAAAAGAGAAAATAGCTTTGCAAACCTGACCACCCGCTTGTTCTACAGCGTGCTGGGTCTGCTCAAGATCCGCACTATAAATAACAACAAGAGCGGCGCCCACAGCAGCGTCTGAAACCAATGGCGCATGGTAAAAACCACCGTTGATGGTGGCATTCGAAAAGGCGGTGTAATCCGGCCCATAGTCAGTGAACTGCCAGTTGAATACACCACTGAAAAATAGCTTAGTTGCCGCTAAATCGGCGGCCGGTAATTCGACATAATTTATCGAGTGGTGTGTGAGTTCTCTGTTGCTCATAAGGATTCCAATACAGTTGAATAACGGTCAACTCTCCGGCGAAATGGCTTGGCCAAAGGATTCAAGTGACCAAAGCATATTATCCGAAAGCTCGGGCAATTGACTCTCGAAGTAGTCATCATGCACTTTAATTAACACACGATTATCAAGTTTAAGACGGCTAAATTCTGGTTGGTAGTAGTCGCTAAAAATCTGTTTCAGCTCCCCGCTATCGCTTAGTTTCTGCAATCCTTTTTCAAGCCTGCGCGCTAATCGTGGCTTTGCCGGAGAGACATAGACATAGCTAACCATAGGAATAAATAGGGTAATAGACGGTTCGATAGCAATGGCATCATTAACTTGCGATAACGCTTGATACTCATCATATATTTCGTAAATGGCGCGTGGAATATAATCCACGCGTTCGCTGCGTAGCATCTCAAAAACACCTTTGAGATTATGGACTGCGGTTCCGTTAAAGTTATCCGCTTTTAACACTGCCGTGGTCGTCCAATCGTTTTGTAGTCCCGCAGTCAGTCGACGAAGCGCACGAGCCGTTTTAATGTGTTGAAATTCTTGCAAGCTATTTTGATTAACCAACAGCAGTCGATAACTCAACATGCCACCGCGAATTGGCACTCTGATTGGGGTAGCCTGCTTATCTCGCTTGGCGCCTGCGGCAAACACCGACACATTGATGGTCTCGCCACCTTGTAATGCTGCCAACGCACGATGAGGTTTCATAGATAGGTGGGAAAGCTCAATTTGGTATTCACCAAATTCGTCTTCTGTCAGTTCCAGAGCACGTTTCAGAACATGGAGTTTATGATCAGTACTTTTTTTACCATAGGAGGGGCTAGAGAGCCTGACGATATCTGCACTAAACGACATGGCCGACCAAGATAGCAACAATACAAACAACAGGGTGTTGCCTAACAAAGTTTTCATGCGCATATAATATTTGCCATCCGCGACCACCGAGGTATTTCACTGCAATGCAGAAAGAAGAAAGTATCAACTAGTTGGGTTCGTATTTTGATAGCGATAGAGGCCAACTGGATTCAATGATCAGCGAATAGTGAAATCATTCATGCCCGTATAATCCTGCCACTCAACCGTAATGCTGGAAACATTGGCACTCGGCGGCCCTTCTTCAAGCCAGTCCACCAAGTTTTGCAAATGATTCATTTCACCTTCGGCATAAACACAAACGCGACCATCAGCTAGGTTTTCGGCATAACCAGTTAAATACAATTGTTGTGCTTTTTGCATGGTATGAAAACGAAATCCAACACCTTGTACCATGCCAGATATATAACCTTTAAACGCTGCCTGCGACACGGGCTATCTCCGCCAATGGGTATGTTGCTCAAGTGTAGATAGAGATGCCGGATTATCCAGTTTCCTCAATCGCTTGATGCCATACCGTGACCTGATTACGCCCCTGCTTTTTCGATTGATAGAGCGCATAATCGGCTTTATCAATTAAATCACTCGGTGTTTGGTTATGATCTTGCAAAGAGGTCACGCCAAAGCTACAGGTGACGCTCACATCATTAAAACGGCAGGTTTCAATTTTTCGCCGCATATCTTCGGCTAAACGTACGGCTTGCTTCTCCCCCGCACCGGGCAAAATAATGCAGAATTCTTCCCCGCCAAAGCGCGCTACGGTGTCAATTTTACGAGTATTTACTTGCATAATATCGGCCACGCCTCTGAGTACAATATCGCCAACAGAGTGGCCGTAAGTATCATTAACGTCTTTAAACAAATCGATATCTGCAAGAATAATTGAATACTCCTGAATGTATTCAAGCCCTTCAAAATCTTTATTCATGCGGTCGAATAGAATGCGACGATTAAAACACCCGGTGAGAGGATCGTGCGCAGCCAGAAAGTCGAGTTCTTTGTGACGAACTCGAGCAGCAGCAAAGCGTCGGTAAATCAACAATGCAGTTATCAAGCTCATCGCTAGCAACACAACTAATAACAGGTTGAAATAGCGCTCTTTGGTTAACTCCAATTCAGCAATTTGACTTGATTGCCGAACAATTTCGATTTCATTATTTTTTTGCGCCAGTTTGAGGCCATCTAGCTTTATTTTTTCTTGTAATGCCGTTAGCTCCAGCTCCATTTTATGAGAATCGAGCTTTGCCTTAGCGCGCATTAGCTCGGCAGCTTCTCGCTCTTGATGAATAGCTAGAGCCATGGCTATTTCTTGCTCAGCAAAATTCAACGCCTGAATCGTATTGCCGCGTTGCTTCTCGGCTTGTTTAAGCCATTCGTAACTCATCAGTTGGTCAATTTTTAAATCGGCTTGCTCTGCTAGTTTCAAACCCCGCTTGAGTAGCTCTATGCCCCCTTCCACATCTTTTGAAATCATGATTCGGCCCAAGTAATTAAATGCCTGAGCTTGTAATTCAATGTTGTTTACTTGCGTGGCCAACACGAGAGATTGCTGGAAGTGATGAGTTGCCAAAGTATTATTTTGTTGGGCCAGTTGGATTTTTCCCAACAACAGATCAACTTGAGCCGTTTTCAAGGTTGCATTAATGGAGCGATATATCGCGTCTGATTTAGACGCCATGACTAATGCTACGTCATAGCGACCGGCCTCATAATCAATCACACCAATTTCACGATAAGCCGCCGCGCGCGTTTCTGGCTTAACGCGATCTTCGGGTAATTCGATGGTGTGTAAATAGAATGAGCGGGAATTATCAAATTGCTTAAGGCTCGAATAAATGAGGCCTGTTTGGTTAGACGCTTCCGCTAAGTGGGCAATATCATCGTCTTGTTCATATAGCGTTTCTGCTTTTTGAATATAGCTCAGCGACTTTTCAAAATCCCCAATTTGGCGGTAGATAATGCCCGTCAATAACAACAGCTCTGCATAATTTGCGGTGTTATTGAGCGTTTTTTGGATCTCCAAGCTATGCAGCGCATGATCGAGCGCAACTAAGTACCCGCCCCGCTTATTTTCTGCCATCGCAATGTTCTTTAGCGCCTTTGCAATGGCAGGCTGATCGTGGCGACTCGTTTGAACATCCAATGCTTTTTGATAAAAGCTGATAGCGCGAGGCGCATCCTTCAAATGTTTGTAGGATTGGGCAATGTTGTGAAACGTAACGGCCAGCTGCTGTTTAATTTTGTCGCTTTTCCCCGTTAAATAATTGACCGCCTTTGTGAATTCCACAATGGCTTGGTCAAACCGCTTTTGCTTGTGGTAACTGAGCCCTTTGGCTGACAACAACAATGCTGACAGGTACGGTTCGCCATGTTCCTGAACCAATGGCAACACATCGTCGATGATTGTCTCTGCTTGCTGGTAGTACTTTGCTGAAACTAGCGCATTGGCATAATCAAGCGACAGCGTGATTTGTTTGGCCGTTTCGCTTGCTCGGCCATACAGTTCAAAGGCTTGGTCAAAGTGATATTGACCTTGTTCAGTCTCGTTTGATTTAACGGCTAACGAAGCTAGAAAGGCATGACTTTGCACAACAATCGATTGCTCATTGTTGTGCTCGGCACTCAGCAACGCGCTGCGCGCAAGTTCCGCGCTTAACGGCTGGTTGGTATCTTTAAATAATCGGGCCTGATGCAATAACTCAGCCGCTGTAAATTGTTGCCACTTACTAAACGTTGCATCATTAGCTGATATTGGCTCACCCGTAGGCTCCTGCTTGGCGCTGGCTCCTGCACTCATCACTCCGGAAAGCACGATGAAAACCAGCCCAAAGTAGCGCACCGGCAATCGGACGCTGCAGATTTGGGCTAGACAGTACTTCAACATCATCAATGCCCTACCCCAACCCTTTGAATGATGACTGCCACAACGTCACTTGATTGCGGCCTTCGCTCTTCGACCTATACAAGGCCAAGTCAGCCTCATCGATCAGTTTAGCTGGCGTTGTCGGATCGGTTCCAAGTGCAGACACACCAAAGCTACAGGTCACATTGATGTGATCAATCTGTTGTTTTTCGAGGCGCTCTCGCATTTGCTCGGCGATTCGCATGGCCTGATCAGCGGTTGCGCTAGGCAACAAAATACAAAATTCCTCGCCGCCAAAGCGCGCTACTGTGTCATTCTTTCGAGTACAGTCACGAAGCGTTTGAGCCACGGCGCGCAACACGCCATCGCCGGCACTATGACCATAGGTGTCGTTGACCGTTTTAAAGTGGTCAACATCGGCAAGAATAATGGAATAATTTTCGATAAGCGCCAAATCTTCAAAGTCTCGATTTAAGCGCTCAAACAGTACTCTGCGATTGTAGCAATCCGTCAATGGGTCGCGTGCGGCTAAATAATCAAGCTCTCGATTGCGCCGACGTGAAGCCACGAAGCTGCGATAAATAACAACGGCAACCAACAAACAAATGACAAGCAAAATAGCGAGCAGCAGGTTTGCGTATTGGTTTTTGGTCAACTCAAGTTCTGAAATCTTATTAGCCTGCCGAACAATCTCAATTTCATTGTTTTTCTGCGTGATTTTAAGGGCATCTAATTTGACCTTCTCACGCAAAATACTCAGATCCATTTCCATCTTATGGGAATCGAGTTTGGCCTTGGCACGAACGAATTCTGCTTCTTCTTGTTCACGGTGAATGAGTTTAGACACCGCGATTTCCTGCTCGGCATAATAGAGTGCTGATGCCAAATGGCCCCGCACCTTTTCTGCTTCTTTAAGTAACGAGTAGCTGGTTCGCAGCTCATCCTTGGCGTCGCTTTGACTGGCCAACTCAAGAGCTTGCTTTAATAGCCTGATCGACTTGTCGGTATCCGTTTCTATCGTCAGCCGACCTAAAAAGATCAACGCTCGAGTTTGCATGACCAAATCGCCAACCTCAATCGATAGCGCAAGCGATTGTTCAAAGTGCACCTTCGCTAGTGCATCACGCCCGTTGGCGAGATAAACCTTACCAAATAGAATATTCACCAAGGCTGATTTTATCGGGTCATTAATCGAGCGATAAATGGCCTCAGCCTTGCTGAGCATTGCCATGGCGTCATCATAAGCACCTGCTTCGTAATCGATGACCGCAATTTCGCGAAAGGCGGCAGCGCGTGTTTCCTGCGAAATATGATGATTTTCCTGATCGATGGATTTTTGATAAAAAGAGCGCGCGTTATCAAATTGTTCGAGCCGAGAGTAGATCAAGCCAATCTGATTCCAAGTCGAGGCCACATTGCTAATATCGCCTTCTTGCTCATAGATCTGCAGTGCTTTTTGAAGGCTATCCAAAGACTTTTCATAGTGCCCGATGTTGCGGTAAATCATCCCAATCAACATCAACAACTCGGCATTGCCCTTGGTATCGTGCAAACCTTGCTGCAACGCCAAACTGCGATTGGCATAGCTTAAGGCTGCAATGTAATTGCGCAGTCGGTTCTCGCCGGTCGCGATGTTTTTTAGTAATCGCGCAATGGCTTTGGGATCATGAATTGTTTGATAAATATCAAGCGACTTTCTGAAATAGAACAGCGACTTGTCTGTTTCGTTCAGTTGTTTAAAGGACTGGCCAATTTGGCGATAAATTGAAGCCAATCTTTTGTTGGTTTTCGAATTCTCGTTGGTCAGCAGCGTCGCAGCTTGGGTGAGTTCATCAATCGCGTTTTGAAACTTACCTAGATTATAAAAGCCATCACCTTTGGCTGCTTTTGCTAACGCAAGCAAACGTTCATCAGGCAATTGCTCGGCGCCGTCGAGAGCCTTTGTAATCTCAGCAATGCCTTGCGCAAAATCTTGCTCTTCGTAAAGTAAGTCAACGTAGCCAAGAACCGCTTTCATTCGATTGTCAGCATCGCGGACTTTCTCAAATAACGATGCAGCCTGAAAGAACGAATGTTTGGCTTGCTCGTCATCATGTAAATGCTCGCTGCTTTGCGCAAGTTGATAATGAACTGATGCTAATAATGCGTGGGAGTCGCTGTCATCACCGTTCAGGTGAACAACAGCATTTTTATAGGCAGCAACTGCGGCTTGATCGTCTTTTTGCTTGAAAAGCCCATTGCCTTTGGTGAAGTACACCAAGCCGAGCAATCGTTCATTGCCAAGTTGTTGTGCCACCGCTAACAGTTCAGCCGCTAGAACCGTGCCTTCTTGGTAGCTCTTATCGTGGTAGAGCAGTTTGATGTAATCAATGGTGTTTTCAATCTGCTTGCGCGGATCAACCAAAGCTTCAAACACTTCCGCGGCACGACGAAAATGGAATTTTGCCAATCCCGCCTCTTTCGCTTTTTTGGCGAGTTTGGCAAGTAATTCATGGGCTTGTGCTTCGACACGAGGTTCATTCGCGGCCTGCGCGAGTTTCAATGCTTGCTGGGCAAATTCAGCGCTTGCTTTAGGATCTTGATGGCGGGAGGCTTTAGCCTGCTTCAACAAGCTTAATGAGGTTACTTTAGGCGCAGCAGACTGCCGGGTTCGAATGTCCGAACTCCCTTCAGCAGCGAGGCTATGACAGGCAAAAATTAACGACAAGGTAATACAGAAGGCCCGCAATGCTTTGCCTGCAAAGTTTAATCGTTGATTTGTGCGCAATCCTAACCGCAATAAACTTCGCCAGCCTCCGGTAGAAGGAATTCCATGGCTGCAAAATAATGTGCAACTCATTTAATATATAACTATCAGTTAAACCTTAAAAACAATAGCGCTTTTAAGGCATTAAGAGGTAATAAGCCTCAAAATATGGGATGTATTTAACGTACTTTTTCTAACTCAGCTAACGCGGCACTCACTCGCTTTTCAGAAACTGGGCCACTCGTGCCTAATTGCTGAGCATGAATAGACACTTTTAGCTCTTCAATTTGCCACTTCACGGACTCTAATTCAGCTGCGGCTTTGCGTTTGACGGCCGATTTTTCAGCTAGCTTTTGGTAACGCCCGGTTAGCTTTTCAACCAATAGAATACTCTGACGATCTTTGGTGGGGTTTTCTGCCAGCTTTTCAAATCGGCGCAGTAACGCTTTCATATAGCGCTCGACATCATCCAACTTAGCGACCCCATTTGCAGAGACGAACCCTTTAAATACTAGGTCATTTAAACACTGTTGAATATCTTGATAGGAGTTCACCAACTCAAATGGCATTCGCCCTTTTAATCCTTTATTTAGCTTATGGGCGATCGTTAGGATCTGCTCAACTTGCAGCGCAATAGTACCCGCCGTTTCATTGAGTTCTGCTCGGACATGTTCACGCAACGCGTTGAATGAACTCTCATCACGCACGGCCCAACTATCATCAATCAGCGCATCTGCAGCGGCATCAACTAAATCACCCACCAAATCATTGACTTGCCCAAGCGGGTTGTAATACATCGCGAGCTTCGCTTTGTTGGGTAGATTTTTTACCAAGTAACTGCGTGGTGACGGAATACTCAACAACACCAGACGACGAACACCAGCGTGGTGCTGGCTTATAGCTTGAGCTAACTCATCAAACTGCTGCAAGCTCACTTCTTTGCCTTCATCCACCAAACTTGGGTGTAACTCGACCTGATAACCATCCCGGCGAATACTCTGCATTTCTGGCAATGCCCCAAAACACCATTGCTCGCTGGAGCTTTGTTTCACTTGTTCGGCTTCAACTTTTTTCAGACTGGCCTGAATACGTTCTTGCAGTTGTTCTCGCAATTTCGTCAAATCGGTGCCAATAGCAACCTGTTGCCCTTTGTCATCCACCACCTGAAACTTCATGCGGAGATGATCGGGCACATCATTTTGCTCCCAAATCGATTCATCCAAACGCTGACCGCTAAATTTCCGCAGCGCTCGAGTGACTTCACCAACAAAATCTTCTTGCTCGTCAATTTCATTGATGACCTTGCGGGCATAATCTGGCGCCGGTACAAACTGTTTGCGCAACTGCTTCGGCAAGCTTTTGATCATTGCGGTGATCAACTCTTCGCGCATGGCTGGAATGTGCCAGTCGAAACTGCGCTCCTCCACTTGATTGAGCAGCGATAGCGGTACGCGCACAATGACGCCATCATGCTCTTGTCCCGGCTCAAACTGGTAGTCCATCCGCAAACTGACATTGCCAAACTGCCACTGTTGCGGGTATTGCGAATCGTTGAGGTCATCTTCGTTACGAGCTAGCAATTGCTCGCGAGTGAGCATCAGTGTTTTGTTGTTAGCTTTCGACTCGAGCTTTAACCATTGCGCCAAGCCGACTTTGTTATAGATCTGAGTTGGCAAACGTTCTGCGTACAATTCCGCGTGTTCATCATCGTGAATCAATAAATCACGGCGGCGGATCTTGGCTTCTTGCTGATGAATTTCGTTAACTAGCTGCTGATTTTTTTGAAAAAACGGTGCGTTTAAGCGCAGTTTACCGGCCACCAGCGCTTCTTTGATAAATAGGTTGCGGGCCGCCACAGGATCGATGCGGCCAAAGCTGACTTTGCGGGCGGGCACAATCGTCAAACCAAACAAGGTTTGTTTCTCGCTAGCCACCACATCCTGACGCTTTTCCTCAAATACCGGCTCAGAATAGCTACGCTTGACCAAGTGCTGCGACAACGGCTCTAGCCAGCTCACATCAATGTCAGCAACATAACGAGCAAATAACTTGGATGTCTCCACCAGCTCGGCAGCAACTAACCATTTAGGGCGTTTGCGCCCCAAACTAGAGCCGGGGAACATGGTGAACACTCGGTTGCGAGCGCCTTGATAATCGCGGTCTTTGTTGAGTTGGCCAACATGGCTC
Organism: Neiella holothuriorum; assembly: GCF_019457915.1. Classification (GTDB taxonomy): domain Bacteria; phylum Pseudomonadota; class Gammaproteobacteria; order Enterobacterales; family Neiellaceae; genus Neiella; species Neiella holothuriorum. The sequence continues at coordinate 11,708 of NZ_JAHZSS010000016.1, forward strand.
AGCATGCCCGATAAAATTGATTGGTGAATTTGGGCGTAGTTGGCGCCCTCTTCGTTAAGCTTTATATCCAACTCTGCTAAATGGGATGTCAGCTGTTGATAAACATCTTGCCATTCACGCACACGCAGGTAATTAATGAACTGGCTACGACACCATTTTCGGAATTGGCTATTGCTGAGTTCTTGTTGCTGCGCTTCGATGCCTTGCCACAAATTTAGCATCGCCATAAAGTCGGAACTTTTGTCATTCCATTGAGCATGGCATTGGTCAGACTGACTGCGCTTTTCAAGCGGCCGCTCGCGCACATCTTGGGTTCCTAATGCCGCACAAATCACCGCAAGCTCTTTGCCGGCGCCATGCTCGGCCCCGTGTAGCAACATACGTGACAATCGCGGATCGACGGGGAAACGGGCCAATTTATTACCAAGCGCAGTTAAGGTCACTGAGCCTCGGCCGGAAAACTGTGCCGCACCAATTTCTTCCAATAACCGAATACCATCACGAACGGTCTTGGTGTCCGGTTTTTCTACAAACGGAAAGGCTTCAATGTCGCCGAAATTAAGCATCGCCATTTGCAAAATAACCGATGCCAAATTAGTTCTTAGAATTTCGGGCTCAGTGAATTCTGGCCGCGCATTGAAATCTTCTTCGCTATAAAGGCGAATACAGATCCCTTCAGCAACCCGACCACAACGACCCGACCGCTGGTTAGCACTCGCCTGAGAAATGGCTTCTATGGGCAAACGTTGCACTTTAGAGCGAACCGAGTAACGGCTAATACGAGCGGTGCCAGGATCTACCACGTAACGGATTCCCGGAACGGTTAGCGAGGTTTCTGCCACGTTGGTACTAATCACCAAACGTCGGCCTGCCGCTGGCTTGAACACCCGCTGCTGCTCTGACGCCGCCAAACGCGCATAAAGCGGCAAGATCTCCGTTGAACGATAATTCTGTTTGGATAAGGTGTCGGCCAAATCTCGAATTTCGCGCTCGCCATTCATAAAGATAAGAATGTCGCCCGGCCCTTCGGCACTCAGTTCATCGACTGCCGCCACAATGGCATCGTGCAAATCTTGGCTCTGATCGTCTTCTGCCAGCGGCCGATAGCGCATTTCAACCGGATAAGTGCGCCCCGAAACTTCAATGATGGGCGCACCATCAAAATGTTTTGAAAAACGTTCCGGGTCAATGGTTGCCGACGTGATCACCACTTTTAGATCGGGGCGCTTGGGTAGCAACTCCCGCAGGTAACCCAAAATAAAATCAATATTGAGACTACGCTCGTGCGCTTCATCAATGATAATGGTGTCATATTGGCGCAGCAGTCGGTCTTGTTGGATCTCGTTAAGCAAGATGCCATCCGTCATCAACTTGATGTAGCTGTTGGGGCTGGTGTGATCCGAGAAGCGAACTTTAAAGCCTACATGCTCGCCAATCTTGCTATCCATTTCATCGGCGATACGGCTAGCGACGCTACGAGCCGCTAAACGCCGTGGTTGGGTGTGACCAATTAACCCGCCAATGCCACGGCCTAATTCCAAACAAATTTTAGGTAGCTGAGTGGTTTTACCGGAGCCGGTTTCACCGGCCACGATGACCACTTGATGATCAACAATGGCTTGCGCAATTTCATCGCGTTTTTGGCTAACCGGTAATTGTTCGGGGTAACTGACCGTCGGCAAATTATTCGCTCGGGCCTGACGTCTACTCTGCGAGGCTTCAATGGATTGCTGAATCTTTTGGCTAACTTGTTCGCGTTTTTGTTCATCACGGATTTTCTTTAACCCATGCCAACGGCCACGCAATTTACCCTGATCGGCGAGCATACATAGGGCAAGTTGTTGGTTCAAAATGTGGCCGGAATTTGCCATTACAGGGGTACCTTTGGTGAAACGCGAACAGCCCTTATTGAATAGGCTTAAAATCGAACAAGTAAATTAGTCGCGCATGCTACCAAAACACCGCCGTGACTAGCAAAAAAACAGCCATGAGTACCATTAAATAACCGCCCCATCACGTGATGCATCAATGATAAATATCAAACCATGGCAACGAGGTTAAATGGCGTTCATTGTCAGAAATATGGCACTTGGCTACCGCTAGGTTACCAATAGCTCGGCTCTGTAAATTTTTTGCAGGACTTATTAATTAGTTGTACTAAAAGTAAAATTAACTGATAGTTTTGAAATACCCCCACCATACGTCGAATCGTTAGAAACAGGTTACAAACCTTGTGAAAATCGTTTCATCAGACTAAATTTCAAGCTATTATCCGCCGCTGATAACAAAAGCATTAGCACTTGAGCAAGGAGGCCAACGTTCAACATTAACCGGTTTGACTAACCAAGAGACCTCTTTATGCCTAAGTACTTAGCTCTTGCTAACACCTTGATTGCCATTCTTTTATCCAGCCACGCATACGCTGATGAAGTTCGACTCTACAATTGGACTGATTACCTTGAACCATCTGTCACGGAAGCATTCAAAGCGGCTTCTGGCCATGATGTTACTGAAGACTATTTCGATACAGAAAGTTTGCGTGACGAGCTGATTAACAGCGGCCGAGGTGGTGCTTTCGACTTGATTTTAGTCGACGGTTGGAGCCTGAGCTTGATGAGCGAAAAGCAACTGTTTCATAAGGTGTCAGAATTAACCAAAGAACTATCAACGCATATTGATCCGCGCTGGCAAGAAGCTTGCGGCGACTACGGCATCCCTTATAGCTGGGGCACCATGGGCATTATGCACCGTGAATCCATTTCTAAAACGCCGATAACATCTTGGCGGCAGTTATTTCATCCACCAGCTGGCCACAGTGGTCATATCGCCATGTACGATGATGCAGTGGATGCGCCCGTAGCGGCTTTGTTGGTTGATGGCGCCGATCCATTTACATCGGATATCCAGGCGCTGAAATTGGCCTACACACACCTTAAAGCACAACGCCCGCATGTTATGACCTATCAGTACGGCGACGCATACGCCGAGGAGCATGGCAGCGCCAGCACCATGACGATGACCATGGGTTATTCCGGCGATGAGTACTCTATTTCAGAAAATACCGAGCAAGATGATTGGGTTTATGTTGTGCCGCAAGAAGGTACTGTTTTATGGGTGGAATGCTGGGCATTTCCGATAGACAACCCGATCAACCAAGCCACATTAGATTTTGTGAAGTTTCTAAGCCAACCTGAGATTGCCGCTCAAAATGCCGAATCGGTTTGGATGGCCAGCCCAATCCCAAGTGCCGTTGAGCTGACTAGCGAAGAATACCAATCGGATGATGCCTTGTTTCCAAGTGAACAGATACTGGAACGAAGCCACTTATATAAAGTTATTGATGCAGAAGGACAACTCACCCGATTCAAAATGATGACGTCGCTGAAATAAGGCTGTTTAATCCATGCGACTAGAACGGCGCGTTCACTACATTCTATTGCCATTCATTGTGGTGATCTTTTTGGCTGGCGGGTTAACGTCTTATGGCGTGCTTAAAGAGCGCCGCTATGTGCAATATGAGCAATTACTAAGACGCGATATCAATTCCATGCACAACGAAATTGGCCTAGAGCTTCGGTCAATGAAGTCGTACCTGTCTGAAATACTCAACAGCAACGAATTTGTTCGTTTCTCGATTGAACGCGATAGTCAGTACCAAGCCTTTACACTCGGCGCAGCCGCTTATGGAATGATTGATCGGACGGTGAAAGGCACCAATGTTGTCAGCATCTACCTAACTGACCAACAAGGCCGTATTTTATTGTCTCGCGATGATAGTGGCCCATTTGACGAGCCAGCATTACCAGAGCAGTTAAGCGGCTTTACAGAGTCGGCGTTAAAATTCTTCAATGATTCAACCAAGTTTGATGATTTGGGGCTTTTCTTTAAGCCGAATCCAGAAACATTTCACTACGTATTGGCGCGGAGCTTTTCACCCCGCCGGCTGCAACATGATGTTTTTGGCCAAGCTAAATCGGACTATATGGTGGCGATGATCATCGTCAATATCGAAAGCTTTAACCACTACAAATATGAATTGATTGGCGATCTTGGTACTGATTTACAATTTAGCTTTGACCCTGTGATCTCCAATAAACCCTACGCCCCACAAGAAGTTACCATGCAGGTTAATGACGATTCCGCCATAGTTGCCACCATCAACACCGACTATTACACGGCGAGCGTTAAAGTACCTGAATCCAGTATTGTTAAATCACTGCAAGATTCCAAAGCGCACATCATCTTCTTTGTTGTAGTCGCGTCGCTCATTTCATACGTCCTACTGTGGTTGGCAATCCGCCAAGTGATCGTCAAACCCATTAATGAGCTTGCCTCGCGCGTTAAGCAAACCGATGAGTTAGATGGCTCTGAATTAAAGATGATGGACGGCGATGATGAAGTCTCAGAGCTCAATAATGCGTATTTCCAATTGCTCGGCAGTATTCAACAGATCGCTTCGTTTGACTCACTGACAGGATTGGCGAATCGCCGCAGTTTTGAAATTTGGCTTGAACGTCATTTAGCCCGCCAAGCGCAACAGCAAAACAAAGTAGCCCTGCTATTTATCGACTTAGATAAATTTAAGTGGGTTAACGACCATTACGGGCATGCTGTGGGCGACCGCTTATTGCGTGAGTTTGGCGCTCGCCTGCGCGAAATAACCCGCACCTCTGATATGACAGCCTTTGTGTCGCACGAGAGTATTGCGCGGCTAGCAGGCGATGAATTTGCCGTAGTGCTCAGTGACGTGCAGGGTCCAGAGGCTGCCTGTGCGGTAGCCACTCGAGTGATTAAGTTATTTGAATCAGGCTTTTGGGTGGACGGGATCACCCATGATGTTCAAGCCAGTATTGGTATTGCAATGATGCCCGAAGATGGTCACGACGCCAGTACGTTACTCAAACACGCTGATGTGGCCATGTATCAAGCCAAGGCAAATGGCCGCAATCGCTATGAATTTTTTACCAAAGAAATTGCCGAAAGCATTCGCCAACGCGACATGATTGAAGTGCTGCTGAAGGATGCCCTCTCTGACAAGACTTTTGAATTGGCATACATGCCGATTGTTGACTTGGATAACGGCGACATTGTTGGCTGCGAAGCATTACTGCGCTGCCCATCGTTGCAACAGCAAGGCATCGGCCCTGATGTATTTATCCCCATTGCAGAATCTACAGGGCTCATTAAGAAAATTGATCTGCGCGTCATTGAACAAGCCTTTGTTGACTACTTGCAATTGAAGTCGCGCGGATTCGAAGGGTACGTTGCGGTGAATATTTCAGCCGTTGAGCTGCGTAATGAAAAATTTGTTGGTCAGTTGTGTGAACTACTGGCGCACTATCGAGTGCCGGCTCATAAAATCCATTTAGAGTTGACCGAAACTCGCTTGATCTCGCCCGATCAAGATGCTGTTGCAGTATTAGAAGATTTACAACAGTTAGGCTTTCAACTTGTGCTGGATGATTTTGGCACAGGCTACACCGCGTTTAACCAATTGATGCATTACCCAGTTTCGGGACTGAAAATTGACCGCAGTTTTATCGGCTACTGCGACAATCCTCAGAAAGTGAAGATGGTTGAAATCATTTTGGCATTGGCCAACGTTTATGAGCTAAACGTCGTTGCAGAAGGTGTTGAAACACAAGAACAAGCGGCCTATTTAGCAGAGCAAGGGTGTCAATATGGCCAAGGGTACTTGTTCAGTAAACCAATTCCTTTTGACGATTTTTGCCAGAAGCTAGAGCCAGGGAAGTTAGCAGCAGGCTAATTGGAGCTCCGATTAGCCTGAGATGCTTTCGTTTAACGCTTGCCCTATGGTTGAGTCAGATTTTGACCTTCGGTGAGGTATAAGTCGTCATACTTTACGCCGCCATTTCCATACGGATTTTTCTTCTGACCGGTATTGCAGTTGGCAAAGAAATAAATCAGCGGCTGCTCGCGTTTCATGCGGTATTCGGCGCCAGCATAGACTTTGGTTTGTTCGGAAAATTCGCCACCTTTGATGTACACATCATAGCGTTGCCCGCCTTCCGCTAACGGCGCGTTATTCATCACCATCCAAACTTGATACCAAACGCCAGGCTGCAGTGGCTTGGCGGGCTTACCTGTCACAGGGTTTTGGATTTTGTCGTAGCCTTTGCCAAGTTTGACCATTAAGGTGCCATCGTTTTTAAGGCCACTGGATTCAGACTTATCAGTAATGCGAAGACTCGGTTCAAAGGCATTGTAAGCATGCTTTTCAATGCCTTCTGGTGCTAAGTCAGATAAACCAAAGATGTGATTATTAGGAAAGCTTTCTACGTTGAAACGTGCATACAAAGTATAGGTTTCACCGACAGGGACGGGCTGAGGCAATTTAAAATAAGTCAGCGCTTTGCGATTGCCGACGATGCCATCTGCGGCAGGCTTTTTCAGTAAATAGTAATTACCATCTTGTTGGCGTCGCTCGGTAATTTGCGGGTTTGGCACATGGGGATCAGTTTCGTTGTCGGTATCGGCTTTCTGCCAATGGGCCATTGATGCGCCATTTTCGAAATTATCAATCAATTGCCAGTTGGCATTGGCATTGGCATTGGCATTGGCATTGGCAAACACAGCGCTCGGCAATGCAGCACTGATAACAACGAACGCTAAACGAATTACATTCTTCATGACCAAAATTTCCTAAAATGTTCAGGTGAGCAAACGAGCACAAAGGTTAGCTTATCGAGATTTCCACCATCCTGCCAGCAGGTTTGGGCAAGCCAAACGGCCTGCCGTAATGCGCTAGTTTGGCGCCTCTGACGCACTCACAACAAGCTCAAAAAATGTCACCTTGGTATAATTGCCATCGGCAATATCTTTGGCGAGTTCGCCACTTCCTGGGCAAGCTGGATAACGAAAAGACGGCGCATCTTTAGTGCTGCATTGATTGTAGTTGCCCGCTTTGAAATAAAGATAATCATCGCGGTACCCCTTAGGGTTATCCAATTCATCAACATGACCATTGGCATCGATGTTGTTTGATAAGTCAATTTGGTGTTTCACAGTACCGAGGCGCTCACTTTCAAAGGTTAAGTACATGATATTTTCGTGCACATTAACCGTATAACTAAACGCTTCACCTAACGCGATTCCTTGCTCGCCCGGATCGGATGGATCTTCCCACGAACGTCCCCATACTGGGTATTCGATGTCGATTCGATTCGGATCATCAAAATCTAAGTTACGTTCATAGGTCCAATACACAGAGCCAGTTTCATGATTCGGCCACTTTTTATAAGACAGTTTTAGCGGCTCATTGCCCCAACCAAACCCACCCTCTTGACTAGCAAATTGATAGGCGTGAATTTGAGCAATCACCACCGAATAAGCTGGCGGCTTATTGGGGTAGCCCGCATTCAGTGACACGTGATCGACAGCCAGCGTCGCTTTTAGCTTGCCGCCAATTGCGTCGAAGCTTGCTGCGTCGCTTTTTGCAGCAAGTGCCCAGTTGTTTTTAGGATCGGCCTCGTCAATCGACTGCTCGGCTCCGCGACTTTCATAGCGCAGCTCACTGCGCGTATTAGTTGAAGTGACTTCGGTCGCGGCCTTGTTAGGGCTCATGAACACCAAGTGACCGGCGCTATTCAAATAGAAATAATCCGAATGCGTGTAGCTTTGCAATTGCGGCACTTGGATCACATCGGCTTTGCCATTTTTATTGTCATCAACCGGTAATGTGAGCGACCAGTGCGTAAGGTCAAACTTGTCGGCTGGTACCAAGTTTGAATCGGCAACACCGCTTTGTTTGTTCTTCGAAACGTGAACTTCTGTATGGGTTGAACTTGGTTTGTCGATACAGCCGACACACGCCAGGGTGGCAACTGCAATTGCGCCGTATTTTAGAAGTGGGTTTTGAGCACGATGTGACATAACGATTCCCTTACGATTAGACACGGCCTTTGTGTGTTTGGTAAATCACACGGTCCAAACCAACATGCCACGTCTCTAAAACGGTCAAATGATTAACTTAAAAACTTTCCGATGGCAGCTTCACGACACCAACTTCCAGCAATAAATTAGCGAACCGGCGCTGCTCGCCCGTCGCGATCATCAATGTGGTTGCCGGACTTTTAATCTTGTCGTAGAACGACCAGCGCTCCATGTGCTGCCAGCTCACATCGGCTCCCAGAATGGATTTAAATTCGGTATGGATTTCAGGTTGATAGTCAGCTGGCGGCTCCATGACTGTGGCCGCTTGAAATGGCGTGGCTGAGATTAATGCCTGCAGCACAGTGACGCTATCGACCATGCCGGGCGCTAGATTGAGGTAAACCTGCTTGGCATTGGGGCCAACGTTACCGGCCATCGGGAAGTTGCCATCAGCAATCAAAATTTGTGAGAAATGGCCGGACTTGCCGAGTGCCGCGAGGATCTCGGGATGGATAAGTTTTGAATTTAGCATAATGCGGTCCGCATAAGAGAAGCACCCTGCTCCGAGCCCAATGAACGATTGGGCTGGAATCAAGGTGCTAGGGAGTAACGTTACTGGTAAACAACCTTGCTGGCTTTATAGCCATCGTTGTTTGCTTCAATCTTACCTGTGTCCTTCATTACCACATTGTCGATTACGGTAATTGGGTCACCATTGGTTAGGTAAAGTTTGAGCGGTGCGCTCTTGTCCCACGTTGAGTTAGAAATGTTGAGTTTCTGCACACCGTGGAAATACAGTGAAGCGCCAGAGCGGTGCGTAGAGCCTTTACCGGTGTTGGTAAAGGTGTTGTCGGCAACCGTTACGATTGGGCCAAAGGTACTCTCATCAAACCCGCCACGATAAACCGTTGCTACCTCACCTTTAACGTTGGTGAAGGTGTTACCACGAAGCGTTAGATTCTCAACGCTGTACACGCCCAAATCGTCAGTTTCTTTGTTAAGAACTAAAATTGAGCCAGAGATATTGCTCATTTCTGAATCCACAATTTCAATGGTATCGGCAAACGTACTGGCATTCGCTTTTAAGAAATCAAAGTAGCCATTGACGTTGAGGTCAGTCACCTTAATGTTGCGAACAAACAACGAGTAGTTGATGTTCATTGAGGTGCCGCTAGTGCTGATCACTGAATTGCCTTTGTAATCTGGTGACTCTGCACCATCAAACCAAAGATTTTCTAACTCCAGCGCGCCGCCATTTTCAATCACAATGAAATGAGGTTTTTGGGAAAGGATCACCGGCTTGTCACCGTCCTTTGCCACAATACTGACTGGGTGGTGAATTTCGGCAAACTTAGTCAATAAATATTGACCACCATTTTCCAATACCAACACATCACCTGCACTACTGTTTGCCAAAGCATCTAATAAGGTATCAGTGCCGGCTTTTACTGTGGTTGTTTTACCGCTTTGGAAGGCAATCAAGGCGTCAGTTTTGGGGTAGTAGCTCGCGCCCACTTCCTCTTTGGTCACTGGCAGCTTCACTTCACCAAAACCAATTTTGTCTAATAACTCTTGGCTTGGTACGCGCAAACCATGTTCATTAACAGTGACCTCATACGGGGTACTGGTAAAGCCTGATTTAATTGGCGTGCTTACTTCTTCGTTCAAGTAGTTACCAGCAAAGCTGATACCAGAGACATCATCGTAGAGAGTGAATGGGTCTAGGTTGTCTTTACCCAAAATGATGTTGTTTTGTAGTTGTGAGCCTGTTGGTGGTTGCGAGCGCTCTTCGTCAGCGCCGGCACATAACTGAATGTAGTCGCTGTCAATCACAATGTTGTTATTCATGATGGCGTCAACGACTGGATCGTAGCGGTTTGGTGGTGAATTCGGCACACCATTCATAATGACCAAGGCGCCGCGGAAGCGGTGACCGGTCAAACCGTACATGTAGTTGTTCTTAACGGTTTGATTCTCATTGATGATGCGAATACCACCGGTATTTGGCTTACGGTTACCTAAGAAGTAGTTGTTCTCGACCGTGGTGTAGTGGCCGTGACGCATGGTCAAGGTGCCTTGCGTCTCAAAGAACACGTTGTTCAAGAAGGTGTTGCCACCAGACTTGTTGGAAATGATTTCGTGCTCGCCGTTAGTGCGATCAAGGTAGTTGTACTGAACCAAGGTGGCAGAAACGTCGCGAGCGAAGTGGCTGGTGCCAATACGCAGTGTTTCACCACCGTTTGAACCAAGTACTTGGCGCGGGCCAAAGTAGTTGTACTCAATCACGTGGTTGTTGTTGCGACTGGCTTCGGTATTCATCCGCACTGCCATGGTCACACCGCGATTGCGCTTGTTAACTAGCGTGTTGTGGTCGAAACGGTTGTTTTTACCGTACATGGCAACCCACAAGTCGGCCAGTTTGCGCAGCGGGTTACTAAAATCGTCAATCACAACATTGGTAACACGTGAGTTGTTGGCTAAATCTTCGATTGAAGTACGGAACGAAATCACTTCGCCAGTTGGTGTATGACCGTTTTTAAACACCAAATCAGAAATTTCGATGAATTCACCGGAAAAAGCCAGATTTGATCGACCAGAAATGATCACTTTACCGGCTGTTTCTGCTGTTAACACAATAGGCTGTTCTTTGGTACCAACGCCAGAGAAGCGCAGCTCCACATCGGACCAAACGCCATTGGCCATGACGATTTTATCGCCCGGCTTTAAGTTTGTTACGGCCTGATTAAATTCTTCAATATTATTGACCACCTTGGCGTTGTTGCTGGTATGTGCGCATGAAATAAGCGCGGCCATAACAGCCAACGTCATCAGGTGACGTATCGTTCTTTTTATCATTCGGTATTTACTCCGGTTTTGATACTACATCGCTTGTCAGGGCCAACTAAGCTAAAACGTGAAACCTAAAGGTTTGTGCCCTACTCACCTTGTAATCAAAGCCCCAACAAACCAGGAAAGAAGTGCGGGGCTATTATGCTGATATCGAAATTAGTTACTGCGCTACTGACCAGGTTTTGTTGGCTCGGTCACGACCAATCTCGAGAATGTTGCCTCGGCGTAATCACCTTTTGAACGATCTGTTAACCAATCACCCGTACCCGGACATGCTGGGTAGCGCCAGCTTGGATCATCTTTGGTACTGCACTGGTTGTAGACCCCGGCTTTGAAATATAACGGATCACCAGCGTAACCTTGCGGGTGGTCGAACTTGTCGACGTTGCCGTGGGCATCGCGGTTATCGGCCAAGTTGATACTGAAGTTAACGTCACCGTGTTTGGGTGAGGTAAAGGTCAGGTACATGGTGTCTTCATGGACATTAACCACATAACTAAACTCTTCACCTAACGCTAAACCTTTGTCACCCGGATCGGTTGCATCATCCCAGTGGTTGCCCCATACGGGGTAGTCAATATCGATACGATTTGGGTTGTTGGTTTCCAAGTTACGCTCATAAACCCACAGAACAGAACCGGTTTCGTGGTTAGGCCACTTTTTGTAGTAGATTTTGAGCGGCTCGTTTCCGTAGCCGAAACCACCCGTTTTCTGATCCATCTTGGCGGCATGAATTTGTCCAATGACTACCGAATATGCCGTTGGTTTGTCAGGATAGCCGGCCCGAGTCGGCGCATGATCAACGTGTAACGTCGCTTCCATTCTGCCGCCTATCGCAGCAAACTTGGCAGCCTCAGGATGAGCCGCTAATGAAAAGTTTCGATCATAAGATGGGTTGGCCGCCTCATTGCTACCGTTTAATAGGTAGCGCATTTCACTTCGCGTATTCGTTGATGTTTTAGAGGTTGCCGCTTTATTTGGACTACTAAACACCAAACGATTTAGCTCATCGAGATAAAAGTATTCTGGATGGGAGTACTTACCAAGTTCATTTGGATGGATGGTGTCGGCCCGATGGTCGTTATTCAGATCTTCAGGCACCTGTAGGTACCAGTGAGTTAAGTCAAAATAATCTGCAGGTACCGACTCTGCCGCGATCGCCGCATTGGCGCACAAAAGAGACATTCCTGCTAGCAAACTAACCGTTTTAACGCTCATCATTATTTTCCTAAAACTTTTCTCAACACAAACTAAATTACACCAACACAACTCAACCAAATCTCGCGGTATAAGCGCATGCTTGTTGGTGCACTTGTTATTACAAAATGAAGCTGGCGCCTTGCTCTGCTGACGTTACAGATTGGCGCGCAGTTTTAAATAACGCGCGCCCCCACGTTGCCTGCGAGGCTTCGGTATCTAAATTGATGGGCTCTCGCCCTTGAGTATCACTGAGGTTGTTAATGGTGCCACTCTCACAATCTAAACAAATCACATCACCATCTTGAATCAATCCGATGCTGCCTCCTCGGCTCGCTTCGGGTGACATATGGATGGCCGAAGGCACTTTGCCAGACGCGCCAGACAAGCGGCCATCGGTAACCAAGGCTGTTTTTAAGCCTTTCTTTTGGAGATTGGCCAAGATCGGCATCAGCTTGTGTAGCTCAGGCATGCCGTTGGCTGAAGGGCCATTATGGCTAACCACAACCACACAATCTTGGTTCAGTTCGCCATCCAAATAGGCTTGTTCTACTGCATGTTGGCAGCGAAAAACTTTGGCTGGCGCTTTAATATAACGGCGCTCTGGTGCAATCGCTGAGACTTTAATAACACTTCGGCCAATATTCCCAGCAAGCATTTGGATCCCGCCGCTGGTCTGGAATGATTGACCAATCGGAGCAATCACATCTGGGTTGGTGGAGCCTTCAGTTTCACGCCACTTTAGTTGATCATCATCCAAATATGGGGTTGTCAGTTGGCGGCTAAAATCGCCAAATGTTGACACCACATCACGATGCAATAAATCGTCGGCATCAAGCCGTTTGAGTAACGCCGGCACGCCACCTGCTTCTTGAAACGCATTCATATCAGCCGCGCCATTTGGGTAAACATTCACAAGCAGCGGCACCTCACTTGAAAGCTCACTGATGTCCTGCCATGAGAGTTGGATGCCAGCAGCCCGCGCAATAGCGAGCAAGTGAATCGTATGATTCGTACTACCGCCGGATGCTAACAACGCAATGACACCATTGATGATGCACTTTTCGGTGACGACTTCGAACAACGGTCGATAACCGGGTGATGTTTGCGTTGCCGCGCTGATTCGGGTTGCCACCTCTTCCGTTAGCTTGGTTCTGAGCAGACTATCAGGCGGCACAAACGCAGATCCTGGCAACATCAAGCCCATGGTCTCAAAAATTAACTGGTTGGTATTGGCGGTACCATAAAACGTACAAGTTCCAGCGGAGTGATAGGCTTGGCACTCCATACGCTGCAACGCTTGTTCGTCAACTTGATTGGCGATGAATTGCTGACGCACAGCGACTTTTTCATCATTACTAATGCCGGTTGGCATTAAGCCCGTAGGCACAAACGCTGTCGGCAAATGAGCGTAAGCTAACGCCCCCATCAGCATGCCTGGTGCAATTTTGTCGCACACGCCTAACAGTAACGTTGCGTCATAAACATTATGACTGAGTGACAATGCCGTTGATTGGGCAATGAGATCGCGTGAAAACAACGACATGTCCATGCCATCTTGCCCTTGCGTTACACCATCACACATTGCAGGAACTCCTCCGGCGACTTGAGCGGTATGGCCAAAGGTATGCAGGTGTTTTTTAATGGCTGCAGGGTAAGCATGGTAAGGCTGATGGGCAGATACCATGTCATTGTAAGAGGTCACCAAGGCAACGTTTGCATGGGTGAAATTTAATATTTTCAGCTTTTCATTTGGATCGCTAGCGGCAACCGCATGGGCTAAATTGCCACACGAGATATTCGTTCGGCTTTTACCCGTCGCCGCCTGCTCTTGGCAGTTCGCTAAGAATTGGGAGCGTGAAGATTCGCTCCGTTCAATTAAACGGTTGGTGATCGTTTCAACAACCTTATTCATGAACTTACCGCCTCTGATAGTTAATAGATAAGCATGATGCTTACAAAGCTATGACTGTGCTTGAGTGGCGTAATCGCGCCCAAAAGCTAATACTTACAAGTCAATGTTACGGGGAACATGATACGCGTAACTTACGCAAGAGTGAATAGTGCAGAATCTGGTGGCGCTTAAGAATTGGAAAAATGAGGGGTGGATCAAATGTTAGATCGCGATGAGTTGTGCAACGCCAAGCGTTAAAACGCTCCATCATGCTTTATTTATGGCGCAGTTTTAGCGGCTGTATGAACTCCAAATTTAGCCAGTAACCAAGTGAATACTAAGAGCTTTCACCTTTAGTTATGGTAAAGCTCAAATCGTAGATCTTCTTCTTATTTGGTAGACCTTCAATTCGGTCGAGTAAAATATCAGCACTGGTCTCCCCCATTTCGTACCGCGGGGTGTAAACACTCGTTAACTTCGGCGAAATAGCTTGCCCGATATCTAACGCGTTATAGCCGATAATGCTGATGTCTTCCGGGATCCGAATGCCCTTCTCCTGACACGCCAAAATCGTCCCGATGGCAATATCATCGTTCGTGCAAAAAATGCCATCTAAATTTGGGCACTCCACTAACGCGCGGGCTAACAACTCGCGGCCAAGTGTAAAGCTTGAGTGATTCGGGGTAAGAAAATGATATTTCTGAGCGCCCGCATCGACAATCGCTCGATCATACCCTTCCATTCTGTACTTGGTACGGTTGTCGAGTCGGGCGCCAAAATAGGCAATTTTTGTTCGGCCCTTTGCCAACATCGATTGAACGGCAGAATATGCCGCTTCTTGGTGATCGAGGCCAACAACCATATCAATGGGGTGATCGGTAAGCTCCATGGATTCAACCACTGGCACATTAGCCGTCTTGAGCATTTTCAGTGTGTTTTCTGAGTGCTTGGTGCTGGTCAAAATGATGCCGTCAACGTGATAAGACAGCAAGGTCGCAACCTTACGCTCTTCGGTCTCTTGGTTGTAGCCATAGTGGGCGAGAAGTACTTCGTAGCCGCGTTTGTTGGTGACCGACTCAATGCCCTGAGTGAAGTTTGCAAACACTTGGTTTGATAGTGAAGGTAGCAATACGCCAATTGCTTTACTAGATGCTTTAGAAAGCATGGCTGGCGCGCGGTTATGTATGTAGCCCAACTCATCCACTGCTTTCGAAATTTTGTCTCGCGTTTGCGCCGAAACAAGCTCTGGATTTCTCATGAAACGACTCACCGTCATTTTGGTGACGCCAACGCGATCGGCAATATCTTTTAGTGAAGTGCGAGTGTTTCGTTTTTCTCGAGTCATTTGTCTTGTCTTAATACGGCATCCATAGCAACTGTTACTGTAACATGTAGCGTACGGACACAACCACTGCTTTTAGGGGGTGACATCAAACTTTATGGATAAATATGAAAAGACTGTTTCCTAAAAATTTTTTTCTTATAAATATCAGCTTTTACGATCACCCAAAACAGCCAGTAAAACTCATATAAAAAAGACACTTAAGTAAGAATAAAGCTGAATATCCAACTTACCTCAAAATTTTACATCTCGTTTTCATTCATTGATCAAGAGCACATTTTTGCCAAGGTGCATTGGTCTTGCTTTTGATTTTCTATAGACTCAAAACCTCAAACGTTACTGGTAACATAATTCAGTAACATGGCTCTGGTATCATCCAACGCAAACTAAAGGCCTTTGATGGGCCTGCTCGGCACTATCTCACACGAGCAAAACGTGGTTGGTTCGCCCAGCGTGGGTCATGGCAGTTGTTGCGCTCATATTTACTAGGAGGATTGGAAACATGGGTCAGTTAAAAAACAAAAAAGTATTTATCACCGGTGCAGAGCAAGGCATTGGTTTTCACACCGCAAAAACGTTGATCGAAGCGGGCTGTGATATTTACATCCATTATTTTAGCGGTACCGAAGGGCCAGAAGAATTGGTTGCCTTGGCTAAATCGCTAGGACAGCGAGCAGAGTTTGGTTACGCCAACTTAACTGATCGAGACGAAACCACGCAGTGTGTTAATGACGCAGCCGAGTTTCTTGGTGGGATCGATATTTTAATCAACAATGTGGGTGGCATTATTGCCCGTAAATGGTTAGGTGAAATCGAACCGGATTACTGGCAAACGGTCATCGACGTTAACATGACGACCATGCTCAACGTGACGCAATCGGCGTTGCCTTATTTGAAAGCCGCATCTGACGGCGCCAGCATTGTTAACCTCGCATCGCTAGCAGGCCGTTCTGGTGGTCACGCAGGTTCCCTCTCCTATTCCATGACCAAAGGTGCAGTCTTGACATGGACTCGTTCGTTGTCGGCGGAGCTAGGTGAGTTTGGTATTCGAGTTAATGCCGTAGCCCCAGGCCTTATCCTCGGTACGCGTTTTCATAACCAACATACGACCCAGGCTTCTGCCGATGAAACGGTAAAAGGGATTCCACTTGGTCGTGCCGGTACATCTGAAGATGTTGCTCGTGCAATTACCTTTTTAGCGTCTGAATACGACGGCTTTATCTCAGGTGCAACGCTAGACATTAACGGCGGCGTATATCGCATGTAGTCGTTGCTCGTGTCACAAGGTTTCGCCTTAGCCCAGTGCAGTTTTACATGGAGTTCACTGCATTGGGCTGCTTAAGACAAGCAAGTACAAATCGAATACCGATCAGCATTCCAACATTATAAAAAACCAATAACAGGAAACTTCCAATGTCAGCACTGTTAAGAAAGATCATGAACTTTGGTCCAGCATTCTTTGCCATTGGCTACACCATTGGCACTGGTAGCGTCACCTCGATGATCGTTGCTGGCAGTACCTATGGTATGCAATTACTCTGGGTACTGTTTCTTAGCTGTTTATTCTCCGGCGCCCTCATTTATGCCTATGGTAATTTTGCCATTGTGACCGGCCAAACAGCCTTATATAGCTTTAAAAAGCATTTGAGGTTTGGCAAGCCCATTGCTTTGATGATTATTGTTGGCGTGACCTTTGGCCAATGGAATTCGCTCATCGGTATTCTTGGGATCTCCTCCAATATTATCTTTGAGATGATTTCCCTTTATGTGCCTTCCGCTGCCGAGCATAAATACGAAATTGTTTTAGCCATTGCCGTGGTGATCATTGGCACCATGTATTCAATCTTGCTGATCGGCAAATACTCACTGTTCGAAAAGATTCTGGTGATGTTCGTGTCTTGCATGGGCATTTCGTTCGTGCTGTCGCTGTTGGTGGTTCACCCCATGCCTGCAGAAGTTGCAGCCGGTTTTATTCCCAAAATTCCAGAAATTGCTGGCGGCAAAATGATGGTTGCGGCATTCGTTGGCACGACCATGGCTGCAGCAACGTTTTTATCGCGTCCGCTATTCATTCAAGGCAAAGGCTGGACCATGAAAAACCGCGCGCAACAGCGTAAAGACGCCATTGTTGCTGCGGTGCTGGTATTTGTGATTAGTGGTTCGGTCATGGCGGTTGCCCACGGCGCGCTATATCACGAAGGTAAACGCATCACCCATGTGTTAGACATGGTCAATGCACTTGAACCCATAGCAGGCAAAGCTGCGCTCACCGTATTTTTCTTCGGCACCTTAGCTGCAGGCTTATCATCGGTGTTCCCATGCATGCTTATTGCACCGTTACTGATTGAAGATTATCGCTCAGGTCAGCTAGATACCAATTCCAAGCAATTCCGCATCATTACTGGTTTTGCTGCCCTGCTTGCTTTGGCTATTCCTATCTTTGGCTTCAACCCGGTCAAGGGGCAAATCCTAACCCAAGTATTCAACGTGTTTGTGTTGCCGCTGGTGATCGTTGGCATCTTGTTCATCATTAATAATCGTAAATTAATGAAGGATTACGCAGCCGGCAAAACCTTGAATATTATTCTGGGCTTCGCATTGCTGTTTGCTATCGCCATTTCAGTGAATGGCGTGATTGCCCTAGCTGGCCAATTTTAAGAAACCTGGGGTTTAACATGATCGTGATTGTAGCTGGCGTTTCTGGCACTGGAAAATCGACTGTAGGCGAACGGGTTGCCCATGCATTAGCGCTACCTTTTTATGACGCTGACGATTTTCACCCGCAGTGCAATGTCGATAAAATGCGAGGTGGAACCCCGTTAACCGATGATGATCGTTGGCCTTGGCTTGACCGGCTGGCGACGTTATTGGCAGAGTGTGAAACCACTGGCGGCGCAGTGTTAGCCTGCTCTGCGCTGAAAGAAAAATACCGCCAGCGGTTGATGTCCGAGTGCAGTGACAACATTCAATGGATCACGCTCAATGGCGACTATGATCTGCTCAAGCAACGTATGTCAGAGCGCCAAGATCATTTCTTTGACGGCACCTTATTGCAATCGCAGCTCGCCACATTAGAACTACCTGATTACGGCCATATCATCGACGTGTCCCCACGCCTTGATGAGGTGGTCAGCCATACCCTTAAGCAACTCCCATAGCGTTTGTGATTTTTACCTTCTGATTCATAGGTAACGCCCGATTTCGGGCGTTTTTTTTGCTCAATCCTCGCCAAATTTCCGTAACGGATCTCATCTGCTCTATCACCTTATTATTTGCGTCTGCGTCAGCCCGCAGCAGCGTGATACACTGACCCCTTGTTATTGAAATCACAATGAGCATCAAACGAATCCTGTTATGAGCCAAACCTTTCTGTTTCACGATTATGAAACCTGGGGTGTTGATCCGCGCCGCGATCGCCCCGTTCAATTTGCAGCCATTCGTACCGATGAGGACTTTAACCCCATTGGCCGCCCTATCGAATTATTTGCGCAATTGGCCCCTGATTATTTGCCTGCGCCAGAAGCCTGCTTAGTCACTGGCATCACGCCGCAAATTGCCAATCAGAAAGGTATGCCGGAATGTGAATTCATGCGCAAAATCCAGCAAGAAATGAGCGTGCCAAATACCTGTTCGTTGGGCTATAACACCATTCGATTTGATGATGAAGTGACCCGCCATAGTCTTTATCGCAATCTACTTGAGCCCTATGGCAGAGAGTGGCAGAACGGAAACAGCCGTTGGGATTTGATCGATCTGGTGAGGACGACTTATGCATTAAGGCCAGAAGGAATTGAATGGCCCCGCAATGATGAAGGCAATGTCACCTTTAAATTGGAGTTGTTGACCCAAGCCAACGGCCTTGCGCACGAAAACGCACACGATGCACTGTCAGATGTTCATGCCACCATCGCCATGGCCAAACTCATCAAGCAGAAACAGCCAAAGTTATATCAATACTTTTTTGATAATCGCGGCAAAAAGGCCATTGAAGCCATTATCAACGAGGCATTAACCAACGCCAATGGACCACAGCCGCTGATGCACATTAGTGGCCGTATTTCACCGGCACAAGGCTGTTGTGCTTGGGTATTGCCTGTACTGCAAGATAGTCGTCAGAAAACCAAGTTCCTGATGATCAATCTAACCATGGACATTACGCCCCTGTTAGAGCTTGATGCAGCCACCATCAAAGAGCGCTTATACACACCGCGAGCAGAGCTGGCGGCACAAGGATTACAGGCGATTCCATTAAAGTGGGTGCAAAGTAATAAATGTCCTATTGTCGCGCCAGCTAAAACACTTCGCCCCGAGGATGCTGAGCGCATTGGTATTGATCGAAACGCCTGCTTAGAGCGTTTAAAGTTGTTGCAGCAAAACTGGCACCTACTGCTTGCCAAATTAACCGAATGGACCGATTTAGAGCACAAACAACAATTAGAGCGCGAACCCAATGATGCCGACACCGCGCTTTACGATGGGTTTATTGGCGGCAACGACAAACAACAAATGGATTGGTTACATCAACAAGAGCCAAGTCAATTAACGGGAATCGATAATCTGTTTGATGATCCGCGCCTCAACACCCTTCTATTTCGCTTTAAGGCACGTAATTATCCGTCAACGTTATCCGACATAGAACAACAGCAATGGCTGCAGTTTTGTCGTCAGCGATTATTTGAGTCCGATTCAAACTGGCTAACCCTCGAACAAATGATGACGCGAATTCAATCACTCAGCGAGCAACGTTCTGAAGACAGTCGAGCGATTCGTATTTTGAAGCAATGTTATGACTACGCTGCTCAAACTTATGGCTAAGATAAAAGCATTTTATCTGCCTTGTAATGCAACAGCATTTGAAATGCGAAATACAACCACGCCATTGGTATAGGGCTAATAAGTTTAAGCTACTTCGATGCTCTAGCCCTTGCCTTAGCCACAGACGCGAGTTATAGCGCTAATATGCTCAACAATATGTGCGCTTCAATTCGTGACATTCTCGGTGGGCGGCCTGTTTTTATCGAGAGACAATAACCAAAGGCAGAAATATCGTTTTTGCAGAAATTAAACACAAACCATAAATGCTTGGCGCCACGGTTAAATTCAATGACGAGTTGACTTGCTTATCGTCAAGTTCAACAGCGTGTTTGTGTAACAATGAGAACAGGGGTTCTTATTTGCTAACGCGAAACATTTTCAATTGCATTAACAAATACGTCTTTCAGTTGGCCAAAAGTTTGGCGTTCACCAACATTAAGTGCTCTAGCCCCCAAAAACACAGCTAACCATACTGTTTTAATTCGACAAAATATCAAATAACCGACTATCTTCTTCAGTGGGGAAGCGTTTTAGCTTTGTCTAACAGACAACGTCAAGCGCGCAAATCAACATACAAAAGTACAACGTCGATTTGACCAAATGTTAACGCGCAACATCTGTTAATACGTGGTACTCTCCGCTCAAATTTTGTTTAAGGAAATAAACAACATATAAACACAAGGATGTTAAGTTCACGGTTTGGAGTATGGAATGACATTCCTGAATTACCTATCTGTTCGACAAAAAATATTTTTTATCAGCATTTTTGCGCTAGTGGGATTTATTATTTTAATGCTGGTAAGCGCAACCGCTGCAAACCGCGCTAATTTAACCCTAGAAGAAGTACAGAACGTATATTACCCAGTACTTGAGCGCGCCACCTTTAATAATGTGCAATTAGAGCGTATCGCCGAAGGCCTGAATACCGCCGTTACTATTGGCGATGAAGAGTCTTTGCAAGTAACAGATGCTCAATATCGAGCGTTATCCGACTCATTTGCCACTCAAAAGAAACTGTTACCTGGCCAGGCAAGCGAAATTTCTCAAATAGAAAACTTGTCCGGTAACTATTATCAAGCATCAAGAGCCATTGCGCTTTCGATGATTGACGGAACGGCCGACTTTGCCACTATTGGCGCAAAAGCCGCTGCCACAGCGGATCAATTGAACACTCTAAAAAGCACCATCAATGAATTCCAACAGCAAAGTCAAAATAAGTTCGACACCCTTATTACCGAGTTAAATACACAAGGGGAATCCAGCTTACAAATGACCCTAGCGACCGGCATTATCGCCATCGTCGTTATTGTTGCCGTAACCATTATTATTAGTGGGCAAATATCTCGTAACATCGGCCAGGTTACCCAGTCTCTTAGAGACATCGCTGAAGGTGATGGCGATCTGACCGTGCGCATCGAATACGTTGGCCGAGACGAATTTGCAAAACTGGTTCACTTTTTTAATATCTTCCTCGACAAAATGCAGCAAAGCCTAAGTGGCACGTTGGCAACTATCGAAGAATTGCGGCACGTAGCCGACCAACTGGCCGAAGCAAGCACCGAAACAAGCCAGCAAATTGGTTCTCAAGGCAATGCGATTGAGCAAACAACACAAGCGCTCAACGAGTTGTTCGGCTCTGTGAAACATATTGCTGAGCATGCATCCGAAGCATCGGAAGCCGCAGGAAGCGCCGATGTAGAAGCCGTTTCAGGAAGCGACGTGGTGAATCACACCATTGCTTCGATCAATGAATTAGCCGAAGAAATGAAGTCAACGGCAGCAGTTATTACCGATTTAGAAAACTACACCAATAACGTTGGCGATATTCTTGAAGCCATTCGCAGCATTGCCGATCAAACCAACTTGCTTGCGTTGAATGCCGCCATTGAAGCCGCTCGAGCCGGCGAACAAGGTCGTGGTTTTGCTGTTGTAGCAGACGAGGTGCGGACATTGGCATCACGTACACAAGAATCAACCACTGAAATTCAAGCGGTGCTAGAAGAGCTGCAAACAACGGCAAAATCAGCCGTTGGCGCAATGGACCGAGGCAACACCATGGCCCAAAAAAGTGTTGAGCAATCTTCTTCTGCCGGCCAATCGCTTGCCACAATTACCGAAAAGGTTGCCGCTATTACTGTAGTCAATGATCAAATTGCCACCGCAACCGAAGAGCAAAATCAAACATCGCAACTTATTCAAGATTACGTTCACGAAATCCATCAAATGGCACAACAAGCCACAACAAGCACCTCTGAGTTGGATCAAATTAGCCAGTCCATTCGCACTGTGACACAAGAGCTAAGTGCAGTAACTAGCCAATTTAAGGTGTAACGAATATTGAGCCCATTGCTTTATTTGGGCTTTTATAAAACACAAAAGACGAGAAATCTTATGAAAAAAACACAACTAATCGCAGCCTTGGCAACCCCTCTGGCGTTGGCAACTTTGCAAGCTGGAGCTGCAGAGCAAACAGACGAAGAGCGCATATCCGCCCTTGAACAAAAGATTGCCGTGTTACAGGCCCAGCAAAACTCAAGCGACCTATTAGATCGCTTTACGATCAATGGCTTTGCTTCTGTTGGCGTTGGTATTGCGACGGAAGAGCTCGAATATTTCAATGGCTCAGAAACTGACGGCTATGCTGGCTACACTGATGATTCTGTAGACTTTTCCCCTGAAAGCATGCTGGCACTGCAAATGTCATTTGCCATCAACGACAAAGCTCAAGCGGTCGTACAATTGGTTGGACGCGGCAACGATGATTGGGACCCAGAAATTGAGTGGGCTTACGTATCTTATACGTTTGACAACGACGTCACCGTTCGAGGTGGCCGCTTACGTTTACCCATCTTCATGCTGTCTGATTACCTAGAAGTAGGATACGCCTACCCGTTCGCTCGCCCCTCCGTTGAGGTGTATGGCAATGTACCAAGCTCTACTTATGAGGGCTTTGATTTACAAACATCATTTGACCTTGGCGAGACTACGCTCACCTTGCAACCCTTTGTTGGTCAAACAGATGTACCTGGCGATACCAACACTGAATTCACAGAGTTATTTGGTGCTGCAGCAACCTTGTCCTATGAAAACTTTACATTCCGTACATCGGCAGCCAACACAACACTCGAGTCCAATTCAGATGTGCTCGATGGGGAAGATGGCAACTTCATCGGTTTTGGCGTTAACTGGGATAATGGCGACTGGCTCGTTCTGAGTGAGTGGACCCGTGCCGATACTGATGGTGCCTACCCCGATTTTGACTCTTACTATGTATCACTTGCTTACAGATATAATGCATTAACACCTTACATTATGTATGCAAACACTGAGTCAACCGATAACGAAGAACGCGCATACCCAGAAGAGCTGGGATTGCGTAGCGCACTTGACTCTGAGCGCACTGCATATTCAGTCGGCCTTCGTTGGGATTTTGCGGATTCTATGGCAGTCAAATTCGATGCTACCTTGCTGGATGATTTTGGCAGCACCAATGGTAACTTCTCAGAAAATACGAATTATGTATTTATAGGCGATTCGGCTCTGCCGTACGTCGATCAGCAATTCGAAGATGCCGTTCTTTATTCTGTCGTCTTTGACGTAATTTTCTAAGGAGAATGAAAATGTTGAAACGCACATTATTAGCAATCTCCTTGGCATCGTTTACTCAAGTCAGCTTGGCTGCCGTCGTGATGATTGGTAATCCGGCAACGGCCGATCAATTGACTAAGAAACAAGCGCAATCTATTTACTTGGCGAAGTCGAAAAAACTGCCAAGTGGCGCTTCAGTGGTCATCAATGAGCTAAGCCCTGGCGATCCAATTCGAAGCGAGTTTCACGAAAAAGTCACCGGTAAATCCGATGCTCAGCTGAAATCGTATTGGTCTCGTCTCGTGTTTACAGGTAAAGCGGCAGCACCGGCAGAGCATGGCTCGGCGACCGCGCTTAAGGCTGCTGTAGCATCGACTCCAGGCGCAGTCGGATACATTGACGAAGCCGATGTAGATGGCTCAGTCGCGGTATTGTTCAAGCCCTAGCCGCGTTATTGAGGTTATGGGTATATTGTTTAAACGATAGTTCCAGCACCTCGTTGTAGTAAAAGTGAACAAAAGCCCGCCAATTGGCGGGCTTTTTTTGTGCCTGTTATCTGTCTGAGCTTTTCTCTTGCCGATTCGCATCGAGCAACCAGCCATAAGTGAACTGAGCCTACGACATGTCATTACCAATAGATGTGCAGCAATAAGCCGGGCGTTAACAAAACGGGGAGTTTTAAACACGTCTACCGCGCACTAACGCATAAAAAAGCACAAAAAGGCACTCAAAGGTGCAACGTAGAGAAGTTAAAAATCGATAGAGCAAGAGTTGGTTTAATGCTCAGAGCAGAGCAGCTTGTCGTCAAAGAAGTTAGGGAAGTTAATGAAGAGCATCAGGTCTTGAAAAGACTAACGAACAATCAGGCAATAAAAAAGCTTAAACCGGAGGTTGGCAGCCCCACTCAACCAAAGGAGACTGCCAATTCAGATTTAAGCTTTTAGCTATTTAGCTAATGTCTAAATAGTGTTTAGAACTTAGCGCGTACACCAACGGTGTAACGACGGTCAGCTTCAGTGTTACGGAAGTCATGACCTTGAGCTGTGGTGTAGATTAACGGCTCGCCAGTCAAGTTAACGATGTTACCAATAACGGTCCAGTTTTCGTTAATGTCGTAGCTAGCAGAGTAGTCCCACTGACCACGTGCTTCGCGGTACACGTTACCCGCAGTTGGGTCATAGTTGTCGGCAGTTTCGTCGGTACGGTCGAAGTCTGAACCGTAACCTTCTTTACCACCTTGCCATGTACGCTTACCGTAATCTTCTTCGTCCAAGTACTCGTCACGCCAGTTGTAAGCTAAACGAGTTTGGAAACCTTCCCACTCCCAGTAAACTTGGAAGTTAAAGGCATTTTCAGAGATGTTTTCCAGTGGCAAGTCGTTAGGCTGCTCACTATCGGCATATGTATAGTTGGTGCTAACACCTAAACCTGACCATGCGCCTGGCAAGAAGTTGAACTGTTGCTGATAAGCCAGCTCAAGACCAGTTACCTCACCACTACCGCCATTAGTTTCACGGCTAATAGTAATACCGGTGCGGCCTGCGTCACGTAGACCTTCAATGTACTCTTCACCGTTATCCATGCTTGGATCAGCGATGTTCACGTCACTTTGGCTTTCGCCAGCAACATCAAGAATACAGATGTTTTTCCACTCTTCACCTACAGACTGATCTGAAACCGTTCTTGGGTTGGCTTCACAGCTAGTTGTTGGAACAGTGAACGACTCAACATCTTTGTAGAAGACAGCTGCAGATACTAAACCACCGTCACCAAAGTAGTGCTCAACAGACAAGTCATACTGAGTCACACGTTTTGGATCTAAGTCGTAAGAACCTTGAGTACCGTCAATCAGAGTCATACCGATATCGAAGGCAGGGCTCAAATCACCGAAGTCAGCACGACGCATAACTTTAGCAGCAGCAAAACGTACGATGGTTTCGTCAGTCACATTCCAGTTAACGTTCAAGCTAGGCAAGAAATCAGAGTACTCATTTGTACCTGTTAACTTGTTACCTTTAACTGAAAGGTCCTTATCCTGCTCCAAGATGGTTTGAAGTTCTTCATCAGAGTAGCTGTGGATAATAGTAGAATCTAAATCAGTTTCGATGTAACGAGCACCAACAACTGCAGTGATTTCATCGAAGTCTAAGTGGAACTGCAAGTATACCGCACGGGTATCTTCTTCAATTTCTTTCCACTCATCTTCTAGGTCTGTCATGTTGTCAGCTAGAGAACCAGTCGTCGCATAATCAGTACCAGCTAACCACTGTTGCATTCTGGCGAAAGTGCCTTCTGCATCATTGCTTAACAAGCTCGCTTTATACGCAGCGAAAGGACCAGTTAACGCATTTGCGCCATAACCATCAATTTGATCGAACTGGTTTTTGTAGGTCACATGGTGAATTGCATCGGCCCAAACTGGATCGTCGATCCACATTGGAGTTACGTATTCACCGTCTTGGTCACCACCAACATACTTCGCTTTCTTATAAGCATCTTTGAAGGTGCTACCGTTGTCGTTTTGCAGCTCTGCAGTGTTGTACTCGTATTCACGAGTCGTTACACGAACACCAGTTTTAACTGTAGAGACCCAATCCAAACCCATTGGCTCAGAGTATTCCAAATCGAAACGAACAGCTGTTTCGTCGTTCTCGGTTTTAGTCTTGTCGTAGAACATTTCACGAATGGCTTGATCGCTTACACTCGTCAAAGCATCAGGATCTGAGAAAACGATACCTGGAAGCTTGTCACTCTTATAGCTAACGTCTGCTGAAAAACGGTTAAAGTAGCTACCAGGGCTAACGCTTGGGTCTAACGCGTAAGCTGCCTCGTAATCTTCACGGTCTACAGGACGCAAGTTCAACTGTGAATCAATCGCATCTTCGTCAGAACCAGTAATTGCAACTTCACCAGAAACACGCAACTGATCGGTTAACTGCCATTCGGCGCCTAAGGCATGTGAATAGCTGTCGTTTTCAGCAAAATCACTCTCAGTTTTATTAAGAACGATGTTGTTTGTCAGCGTGTATTCCATTAGCTGACCAGAGCTGCTTTGGTATGTATTGGCATTCGCTACAGGGCTGGTAATCGCACCAAGTACGTCATGCGCCTGTTGATCACCTGAAAGCTCAGAGAAGCTTAAGTCTAAGTAAACATTACCTTCGTTTGACTCTGGAGCCCACTGCAAAGACAAGCCGTATGCTGTACGCTCACGAGTCTCTTCTTTCATACGAACAGTGTTTTCACTGCGAACAGTGAAGGTATCGTTTGGACCGTTACCAACTTCATCAAAACCGTCGATTTCGGTGTATGAATTCATTTTGGTTTGGAATTCATCTTGACGAATTTCACGATCAAGATAAGAGAATACGAAGCTAGCACCGAAGGTACCGTTATCACCTAGATCCCAATTAGAACCTAGTGCAGCAGTAACTTTAGGCGCCCAGTTTTCTGTTTTGTCTGCATACTCAGCATCAAGAGTAACTGCAATCAGTGTCTCTTGAAGCTCTAGCGGACGAATGGTTTCCATGCTGACGGTACCACCCAAGGCACCTTCAATCATGTCAGCCGTTGGCGACTTAACAACAGAAACAGTTTTAAGGAAGCTTGATGGGAAGTCGCTTAGCGAAATACCACCACGGCCAGTACCAGAAGTAGAACGGCCATTCAATTCAACGCGGTTTTCATCAATACCACGAATCGTTACTTCTTCACCGACACCGAAGTCAGACTTAATAGAAACACCGGTAATACGTTGCAATGCTTCAGCGATGTTGTTATCTGGAAGCTTACCAATGTCTTCAGCGACAATGGCATCAACGATTTGATCAGAGAAACGTTTTTGGCGAGCAGACTCGGCCAAACTACCAGCGATACCTTTAACTTGAATGATTTCAACATCTTCATTTGGTTGCTCAGGCTGAGCGTCAGCTGCATAGGCAGCAGAAACGAGAGTTAGTGTAGATGCTGAAAGCACTGATGCTGCAATTTTAGAAAGTTTAAATTGCATTCCTTTTCCCCTTGCTGAGTGGCTTTATTTGTACTGCTAAATCTGTTTAAGCCACTTTCAATTAATAAGTGTGTTGCGAACTGCTAACCAATCGTTAACAGATGCGTAGGCATGCTTCCATAGGCCTCACAAATGTTCAACCAACAGGTCTTATCAATAACATCAGCCACTTCAGAACGACTGAAACAATATGGTATTACCAATACCTGCAATATTGGGCGCCCAAAAAACCGGCCCAGGCACAAATAATTTGGTAATACACATTTGCTGCACATTCATGTGCCCGTTACACAAAGTTTGCACAAAGTATCCACAAACTGCGCCCTGCAGACCATCACCCAACGATTAAACAGCAAGGAT
This sequence comes from Neiella holothuriorum, assembly GCF_019457915.1. Taxonomy (GTDB): domain Bacteria; phylum Pseudomonadota; class Gammaproteobacteria; order Enterobacterales; family Neiellaceae; genus Neiella; species Neiella holothuriorum. The sequence goes on from NZ_JAHZSS010000016.1 coordinate 39,656, forward strand.
TCAGAGGGGTTGTTTTTACAAAAATATTTCATCAACAAATAAACCGAACAGCAACATTTTGCTAACAAGGCGGGGATTGGTAAGCAAGAAACGTAAATTCGGTCATCCCAATAATCGCATTTACACGTTGTTTTAATTTAAGTTAAAAAAATATTTGACCAGCATCGCAAAGAAAAATTCATAACAATATTACCTATTGTTTTTTAACGAATTTCAATAAAACAAAGACCGACAACAGGTGATCCGAATTAGTTCCTGATATGCTGAAAAAAGTATCCATTCTGGCTAAAGATCACATAATTCGCGATTCTCCAAAACACAATGCTGTTTATATCCAGTTTGTGACCAACATCTACAGACTAAAGCTCACCAATTTTTTTTAAACCTATTGCGCCACTTATTACCAATCGTGCACCAAGACCGTTATGCGTAACATTTGCACAATTAAGGTGAAGGCAGACCAAGCCTTATGCAGTCGACAGCCCGATTGGTCGATAATTGTGGCACTGGCAGATCAACAAGAGAAATGCCACTTAAATCAGTAATGTTTAATAATTGGTCATAGCAATTTTAATCTGTACATTCGGTCATACAATTAAACCAATTTGTTGGTCATACCGTTACTGACCGTTTGACGATTCGTACATCAGCACCCCCATATGACAGCCTTACCAAGGCGTCATTGTGAGCGCCTGCCTACGATAATTTGAATCATCACGTGACCATCATCATGCATGCGCAAAGGGGCTAGCCGCTTCGCTCAATTCATAGTAGGTTTGTATTAACAAACGATGGATAACCAATTCCTTTATATAGACGCCAAAGAGAAGGGTTAGTTAACAAGGATTATGAAGCAGTGAATAAGCAACGTGGATTTACCCTAATTGAATTAGTCGTAGTGATCGTGATACTCGGCATCCTTGCGGTCACTGCAAGCCCCCGCTTTATTGATATATCTTCTGACGCTCGAGCTTCTACGCTGCAAGGTCTAAAGGGCGCGTTGCAGTCTGGTGCAGACTTGGTGTACTCAAAATCGGTGATCAATGGTGTTGAAACGGGCTCAGATGAGCTGGATATTGACGGTGATGGCGTTGATGACATTTTGGTTCGCTCTGGCTATCCGCGAGTGGCCAACAACTGCACGCGCTTTATCAGCGATATGGACTACTGGGTGGACCTTAAAATTGAAGCCTCGTGTCAGAGCGATACGAATGCAGAATGGTATGGCGTGGTTGAATCGAACATGTTCCATTACATGCCGATGGGTTACACCACCACCGATGAGAACTGTTTTGTTACCTATACCACCGCCTCTGAATTCGATGGCAGTTCGTGGGTTGATGCAGCCGGACCAATTATTCTGATTGAAACCGACGGTTGCTAACGTAACGCGGCTTTTATTGCTGTACTTGTTGCACTAGAAATTGGGGCCTTGTTAGGCCCCTATGATTGTTTTTGCATAAATAGGGTGATCTGCCCTACTTCAATCCCAAACTTCGTTAATTTTCCGATATTGATGACCACGTCATCATCTAGCTGATAGAGCCAGTCGTTTACCCCAACAGTCCACGGCTCACCATCAACCTCAATCATTAACTGATATTGCCAATTCATGGCAAATCCAACCACGCTACCAGCGGCTTCGCCAACCACATCGCCTGCACTACCGGTGTACTGATCACCAATCTTTGTCAACCGCCACAGCCGATGCTGGCGTTCACCGTCATCAAATTCAAAAGATTCATCTAAGACGCCCTGATCGCCTTGCCAGCTCGCATTGATGGTTGCGGTAAAACGACGTTTGACCAAACCGTTGCGATCGGTAACAAGCCCCCACGCCTTAATGTCGCCATCAAAATATTGTTTCAAGTCGAAAGCTGGTGTCGTTTGTTTATAGTCAGATAATGACTGCGAACAGCCTGCAATCAAAAAACTTAAAGCAATGACTGAAACAATCGTTCTAATCGAATTTATAAAGATGCTGGTGTAATCATGCATCAGCTTAACAGCTCGCTTACAGTGCTCCATTGGCGTTCGTCTCCACAATAGTATGACCGAGCTTAGCGTGATGTTTAGATTGGCTAAACGCGCTGTTACGGTGCTTTCCCAGTAGGGCTAATCGGAAGGCTTGGTGCTCATCTCGCTCTTGTAACCAAATCGACAGAAATTGGTTGCTGAATTCGCCAGATGGGACTTCCCCTAAGTAGTGATAACCGGCTGTTGAATGCGCCTCTTTAAGCCAAAATTTGGCACTATTATTTTGCCCAACGGTAACGGTCAAACTGTCACCTTCATGAATTTTCTCTGGCCAAATAGCCGCCAGCTGTTTGAGCCATAAACCTTGCTGCGGATCCTCTCCTAGCCCCATGCCTTGCCATTGCTCTGCTGTTCTTTCAATTAAGTCATCGCGCTCAATATCCAATTGGTAAGTCAAAGCCAGCGCAGTACCGGGTAGTTGTTCAAATTGAAACTGTCCTGACGGGTGATATAACCGAGCTTCATAGACGGTCCACCACAACCAACTGAAGGCAGCCTGCCCCACTAAATGCGATTCAGCCAAGACAAGGTGCTTGGTGTGTTTTGTTTCAGAGGGGATTGGCGATGCCGTAGGTTCATCGCTCAATGCGTTAAAGCTGCTTAACCAAAGGCAACTTGCGATGAACACACCGCGCCACCGCGCGTTGATTAACGGCCTTTTTTCAATGAACTGTGCACTTGTTCCGCTCGGTATTGCAGTCATAACCAATCTCCTGTGTTGTTCTGTTTATAAGCAGAACAACGCCAAGGCGATCAGTTTGTCGGTCAATTTATGTGGCTAGCAAAGCGTTGTTAACGAGTGAATTGAAATGATTTAGGCACCAACCATGTGGCACTTAAGTAAAACAGAATGGCCCATTCAATGGCGATAATAAATGACGTGGATGATGTGAGCTCGCCTCCTGCAATTTGAGCGCCCGCATAATAACTTGCCCAACCGCCAGCCCCCGCCAAAGCAGAACCCAACAGCGGTTTTGCCACCAGCCAACGCAAACTGTGGTTAAGCAACGTGGCAAACAACGGCCAAAATGCAATAAGCCAAAGCGGCGGAACGGGCCCTGCGTGATTCGGTAAGATTAATACGCCACTGTGTAAATGGAAGCTTTCAGCAACAAGCCCGAGGGCAGCGAAAACACCCATTAAATAACGATCAGAGCGAGCCGACGAAGATAATGACCAATGACCAATCAACCAAGCAATCACCCAAGGGACGGCCTGATCACCAATCAGTAATAAGCTAAACCAACACAGCTGAAATGAAGCGACGTTAAGTAACAACCACCAGACAGACTGTTTGGGTGCGGGCGATCCAGACTGTTGCGACAAGTGCGGCTCCATTATGACGGCGTAAACATTAGATCGGCCCTATTCAGCGAGGAAAGGGCTCGAACAGAGCCCACACATTACATTATCTCAGAGGTTTGTCTAAGGTTAGCTGGACGGTACTAATGGAACGCTCACGAAAACCGCCTTCACAGTAGCATAAGTAAAAGCGCCACATCCGTATAAAGCGCTCGTCAAATCCGAGTTGCTCAACTTGGTCGAGCTTGGCTTCAAAGTTCTCTCGCCAATCGGCTAATGTCTGGGCGTAATCTATGCCGATATCACGTACTTGTCGAATCACCATGTCGCTATATTTAGCCGCCTGATCAGACAATACGGCGACCGATGGTAGATAACCACCGGGGAAAATATAGCGTTGAATGAAGTCAACATTCTTGCGGTAACTGGGCTCGCGTTGGTCAGCTATGGTAATTGCCTGCAAGACCATTTTGCCACTGTCTGCTAACAACGAAGTGCATCGTTTGAAAAACGTCGATAGATGCTCATAACCAACAGCTTCAATCATTTCAATCGAGATGATTTTGGAGTATTGCCCTTCTAATTGACGGTAGTCTTGTTTCAGCACTGTAATTTGATCGCTGACGTCTGATTGCTCAACACGTTGTTTAGCAAACTGATACTGGGCATCACTAATGGTTGTGGTGGTGACTTGGCAACCGTAATGTTGCGCCGCAAACAACGCCAACCCACCCCAGCCGGTGCCAATTTCCAACAGATGATCATCAGCCGTTAGCTGCAAGTCGTCGCACAACAACTTGAGTTTGTGCTCACTCGCTTGTTGCAGCGATGCGCCTTGATGAGGGTAAACACCACTTGAATACATCATGGTGTCGTCTAAAAACAATTGGTAAAAGGCGTTACTCAAATCGTAGTGGTGGGCAATATTTCGCTGCGATCCCGTCACGCTATTACTGTTGAACTTATGGAGCAGTTTTAGGAACAGTCGCTTGAGCGGGCTTGCCTGTGATTCAATGGCATCGAGCGCTGCCATATTAGCCGCTAACACGCGCACTACCGCTGTAAGATCAGGACTATCCCACCAGCCATCCATGTAAGCTTCCGCACCTCCAATACTGCCACCGCGCATCACCGCTTTGTAGAAACGTTCGTCACGCACATGAATTTCTGCACTCAGCGCCGATGACGGATCGCCGAATTCACATTGCCAGCCGTGACAGTCGCGCAGTAACAAACGTCCATGGCGTAGCTGTTGAAGAGGCTTCAATAACAACCGAGTTAGTAGCGAAGGTGCTATCTCATCATGTTGATTTTGGATCACCGACCCATCGCTATTCAGTGACTTGGTCGCATCAGCTAGAGTGGAATCGTTTGCCATGCCTTAACTCCTGTTGTCCATTTTATGAGGCACGTAAGGCACCCCTTTTAACCATAACTTGAGCGCCTGCCAGTATATTTTCACCACGACGCTGACCGTCATAATGGGCGTTTTTATCAAGGCTCGAGTTAAGTTACGAGAGTTGAGCGGTTGTTGGATCATCGCCAGCGTGGCATCAAACAATTTGCCCTGCTCATCATGATTTTCGATATGGAGATTTAATTTGCTCGCAGGCTCTTTAATACGCCAGTGATACGTCATCGCCAAATCCATAAACGGCGACACATGGAAGGACTTGCGTTGCTGGTATTCTTCATTACGGCAATTCACTGCGTAATAGTGTTTTTGTAACCAAGGGGTATTACTGACTTCGGCAAGCAAATAGCGCAATGTTCCGCTCGCGTCGTAGCAATAAAAACAATTGATGGGGCTGAAATAGATCCCCAAATAACGAAGCTGCCCCACCATCACGATACGGCCATCGCACTCATAGCCCGTTAGCTCCTTTAACGTTTCAACAGCCGCTTGTTTAATGCCCATATTGCCTTTCGCTGGAAAGTAATCGGCTTGCTTTAATTGCGCCCAATTAAAGCTATCAACAGAGAACCAGCGCATCGATTGGTGAAGCTCCGACAGCTCATCCAGATCAATTGCGAGCATAAACATTGGGTAGCAAAAACTATTCTGCTTGGGTCGGGTTCGACGATGGCGAACAACGCCTTGGTAGAGGCTTGAATTCATCGGCCGGCTCCAGCGACTAGCACATCGCCTCCAAGCAGTTTCGATACATCTTGTGCCGAACGAACACCATCTTCGTGAAAGCCGTTGTACCAATAGGCACCGCAAAAGAAGCAGCCGTCTTGGCCATTAATCAGTTGCCGTTGTTGTTGCGCTTTAAAGCTCGTTCGGTTGAATACGGGGTGATGATATTCGTAACGACCAATCACATGCTGCGGATCGATTTGATCGGCCTGATTCAGGCTCACGCAGTAGGTCGTATCACCGCTTAACCCCTGCAAAATATTCATGTTGTAGGTTAGCGTTGCTTGCGGATCGTCACTGTCATCAAGCATGTAATTCCATGCAGCCCAGGCCGCTTGGCGTTTAGGTAGCCGTGAAATGTCGGTATGTAAAATCACGTCATTGGCCTGAAACGGAATATCATCTAACACCTGTCGTTCTTGCTCTGACGCGTGCTGGCCCAATAAGCGCAACGCTTCATCGCTATGGCAAGCAAAAATAACGGCATCAAAATCGTCTTTGCCATTGGCGTGTTCAACACTTACATGGGCTAATTCGTTGCCGTCGTAATGACGAGACACAGCAACGGCGCCTGAAGCAAATGCAACTTCTCCTTCCACACAGTTTCGCCATGCTTTGACATATTGATGAGAGCCGCCCGTTATGACATACCATTGCGGCCGATTAACGACATCGAGCAAGCCATGGTTAATGAAAAAGCGAACAAAAAACAACGCCGGAAATTCATTCATCTCTTTAATCGACGACGACCAAATCGCGGCGCCCATCGACATTAGATAATTGACACGGAAGTACTCGTTGAAACCATGTTGATCTAAATAATCAGCCAGGCTCATGGATTCATCTAATTCGCCTTCATCAAAGCTCTGCTTGGCCAGTTTGTTAAAGCGATTAATGTCGTACAGTAATCGATAAAACTTTGGATTTAACCAATTGCGGCGCTGCGCAAACAAGCTCGACAAAGAGTGGCCATTGTACTCTAGGTTGGCCGCTTGATTACTCACGCTATAGCTCATGTCCGTTTCTTGAAACGGTACCTTTAGCGCCGCTAAAAATGCTTGGAAGTTTGGGTATGTCCGGTCATTAAATACAATGAAGCCCGTATCAATGGCGCGGCCAGCATGTTCGCCATCAAGTTCTTTCGTCGCGGTATGGCCGCCTAAGTAATCATTTTTTTCAAACAGCGTGATCTGATGATGTTTGCGCAACAAATAACTTGCAACGAGCCCTGAAATTCCACTTCCGATAACCGCGATTTTCATAGATTCGATAAATCCTTGTGTTGGGGCGTTTGATGACCATTCGATCGGCGACTTGGCTGATTCAGCTTGCTAGCTAGCCATAATCGGGCTGAGACCGGCAGCTTATGGATAAGTCGGAGCACGCCACAAAACAAACGAGGAAAATGCACTTCTGCTTTTCCTTTTTCAACACCGGCTCGAATTGCTGCACTGGCCGCTTGCGTTGACGCCAGCATTGGCATATCAAAATCATTTTTCTGGGTCAGAGGGGTATCAATAAAGCCAAGCATGACGTTGGTGACTTTAATCTCGCGCGGGGCCAAGGTGTTGTGAAGCACGTGCGCTAGGTATTGTAGTGCTGCTTTCGAGGCGCCATAAAACTCGGCACGGGCAAATGGTAGATACACCGACGCACTGCCAATGAAGGCAACTTTCGCGTCCGGTGAGCTGCTTAATAAGTCGGATAGGTTCTCCAACAACCGAACCGGCGCCACCACATTAATATCTAGCGTCTGCTGCAAAACACTCGTTTTGAGCTGACCATCATCGACATAGTGGCAAACGCCCGCATTGAGAATTAAGACATCAATGGCGGCATAACGACGCGCCAACTCTAAACAACTGGTTGCGACCGCGCGCTCATCGGTCAAATCACAACAGATGGTGTCGGCACCTAGCTGCTGCAAGTCCACCAATTGGGCAACGTTACGGCCAATGGCAATCACGTTGGCGCCTGAGGCTAAGTAGTCCAGCGTTAACTGATAGCCGACACCAGAGGTTGCCCCAGTGATAAGCACTGTCAGTTGGCGCGATTGAGGTTTATTAAGGGGCACTAGGATACCTCCGAGTCCACCATACGGTGCTTGAGATAGCGGACGGCTGATCCGAGTAATGGTAGGTGTTCATACAGCATGGCGCCGCCATCGAAATAATCCTGATGGCGCACAATCAATTGTTCGGCAATTTCAATACGACTGACGCCTTCTAGTTGCACTGTGCGGCCGCGATTCACACGCGGGTGACGGTAGCGCATCGTCCAGCCTATAACCGCTTGATTGGCTTCAACCAACTGCCAGTTATAGTCAAAGCCAATGCTGTCGACGTTGGCATAGAGATTACTAAAATAGCTTCGGATGGCTGCCAAGCCATCAACCTGATGAAAAGGGTCAATAAATACCGCCTGAGGCGCATAAAACTGATCCAACGACGCCAAGTTACTGGCATTGAGGTTTTGGTACATAGCCTTGAATTGTTCAATCCATTTCATTGATGCCGCCTTTAATGCAAACCAAAGTTGCTGACACCACGTGAAAGCACGTGAAAAAACGCGAAAAACTGACCTTTTGAGTCTAACAGCATCTCGCCTAATGCCCTTAAAAACGTAGAAATTTCTAACTCGGATCAATTCGTTATCGATTTTAGTCACCACGCTCAAAACCGTGGCACAGGTATATCTTTTAAAGGGCCCGTCCACATGGCGTTTCCGTGAGCCATATTAAAAATTGTAATTCGGCGTGAAAAACAAAATGAAAACGCTTTCATTTTTTCGCATTTATGGTTAAATGGCGCCAGATAATTAACACTCAGAGGTTTAATCATGGCGTCAAGCTATCAATTTCCAGCCGACTTTGAATGGGGAGCTGCCACCGCGGCTTACCAGATTGAGGGCGCTTATAACGAAGATGGTCGCGGCATGTCGACTTGGGATACCTTCAGCCGGTTACCCGGTCGTACCTTAGATGGCGACACTGGTGATGTGGCGTGCGATCACTACCACAGAACCAAACAAGACATCGAATTGATGAAGCAATTGGGCCTTAAGCACTATCGCTTTTCAATTGCATGGCCGCGCATTCTGCCAACCGGTGAAGGTGCCGTTAATCAAGCAGGCTTGGATTTTTACAGCCAACTCGTTGATGACTTAATTGCCGCGGGTATTGAACCTCTGATCACCCTATTCCACTGGGATCTGCCACAGGCTTTACAAGATAATTATGGCGGCTGGAAGTCGCGCCGTGTTGCGGAGCTGTTTGCTGAATACACCGACGTTGTAACCAAAGCATTAGGCGATCGCGTCAAGAAATGGAGCACGATTAATGAAATCATGTGCTTCACCACCATGGCCCATAAACTCGATCAACACGCTCCAGGCGGCCTTGAGCCCGACGCGATTACCAACCAAACCGTGCACCACGCACTGCTCGGTCATGGCTTGGCAACCCAAGTGATTCGACAAAACATTCCAGACGCAACAGTAGGTATTGTTGATAATCTTTATGCGCCGTGGCCACTGCACCGTGACGAAGCTCATATCGCCGCTGCGCGCAAAGCCTTTAAAGATCGCAATGCGCAGATCTTGTTTCCGCTGTTAACCGGGAAATATGACGAGCAAGCGTATCAACGCCATTTTGGTGATTTACCACAATATACTGATGAAGACATGGCGATCATCAGTCAGCCGCTGGACTACATCGGCTACAACTTCTACAACCACCCACCAGTGCGCCCGAGCGACAACGAGCAAGGGTTTGAAGTTATCGACATGCCTGATGCTTATCCACGCACAGACATGGGCTGGCCGATCACACCAGATGCCATGTATTGGTTACTGAAGTTTACCCAAGATTACTTTGGTGATCTGCCGATTTACATTACTGAAAATGGTATGGCTGCGGCCGACAAGGTTGAGCGTGACGGCACAGTACAAGATATGGATCGGATTGAGTTTTTACGCACGCACCTGCGAGCTTGTCACCAAGCCATTGCCGAAGGTGTGCCGCTCAAAGGCTATTATGTCTGGTCACTATTCGACAATTTTGAATGGGCATTTGGTTACACCAAACGCTTTGGCATTATTCGTGTTGAGTACGATACACAGAAACGCATCGTGAAAGAGTCCGGCCACTATTACAAAGCCGTGATGGCGTCTAACTCGGTGTTATAAGTACGGCATATATCATGAACCAGAAAAGCCGAGCGTCAGGACTTGTTACCGGTTCGGCTTTTCATCCAATTGAGGCACCAATCACCAACCGTATTGCCGGTTCTGACAGCATAAAAACGAGACAGAGCAGACAATAACAACAGTACGCCAAGCAACAAATTGAACCAGTCCTGTTCAATCACACCGATATACAGCATGGCGCAGCCCAGTGCAGCAAATGCTATTTGTGCAAACATTGTTCATCTCCTCTCTTGTATTAGCACTTTAATCAATAATTAGTCGCTGGCAATCATAAATTTCTCATTTTCTCCACAATTGCATCTCGGCTGCTTGCAACTTCTGCACATTTTCAACGGCATAATACCCATATTAACAATAATGAAATAATGATGAGCTAGGACTGTTTCTATGAAACCACTCGTGTTGTCTGTTTTGATTGTCGTGCTTAGCGGCTGCCATGCGCATTCTGACGATACATCGATGCACGCGACATCAGTGTTAGTTGATACTGGGCAACACCAAGCCTATACGCCTCAAGGCGTTTTACTCACCACCCAACAGGGTTTAACGCTATGGGGCCAAGATGCGCACTATCAAGGCGCGCCCTTTTCATTCGCGATTAGCAACCAACAACAAACCGTTGTTGATACCAACACCAATTTGACGTGGCAACGCGTGCCAGCCGAACAGCGCATGTCGTGGCAACAAGCGGGCGATTATTGTCAGGGCCTGACGCTGGCCGATAAGTCAGACTGGCGCTTGCCAACGGTAAAAGAGTTAGTGTCCATCGAAGATTTTTCCGAGGGCTGGCCCTACCTCAATACCGACGTATTTAGCCTTGGTGATCAAGAAATAGGTAAGCACTTACAGTTTTGGTCGAGTAACTTTTATCACATTGGCACCACTCATGGTGGAGCAGAAACAGCCTTTGGTGTGAATTTTGGTACCGGTCATGTCAAAGGATACCCAACCGGTGACGGCGATAATCAACGAATGCCACCGCCACCCAAACGTGAACGCGCTTCAGGCGAGGTTGCATTAAAAGGCGCAGATGGCGAGACGACGGGCGACAGTAGCGATAAAGGTAATAGTGCACATCAACGCCGCAAACCTCGAGGGAACCCAGCCTATAAGTTAGTTCGTTGCGTGCAAGGTGATGAATATGGCGTCAATCAATTTGTTGATAACCACGACGGCACCGTGACAGATTTAGCAACTGGGTTGATGTGGATGAAACAAGATTCTGGACAAGCGCTCGATTGGCAACAAGCACTGGATTATGCCGAAGATCTCATGGTTGCCGGTTACACCGACTGGAAGCTCCCCAACATTAAAGAATTACAGAGTATTGTTGATTACTCTGGCGTTTACCCTGCCATCGATTCGAGTGTCTTTAATACCACGGATAATGACGCCTATTTCTGGTCGAGTACCTCGGCATACTTTTCCAAATTTGGCCCTGAGGAAAAGCGTAAACCCTATTGGGCTTGGTATGTCGCATTTGGCTACGCTGTAGGCCCAGACGGTAAAGACACCCATGGCGCTGGCGCCGTGCGATACGATACCAAACAAGCCAACGGACCAATGGGGGCTGATGCCGAGCGTATTTATAATTTTGCCAGAGCCGTGCGCCAAATTGATATTCCCTAACCGCTAACCGCTAACCGCTAACCGCTAACCCGCTTGAGCCAATTGCTCATGGTGATCTTTGTAGAGCGCTAAGCTCATCTGGCGACGTTCACCATGATCCACAATCGGGGCAATGTAATGACCGCCAGCACCGGCTTTATGCAATAGCGCCGTTGGGCAATCGGCCAACTCGGGAATGAAGCGGCGTATAAACAGGCCTGATCCATCAAATCGTTTTGATTGTGTTTCTGGGTTAAAAATTCGGAAGTAAGGCGCGGCGTCTGTGCCTGTCGAGGCCGCCCATTGCCAGCCACCATTATTGGCCGACAAATCACCGTCGATAAGGCGCGACATAAAATACTGCTCGCCCCAACGCCAGTCGATCATTAAATCTTTTGACAAAAATGAAGCCACAATCATCCGTAAACGGTTATGCATCCAGCCAGTTTGATTGAGCTGGCGCATCGCCGCGTCCACCAGCGGAAACCCAGTTTTTCCTTGGCACCATTTATCAAACAACAGGCTGTCGTTTGGCCATTGGATCTGCTGATACCTTGGATTAAATGCTTGATTCATACACACGTGAGGCCAAGCGACCATCACGTGGCAATAAAATTCGCGCCAAATCAACTCATTCAACCAAGTTTTCGGTCCCTCGGCCAACTCCCATGGCGCGCCGTGTTCATGGCATAACCGAGCTAAACATTGCTTTGCTGACAAGCTACCAATTGCCAAATGCGGCGAAAGCTTCGACGTATTATCAAGTGCCGGAAAGTCGCGTTGTTGCTGATAATCTTGCGACTGTTCGCGGGCAAAGGTTCTAAGTTGAGCAAGAATATCCGGCGTTGCTACCGCATAGTCTTTACTAAGCCCCTCTGCGGCTGGCCAGTCTTCTGCAGCTAATGAGCAATGCCAGTGTTCAGCCAGCTCAGCAGCACTAGCAAAGGTATTGGAATGAATGGCTAATTTGTTGGGTTTGGCCAAACAGTGCCAACCCATCGTGGCAAGCTGCTTAAGCCAATTTTTGCTGAACGGCGTAAACACTTTGTAAGGCGCATGACTGCCATTTACGATCTGCCCCGGCGGAATGATGCAGCGCTCTTCATAGGAGTAACAGGCTGGCTTGGCCGGAGTTTGGCGTAACAATTTCAAAAATTGCTGATCGCGATTTACTTCATCGACTTCATACTCTCGATTACTAAACACGGCATCAATTTGCCAACTCTCAACGCAATCAAGCACACAGTCTAGTTGTTGATTAAAGTCGTCAGCAATCAACACCTTCAAATCAATATTCAACTCACTCAATTCTGATTTCAATGCCAGCAAGCGGCGCCGAGTGAAATCAATTTGAATAGCGCTCTTGTGGTGTTTCTGCCATTGCACTGGCGATACAACGAATACAGCCACTACCGACTTAGAAAGCTCGCACGCTTGGCTTAGTGCTGGGTTATCGAGTACCCGCAAGTCTCGCCGAAACCACACCAATGCTCGTTTAAATGTTTTAGTTGTCATTCGTTCGCCCCGTTACAACTGTTGCCGTAATGCCAGCTTTTCCGGATGCGGTTTAATGTATACCTGTTGGCTCAGGTATTCGTTTGGGAACTTCACCAGTAAATGTTGGATTAAAGTCATCGGCGCCATCAGCGGCAATATGCCCTGGCGGTATTTATCAATCACATCCGCCAAAGCTTGTCGCTCATTAGTACCAATTGAGCGTTTAAAGTAGCCCTGTAAGTGCATCAAGGCATTGGTATGGCCTTTGCGCCCAGCTCGCTGTTTCAGCGCATACATCAAGCCAGTAATGTATTCATCGGCCACATCATCAAGGCTATTACTACTCAAATCAGAGATTAGCTGACCTAACGTACGGTACGACGTTTGATGGTTGGCCATGACCAGAAACTTGTAGCGCGAATGAAATTTAATAAGTTTGTCAGATGTGAGGCCGGACGCGACGAGCTGCTGCCAGGCATGATAGGCAAAAACACGGGTCACAAAGTTTTCGCGAAGCACGGGATCACACAGGCGACCATTTTCTTCGACCGGCAACAGCGGGTGCTTTTCCATCAGAGCTTTGGTGAATACGCCAACTGAATCATGGCGCAAGGTATGACCCTCAGGGTGATATACTTTGATGCGTTCCATTCCGCAGCTAGGCGATTTGGCACACACAATAAAGCCACTCAGGCCACTTAGCTGTTTCGCTTGCTGTTCACTGTATTGGTGAAGATCGTCGGTGACATCGATTGATTTGTCGGTGGAGCCGACGACACGAATTTGGTTATCAGCTTCGACTTGACGAATGGTTGGGCGGGGAACGCTCAGGCCAATAGCAACTTCAGGGCACACGGGCACGTAAGACACGTACTCTCTCAACTCTCGATCGGCGAAACCAAGTCGCTTGTGACCGCCGTCGAAACGCACGCCTTGACCAACAACGCATGCGCTAATGCCCAACTGAATCGTGTTTGGCTTAAATTGAGTTTGAACTATTTTCATCCGTGGCTCGCCGGTTAAATTGCATTAACTCAGCATACGCCAACCGATTGTAAATAGATCAGTTCGTTTGTTCTTTAGCTGTATTGCCAGCTATCAGAATTGGATAAAGCCTGACGCTTTTTCTTGGCATTGCAACCAAACTGGCTTGTCGCCACTTTTGACCCAAGCTCGGTGAAAGAAGCTACCAACTTGAGCAGATTTGTTGCAAATAACAGCAACAGGCATAACAACGATGCCTGCAATTAATAGAACAACACGACGTAAAAAAACCACGATAGGTGAATAGAACTTGAACATAGCATTGCCTCCTGTTTGAAACACAAACAGGTTAGACCAGATAAACTGTGATGGCAATCACAAATGATATTTTATTACCTACTTTTTGATCTGCCTACTAAGTTAGGTGTCGACATGGCTCACGTAAATATTGAAATATGAAAGAAAATAACGAAATTATTCGAGATCTTAAGGCGCTAACGACTCGCATTCCCATCCTAGATCAAACGCTCCCCCACCAAGTGGACAGCACTTGGCTAACAACATTTGGGCAGCAGATTGCGAGTACCAAAATCGACTGGCACGAAATTGCAGCTCGAGTTGAGCGCCCCCTTTCTTCTCGTTTGGGCCTTTACGTTGAACAGCTCTGGTTAGCACTCATCGACGTACACCCGGATTACCGGCTAATTAGTCATAACACCCAAGTTTCAGCTCATGGCCAAACAATCGGCGCCTTTGATTTTCTACTTGAGCACCAATCTAGCCAGACCATTGAACATTGGGAATTAGCATGTAAATTCTATTTGGCCGTTGTATTACCCGATATCGAACAGGCGATTTGGTTGGGGCCGAATTTAAATGATGACTGGCTTAGCAAACGACAAAAATTACTAAACCGACAAATTGCACTTGGTGATCAGCCGGCTTCAAAAGCGCTATTGACTCAACTCGGCATCAACGAAATTGCTAGAAAGCGAATACTTGCTCAAGGATTGGTGTTTCAGCAGGCCCCAGCAACACTGAGCGAAGGAGTGCAGAACGGTTGTTGGTATCGCTACTCCGATTGGCAAACCATTGCAGCAAGCCATGACTGGCAACATCAACACAAATTAAATTGGCTGTCGCCCACGTCTTGCGATAGCAATAGCATAATTGATTCGCCTCCTCGTCAACCTATGTTCCTAGCAGCACAGACGGCACGGTCAGCAAATCAAGATGACGGATATATAAAATGCTTCGTCGTACCCGATGATTGGCCGGAAAAAGCACAAAAAAAAGCAGCCGAAATGCTAGCTAGCGGCTGCTTGATGTAAGAGTTGATAAGCTAATTAGTCAATCGGCTTAGCATTCTCAACTCTGGCTTTTAGCTTTTGTCCCGGCCGGAAGGTCACAACGCGGCGCGATGAGATAGGAATATCTTCACCGGTTTTTGGGTTGCGCCCCGGACGTTCATTTTTTACTCGCAGATCAAAATTACCAAAGCCTGATAATTTAACCTGCTCACCCTCTTCCAGACTTTGACGGATCTCTTCAAAGAAGTTCTCCACCATTTCTTTGGCCAGCTTTTTATTGATGCCTTGCTTCATAAAAAGCATTTCGGCCATGTCCGCTTTAGTGAGCGCCATATTCACTCCCTTAGTGTCGCGTTGAACTCAGATGTTACCGCTGTGATGACATTATCAGTTAAGACGCTGATTTCCTTGTCTTCAAGTGTTCGTTCCAAATCTTGTACGGTAATTGAGATCGCAAGGCTCTTTTGACCCTCGGCAACCCCTTCCCCTTGGTACACATCGAACAAGTTTACGTTAACGACTTGATTCCCGCCAACTTTTTTCACTAAGTCGATCACATCTTGACTTGCAACAGCTTGTTCAAGCACAAACGCAAAGTCTCTGCGGTTAGCAGGGAACTTACTAACTGGCTGTGCTTTTGGAATCAGTTTTTCACCCAGCGCTTCAATTAATAGCTCAAAAGCAAAGATTTTTCCTTTAATTCCGAGTGATTTAATTGAACTTGGGTGCAATGCCCCTACATGACCAACTAAATTGTCACCGCGATAAACCGCAGCACATTGGCCCGGATGCAGCGCAGGATGGCTATCTGCAACAAAACTAAAGGGTTCTAGGCCGCCCAAATTAGCTAATAAAGCCTCTACGTCACCTTTCGCATCATAGAAGTCAACCGCACCAGCGCCTTCGCTCCAGTGCTCGTCAAAGCGGCTACCGACAATCACCCCAGCAAGCATTTTATGCTGCGCAACTTGAGTTTCGGATTCAGGTAGGAAACGTAAACCGAGTTCAAATAGCCGAACACGGTTTTGTTGGCGGTTTTGGTTGTGCTTCAGCGTTTGCAGAAGGCCTGGCAACAAGCTCACGCGCATCGCCGACATATCGGCAGAGATCGGGTGAGGCAAAATTAAATCATCGGCGTCAGGGAACAACACCTTTTGAACTTTAGGGTCAACAAAGCTGTAGGTAATGGCTTCTTGATAACCTCGGCTGACTAGCGTGTCCTTGAGCTGATCTTCTGTGACATCCGCTTCTGGATGACGATTCATCACCAGCGATGCAACAGGCGCAACATTTGGAATATTGTTGTAGCCGTAGACACGCGCCACTTCTTCAATCAAATCTTCTTCAATGGCTAAGTCAAAGCGGTAAGACGGCACAGTGGCTGTCCAGCCACCATCAATGGTGGTAACGCTCAAGCCCAAACGGGTAAGAATTTCGACAACTTGCGTGTCTTCAAAGCGAATACCAATTCGACCTTCAAGTTTAACTTTGCGTAAGGTAATTGGCGCTACTTGCGGCAAATGTTGCTCACTGACAGCCTCAACAACCGGCCCAGCCTCACCACCAACAATCTCAAGCAACAATGCAGTCGCTCGCTCCATCGCTTTGCGTTGCAGTTCAAAGTCAACGCCGCGCTCGTAGCGGTGCGATGCATCCGTATGCAAGCCATAGCTACGTGCTTTACCGGCAATTGCCAGCGGCGCAAAGAATGCACTTTCAAGCAAAATATCTTTCGACTCAGCCGTTACACCGCTGTCTTGACCACCAAAAATACCAGCCATAGCCAGTGCTTTGTTGTGATCGGCAATGACCAGAGTGTCGTCGCGCAAGGTTGCTTCGTTGCCATCAAGCAGAGTCAGTTTTTCTTCTGGCTTGGCCATACGAACCACAATACCGCCTTCGATGGTATCGAGATCGAATGCATGCATCGGGTGACCAAACTCAAGCAATACGTACTGAGTGACATCAACCACAGGATCAACACTGCGAACACCACAACGACGTAGTTTTTCAACCAACCAAAGCGGTGATTTGACCGTGGCATCAACGCCACGGATCACTCGCGCCAAATAACGCGGGCACGCTTGCGGCGCATCGAGAGTGACTGAAACCGTGTCGGTTAACGTCTCCTCGGCATTTTGCCAGCTTGGTTCTGTTACCGGACAATTGTTCAACACACCAATTTCACGTGCTAACCCAGCTATGCCTAAGCAATCACTGCGGTTTGGTGTTAAATCCACTTCAATGGTGTTGTCGTCTAGTTTGAGGTATTCGCGGATATCCACGCCAATTGGTGCATCAGCGGCTAATTCCATAATACCGTCTGATTCGTCGGCCATGCCGAGCTCGGCTTCCGCACACAACATGCCCATTGATGGCTGACCGCGCAATTTTGCTTTTTTGATTTTGAAATTGCCCGGTAGCACTGCACCAACAGTAGCCACCACAACTTTTAATCCTTGGCGGCAATTAGCTGCGCCACACACAATATCGAGCAGCTCATCGGCGCCAATATTCACTTTAGTAACGCGCAATTTATCGGCATCAGGATGTTGGCCGCATTCAACAACCTCACCCACCACAACGCCGGAAAACTCACCAGCCACACGTTCAACGCCGTCTACTTCTAAGCCGGCCATGGTAATTTGTTCAGCTAGCTCATCAGAGCTAATAGCGGGGTTAACCCATTCGCGGACCCAAGATTCACTGAATTTCATCGTCTGTGTTCTCTCTTTCTTACCGGCTTAGTTAAATTGCTTCAGAAAACGCAGATCGTTTTCAAAAAACGCCCGCAAATCATTCACGCCATAACGCAACATGGTGAGGCGCTCAACGCCCATACCAAATGCAAAACCGGTGTATTTTTCTGGGTCAACGCCAACGCTACGCAGTACATTTGGATGCACCATGCCGCAGCCTAAAACTTCCAACCAACCATTTTCACCAAGCACATCAACTTCAGCTGATGGTTCAGTAAACGGGAAATACGATGGACGGAACCGGATGGTTAAATCCTTCTCGAAGAAGTTTTGCAAAAAGTCGTGAAGAATACCTTTGAGCTCAGAGAACGACGCATTTTCGTCAACCATCAGGCCTTCGACCTGATGAAACATTGGCGTGTGCGTTTGATCGTAGTCGTTTCGATAAACTCGGCCCGGCGAGATAATGCGTAGCGGCGGCTGCTCATTTTCCATGGTGCGGATCTGCACGCCAGAGGTTTGAGTGCGCAACACCAGCTCAGGGTTGAAATAAAACGTGTCGTGATCAGCACGAGCGGGGTGATGAGCCGGAATATTCAAGGCATCAAAGTTGTGGAACGAATCTTCCACTTCAGGCCCTTGCTTGACTTCAAAGCCAAGCTCACCGAAGTAAGTTTTGATGCGATTAATGGTGCGCGAAACCGGATGTAAACCCGCTTCGGGCATACGGCGGCCCGGCAGTGACACATCGATGGTTTCAGAAGCCAACTTGGCATTCAACTCAGCTTGCTGCAACGCTTTCATGCGCTCAGTAATCGCTTGCTGAACTTGTTGTTTGGCTTTGTTAATCGCTTGACCAGCGGCAGGCCGCTCTTCCGGGCTTAATTTACCCAGCGATTTGAGTTGTTCGGTCAAACGACCTTTCTTTCCTAAATAGTTAACGCGCACGTCATCAAGTGCGGCCACTTGTTGTGCACCGTCAATAGCAGCCAGCGCCTCGGCCACCAGTGCGTCCAGGTTCAGCATATCGTTACTCTTATCTACGATTGGTAGGCCCTAAAATTAGAGCCTATGCGAATGGCAAAATTTTGTAGCCGGTAAGTCTACCTAAAAACGCCATTAATTAAACGCATAAGACCTAAAAATATGTATGGTTTTTAATACTTGAGCGCCATAAAGCGCGAGGTTGACCGACTGTTTGGGGATAAATTGATTAAGGAATGTGCGACCAGCACGCAATTACAAAAGTTTCGACAAAAACTATTGCAAGGGAAAATAACCGCCGCTATTATAGCGCCCTCTTCGCACACGGGCTTCCGCCTAGCGAAAATGTACGACCGTAGCTCAGCTGGTTAGAGCACCACCTTGACATGGTGGGGGTCGGTGGTTCGAGTCCACTCGGTCGTACCAATTTTCCCAATCAATTCAACACCTTAAAATCATTCCAAACTCAAGACTATTTAGGCATTTGTCACTTTTGTCACTTTCGCTGTACCTCGTTGTAATTCGCTGTATTTCATTGAGTTACAAAAGATGTGACATTAGTCACTTTATGTCTTTTCACAATCGCCAGTGACACACAAGTGACAAAACGGAATAGCTGCGCGCAGTCCAAACAAGCTGATTCTCGCAGCAGATTTTCGATGAACTCCCATAGTTGGTGGAATCAATCGAAATGGCGTAAGGAACGTGAACGTAAGTATCTATGGAGATAAAAAATCGGACGCGAACCATCAAACAAAGCAAATACAACACGTTTCGTTAATGTTGAATTCTATGGCGCATCAACAGCACCAATCTTGAGTTAGTTGACCTGCAAATTATCGAGCCGCGCCGGCAGGCCAACATGACTCGATAAAAATCTCTGAGCTGCCGCGTTGGGCTGTAATAGCTCATACTCGACCTGACACTAATGAAGCCGAGGCCACAACATAATCGTTTAGCGCCTATGGGCCCCGCTGTCTACATCCGTGCTTTATACCCTAAACACCCTTCCCATCACTTCAGGAGTGTCCTACCGTATGAAATAACAACAAGTCGTTTCACACACTACCAAGAGCTGTTAGCAGGAAGTATCTGACATGGAACAAGACAAAGCGGTCAATACTCATGAAACCAAGGACATCAACCAGCATTCCGCGCTGCCGTCAGAACCAACCACCATTCGCCAAGGCGAATATGGCAGCATAGCCTCGGACTCCAAATCAGGCGGACTTATCACTAGGAATATATTTGTTTGTGCCGGGCTGGTCGGCAGCTGTAAGAGCTCGAGCCACATTTTTTTGGCTCACTTTGACAGTCCGTGGAGCGTCCGCCATCTAAAGAGCATTCTCGCGAATGAGCTTGAGAAGACGGAAAAGTCGGGGAAGACCACCAGCTTTGATATTGAGTTAATCGGCGGCACGGTTTGGCTAAGCATAACGCTGATATTGTTCATATTGTTGGCGTTGCAATTTGAGCCAGAAAATATCTATAAAATTGCCACTAAAACGATTTTCATCGCATTATCAGCTTTAGTCGTCGCGTACCAGTCGATCACTTACCTTTGCCTATTCTGTGTGTCCAGTTGCAGCAGGCACTCGGCCGTCAGTAAACATCACGGATTCGCTTGGAAATCATGCCGCCGCAGAATAACAGTTTATAAAACGTCTAATATTTCTAAGATTACTGTTGAAAAGTGCGATTCATCGTCCAAAGACGATAAGCGTGAGCGAGGGTGGTTGTGTGGATGCATGACCGAGAAAAAGGAATCAGATTCGACCATCCGAGAGTAAACCAAGTATAAAAAGATCAACCAATTCCTTACAGTAAGTGAGAGCGACTTTGTACATATCTGCATGCAGTCTCAATCTGTCTCCATCGGCGGCAATTCGATAAAACCGGCTTTGAAGATCTTTTGTCATTAAGTTATCTGATGGGTGTCAGGTGAATTTGTGACTAATCCAATTAGGCTTGGTAAGTTAAGCCGGAGCTAACTATTTTTCTCATCGTTCACAACGAAATAAAGCATATATACCTGCATACGAGTGATAACAACTCCCTTGGCTAAGTGGTCTTACTCCCGTAGCCAAGGGAAACATCCAGTCAAAATTCGTTAAAAAAAACACTTTTTTGGTGATCACGTTCATAGTGATTTTAGGCTGTTCATTCACGGTAATCATAGCGCATCAAATTCTTTGACCGCCTTAGAGCGCTCTCCTAACGGGCCTCTGAAAAAGCACCGCGGATCCAGCGCATAAGTGCCCCGGTGCAGCGTTGGGCGCAGAATACCTATCCTTTTCAGCTCCAACACTCTGTTGGTAATCGTCTTTGTCGATACTTCAAACAGCTTTGCTAGTTCATCACGCATTCGGGGGGAAATATCAATCAAAAATCTGTCCTCTAAACAGATTCTACTTGCTAGCGAGAGCAGCAAGCTCATTACTGGCTTCGGTAGCAGCAACCATCGTTCCATCCCTTCGTTCATAACCACAAAAAATGTCTCGTCAATTTTCGTTCGACGTACCGTGACTTCTTCAGTCTCTTCAAGAGTGATGATCTCTCCGGAGTCTTTGCTGAGGACTGTTTTCCGAACAGTCCGCGCTAGCGGTGATGTTTTCGCCATACCAATCTTCCTTTTCAGTTCGGCCATGAATCCGGCAGTAACATATACCAAAACACAAAAAAAAAGCCCTAAACAGAGAACAAAAAGCAAAACACCCAAAACCTCCTATAACATAACCAAGAAAATATCATTAACCACCCGTTTAAAATAAATTATTTAAACTAAATTTTGTTTAATTTCAGCCTGTTGTAATTTTTTTATTCTTTTTTTCGATCGAATTTCAAAAATCCTGTCAATATAACCATTAACCAACACAAACACATAAGGACATGTGACATGCAGTACAAAATTACGTCAATCGAACCAATTGAACCGAGCTTAAAGGACGGCGAATCAATGCGGGCGCAGATTGTAATTCCATCAACCAATTCACGATGGAAGCGCAACAAGCGCATTAACGTTGAAATTTCCGCGATGGATGAGGATGAGCGAGGAGGCAGCACAGAAAATTTGGCTCTGCAAAAACTGCAACAGGAGGTTTTCAAATTTCGACAGGAAACTGCTGGGCTATTTGACGGTACTCAAAACGCATTGCGATTTTGTTCACATTACATGGAGCTGGCGCAAGCGGCAGGGTCAGCTCAAATCCTAGATAAGATTGTAAAGGCGTATGCCGACCGAAAAAGCAGGCAAGAGGCGGATAGTTCTCTAAGCGCGCAGTTGAATCTGCCATTTGAAGATACCGCCCCCCGCCCAACCCTCAGCGGAGCAAAGCGATGAGCATCAGTTCGTCATTTGCCATATTGAGATTGGCGAAGATCAAAACGTTTGGGGCGCTGGCAGCGTGTAGCGCTCACATTGGTCGACATCGCAACACACCTAACGCCAACTCAGGCAAGGCTCACCTTAATCGAGTTCGAATAGGATCCGGCAATATCACACATGACGTTAAGCAGCACATAGCCAGCAAAGGCATTCAAAAATTGAGGAGCAACGGCGTTCTTGCAGTAGAACTCGTTCTCACGTTTTCACCAGAGTGGTTGAAAACCTCTGACGGACAGCGCTATAGAGCTCGAGCATCTCAAGATTTGAGAGAGTGGGAAAAAGCCAACTTGACGTGGTTGCGCCAAACATTCGGAGATCGCGTAGTTAGCTATTTTTTGCACATGGATGAGCGAACACCTCATGTGCACGTGCTATTAGTGCCGACCTATGAAAAAGCCACGGGTAAGTTCGGTATGAGTGCGCGACGACTCTTTGGTGGCAAACAAAAGCTAAGTGAATTGCAAAGCAGTTATGCTGCGGCGATGAAAAATTTGGGCTTGCATCGAGGTCGCAAAGGCTCAAAGGCAACGCACCAAAAATTAGCTGATTTCTATGCTCAACTGAATGAGGCGGCACGTAATTGTGAGGCATTGGGCCTGCCTGTACCAACGGCAAGATCTCCTTTGAGTTTTGCCAACTGGCAGCGCAGTTTTAAGCAGATTACGCAGTTGGCGTCAGATGAAAACAATGAGCGGATAAACAGTTTAAAAGAACGTATTCGACAACTTTCCGATGCATACATGGCCCTTAGCGAGTATGCGTCGTTCAATTCATCTACGCCAAAGCTTGGCCCGAGGTTGAGACGTTAGGGCCTCGCAGAGCGAACGACAATTGTGTTAGCAATTGTGTAGTGAGTACACAACGTTCGTCTTGGAATTGCAGTTTGGAAAGGAATCCAATGAACAAGTCACACAATCAAATCAGCGCTGAGTTCTATTTGAAGCAAGGGCTAGATAGACTGCCCGCGGAGGTCGCAGCCACCACGGCCATGCTAATAATGCAATTCGGCCCGCTTATGTGCTCGGAACAATATGCTGAACTCTTCGACATTAAGCACGGCACAGTAGAGCGGCAAATCAGCGATGAAACCATTGCAGTTAAGCCGAAAAAAGTTGGCCGCAAAAACTTCTTTCCAACTGTGAGCGTTGCGCTGCTGGTTCATGCAAAAGAAGCAGCCTAGCTGGGCTGCCCTATGTTCCCTTGGAAGCCGAGAGGCAACAAGCAGTAAGGAGCTAAAAGAGCCCTCACAAACAACCTACCTTGCTAATAATTACACTCCTGACCGCCAAACCTAACGCCTAGCAAGATAACTCATCTCTGGACAATTCCGAGTTAGGCTGTGGTAGTAACGCCTAAAACATGGTGCAAGTTAGCGGCGGAGCCGCGCGGTTAACTTATCCTAATGGTTTTTCTTGTTAGGCTTTTTGATAGTACGTTAACCATATCAACTGGGTTGCCATAAGTATGACCCCTAGATAAAACATAAAACCTAGAAAAATGGTATTGAGGTATACATCAGTTTTTGCAGATGCCGATTTCTTTCCAGAACGCCATTTTGTAGAACGGCGAGCATCGCCAAGCATTTTGAAATTGAACAGGCTGCCTCTTCTTGACCAATGACAAACACCAAAGAAAACATGCAAGCCCAGAAGCAACCACCAAGCGGCAACACCTTTAACTGGAACAGTCCAAGAGATTGAATCTTCACCAGCTACTAACATTGCTATAGCAATAGCTGTTGTCAGGAAAATTAGACGTGAATCGCTGTCTTGGATTTGACTCATACTTCCCTCAGAAACCAACGCCCGCATAAAGGGCGACAAAACGTAGCGGCAATTTTGTTGAACAATTGGGCTACGCACAAAACTAAATTGCCGCGAAGTTTTGGCGTCCCAGCGAGCGCTTTTGAGGCGCTTGTTAGGTGTCATTGCTGACAACTGCTATATGCTTAATAGTAAACTCAATATAAGAGATAAGATCATTCACACATTTGGGGAAATAATAATCAGCGTCATCGGGACAAAGGTCTTCACGAGGAAGTAATGTAACCTCAATTTCCTCGTTGAAGAGAGGATAAAGGTTGTGGGTGAGATAGTTTCTTCTTGTGACAATAAACGTGAACAAGTCATCTAAATCTAAATTCGTAAGACCATTTTTTTGACATGCTCCAACTAGTTCCCCTAGCGTTGCACGCGTCCTTATCTTTACACCGTTCTCATCCAATAATTTCTTTAAAGCCGATTCAAGCTTTCCAGAGAGAAGTAGCAGCCGACCTAAGCTTTCGCAGAATCGTTTGTTATTCAGTAGTTCTTCGTAGAAATCCAATGGCACCTGAAGAAACTCCTTTGACACCTAACGCCCCAATCAGAGGCACAAAAATAGCTGGCTAAAATTAGCGACGAAGGAGCAAAAGCCAGCTGTTTTTTGTCCTTTGAATTGGCTTGTTAGCAGCTACATATACCTTTCTAGCGTTCTTCTTAAGATATGAGGTAACTCCCTAGCCATCATGTACATTCGTTCATCAGGCATATACATGTCTCGCATCATCGGATGTTCAAACGATAATTCAATTAACTCTTGGAATGCTTCTACGGTGTCACGCTTTTCTTCATGGTTAACATCAGAGCGAAGAGTTCTAGCTAAGTCTACACCTGCGTCATAGATCCATGGGAAATCTTCGCGAAATAGGCTGATAGCAATTTGAAAGCCAGTTAAGTTCTTCTCAAACCTAGGGGACATATGCAAAAGTTCTTCGAGCATATGTGGATGAAATTTCTTTCTTTTCCTCATACGCATTTCTTTTTCACGCTCTGTTCGAGAAATAATTTCACCTAGCATACTTCTAAGATCTTCAAGTTCTTTATGAACATCAAGGTTTGGACTTCTAAGTAGTTTTTGATTTACACGTGATAGGTCTAGAATTTCTTCAAGAATTTGATTTGATATCAAGTCTTGTTGCTGTTCTTCTTCTGGCTCCGCTGAGTTTGGCTGTGCATCAATAAGTTGATTTAAGCGACTTTCTAAATCTGGATACCAAACGTCTAGGGCTTTTTCTAACCTTTCAGTTGTAAGCTGTTCAGCACTGTCCGCTTTGTTTAATGATAACAATAACTTTTTAACGTCATCTTTTTCAAAAACAGTTGATTGAAACTGTAAAATAGGGCCGTTTACTTCTGACCTTTTAATGTCAAAAAGAAATGGGCTAACATAAGATTTATCCATCGTTTTTGACAATGCACCAGCTTCAAATGTAAGCCATGGCGCGTGTAAATTTTCCTTCGTTACACATAATATTCCATAGCTTGAATCAGCTAACTCAGAAGCAATATCAGTACTCCAGCGAGCGCCTTTATCGATATCCTCAGATGAAACATATGGTTCTATAGATTGTATTACTGATGGCAACCAATCTCTCAATGTAAGTGCAACTTTATGGCTTAATTCACCTGACCAACTTAAAAAAACTTTCATTTATTCTTCTACCTTCCTATGGAATTACATCAAAACTAGACTGGGCTGCTAACAGTTTATTAGTACGACCTTACAAGGTTGATCTACCTTATAAGGTAGGAGGATCCTATGTATCGCCGCACAAATAAATATCAAAAAAACATAAACCAATCATACAGTAACCGCGCCAATCGAGAATCTGAGCCAGCTCAAGATTATGACAAGCCTCGGCAGATACCTAAACTGCGTCGGGTCATCGAAATAACTGACTTTGATTCCGGTGAGCCGGTCACTCACAAAATTGAATTATTTAAGACTGATCGAATCGACTGCTATGACGTCGTTGAGGATGGTCAATTGTGGCAAAGGCGAATGGGTTGGAGCCGCGAACTTTCTTCGCTCAGAAAGGCAATGCCCCGTTTAGCAAGAGAGTAGTTACTCTAACGCACTTTGGGGCAGAAACGAGTTAGAGCGCCCTCCCAGATATAATTAAGCCTTGCGGTAAAAAATGACAGGTTGCGTTCGGGCTAACACACTTGAAAATACGTAACGTGCAGTTATCTTTAATTTCGAACCGCCTATGTGCAGGCGGTTATCTACCCATCAAATATCTACTAGATGTTGCTGCAACAGACATTCATACCATTCACTGTCACAGTGAAGGCCACCAGAGGTTCTGCGTACGAAGTCTGGACTCTTTGTTCCTTTTCTTGCGAGTGATAGAGAATCATATCGGGGTGACTGTATCGCGACATAGAGCGAAGATCTGTATGCCCCATCGCTGCTGCAACCTTTCGCGAGTCGACGCCTCTATCTGTTTCCGTTGAGCCGAATTCATGCCTACAGACATGCAAGACCAGCCCATCAATTCCCAGTCGCTTACACATGCGCGAAAATGCCGTAGTGAAAGAATGAGGACAACGCCACGGCCAAACATATTCTCCGAAATTGACCTTTCCTGAATCGCGCAACGCTTTGATTGTGCGAAGTATCGATAAAGCTTCATCCGATAAGGGAACGTCGCGCCCCTTGCTAACACGCTTGCGGGTTTTATCCGTTTTTTGGGTTTCAACTTTGTAGATTGCGTTTTGCCAATCTACATTCGACCAAGTCATACGTGATATTTCACCTCGCCTCATGCCCGTTTCAATGGCAAATAGCGCTCCTTCTCTGATCGGAGTAAAGCGCTTTGGCTTGTACAACTCTATTTGATTACGCTCGTCAGAACTTATGCGGCGATCTCGCTGCAAACCAGACTCATTGAGCTGATTGAGCAAATTCAGTTGCTTTTTCGCAGCTGCAATAGGGCTTTCAGCAATAGGGGCTTTCATTAGCTCCTTGGCCGCTACAAAAACAGCGTGAATCTTTTGCAAGTCCTTAAGCAACGTATCTGACGAAACCGCATCTACTTCCTTTCGATACAGCCCGAATTCACGCCAGTAATCTTGGTCACATTTATCAATAGTACAACCCGCCGCATAGCGCTTTACACGCTCGATGATGTAGCGCTCTTCTTTAGCAGTGGAGCTTGCTTTGGTTGGAGTGACCTTCTGAAGATAAAAGTCTGCGATAGCACAAAACGTTACCTGTTTTGCTTCTGCTAAATTAACAAACTGAGAGCTTGCCAAAGCCGCTTCTTTGGCCGCAGCCCATTTAACAGCAAGAGCTTTCTTGCTAAATGTTTTGACTAGTGTTTTTCCGTTGAGTGACTTGTGCCGCACAATTGCTTGATATGAAGTGCCGCCCTTTCCTTGCCGCTTGCGAATCGTCGCCATTTTTACTTACTCCCTGTAGTACCGCTCAATGACGCCAGAGATACTAGCAGGTTTTCAAAAAAAGCGACCAAGAAGAGACAAATTAGTGACATCACCAGTCAACAAACCTTAAACTACTGTTTTTTAGGCAATTAAATTATCGAGCATCAACTTGACATGGTGGGGGTCGGTGGTTCGAGTCCACTCGGTCGTACCAACTTTCTTATATATATCACAGTGTCTTACGAGATATTTGACTCTTTTTAAGCACCCTAGTTTGTTATAACGCCTAGACCAACATCACGAACAACAAACATCTCTTTGCCGTCCCTAATCGCTAACACTAACTAAGTTTATTCATGAGTGTTCGTTTGCGTTAATGGGTATGACGCTCTTGGCTTTCAGCTTCTCTAAACATAAAAAAACCGCGCTATTGCGCGGCTTTTAAACAAATTAACAATCCACGTTTAGTGGTAAACCTGCCAGCTTAACGTGCTAGCTCTTCTAAGAAGTGTCTTACACTTTTGGCAATGCGGGGATAATTTGCTTCTGCACCTTGCCACAGTAGTAAACCATCTTGGCCAGCTGCTGCGCGTGTTGAAATTGGCTTGCCATCAAAGTGTTTTTGGATAGCTTTGCTGTTAACAATATTGTGTGTGTTAATTAAAAACACTTCACGTTGGAGCCCTTTGCTTGCCGGGTAAGTATCTTTGACCAGCAACAAACCATCAAACTCACTCAATTCTATTTGCAGGTAATTCTCATCGGACTGCTGAACAGGTTCGCCAATGATTGCTTCGAAAGATGCATCTAAATAGCTGATCAGGGCAATTTCAAGCTCACCATATACCGCCTTTAGCTGCTCTTTATTTTGGTTTCGCTTGTAATCACTAACGGCATTGCTCGCTAGGTTTTGTTGCAACCGTTTGATGCTATTAGCAAGGCCATTATTCGTTTTCGTCAATCGTTCAATAGCGAAGCCTAAGCCTTTCTCGGTACTGCCATACTTTTCTTTTGCAGCAATTTCTGCATCGCGAATACCGCCATATCGATAGGATTTAATCTGTTGCTTATAGCCATCTCGACCGGTCGATTTATTGTAGCTAGCACCTTGATTCATTTTCTCTTGGCCAATGGCAGCAATAGCGTTGTTGACCGCAGACATGAGTCCAGAGTTCTGGGCAAATGCCTCTGAACTGCCTTTTTCCACCGAGATTTTCGCTGTAAAACAAAAACCTTCTACCGATTGCCCTATTGCGATAGAGGTACTTTTCGTCTCAACGGGCTGCTCACAGTTACCTTCTTTCATTTTCGGCTTTTCAAAGTGCTTGTCTTTGAGCGCTTTTTTAAGTGGTGCATTGCCATTTAGAAAAGTCGCAAGCTGTGCAGAAAGATCTTTGACGCGCTGTTCGCTGTCGGCCAATTTTTGAATGGTGCTATCGCGCTCGTCATACACCACCTGCATATCAGCAACGTATGCGGTACGGTTCGCTTCAAGCTGCGCCAGCTCAGCAACGTTGTTAGTCTGCTCTAGCTCTTTCTGGGCAATTTCTTGTCTGCGTAACTGCCGCTTTGCCTCAATGCCGTCAACAATCGTGTTGATGTAAGTTGCATACTTTGTTCGAACGCTTTTTGCTTCGATGCCATCGTATGCCAGCGGTAATTCCAGTGGCTTGATGGTGTCAATCGTTTCCAAGTCGACGTAACGTAACTTAAGGAGCGACGTATGCTCTTCCAAGTAGGTATCAACTTGAGCCTGAGCTGAAAGTTCGATTTCATACACCGAGCGTAATACTTCGTTGTCGTTCTTCTCTACCCAAGTTGGTTCAAGCGGCGGGTGATCCTTTTTCAACACAACATCGCTGCCAAAAAAGGCATGTGCAGATGATGACATCGCCATCATTGATGCAAAGCTTAAACAAAGAATGCTAGTTCGCATTACTCTTCCTTATAAAAACGGGTTAGTTTGATAGGAGCGCCCATGTGCTGGCATTGCTCCTTTTAAAATCAGCGTCAATTGCCGTTACGGGCTACTGTGCTTTGTAGCCACGCCGAACGACAGGTACGAATAAACGATTTATTTACGCAATTTATTTTGAAAAAAAGAAAAGCGTGTTTGCCACGGCAAATGACCAAACAGCCAAAGATGCCTGACACACTCAATTAGGTTGCGTTAAATTCGTCAACTCAACGCATAGCCAAAACCTGGCGTTAAGAATGGCGCCCAAAGGCGTTCACAAGGCAATTGTTCGCCCCTTTGTGTTGACCTAAAGGTTTGATAAGCCGAGCACATTAGCATCAAAAACCAATCATCAACAGGCGCACTAAAGATTTAATTCATGGCCGCTGTAAACGATTCAAATTGAATATCATCTGTTCAATTTTTGATGTGTAAAAATTGCTCGTTTCTGGATAAGACTGCTGAACATGTTGAAGCAACTCGGTGGCATGTTGAGCCGATACGCTAGTGCCATATAAGAAGACCATTTCGATATAGCGATCTAGCCCGATTGCCAAGCTTGTATTGGAGCTCGGTGGTGTTAACGAGAAGCCTTGCTCACGCCACATGGAAATAAGCGCCGATGAAGTTGCCGTTGACTGACCCAACACTTGCTCCATGTAAACGGTTTGCGCTAAAAAATCTTGCTCAGAAAGTATTTGGTTTAGTGGAGCTTGTCGCACGAATTCAAGTTGTTCAGGAAAGGATCCGGCAATCATCCAGTGCCACGCCATCACCTCAATATTGATGTAATAAATACGTTGGTCTTCAGGTATTTCACCGTAGCTAGTCGTTACCATATCAAGGTATTGCGCCTCAAAGTCGGCGTACTGCTGTGTTAGAGCGCCAATACGCTGCTGATCGCGCTGCAGAATTGCGAGTGTTAATTGAGCTAACAGCAGGCCACTGTGATGAACTTCAGGATCCATGGTGTAAACCGATGATTGGGCGGAGTTGACGACTTGCTCCGCTTGATCAATTTGGCCGAGTTCAATCGCTCTGATGGCTTGCACATTCAACTGTTGGTTCAACGGTGCGCTAGAAGCCTTATATTCCGCCGTTAACGATTGTTGCTTGCGTTGCCAATGGGCAACTTTTTGATGATAGCTTTCCCCTTCTAGTGGATTCATCTCCGCATACAAGGCGGCAAAGCTTTTACGCACCTTGTAGTCGGTCGACTGAAACAACTGATTTTGTAGCACCGTGTAAGCTTGGTTATCTGGGTAATCGAATACCAGTAAGCCGACGCTTCCTAAATAGTTCTGTTGACTCACATTTAGCGTTTGACGGCGCTGATAAAGCGCATCGACCGCTGGCCGTAGCGCCTGCTTGAAATCAGGGTTTAAAGGGGTAGTCATCACCACATGATTGAGAAATCTAGATGATGGGTAATGCTGAATAACAATGTTGAATAGCGCCAATTGGTCATCGTCGCTGAGTGTTGACCACTGCTGCGTTTTTACTAACGCGGCAAGCATTTTTCTTACTTGATCAATTTGCCGTTGCCGAATTTCCGGCTCAAAAGGCATCACAATTCCAAACGAATAAATGGTAGCGATAAGCTTTTGAGCCGGCATGGTCTGAACCGATGCTGCTAAATCAATGTCTGCGATTAGCGCTCGCGCAACATCCGAACCGGCTGCTTCAGTCGGTAATAACTGAGGTTGCTTCAATAGCTCAATATCGTGATGAAAAGAACGAGAGAAATAGCCTCGCCCTTCTTCTTGTGCCAAGCCTTGCGCTCGTAAATACCACGCTTGCCATTGCCACAGTGGATTTTGTGCCTGCATGATCGGTTGGAGTCGTTTCAATACCTCGATGGCTAGCGCAGGCTGATTACTTCGGACTAAGCCTTTCACCAGAATCATGCCGGTTTTAATACGTGCATCAGCTAACAGCTGAGCTTCATGTTCCAACCAGTCGTGCGTTGCAGCTTGGTACAACTCTTCCACAGTAAGCGATTGATAAACATAACTAAGAGATGGCAAGTTGGCATTCATGGTTCGCTCAAAGTGAGTAATCACCTGATTCGCGGAACGTTGCTCAACTAAAAGCCGCTGCGTGTGTAGATACGAAAGGATAGAAAAACCCAGCAAACCACTTAACAACAATCCGATTGCCGTCGCTTGCCACGGATTTTGCCGGCAAAACTTACTCGCTCGATACCAACGGTCGGCGCGATAACCCAGGACGGGCAATCCTTGCCGCCAATTTCTGAGTTCGGCTAATAACGCGCTGGCGTGCTCAAAGCGTCGTTCTGCGTTGTGATCCGTTGCTTTGGCAACAATCCAGTCGAGCTCTTGGCGCTGTTGACGCGAAAGCTCAACGCAATCGCTCAATATTAATTGAAGTAGCAAGCCAAGTGAGTACACATCAGATTGAGAATGGTGCCAGCGCCCTTGTTGTTGCTCCGGTGATGACCATTGCTTGGAAAACCCTTGTATATAGCTGCCCTCGCCCTTGTTTAACCCAACATCATCAATTCCTTTGGCTAGCCCTAAATCGATAATTTTCAGCTGGTTATCCGAGCTAATCATAATGTTTTGTGGCTTGAGATCAGCATGGAAAATATGCTTCCGATGGGCATAACTCATTGCACCCAGTAGCTGCTCACATAACTGGTAGCGGCACGACAGAGAAAGCTTCGGCAACTGTTGCGCTAAATAGTCGTCGAGGGTGTCGCCTCGAATCAGCTCCATCACGATGCATGCCTGCCCTTCCAACTCCGACACACCATAGACCTGGCAGATATTGGCGTGATTCAGCTCGATTAAACTGGCCGCTTCTCGATAGAAATATTTGTTGAGGTCGCCTTGTGCAACCACGTCATTGCGCAATAGTTTTACCGCCGCATGATGCAACGTTTGGTCATGGCGCCCTTTTACCTGCTGATGAGCGGCAAACACACGCCCCATTCCGCCTTTGCTCGACAACATGCTGGTGATCTCAAAGCCCATCACCTGTTTGCCAACATAGTGTTGCTCATCAACTGCGCCAGCACTTAATCGTTGCTGGAGCCAGTCATCCTCCATATCGGCGTCAGTGCCGAGCGACAGCATGCCAGCTAAATCCTTCGCGAGTTTTGCATCCGTTTCCGATAGCGCCAACAGACGCTGCTTCTGCTGTTGCTGATCAAGCGCCAACAGCTCAACATATAGCGCTGATGCATCCATTAACTAGACAACCGTTTTTTCAACCAAGCTGCAGCAAAGCGCACGTCGTTATCAACAGTTCTTGGGGAAATATCGAGTAGATCAGCAATTTGGTAGTTGGCGACAAATGCAAAATGTTTGAATTCAAACACCTGAAACTGACGAGGGTAATGCTGCCTTAGTTCCTCCAACGCGCAGTAAAGATCATGATTTGATTCGAATTGATAATTCAGCGCTTGCGGTAAAAGTTGTTGAAACTCGCGCAATGCAGCTTGTTTGTTTTCGTTTTCTAGCGCCACTTGATGATGCGGTTTACCGAACAGTAAATGCCACACAGAAATCCTGACATACTCAAAGAATTCACGCCGATTCTCGATTGGCGTTTCATCATTTCGCCACTTATACAGTTTAACAATCGACTCATTCGCCAATTCAGTCACCGAGCTATCCTGCAATAAGGTTTCCGTTGGCCTGCGCGACTGTATGAGCCGGCTGATAATGGATCGAACATCCTGATAAGCGTGCTCGATCAATTCTTTGCTGGCATTTTTATCTCGGCTTTGCCAGCGGAGCAATAGTTGGGTCGCATGCTCTACTTCGTTCAACGACATCTAATCAACATCCATAGCGATATTTCGCTAACAAACAACACATTAACAGCTTGCGAGAATACGTTTTCTATATCGTTATATCCACGTCTATCGACATTCAGGTTTGCCGGCTGCGGTCTGGTGAATTCTGTATTAACGCATTTTCTCGCTCCATTGAGTTTAAAATGCATAAAGTGACGGAATTGCCCTGCTGTTTGTGCCTTATTGTGAAGTCATGTGAACAATGATGCGCTTTGCATACCGATTTGGATTGGCAATACGGGCTATCTCGACTAGGATCGCAGAGTGTTTTTTGAAGCCAATATTCTCAAACAAGGACGAACGATGAAAAGTAAACTTTTAAGCTTATTCCTAGGCTTAGTTCTCATACCCTACAGTTGGGCACTTACCGCACTCGATCAGCCAACACTCGAAGCTGCACTCAACACCATGGCCGATATAACTGCTTTAGCAGAACAACACCCTGAGTGGGAAAATCAAGGCGAAGAACAGGACTTCTTTGCTGATGATGGCTCCGGCTTTGTCGGTCACTTAAAATCCGTTGGTGCTTATGATGAAATCAACAAAATTGCTAAAGAACATGGCTTTAGCAATATTGAAGAAGGATTTGATGTCTTTCGTCGCGCCATGCTGGCCGGCATGACCTTGCAATTCGAAGCAATGGGCATGGATTTTCAAACCTTAACGACATCCATCACCCAGCGCATGGCTGCGATGCAGCAAAATGGCGCGTCTGCCGAAATGCTTGCCGAACAACAAGCGCAACTAGATGAATTTAACAGCATGGCCGCGGCCATGAGCTCAATTTCAGACAACGATAAAGCAGCAATGAAGCAGCATGCCAGCTGGTTTTTCCAAACGTTGGAACAAATGGGACTGGAAGGCGCGCAATAATTCACGCCACAGTTCACGCCAGTACGATGAAGAGTTGATCTTGAAGCATTTTAGCCAAACTGGTTTCCTGTCTTCGCGCAACAATACCGTCAGCCAAGCGCTTGTTTGGCTGACATCACCATTCTTATAGTTAACTTCGCCATTCTTTGCTTACTCAACTAATATCAACTACAAAACAAGATGTTAGTAAGACACTTCAACTTATGGAAACAACCCGCTTGGCTTCTTTTCCTGCAATATATAGGTGCTTCGGCGCAGTTTTAGCGTGGTTAGTTTTGGCGCAGATATGTCTTTATCACCCGATCAGTACCGCTCGCGATTTAAGTTATCTCTCAGAGCAAGAGCAACTCTGGATCCAACGGACGCCCAGCATTCGTGTTGCTCCCGATGCCAATATCTATCCGTATGCATTTATTGGTGACAATGGTGAGTTTGCAGGTATTTCTCGAAATTATTTAAACGAAATCAGCAAACTAACAGGTATTACATTCAAATATCAGCTTGGCCTCACTTGGTCACAAATGATGGACGGCATTGCTAATCATGATATTGATGTTGTACCCATGATTTTTGTTGATGACGCTAAACGCAGCTTCATCAATTTTTCCAATGACTACATCCATCACTCAGAGTACTTATTTACCGATGAATCGGCGCCGAGATTAGGCTATACATCAGCACTGAGTGGCCGCTCAATCGCTGTGGTAGAAGGCTTTCAGCTCGAGACTTGGCTATCACAACGCTACCCCAATATTCCCTTGGTTCGCTATAAGTCCGTCGCTCATTGCTTGCGAGCGGTGAATACTGGCGAAGTATTTGGCACCATCATTGATTTACCAACGGCGCTGTACCTCAAGAAAACGCTGCAATTATCCAATGTTAGACAAAACATGCAGATATCTGAGAGGCGTCACATTCCCATTCATATGGGCATTAGCAAGCAACATCCGTTGCTCACCAGCATTATCAATAAAACCTTAAAGAAAATTCCTTTAGCCACGAAAAACGCCATTGCCAGACATTGGTTGGCCGATAGTCAATCCAAGCGGGCATTAACGGGTGCATTCGGGTATGGCCGGCGGCCATTTATGTATGACCAAAGTTCCGAGTTAGGCGCTGAATTTGCGGTAGTGCGCCATGTATTGTCGCAAATGGGTTACCGCATCAATCGGGCAGAACAGATCCCAGTTTCTCGATCCGTTAGCGTATTGAATGATGATGAAAGTATTGATTTTTCCGTCACGCCATATCTTCCAGATGATGATGATTATTACTACTCAGAGCCCTTTATTGATCTAGAAGTGGCGGCATTAACGCAAAAGAAAGATGGCATTAATTTGGCATCAATACAGGACTTAAAGGGCCTGAAAGTTTCGGCCTATCGAAGAGCCAAAGAACAACTCGATGAGGAGTATTTGCAATTAATTGAAGCCAATCATCTGGAGTATATGGAATACACGTCAATTCCAAATTCGATCGATCACTTCCTTAAAGGCGATGCTCAGGTACTCGTTAGCAACCCAAAAATGTTGCATTGGGCAATACAGCATTCCGGCACCACCAACATCAAAACCGAAGACATCAGCGAGCATCAGATCTTTTCACATCAATATGGGCTGCGAGTAGCGTTTCGCAATGAAACGCTAAGGGACAAATTTAATACAGCGCTAGCGCGCCTTAAGAGCACGCCAGAATATTCCGACATTCTAAACTTGTATTTCAATTCGGATTTCACTCTACAAATAGAACGCGCCGACTTAATCGCTGAGGTTATCGCGCCTTATGTGTTCAACAATGACATCAGCGGCTTAAATAGTATTCTCCATATCTTTCAGCAAGACAGTAATATCAAGGCGATTCGAGTTGAGTCAGAATCACCTAAATCGGTGTTAATACGGCTACAGCAACACAATGGCGAGTTGACTGCCGTTGAAGCCATTAATGCCGAAGATCTCGTCGTTATATCGAAAGAAAGTTATTACCAAGAAGCGGGCAGTAGCTTGATGGTCGGCCGCATACATCTGTATTTACAAGCCGATACACCACAACAAATCAATTCAGCGCACATACCCGATCTCTCTCAATTTAATTTTCTGAGTAGCGAACAGCTGACTTACTTACGCCAACGTTATGAGTCTTACGGTCTGTCCGGCCAGTTACTTAATCTCACCTACGAAGAACGCTCGTGGTTAGCCCAAAATCCGGTGATTCAAGTTGCCGTTGACCCAGCCGCATTGCCACTGGAATCATTTGACGGAAATGGAAATTTTATTGGCATCGTTGCCGATTACCTCTCGCTTCTCAGTGAACAAAGCGGGATTGTGTTCGAGCCCGTCGAGGTGGCGAGTTGGAGCGAGTCAGTCACACTGATTGAGCAACGAAGCACGCCCATGGCATCTGCTGCCATTGGCAATCCCTTGCTGGCATTGGACTATTTAGCAGCGCAACCTTTTGTCACATCCGATGTTGCATTTGCCATTCACCAAAGTGCAGCTGATCGTTACTCGCCCGATCAATTAACTGGCCTTAAAATCGGCATCATTCGTGGCGCGTCACAAACAGACGTTATTATGGATAACTACCCAGGTGTTGATTGGCAACTTCTCGACAACACCCAACAAGCGCTGCAGCAAGTTTCATCAGGCCAACTCGATGGCACCGTCGACTCTTTAGTCGTGCTCAATTACCTCATTCAAACCAAAGGGCTAACCAACTTAAAAATCGGTGGGAAATTTAACCATGCGGTTGCCTCAACGCTGTACACCTTGAAGTCAGAAAAGCTTTTGCGCGGTATTATTGCGAAAGCACAACGCACCATTAGTCAACAGCAACGAGACACCATCGTACTCAATTGGGTGCCCGACAATGTTGTTGAAAAAGCAGATTACACCTTGGTTTGGCGAATTGGTGCTGGCGCCTTTGTCATTTTACTGGTGGTAATCGTCTGGAACCGTAAACTGTCAGCCCACATTCGTGCCCGAGAAGCGGCCGAAGCCAAATTGCAGCAGCGCGAACAATTGCTGTTCACCATACTCAACTCGGCGCCCATTGGCGTTGCTATTATGCAACGGCAGGTCTTTGTCTTCTCTAATCAAACCTTTAATGATCTGATTGGTTGCCAGACCGGTGACACCTACCAGCCGGGCAAACATTCCTATTATTGCGATGAAGAGCTGCGTCAACAACATATCCAACTTCGAAAAGACCAAGGGTTTGTTGCCACTACAGAAATTGAATTATGCCGGCCCGATGGCAGCAAGTTTCGCTGCTTAACTAGTTTCAGCGATACCGAGTTTCGCAGCCAACAAGCCACCTTGGTGTGGTGCTACGACATTAATAAAATTGCCCTGTTGACACAGCAACTCAGTCAAGCAAAAGAAGATGCAGAGCAGGCCAACCAGGCTAAATCAGACTTCCTCGCGAATATGAGTCACGAAATTCGTACACCAATGAATGCCATCATTGGTATGACGCATTTAGCACTCAATGGTGACCTTCCGCGTAAATCCAAAAACTACCTACGTAAAGTCGAGCATGCAGCTGCCTCGCTGCTGGGGATCATCAACGACATTCTCGACTTTTCAAAAATCGAAGCTGGCAAATTAGACATGGAAGTGCTGGATATCAGCTTGCGCGATATT
This sequence comes from Neiella holothuriorum, assembly GCF_019457915.1. Classification (GTDB taxonomy): domain Bacteria; phylum Pseudomonadota; class Gammaproteobacteria; order Enterobacterales; family Neiellaceae; genus Neiella; species Neiella holothuriorum. Next base: position 77,309 of record NZ_JAHZSS010000016.1, read on the forward strand.
CTTGATAACCTGCTTACTCTCATTCAAGTCAAAGCCCAGCAGAAAGGCGTTGAGTTAGTTATTGATATCGGCGCTGATGTACCCAACAATTTGATGGGCGACCCGCTACGTATCAGCCAAATTTTGACCAACTTAGCCAGCAACGCGATTAAGTTTACTGATCATGGTGAAATCATTTTTTCGGTGCGCCTATTACAACAAACAGCCGATCAATGTCAGCTTTGTTTTTCCGTTAAAGATACCGGCATTGGTATTAGCCCTGAACAGCAACGCAAATTATTTCAATCGTTTACTCAGGCGGACTCGTCCACAACGCGTCAATACGGCGGCACTGGCCTGGGCTTGACCATCTGCCGCAAGCTTGTTGAGCTGATGGGCGGTAACATCTGGATTGAGAGCGAAATCGGTCAAGGCAGCAACTTCCAATTTAACGCTTGGCTTAAATTGAATCCGGATCGCGCCGCGTCAAGAGCGCTCGGCTCAGCTAATTCGTTGGCTGATTTAACCGTACTAGTTGTGGATGACAACGAGCCGGCAAGCGAGGTGATGTCATCCATCATTTCATCGTTTGGTTGTGAGGTGTTCACGGCCAATTCCGGCGCAGCTGCCGTGGACATGGCTGTAGCCGCACCAATTGATGTTGCTATCGTCGACTGGAACATGCCGGAAATGGACGGCATAGAAACCTGTCAGCAATTACGACAAAACAAACCGGAGCTGCATTGCATCCTCATTTCAGCCTATGATCATCAAGGTTTTCGTCACAAGGCTGAGCAGGCTGGAATCAACAGCTATCTCCCCAAACCTATTACAGCATCGGTCATTTACAATGAGCTTATTCGTCAAGCAGGCCTTGATTTAGCGCTTTATCAATCCGATGCCGATCAACACAAGCAGCAACAGTTACAACGTCAACAACTCAGCCAATGCCACATTTTGTTAGTAGAAGATAACGAATTAAATCAAGAGCTAGCATTGGAGTTACTGAGCGATTTGGGCGTCTCCGCCAAATTGGCAAATAACGGCGAGGAAGCCATTGCAATGGCCAAGCAGGAGTCATTTGATGGCATCCTGATGGATATCCAAATGCCAATTATGGATGGTTATTCAGCCACGCAAGCGATTCGAAAATTTTTACCCGATTTGCCCATTATTGCCATGACGGCCAATGCCATGGCCGGTGATCGTGAAAAAGTACTGCAAGCACAAATGAACGATTATATTTCCAAGCCTATCGATTTCGATGCCATGATAGCCACGATGGCCAAGTGGTTTAACGCCGGTAGCGCTCCCCGCGCGGAGGCTTCTGACATAGAACAAACCACATCACCGCAGGAACAGGCTGATGAACTGGCCGTGCTTGATCAACAAGCAGGGCTTTCTACCTGCAATAACAAAGTCGCGCTCTACCACAAACTGTTAGCAAAATTCATTAGTGGTCAGGCTCAATTTGCTAACGAATTCCGCCAAGCTTGGGGCGAATTAGACTGGCAAACCGCCACGCGCTTGGCCCATACCTTAAAAGGCAACGCTGGCAATATAGGCGCCCTGCAATTAAGACAATCAGCCGATGTGCTTGAGATCAATTGCCAGAAAAACCTTGATGCTGGCGCGACTCCCAATAACGACTTTGAAGCCAGCAACGAGCACATCGAAACCTTATTGCTCAACTGCGACAAGCACTTACAGCAAGCTACAGATAAAATTCAACAACTGCTCGACTCGAGTGCTGACTCATCGTCAAGCAACGCTTCATTGAGCCAAGATGGCATCAACATTCTTGCCGAACACATCAACAAGGTGCGACTACTGCTTAGTGATTACGACGCTGAAGCCGTCGACTTAATCGAACAGCTGGCGGAATACGACTACCCCGCCGCTATCGCGCAGCAGTTAGAGCGTATTGAGCATCATGCTGGCGAATATGATTTTGATACCGCACTGGCCGAGTTAGAGCAACTCGCGATCACCATAGAACAACTGAACATATAAAAAAGCCCGCAGTACTAGAGGCTGCGGGCTCATCAAAAATGGGATGCTATCGGTTTGCTTTATGCTGTTACGTTCTTCTGCCATTAAAATCCTGCCGCCATGCTCTTTTGAAGCACCGGGAGAACCTGATCTAACGTACCTTTTGGGTAGCCTTCAACACGTTTCCCGTTGGGCAATCTGTTTCACCGGGATGGCCAGTTAATACAGACTGTTGATTTACAAATAGTCTAACCAAGGCTTCTGAGTGAGTGTCACCAAATTACGCTAGAAAACAATATTTATTAGCGATATAAGTCACCAAAACACGTATCTATAGTGAATTTAACCACTCAACACATTAACATGACAAACATCACACTAATTTACTAGGTGTCGTCAACATGATAAAGCTCGACCACTACGATCAATTGATCCTGACCGAAATGCAGCAAAATGGCCGCATCAGCAATTTAGAGTTGGCCGAAAAGATAGGCTTATCTCCTACCCCATGTGCCAGACGCGTGAAACGTCTAGAGCAAACAGGCATCATCAAAAAACATGTAACCCTGTTAGACCAAGAAGCGTTGGAATTAAAGCTGACGGTCATCTTGTCGGTCACGATGGATCGCCACACACCAGAGCGCTTTAGCAATTTCGAAACGATCATTGCCGACTTTCCCGAAGTAATTGAATGCAGCATTGTGACTGGGCAATCGGCTGACTATATGTTGCGCGTGGTGGTGCCAGACATGGACTATTATCAGTCGTTTCTGTTGGGGCGATTAACGCGCATTGACGGGGTAACCGGCGTTCATTCAAGCTTCGTTTTACGTAAGGTTATTGATAAAACAGAATTACCGCTAACGCCTTATCGGGGCTAACTTAGAAAATGGGCATTCAGCGATAAGTCGACAAATTGCCGAGTCCGTCACAACCACGCACTCATCTGCTGAATGAAATGGATTGTTGCCACCACAATTCGGCGAACGATTTTATTGCCAAGCACAATAAGGACATTCAAATGAACGGGGCCACTATCCACAACACATTAAGGTGTATTTGCCGTCATTGCGGGTTAGTGCTCATGTTGATAATGGGCTCGGTGAGCGCGGCCGAACAATTCCCCAATTACACGCTAAATAATATTCAAGTGCGGCAACTGCAAACGGATCTGACCGAAAACAAACATTACGAACTTCATATTCGCCTCCCAGCCGACTATCAAACCAGCGCAGAGAAACACTACCCCGTTGTCTATTATTTGGATGCGTATTGGCATACTGCGTTGATCAACAGCGTGATCGGTGGACTGGTTTACGATCGAAAAATGCCCGATGTCATTGCCGTTGGCATTGGATACCCCGGCCAAGATATCGATTACGGTAAGTTACGCGTGAAAGATTTTATTCCGAAAGCCAACCCCGCCACAAATGCCGGAGCAAAGGCCTTTTTAGAATTTATTGAACAACAAGTGATTCCGTATATTGAGAAAGAATTCAGAGTCAATCCAAGTCGTCGCGCGTTAGTTGGTAACTCCTACGGAGGCTTGTTTGCCCTTTATACCCTGTTCAACAAACCCAATTTATTCAATATGCATATTGCCGTCACGCCAGCTTGGTACGTCAATGATCGTCAGCTGTTACAAGATGAAGCAAGGCTTTATCGAAATGGCGGCAGCCACTTTGCGGTAACAACCGAGCAGCGCCTTAATAGTCGTTTTTATATGGCGGTGGGCGGCGCTGAAACAGTCCCCCACGTGATGGAAAGCAAGATCATGGCGGAAGTGCTAGCAAGCCGAAATTATGCTGATTGGGTCTTTCAGTTTGAGATTATTGAAGGGGAAGCGCACGGCGGCGTGACGCCGGAAGCCTACAATCGTGGCTTTCGCCATATATTTAATAACCGCAACAACTAACATTGGGCGCTTAACGGCGCCCTTTGTTTTTTCCGCGGCCAGCGCCCGTTTTATAGCCACCAGCATTAGGCCGAGATTTGTCTTGGCCAGCGGCCCCCTTGCCTGACTTGCCTTTATTTCCTTGACCTTTCGAGCCCGTACTCGCTGCGCCGTTGCTTGATTGGCTACCTTGCCCATTGGGTTTATTGGCAGCTTTGCCCTCCGCAGCCTTGCCGTGCTGACCTTGGCGATGATGTGGCTGGTTGGAGCTGTGCTTAGTGGCAAAACGGTTGGCACCATGACGACCGGACTTGCGTCGCTGTGCAGGGGTCTGCTCAGAGCGATCGTCAGCAGGCACTAAACAACTCGGCTTGTCGCCAATCAAGTGCTTTTTACCCATTGCCGTTAGGCCTTCTCGGATCAGCTTCCAATTGGCAGGATCATGATAACGCAGCAATGCTTTATGCAAGCGACGTTGGCGCTCTCCTTTTGGCACGGTCACTTCATCGCGCTTTTTATACTTCACCTTTTTTAACGGGTTCGTTTCTGAGTAATACATCGACGTCGCATTGCACATGGGCGACGGATAGAAATTCTGTACCTGGTCGCACTGGAAGTCGTTCTTCTTCAACCACAGCGCCAAATTCAGCATGTCGTCGTCAGTTGTACCTGGATGAGCAGAAATAAAGTACGGGATCAGGTATTGCTTCTTGCCTGCTTCAGCACTGTATTTTTCGAACATGGCTTTGAATTTGTCATAAGCGCCCATGCCCGGTTTCATCATTAAATCGAGCGGCGATTTTTCAGTATGTTCAGGCGCAATCTTCAAGTAGCCACCGACATGGTGGGTGACCAGTTCTTTGACATACTCGGGTGATTCAATGGCCAAATCATAACGAACGCCAGACGCCACCATGACCTTTTTGACGCCTTTAACTTTGCGCGCTTCACGGTACAAATCGATGGTGTGCTTATGATCCGTATTGAGCTTTTTACAAATGTCGGGGAACACGCACGACGGTCGGCGGCAATTGATTTCGGCTTTTTCATCCATACAGCCAAGCCGGTACATGTTTGCCGTTGGGCCACCAAGATCGGAAATAACACCGGTAAAACCCGGAACTTTGTCTCTAATATCTTCAATCTCGCTCAAAATTGATTCTTTTGAGCGGTTTTGAATAATCCGTCCTTCATGTTCGGTAATAGAGCAGAATGAACAACCACCAAAGCAGCCACGCATGATGTTGACGGACGTTTTGATCATGTCATAGGCCGGGATCTTGGCTTTACCATATTTCGGATGTGGTACCCGTGCAAACGGCAAACCAAAGACATAATCCATTTCATCGGTAGTTAGAGGAATCGGAGCCTGATTCACCCACAATTCTCGATCGCCGTGGCGCTGGATCAACGCTCGGCCAGAATAAGGATTCGTTTCCAAATGCAAAACACGACTCGCATGGGCGTACAAAATACGGTCGTTATTTAGCTTTTCAAATGGCGGTAAGCGAACAGCTGTGGTTTCAGCATCATGGCGAGAAGGCCGCACCACAATCGGCTGTGGCTCGACGGTTTGCGGCTGTTTCGTGGTGTCTTTTTTACTGTCACAATCGCTCTGATATTCATACGGATTCGGTGCGACAAAGGCCTTGCCTGGCTTTTCGATACGGCTCGAATCAATCAATTTATAGTGTTCAGGCGCTTGGGGAAGAATCACCGCAGTGCCGCGAATATTGGTCATCGACTTCACATCTTCGCCTGCAGCCAAGCGGTGAGCGACTTCAACCAATGCCCGTTCAGCATTGCCAAACAACAAAATATCGCCTTTGGCATCAAACAGTACCGAGCGACGCACTTTATCGGACCAGTAATCATAATGGGCAACGCGGCGTAGGCTCGCTTCAATCCCGCCTAAAATGATCGGCGTTTCTTTGTAGGCTTCTCGGCAACGTTGCGAGTACACGAGTACCGCGCGATCAGGCCGCTTGCCACCTTCATTATTGGGGGTGTAAGCGTCGTCCTGACGTAGTTTTCGATCAGCCGTGTAACGGTTGATCATTGAGTCCATATTGCCCGCCGTGAGGCCAAAGAACAGATTCGGTTGGCCAAGTGCCATAAAGGCATCTTTGTTGTGCCAATCGGGCTGCGCAATGATGCCAACTCGGAAACCTTGAGCTTCAAGTAAACGGCCCACCACTGCCATACCAAAGCTTGGGTGATCGACATAAGCATCACCGGTCACAATAATGATGTCGCAACTATCCCAGCCAAGCTCATCCATTTCAGCCCGAGATGTTGGCAAAAACGGTGCTGTGCCATAGCATTCAGCCCAGTATTTGGGATGTTCAAAGATAGGTTCAACGGCGAGCTTAGCTTGCATGTAGTGGTCACTCCGATTTAGGAGCGCGAATTATACACGGTTCCGCGCCAGACTTTAATCCCAAGTAATTTAGTCAGGTATATCAAGAACAAACCCACCAACAAATGGTCTGACTAGAGAATGTGTCTCAATACGGCTATGGTTTTAGCTCTTTCACCAACGAGAATAGAAATGGAAGGCGTATTTCAAATAACCGGTTGGGACGAAACCCCATACTTGGAAAACACCGATGGCTCGAAAAAAAGCCATGCCAAAATCACCCAAAGCTACACCGGCGCAATTGTTGGCAATAGTGACATTCAATACTTGATGAGTTATCAGGCCGATGGTTCAGCTGTGTTCGTTGGTTTGGAAACCATCACGGGCACAATCGAAGGCCGCTCGGGTACCGTCACATTGCAACACAATGGTCAGTTCATTAATGGTGTGGCCAGCAGTGAGTTTGTCATTGTGGCAAGTTCTGGAACAGATGAATTGGCGGCTATGTTGGGGCAAGGTTCATTTATTTCTGGCGAAGCCGGCACCGCTAATTATCAGCTAAATCTTGAGATTAATGAGTAGGCTTGTTGGCTTGCTCTGCTTTTTGCTTTTTATACTCAGCTTTACGTTCGTACAGCATATTGTCGGCGCGCTCCAGCGCCCGCTCTAGATCTTGCTCGGTGCCACCATTAAAGATCTGATAGCCCATACACGATGACACATCCCAAGGCAGATCAGCATTGCTATTGCAGCGCTCTAACACTTGCTTAAAACGCTGCTCTAGCGGCTCAATATCATCCGGCCCACACCGTTTTGCACAGACGACAAATTCGTCACCACCGATTCGGCCGATAATATCTTCCTGACGAAAAGTCTTACGCAGCGCATCGGCCAGCATTTGAATCGCCACGTCGCCCTGCTGATGACCAAGTTGATCGTTGACCATTTTCAAATCGTTCATGTCGACATAAAACAAGGTGCAACGATTTAGCACTCGATCGGTAATGGCGTATTGCCGCACCAAATCAAAAAAACCACGACGGTTATACAGGCCGGTTAACTCATCCGTCACAGATCGTTTCACTAACAATTCATTTAACGTTTCTAATTGCTGGTTCAACGCGCGTAATTTTTCGTTGGCAAGCTCAGCCGCTTCCACCGCCTTATTCTTTTCTTCAAATAACAATGCGGCATTTAAAGTACGCGCCACTTGTCGCCGCACGTACTCCATATCTTCCAACCAGCCAACGGTGACATCAAACACAATGAAACCAAAATGCTGGTTATCAAACATCAACGGCTTAACGAGCAGCGGTTGCGGCTGCTCTGTGTTTAAAAAGCTGGAGGGTAAAATTTGGCGAGTATTGTACGTAATAGCCCCTTGCAGCGGGCAGTGCTGACTGTCGTGGTAGGCAAAAATGAGTCGTGATCGCTTCGGAATACGATCATGCCCCACTTCCGTATGCGGAAATCGTCCGCCTTCATAGAGCGCGACATAACAACCTTTAATGTCGAAATACGGTAAACCGGTGGCCAACTGAGCTAACAGCTCGTTGACCTTATAAGTTTGCGTCATCTCGTGCATTTTGTATTTGTTAGACGCAAATCTCAGCATTGGATGCATGACCGACATTTGCTCGGGTTCACAGCCACAACTGTTGCGATAAATCGGCACGGTATCAAACCAATAATCTTGCGGCTTAGCATTATCCTCGATTTGATCGAGCAAACATTGAATGGCTCTTTTGGCTATTTTTTCAAATGGCTGGCTGACCGTCGACAACGAAGGCACCACTAATCGAGCACTCGGCGAGTCATCAAAACCAGTGACTACAAACTGGTTCATCAATGCTGCGCGGTGTTTGGCTAAGTACTCTAAGCCCGCAACCGCCATGTCATCATTAGCAAAAACAACTGCATCAATTTGCTGACCTTGGTCTATCCAATTGATGATCTGTTCCATTGCGCGCGACCCACTCTGGGCAGTGAAATCGCCTTTAATATAATCCGCGTGAAGTGCCGAGTCTGCAGCAACCGCTCGAACGAACATACGCCGCCGCCCACTTGCCTCTTCATTGCGCTCAGGCCCGCTAACAAAAACCAATCGCCGGCAATGATGTTGCTCTATCACGTGCTCAAGCAAGGCTTTAAAGCCAATGTCATTGCGCAGCAGCACATTACTTGCGCCCGGCAGCGGCAAACTAATACTGGCTAATGGCAGTTGAAAGCGATCACCAAGCCACTGTGCCACTTGCGGTGGCTCAACAAAACAGAACACCGCGCCGGATGAGATCAGCAAACCATCAAGCTGGTGTTGATCAACAAAGTCAAAAATGAGGTTGTATTGTGTATCGCGGAATAGCGGGCTATTGATGCTGCGCCCTTCGTAGGCAATCAAATCGATGTCGGCTTGTTGAGCAGCGTCGATGACAGCGTCGAACAAAGGCCATTGGTAACTGCCAATAACTTCGTTGGTGATATAACCAATGCGCGTTCGTGCCACGGTAAATCTCCTACCCCTTGCTGATCCAACAAGCCTTTTGAGTGTGGTTGGCGGTACTCAACGGCGCAATTAATCCCATTCAAATACTATGGTTTCTATGATCTGGCCCACAGCTCGCTTGCTATTTACGAACTGAATGCGTGCCAACACTCACCATATCAACAGGGTTGTCGCCGTGTTCAAGTGAGAGCAAATGGGCAACCGGCACCGTTACTGAGTTATTGCTGCGCCAACGAATGAATGCCACCGAGACCTTGGCTTTGTGCATGTACGGTATTGAAAGTTCGGTGTGATGACTGGCTTGCGCAGCTAACTCAACATCATGCCCCACCAGCAAAGCAACCGACTGACCGTCATTGTCAATCAGCTCAATCGACTCGATGATAATGGGCTGAACAGGATCTGCGTTGATCAGTAGTAATTGCAGTAACTGGGGGGCTGTTGAAGACCAATATTGACCATACACTGCGACCACAGTTTGGTAATGTCCCGAAGGCAACCGCCCGAGCTCAGCAGACAGCTGGTTGTCTCGGCGCATTTCAAATCGTAACTGATCGTCAATGGCCTCGATTTTTTCAAGCAAGTTTGCCAAATAGCCGCCACCGATGATCAAGCAAAAGACCAACGCCGAAAACAAGAGTTGTAACAACAGCTTTTGATTTTTCATTGGCCACTCCACCGAACGTCATCAACGTTAAGCGTAGTAGCCGATGGCCTAGAGCAACTACTCGTCAATCAGCGGCAAGGCTTATTCGGCAACAAAACACTCACGGTAGGAGCTGCAATCAACGCAATTCGGGGCTTTGCAAACATAATCACCGGACTGCTCGCACAAACAACGATAAAAGAAACGCTTCCAACGCATGTTGTTATCGTTCTTAGCCACCAGCTGCGGAAAGAAATAGTTCAAGAGCTGGCGCAGTTGAGCCCGTGAGGCTAGGCCAAGTGATTTCCAAAGATGACCTGGCGTTAACGAGGCAGTTGCCACGATGACGGCGACAAGTTCACCGTGGTAAACGGCGGGGTTGAGATGACTCATCAACAACGTCACCAGCTCATTTCGCTCTGACAGTTGCAGATTGACCAGAGCGGCCAATGCCGCTGCCCGCTGTTTGTTTGGCCCTGATGAGACTTGCCAAGCCTCATCGAGTTGAAATAAGACGCTGTGATTAAGCTGTCGCAACAGCTCTTGATAAGCCGCATGCTCTAACCCTAAGCCATACGGCAATGAGGCAACCGAGCACAATTGTGCTTTTGCCGTGGCAGCAATGAGTTGATTGGCACCATGCTGCGATAGCAAGGTGTCATCATCAAATCGTTTTCGTGTCACCCCATGGCAACTGCCAAAGCCTCCATGGGATAAATTAGCATCTCCGTCAGCCGTTAGTAGCATGTGCGCCTCCTTTTCCTCCCGAGACTTTTGCCGCCAACTTCGTCATGGCAATCACCTGACGTTCATTAGGCAACCCCGTTAATGAGCCTGGTGGATTTAGTGCCCGATGGTCTTGATCAACAATCGCGGTTTCGATGGGGCAAATACTGGCACATTGCGGATCGGCATGGTGACCCACACACTCATTACAGCGGTGCTCGGCAATGGCATAGCCCGTGGCACTACTGACAATGGCCTTTTGCGGGCAAACCAATTTACAAGCGTTACAACCAATACATGCAGAAGTGATTGAATAGGCCATTACACTGCCTCCTTACAACGAGACTGTTGGGAAAACTTACCCTGCTCAAGCCATTGTTGTTGAAGTGCCGATAAGGCTTGCTGAATGTCAAACAAGGCATAATCGGTAGATGGCATCACGCCCGCTTGCTCCAATGCTTGCCAAGGTGTCATGCCGATTCGGGCACATAATACTGACGATACTCCTTCTAGCGCCTGCAGCATGCTCGCCATACGCGACTCAGTTTCATCGCATTCATTGTCAACGCAATATTGGCTGACATCACGGCGACCCATTGGCGCAATGCTGTCCTCGTAAATCTGATAAAGCGCAAAGGATTGAGCATGGCCAAAGTGCTGATCGATCAGCACATCACTTTTAGTTGCCACGGCTACCAAATATGATTCAGCGACTTCTTGCTGCACTGGCTTCACCGACTCATCGGCGTCCAGATCTATGTCCTGCCCTAAGTGCCCAACGGCATCGGCACGACATTGCTGACAATGACTCATTTGAGCCATATTGGAACCAGCGGCGGCACGCGCCTCGGCAACTTCATCTTCGGTTGGTTGACGTTGACCCGTGAGGCCAAAATATGTGCCGTGAGCCGGATCGGAAATTAACGGCATGATGTTATGAAGCAATGCGCCATGCAGTTTTAATTCCTGCGCCAGCGCCTCGATATGATGGTCATTGATGCCAGGAATAAGCACCGTATTGACCTTCACCAACATCCCCGCGGCAACAGCGGCTTTTAGTCCCGCTAATTGACGGTCGATTAGAACTTGCGATGCTTCGCGACCGCGTAATCGTTTGTGGTTGAAGTAAATCCAAGGGTAGATTTTGGCGCCAATGGCCGCATCAATGCAGTTAATGGTAATAGTCAGGTGCGACACCCCGACTTTAACTAACGAAGGGACTAACTCAAGCAGCGCCAAACCATTGGTAGAAACACACAGGTGCACGTCGCTGTCTTGCTTTGCCGCAGCTTTTAACGTTGCCAATGTTGCCGCAGGATTTGCCAGCGGATCGCCTGGCCCAGCAATACCAACCACATTGGTTTCAGGGATGCGTTCTTTGACTTTTACAAAGCGCTGCACCCCTTTGGCGGGCGACAATAGCTTGGACACCACGCCCGGCCGAGATTCATTGCTACAGTCAAATTTACGATTGCAGTAATTGCATTGAATGTTGCAAGCCGGCGCAACGGGCAAATGAATGCGGGCGTATTTATGGCCCTCGGGGGAATAACAGGGATGCGACGTCACCTTACTAACAACGTCGGACGACAACGACGGATCGTCCAAATTTAAACCGAGATCGGCGGCAGATTTGCCTGATTGCTCACAGCTTGAAGCTGCTGCCGGTGAGGCACTTGCACAGCCTCCGTTTGATTGCACCATAGTCATACTCCTTTAAGCGTGTTACCGAAGGCAACACTGCCTCGTCTTATAAGGAGTTAGTGCAAACTATATTCCACACATCAACCATCTTAAAATCAATGCGTTACAGGTATTCGCCATGTAACAAACAGCAACGATGATGACAACTTGTGGCAAAACTGACACACAATGTTAGTCGTGATAGTTCCAGCGTTTAATGGAGGCGAGGTAACGCGCCATGCCATGGTCTTCAATACCGTCTAGGCCTTTTTCTTTCACCGCGGCAACGGCGCCATCAATCGCATCGAGGAAACGAAACCAAAAACCGGGCTCTCGGTGGATACTCTTTTCTTCCGAAATATACAAATAACATCCGACGTGGCTATAGCCCATAGCCCGCGCTGGCACTCGCGTCACCATGTCATTGTTGTTATGGAATCGATAAACCCGTTCGCCACATTCAACATTAAACAAACGTGCCGTTTCGCGCGTCATGGCGCGTGGCTGGCCAAAGGTGTAAACACTGGTGAATGGCTCATCGGCATGAACAAATTTGGCCGCCATGATAACGGCCATGGCACCGCCTAAACTGTGGCCAGTAATAAAGACCGGCAGTTTGCGCCCTTTTTGCTGTTGCTGCTGAGCTTGAACAGCCGCTAAGCGCTCGGCGATGGGCGCCCAAATGTCTTCGACTGAATGCCAAAAGCCACGGTGGAATTTGCCAAACAACTGCTCCGAAGGGAACGCCTTGATGTTGTCGAGCCAATCAGCCAACTCATCGGTGCCGCGGCAACTAATACACAGGTAGTCTTGGTGCTCTATCAGCGCCGCTTGCGCGCTGTTATTGTCGGCACCAAAGACTGACTGAAAGCCTTCGTCATCAGCCTTCAGCGTGGCCAAAATAGCAGCTTCATCGGGTCGCAAATCGTTTTCAGAACGGTGGCTATAGACAGCTTCGGCTAAGCGCGCCATCCAGTAAGCATTGCCAGCATCGAGTTTCGAAACATAAGGAGAGACTTTAAGCATCACATTCACCCTGAATTAGTTGGCACAACTATAGTTAGCCAGTTTAGGCTGGCTAACTATAGTTGCAATTCAGAAGCACAAATGTGATCCGCCAGACAAGGCCCCAATGGAGCTTGTCGATAACCGCTGCGCTTTATGGGTTGGCGCCTGCAGCGGTGGCGAATGGCATTAGAGCTGCCGCATACGGATATTCATAGTTTGAATACGATAGGCAATTTGCCGTGGCGTCATGTTCAACAAACGCGCAGCTTTAGCCTGAACCCAACCGGCCTGCTCCAGCGCAGCAATCACTCGCTCTCGATCATTTAGATCGGGGTTGTCGAGATCGGTTGCAGCTGGTGCCGAACGACTCGCCAAGCGATCGCCGTTAACGTCATCCAACATGATTAAGTCCTGATCGATCTCGCCGGTTTCGCTCATGATGGAGGCTCGCTCCAGCATATTTTCAAGCTGCCGCACGTTACCAGGCCATTCGTAATTCATCATCAAGCGTATCGCGCCGTCGGAAACCGACAGCTTACGTTTTTGTTGGTTGCCAATTTTTTCCAGCAAAAACTGCGTCAGTTCAGGAATATCCTCAACACGTTCACGCAATGGTGCTGGATAGATGGGCATCACGTTAAGGCGGTAATACAGATCTTCCCGAAACCGCTCTTGGCGCACTTCCTCTTCTAAGTTTCGGTTGGTGGCCGCAATGATGCGCACATCAACCGACAGCGTTTGGTTACCACCAACACGCTCGAACTCGCCTTCTTGAAGTACCCGTAATAACTTAGCCTGAAATGCGGCTGAAATTTCGCCTACTTCATCAAGAAACAAGGTGCCGCCATCAGCAGTTTCAAAACGCCCCTTGCGCAGTTTCATCGCTCCGGTAAAGGCGCCTTTCTCGTGACCAAAAAGCTCTGATTCCAATAAGTTATCAGGTAACGCCGCGCAGTTGAGCTTTACAAACGGCCCAGTGGCACGTGGCGAATTGTAGTGAATGGCATTGGCGATCAGCTCTTTACCCGTGCCAGATTCACCGCGAACCAGCACCGTACTGTCCCATTTAGAGACTAAGCGGATTTGCTCAAACACCCGTCGCATGGCTTGCGAATGGCCCACCATGTTATCGAGGCTGTAATTGTTACGTACCTTACGACGAAGCCTGTCGCGCTCTTTTTCCAAGTTGTCTTGTTTGGCTTCAACGCCCTTCGCTAACTCAACGTTACGCGCTACCAAATTGGCGGTCATTTCCATGAACCGAGTAAAGTCGGCCAGTAATTCGGTGTCCTCTATTTCTGGTTGGGCAGCAAGCACGCCGAGCACGCCGGATTTACCTTTGGTAACTGGTACCGCAATAAACGGCTTATTCAATTCATACAACGCCAACTTATCGGCGAAACGCATGTCGTTCGACACTTTGGTTAACACCACCGGCTGCGCCAAACGCATCACGGTACCAATGACCCCTTCGCCGCTTTTATAGCGAATATTATTGGTTTGGCTCGATTCGACATTGTCGGGCGCATGCAGGTTGTCGATGACTAACGCCTGTTTCTCATCATCAAGCAAGGTCAGCATGGCATGCTTGAGCTTGGCTTTGTCATGCAAAACCCGTAACACGCTCGTCATGGTTTGCTGGTAGTCAAGACTGTCACCCAGCACGCTGCTCACTTCATATAAAGCTGCGAGGTGGCTTTCGGCGATCGTTCGGGGTGAGATAGTTGCAGATGTCATACATCACCTCCTTCACCCATGACCGCGTTAGAAATAAAGCTAGCCCCGCGTTCTGCCATTTGGCCTCGTTTAGGGATCACCAAGCGAGCACAACAGCCACCAAAATCACTCTCTTGAATGTCTATGGTGCCGCTATGTTCATTAATCACCTGCTGCACAATGCTTAACCCAATGCCGCGACAACCCGATGACGTTGCCGGTTTCGTACTCACAAAGGGTTGGAAAATTTTGAGCTTGCGTGATTTATCAACGCCAGGGCCACTATCATCAAACGTGATCACCACTTCGTCATGATCTAAGAAGCTTGAAATTAATATCTGCCGCTGCGATGACTTCGAGAAATCAATCGCGTCAATGGCGTTATCCAACAGTTGTTTGAGGGCGACGCGCAACCGCGATGGCTGACCATTAATCGATGGCAACGTTGCCATTAACGACAACTGCAGCGGAATCGAGCGCGCTAACAATCGTTCGGTGGCCATGGCTGAAATATCATGAATCAACTGATTCACATTGACCGGTTGCGTTGCTTCAGACGCCCGCTCAGGTAGTGCCAATTTCAATTGTTCGACCGATTCAGCACCAGTTCGCAAGGCATCTTCCATTGCATCCATGCCCGGACATTGCTTGGTGGTGCGGCACATCATGGTAACAGCTGCCTCAATCATGTTGATGGGGCCCTGCATCTGATGAATCGCAGCATGCAACGTCTCTTGCATCGCGTGCATCATTTCCGATTCGGCGGTAGAGCGTTGTAATTCGCTGATGCGCTGTCGCTCGATATGGCGTTTTTCCCGCGTGTATTCGGAAATCGCCAAAATCAAATGAGGTTGCGGCTTGGGCGTGAAATAACCATCCACATCACCGTCATCAACCGACAACGATGACACTCGGCAACTAAACCAGCGTTGATCTTGCTGGCGTTTCATATCCACGCTAACACTATGACCTTCGGCATAGTTGGCCGTCATGAGTTTACGAATCGCATCAACGCCGAGTTGTTGCTTCAACCGCGTTAACACTTCGTAAGCAGGCTCGTTGTCAAAATCGGCCGCCAACGCTTTATAAGCCAAGTTATCAAGCACCACATTGTGCTTTTCATCAAGCAAGGCAATGGCAACGGGCGCCGCATTTAATACGGCTTCAACCACCGTATTTTGGTTGTTGAGGCGCGTATTCATTGCATGGGTTTCGGTCACATCACGGTGCATCCCCATAAAATGGGTGATTTCACCCAGATCATCGCGCAACGGCGAAATGGTGACATCGGCTAAATAGCGTTCGCCACTCTTACGCCGATTAATCAACCGCCCTTGCCAACATTCGCCAGCGGTAATGGCGCTCCATAACGATTGATACACCTGACTGGGTGTGGTGCGATAACTCAAAATGGAGTGATTGCAGCCGACGACTTCATCTACTTCATAGCCGGTGATGCGGCTGAAGCCCTCATTCACGTAGACGATATTGGCCTTCATATCACTAATGGAAATAGCCATGGGTGCCTGTTCAACAATTTGAACCATCTGATTCAATGATGAGGCAGGGCCGGCTTCCGATTCGAGCGTTCTGCCGCTAGCGGCTGGCACTGTAAAAGACTTAGTCATGTCGCTCCTTAACTACTGCATTTACCTCATGATCCGAAAGCTCAGCGCTACATAGCTGGGCAAGCAAATCATGCACTACGGTAATAGTCATGCTGCAAGGCTCATTCCCACACGTGATCGCCCATGCCACAAGGGCTCAATAACGAGTCATTGTTTGATTTGTAACAAACCCGTACAAAGTTTTTGGATAATTTGTCAGAAAAGACACTTAGCGGTGGGTTGGTTTTGTCGTCAATTTTGGGCTAATTGCGCACCACAAAAGGGATTCCTCACTGATTTGAGGCAAGCACGCTAGCTGGTATGGCATCTGCAACATAGTTCGGCATGAATCTCTTTCTGCCGAGTAGCAACCATGTCTGAACACTTACTTCTGCTGATCAGTACGGCCTTAGTTAATAACGTGGTATTGGCCAAATTTCTTGGGCTGTGTCCGTTTATGGGCGTGTCAGGGCGCATCGACAGCGCGATTGGAATGGGCTTTGCCACCACCTTTGTTTTATGCCTAACCGCGCTGGCGTCTTGGCTCGTTGAGCATTTTTTACTGGCGCCACTCGATCTACAAATCATGCGGATCTTGGCCTTCATTCTAGTGATTGCGGCAGTGGTTCAGTTTACCGAACTGGTGATCCAAAAAATCAGCCCGCCGCTGTATCAGTCTCTTGGCATTTTCTTACCGTTGATCACCACCAACTGTGCCGTGTTGGGTGTCGCCATTTTGGTTGTTCAGCAAGACATGACATTGCTGCAAACGTTGTTTTACGCCTTTGGCTCAGCGGTTGGATTTTCTTTGGTAATTGTCTTGTTTGCAGGCCTTCGCCAGCGCCTGAAGCTTGCCAACGTGCCCGAATCACTGGCCGGAATTCCCATCGCATTTATTACCGCAGGCTTGCTGTCGATGGCCTTCATGGGATTTGCCGGCATCGTCGGCAGCGCTTAATCACCGCCACTTCATAAGGAGTCAGCAACATGATGACATTAATTTCCATTTTAGCCCTGAGTGCCGTTGGTGCAGTGTTTGGTGGTTTATTGGGGTGGGCGTCTAAAACCCTTAAAGTGGCCGGCGATCCGCGCGTTGACGAACTCGAAGGGATGCTGCCCGGCGGTCAATGTGGTCAATGCGGTGAGCCCGGTTGTCGGCAAGCGGCCGAAGCCATGGTGGCAGGCAAGCTTGGCCCCGACTGCTGCCCGCCCGGTGGCCGTTCATTGGCCCAAAGTATTTCTTCCATGTTGGGCGTTGCGCTGAGCGGCGATGGCGAGGATGTGATGGTCGTTGCGCACATTGACGAATCTCAGTGCTCTGGCTGTACCCGCTGTTTTAAAGCTTGTCCGTTTGACGCCATTGTGGGCGCCAATCGGCAGATGCATACCGTCATTCGTCATGTTTGTACCGGTTGCCGACTGTGTGAAAAAGCCTGCCCACAAGGTTGTCTCTCCATGCAACCCGTTGCACCTGAATTGCATACCTGGCAGTGGCCGAAGCCGCGCGTGGCATAACCGCAGGAGCCACCTAATGGACAAGGAACAATTCATGACGTTTTTCGCTCGTCAATTCAGCGCTCTGCGGTACTGCAATTGGCATCTATCTGACGTAGGAGCCGAATCATGCTAGGACTTCGCAAAAAACCCTTTAGCGGTGGTATTCACCCTCGGGGTCACAAAGAGCTGACCGAAAATACAGCAATTGTTAGCAGCGAAGAGCCGCGCCGTGTTTGCCTGAGTTTGCAGCAACGCAACGGTGTGGTGTTGCGCTCGCATGTGAATGTTGGCGACACCATCGTCAAAGGTCAGTTAGTTGCCAGTGGCCCCAATGATATGTGCGTGCCTTTGCATGCGCCCATCAATGGCGTTGTTGAAGCCATTCAACCTCACGTTTCAGCCCATCCATCGGGCCTGAAAACCAACACCTTAATGATTAAGGGAAATGGCGATCCGACCTGGGGCATTCCCCATGTACCGTGCGATACCAGCAAGCTAACTCCAGAAGAGATCATTCAGCGGGTGCTGGATGCGGGCATTGTTGGCTTAGGTGGCGCCGGTTTCCCGAGTGGCTTAAAGCTTCGTTTTGCGCGCCAAAAAGGCGTCAAAACCTTACTGCTCAATGGCGGTGAGTGCGAACCTTATTTAACCTGTGATGATCGTTTGATGCGTGAAAAAGCCGCAGAGATTGCCGAAGGTGCAGCGTTAATGGTTCGAGCCATCGGCTGCGAGCAGGCCATTATTGCCATTGAAGACAATAAGCCCGACTCCATTTCAACCATGCAATCGGCCGTTGCCGATCGGCCTAACCTGTCCGTTCAAATCGTACCCAGCTTGTATCCAATGGGCTCAGAACGCCATCTGATTAAAGCAGTTACCGGCCATACGGTACCGCCCGGCCAGCTCAGTACTGAAATCGGAATTTTGGTGCACAACGTCGCCACCGCACAAGCCGTGTTTGAAGCCGTACGCTATCAGCGCCCATTAATCCGTCGCGTGATGACCATCTCGGGTGGCGCACTGGAACAACCCACCAACCTCATTGTTGCCATGGGCACATTAGTTTCGGATCTCATTGCGCGTTGTGGTGGTTTGAAAATGGAAGCGGCGCGACTAGTTGCTGGCGGCCCAATGATGGGGCAAGTGCTGCCGTCACCGTTTGTGCCAATTGATAAAAGTATTGGCGGTATTCTGGCGTTAAGTGCCGATGAAATCCGCGCCGAACAAAGCCACGACTGCGTGCGTTGCGGCCGCTGTGTGAATGCTTGTCCAATGGGGTTAATGCCGTTTCAAATGGCTGCTCATAGTCGCGTCTCAGATCTCGATGGCGCGCGCCACTTTGGGCTAGACAACTGCCTGCTCTGTGGTGCCTGCTCGTATGTTTGCCCATCACGAATTCCACTGGTGCAGTATTTTCAGCACGCCCGAAGTTCACTCAATGCGTCGCGAACCATGGAGCGTAAATCGGCTCATGCTCGACAGCTCACCGAAGCGCGTCAGGCTCGACTCATGCGCGAGGCCGAAGCTAAAAAGGCCGCTAAGGCAGCCCGTTCGAAAACTCGAAAACGGCCCGCTCGAACGCCTCGTAAGAAAGCCGACAGCACCGATTCAACGCCAACCAGCAATTAATTCCGGAGTTTACTCATGGTTCAATTTACGCCGGTTGCCGGCCCTCACACTCACGGTGGCACATCCACCACCCATTTGATGTTTTTGGTGATAGCCGCATTGGTGCCCGCAACCGTATTCGGCCTTTACCTGTTTGGCATTAATGCCGTCATCGTGTTACTCGCCTGTGTGAGCAGCGCGGTGTTGTTTGAATACATTGGCCTTAAACTGCTTGGCAAATCCACCCACAGCGCACTTGATGGCTCAGCGATACTCACTGGTTGGTTACTGGCGCTTAGTTTGCCGCCATCAACGCCTTGGTGGATAGCCGTTAGCGGCGTGTTTTTTGCCATCGTGATTGGTAAAACGGTGTTTGGAGGCCTCGGTCAAAACCCATTTAATCCAGCCATGCTTGGCCGCGTCATGTTGCTCATTTGCTTCCCAGTCGAACTGACCGATTGGCGTTTACCGAACCCACCGCAACAAGGTGCCGACGGCTTATTGCTGGGTGAACAATGGTTATCGACTAACGCGATTGATGGCGTTAGCGCGGCCACACCATTGAGCCAACTAACCGGCGCGCTGCCCTCGCTAAGTGAATTAACCACGGGTCATCACGCCGGTAGCTTAGGCGAAACCAGTGCCCTACTTATTTTGCTTGGCGGTTTGTTCCTAATTTGGCGCGGCATCATTCACTGGCGGATTCCCGCCACCTTGTTGCTCAGCATTGCTATTCCTGCAGCCATTTCACATGCCATTGCTCCTGAAAGTTTTGGTTCAGCCAGCGCTCATGTACTCAGTGGTGGAGCAATGCTCGCAGCATTTTTTATTGCAACCGACATGGTGACATCACCCACCAGTCCCAAAGGGCAAATTTTATTCGGCATTGGCTGTGGTGTGCTGATTTGGTTGATACGCACGTTTGGCAGTTACCCCGAAGGCGTGGCCTTTGCGGTACTGATTATGAATGCCACCACGCCGGTTATTGATCATTACCTGAAACCTGCTGTTTTTGGCCAACCCAATCGATTTTCGTTGTAGGAGCTTCTGATGTTGCCTTGTATTCAAAATCACCTCGACAAAATTCGCGACTACACATCTTATCAATCGGCATCGTTAGCCGCCGCGACTGGCCTTGCTACAGGTTTGTTGTTGCTGATCAGTCAAGTGACAGCCCCTGCTATCGCCATGCGTCAGTATGAAGACCAACAGATGGCACTAGCGCTCGTTATGCCCGTCGCACGCTACAGTAATGATTTGATTGCTACATCAACCAATTGGCGGGTTGATGGGCGCCAGTATCAGCTGTTTACCGCCAGTGACAATGGCGCGGCCTCTGGCTACGTAGTGGAAACCGAAGCGAGCGGTTACGCCGGCCCCATCAAACTGATGATCGGCCTAGACGAGCAATTACAAATCATTGGTGTACGCGTGCTAAGCCATGCCGAAACCCCTGGTTTAGGTGACAAAATTGAAGTGGCTAAACATGATTGGATCACCAGTTTCGATGGTTTATCACTGACCAATACGCCTGAAAATCAATGGGCCGTTAAAAAAGATGGCGGCGAATTTGATCAATTTAGCGGCGCCACCATTACCCCACGCGCAGTCGTCAACCGCGTCCATCAGGCTCTGCTTGATTTGGAGTCGCTGGCACATGCGAAGGCTTCTGAGGGAGAATCATCATGAGCAACTATCGCAGTATTTTTGCCGAAGGGTTATGGCGCAACAACGTGGTCCTTAGCCAGTGTTTAGCGCTATGTCCGCTGCTGGCCGTTACCTCCTCAGCCACCAATGGTCTTGGTCTTGGGTTAGCGACGCTGGCCGTTATGGTCTGCGCCAACCTGCTGGCTTCGGTGTTTCAACCGGCCATTAGTCGTGCGGTACGCATCCCAATCAATATTTTGATGATCGCAACTCTGGTAACACTAACCGACCTGGTACTCAACGCCTGGATGCATTCATTGCACAAGGTGCTGGGCTTGTTTATTCCGCTCATTGTTACCAACTGCGCCATTCTAGGCCGGGTTGAATCATTTGCCAGCAAACAGCCGGCCCTGCCCGCTGTTGCTGATGGAGTGGCCATGGGCCTAGGGTTTACTTGGGTGCTCGTCGTACTCGGTGGATTCCGCGAGATTCTTGGCTCAGGTACGTTGTTTGCCGATGCCAGCTTATTACTCGGCAGCCACTTCGAATTCTTAGAAATCACGGTGATCCCCAACTACCGAGGGTTATTGTTAATGATTTTACCGCCAGGCGGCTTCTTGATCCTCGGCTTTATGCTCATGGCTCAGCGCCAATGGCAGCGTTGGCTTGAAGCCCGTCAACATCGTTTGCAAGGAGAGCAATCATGCGCGTAAGTGTTGCCTATGCTGAACCCGGCCAGCAATTATGGCTTGAATTAGAACTGGCTGACGGCGCTACTGCTGTCAGCGCCATCAACCAATCGGGCATCTTGGATTTGTGCCCCGACATTCAATTGGAGCAACAAAAGATTGGCGTCTTCGGTAAGTTCGTGACCTTAGATGCCGCGCTCGTGGATGGCGACCGAGTGGAAATTTATCGCCCCATCACTTGGCAAGCCGATGAAGATGACGACGATGATGATTAATCACTAATGCGAATGTCTGGCAGTTCATTGAGTCGTTGCTGCCGGACGCAACCACCATCGTTAGCTAAAGCCATTGTCCCGCCTCAACACCAACCTCATTTATTTGTCGTCCTTGTTTGTCGCCTTTATGACAAAGCCCGTACAAGCATCAAATCCAAGAATCAACATTCCTTTACTTTCAACCACTTAAATAACCTCTTAACTGGCAGGTCTATTGCAACTCCATGACTTAATCGTTCAAACGTTTTGTTTTCTTAATTTCAATAAGCGCTTGTTGGTTTGTAGAGCAAATTCATCAAGCACCTAACAAGGAGTAGCGCCATGGCCGCAATTGGGATCTTTTTCGGAACAGACACAGGAACCACTCGCAAAATCGCCAAAATGATGCACAAAGCATTGGGCGAAGAATTAGCTGATAAGCCATTGAACATCAATCGTATTGATGCCGATACATTGGCTGGCTATGACTACCTGATTTTGGGCACACCAACACTCGGTGAAGGCCAGCTACCCGGCTTATCGTCGGAGTCTCAGGCTGAAAGCTGGGAAGAGTTCATGCCAAACTTTGATGACTTAGATTTAGCCGGCAAGAAAGTGGCCGTTTATGGTTTAGGTGATCAAGTTAACTACCCTGATGAATTTGTAGATGGTCTAGGCGAGCTATATGACGCCGTAGCAGAATGCGGTGCCGAAATGGTAGGCGCTTGGCCTGCGGAAGGTTATACCTTTAATGCTTCTCAAGCGTTGGACGAAGACGAGTTTGTTGGTTTGGTACTCGACAACGATAACCAAAGTGATCAGCACGCAGAGCGTATTGAAGCTTGGCTGAACTCCGTTAAATCGGCCTTTGGCGTATAACGAACCCGCTGAATTTACAGTTGAACATGAGCTCAGCCCAGAAAACGGGCTGACTCATGACAACCACATTTCACAACCACCAAGCTTTACGTGGCAAAAGATGGAGCTGGCTTGCCAAACTGGTTAAAATGCTCGCCAGAGCATTTGTTGTCATAGTTTGAGTTGTCCATGCAAAATTTTTATAGCCGCTGCCTACTCTTCATTGCATTGGTTGTGAGCATTCCCCACGCCTTAGCCTGTCAAACCAATGGTGAGCCGTTAGCCCGTAAGGCATCGATGATGAAGGCCATCGGCCTCTCAGACTATGTGTTTATTGGCTCAGTTTCCCGTATTTACCGCCTGCCTGATTATTATGAGGGCGTCAAAGGTGTGGTCATCAACTTACAAGAAGCGTTTCGTGGTGATGTGCCTGTTTATGTAGACGCCAGCCTCACCGGCTATTGCGGCATTAGCCCGTCAAACAAAGAAGATCCGACCGGCTACTGGCCATCAGAGATGCAACAAAACTATGTCTTTGCAGGCAACATGATTGATGGCGAACTGATGATTATTGCAGTGGGCGATGAATACGACGCCACCGCTTTTCATAGCGAGGTTGCCTTGCAAGATGCCATGAAGCAGATTGAGGCCGAAAAAGAGCAAAAACGAAAAGAAAAACAAGCCGACGAGAAAATTGAAATTCCAGAGCACTTGAAGATTGATCACCTCAAAGACTTAGATGATTGAGAGAACAGCCAACCACCGAAATTCAACCAAAGGGCCCCGCACAGGGCCCTTTTTAGTGACCATAGCCCAACAACGGCAATAACCACAGACTCACGGCTAAACAAGCCAGAATGATGAACAAATTGATACTAGCGCGCAGCAACCAAGGGGATTGATGAAACGCAAGCGTTGGCTGCCTACTGGCTAAAACCACCAAACTCATCAGTACAAACCAAGGGCTAAAAAGAACCACCACACGCCCTTTCACCAACGAAATGGCAATGTCGTGCAGCGCGCCGCTCACCGCAAAGGTGATGATCACTGCCATCCACGTTGGCAACACGGCACTTAGCGGCCTTGCCACCTTGCGCGCTAAGTAATAACCCCAAATAGGATTCCAGTGTTGCCAGAACTGGGCAAACGACCCCGCACCAAACGATCGATAAAGCATATTGCGCATCGAGTGCGGCGCGCCTAGCGCCACTCCGTTGCGTCGCTTAACGTAATTCGCCAGAGACATGATTTGGCTCATGATGCGCGGTGCTGATCGATCAAAATAGCGTTACCATCGGGATCCATGAGCATGAAATGACCAGGCCCAGTAGTTTGCTGCTCATTGCCTTCGGGTAAGTTTTCATTTTTAACCTCAAGCCCGTTAGCAACGGCATGTTGGTATATGGCCTGCACGTCGGTAAATTCGGCCAACTCCTGCGCATTGGCATCCCTCCCCGGATTAAACGTCAACATGTTGTTGTCGAACATGCCTTGAAATAAGCCAATCAGGGTGTCGCCATTTTTCATAATGAGATAATTGTGCGCCTCATCGCCGGCAAACACATCAAAGCCAATGGTTTGATAAAAAGCTTTCGATTTAGCTAAATCTTTAACCGATAAACTGATTGAAAATACGCCTAAGTGCATAACCTGCCCTCATGATGTGGTGATCTACAACTCATATACTATTAAGTGATAATGCAGCAAGCGCAAAACGTCACGCTAAATTTGAAGCGTTAAGCCGTTTGATTTACCAAAATAAGTAAAGGGCAATACAGGTTTCAAGAACGGGCGCTCGTGGGAAAGGGGCAACTACTCAGCATCACTGGGCGCTTATAGGTTTAACGTCCAATCATAAGAGTGATTGGCGATGAAATCGCTCAACTGCCGTCACTGACTAGCCAGTGACGGCACCAAGGCCCGAAACGTAGCGGCGATTTGATTAAACTAGAGCGCAACTCCCAACAAAATTGGCACGTAGTTTTGCTATCACTGCCTGCTTGAATTACGGCTTGATGTGTTTACTATGCGCTAGTTGAGACAACCGCCAACTTCTTTTGTCCTTGTTAAATTTATTGTTAGGTAAACAGTTGGATAACCAAGCCAATAGAACTAATGACTATGCCGCCTAATGTTAAACATTGCTGTGTTTCCGATTTGACCAATATAGGCGATTGAACATCTGACAATGCCGATTTAACAGGTACAAAAAAAATTCTAGGAATCAAACTAGCACCAAACAAAGTTATTGCCACACCAGTTGAAATAGCTAAATTACTCAAGTTAGCTTGAGAATTTAAAAAGCTATACCAACCGGTTCCAAGAAACAAAAAACTAGCCCCCCAACAAAAGACTACAACTACTTTTTCTTTAAACAGCAAATTACCCATTTAACTCTCCTTGTTAAACTCACGCCTTAATAAAAAGAAGAAAACAACAGGGTGACATTATGCATTAAGGAGCAAAACCCTGATGTTTCGAGCCATTTAATTCATTAACTCGCCAGGTGAATTTATGCACTACACTCTAATTTTGCTTGTTCAGCACACCTTGCCTTAGCTTCGACTTCTGTTTTACCACCCATGCAAAAATCTAAACGAATGACTTTTTCTTCAGCCAAATTAGGCTCATCGGAAACATTTTTCCACTCCCAACTTTTTATAACCTTTTTGGCTGGTTTATAAATAACTTTCTTTGGAATTGAGCTAACCAATTCAACATCACCTGTTTTACCATTTTCATCGACGGTAACTTTAAATACACCACAACCAACAATACCTTTCATTGCCAGTTCAATAGGATATTGAGGTGAGAACTGTTTAGTTCTAATCCATTGAGCGGCTGATTTTTCTGGGTTGATATGAGTGAGTTTTACATCTGCATAGTTTGCATTCGCACTAGTTACAATTACGATTGGCAATATTGAAATTAACTTTAATATTTGATATTTCATCTAAACCTTCCTTAGTTGACCTAACGCCAGAAACGGCGGGCGAGTGAAACGAGAAAACTGATAATTCTTGTTAATGCGACGAATCACCTCGATATCTATACTCAATGTCAAAATCACTCGTCTGTCTTCCATGTTGGGCGATAATTCTAACTTTCTGTAAGTTATCGAAGCTCAGTACCAGTTTATCGTTAGATTACCATTCAATAGCCAAGCCACTAGCACTTGGCTTTCCTTCGAAGCCAAATATTCTCCGAGAATCAAAACCCTTTTCTATATGCTTCACTATGACTTTTCCGAAGAAATCAGTTGTCGCACCACAGTCACTTGTTAGCCATACCTGACTCTACTAGTAATAAAAGCTCGTCCATTATAACTTTTGGATAAACATCTATGTCATTTGTCGCTAGTACAATAAAAATATTTTCATCAACAAAATAATGCATATCGGCAAAAGAGTACCCATTGGAACCATTGTGTTGGGCATGTAATGTTCCTCTAGCAGTAGATTTAATATCCCAACCATAACCATAATGTGATTTGGACTCTTTCTCTAACGATGCATTGTGTGGTAAGAATAATTGCTTTTTAGATTCGTCAGTAAGAATCAAATTTGAACTCAAAGCCATATACCAAAAGAATAGATCTCCTACAGTAGATGACATGCCTCCTGCGCCCTCCATATTAAAGCGTGGGCCTTTCTTGATCTTTAAATGCTGAAAAGGGCTTCCGACGGGGAGACTTTTTGCTTCAATAGAAAATAGTCGTTGATAAGCAGTTTGATCTGCACCGTAATTTATAGCGACTCTATTTTCAGCCCGTTTGGGTAGACGATAACCTGTTTCAGTTAAACCTGCTGGTTCAAAAAGATTTTCATAATAAAAATTTTCATAGTTATCCGCTGTGATTTTTTCGATAATTATCGCGAGTAGGTTATAACCAATATTTGAGTAATTATATTCTTCCCCGGGCAGAGCAAGTAATTTTGATTTTAAAGCAGTTTCAATTAACTCCTTTCTTGTCACAACATCATACAAATTTGAACTACCCCCTCCTCGGGTAGCAACAAAACCAGCAGTGTGTGTTAATAGGTGATGTACTGTAATTTTTTTCTTGTCATCGGGAACATTATCAAAAAACTTAGAGAGCGGATCATTGACAGAGAGTTTATTAGATTCATGCAGTTTTAAAATTGCAGTTGCTGTAAATTGTTTTGTTAGTGAGCCAATATTAAAAATTGTATCTTCGGAAAAAGGTATATTCTTCTCTCTATTTGCCAGCCCGAAAGCTTCTTTAAACAAGACTTTATTACCTGCAGCAACCAAAACCACACCTGAAAAATTTGAATTGATAGCAGTATTTCGCCAGTCTTTAAACGACAATTCATCTTTAGCTGATGCAGTCTGAATTAATGTTAATAAGAACAATCCAATGTATTTATACATTTTCATTTTCATCTTTAAATCCGACTCCATGAGTGATGAGTATGGCTAGACATCATGATTCCCTGAGGCGAAGTGTCGATCTCCTGCGGTTTATCGTGGGTTAGTCGAACCAGAGCCACACTG
>NZ_JAHZSS010000017.1 GCF_019457915.1 Neiella holothuriorum
CGGTAAAGGCTCAGAAGCCGTCGTCGCCCAACTTCAACAGATGCAGACGGAAATCGCATTCGGTGGACCACTGAAGAGGCTGTACTTGGAGAACCACCGACTTTTCCAGTTTCATCCTTGGTATAAAGGTTTTCCAATAAATAGTCTCGATATCTCACGATTGGACTTTCCTCTACCTTCTCGGTGCAGTCATATATTGTTAACGGAGGTTTTTCATCAACCAGAAGGCCAGTCCTTGGGTGTGTATGTTCGGGGATTTCCGTGCTCAACCACCGATAGAAGCTCAATAACGCAACTGCATGGGATTGAATCGTCTTATCGGAGGATATATCTGGATCTGCCAACAAAGAGTGAAGATATAGATTCACTGGCACCACATTGATACCATCGGGGTCTATTAAAATTGGAAGTTTATGAGCAAATGGTTTTGAGTTGTCCCTAACGTCATGGATGATCTCGCCACTGTCAGGGTGTGGCCTACTTATAAATGAGGGATATTTCTCCGTACTAATCCACATAAGACAATAGTCAAAGCCGAAGTCATCTGGAAACGACCTATTTTGTTCAATCACATTAACACCTAAATCATCCGTTATTCACACTGCTAAGCCTTCCCCCAGGGGGTTACGCGTTCATACATCTACTTTTTCAAGATATTTCTTAACCAATAGTAAAAATTGTAACCACCCCTCATCTCGACGTCTAATTTATACAACCTGAAACATTACAACATGTGATGTCTAAAGTATTTCCCAACTGTAAGCGCATAGTTAGAGGAGAATGCCAAAATGCCATGGCGCTGCATTTCGGCTTTGATCTGAAAGACGGGTACGCCCATTTTAATACCGAGTAACTTAGCTTCACGCGAGCGTGCAACCACGCAGCCGTCATTGTTGGACAGCACCACAACCGGCGTATCTTTTAAATCAGGACGAAACAGCTTCTCACAACTGGCGTAAAAGTTGTTGCAGTCCACCAAGGCAAATACAGGCATGGGACAGTCACGACTTACGGCGCATGTTTCGCACCACATTGGTGACCACACCAAATATCTCTAACTCTGCCCCTTCAGGAATATGAATGGGCTCATACGCCTGGTTTCTTGGGATCAGCTTGACGCACGGCCTTAGTTGAAGCTCCTTTACCGTGAGTTCTCCATGGATGCCAGCGATGACAATGTCACCGTGTTCTGCTTGAACAGAACGATCAACCACCAAAATATCATCTGGGTGAATCCCAGCATCAATCATTGAATCACCTTCAACACGCACAAAGAACGTTGCAGCCGGTCGCTTGATGCACAGCTCGTTGAGGTCGAGCGTTTGCTCAACATAATCCTGCGCTGGATTCCCATATGAACTCATTCTGCCCATATCTTGTCAGCTCTCTGTAGAAATTGAGGCGCTACTGAGTTCCTCCAGCGCCAAGTCGATATAGTCGCGGAGGAGGGCGCTCAATTCAGTAGGACTCCTGCCGTGTCTGAGTTCGATAGCAATGTCCTTGAGATTGGACCGTAGCGATTCAACGGCAAGCTTTGCTTTAATCAGGTCTAAGGTACTTCCAAACCTCGCCACTTCCTCGAAAGCCAAGTGAATATACGGTTCAAGACTACTGATCGAAGTATGCCCCGTGTACTCTTGAACCTTTCTCTTGAGGGTCTCACCATCCAGGAGAGCACGCCGAAAATCGTCCCCATTTTCGAATTCATGTTGCTCAATCAAAGCCACAAAAAGCTTGGTAATGAATCTATGCCGGAACATGTGTGCGCAGGCTTGCTCTTCGATCTTGGCAGCCTTGGCAAGCAGCAGTAGTTCATTCGTCAGCGTCTCGGTAGCGAGCCTTAGTCCACTACTTTCCGAAATCAGCAGATAGCCCAAGTCACTAGCGCTACCGATGGTCTTCTTAATGATCCGGTGTCGGAACTTTTCGATGAAATTTACGATCAATTCAAGGTCCATTTTGGAAACCGGCAAGTATCTGTACTCTTCCCTTCCTCCCGAGCGCTTGGCGGTGAAGACCTTGAGAACAGGCTCTTGCTTCATCTTCCTCGCGTTATAGATGTCTTCGACTCTGATGTTCGCGATCTCAACTCGCCTTGCCCCAGTAATCTCCAAAAGCTTGACCAGAATGAAACGCCGTCTTCTCTGATAGGTCGTCGTGCTCACATCCGGAATCACTTCGATCAGTTTTGCGATATTTGTAGAATTGATAGGTAAGCGCCGTGTTGGAGGCTCGGGGTTAGGAAAGGAATGGTGATGCCAATAGGTATGGACTATCTGCTTTCTCTGACCAGCCAGCTTGAACTCCTTCGTCTCAGCCCTGATCGTTCCTGCGGCGCCGACGAACGACGGTTCTAGATAGAGTTCTCCAACGAATCCTAAAAAGCCGAGGCAGGTTCTCCCTATGTTTGCCACATGGGCTGCTCTCCGTTTTCTCTGCTCTGGTTTTCGTGGATCCATTTCTCCTTGGAGCGTTCTGATGAATAGTGAAAAGCGAGAATCAGTCAACCCTATGAATGAGTAGTTGTTGTTAAAGCAAAAGCGAATAAGGTGTGAAAGAAGCTTGGCATATTGAGTAAGTGTCCCACCGCCTTCCTTACGGGAAAGTCCACGCTCAAAACAGTGCAGCATATATAGGTTCGCCTCGGTGCACGGCCTGCCATCGGGCCAACAGAGAAGCGGAATGTTATCAGCTCTGACGCTGAGGACGTGGCTATTTCGATCAACCCCGTAAGGTAATCGGAAAACATCGCTCGTTAGATTATAGAGTTTCTCATCCTTCGGCATTGGACGGGCTCTCATGTAAAGGCGTCTGAGGCCGCTTGCTTAATGAGAACATTAAAAGCAGCTCTCTACGGCGCTTTTTGAAAAGGATCAGATCTGCCGGGTCTGGGCATTTCTCGGCAAACTGTTGGGCGAGTGTTACTGATTCTCTAAAAACATTCGTAACCAGTGCGATTTCATCCCACAACTGAGAGATGGTCCTTTCCTGAGCCTTAATCTTATCTTTGAGGTCCTGCTTGGTTATAGAGGACGATGAAGGCTTGACTACGGTTGAATCGTGAATAGCTTTTGCGGCCTGGCGTCTCAGGTGATCAATAGTCGTAAACCCACCAGGGAGTATGTCATTCGCTCTGTTCTTAAGCGTATTGAGAGACATAGGAGAAATAAAAGCTTCGCTAACCGCCAGCTTTGCAAGTCCACTTTGGCTCTTCAAAGCGATCAAAAGTGTTATGTTTTCTTGATGCTCGGCGGGTGAGTGAATAATCGATTCGAGATACTCAACGCGAGAAAGAACAGATCTGTTGCTAATCTCAAGCTGAGCAGACACCTGCCGTGATGCTTTCTTCATGAATTTTCTCCGGTGATTTTAAAGAGGATCTCATGGCGCTTTCCTGTCGGTGTGTCGAAGAAGACTGGCTCTATCTTTAGCAACCCTTCCATCATTAGGTCTTCGATATAGTCTGCGACTTCATCCGACTGCATGATGGAAAATGATGACAATCCGTAACGCTCACGTAGGAGATTACCCAGATCTTCTGTGTTGCTCTGCCCTATGAGAAGTGCATCAGATGCGTATTCGGCACCGATTCTTCGCAACACCTCTCCTGGAACGGTCTCTGTGATGTAGTGATAAACATGCTCGACATTCGTATGACCCAAAAACCACCGAAGTGTGTCTAGGCCGCCAAATCCGCCGGCCCAGAAGAATGTCATAGCGAAGAAGCGTCTAAGTTGATGGGTACGAATGTAATAACGATGCCCAGTAGCGTCCTGTTGGACTTCGAAATAGTCAGAAAAGCGGTTTAGCACCTTGGCCGCGTCTACTGAACCCATCGCAGACAGGCCAACTTCGCGATAATGAGGCTTGCTGAACAGCCTATCTGAAATCGTAACTGAACTAAGCAAGGAGAGCTTCTGACGAAGATCACCCAAGCTCAGAATGCACCGGGCCGCGACATTGGGAATGGGACGAAGGACCTGTTCACGAGTCTTGCCGAAGTTCCGTTTCCGCAAGTCAAACTGTAAATAATAGCCATGGGACTTCTTAACAAGGCAGGTATCTGCCTTAAGATCCCTAAGCTCTCCAGAACGTCTGGCACTAAGCGCAGCGAGTATTATCCAGATGGCACCATAAAGTACCTCAATTAGCTGGAGCAGTCCCTCATTCTCTCTGAACCGCTTAAAAAACAGAGCGCTACCGCCTCCACGGTTCTGCCCGCGAAAATCTGCCGAGAGATCCCAGATACTTACTCCGATGTCTCGCAACCTCTTTGGGATCAGCTCTATCGTTTCAGATTGGGTCAAATCCCCGATGGCACATCCACGTGCATCAGCCTCTCGCGCCAAGGCCAGATAACCATCGATAAGGACCTGACCCAAATCTAAGTAGAACTCCACTGCGTTCCGAAACGATGAAAATACGACGTCCCGAGGCAGCGACCGGTAACGCCCGGTGCCCTTCATCTTAAGTTGCCCGAGGAAAGCTCTATTATCCAAGGCTGTTAGCGAAAGATGGTTGATATGGTCCAGCCCACAGAGCTTAAGGAGTTCCATCCGTTTAAGCGATTGTCGGTAGAAATCAACCCCAGCCTCAGAGGGAAGTGGATCATCATACAGAACCATGGACGAAACCATGGGATACTCTCTAAAGGTCTTCTCGGATGGGCTAAAGTGGAGCTCGTCCAGCACCAGCCCCCGGAATTTAGGCGTCACTAAAGTTCGCTCATGATAAATTTCAGAGTAGATACTGTTTGGAGAAACTTGATGACTAAAAAATGAATGCCCATGACTACCCGCCTTAATCGGTATGCGTTTGTAGTTTCCGTTGATCCACAGAAAAATCCTAGCCGCAACAATCTCCGACTCTGATAAGCCAAGGTTGCTCTCATCTACATCATCAACAATAGCGATTCCAGGAACCTTTGATAGAACGTACTGTGTCTCCAGCTTCGTAACCTGATGGCTGTTGAGGCGAAGGAAACGCTGTAGCTCTTCACGCGCAGCGTAGAGATTGTTCTTAGCGTACTGATCAGTAGCCAACACAGCCATGAACTCAGTTATGTCATGCGGCGTAATTAGCTTGAACTGATGGGATGCCAGTTGGAAATGCTCGGCTCTCAGGAGAAAGTAGTCGATGATACCTAAGGTCGTACGAACCCTTTGCTGTACCGTCTTCGGGGCAAGCTGGCTGCCTCCGGTGGCCAACGGATGGGACGACAGACATAAATATGCCTTTATGCTTTCCAAAAGGTTGTGATGTCTTGGGTGGGTGAGCAGTAGCCCATCATCGAGCCTAACCCTGAAATCAATAACAGTGTCTCTCTTGCCATTTTCGGCAAAACGAGCGCTCCATACTGGGTCATCGAACTTCGAATTGAGCCATTCAGCGCTTCGGAATAGTCCTAGATCCGCATCGACTGATCGCGTTATGAAGTCCAATTCGCGAGGTAGCGCGCTGCTATCATCCATAGACTAGACCCTCAAACTGTTGAGGATTCGCTATCCCCTTAGCCTTAACTAGACAACCGCGGATATATGGATCTAGATAACCATCAGATTCAATGTGAGCCTCTATCTTCGCTGCGAACTGGCTCCAGTACACAGCCGTTCCCGCCGCACGTGGGCCAGCTTGCTCAACGGCCATTTTTAGCGAGAGGAGCACACCAAGAACGCCTTCATCGATAGAAATAACGATCTCTGGATCTGACGAACCAGATATTTGCTCAGAGGAACTACTCAGCTGTTCGGGTTCTTCAGGCGGCGTTCGAAGGGCATGCGCCTCTAGAAACATATCCAACTCACTCATGCTGCTAAAGTCCGTTGCATCAAGCAGATAAGGAGAGTCCTTCATAGCGTGGACAATCACCGCGTTTTGGAAAATCCTGACCCACCGCTCTTGGAAAAACTGCATGATGGTAGGCGGCAGATAATGGTTCATGGCGACTCGTTTCGAGTTGCCTAGTGACTCTGCCATTTTCTCTATGCTTAACGACTTGAGGTAGACGAGAACACCTGCGGTAGCCCTTATCCGGGCCAGCGACAATACGGAGACCATGTCTCCTAACTCGGCGCTATGAGCTTGTATAAAGGCTTTCTGCCGGAGGATCTTGGCGAAGCTGGTCTGGTTTGTGAAAGTGTAAGGTTCCTGAAAGCCCTGACCACCCGCGACGATGAACAATCGTCGCCAGGCATCATCCCTTTTCTCCTTGAGATAGCGCCTAACCGGGGCCGTGATCTGGATAAGCAGCTCGACCACCGAAGCTGCGTCGTCGCTCAGTACAACCTCCTGTTGCTTCCCTTTCCGGTTTTTCTTCACAACAAGCACAGATCCAGAGTCGGTCTTAACAAAGCCGGTTCGCTTACCGTTTCGGTCGAATAACTCGCATTTCAATAGAGATGCCTCGGTCAGAACGGGATGCTGCGCTACTAGCCAGAGAGCGATGGGAGCAATCGCATACTTCGTCGGCATAGCCAGATTCGCCGCTAACTCCGATGTTGAAAAAGAACTCCCTGTTGCGCTTACCAAGTGGCCGCGCATAGCGTGGTCGATGATTGCAAATCCGTTGTGGGTTTCTTTTACAGTTCTGATAAGGCTGTTCATCCCCATCACAGGCTGGCCATAAGCCCGAGCAGATATTCGAGAACCTAGCGTTATCAGATCCCCTTGATCGCAGGCCTGATCAATAACGTTCAAACGATGAGCTATGTGATCAATCTCCCGTCGAGCCCACCGAACGACTTTATTGAAGTCGTCTTCGATCTGTCTGAATAGAAGCTCCGTTGCCTCCTTATCTGTGACAGACAGTGGGATCTGGGTCAAAAGCTTTTGTGATACAAGGGATTCACCATCAGCGTATCGATGGTGGCCTACTTCATGGAGGAATCGAGTGAGCTTTTTGCTCCCTTCGGGCCACACATCGCCAAGCGGGGAACACATAAGCCCTCCGCTAACCAGAACAGACTTTGCCCAACAGATGATTCTGATCCATTGGCGCTGAAGGTTTGCCAACACCCGTTCCGTCGGTTGGGTTTGGCTCCGCTCGGAGTACCCTTCGAAATGCCAGCGCTGAAAGCTCCAGAAAAGCTGATATACAAAGACTGGATCTTGGAGCACGTGAGCGTTTAAGGAAGGTCTGTCTATCGGATCATCGTCATACCAGCGCAGAAAATCATCAAATCGAGAGACCACATTAGCGTAGTTACTATAATGACTATGAGCCAAGGCGTGCTTCTTACTCTCCTGGTGTAATTCCATCGTAAAATCAGGCCCAAAAACATCGAAGATGGCTCCCATCTTTAATCGAAATGAGTTCGCGCTTCTGTCTGCGACTTGCCACCCCATGAGCTTGGCTGCTCGTACAGGGTCAATCCCAATAGCTTCAAACTGAGCGATGCATTCTCGGACCTGGCTATCTGTAAGGTCTGAATATACAAAAATATTGATAGGAGACGATTTAGACAGCTCAGCGAGGAGTTTAAAGAAATACCGGACAAGTCTCTGTCTGCCTGAGTATTTTACTTCAGCAGCCAGAAAACAGTTTGAGTAAAGCGCGCCATAGAAAAGGCGCTGAATGCTCAGAAAAGCATTTGTTCGAAGGTCTAGAGTGCTTGTGATAGGTGGATGGTTGATTAGCCACAGGAAACATTCGAAGTAGAACACAGCCCTATTAGCGCTCCGCCGCTGGGACGGCGGTAAATTAGCAAGGTGAGATTGAATTAGAAGCAAAACATTACCGGACAGAACCAGAAACTGGAAATTCTTATCTGTGTGGCCTTTCGTAATGATACCTTGGGGAAAACTTTTTGGGGAAACCCGACTCATAAAGAGATCTCACTCACCTTGCTCTACAAGATAAGCCTACTATAAAAAACTGTATATACATACAGTTTTTTATAGCGCGAGATACTGCTAAATGACCACACTGCTCAACTACGGCCGCAGATAACTACCGTATAGCCGTCTCTGAGGAGCAGCGTTAAAGGGGGAGAGGGCATACGCTCACTGTTGCTTTAACAGAGCCAACTGAAATTTCCGGAACCGGACGTTAGATGATTTTCCTGCGCATATACCGGAGTCGGCACAATGCGGACATACGGAGCGGCCTGATCGATGTCTTTAGCTGCGATTTAGCTGCCGCTATAAAGGAAGATTGAAAGAACACCTCTCATCTTATGATGCTGAGGTGCTTAGTACCCGCCAAGTTGCCTTAGTTATAAGAAGCGAAAATTTCTCTACCTATTTTGGCAATAGCTTTATTTCTCTCGTCAAACGAAGCTTCAGTCTGGGTGAGATATATCGCAACAATTAATGGCTGCTGTTCATTTGACCAAATCGCAGCGGTGATTCCCCTAGACCCAAAACCACCAGCACCCGACCTATCAGCAATTGACCACCCCTCTGGTAGCACTGAACGCAACAAGCTATCGGACACCTTGTTGCCAGCCATCCATTCAATTAATTGTTCTTTAGAGCCACTTGAGAGTTTCTCGCCATAAAGCAGTTTCCCGAGGCTTTTTACAATCGCGTTAGGTGTTGTTGTATCACGCTCATCCCCGCTTCGCGCTTCATTTAAATGAGGCTCTATACGATCCAGTCGCGTTACTTCATCACCGAGTTCTTTCATGAACAAGGTCAATTCAGATGGGCCACTAATACCGTCCAGTACTATATTAGCCGCTGTGTTGTCACTCATAACCATTGCAGCCGTGCAAGCCTGCTTGAGGGAAAAGCTCTCTCCAACAAGCTTTTCTGTTATCGGCGACCAAGTAATAAGGTCTTGTTCCTCAATCTTCACAGATCGATCAATCGACAGCTTCGCCGTTTCAACATCGTGGAGCAATTTCGCACATGCAAGAGTTTTAAAGGTGCTCATCAACGGAAAACGTGAATCGCCGTTGTAATGCCAAAGGTAACCATCAGAAACGCTGTAGATTGAGACTCCTACTTTAGCACCCAGGTTTTGCTCTACCTCTTTGATGCTGTTGACTATCAGGTCTGGAGAAGAGTTGGCAGGAATGCTGAGGGTTAAGCTGCTTAACAGCGATACAAAAACAACAAATTTGGAGTACATACGATAGTTTTTTCCTAGATATAAAGAAAGGTGTTTCCTGCTCGCGATGATACATCAAAACGAATATCGATTAAAGAATTAGCGTCTGTTATGGGTCGCGACCTGCGGTTTAAAGCAGCTTCGAGTGAAAGAGAATTGCGTCTGCTTTACCAGTTTGTTTAAAAACTCTCACGGTTCGGAGTGGGCCAGCGCTTATCGAGGCCACCGAAGTTGTTCCGTCTCGCCTGAGTCGGACAAGGCCATTTATATTATTTAGTTAACTAGCCTAACTCAACTTTGCTCGGATGAGCGCTAAGGCAACCAATTAGGGGATCCCAGCGGGGATCAGTGAAAAAACTCGACCGAGTGATAGTTGTCAACGCCGTAAAAGTAGGTATGAACGAGATTTATCTTACTATCTTATTATTTTTTCGTTATTTATTAATAGATTTCAGAACATTGACAAAAAAGAGCAATATGGGAAAAGCGCTGGTGAAGGAAAACCAGCAGAAACACGTTCCATGAACAATGGAATACGAAGGCGCTTGGCTTTGATGAAGGCAAGTGCGCCGCTACGGCCTATCAGCGAGACACTCATGACGAACCTCGAAAAATCATAATTAATACTGTTTGTTTATACAGTATCTAATGCTATGCTGATTTCTACAAGTAAAATTGTAGGTAAAACTGTAGTTGTTCGAGTAAGACGCTGTGTTGTCGGTGATTTCTTTTTTGTGTTGAAAAACTAGATGTGGGGGGATCGCTCGCCCTCGTCAAAGCCTGCAAGGCTTGGACAATACTGCTTCTGCCTACTGCTCTTGTTTCTGTTACTGATCCTGTTACTGCTACTGGTTAACGCATGGGTCAAGTAACCGTCAAACAAGGCTTGTTGAACCCTTTGCAAAGGGTTTAAAAACAGTTAGTAAAATTCTGCTTCGTATTGAATTTACTGGCTTAAAGCGAAGTCAGGAGCATCATTAAAATGCTCAGTCGAACTCAGTTCAAGCCTTTTTCAACCGTTTGAAAAGGGGTTGGCTAAGCCATACCTAAAGGGTATCGGTAAGGGTTACCTAAAGGGTTTAGCTAAGGCTTTCTGAAAGGCTTAGCCAAAGCCTTCATACATGGGTTCACCCAGTAGAAAGATTAAAAAAACGCTGAGGTATCCAAGGTGCATTTAGAAAAACCTGTGGCACAGTGAAATCACCTAAAGCGAACAATAGAATTGAAGAGGAACCATCAATGACAAGAGCCCCTGCGCCATTTCCGCTAGAGCGCCTCGCGGATATCCCAGACAGACCAGAAGATTTTAGATTGCTGGAGCGTATTCCATTAACGCGTGAGCCGCAGTCCTGGCCACTTGAACTATCTCCTGTGGTCGGTGATGAACAGCCAATGGTGCTGCTCGATACAGAGACAACTGGACTGTCTGCCGATGACGAGTCCATTATTGAGCTTGGTATGGTTAAGGTGCTTTACAGTCCCTCGGCTAAGCGGATTGTGTCGATTGTTGATGTGATCAGTTTGTATGAAGATCCCGGCAAGCCAATCCCCGAGCTGATTACAGAGTTAACCGGTATTACCGATGACATGGTGCGAGGCCAGCGCATTGATGATTCACTGGTAGCGAGTTGGTTATCCGATGATCCGCTGGTGGTTGCACACAATGCACAGTTTGATCGTCCTTTCTTTGAAAAGCGGTTTGCTGCATTAGGCCATCTATCTTGGGCCTGTTCAGCCAGTGGCATAGATTGGAAGGCGCTGGGTTTTGAAAGTCGAAAGCTTGAGTACCTGCTGCTTCGCTTAGGTTGGTTTTATGAAGGACACCGAGCCGCAACCGATTGTTTGGCGATGGCCTGGTTGTTCCATTTGTTGCCCGAGTCCGTTGCAAACTTGTTGTCTGAAGCAGACAGGCGAACTGTGTTAGTTCGTGCGTTTGGTGCGCCGTTTGACGTAAAGGACTATTTAAAAGAACGTGGTTACCGTTGGCATGACGGCGTTAAAGGTGCCAACAAGCATTGGTGGCGCGAAATCAGCGAAGACGAGTTGCCGCAGGAACAAACTTACCTGGATGATTTGTATCATCGTGGCTCAGAACATGCCCACTATGACTACAAAGATGCCCGTAATCGATTTAAAGCTTTGTAGCTCTCTACAAGGTAAGCCTTGCATATTTGAAAACCTCTGGAAAATGGAAAGTGAACTCATGGTTTAACCAACAAGAGGAATCTTTCCATGTACCAAGACACCTACATTGAATACTGGGGCGAAATCTTCGTCTCTGCCCGCATCATTGAATTTGGCATCACGTTCGAGCGCTTTCTTAAAGATCCATGGAAGCACTTGATGTCCTGTGGCCAAGACTCAGCCCCAGACGCGATTGCTGAAGGGATGTTGCCATTGCTACCAGCCCAGGCAGAGGTTGCTAGGCGCATTCGGGAGAGTGAACAACGAGCCCTGATGTCTACAGAGTCGGACAAAGGGGTATCGCATCGCGGTAACATCGTGGTGCCATTGGTTCGGGTAGCGCATTGATAGCGGCTACCAGCAATGGCATGAAACAGTGTCTTCACGCCCATACCTGAGCGGCAATTGCAATCCAGATCAAAAAGTTGCCGCTTAGTCTTCCCTACAAAATAATTTGTGATAGGATGATACTTAATAAAATTAATTAGGTTGAAGCCTATTCAGTGTGTTATGGCCATCTGTCCAGCTTCAACCGGTAGAGATTGATTAGTCATTGCGGATGAAGAGCAGCATTGAGTGGTGCTTTTCAATGTGATTACGCGATGTCGGTCCGTACTTTATAAACAGAGTTTTAAGAAACTGGTTGAATTGGATAAACAAGACGCATGACAAATGATGGTCTGAAACAAACGGTACCAGCGAGTTCACTCGCTAAAGAAGGCGCGAAAGGAAAGCCAGATAGGCTTTTGCAGATAGCGCAGTTGCCACAAGCAACCAGGGATCGCATTGCCCACATCGATTTCACTTTATTGTTTAAGGGAGAAGCGGTGCGGGCGGATTTAGTCGATCGCTTCAGCATAGCTGCTGCACAAGCAACGAAAGACTTCACAATGTACCGAGAGCTTGCACCAAGCAACATTGAGTATGACCAAAAGCTCAAGTTGCATAAACGTGGTGAAGCATTTGAACCCTTGTTCGACTATGACGTTGTGAGAACACTGGCAACCATTAGCCAAGGATACGGAGATGGCTTTACTGGAAAGGTAAAACCACCACTGGCTTGTGAAGCGCCTTATCACCTTAACAAGCCCAGTTTATCTATAGTAGCGAAAGTCACCGAGGCCATTCACAAAGGCAAAGCCTTGAGTATCACCTATGTGTCGTTATCGAGCGGTGAAACCACGCGTGAAATTGTGCCGCATACGCTGGTGGACAATGGCCTGCGTTGGCATGTTCGTGGTTTTGACCGCAAGCATGGTGAGTTCCGTGACTTTGTACTGACCCGAATTAAAGCAGCGTTTGTGCTTGAAGATTCCACTTTGTCGCCTTCTGTTATCAAAGAAACGGAGCTCGAAACCCAAGATCGGCAATGGAACCGATTTGTAGAGCTTGAGTTAGTGCCGCATCCACGTATTGAGCACAGCGAAGCGATTGAACTGGATTATGGCATGAAAGGTGGCGTGATGAAGGTTGAGATTAGAGCTGCAACTGCTGGGTACTTGCTTCGGCTTTGGAATGTTGATTGCACCAAAGAGGCTCTGCTAAAAACACCCGAATTCCATTTATGGCTAAAAAATCATCAAACTTTATACGGTGTCGGTAACCTTGCGATTGCGCCTGGTTTCGATATGGTCACAGAATAGGAAATAACATGAACAAGCAACAATTAGCTGCAAAAATCTGGGAATCAGCCAACCAGATGCGCTCAAAAATCGAAGCTAACGAATACAAAGATTACATCTTAGGTTTCATTTTTTACAAGTACCTGAGCGACCAGTTAGTTCAGTTTGTCACCAAAGAGGGCATGACACCTGAAGACATTAAAGCCCTCAACGAAGAAGACGCGGACACGGTCAAGTACATTCAAGACAATCTAGGTTATTTCATCGCTTACGATAATTTGTTTGCTACTTGGGTTGATCCTGCATTCGACTTTGACGAGTCTAACGTGCGCGATGCGCTATCCGCCTTTAGCCGTTTGATTTCTCCTACCTACAAAAAATTGTTTGAAGGAATTTTCACCACACTCGAAACGGGTCTTAGCAAACTGGGTGAAAGCGCGGGTAAGCGCACAAAAGCCATTAGTGACCTACTGCATTTAATCAAAAGTATCCCAATGAACGGTAAGCAAGGCTATGACGTACTGGGTTACATCTATGAATACCTGATTGAAAAATTTGCCGCCAATGCCGGTAAAAAAGCCGGTGAGTTCTACATAATGCCATCTACAAATTTACGGTCTAAATGTCACCTTCATATAGCTGCGTAGAGTGTTACTATTTTTAAAGTTTCACGCTAACTTCTCATTAAGTGCTTGGCCCAAATCAATAATATTGTTCCTCGCTGTAACTCCATCTTCTAACGCTTCTAAAAACCATTTCTCTGGATAAACATTCCCTCTGTATTTAAAGTCTCGTATTAAGACACCAACGTTACCCTCTTGAACTTTGAACATTCGCTGCGTCTTTAACAGGTTTCTATGTTTAATCGTGTTAATAAATGATTCCACGTAAGTATTGCTTTCATTTGAGCATACTTGCTCAGTAAGCACTGTAAGTGGGTCATTTGGTATGTCTTTTTTTAGCATTTTAACCACACGTGCAATACTACAATCGTGGACTGGAATTTTCGGCTCTAAAATTAGCTCGTTAATTAATTGCGCATAGATTTCATACATAGAACGCACATTGTAAAAAGCTGATTGTAGGTGAGCTTGAAGGATCAGAGTGGAATCATCTAGTGCGGCTCTTTCTTCACTACGAGACAATATAAATGATATTGCTTCTCTTTGACTTTTTGGCTCAATCTCTTTGAAAAGAGCGTATGCTTCACATTTGTGATAATCAAAGATGTCAATAGACCTATCGAGAGACTCAACGTAATCAAAGACACTGTGATTACCTTGATAGCTTTGAGATATCGTTTCTTTCAGCGTTTTAATGTTCCACATTGTTATGCCCTAATCATCCACAACTTCAATCGTTACATGCTGTGCACCAAGGTATGTGCCTTCATCCACTTCATAACGCAGGGTTTCATTGCAATGTGGGCAGTCAAAGGCTTCGTTTGGTTCGATGCATTCATCTTCTAGCCAATCCCAGCCAATATGCTTCTCACAAGTCGGGCATCTCATTTAGCAATCCTTATTCATTCAAATACAACTCCGCCATGCCATCGAGCTTACTTTTAACTTCTTTCCAGTGCGGCATAACACTAGTCAGCAAGCGCCAAAACTTGTCACTGTGGTTGTGCTCAGCGATATGACAAAGCTCGTGCAGAATCACGTAATCAATACACTCTTTAGGCGCTTTAATTAGATGAGGGTTGAGCATCAGGTTCCCTTTGGCTGAACAGCTTCCCCATTGCTTACTCATTGGCAATACACGAAAGCTGGGGATACCATCAACCCATGTCGCTTGAGGTAGTAACTCAGATAGGCGCTCATGGAAAATACGTTCAGCACGAACCTTGTACCAGTTGCGCACCAAAGCTTTAACCATGGCAGTTTTGTCATCGTTAAACCTCGTCAAGGTGACAAGTAACTTACCGCGAGTCATTTTTACCGTTGGTAAGGCATCTGCATCTTCTACTACCTTTAGTACATAACGACGACCAAGATAGAACTGCATCTCACCGCTGACGTAGTGTTTGGGCTGCACGTACTCCAAATGACCTCGAAACTCTTTCAGGGCATCATAAATCCACTTGGCACGCTTCATTACTGCTTGGTGAATGTCGTCAAGCTCAGCGTCTTCTGGGGTACTAACCGTGACATCGCAGCTGGGTTGCACCTTGATGGTAATGCTTCGCTTCTTTCCTTGTTTGATAGGCTTACGCAGCACCTCATAGCTCACAGCCTCATCTCCATAGATGAAGCTGTATTCCTCTTTGTTACGTTCGTCAGAGAATGTTGATGCCATTAATGGTGACCTGCTAAACCTAAGCGAGTGATTTGCACCACTTCTTCGGCAATGACCTGCGCTTTATCGACCCCTAAATCGGCAAACAGCAACGGAAGTACCTCTAGAGTGATCTGGTTTTCAATTTCTGATGGATTGATTGAAAATTCTGCCACCGCTTTGCGCACTTTCTCGTCAATCTCTACTGCATAGTTGAAGTATTGATCTTCGGTAAGACCTTGACCTTCAGCGCCATGCTTTAAGAACAATCCAAAGTAAGCTTGTACATGACGCTTAATTTTTGGATCTAGCTCTGCGAAGCGATCGGTTGGTAATCCCTCGACTTTGCGATCGATCACTTGCTCTTCGAAATCAGCAAATAGGAGATATTGCTTAACAGGCGCATCGAACATCTCTTTGGCTTGCTGAATTGCTTGTTTAAGCAGTTTCGAGAAATACTCTTGTGCATAAGGGTCGTCGGCAAGATCTTGCTCAATCATCTTAGTGACACGACCAGTGATCGCATCTTTCTTATTGCGAGCCTCATCGTCACTTAGCTCTTCTGGTTTTATATCCTTACCCATATTGCCAACTAGATAAGCACCTTTAGACTCTTGGATCTCAACGCCACCGATGTGCTTGTCTAACATGGTGCGAATACTCTCAGCGTACTCGTCGTAATCAATGGTCTCTTCTGCTTGCTCACGGACAACTTTACGCAGCGATGTCATGCTTTTTAGCGTGTCTTTGTAAATCTGGCGCTTATCATCAAAGCTCTTGTCTTCAAAGTAGGTGGCCGATTGCAGAGCGACTTTTAAACAATTAGCAAACGCAGTGAGCGTGCTATAAAAATCTTGGCGTTTTTTTAGGTTTAAGTCTGTTGGTTGACCGTCTACATATTCTATGTTCGGCGCAAATACTCGTGCCATTGCGTGTGGATCTTGTGTGTTTTTTACATCAATGAAAAATGCCCAGAGTTCACTGTATAGACCAGGCAGTTTTTTATATTCGGTGTCCATTCGGCTGTATAAGCCTTTAAGATCGTCAATATCAAATCCGCCTTGAGTACGCTCTGCTAAGTCTTGATAGTCGGCAATGGTGGCATCGAGTTCTTTTAAGATGCCTCGGTAGTCGATTAGGTAACCAAACTCTTTCTTCTGGTGTAGGCGGTTCACGCGAGCAATAGCCTGAATTAAGTTGTGCTGCTTTAGCGGTTTATCGATGTACAACACAGTGTTCTTTGGTTCATCAAAGCCCGTTAAAAGCTTATCGACCACGATCATCAAGTCAGGGTCATCATCTTTACCAAACTCTTCAATGATATGCTTGGTGTAAGCTTTCTCATCTTGGCCAAAATCTGAGTCAAGTACGTTCTCTTTCCACCAATTCTGTACCACATCTTTGCTTTCACCATCGACCGTATCGTGCCCTTCACGGGTGTCTGGCGGTGACATAGCGACAACCGAAGTCACCTTGCCAATTTGGTCAAGAAGCTTCTTGTATTGGATAGCAGACGCTTTTGAGTCGCAAGCAAGCTGACCCTTTAAACCTTGGCGTTTGAAGTTTTGGAAATGGTCAGAAATGTCATGGGCGATAAGTTCAATACGACCCTCGGTTTGATAGATTTGACCTTTCTGAGCGAACTTCTTCTTCAAGTCTGTACGCTGTTTTTCAGTGAGCTTGTCGGTGATGCGATCAAACCAAGCATCGAGTGCTTTGTCATTGGTACTTAACTCGGGGACTCGCTCTTCATACAGCAGTGGGGTAACGGTTTTATCTTCTACCGCTTGCTGCATGGTGTACGAGTGGATGATTTTACCGAATTTGTTTTCGGTCTTATCATCTTGCAGCAGCGGTGTCCCCGTAAAGCCGATATAAGCCGCTTTTGGCAGGGCTTGCTGCATACGAATGTTGTTTTCACCGTTTTGGCTGCGATGACCTTCATCGACCAGCACTATCATGTCAGGGCTGTCGTTGTAGCACTCATCAAGCTCTATTGCGGTGCCAAACTTGTTGATGATGGAGAAGATAATACGCTCATTACCCTTACCAATTTGCTCAGCAAGACGTTTACCCGTTGTAGCCATGGCAGTTTTGCGATCTTTTTCAGACAGTGCACCGCCAGAGGCAAACGTACGTGCTAGCTGATCTTCCAAATCAACACGGTCAGTGACGACTACCACTCGGCATTTGGCGAGTTCTTTAATCCAAATCAGTGCCTTGGACAAGAACACCATGGTGAACGATTTACCCGAACCTGTGGTATGCCATATAACCCCACCATTACGTGCGCCTTGCTCATCAAAAGAGGTTACACGCTCAATTAA
The DNA here is from genome assembly GCF_019457915.1 of Neiella holothuriorum. Lineage (GTDB taxonomy): Bacteria > Pseudomonadota > Gammaproteobacteria > Enterobacterales > Neiellaceae > Neiella > Neiella holothuriorum. Next base: position 17,463 of record NZ_JAHZSS010000017.1, read on the forward strand.
TGCTTTAATGCCAAAGACCTGCTGATAACGGGCAACGATTTTGCCCGCTTTTTTATCGAACAAGGTGAAGAGTTGGGTTATTTCCAGAAGGCGGTCATGACGAAGTAGTGATACCAATAAACGGTCTTGGTCTGTCACCATTAAATCACCGCCAGCAATTAGTGATAGGTATTCATCACGTACTTTGGCTGAACGGTGAGCAAATAGCTTATCAAGCTGCGCTGGCGTAAGTGGCGAATTTTTAAGGCGTGCAAAAGTGGCATCGGTGATCTCTTCTTCTTTCCACTTCGCCCAGAATTTACTTGGTGTGCCGCATGTACCATATAAACCTTCGTGTCCATTCACCGACATCAGCAATTGGCTATAGGCAAACAGATGTGGGATCTCATCGACTTTTTGATTGCGGATGTTTTGTGAAATACCCTCGGCAACAGTCGGCTTGCCTTCATGAGAAGAGTCTGGACGCTTGGCTTCAATCACCACCCAAGGCAGGCCGTTCACAAAGCAGACAATATCGGGAATACGATGACCCGTTCCATGAGCATTTTCTACTTCCAGCTCTTCAGTAAAGTGGAACTGGTTGTTCTCAGGGGTTTCCCAATCAATGACATTGATTGTTGGGCTGGCTTTCTTGCCATTAACAAACTCGGTTACGCCAATGCCATAGGTCAGAGCGTTATACAGTTTTTCATTAGCCGCTTTCAGCCCTTCGTTCATAGCAGGGTTGGCAAGGTCATGGACAATTTTGTCGATAGCCGCTTCCGATAGGTGATGATCTTTCCCCATGAATGAGTAGGTTTTGTGCTTGAGTACATCACGCAGTACATCAGGCAAAATAACGGTTGAAAGATTACCACGCCTAATTACACATTCACTCGGTGAAATGAACTGATAACCAAGGTTAGTGAGCAAGGTTAACGCTGGAATTTTCGCGCTTTGTTCTTCTCGGAAGTTGGGTAAATTGCCTGACATTGTCGTCCCTTATTGTCGATTCGTTTTTGTTTTTATTGTGGGTTTTGCTTTTAATGTAGTTTTCGTTTTTTTGCCTGATTGAAGTCGATGACGTTATCGGGTGTCTCTTCGTTGAACGTGTCAGGGGCAATCTCTTGATAATACTCATGGATTGCTTGGCTGAGTTCGGCATTCATCCCATCAAAATAGTCGTCGTCGGGAATCCCACGCTTAACCATTTCGGCGTGCATCATCTGTCGGCGTAGAGAACCAAATAACTGGCGGATGAGCTTGTCCTCGTTGTCGCCCAATTCGCTGTAGGTCTGCATCCAATCGATGAACATCTCTTCGTCAGGGTGAAAGTGGTATTTCTTTTGTTTGGTCGAGCGAATCAAACTGTTGATCCACTCATCAAAGCTGGCGCACTCTTGGTGGCCGTCTGGGAGAGAGCCAACTTGGTAAACCCGACTTTCAAACTGCCAAGCGACATCATTAATGTGGCTTTGTACACTGCGGTCACCGCGTTGACAAAAGAAAGGTTTAGGATGAAGTTTGATGAACTCATTGAACATCTCTTCGAAGCTCTCTTCATCGCACATTTCGAACTCTTCACCAAAGAACTGCATGTTGTTAAACAGCCGTTCCAGCAGTTGATTAGTAAACTCGAGCCAATCCCCTTTTTTAATGCCAACAAACACCATGGCGTAGCGGGTTTCGACATGCATGGCAATCAGCACTTTTTTGCGTTGAACGTTGACCGCATGCACCAACCAAGCACTGATTGGTACTGTTGGGGTATTCAACACATTCACGGCTTGAGAACCACTGACAGAATCCGTCGGCGGTTCTTCCAATGGAGAGACTTTTTTACCATTGCGCTTTACGGTGAAAAAGTCCGCAGCGGCTTTGGTGCAGTTAAACACTAACATTGTGTAATACCTAGTTTTGATAGCGCCAATAATGAGTGACGCACTGCGTCGCTCATTGGTCGAGCGTTAAGATATGCATCAAGCCGCAACGTCTTCATCCAATTTTACGCGGCGTTTACCCGTCAACAACTGCTGCATCAATGCCTTTTTCTCTTGTTTAAAGTTAGCGAGCTTAGCTTCAAGCACTTCTATTTCCTTATCGGCAGCAGTAAGGACTGAGGCGATTTTTTGTTGTTCTAATTTTGATGTCGGGTACTTAAAATCTCTCTCTTTTAGTTCCCTCATATGCCGACTATAACCAAGGTTTGGTATATCGGTGTTTAGTAAAGCGTAATAAGCAAATTTCTCATCCATTGACTTATGACTTTTCAAAACTTGAGTTCCATCTGCACCCTGTGCAAACTCAAAATCAACCCATTTAACTATTCTTGTGTGATCACCAAATATAATCACAGGTAAGTCTTTATAAGTGATTTCATTATTGGTATAGCCTCCAACAATAGATTTCCCTTGATCAACTATTGGAGTGCGCCCACTTTCTAAGTATTCTCCAGACTTCACTTGAGTCGCTTTGTTATTGGCAACCTTATAAAGTTCATTGAATTGCGAGAACTTCCACTCCCCCTCAAACGCCTTACCCGTTTCAGAATTAACCAAACGCTTCTTACCTGTTAAAAGCTGCTGCATCAGGGATTTTTTCTGCTGCTTGCTGGTTTCAATCAACTTTTCTGTGGTGCTAATCGCTTTGTCCCATGTAGAGAGGATTTTGGCGATTTTGCGTTGCTCTGGGAGTGGGGGTATTGGCAGCTTTACAGCATAGATAGGCTTCTGTGAGACAAGTGGCTGCCCCCCTTTATTTCTAAGTCTAGATAAGTCAAACTTTTTAAGTTTGCTAACCAAATACTCTTTGTCGATATCAGAAGATACTGATTTGGTATATAAGGCGTTATCAGTAATCCAACATGCTTTATCAATGTATCGCGTTACACCACAATATTCGCCGACACGTCCAATTAAAATCACAGAATCTGAAGAGTTTTTTTGACTAGAGTACCCCATGATGTTGTTTCCGCCATAGACAGGATATGGCGAATCATCAGAAAACTCTTTTTGCAAGTCAGTTGGTTTCGTATCTCCACTACCAAGCGTTAAAACATCACCTAGTTTAACTAAACTCCAACCATTAGGCACCATAACCCAACTCCTCTAGGTAACCCGCCATTTCCGCTTCAAGGTCAGTCAACTCATTTTGTAACGCCAAACGTTCACTGCGTACCGTCATCAAATCAATCTCTTCTTCTTCCTCAAAAGTATCTACATAACGAGGGATATTGAGGTTGTAATCATTCTCGGCAATCTCTTCGAGCGTAGCTAGGTACGAGTATTTGTCGGTCGTTTCACGCGCCTTGTAGGTATCAACAATCTTCTGAATATTCTCAGGCGTGAGCTGGTTCTGGTTCTTACCCGACTTGAACTCACGAGACGCATCAATGAACAGCACCTTGTTATCGTCTTTTTGCTTTTTAAACAGAAGAATAGCCGCAGGAATGCCTGTACCGAAGAACAGTTTCTCAGGTAGGCCAATTACTGTATCGAGTAGGTTTTCATCAATAAGCTGCTTACGAATTTTACCTTCACTAGATGCTCGGAATAGCACACCATGAGGCACAACCACGCCCATCCGACCCGTTTGCGGTTTTAGCGTCTCAATCATGTGTGAGATAAACGCATAGTCACCCTTAGTTTTAGGTGGAATACCACGGCGAAAACGACCAAAGTGATCATTAGCCGCATTATCATGCCCCCATTTGTCTAGCGAGAATGGAGGGTTTGCCGTTACCACATCAAAGTGTAGTAAGCCGCCTTCCTTATCCTGAAGCTTAGGGTTACGAATGGTGTCACCCCATTCAATACGGTGGTTATCTTCACCATGCAGAAACATGTTCATCTTAGCCAGCGACCAAGTAGAACCAATCGCTTCTTGGCCAAACAGCGCGTACTGCTTAGAGCCAGCGAAGTTGCTTTGAACTTGCTTACCACACTTCATCAATAGCGAGCCTGAACCACACGCAGGGTCGCAAATGCTGTCGCCCTGTTGTGGCTCTAGGATGATAGAAAGTAAATCCGACACCTCTGGTGGGGTATAGAACTCGCCCGCCGATTTACCGCTGCCTGCGGCAAAGTGTTTAATGAGGTATTCGTAGGCGTTACCAATCACGTCCAGTGAACCAACGCGGCTTGGGCGCAGGTTTAGTGTGTCTTTACCAAAGTCTTCCAGTAGGTGACGCAGGATATCGTTCTTTTGTTTTTCGTCACCCAGCTTGTCAGTGTTAAAGCTGATGTCTTGGAAGACGTTTTTAAGCTTGGTGCCGTTGGCTTCTTCAATCGCGTGTAATGCTTGGTCTATGCGTGAGCCGTTACCTGCTTCGTGGCGAGCTTCGTATAAGTCCCAAAATGTTGAACCTGTTGGAATTTTGAAAGACTGTTTCGACATCATCGCAATTATCATCTGCTCGTTACCATTGAACTGCTTTGATAGCTCATCAAACTTGTCTTGGTGTACGTCAGAGATGTACTTCAAGAACAGCATAGTTAAGATGAAGTCTTTGTAAATAGATGGGTCTACTGTGCCTCGGAAGGTGTCACAGGCAGCCCAAACGGCTTTGTTGATTTCATCTTGATTGATTGGTGTGTGTACCATTTTCCCTAGCCTTTAATTAGTTTGCTTTAATTCATTAGAATTTTGGATTAAGTCAGAAGCAATAGCATTAAGCTGCTGCTGACGGTTGTTTATAAGCTTATGAAGCAGCGCATTCTCTTTGATGCTGGCTTCATAGAGCTTGGCAATCGTGTTCTGTGTTTCAATATCGGGCAGTGCAATGGGCGTTGCTGCAAGCACAGGTTTTCTGATGCTTATCTGAAAGCTGCCTTCGGCACTGCGCTTAAAATAGGTTTGCACAGGCGCTTGGTTAAGCTGCCAAGTTAAAAACTGTGGGTTGACCTTTTCTTGCCATTGCGGTTTTACCCTTAGCAGAAACAAGCTTGGCGCACAGGTGGTGCGCTCTAATTGCTTATTCACATAGCTTGCCAGATGTTTCGAGCCTTTGGCGCTAAATAACACATCACCTTGCTTGAGCCAGTCGGCATCTCGTTTACCTGTCAGGTCGGTAGTGATCAAATCATCCGTTATCAACTCGCCTAAAGCAGAGATGTCTTTAGCTTGTACGGCTTTAACGCTGCCACTAGGGATGGCTCTGATCGCCCCTCTAAATGGGTAACCCGCTTGAATCGTGACACAGTCGTTGAGTGTTACTGATGTAACCGTTTTCTGAACACTCATCTCTGAACGCATCCTTTTGGAGTGTTCAAGATTGCTTGCTCATTACTTTCAACCATTTGGCTGAGCCTCTTAGTTATTCCATGTTTGATATTGTGGCATCAACCTCATACCTAGCCAATGATTTTTTACAGTAATTGTATGATGCAAATAATGCTTTGACATTAAAACCTATCTCATCTATCTTTTTATTGCAGTAAACGAATGGTGCAATGGTGTGTAATGGTAAGTGTTATTAAAAATGAGGTGAATCTGGGTGATTTGCCGTACTTCAATCAGGAGTCTCGTTATGGGCAGCCATTACGCGAGGTGTCGTATCATTGTGATCGCGAGATCAGTAAGTTTCCTCGTTTACGCTCATTGACTCGTATTCACGATGTATTGGAAATGAATTTGTTTCTAGAGCATCGCTATAAAGGGCAGTTTATGCCTCCCAAGCGTGCCAATCAAACAAACAACCTTGGCGGGGTAAGTGTGTTGACGCTTAGCTCAACGGCCTATTCATTGAGCATTTTCCTGTCATGGCTTGAAGAAAACAATGTAGCGTGGCAAGAAGTGATTGCTATTGCCCCTTCAGAAAAAGCCAAATATTGGCTCCCTGTGTACCGTTTTCGCAAACACTTAATTGATCGAGTGGCCGCCAAAGAGATCGATCGTGACTCTGCCAATCTTTATATGAACCATATTCGCCAATTTTACGAGTGGGCGCTCAAGCAGCGCCGCATCGATAAAATTCCTTTCCAATACAAAACTCAAGTTATTAAGAAAAAGCGCAAAGATGGGGATATTGATTTCCTATTTAGTGGTCAGTTTGCTCAAGAGCGTGGTATCACGGTAACAACCACCGACTTGCTCATACCTAAGAAGTACAAACAGAAGACTTTTAACCAGAATGAATTAGCGCCCTATAGCCGTAAGGAATTGGAACTGCTTTACGCAAGCAAGGAACTAACCAAACCAGCATCAAGGTTGTGGGTAGAATTGGCGCACCAATGTGGGTTAAGAGCCGATGAGGTAGCGACATTTCCAGCTTCGGCAGTCAAAGACCCTGCGTTTATCACTGACAAAATCTTTTACGTTGAAATCACAGGCAAGCTGAGTAAGACCAGAAAGGTCATGGTTTCGAGTGCGCTTATGGCGAGTTTATGGGGCTATCTAAACTCGACTGAGCGGCAGCGCCGACTAGGTAAATGGCAGCTAGAGCATGGTGAGAGTGATACTGCACCACTGTTTATTAATCGCTCTGGCAAGCCAATGATTGCTAAGTCAGTGAGTAACGTCATTTCTAAAGTGAGATCAGAGTTAAAAGAGGAATCATTAAAACGAGATTTTCACGACCTCCGCTCTACCTTTGCCACGAACCTTGCCAAGTTCATGCTTAAGCAAAACCTGCCGATTGGCTTTATTCAATACAAGTTAATGCAACTGCTTGGACACAGTGATTTTGCTACTACGCAGAAGTACATCAACTTTGCACGTTCAGAAACCTTTGATAAGCAGATGTCGAGTTGGGTCGATAAGCTGTTTGGTGAACATTTACCTAGCCTACACAGTGATTTACTCGCAATACAGCAAGGTGGTGAGCATGAGTAAGGTTACGCTTGAACTGCCTGTTGGTAATACCAACATCACGGACTTATTCGAATTTTCACCTGCTTTAGTGGAGGACTTGAAGCAAATCTTGGCCAGTGAACGATATCAAGGAGAGAAAGGCCATAATCTACGCTCAATGTCTGCACGATTTCGTGTGGTATTAACAGCTTGCCGATTTGTTATTGCCAATAACATCAATGCAGAATTGCTTAAACAAGGGTTTAGTGGCTTTGTTAAGGAGCATCATGCGCTATTGAAATCAATCTACCTCAGTGATATCCGCAAAGAATTGTGTAATGAACTGGTGTTTGCCATTGGTATTTTCATGGGAAGACCGCTGCTAAAGCATCACTATCAATCGGATTTATGGGCCTTTTACTTTAAAGAACAAGATGCTTGGCGACACATTGATAGCGCAGATCTAAAAGCGGCTATGCCAAAGATCCATGCTGAGATGACATCCTTGCTAAGCTGCGAGACTGAGCTGTTGTCGCAAAAAAGCTACAGTATGGAAACGCTCCATACTCGCTTTTCAAAAGCCAAGCGATTGTTATTAGAGCGCTTAGCTCCGCAATTTAAAGACGAGTTGGAGGAGCATGGTTTACAAGCGTTAAGTGTTGATAACAATCGCATCCAAAAATCACTGTTTCAAGCCATTCAAAGTGATGTTCAGCAAAAGAGTATATCACTCCGAACGGGGACAGGTTACTTTGAAGTCATACGCTGGTTAATGGAAGTGACAGGACAAGAGGTTGTCGATGCCTATCGAATATCGATGCAACGTTACCAAACTCATGCCAAGCGAGAATCACTAGAAAAGACCTACAGTGATGAAGAGTTAACAGAGTTGGTCTTCCACGTAGAGAAAGCCATTGAACAAGCAAAAGAAAGTAAGCCGCTAATCGCTCTATACTTTGCCAAAATCCAGTTAAAAACTTGCTGGAACACTGCGCCAATGTGTGCAATTGAACTCTCTGATATCAAAGAGATTGAGTTACCCACGTCGAAAAAGACGATGGCGATCATGCTGCAAAAAGCGCGTAAAGGCTACGACATTGATACTTATCAACTTGATGGTCGCACGGTGAACAGCGTGATGCAGGACTTGTTGCAAGTAAAAGTGCTCACTGAACAGTACCGAGAGGCTCACTCGCCATTTCAATCACTTCTGTTTGTTTATGAAGAGTACGGAGAGATCGGCTGCGTTAAAGGCACTAATGCCACATCATACATAAACAACCTACTGGAACAGCAAGGTTGCCGCGTGCGATACAACTCTCAGCGTATTCGTAAATCAGGTGCAAACCACATCTACCGTGAAGTGGCGAAAGATTTGCGCAAATACAAGCAGCGGATGCGCCATTCCTATTCGACATTTATTCAGCACTACAAGCAAGTGGAAGAAGCCGATACTCAAACCAATCTCGGCGATGCAGTGCAAACCATGCAGAGCTACTTTACGGGGCGTGAGATCAGCTCTGACATCATTATTATGGACAAAGATGATACCGATCTACAGCAGACGCCAACGGGGCTATGTGCCTCCAAGGGCAATGACATAGAAGCGCAGCAATATCACAAAGAGCATCGATTGTTACATAAGGATAATGGCCGTGAGTCGACATGGTGCAGTGACTATCTAGCCTGTATTTGGTGCAAGTATTTTCGAACTGTCGCAGACCCAGAACATGTGTGGCAGCTTCTGAGTTATCGGGACTATGTCTTGGCGGATATGAGGGCGAGTGTGTCCAATCTAGAGGGCAACGAGCAACAAACGGAAGCAATAGAAGTATTGAAAGACCGAGTGAATGATATTCTGCATCAGCTTGAGAACAGAGATCATAAAGCAGTCGAACAAGCTAAAGAGATGCAGCGAAATCAAGGCATGCACCCATTCTGGTCATTTGCTATTTCAACAGTCGCGGTATAGGGGAAAGTTCATGATACATGACGTGGTAGACACAGTTTTGAGTGTTGATGGTGCCATTCGATTGCGCCCTTTTTCTACGGAAGAATACCAACGATTAGCCTCCACGGTTTTATGGCAAGCAAACCGAAACACGGGAACGATGATAAGCCGTTTCAGTGATGATTCTTGGCTACGAGGGGGCGAAAAGTCGTCCATCACCTTCCACCAAGCAGATGAAGAGTTGGGGTATGAACTGAGAGCGATAACGTTAGGGATGCTTACGCATGGTGCGGGTGAAGGTATGCAGCCTGTCAAATGGGGAACAACCAAACGAATTATTCGTTGCAGCAAACGATTTGGTCTTTGGTTGCAGGAGCAGAACATTCGATCGTTACACCAGTTAGATGTATTGCCCTTGTTGAGATTAAGGCATCTTATTGGCAAGTTTTTGACGGATAATAACGCGTCAAAGCATGTTCATATCGCACAGGAGGTATCGAGTGCGCTGTATTGGTGGCAACAATACGGCATTATTAAGTCAGCCGAACGTGTGGATTTATTTAATGAATTACTCAGTCCGCTGATTGCCCTTAAATCCTCTTTACGTCAGAAGCATGCGGTGATCCCAACTCGCATAATGAAATTAATGCTGAAGGAGTGCGAAGAGCAACTTGAGCTTGCGGAGAGGCATTTTGACCAATGGCAAGTCATCCAACTGGGCTTGAATAACCGTATTGCAGGGCTTAATCCTGGCCACTTTAATCATGACACCTTTATCGATGCTTTAAGTGAAACTGAAGCAGAAGAGCTAAATCATTTGCATGCGTATTTTGAACGCATCAGGCGCTATGTTTTTGTACTTGTTATGGCCTATTCGGGGATGAGGCACAGTGAGGCAATGGCGCTGGACGACGATGCTGCATTTAGCCGTGATGGTATTTATTACTTACGTTCAGAGTTGTCAAAAACTACAGATGGCAGCCAAGCGCTAGAATGGGTAGTCAGTGAACAAGCGTATAGAGGGGTTGGGTTACTTGGCAAGATGAACGCGATTTATCGTGAACGTGCCAAGCAACTTATTCAATACTATTCGAACTCACTGCCTGAAAAGCGATTGCTTGACCTTAAATTTGGAGCCAAAGACAACAAACTATTTCGAGTGAAACACACTAAGCAGTCGGCATGGTTTAGTAATCAATCCAAGGCAACGAAGAACGGTTTCAATAACGTGAATACCTTGTTCAGCATCTCTGTGACTCAAGCGGATATTGATCAGTTGGAAACGTTGGGGTGTAATGTTCAATCTGTCTCTGCAACGAGTAAAAACTTCCGCTTACCTTACCTAGTCGGCATCCCGTTTAACTTTACCTCTCACCAATTTCGACATACGTTCGCTTGGTTTATTGTGGCTAATCGTTTGGGTGATCTTGATGACATCAAGTACCAATACAAGCACTTAGAAAGCAGTATGACGCTGGTTTATAGTCATCGCGGTTACGACTCTATGGCTGAACTGGTACGCCTGACCGAAAGCTTTGAAGTCTATTTAACCGAGCAAGCCATGACGGATATGGTTAGCGCAGCCGAGCAAGGTCATTTGGCTGGTCGAGGCGGACAGAAGTTTGTCGAGAGACTAAAGCAGGTGCTTGGTGATGACTTTGAAAGTGGATCTTCACCGCACTTCGCCAATATGCAAGAACTACTAGCCTATACCGCCAAGCACTCGTCAAATTTCAGAGGGCTATCTCATGGATACTGTACCAAAGGCACTGGCTGCAAAGTTCGTAACGCGGCTGATCCAAGCCATTGCATCAACTGTGACTCTTATATAGCGACACCGAAACATTTACCTCATTGGTTAGTGATAAAGCAGCGCTGTGAGCAACAACTAACGGCGTTTGAGCAATTCCCCGAAGAGATGCAGCCAAGGTTTGCGTCGTTTAAGGGCGCACTCACCGATAACTTACATGCGGCTAATCGAATCATTGAACAACTGCAAATCAACATTAAGGAAGCCTAATGGAAACTGAAACAAGACAGCAACTTGAAGCCATTGTGACCGAGATGATTGCAACAGGCGAAAAGATAAATGTGAGCCGAGTAGCAGCAAAGGCAGGTGTTTCTAATGCTCTGATTTATAATCGTTATCCTGAGTTAAAGGTACGTATTCAGGCTGCCAAAGAGACACAGCAAAGCCGAAAGGAACAAATTGAGGTTACGACTGAGGTTGAGAAACTTAAGTCTAAGCTCGATAAGGCAAAGCAAAAGCAAGAAGAAGCAGAATTAATGGCTTGCTCGTACCAAAAGCAAAACGAGCAGCTTTGGGAGCATATACAAGAAGTTTATTCGATGTACGACCAAGTGCTAGCAGAGCGGAATGACTTTGCTGAGCGTTTGAAGTTTTCTGTATTGGATGAAAGTAAAGTTACTTAAAGGCGGTTTAATAACAGGTTTCGCTAATCAAATAATTAGCATTCGATAGCTATAGACAGTCCAATGTATGTTTAATGAAAGTATTATGGGTGTGATGGTATCTATCCTGCCTTATCGCAAGTTTATATCCCTAAAATAACCCAAGTATTGATAGTATTGGGTATCTAGGCTGAATGAAGTTTCAGTTTTAATCAACGGAGGTTAAGGAGTCTTTTATGAATCGTCCTGTAATTAATAGTTGTACACGGTGTAACGGTACTGGTTACATAGGTAAATGGAAGCATATCGCTAACGGTATTTGCTTTGAATGTCAGAGTGAACACGGTTATGTGCGTGGTGAATATCAGTCATCACACCGTAACAACTACCGTTCTCGTGTAGCACGCATGAAGGATAAATATGCCGCGGAAATTAAGGCTAAGATGTTGCCTGATTCTGACAGTATTCTTTCAGCGGCACCACCAGTAAATAGTGAGACGTTCAATACAATGTGTTCGCTTGCAGAGGAAGGCTTTGATGATGAAGTGTTGTACGATTTAGCTCATCAAATGCGCCATTCGGTTGGTAGTGATGTTTGTAACGCATCCGTTACTGAACGACGCATGATAAAAGAGGGCACAATTACTATTGAGAGCTGCATACTTAAGCGAACCGTTCTTGAGATTGATGGTGTTGTTTATGATAAGGGTGGTAATTGGTCTAAAAGCGATACTCCATACCTAAATGGTGTTGATACTCTAGATATAATTCGTTTTCCTGATAGTAAGATTCTTGAGCTTATGAAAGGCGATCGAATCAAAGTCATATCATAAGGCCCTGTACACGATAGTCTTGTGTTCAAAATGGAACTTGTCTTCAAGGGTGAGTTGACTCCTGCTATCGTCTCAAAACGCACTAGAGAACGTGATTCTCACATTTCCTGGCGTTATAGCGTTTACTACTAGTGACAAAATATTTATCTTGAGAAATATGTCTAAGTAACACTTTCCTTTCATATCGTACCTAAACTGTTAATTTCGAGTTTATAATCCCTAAAAACTGTTACTAGCTTAGATGCTTTGTATTTGCGAGGTGTAACAGTTTTAGTAACACCTCAAAAATTCCATTAACTTTACGCCGCATGAAGTCTCGGTACTGATGTCGCACATCATCGCCCACGAATTAAAACACAAAGACACCATCGAGATTTACGACCCAACCTCTGGCTCAGGCTCTCTACTGATCAATATTGGTGAAGCGGTCGAAAAATACGCCAAAAGCAAAGACAGCATTACCTATTATGCGCAAGAATTAAAAGCGAATACCTATAACCTTACCCGTATGAACCTGATCATGCGCGGGATTAAAGCCAGCAACATTAAAACCCGTAACGGTGACACCCTAGAAGACGATTGGCCCTACTTCGATGAAAACGATCCGCAAGGCACTTACCATGCGCTGTATGTGGATGCGGTCGTCTCCAATCCGCCTTACTCACAAGCCTGGGACCCAAGTTTTAAAGACAGTGACCCGCGTTATTCGCGTTTTGGCTTAGCGCCTAAAACCAAAGCCGACTTTGCCTTTTTGCTGCACGACCTTTACCACCTGAAACCCGATGGCATTATGACCATTGTATTGCCCCATGGGGTGCTGTTCCGTGGCGGTGAAGAAGGCGAAATTCGCAAGCAGCTGATTGAACAGAACCATATAGATGCCATTATTGGCTTACCGTCCAATATCTTTTTTGGCACCGGTATTCCTACGGTGATTTTGGTGCTTAAACAAAAAAGGCAAAATACCGAAGTGTTGATTGTGGATGCCTCCAAGCATTTTGTTAAAGAAGGCAAAAACAACAAACTGCAAGCCAGTGACATCAAGCGCATAGTAGATGCAGTCATCAACCGAGAAAGTATCGAAAAATTCTCTCAAGTAGTGAGTAAGCAAACTCTGCGCGACAATGGCTACAACTTAAACATACCCCGTTATGTAGATTCGTCACCAGCCGCTGAAAGCTGGGATTTACACGCCACTATGCTCGGCGGCATCCCAAATAGCGAAATTGCGCAGCTACACCCGTATTGGCAAGCCTTCCCGCAATTGCACGATGCGCTGTTTGTGGCCAAATCTGCCGCCTATAGTGAATTAGCCATTGCCAAACAAGACGTTAATGCAACCATTACCCAGCACTCACAAGTCATCGAGTTTATCAGTGCTTATAACCAAGCTTTTGCTGGTTTTGATGACTATTTAAACAATACGCTTATTCAAGGCTGGCAAGCGGTTAACCGTAACCAGCAAGAGCCTGAATTAAGCACCGAGTTATTTACACGCTTAGCACCCATTGCCTTAATCGACAAATACCAAGCCTACCAATTTTTAAACAACCAATGGCAAGTGATAAGTAACGATTTAGAAATGATGCAAACCGAGGGTTTTACCGCCACCACGCAAGTTGATCCAAATATTGTGGTTAAAAAAGTTAAGGGCAAAGATACCGAAGTACAAGACGGCTGGAAAGGCCACATCATGCCATTTGATTTAGTACAACAAACCTACTTGAGCGATGACCTAGCGGCACTGGCAAAACAAGAAAACCGCCTTGTCGAAATCGCCAGCTCGCTGGAAGAAATACTCGAATCACTAAGCGAAGAAGACAAAGAGCAAGACACGGTAAAAGAAAGCAAAGACGGCTTTGCCAATGCCGAAGTCGCCAAGGCGGCGAAAGCTTTCCTAAAAGAGCAAAAAGAGACCAAAACTAAGTTCTCAGCCGACAGCCCTGAGCCAGAGGAAAGTTATAAAGCAAAAATCATTAAGGCCAATAAACTCATCGATGAAGACAAAGCTCTGAAAAAAGCGGTCAAAGAAGCACAAATCGCGTTGCACTTAAAAACCAAAACCACCATCGAGGGTTTAAGTGAGAGCCAAGTGAACGAACTGCTGCACCTAAAATGGATCGCGCCATTAAGCCAAGAGCTTGCTTCCATGCCAAGTGTCGTGATTTCAGAGTTGACCAGCCAAGTACAATCCCTTGCCGATAAATATGCGGTGACCTATTCGCAAGTGGCGAATGAGATTAAAACCACCGAACAAGAACTAGCTGACATGATGGGTGAGCTAACCGGTAACGAGTTTGATCAGCAGGGATTAAATGAGCTCACCAACTTGTTGAAGGGTGCTTAGGATGAGTGTTGAAAAGAATATGCCTGCGATTCGCTTTAAGGGGTTTGGTGGTGAGTGGAACGAAAGCTCAATTGGCGAAATTTGTGGCTCAACTTTTGGTGGTGGTACTCCATCGACGAACGATAAAGATTTCTGGCAAGGTGAAATTCCTTGGATTCAATCCTCTGACCTAAAAGACGGCATTCTTAGCTCCGTTACTGCAAAGAAATACATTACTAAATTGGCTGTAAACAAGTCAGCGACTAAGTTGATCTCTGGCAACTCCATCGCAATTGTTACGCGAGTTGGCGTAGGAAAACTTTCTTTGATGCAAGGCGAGTATGCTACAAGTCAAGACTTTTTATCACTAAGCGATTTAAAAATTGATTCACAATACGCTGTTTACGTTATTTGGAAACAATTGCAAATTGAAAAAGAACAAGTTCAAGGAACTTCGATAAAAGGAATTACAAAGGATGAGTTGCTAGGAAAGTGTATAAGCTACCCAGAAACCGAAGAAGAACAAACCGCCATCGGCAACACCTTCCAAAAACTCGACAACCTAATCAACCAACACCAACAAAAGCATGACAAGCTCAGCAACATTAAAAAAGCCATGCTGGAAAAGATGTTCCCCAAACAAGGCGAAACCATGCCAGAAATCCGCTTTAAAGGGTTTAGTGGGGAGTGGGAGGAAAAACATCTAAACCATGAAGTTGAGCTTTTTAGTGGGCTGACGTACTCACCAAAAGACATACGAAAAGATGGTGTTTTTGTTATTCGTTCTTCAAATGTAAAAAATGGTCAACTTGTTCAAGCTGATAATGTTTACGTAAATCCTGAAGTAGTTAATTGCAGCAATGTAGAAAAAGGAGACATAATTGTTGTTGTACGTAACGGTTCAAGATCCTTAATTGGAAAGCATGCACAAGTAGATTCATGCATGGATAAAACGGTTATTGGGGCTTTTATGACAGGGATTAGAGGTAAACAGCCTGCGTTTATCAATGCTCTATTTGATACTAACCAATTTACATCTCAAGTTGAGAAAAATTTAGGTGCAACCATTAATCAAATTACTAATGGTGCTTTTAATAGCATGGTTTTTATGTTCCCAGATGTGCTAGAACAAACCGCCATCGGCAATTATTTCCAAAAACTAGATGCGCTGATCAACCAACATCAGCAACAAATCACCAAACTCAATAACATCAAGCAAGCCTGCTTGAGCAAAATGTTTGTTTAGCAGGGAGCACCACCATGACGACGTTTAAAAGCGAAGCACAATTTGAGCAGGCCTTTATCGAGGTGCTTACCCACAAGGGCTGGGAAAGCGAGATACTTAAAAACAAAACCGAAGCGGATTTACTGCAAAACTGGGCGAACATTTTATTTGAGAACAATCGCCAGCAAGACCGCTTAAACGATGTGCCACTGACGGCAACGGAAATGCAGCAGATTATTGAGCAGATCAAAGAGCTAAAAACACCGCTAAAGCTCAATGGCTTAATCAACGGCAAAACCGTGGCCATTAAGCGCGATAACCCCGCTGATAGTTTGCATCTTGGTAAAGAAGTCAGCCTTAAGATTTACGATCGCCAAGAAATTGCCGCAGGCCAAAGCCGTTACCAAATTGTCCAGCAACCTAAGTTTGAACGCGGTAGCCCACTGCGTAATGACAGACGTGGTGATGTGTTGTTACTGATTAACGGTATGCCTGTCATTCATGTTGAACTTAAACGTAGTGGTGTGCCAGTAAGCCAAGCGGTTAACCAAATTGAGAAGTATTCTAAAGAAGGTATTTTTAGTGGCCTATTTTCACTCATTCAAGTGTTTGTCGCTATGGAGCCTAATGAGGCCAAATACTTTGCTAACCCAGGGCTAGATGGCAAGTTTAATCCCGATTACCAATTCAATTGGGCCGATTTTAATAACGAGCCCATGAACCATTGGAAAGACATTGCCTCGACGTTGTTATCCATCCCTATGGCGCACCAGTTGATTGGTTTTTACACCGTTGCCGATGATACCGATGGCGTGCTCAAGGTAATGCGAAGCTATCAGTATTACGCCGCCAATGCGATATCGGATAAGGTAGCCAAAACCAATTGGCAACAATTGGGTAGCGCCAATAACCCAGACCGCTTGGGCGGCTATGTGTGGCATACCACGGGCTCTGGCAAAACCATGACCAGTTTTAAATCAGCACAGCTCATTGCCCAATCAAAAGATGCCGATAAAGTCATTTTTTTGATGGATCGCATTGAACTAGGTACTCAGTCGCTGGCGGAATACCGAAATTTTGCAGGCGATGGTGAAGATGTACAAGCCACCGAAAATACCCATGTATTGGTAACCAAGTTAAAAAGCACGTCCCCAGCCGATACCCTCATTGTTAGCTCTATTCAAAAAATGAGTAATATTTTTGAAGATGTCTCCAGTGACAAAGAGCAGGATGAAGGCACTGCAACGCTGATATCCACAAATACAGCAGATATTGAAAAAATTCGCGCTAAACGCTTGGTATTTATTATTGACGAGGCGCACCGTTCAACCTTTGGCGACATGCTGATCATTATTAAACGTACCTTTCCACGCGCTTTGTTTTTTGGTTTTACTGGCACGCCGATCCAAGAAGAAAATGAAAAAAACGGCAATACCACCAGTACCGTATTCGGCAACGAGCTGCACCGCTACAGCATAGCCGATGGTATTCGCGATGGTAACGTACTCGGCTTTGATCCCTATAAAATACCTACTTTTAGAGACAGCGACCTAAAACAAGCAGTTGCCCTTGAACAAGCGAAAGCGGAGTCGGTAGCTGAAGCTATGGATAATCCCGCCAAAAAGAAAAAATTTAATTATTTTATGAATGAAGTGCCTATGGCTGGCTACAAAGACGCCACAGGTAAATACCACAAAGGTATTGAAGATTATGTGCCTAAAAGTCAGTACCTAAGCGAGACTCACCAAGCCAAAGTGGTAGAAGATATTTTACACAAATGGGATGTGCTAAGCCAAGGCAATAAGTTTCATGCGATTTTGGCTACTAACAGTATTGCTGAAGCCATTGATTATTACCGTCTGCTAAAGGCTGCTAAGCCTGATTTAAAAGTATCAGCACTGTTTGATCCTAACATTGATAATGACGGCAGTGGCGACCGAGGGCCAACATTTAAAGGTGATGGCTTGGATGAGATTATGCGTGACTATAATGCGCGTTATGGCCACGATTTTGATTTTGCCCGCCATGCAGCATTTAAGAAAGATCTAGCCGCACGCCTTGCTCACAAAAAACCTTATGAGCGTATTCATACAGATCCCACAAAACAGTTGGATTTATTGATTGTTGTAGACCAAATGCTCACCGGTTTTGACTCCAAGTGGCTGAATGTCTTGTATTTAGATAAGGTAATTAAATACCAAAACATCATCCAAGCCTTCTCTCGTACCAATCGATTGTTTGGCCCCGATAAGCCTCATGGTGTTATCCGTTACTATCGTTACCCGCATACGATGGAGCAACATATTAACGATGCGGTAAAACTATACTCTGGCGACAGACCCATAGGGTTGTTTGTAGATAGGCTAGAAAGCAACTTAGAAGCAATGAATGAACTATTCGGTGATATTACCGAGTTGTTCATCAGTGCCGGTGTGGCAAATTTTGAAAAACTGCCAGAAGATGTTGAAGCGTGCGCAAAGCTCGCTGAACTATTTAAAGTATTTAACCAGCATCTAGAAGCAGCGAAGGTACAAGGTTTACATTGGGAACAGTCGGTCTATACATTCACGACGGACGCTTCAACAGGCGAAAATGGCACTGAACATGAGGTTACTCTCGCCATTGATGAGCAAACCTACCTGAGCCTCGCGCTGCGTTATAAAGAGCTCGCATCAAAAGGTGATGGTGGTGGTGCGGGTGGCGGCGATGTGCCTTTTGATATTAGTGGCTATTTGACGGAAATTGATACTGGAAAGATTGATGCCGACTATATGAATAGTCGTTTTGATAAATATTTAAAAGAGCTAAATCAGCATAATGATCAAGCCAGCATTGAACTTACGCTCAACGAACTGCACAAGTCATTTTCTTCACTGACGCAAGCTGAACAAAAATACGCCAAGCTTTTCTTACATGATTTACAGCGTGGCGATGCAAAGTTAATAGAAGGCCATACTTTCAGAGATTACATCAACACCTACAAAGACAATGCTGAAAATGCCCAGATTAATGCCATTGTTAATGCGTTAGGTTTAGATAAAAGCCAGCTTATTAGCTTATTAAACGATAGTGTTAATGAGAAAAACCTTAATAATTTCGGTCGCTTTGACG
Organism: Neiella holothuriorum; assembly: GCF_019457915.1. Classification (GTDB taxonomy): domain Bacteria; phylum Pseudomonadota; class Gammaproteobacteria; order Enterobacterales; family Neiellaceae; genus Neiella; species Neiella holothuriorum. The sequence goes on from NZ_JAHZSS010000017.1 coordinate 36,089, forward strand.
CACTTAAAGACACTGTTGATAAGGCAAAAGCCAAAGTTTATTTTGAAAAATTAGATGGCCTAAGCATTCCGCCCTTTAAGCTCAATATTCGCATTGATCAGTTTTTAAAGCAGTTTATTTTTGCTCAGGCTGATGATCTCTTGAATGATGTAGTAGATATGCTTGATGGAGTAATGGAAGAGTCATGAGTAGCCAATCTCATTCTCTTTGCACTGTTAACTTGGTTGATTCAGCTATCTCAGTGAGAGAGTGGTCGCTGTTTTTACGAAAAAGTATCCAGGAGGAAAATAATGGTCACATTTGATCAGCTTATGCTCCCGCTAATAAAGGCATTAGTTAACCTTGGGGGCTCAGGCAGCATCGACGAGATTTACGAAGAAGTTGTCGAGCTTGAGAAGTTTGATGAGGGTACTTTGGCTGTTCTGCACAACCCCGAAAAAAGTAGCCAAACAGAGGTTGGATATCGATTAGCTTGGGCTAGAACCTATCTGAAGAAAGCTGGATACCTTGAAAACTCATCTCGTGGCGTGTGGGCACTTACAGATAAAGCTAGACAGGAACCGGAAATTGATAGCAGAGAAATTGTCAACTTTGTTAGAGCTCTGGACCGCAAGCCTGAGCAGACTAATACTACGACATCTACTCCAGAACTGTCGTCCGATGACTCCCCTGAAGAGGCTATGCTTTGGCGTGAAAAACTGCATCATGTGCTAATTGAAGAAATGAGTCCCGATGCGTTTGAGCGACTAACACAGAGGTTATTGAGAGAATCAGGTTTTATCCATGTTGAAGTGACTGGCCGCACGGGTGATGGTGGTATCGATGGCAAAGGAATTGCCCGAATCAACGGTTTGATGAGTTTTCATATTGCCTTTCAGTGTAAAAAATACAAAGGCTCAGTTGGGGCACCAGAAATCCGAGATTTCAGAGGGGCAACGGTAGGACGTGCAGATCGTGGCATGTTTATAACAACTGGCAGCTTTACAAAAGCAGCCATTGAAGAAGCCAACCGTGATGGCGTTGCTCCGATTGACTTGGTCGATGGTGATCAGTTAGCCGATAAGCTTAAGGAGCTTAGTTTAGGCGTTAAAACAGAGTTAGTTGAAAAAGTAACTGTTGATCCTGGCTGGTTTTTAGGCCTTTAACTGTTAATAAGCACCAAGAGAACTCCAAAATGTATTGTCTAGTTCTTGAATATATGCGGTTAAATACGGCCACTCACATAACGGAAAGTTAGAATGAATCCTGAAAAATACAATAGAAGTATAAGCTTGCTTTGCCCTACTTGTGGCTGTTCAGACTTTTCCTATGAAGACGGTTGCGATGAAACAATACAAGTAATGACTTGTGCATCTTGTGACCGAGAGTTCAATAAAGATGAGCTTATTCAAGAGAATAGCGAAAATATTGACGAGCACCTTTCTGAAATCAAGGAAGAAGTTTTAAAAGACGTTCAAGACGACTTACGTAAATCTTTGAAAAAGGCTTTTTCTGGTAGCAAGAATATAAGGATTAGGTAATGCCAGTAACTATTGATGCAGGTGATGTGATAGCTGGATTGGCTTTCCTTTTATCTGGCTACGCAACATGGCAAACGGTCAGCTTTAATAAGAGGCAGAAGTCACTTGTCGAAAGCCAAGAAAAGCTAAACACCATTCTCTTGGAAAAAGAAAATGAAGATGCTCTGAAAGGAAAGCAAGCTGACCTTGGTGCATCAATTATAAAACTTGGCAGCAGTAAGTATCGGCTTAAGGTTTGGAATAAAGGTTCTGCTACTGCAAGAAACGTCAGAATTGAGTTCCCCGAAGGTAACGATTTAGTTATTGAATCAGAAGTGACTGACAAATTTCCAATGGAAAGCCTCGAAAAGTATCAAGCCGTTGAGCTAATAGCCGCTGTTCATATGCAAACGAAACGAAAGCATGTTGTTCGGCTAGTTTGGGAAGATGATGCCCAGTCTTACAATGAAAAGCTGTCTTACCCCACACTGTAATGTAACTGTCGGTTTTTTCACTAGAACGAAAACAACTACAGATAAATGCATATTTCTTTCAGCTATCTAACATCTTCAGTTGCTAAAGAACCTTCACACTATCGTGTCGGAGGTTCACTATGTTCAAAAACCTATTTTTTCAAACCAAAGCACTACCAGAGCTGTCATCGCAACTTGATGCGGAAATTCCGCGCTATCCGCCATTTCTAAAGGGGTTGCCAGCAGCGTCACCCGAGGATTTGCAGTCCACACAAGACGAGCTAATTGCCAAACTGCGCCAGGTACTTGGCTTTAATCAGCGTGAGTTTCAAAGGCTGATTCAGCCCTGTATTGATCATCTGGCTGCTTATGTTCATTTGTTGCCAGCTTCTGAGCATCATCATCACAGTGGTGCTGGCGGTTTATTACGCCATTCGTTGGAAGTTGCTTTCTGGGCGGCACAAGCAGCTGAAGGGATCATCTTTGTTGCCAGTGGCACACCAGTTGAGAAAAAAGAGCTGGAACCAAGGTGGCGTGTTGCGGCGGCTCTTGGCGGTTTGTTCCATGATATTGGTAAGCCTGTTTCAGACTTGTCCATTACAGACGAAGATGGACGCTATCAGTGGAACCCTTTTTTAGAAACCTTATCTCAATGGACCACTAATAACAGCATTGAACGCTATTTCATTCGCTGGCGCGACGGACGGTGCAAGCGGCACGAGCAATTTTCAATTCTGGTATTAAACCGGGTGATGACACCTGAGTTGCTCGCTTGGTTAACCCAGCCGGGCCCTGAGATTTTGCAAGCTATGCTGGAGGCAATTGGCAATACCGATCCCGAGCATGTCCTGTCTAAATTGGTTATTGAAGCTGACCAAACCAGTGTCCAGCGAGACCTGAAAGCTCAACGAGTTTCCGTTGACGACAATGCCCTTGGTGTCCCAGTCGAACGCTATCTACTTGATGCCATGAGGCGATTGCTTGCCAGTTCCCAGTGGTTGGTCAATCAGCGAGATGCCAGAGTCTGGGTACGAAAATCGAATCAATCAACCCATCTTTGCCTGGTTTGGAAAAGCGCGGCTAAGGACATCATTGAGCTGTTGGCCAAAGACAAGATACCGGGCATCCCAAGAGATCCCGATACCCTTGCGGACATCCTTATTGAGCGAGGATTGGCCACTAAATCCGCCTCAAATGAGCGATATGAAAGCTTTGCCCCTGAAGTGCTGATCAAAGACGGCAAGCCAATCTGGCTACCCATGCTGCATATATCTGAGGCCGATTTATTGTTCAGCTCGAATGTACCGAGTGGTGTAACACTGTTTAACAAATCTGAGTGGGAAGCAACGCAGCAAACACAAGCAGAACCTCAGAGTCGCTCCAGTGAGCATTCAGACTTGCCTGAAGGGTCATCATCAATCGAACACGGCAATTCGGCTGAGTCGCCATCGTCAAAATCGTCCGACCAAGATGATGAACTTCGTCTTGCCAGTGATGTTAATAACCCCCAGGCAAATGAAAATGCTCCAGGTGATGGATGTGAAAAGCCCAACAATTCATATGATGGCGCTATCTCAAATAACGTAAACCAGCACGATGCAGAGGCATTGAATCTCCCTGATTCTTTGGCGTGGCTCCCAGAGGCCGGCAGTGCGTTGGTCATGGTTGGTGAACAGATATTGATCCGCTATCCCGATGCCGTAAGACATTGGTGTGCTCCCCGAAAACTGCTTGCTGAACTCAGTCGATTAGACTGGCTTGAACTAGATCCTGCAAACCCGACACGTAAGGCCAGAGCTATTACTACGAAAGATGGCGTTCAGGAGCAAGGGTTGCTGCTGAAAGTATCGATTTCTAAAGGGCTTACTGCACTGATTGACCTTCCCAAACAAGACGCAGAATCAGCGGCAGCAATTCAGAACGAAGAGGCTTCACCGCGACCGGGTCGAACTGAGACAACCAATGCCCAAGCAAAAGAGCCCGCCACAAGAGCGGAGCGTAAGCAAAAGCCGATTGCGCACAATGCGCAGTCAAGTACTGACCCCAAACACGCGAAGCGCCAACAGATGGTTAATTTTGTGAAAGATTTGCCCATCTTACTGACCGATGGCGATTACCCAGACGTGGATCATAGTGCCGATGGTATTCGCGTCACGATTCAAACCTTACGCCAAGTCGCTAATGCGCATGGCATTCCAGCCGGACAGCTGCTTCGGGGGATCTCGGCCAGTGACCAATGCCAGTTTGATGAGGGGGAAACGGTTCTGTTTACCGCTCACGCTAAACGTTAATCCATTTGAAGTTAAGCGGATTGTAAACGGTTATTTCGCGGAGCATGAATGAAAGAAAACGCATATGAGATGCCCTGGCGCACGAACTATGAAGCCTTGGCAGCAGCAGGTTGGCTGGTTGGTGCAACTGGGGCAATTGCCGCAGAAATGCTGACTGAGCTACCACCTGCGCCATTTTGGTGGATGACAGGGATTTCCTCGGGCATGGCGTTGTACCGCCTGCCTGAGGCTTACCGTCTTCATAAGTTACAGAAGGGACTAAAAGGCAAACCATTGGCTTTTATGGAGCTGTCGCATTTACAAAAGGTGATGGCAAAACATCCTGATGAATTGTGGTTAGGGTATGGCTTTGAGTGGGACCAACGTCATGCTCAACGCGCTTATGAAATCTTAAAGCGGGATAAGCAAACCTTGCTTAACCAAGGTCACGGCAAACAAATGGGTTCGACCTGGATTCATGGTGTTGAGCCCAAAGAAGAAGATGTGTACCAGCCAGTTGGTCACACTGAGGGGCACACCTTAATTGTCGGTACGACTGGTGCGGGAAAAACCCGATGCTTTGATGCGATGATCACTCAGGCCATTTTGCGCAATGAAGCCGTGATTATTATTGACCCCAAGGGAGACAAAGAACTTAAGGATAATGCACAGCGAGCTTGCATTGCCGCCGGTAGTCCTGAGCGCTTTGTGTATTTTCATCCGGGTTTTCCTGAGCATTCAGTACGTCTTAATCCCTTGAGGAACTTTAACCGGGGTACTGAAATTGCCAGCCGTATTGCGGCACTAATCCCATCCGAAACCGGTGCTGATCCATTTAAAGCCTTTGGCCAAATGGCACTGAATAACATAGTGCAAGGTTTGTTGCTTACGTCACAACGTCCTGATCTGAAAACACTGAGACGATTCTTGGAAGGTGGCCCAGAAGGCTTGGTAGTAAAAGCCGTCACGGCCTGGGGGGAGCAGGTGTATCCGAACTTTAGTGTTGAGATCAAGCGCTTTACCGAAAAGGCCAATACCTTGGCTAAACAAGCCATGGCGATGCTGCTTTTTTACTACGAACGCATTCAGCCCGTTGCCGCCAATACTGATTTGGAAGGCCTTTTGAGCATGTTTGAACATGACAGAACCCACTATTCCAAGATGGTGGCTTCACTGATGCCGGTGCTCAATATGCTCACTTCAAGTGAACTTGGCCCACTGCTATCACCGATTGCAAACGATGTGGATGACAGCCGGTTAATTACGGATTCTGGCCGTATTATCAACAATGCCCAAGTGGCGTATATCGGGTTGGATTCATTGACCGACGCCATGGTTGGCAGCGCCATTGGTTCGTTGCTTTTATCTGATCTCACCGCCGTGGCCGGTGACCGCTATAACTATGGTGTTGAAAATCGTCCCGTAAATATCTTCATCGATGAGGCGGCTGAAATCGTCAACGATCCCTTCATTCAACTGCTCAACAAAGGCCGTGGTGCAAAAATGCGTTGTGTGATTGCTACTCAGACCTTTGCTGACTTTGCAGCTCGTACAGGCAGTGAAGCTAAAGCTCGCCAGGTGTTAGGTAACATCAACAACTTGATAGCTCTTCGGGTGATGGATGCCGAAACGCAGCAGTACATTACCGACAATCTGCCTAAGACTCGGTTGCAGTACATCATGCAAACTCAAGGTATGTCGTCCAACTCGGACAGCCCCGCGTTGTTTACCGGCAATCATGGCGAGCGCTTGATGGAAGAAGAAGGCGATATGTTTCCACCGCAGTTATTAGGCCAGCTCCCCAACCTGGAGTACATCGCCAAGCTTTCAGGTGGCCGCGTGATCAAAGGCCGTATTCCTATTTTAACCAGCTCTACACAGGCAGCATAAGGAGTCTGTATGCATCATTCTGTTTGTCTGAAAATGACAACACTTACCAGTCAAGAAATGCTCGCTCAGTGGCAGCAACATAACCCCCAGTTCAAGGAAACCATAAGACTACTTGAAACCGACTGGCCTCATGCTTTGGCTTCAGTGCACTGTTTGGCGGACTACTTAACGGATGCGTTCACGTTAGATGGCCATTCCATCTTTGATTTGTGTCTGTGCAATGGCTTGGGTAGTTATGAGGAAGTCAGTTGTGATGATGACAGTGTACGCCTTTGGCATTTCATTGAGGCACTGACCTGGACTGCATCCAGTGCTTTAACGGGGATTCGGCTGCGTGATCCTGACCATTTCGAGTGGGCCGCCGTGGATGGTGTGTATTTCCACACCTGGATTCGTAATCGTCCAAATCGGATGGCGTATCTGGCTGAAGGACGCATCGAAGTGCGTTATGTCAGCGGTCATACGACGACAAAGCGGCTTCAACAAGTGATTAAAGCCCGGATTATGACGCCAACCGTTGCAGCCATGCTAGCCCGAGTAGAAGAGGATGTTTGGCATGAGCAAGCATAAGTCGGTTTGGCTGCTGTGTCTGGCACTGATGCTGGAGATTATTGCCATTGGCGTATTAGTGCCCGGTGATTGGACTGGCCGGGTTATTAGTAAAGAGAAGCAGATGATCCAAAATCAATTGGGCGCACAAACAAGCTATTGGATTGGTCAAACTAGCCATCGCTGGTATAAGTCATGGATTGTGGATACGCAGATGGAGCAATCTGTGCGAGATTTTCTGATCCCCACTGAAGAGCAGCGACTGCGTTCTAAAGGTATGGAGAACATGGGAGGCTTTTGGTTTGTGTGGGTAGAAGACCGTATTCAGGCATTTTTTGACGTGTTGTACCAGGTGTTCACTCGATTTGCTTTGCTGATGGTCTGGTTGCCCTTTGCGCTTATTCTCATGTTACCGGCGCTGTGGGACGGCTTGATGACCTGGAAAATTAAGAAAACAACCTTTGATTTTTCGAGCCCTATCATTCACCGCTACAGCATGATTATCCTGGGCTCAGGCGTCATTTTGCTGTTTATGGGATTGTTCGCCCCGCTGGCTATTCCACCGGTGGTACTACCGTCGATGATCATCGGCTTGGCGTTGATGGCGGGGTTGGCGTTAAGTCACTTGCAGAAGAAGATATGAGGCCAGTTAGGCCTCATCTTGTAGAGCTAAAACCTGACGCCTACTGCATTGCCATTCTCGTCTTCCGCTGGCAAATGATAAGTATCAATAAGGTGACCTTGAAGCCAAATATATTGCGGCATCCAAAACGAGTACTGTCGTATAAGAGCCAATACTTCTTTCAGCGGTTTGTTTGCATGAGACTCGGCTAGGCGAAAGTACATGAATGAGCAATCATCTCGAAAATACTCATGAAGCTCTGAATCTGATAGCGTTTCTTTTAGCGGCCTGTTTTGTTCGTCGTCCTCATCAGGGGAATTGGCATAAATTTCGAATAGCTGCTTTTCAGTGAGCATCTCCAAGAAATGGTCTTCAATTAAGATCCCATCACTGGTATCGACATCCATACCATCTTTGACATCAAAAGCCATGACACATCCAGAAGATAATGCCACTTCTGATGGTTTAAGTAAGTCATTAGCTTGTACAACCTGATACCAATGATTAAAGCCAACAGAGATTGCAATTTCATCGAGTGCTTCAGTGTGTGTAATGGATTGTTCACGTTTAAGCTTTCGTGCTTTTTGCTTTAAACGTTCAACCGTGGCAGAGGAAATGATTTTAGTAATTTGCATTGAGTTTCTCCTATTAGCGAATACGGTGCCCACTGCCGAGGTCGCAGAAAAAACCTAAGCAAAAAATAAATTTGATATGCATGTCGTCCCATCCGGGTTTGCTAAAGTGGGCAGCTGGTCTCGACACGACCAATATCCCCATCATATCAACCGCATCAAAAAGATCAATTGTTAGTATTGTCTGAGTAGAACCCTCAAAACCTTCAAGAATTCGGCATCTAGCTGACCACCGAACCTGCCAATCCCAAGGCATTCTTCACTTCTCAATTCAAACAACGAGGAGTGACTATGGAACCTGTAAATATTCCATCCTATATCGATGACCCGCCGCACTTCCTGCTTTGGAGTGCCGATGAGATGGCTCCCATTCTGTTGGGGCTAGTGATCGGCATTTTTACCGGTAATGCCTTGGTTTTATGCCTGTTGGGGTTGGTAACAACCAAGCTCTATCGGCGTTTTCGTGATGGTCGCCCAGATGGTTTTATTCTTCACGCCATCTACTGGGTCGGACTGTTGCCAACCAAAGCCAAGACGATCCCTAACCCATTTATCAGGAGCTATCTGCCGTGAAGTTCGACGTGTTTTTAAAATCATGGCAAGGCACGCAATTGGAGAACCGATGGCAACGGTTCCTGATTGCGGTGCTGGTGCTATCTAACTTGCTGCTTGCGGTTGCGGCATTTTCTCGCAATACCGTGGTAGCCATTCAACCGCCAACCTTGTCTGAAACGGCTGAAGTGTCACGAAACCAGGCTACTCAGCCTTACTTGGAATCCTGGGGGCTCTACCTAGCTGAGCTTATGGGCAACGTGACGCCGGGCAATGTGTCTTTTATCCGGGTTGCTATCGAGCCGCTACTTTCACCTGCGGTGTACCAGCAAGTGGTCGATGCACTGGAGATTCAGGCAAGACAGATCCGTGAAGACCGAGTCACGCTCAAATTCCAACCCAGACAAGTGGAGTATGAGTATGAAACCGGCCATGTCTTTGTGACCGGTTATTCCTTGGTCTCTGGACCATCTGGAGATGAGCAGCGCCAAACTCGCACCTATGAGTTTGATATCGATATTGAGCAATACCGTCCAAAACTTAGCTGGATGGATACGTATGAGGGGCAAGCTAGAACGAAGCGAGTTCGTGAAAAGTTGACCCAAGAGCAAAACCGGAGGGTGAATGATGCGAACCAAAATTAGTCGATGGATGACACCAAGCTTAATCGCAATTAGCCTGAGTGGCGTTCTGTTATCTCAAGCGTCGTATGCAGACATGGAATTGCCGATTGTGCCAGCCAGTGTGATGAAGCAGTCTGTTACAGCAAATCCACCAGTTCAAAGCAATACGGTTGCAACGGATGCGCCAACAACGTTACTGATGACACCGGGGGTTAATGAACTGATCCCTGTGGCACTTGGGCATCTGAATCGGATTGTGACGCCGTTTGAATCGCCTCAGGTGAGAACAACCAGTGATGCTCAGACGCAAATCAAGGGGAATGTTGTATATGTGGCCACGGACAAAGAATCACCGGTTTCACTTTACATCACTCCGCCTGGTCAGGAAGCGCCCGCACTATCTGTCACCTTAGTGCCTCGTCGTATTCCACCGCGTGAAATCACCTTAGCTATTGATGGTCAGCAGTGGCCTATTAAGGGCGTCGTGAACCGAAAAGCCGCCACTTGGGAAACGGCTCAGCCATACGTCGATAGCTTACGTGATTTACTCAGACGCCTTGCACTAAATGAGTTACCACAAGGCTATGACATCCGTTTAGCAGGCCAAACTGACACAAGCCCGAAATGTTTTCAGCCAGGTTTAAAGTTTGGTTTTAAGCAGGGGCAAATTGTGACGGGACATTACTTCACCGTCTATGTAGGACTGGTTGAAAGCTTTGCCGATGAACCGATAGAAGCCAGTGAAATAGCCTGTCATGCACCAGATATAGTGGCAAGTGCTTACTGGCCTCGCAATATATTGTTACCGGGTGAAAAGACTGAGTTGTATGTGGTTGTTCGCAATCATCGTGAAGAAGCGGTGGAAAGTCAGCGACCTTCGCTTCTTGTGGGAGGTGAATAACGATGAAAGCACAATGGGAACAAATGAGCCCGAACATGAAGCGGGGCCTATCGGTTGCCGGTATTGCTGGTGGTCTCATCCTTATGGTGATGGTGTTTTCACCTAATCCTGACGATGGCTCAAGCAGTCGGAACCGACAGGAAACGATCCGGCACATTCTTACGGATACCAATACTCGTGATGTTGGGGTCGATAGTTTGGCTGCGAACGTAAAACTACTCAGTGAGCGCAATGAACAGTTACGTCGTGAAGTTGAGCGCTTGCGTCGTGACGTCGATTCAGGACGGCTAAGCCCAGGTTCGCCTTCTATACCAAGTGAGGTCAATGCGGAGTTGGCTCGCCTTAGAGCGGAACTTGATGATGTTCGCGCAGGAGGTGATGCAGCAGTTGAAGGCACAAATAGCCGGTTTGAAGTGCCTTTATCTGCCATGGAATTGCCTAAAGAAGAAAAGCCACTGCCGTCTAACCCAGACGACTATTTTGCCAATGCGCCGCTGCCAGATCCGCTCTATCAGCAGCCAGTCAATGGTCAAGGTTCACGAGCACGGGATGTTCCATTGCCGCCAATCACGATTCGTATGATTGAGCCTGAAGTGGTTGTCGAGCCAGAAGTTGTTGTGCAAGAAGCGCCGCCTTTGTATTTACCGGCGGGCAGCATCATCTCAGGTACTTTGATCACAGGTTTGGATGCACCTACTCACGAGTCTGCAAGACGTGAACCTTTTCCTGCATTGCTGAGGATTCAAAAGGAAGCCATTTTACCCAACCGATTCAGAGCGGATATCAAAGAGTGTTTCTTGATCGCCGCAGGTTACGGTGATTTGAGCTCTGAGCGTGCCTATTTGCGAGGCGAGACCATTTCATGTGTGAGAGAAGATGGTGGCGTCATTGAAACGCGACTGGATTCTTATGCCGTGGGTGAAGACGGTAAAGCCGGTATTCGTGGCCGATTAGTGTCGAAACAAGGCCAGCTGGTGGCCAAATCGATGATGGCCGGATTCCTTCAGGGCTTGGCAGGCGCATTTGATGTGAATCCTGTACCAACGATTCAGACGGGTAATGCCGGTGATACTCAGTTGTACCAGCAAGTCATGAGCCAAGAAGCATTACAAGGCGCTGCGATTAAAGGCACTGGTAAAGCATTGGATCGAGTGGCCAAGTTCTATTTGGACATGGCAGAAAATATGTTCCCAGTCATAGAGGTAGACGCTGCAAGGAAAATAGAAGTCATAGTCACTCGTGGGGCCTCGTTGTCGTTGGCCACTTCGCAAGGGGGAGGTGCAAGAAGATGAAAAAATCCTGCATGTTGCTAACCGATCGAAGTCCGTTTCAGACAATAAGATGTGTATCCAGAGGAGAGTTAACCATGACGACATCAATGCAGAACAACCCAAAGCACCAGTCAAAACAGTGGTCTAAAGCTGGATTACTTTTATTGGCAGTCGGCTCAACCTTATTGTCTGGCTGTAGTTCATTGGGTCTTGGGAGTAGTGAATATGGATGCCCAGGTATGCCTGACGGTGTGCGCTGTTTATCCGCTCGTGAAGTCTATGAGCTTACCAGTAATGGCGCTGCACCCAAGACGATTGATGCTGTGGCGACTCGAATTGGTTCTCCCTCTGGGTATTCACAATCTGATTTAGAGACAGGACTGCTGAGCCATCCAGCATTACCTGAGACGCAGCAATCTGCACCTATTCGCATTCCTTCAAGGGTGATGCGAATTTGGATTGCGCCTTGGGAGGATGACCGTGGAGATCTGAATTTATCCAGCTACGTGTTTACCGAAATTGAACCGCGCCGGTGGGATATTGGGGTGTCAGCACCTCGAATGGTTTCGCCTGTGCTACGTCCACTTCAGACTCAGAGCGATTCAACCTCAGCGGGAGCTGATGGTAAGCGCGATAACTTGAGTATCTACGGAGAAACTAACGAATGACAAATGCAGTTCGCACCATTCAAACTCAGCGCCTAATGACCATTAGTGCGCTTGGTTTGATGGCGTTAATGATTTCGGAGCCCTCATTTGCGGGCACCGGTGGTGATGCTTTCACTGATGTGTGGGATACCCTAAAAGACTGGACCCAAGGTACATTGGGACGGATCGTAGCGGGAGCCATGGTTCTGGTGGGTATTGTGGGCGGTATCGCTCGCCAAAGCTTGATGGCTTTTGCCTTGGGCATTGGTGGCGGTATGGGTCTCTACAATACGCCAACAGTCGTTGAAAGTGTTATGTCTGCAACTTTACCTGTTGTTGCCAGCACTCAAGAAGTCATTGGCACAACAGTTCCAGCAATCAGCGCCGTCTTACTGGGCACCTGAATGTGAGCCATATTAGGCAGTTCACTTAAGGCAATCAAACTTAGGTCTACACAACATCGGGTTATTGGTGATGTTGTGTAGACCTTTTCATTTCAGCGACGCCACATTAACGAACTTGGTTTACATTATTTGGTATATTAATACCTAAAGTGTTAAAATTCCTATCGTAATAAACTATATGGTTTATACTGTTCGTGATATTCACACTTGGGGTGTTAAAATGTCATCTAAAATAAACTGGCTTGTTGCTCATACTTCTCCTGGTGCGCTAGTACTTCAGCAATGGCTGACTGAAAACGGCGTGAGCTACTCGTTGGCTCAAAAGTACGCGCAGAACGGTTGGCTGAAGAAGCTTAGTTCTGGTGTGTACTATCGTCCAAATGCGCAGGGCGATATAAAGCCAACTTGGGTTGATGCCATTCAAGCATTGGATGTGCAATTGGGCGTTTCAGTTCATTTGGCTGGATTGAGCAGCTTAACTCACCAAGGACTGAGTCACTATTTACAGCTGAACAAAGAGCAAGTTTGGGTTTGCGTTAAAAACAAGTCGTCCTTACCGAAATGGTTTCGTGAATTCCCTTATCAGAATTGGTTTTACTGTGGAAACCATAAGCTTGAAGTGAATCCCGAGAAAGATTTGAAAAGGATCACGGTTAAAGAGAAAGAACTCACTGTCAGCTGTGCAGAACTTGCTGCCTATGAAGTGGTAGATGCGATTGGAAAGCTGATTTCATTTGAGCATGTCGCAGAATTATTTCAGGGTTTAGTCAATCTTAGCCCTAGAAAAGTACAAGATATTCTTGAGCGAAGCAGCTCTGTTCAGGCAAACCGAATATTTCTATTTCTGGGTCGATACTACGATCACCAGTGGGTCAATCGCATAGATGAAACAAGAATTAAATTGGGTGCAGGAAAGCGGCAGGTTGTCGAAAAAGGACGTTTTGATGAGCGATATCAAATCACAGTGCCAGAGATATTAAGCGTCAAAAGAGGTTAACAACATAATGGATAAATATAGCCCATATTACAAACAGGTTTCCTTGCTCATAAGAATGCTTCCTGTGGTAGCAACAGAGACGGTTTTTGCACTTAAAGGTGGCACCGCGATTAATTTATTTGTGAGAGATTTTCCTCGGTTATCTGTAGATATTGATCTTGCTTATCTTCCACTTGAACCAAGAGATGAGGCTTTGATTAATGTCAGGGCTGCATTGCAGCGCATTACAGACAGAATCAATACTCAACCAGATATCAGAGCGGCATTTCAGGATAATAAAGCTGATGAACTGAGAATAGTTGTATCAAGTCCGGTTGCGACGATCAAAATTGAAGTGTCGCCCGTCGCCAGAGGTACATTGCATAGTGCAGAAGTAATGCCAGTTCAAGAGTCTGTTGAAGACGAGTTTGGTTATGCTGAGATTCAGGTAGTCAGTCTTCCCGATCTGTATGGTGGGAAATTGTGTGCTGCAATGGATCGCCAACATCCTCGCGACTTATTTGATGTGCGTATGTTACTTGGCAGTGAAGGGATTTCGAGAGAGATTTTAGTGGGTTTTTTAACCTATACATTAAGTCATCCCCGGCCTATTAATGAAGTCATGTCGCCAAACTGGCAGCCTCTGAATGAGAAATTTCAGGCAGAATTTGATGGAATGACTTTTGAAAAAGTTGAATGCGAAGACTTAGCCTCTGTTAGGCCTATCATGTTAATTGAACTGCAAAAACATTTCACAGAAAGGGATCATGCCTTCCTCATGTCATTCAAAAGAGGGCAGCCTGACTGGGCATTGTTTGATTATCCTAGTGCAGCAGACTTGCCAGCGATTCGTTGGAAATTGCAGAACATTAACAAATTGGCAAAGAATCAAGCAAAACATCAAGAGCAATTAGATAAATTGAAGCAAGTACTTGATGATTGGCTTGTTAACGCAAACGCTGAGTAATTCGTTTATAACAAACCTCAACGAGCTATAAGACCCCTAGTTAGTTTGCGATTTCTTCAATCTATCTAACCGAGTCCACATAGGTGTAAAAAAACGGGCTCAGCTAAACCGGTTGGCTAGTAACGGCGCTTCTGTCATCGCTAGTAGGCGATAAAAGTGTTATGTCTGCAACCTTACCTGCTATTGCCAGTACTCAAGAAGTTATTGGCACAACCGTTCCAGCAATCAGCGACGTTTTACTGGACACCTGATAACAATAAAAAACCCCAAGCGGCCAGATATCTGACGGCTTGGGCGTCATCCTACCCCGTACCCGTTTATCATGACGGCGTTTCAGTTATAAGTAGCCAAAGTAAAGTTGTTTGGGTTCTTTTCATTGTCTTGGCTTCATGAGAGTTATGTGATGTACAAAATGGTACTTATGGGTTATAAATTTACCCAAAGGGTGTGAAAAATACCTTACTATAAAAACCTTTATTTGTTCGATGGTGCGCAATTAATAAGGCCTTTAAATCGAAGGTTGTTGGCACGATGCTTGATATTTAGGATGAACAACTTATTCGATCAAAGGACGAAACATGGCGTTATTAAGATACGCAAACTTAGGAATTCACAGGCCAGACATCCTGCTTAGTAAAGCAGTGAGTGGTCTTGGTGACTTTTATAAGTATTTAGACACCACTCGAAAATACCTAGAAAGTACGAAGGCTGTTAAAGCGATAGCTTGGGAAAAGCTGGACGATGCTCAAAGTGGAGTATGGATACAATTAGTTGAGCCTGCCGATAACTGCGGTGATTTCGAAAAGAACTTAAAGCTCTTTTTAGATGAAAGTACCGACACGGTATACGAAGCAAGCCCCGCTAGATGGAAAGCCGTGGGTAGTGCCGCTAGAGAATGCCCAAATTGTAGAAGTCACGGTAAACCTAAAATGGCTTATGCAACTGAGGAGCACGCGGACGAAATTGCGAGTGAATTAGGCAATGGGCTGTCGTCGTATGAGTGTCCAGACGGTTATGGTTGGCATTTGACTGGGAAATCACAAAGCAATGTTGGATTCAATAAATCCAACGCAATTTCAGTCCTGGACAGAAATGTAGAGAATGACAGCTTGTTATTGGATCGTTTACCTGACCACGACTATTTGGTTATTCGTCCAAACACATACCAGTTAAAGTGTCAAATTAATGCATTACAAAGCTTACAAGACACCCCTTCTATTCACCATCTTCCGCTATTGAGGCTGTTTGAAGGTAAGGATCATGCTAAGTGGCCGAATGTTCCTTATGATGAGCACTTATTTAACGATGACTACTACGTTCTTACCGATGGAGCAAGAGAGGGAACATCTCAGCAGCGTGAGTTTGTAAATATTGCACTCAATACACCAGACTTTGCCTTCCTTGAAGGCCCCCCAGGATCTGGCAAAACTACAGCCATTTGCGAACTGATTCTTCAATTAATAAAGCGAGGTAAGCGGATCTTACTTTGTGCATCAACACACGTTGCTGTTGACAATGTTCTTGAACGAATGATGTCTGAAGAAAATATTTATCGTGACATGGTGTTACCTGTACGGATTGGAGATAAATCAAGCGTTTCTCAAAAGGCAAAGCCATGGCAATTGGAAGAGTTTGTTAAAACTGAACGCACAAGATTGCTAAAACATCTTCAGCAACAACCGCACATTTCAGTTAGTCAGAAGTTACTTAAAAGTAAGGTCGGTGAAGGTAAACATATTGTTGAGCGTCTTGTTCTTGAAGCGGCGAATTTAGTTTGCGGGACAACTATTGGGTTGCTTCAGCATCCTGATATCAAAAATAAACAATCAACATCGCCAATCTTCGATGTGATGATTATTGATGAAGCATCAAAAACAACTTTTCAAGAGTTTTTGGTGCCAGCGGTACTTGCCAAGCGTTGGATCATGGTGGGAGACCCAAAACAGCTTTCACCTTATGTTGATGATGAAGCTACCGAAGTAAATTTGCAGCCATGTTTACAGGATAGTTATCAACGAGAAGCATGCGCAGATATTTTCTCTGCTCGACAAATCAATATTCAGAAACGAGAAGTATCCTTGGTTTGCACTGACGATGAAAAGACAATTGAATTTTATCATCAGCAAGCAAAGTCCAAAAATGTATTGGTTGCATCATCTAAAGGTCCGAAGACAGATCTCCCTTACGCGTCAGTAGTCCTTGGTTCGTCAGCGTTCATCGCTCAGAATGCTAATCACCTACCCCTGGATTTGACGACCATAAGGGGGCTGCCTGCGTTACCGGAAAAGTTAGAAATGCGACTTGCAGCGCATTCGAGATTAACTCGTACAAAAATCAAGACCGAGTCCGATAGCTGGGAATCCCAGTTAGCGTGGCGACTGGCTCGTATGTACGAACAGCGCCTAAATACAGAATCTAACGGAAGTTCTAAAACTGTTAATAAGTTAGAGGAAGATATCAAAGCGCTACTACCATTTGACTCAGAAAAAGATACGTTCACTGCAATAGACAGGGTACGTAGGATCGCACTGCCTTCTATCCTTGAATCATTACAAGTTGGATTTGAACGAACAGAGTATCAGAAACAAGGCACCGCTCTGTCTGATGGACTTCCAGCCAGTGTTTTGGAACAACGACAAATACGGCTTAGTTACCAGCACAGAATGCATCCAGACATTGCCGAGTTTTCCCGAGTACATATATACCATGAAAAAGCACTGCAAAGTCCTGATGGCCAAGCTGAAAAGCGGGACTGGGGATACCGAAGCGGCTCACATCGTTGTATATGGCACGATGTTAAAGGTCGAAAAGGCAAAGAAGGTGAAATCACCGCTGAAGTAGAAGAAATATTAAAAGAATTAAGTCGCTTTGATTCTTGGGCAAAATCAAACCCAAATGTTGAGAAAAACCAACAAAAGCCTTGGGAAGTTGCTGTTTTGGCATTCTATCGGGCGCAAGAGCGAGCTATACGTCGAGCTTTACGAAAGTGGACGGGAAATCATCACGGAGTAAGGCATTTCTATCGAGGTGAAAAATCCTCACCGTATATTGATATTCAAATATGTACCGTAGACCGTTTTCAGGGGCATGAGGCTGATTTTGTCATGCTTAGTTTCGCAAATAATCATCCCACGAGTTTTCTTGAAAGCCCAAATCGCTTGAATGTGGCAATAACGAGGGCCAAGCACCAGCTCATTGTGTACGGAAACCGCCCTGCAATGCAAAAGGCATCGGGTGTGTTAGGTACTTTTGCCAGCAATTCTTACTGGTCTACAACAATCGAGACTGAATCACAGGAGGCACTATGAGCCAGGACATCATACTAAAACGAGAAATTAAGACTGAAAGTTGGCTCATACAGGGTGAAATCGCGCTGGCAGATAGCCGTCCAGAAATTAACTGCGTGCTGCAATTCCTTCAAGATTATCCGAATGCGAGTTCTGCTGAGTGCTCCGAGCATTTATTTGGGGACAAAATCGGACGTCGTGTCGTTGCTGATAGGTTACTAAACATATGTCGATTATATGGGCTTGCTGAGTCTAATCGAGACCAATACAGGCTCACTGAATCAGGACTGATTGCTCTTGAGAAAGATCAAATCCTAGTGCCAGAAGATGGGTGTTGGAGCCTTTGCGTTTGTCATGAGCCTTTATTGCCTCATCCACTTCTTAGTATTGAAGCGCACACAGAGCCTAGTGCAGCGTCGATCGGACTTGGAAAAAACAGAAATGAGCTAAATGAAAGAGCAAAGCGACTAGTTGAGGTTCCTCAACTAGTCAAAGACGTTCGTGGACTAAAGGTTGAACCAATAGGTGGCGGTTCGGAAGTACGCGTTGATAAAATTGAACTCAAAGGTGAGCGCATCTCACCTCAAGGAAAACCGTATTACATCGAGTGGAATGTGACTGATGGCAATGTCGATGTGAAGCGCGGAAAGGATCTTATATTTTCACATCGGGTTGAACCAATCAGTCGTCAGCAAGTTTTGAAAGTACTTCTGCATTGTGAGGGCTTGCTTGAACAATGGGATGAGCAAACGGAAATCTTGTCAGTGGTTTTTGAAAATACTACTGAATCTGAGCGAATCAATATGAAGCGCGAGGTAAGTGTAAAAAGACCATCTGTTCACAAGTTGGGCTCGTTTGATGCGATGAAGTTACACAATATTTCTATATCAGCATTGACTGAATTGGATGCTAAAAAGTGGGCTGAATGGAGATTAGAGAAAAATATCAATATGTATGCCACTAATAGCAAGTACCAAGTTTGGAGAGAAAAAGCACTCGAACCTTTTAAAAGTTGGAATTTCACACTACCTGATAGGGCTGAGTTGGCAAATCAGTTTTGGACTGAAGAAGACCAGCAAAATCAGCATACCTGGCATGTCATTGCAGCCCATGATTGGAACCTATAAGGAATAATAGTGATGAATCTAATTGAAAAGTTTACTAAGACTGAAACTAAGATTGTTGATCAATCAAATACCAAGTTGCCCCCTGTGCTTTTGCCTGTTTTACCTAAACAGGTATCTGATCCGCAACCTATTAATAGCTCTTTGTTCTGCAATGAGCTGCAATCAAGAGTTGTCGAATTAATCGATAATGCTGAGCACTCGGTTATTCTTAGTACGTTTTTACTTGCTGATGAGAATGTCGAATCTGCTGTCCTAAAAGCTGCAAAGCGCAAAGTTCGTGTGTACATACTATTGGCATGTGAGACTCGTCTTGATGGCGATGTGCCTGACGATGACTTTGGTAAGAAGTGTCTTGTGCAGCATAAGGAAATGTTAAACAAATTGTCTGGACATGTTCACTTTGCATCTGCGCCGCATTTCCACGCAAAAGCCGTTGTTATAGACGCATTACATGAAACTGGTAATGCTAAAGGGTTGCTTTTAACGGCAAACCTTACAGAAGAAGCACTTTTACGAAATGAAGAGCTGGGGGTCGCGCTTTCACGCCATCAAATAGCTGAGATCGTGAATGTGTTCCGTTGGGCAATCTTCGAGAGTGCGCAGCACCATATGACAAGCCGTGGTGAATTCTCAGCATATAAGTCGCCGGGCAATGTCAGATATCCAAGGGAATTAGCTGAAATACTGGTCACATCGAGTGAAGACGCTCGAATTAGGGAACACGCATTAGCGTTGATCAATCAAGCGGAAAATGAACTCATCATATCGAGTTTTGGATGGCAAGAGGACCATCAGCTTGTAAAAGCAATATGTGAACGTGCGAAGTCGGGGCTAAAAGTCACCATTCTATCTCGCCAAAGACCCGCAGCCATGCCAGCGTTGTTGGCTATGAAACAGGCTGGTGCATCGGTGATGTGTTTTAAATGGCTACATGCCAAAGCGATTGTAGTAGATGGAATGCATGGCATGGTGATGTCGGCCAATTTTCAAGCGCATGGTATGGATCAAGGCTTTGAGTTAGGCGTAAAACTCACCGGTACTCAGGTAAAAGAGCTGATGAACTGCTTAGATATGTTTTTAACTAATAGCCACAATGAATTGAGCATCGACATGAGTCTAGGGATGATTTCTGGTGGTTTTGAAGCTTGGGAAAATAATACATTCAAGAGGTACTCAGTCAGCGAAGTAGACATTGTTGAGTTATCACCTATAAAAGCAGATTGTTTGTCTGATATGGATAAGCACCCAAAAATACCCAATGCAAACTGGCGGGAAAAAACATCGCACAAGATTGAGTATAAATGGCGTATAGAGCCGCCAGTTATCACTAACGCCAGTCCAGAGTATTTCAAACCTTTAACGGCTAAGGATGAAACTTCTAAGAAGCAGGATTCAGGATCGCCTAGAGAGAGTTATGAGCCAAAGGTTGTTCGACTGACAAAAAAACAGTTAGCTATTACAGTTCGTCAAGAATACGAACTTGCCATGGCAAAAAGGCTGAAGCAAAGTGAATTGCCAAACGCCCGAATTGTATTGGAGGCGTAACTTTGGATAACAAAAACACACTGCTTTGTTGGCACTCAAAAAGAGCTGGGGTTGAGGTATTAGACGAAGCGTTAAAGCGGCTTAAGAATCGTAAAGTTTATGTTGGCAAAGTAATTGTTCTTACTCAGTCAGCTGGGGATAACAGTCTGTACAAAGAGCATGAATTTGGCGATATACAGATTACCTTTCGAACTGTAGCTATCGAGAACCCAGCTGATCACAACGAAATTTATCACGCAATAGAGTCTGAGATTATTCCAGAGCTAAAGCTTGAACAGAATCTTCATATCAATGTATCGCCGGGAACTCCGGCGATGCATGCGGTTTGGTTGATTCTTCATGCTCGGGGGCATTTTCCACGCGAAACAATCCTCTGGTCATCACAATATAACCCCGATACCAAAAGAACCAGCATTGCCAAAGTTGATTTCAGTGTAAATACGTATTTGGCAGAGATCTCTGCTATTTCAAGTTCAGAGGGCGGTTACGCCCTTTACGATTTAGACCCTAAATCAAAAGCAAGGCAGGATGCATTACAAACGTTAAAGCAGTTCTCTTGTGTTCCCAAAGCTCCGTTACTTGTACTGGGTGAACGTGGTACAGGGAAAACGAGGCTAATTGAAACCGTTGTCGGTAAGGTAAAGCAAAAGCAGGTTGTTACGCTTGCATGTGGAGGACTAGATTCTCAAGTGGTTGATAGTATGTTGTTTGGCCACGTAAAAGGTGCCTTCACTGGGGCGGAAAAGGATCGCAATGGACTTTTGAAAGAAGCAAATGGAAAAGTTTTGTTTTTGGATGAGATTCAAGATTTACCAACTTCGGTTCAGCGAAAGCTGGTTCGAGTGCTTCAAGATAACCATCACAGTTTTCGCCCTGTTGGAAGTGACACTGAGGAAGCATCTGACTTCGAGCTAGTTTGTGCGAGTAATAAATCACTTGAGCAATTGGCAACGATACTCGATGCTGATTTCTTTGATCGTGTATCCATGCTCACAATAACAATACCTCCACTTCGTGCATGCAGAGAAGATATTCTGTCGGATTGGCAAAGAATCTGGCAGGAAGTTAATGTTAACCCCAATCTGCCTGCGGAAGCTCCGGTGTCAAATGAATTAATCCAGTTTTTTAACTCGGCATATTTACCAGGCAACTTACGTGACCTAAAAAAGCTGGCATACATGTCTTGTGCGTTTTTGAGCTCTCAAACTACAGAGTCGGCAATCTCTAGCTCATTAGCTGCGTTGGGCGAGCCTGTTATCCAGGAAGATAGTCCTGACACAAGGTTTGCATTTGGTGATTTATCCAAGACAACTAAGGATGAGTTAACGAAAGCGTTTCATAAGGAATTTGCAACAGCTGCCAAAAAGCAATTCGGTACATGGGTTAAAGCCGCGGAAGCATTGAAGGTGGATCAAAAAACTTTGCAAAAGTATATGAGAGACAATTGAGTTATTTTAGTGTGTGATTGTTTTCATTAAGATTTGGTGTTGGTGCTGCTTAGCAAGACGACAAATTCTTCAATCTATCTAACCGAGTCCACATAGGACAACTGCATAGACTGGAGCCTCGATTTACATTAACGAGGACTCCTCATGCGAAAACTATCTCCAATCATTCTGGCGCTTGCGCTGTCTCCTTTGGTTCAAGCTGAACCTGTGTCTGAAGTGTCGCCCGTTGGCAAAATTGACGGCATGGTTTCTTTACCTGTCACGGGTATGAAAGCGGTCGAAAGCAATGGCCGTATTGTTTTCATGTCAGACAGTGGCCGGTTCGTCATTGATGGCACGCTCTATGATGCCTGGTCCAAAAAGCCGCTTACTAGCCTCGAAGAAATTCGTGAAGCGGGGAACACGCTGGACTTAAGTCGTCTTGGCTTAAAAATGGATGATTTGAACCCACTGACTTTAGGCGAAGGCAAAAAGAAAGTGGTGGTCTTTGTTGACCCCCGGTGCCCGCATTGCCATGAGCTTTTGAAACAAGCCCTACCGTTAACCAAAGAATACACCTTCCAAATACTCCCTGTGCCAGTGCTTGGTCCTGATTCAGAGCGTCAGGTTCGCCAGCTTGGCTGTGCGCGTGACAAGAAAGCGGCAACCGATGCATTGCTCAATGGCCGGATTGGTAACCTAGAACAGGATGATGCCTGCAACTTAGAACCAATGCAGCGTACCTTGGTGACGGCTCAAATCCTGGGCATTCAAGGTGTGCCTTTCATTGTCGCCAATGATGGTCGCATCAGCCGAGGCCGTCCTTATGACCTTTCTACTTGGTTGGAGGGGCGTTAATGAAAGCCTCTCTGTATTCAGGGCAACGCGCTTCTGAGCTCTTGCCAGTATTAGCCTATTCAGACGATGAGCAACTGTTTTTCATGGAAGACCAGAGTGTTGGCTTTGGTTTTCTATGTGACCCATTGCCTGGTGGTGATGAGTCTGTTGCAGACAGGGTTAATGTTCTACTTAACAACGACTGGCCAAAAGACACTTTGCTGCAATTTGGCCTGTACGCCTCGCCTGATATTCAAACCGACCTTCAGCGCATGATGGGCTTACGGCATCGTCAATCCGATCCATTGCTCAGGGCGTCGATACGCAAACGTGCGGATTTCCTCGATGGCGGCACGGTTCAACCGATAGAAGAATCGACCCAGACTCAGGTACGCAACTTTCAACTGATCGTCACCTGCAAATTGCCTTTGGAAAGTCCTATTCCGACGGAGCGTGAGTTGAGTCGAGCATCCGCGCTTCGGGCTTCTTTCTCGCAAGCGCTGGCAACGGTTGGTTTTCGCGTCACTGAGATGACTGACCGAAACTGGCTCGCGGCAATAAGTGCTCAGCTTAACTGGGGAAAAGATGCTTCCTGGCGTAATCCATCACCAATCCGCAGTGAGGCAGATAAACCACTTCGGGAGCAAGTGTTGGATTATGACCGAGCTATCAAGGTGGATAGCCAAGGTCTGATGCTGGGCGATTACCGAGTTAAAACCTTATCGTTTAAACGCTTGCCTGAGCGGATCTGGTTTGGTCATGCCGCAAGTTTTGCGGGCGATATGATGACGGGCAGTCGCGGTTTACGCGGCAGCTTTTTGCTAAATGTCACCATTCACTTTCCCTCAGCTGAGGCGATGCGATCTCGTTTAGAGACGAAGCGTCAGTGGGCGGTCAATCAGGCCTATGGCCCGATGCTCAAGTTTGTGCCGGTGCTTGCAGCCAAGAAAAAGGGGTTTGATGTTCTTTTTGAAGCTTTGCAAGAAGGTGATCGTCCTATTCGGGCAAATATGACCTTAACGCTGTTTTCCCCGACGGAAGAGGCGTCCATCAGCTCTGTTTCAAATGCTCGAACCTATTTCAAAGAGCTCGGATTTGAGCTGATGGAAGACAAGTACTTCTGTTTGCCCATTTTCCTGAATGCCTTGCCATTTGGTGCTGACCGCCAGGCGATGAACGACTTGTTTCGATTCAAGACCATGGCGACACGACATGTGATCCCACTGTTGCCTTTGTTTGCAGATTGGAAAGGCACGGGCACGCCAGTGATTAACTTTGTTTCCCGCAATGGCCAGATCATGAGTGTGTCCCTTTATGACTCGGGCAGTAATTACAACTGTTGCATCGCGGCGCAATCGGGATCGGGCAAGTCATTCCTGGTGAACGAAATCATCTCCTCCTACTTATCTGAAGGCGGGCAATGCTGGGTAATTGATGTTGGCCGCTCTTATGAAAAGCTGTGTGAAGTCTATGATGGTGAGTTCTTACAGTTCGGGCGGGACAGTGGCATTTGCTTAAACCCGTTTGAAATCGTTGAGGACTATGACGAAGAAGCGGATGTACTGGTTGGGTTATTGGCCGCAATGGCCGCACCTACGCAGTCATTAACCGATTTTCAGATGGCCAACCTAAAGCGTCAGACCCGTGAACTGTGGGAGAAAAAAGGTCGTGCCATGTTGGTTGATGATGTGGCAGAGGCCTTGAAAAATCACGAAGACCGACGTGTGCAAGACGTGGGTGAGCAGCTCTATCCGTTTACGACACAGGGCGAATATGGCCGCTTCTTTAATGGTCACAACAATATTCGCTTCAAAAACCGTTTCACCGTTCTGGAGTTAGAAGAGCTCAAGGGGCGCAAGCACCTGCAACAAGTGGTGTTGCTTCAGCTTATCTACCAAATCCAACAAGAGATGTACTTAGGTGAGCGGGATCGTCGCAAGATTGTGTTCATTGACGAAGCCTGGGATCTGCTGACTCAAGGTGATGTCGGTAAGTTCATCGAGACGGGTTACCGTCGATTTCGAAAATATGGCGGCAGTGCTGTAACGGTAACGCAGTCGGTCAACGATTTGTATGACAGCCCAACAGGTAAAGCCATCGCTGAAAACTCGGCCAATATGTACCTGCTTGGCCAAAAAGCTGAAACCATCAACGCGCTCAAAAAAGAAGGCCGCTTGCCACTAGGTGAAGGCGGTTATGAGTACCTAAAAACGGTTCATACCGTCACGGGTGTCTATTCCGAAATTTTCTTTATTACCGAAATGGGCACCGGGATTGGCCGCCTCATTGTCGATCCGTTTCACAAGCTGTTGTACTCGTCCCGTGCAGAAGATGTAAACGCGATTAAACAGTTAACGCGCAAAGGCCTTTCTGTTGCTGATGCCATCTCTCAGTTGTTGAAGGAGCGAGGCTTTGACTGCTCCCCTCCCTAAAGGAAGGGGATTCTTGTTTCAAGGCGTTATGCCCGAAGTTCATTAGAACAATCGGGACTTACTTACGCTCCACAAGCTAACACCGCTTGCCCAGCGGCTTTGATATTAATAGCGGCATTGGTATCACGGTCTAAGCGCGCTTCACACGCTGGACAAGTCCAATGCCTTATATGTAACGGTAGAGAATCAACTACGTGACCACAGCAATTACAACGCTTACTAGACGGATACCACTTGTCAATCTGGACAAGTGTTCTGCCGCGCCATTCTGCTTTGTACTCAAGCTGCCTAACCATTTCGCCCCAATTGGCGTCACCAATGGCCTTAGCAAGTCGCGGATTCTTGACCATGTTTTTAACGCTCAAACTCTCACAGCTAATCACTTGGTTTTCGTTTATCAACGTAGTGGTGAGTTTGTGGGTAAAGTCGCGGCGGCAGTCGGCAATCTTCGCCTGAATGCGAGCAACTTTGATTCTGGCTTTGTGGAAGTTGGCAGTTCCTTTCTTCTTCTTGGAAAGGCGGCGTTGCGCCTGAGCCAATTTCTTCTCGTACTTTGCAGTATGGCGGGGATTGCCAGATTTAAACCCGTCAGCGGTAATCACAAGGTCGGTCAAACCCAAATCAATACCCGTTGTCTTTTTGGTAACAGGCAGTGGTTTAGGCTCGAAGCGGCAAAGCATAGACACGAAGTAGCGGCCTGCACTGTCTTTCGAGATAGTGACGGTAGTTGGTTCGCTAGGAAGTTCACGCGACCAGCGAATATCAAGCGGCTGTTTGGACTTGGCAATGTAGATATTGCCATCTTTGAACTTAAACGCCGACTTCGTGAATTCTGCGCTTTGCTTGCTGCGCTTCTTCTTAAAGGCTGGATACTTCGCCCTTCCTTCAAAGAAGTTCTTAAACGCAGTTTGTTGATGGCGCAAAGATTGTTGGAGCGGTACACACGACACGCTGTTAAGCCATTCAAACTCAGTTTGCTTCTTGAGTTCGGTCAGCTTAGAGCTTGCCGTGTTGTAGTTAACCTTTTTGCTTTCGTTGTAGAAAGCGTCGGTACGCCATTTAAGGATCGCGTTATAAACGAAACGCACACAGCCGAAAGTCTGCGCAAGCAATTGAGCCTGTTCAGTCGTTGGGTAAAAGCGTTGTTTAATAGCGATCTCTTTCATAGTTCACAAGAATACAGTTGTTTTTGTGAAAGTAAATATTAACATTAACCAATCGGGTAGTTTTTGCTCCTTCGGAGCAACCGCTATCCCTCCTCGCCCTAGAAGGACGGGGTTTCTCGCGGGATTTAGATGAATAAGACCACGCTTTGGCCATTTATGGCCTCTATTACTTTGTCTATTGCTGGTAGCGGTTTAATGACCAGCTGGCTTTTAATGAAAACACTCGAACCCATCCACAGCCAGTTGGCGTTAAGTACGCCCATTGCAGTCGTGGATTTTGGGGATGCGGTGTTGTCACTGGGTCCTAATGCCAGCGAACAAGACATCGAATCCAGGTTGCTTCAGACCAATCAGCAAATTGAAAAGTTAAAAGCAGCCGGTTTTATCGTGCTGGATGCCCAAGCGGTGGTTGGCGCTGATGATTCTGTTTTCGTGCCAGTAGGCTCAAAGGAGGTGTCTCATGCAGATACTCCGTAAAAGAATGCCTTGGCGGCCATATCTCATCCGGCTGACCATTCTTGCGTTAATCATGGCCTTGGTAGGCACCTATGCCATGATGCGCTACCGAATAGGTATTGATACCCAGCAAGAGCGCTGCCTGCCTGATACCACGGTATATCTGATTGACCTATGGAATAAAGAGCCCGTTAAGGATGGTTTGTATGCCTTCCACTCAAAAGGACTCGCTCCGTTATATAACGACGGTACTCGGATGCTTAAACGCCTAACAGGGATGCCTGGGGATGAAGTCAATGTGACGCCTGAGCATGTGCTGGTGAACGGTGCTGAAGTCTCTACCGGCATGGCATTAGCCCAGCGTCTTGGTATGGCGGAATCACAGTTTAGCCGCTCATTGACGCTGCAAGAAAACGAATATTGGTTTTCCGGCGAGGCTGCAACGAGTTTCGACTCCCGCTATTGGAATGCCGTTAAGCGCGAGCAGATTGTCGGTCGCGCTTGGCCGCTTTGGTAGGAGGTGGATGATGAGAAGACTATGCCTCTTATTTTTGTTGGTTGCTCCATTGGCTTGGGTTCAAGTGTCCTGGGCACAAGAGCCTTTTCCGTTGTCTGACGAGGACAAAAAGATCGTCGAAATGAGCCGCAGCATTTTACAAAGTGCTGTGGATGGTTCATCTGAATTTATCGAGCCTTTTTCACCGATTGAACAACCTGCGTCGCTCAAACACAACGATGAATGGTTGATATTTGCGTCGTCCTCACTGGGGGATTCCTCACTGAAGCAGCTATTTAAAGAGGCCAGTGCTACCGGCGCTATTGTGTTGTTTCGGGGAATTCCTGAAGGAAAGACCTTGGGGGCGGCTATCCGTGATTGGCATATGCTGATGACGGGGCTTGATCCTGTTCCTCAGGTTCGAATCGATCCGAAAGCCTTTGTGCACTGGCGGGTGACTAGCGTGCCTGCCATTTTCCGCATAGAAGATGACAAGGTGACTGCAAGTGCACTAGGGGTTTACAGCAAGGACTGGTTGCAGCGTCAAATTGAAACAGGCAATACCGGTTCATTGGGTCAACGCGGTCCTATTCATTCCATTTTAGAACCGGATTTGATGCAAGTGGCGATGCAGCGTTTACAGTCGCTTGACCTGGGCGAGTTAAAGAAAAAAGCCATTGAGCGCTTCTGGTCTCGCCAAACATTTACTGACTTAGCCAAAGCCACGCAGTATCGGATAAGAACGGTTGATCCAACCATCGTCATGCAGCGGCCACTATTGGATGCCAATGGCCGAACATTGATCCCAGCAGGAACGCGTATTAACCCGCTCAAAGCATTGCCGTTTACTCAGCAGCTTGTGGTGTTTAATGCGTCGAACGCTGAAGAAGTGGACGCAGTAGCGCATTGGCTTGAGACGCAAGATAGGACACTGCGCCGCATTACGCTTATCACCACGCAGCTCGACCGTGCCCAAGGCTGGAATCGCCTCAATGCGCTCGAAAAGACATTGGATAGTCCGGTTTATCTTCTCAATGCCTCGCTAAAGCAGCGCTTTGATTTGCAAGCCACCCCATCGTTTGTTCAAGCAAAGGGACTCGCGTTTGAAATTGAAGAAATTCCAGCAAAGGAGCTTGTTCATGAAAAAGCTCAATAATACGTATCGTCTGTTGCGGACTCTTGTAGTCATGCTTGTCCTGGGCGCATCTATTCCTGCAAAAGCCGAACTGACCTGTCCAGACGCGGGGTTATTGTCCGGCAAGTTGCTGACAGATGTTTGCTGGTCATGCATTTTTCCTATCCGGGTTGCCGGTCTTCCTCTTGGTTCTGGCAATGTCCCAAGCGGCGCATCAAACAAGTCATTTTGCTTATGTGAAGACAACTTAGGCGTGCCAAGGCCAGGTATTGTTACCAGCATGTGGGAGCCAGCTCGCCTGATTGAATTGGTCAGATCGCCGGGCTGTTCACCTTCATTGGGAGGGATTCGTTTACCGTTAGGTGATAGGCGACTGCAAGGTGGTCATGGCGAAGGTGAATACGATACCGGTGATCTTGCTTTCTACCATTACCATTATTACGCCTTTCCGCTTTTGGTCATGCTCGATTTGTTCATGGATGGCAATTGCAATGCCGATGGTTACATGGACTTTGACTTGATGTATTTGTCGGAATTGGACCCAACATGGCTGAACGATGAACTGGCCTTTTTTACTCAGCCTGAAGCGGCTGCTGTTGCTAATCCATTGGCTATTTCGGCTTGTACCGCTGACGCAGCCTCATCAACGCTTGGTAAACCCATCGATCAGTTGTTTTGGTGTGCTGGCAGTTGGGGCCATCTCTATCCGTTATCTGGCCATACCTTAGCCTTTGGCTCATTAGCAGAAAACACCAGCCATTTAGCGGCACGTGCAATCGCAGCTCAACACCGGCGTGGTCTTGCAAGGCGAACAATGGGAAATAGTGCGCTATGCCGACCTGTTATCGAACCCATGCTGCCGAAATCCCAATACAAGATGAGTATGTTCTTCCCTGTACCAGAAACTGAAAGTGCGCATGTCATCGGTGAAAGCACCATGAAATGGGGAGAGTGGCGAACGATCCCCGGTGCCGGAGAAGATGCACTCTACATTTTGTGGCGCTGGCAAGACTGCTGTAACTCGGGAGGTTAACCATGAAACCAACACTTTTTACCCGAGTGTTAGCGGGTATTTTATCAATCACTATGGCGTGCTTGCCCTTACATGGTGTGGCCGCTGATGTGCAGCGCCAATCCGGCCTAAGCGGACAACAAGAAGGTAAGCAATTACTGCAAAACTGGACGATGCCCGCACTCAATGGCAATACAATGTCGGTGCCGAATGGCAGTGGTAATGAGTCCATTAACTTGCAAGAGCTTTTCCCTGGTATGGATCAGGGCTCATTGGATGTCTTAACGGGCGTTTATGGCTCTGATGCCAGCATGGATCAATTGGGGACACAGCGCCAAGAGAGCATGGCATCCGAAAGTGGCGCTACGGGTGAAGCATTTCGTTCGCTACAACAGATCAAAGACAGGTCTCGGCCAGATATGGTCAATGATCCCCTTTGGGCATTAACCGATGCGGTTCAAACTGACCCAAATCTATTAACACAAAGCTTCCCAGGCTGTGAGTCTCAAGGTGAAGGAGGCCCAAACTACCAGCAATGTGACAGGCTCAATACAGCGGTTAACAGCTGCACGATTACTCACGATTACACGGCAGGCATTATTGAGCATGTTTCTGGACCGATGAACCTTCGCTCTTGTGGTGAGGGGTGTCTTGAAGTTTGGATAGGACGAATTGGTGACAACTACTGGAGTGGCAGTTGTAAAGTGTTCGAACAGGCCATCACACTCAAAGTCGTGAACCCCGATGCGATTACCTCAGCCGTTCTTGAGTACGCCAAATGGGATGACTACATGCAAGTGTGGCTTGGCGATCAGAAAGTCTGGTCTGGGCCGAACAATAACTTTCCACCAGAAACGGCAGGTCGCTGCGAGCTTAGTACCAGTTGGGAACGCAATCCAAATACCGATCTCACTGCCAAGCTAAAAGCGGTAGAACCAGGTTTAGAAGTGCCGGTGAAAATTCGCGTATCGGTAACGGGTAGTGGTGAGGGCTATGCACGCATCAAGGTGCGCTTTGATCCAACCAAGGTGGTGATGAATGATAGTTGGTCACCACAGTCCTGTATCGAACAAGCAGCGGATATCCCGACGAAGTTTTCAGACTACAGCATTCAATGCACGGATCAGCCGTCTTCAACCAACGGATGTACGGTGGTCAATGGTGTTTCAGTTTGTGAATCCTACTTTGCCCCAAGCCCAGTGGCTGGCATATCGCCTTTGTGTCGGCGTGTACAAGTCAGTGTGGATGACGAAAGCTATAAGGGGGTTGAAAATCAGGCCTGCCAAGTGCTTGAAGCGAATCCTTCCTGTGGATTCATGTCGTCAGAATGTGCCGAAACCAATGATAAAGGTGAATGCATTCGTTTTACCGATACCTATGACTGTGGATTGCAAACCAGCGATCCAAAGTGTGTGGTATCCAACCTTATGCCAAGTAGTTTTGAGGCCTGTGAGCCTACTCAGACGATTACGCCATTTACTGAAACCAAGCATGTACCGGATTACCAGGTGTGCGAAAAGATCAGCACGCTTACTCAGTGTCAGTTAGAGCGACGTGTATCCGCCGAAACACATCAACAAAGCTGGTCCATTGAGCGCGGTTGCTTTAGCTCTGAAACGCTCAGCTTTGTTCCACAGCACAGCAGTACAATGCAAACTGGAAACGCGACACTGAGGATTTTTGATAATCAAAATACTGAGATAAAAATCACCGAGTCGCCGTCCAAGGCAAATGGTTGGAAAACGACACTCTCATTGACGGGCAATAAGGAGACGGTGACTGAGACGAAATCGTCCATTAAATACCCTGAAATGACCTGTCCAAAAGGAACCTTGGTTGGCTCATTGTGTAAAGTCGTCAATGGTTCGATTATTTCGTGGCATGAACCCCAGGAAGTCACTCGTTCCAGATGTGAGTCTGGCTGGAACAAAGTCGATTTCGATACTTGCAGCCGAGAAGTTCAGAAGTGTTTGGCTCCTGCGAAACTGAGCGCTTCATTGACCTTCTCTGGCAAATACTTAGAGCAAGACATTGTTCATCAATCAAGTGATCCGGGCATAGACCAATGCTTGATGCAAACGGATCAGTTTACTGCGGTGCAGTGGCAGTGTTTGGATACGGGCACAAAACGAATCGACGGGTTAACAGTTGGTAGTGGCGAGTTGTCCAATCTTGGAAGCCTTTATCCGGCGGTTGTTTCGTCTCCTGCTCATTTAACCAGTCGCGGCAGCTCTGATGGACTGGGACTCTCATGCTGGAGGGCAAGAGCAACCTACAATGCTTCGACTGCTCATCCAGAGTTCAACATGGGCAGCTCAGATAGCTGGGTAGATGCCAATGGTAATACGCAAACCATCGTCAATAACGGACAAAACACGACCACCAATACGTGTGCCGCGCTAGAGCAAAATCCGGCCTGCCAGTATGTCAGAACCGAATGCACTGAAGGCGGGGCTGGTCATGAAGGCTTCTGTTATATCCAAAGTTTGGTGTATGACTGCGGACAAAGCGTTGAAGTGCAAAATGCACGAATGGAAACTCAATACAACTGTGAGGGACCAGTTCGCTGTATGGGCACAGATTGTTTAGAGCCAGAGTCAATCAAGCAGGCTAACTTTGCAGAAGCCGCTGCGATGCTTAATGCGGCGCAGTTTATGACTAATGATATGTCATGTACGGGAGCTGATGGCCAAGATAACGTTGAGTGTACGGTCTTTAAAGGTAATGCTGGCCAGTGCAAAAAAGCCGTTGGAGGCATAGTAGATTGTTGTGAAAAGCCAAGTGGCGTGTCGTTATCGGATTACATCACAATGATTGTGGCGGTTAACAAGCTTGATACGGCAGTCATGGCCATGAATCCGTCTTCTGCAATCTATGGTTCGTGGAATACGCTTAGGGAACCGATAACGAGTACTTGGAGTGCGGTTAAAGAGCCTTTTGTGTCTGCATGGGACTCTCTCATGGGAGCTGGACCATCAACGGCTGCTGGCGCGGGAGCGGAGCAAGCTGCGACAGGCTTCATGCAGGTGTTGACCAACAAAACGGCTGAATGGGTAGGTACGACCTTTGGTTCGGGGGCGCAATCGGCACTGTTTAGTAACGTTGGTGGCGCGGTTGGAGCCGATGGTGTTGTTTCGGGTGGAAACTTTGCCCTCGGTGGCGCTGCGGGCGCGGTTCTGAGTACGGTTATGACGGCCTACATGATTTACTCTGTCACCATGATCCTCATTCAGCTTATCTGGAAATGTGAGCAGAGTGAGTTTGAAATGAACGCCAAGCGGGTATTGAAGAGTTGCCACTACGTAGGCTCTTACTGCAAGTCTAAGTTCTTAGGTGCTTGTGTTGAGAAACGGCAATCATATTGCTGCTTTACTTCGCCGCTTTCACGGATCATTCAAGAGCAAGTGCGTCCGCAATTAGGCCTTGGTTGGGGAAGTGCCAAGTCACCAAACTGCGAAGGTTTGACCGCGAGTCAGTTAAACCAGGTAGATTGGAGCCAAGTCAATCTGGATGAATGGATAGGTATCTTATCGATCACGGGCAACCTACCCGAAGTACCGTCACTGGATCTGGAAAGACTCACAGGCTCAGGAAGTACGCTAAACGTTGATGGGAACCGTCAAAGTGCCGCAGATAGAGCCATTGAACGGCTAAACGGAATGGATGCAAAGAAACTGCGTCAGGAGGCGACGGAAGAAATTTCGGGGAATAATTGATTCAGATAATTCACCATATCCGTGTGTGCTAAATTGTTGTTTGGCTCGGGATGGCCTGAAATAAGAGGCCATCCTTTTTGCTCACAGGAATAGTTACTTTACTGCTAACTAAATATCGAGCCGAAAGTTTTCTTGTATTTCATCTATCAGTGTTTTTGGCACATCCCATTCTTGAGCAAGCTGACGCCAAGTTGATACGTGCTCAATCGTTGCATCAATAATATCGTCGATCTTTTTCTTGTTAAAAACAGGGCTAAGTTTCTCTAAACTATAGAAATCACTTCGTCTAAAGTTATCTCTTTTACCATTTAAGCTCATCCAATGGCTGTTCACCCATTTACTGCCAGGTTTATAGCTATAAGCTAAATCATAAGCTGGTGCGAGAGACCATTTGTCTTTTTTCAGAATAAAGGCAAAGTTCTTTGAGTGGTCGTCATGATTTCGAGCAATGATATTGAACGTCATGCGCTTGAATAGCTGCTCAGCTTCAACAGCAGAAAGCTTCAACTGTCTGGCTATGCCAAATAACTCTGCGTAAGAAAATGCCCCCGGCTTTTTATAATCAACGTGGGCAAGCCCGTTAAGCGTTTGTACGTGTACCTTGCTGTTTTTAATTCGATCAAACCGTTGTGTAATAAAGTGGCGTCGGTTGCCTTCATGGAGTAAGCGGCATGGCATCATATCGACACCGCATTTTTTAGCCATTAAATGATAAACAAACTCCATTGCTCCATAGCCTAATGGGTCACCGAAGGTTTCTTGATTTTTGTTATGCTCACTAACTCCGTCAAATTTCATCAAATAATGAGTAAAACCACTTGGCACTTTGGCTTGGCCGGAGCGAACTTGAGTAAAATCTTCATTAAATGCTAACACGGCTTTCGGTCGTGCTCCTCCTGCACTCATGCCAACTGATAATAAAGACATCATTGCCTCTCTATCGTCTTGGCCATTTTGTTTTAGTTCTACTTCAAAATTACCTCGTGAATCTAAGATTTCTTGTGCAATAGAAACTAGCGATTGGATTTCTACTTGTTGTGAAGCATTTAAACTTCGTAACTTTGTAGCTGGCGCATACTCAAGAGCTCCCATGCCTCGCTTTCCCGTATATTGGAGGCGTTGAAGTGGTGTAATGTCACCCGGAGAGCGACCTTGACCTGCAACCCATGCGTTGAGAACTGCGTTACCAAAATCATCAGGTAAGGAGTCAGCTATTAAACCTGGTAGTCCTTTAAAGGTATTGAAATCCAGTTCGGGAAAGCTATAAATGCGATTCGATAATGGCATTTTGATTGGGGATAGCTCGACACCTTTTTTTATGAATCCTGGATCATATTCAAATGATCCAAGTCCCTTTTCAGTGTCAAAACTCACTGCTCCAACAACATCGTCTTGGTATGTTATTGTAATGACTTCCATTACCATTCTGGTGCTTCCTCATCTTTGTTACTACGCTGGCCAGAGGCTCTCTGCCTTTTCTTGCCTTGCAGTTTGGCCAGCTGTAAGGGAGAAATTTCTTGTTTAGGGAGAAAAAGATCAATCTGCTGTGTGAGGTCTAATGCCATTAATATAGCAATCATGATGTCGAGCTGAACTTTTCCCTTTTCTGCATTCAAAACCGTTTTGCGGGCAATGCCAGCAAGCTGTGCAACTTCAGATTGTGTTAGGTCTCGATTGAGTCGAGCTTGCTTCAATCTGTCGCCGATCTCTTCTGCTAATGCTGTAGCTGTCATGTCTCTCACTATAAAGCCCTACTTTGGTTACACTATGCGAGCCATTCTCACTTAATGTTCTTAATTTAGGACTTTAATGCGATATTGTCAAATTATAATTTTAGCGTCCCTAATTGGTTACATTAAGTTGGTTTTCACTCTTTAGAGTAACTATATGTGGACTTTATGTGATTTATAGGAAGCCCCTTTGAGAGGGGCTGGTTGATGGGAGCCTAGTTGGCTAGTTGGCGGGGACCAGCTGTTTCCTCTTCAGTGATATCGTCATCGGTTGAAGGCACCGCTTGTTCAACTTCTGCTTCTTTACCCTTGGCTTGAGCTGATTTTCGTGCTCGAATTTCGATATCAATAATGCGTCGAGCCAGTTTGATGATGCGCTGTTGCCATGCGTAGTTGCCATCAACACGTTGCTTGTTGCTAAGCACGCTAGACAACCAGAGAGTGTCCATTGAGATCATCAAAGCATCGAGTTTGCGAACTAAGCCGACAAACTGGCCAACCTGAGGCGAGCTTATTTTGGCGTTGAAGGTAATCGGGTCCGTGTAGTCAGGTACTTCATCGATGCCGTTGGACTCCATCAGTTTGTCCAAACGAGCTTGTTCGCTGTCTACCGCCTTAGCGCAATCCTCGATCAACTGGCTAATGATCTGTTCCACTTCATCAATTTCGTTCTCATCGCCAATGATGCGTAGGATGACATCGATTCCGTAAAGTGCACTGACCGTCCGTCTAAAAACACGGTCAACGACACGTTGCGCCTGTAAGCTGTTAATTGTGAATGATTGTTCAAAGATGGGTTTTGAGTAATTGGGTTTTGCTTGGGCCATAAGTTTGCTCCTGATATGACAATAATCAGTCCCTAGCCTAATCCTCTGTGCGGTAATGGCCTTTCAGCTAGGTGGAAGAATTGAGCATCTTTCTAACTATCCTGTCTGGATAAGACGGTTACACTGACTATCAAATATTGCTGATCTGTTTCAGTGATATCCGCGCCTGAGAGCATGAGCTCAAAGGAAGCCCGCCGCTGAGTTTTCTCAGTGGTACTAAGAGGTAGCTAGCCTCCTTAAACAAATAGCCTGCATGTTTTTACATGCTCAACCATGCGTTCCTTGCGGTTCGCCTTTTCACCACCCAACTGGGGGAGTTTTCCCCAGTTGGGGGTGACTCCTTCAAAACCAACATTAGGAGTCACCAATGGAATATATCTTCGGATTTATTATCCAACTCGCAGGCATTATGTTGCTTGCAAAACTGAGCTGGTCGCTTTTGCGATTACTTGCTCGTCAAAGCGTGCGCCCGTTTCGATTTGTACTTACTCAAATCAAGCGTTTGCTCACACCAACACCAAAACGTCGTCCAATGGCAGTGCCTAAAGCTCCTGGTATGCCCCGTTTGACATCTGCGTTTTACAAAGAGCCACATCAGTACGATATGGCTTTACTCGAAATACCAACCTATCTGCGCCGTCAGTCTTCTTTGCCCAGCCGGGCAGAAACGACTGTGTGCACAGAGTTCAACTAAGACGAGGAGAACACCATGAAAAACCAAGTAACACTCATAGGCTACGTTGGCTCTGAGCCAGAGACGCGAGCCTATCCATCAGGTGATTTAGTGACCAGCATTTCACTGGCCACTTCTGAGAAATGGCGCGACCGTCAATCCAATGAGCTCAAAGAGCATACGGAATGGCAT
Source organism: Neiella holothuriorum (assembly GCF_019457915.1). Lineage (GTDB taxonomy): Bacteria > Pseudomonadota > Gammaproteobacteria > Enterobacterales > Neiellaceae > Neiella > Neiella holothuriorum. The sequence goes on from NZ_JAHZSS010000017.1 coordinate 72,423, forward strand.
CGGGTCGTTTTTCGAGATCGTGGTGGATTTAAGTTAGGGCTAAGAGCAAAAGATTTGATCCAAAAAGGAGCGAAGCTTTTTGTTCAAGGGCCTCAGCGCACGCGCTCATGGGAGAAAGATGGCATTAAGCATCGATTGACCGAAGTGGACGCGGATGAGTTTCTGCTTCTTGATAGTGTGAACAAAGCATCTGAGCCATCACCGGCGGATGATGCGAGCTCCCAAGCTAATTGGGCACAAACTTATCCTGAACCAGATTTTTAACCGAGCGATAACGCTTTAACCCAGCCGGGAGTACTTTCCCGTCAGGGGCAGACTCCCACTTTGATTGTCGGAGTCCATAATGGAAAAACCAAAGCTAATCCAACGCTTTGCTGAGCGCTTTAGTGTCGATCCAAACAAGTTGTTCGATACCCTAAAAGCAACAGCATTCAAGCAACGTGACGGTAGTGCACCGACCAATGAGCAGATGATGGCGCTCTTGGTGGTTGCAGATCAGTACGGTTTGAACCCTTTCACCAAAGAGATTTTTGCGTTCCCTGATAAACAAGCTGGGATTATCCCAGTGGTAGGTGTCGATGGATGGTCTCGCATCATCAATCAACACGACCAGTTTGATGGCATGGAGTTCAAGACTTCAGAAAACAAAGTCTCACTGGATGGCGCGAAAGAATGCCCTGAATGGATGGAATGCATCATCTATCGGCGCGACCGTTCGCACCCAGTCAAAATCACTGAGTATCTGGATGAAGTCTATCGACCGCCTTTTGAAGGTAATGGCAAAAATGGCCCTTACCGTGTAGATGGTCCATGGCAGACGCACACTAAGCGAATGCTAAGACATAAATCCATGATCCAGTGTTCCCGCATTGCGTTTGGCTTTGTGGGAATTTTCGATCAAGACGAAGCGGAGCGAATTATCGAAGGCCAAGCAACACACGTTGTTGAGCCATCTGTGATTCCACCCGAGCAAGTTGATGATCGAACCCGAGGGCTTGTTTACAAGCTTATCGAGCGGGCGGAAGCTTCAAACGCTTGGAATAGTGCATTGGAATATGCCAATGAACATTTTCAAGGTGTTGAGCTGACGTTTGCGAAGCAAGAAATCTTTAATGCTCAGCAACAAGCAGCCAAAGCGCTCACACAGCCTTTAGCTTCTTAGCGCCACGCATTCATTTTACTAACCCTGGCGGGATTATTCTCCCGTCAGGGGGAAGGTCTCGTCTTTTTTTTGGAGATCTTCCATGACTAAATCAGCCTCACTTTTTCGCTTGGTATTGGTTGTTGCCCTTGTCTTAGGTTCGATTCAAGCCGGTAAAGCGGCAATTGATTCGGTTCAAGCAAGTGTTGTTCAGCACCAAACAGCGTTAGCACAAGCTGCAAAGTAACCACTTAACCCTGAAGGGGAGTTCTCTCCTTCAGGGGAGTCTCCCTTCAAAGGAGGCAATATGAAGGTTATCGACCTATCACAACGTACTCCTGCATGGCACCAGTGGCGCATTGCAGGGGTTACGGCATCTGAAGCCCCAATTATTATGGGGCGTTCACCCTACAAAACACCTTGGCGATTATGGGCAGAAAAAACCGGATTCGTATTACCGGAAGACCTGTCGAATAATCCAAATGTGCTTCGTGGTATAAGGTTGGAGCCTCAAGCAAGGCGAGCATTTGAGAATGCGCATAATGACTTTCTTCTGCCGTCATGTGCAGAAGCCGATCATAACGCAATCTTTCGAGCCAGCTTTGATGGCATCAACGATGCGGGCGAACCCGTTGAACTGAAATGTCCTTGCCAGTCAGTTTTTGAGGATGTGCAAGCTCACCGAGAACAAAGCGAGGCGTACCAGTTGTATTGGGTGCAAGTACAGCATCAAATACTGGTCGCCAATAGCACGCGAGGTTGGTTGGTTTTCTATTTTGAGGATCAACTGATTGAGTTTGAAATACAGCGAGACGCGGCGTTCTTAACTGAGTTGCAAGAAACAGCGCTTCAGTTTTGGGAGTTAGTACAGACCAAAAAAGAGCCGTCAAAATGCCCTGAGCAAGATTGTTTTGTTCCCAAGGGTGAAGCCCAATACCGTTGGACATCGCTGTCTCGACAGTATTGCTCAGCACATGCCGAAGTGGTCCGACTGGAAAATCACATTAAATCTTTGAAAGAGGAAATGCGAGACGCCCAGTCAAAATTGGTCGCCATGATGGGTAACTACGCTCATGCCGACTATGCTGGGGTCAAACTCAGCCGCTACATGATGGCGGGCACGGTGGACTATAAGCAATTGGCCACCGATAAGTTAGGCGAGCTGGATGAACAGGTTTTAGCCGCTTACCGAAAAGCGCCACAAGAGCGGTTGCGCATTAGCACCAATAAGCCAGAGCAGCCCGTTGAAACACCAATCAAAATCAGTCTTGAGCAAGATAACTTGGTTCTGCCAGGTGACTCGCCGAGCTCATTTTACTTTTAACGTTCACTTGGAGCCGATTTCGGCTCCTTTCTCATGCGCTTACATCGAGTGCATCAGAAAGCAGTTTCACTCGTAGCCAATGCTGGGTACGAATGATAGAGCGAGCTGAACTCTTACATACACAGCCATACCACAATCAACACACCACCCGACGGGGACTTCATTCCCTGTTGGGGCATGGGGCCTCGTTAAAACTAATGAGGTTTACCATGACAGAACAATCCCCATTTTTGGTTCAAGTGAATCAAGCGTTTAATGTCCCGGCTCCTGATGCTTTCGTTCTGGAAGGATATGGTGCCGACACTACCCATCCAAACATTCCCGTTCGCAAGGACGAGTATGTTTTTAGAAAAGAAGACTTACGTGACGTATTGGCGTTCTTGTCTCACCCAGACGGTGACGGTTTGTATATTACAGGCCCCACGGGATGCGGTAAGACCTCGCTAATTTGCCAAGTTGCTTCTCGATTGAATTGGCCTGTTCAGCAAATTACTGCGCACGGTCGATTGGAGTTGTCCGATCTTATCGGTCACCACACACTGGTTAATGGCAACATGACCTTTGTGTATGGGCCGCTGGCACTGGCTGTCAAGCATGGCCATTTGCTGATCATTAATGAAATGGATCTTGCTGAGCCTGCTGAACTGGCTGGGCTCAATGACATTTTGGAAGGTGCCCCGTTGGTCATCGCACAAAATGGCGGTGAGATCATCATGCCACATGCCAAGTTTCGTTTTATCGCTACCGGCAACAGTGCGGGCAGCGGTGACCAAACGGGCTTGTATCAAGGTGTGCTCCAACAGAATTTGGCTTTTCTTGATCGCTTTAGAATCATCGAAGCGACCTATGCAGAGCCTTCTGTAGAGGAAGCCATTCTGGAGAACGTTGCGCCGGGCTTGCCAGAAGTCTTTCGCCAGAAAATGGTGAAAGTGGCTGGTGACATTCGTCGTCTCTTTATTGGGGGCGCGGATGGCGGTGCTGAGCTTAGTATCACCATGTCCACTCGGACCTTGGTGCGCTGGGCAAAGTTAACACTTGCTTTCAAAGGTGCTCCTAACGCAGTGGAGTATGCACTGGTTCGGTCTTTGACGGCTCGTGCTGAGTTGGAGCAACGTGAAGCTATTCACCGTATTGCCGCTGATGTCTTCGGTGACCACTGGGAGGATTGATGATGGAAAAGTGCTTTGCTCTTTACCGTTACAGTCATTCTGATGGGACAGCCAAAGAATGGGCCATTTACGTTGGATCAGACACCCAGGAGATTGAAGTTCGGTTTGGAAAAGCTGGTCAAATGTCGCAGCAGCGATTGATTGACTCGACTGATCCTAACGCTGAAGCAGACCGACGAATCAATGAGAAAATCAACAAGGGTTATCGATTTGTTGGACACGTCGGCATTGATCATCAAGGGCGGCCATTTGAACTCTCAAATGCGCTAGATAGCGTCGCGTGCGCCAATAACGTCAGTTGGGAGTTTCGTACTCGCAAGGACGTCAATGGCCAAATCTCGCTGGCTCAAAAAGCGTTGTTCGATATGGCAAAGCTGCTTGAAGCCTATGGCTTGGCTGTTATTGATGATAACCAGGTCAGGATTGGAAAATGGTCATTAGGGTTTTGCAAAAGCGGATTACCTAGTACCAATCAAATCAGCATGGTGTCAGGTGAAGGCGCTGGCATTGTTAACACTGATGATGGCCCGTGGCCATTGTTGCTGTTACTGGCCTTTAAGCGTCAATTACCACCATTGTGTTCGCTCACAGTAGCGAGTCCTGAAGGGATAGAAGTATCCGACCAACTGAAGTTGGAAAAAGATGTATTGCGGTTGCTAGGCAGTGATTTAGAGCGGGTTCGCCCGATTGCTGAAGCACTGGACTTAATGCCTGCGAAAATCGATCTCAACCAATCGTCGCCTGATTCGCAAAATTACTATTTCTGATAGTGGTATTGCCATTAGCGCGTCAACTACTACCACCCAAACGGGGGCCATTGCTCCTGTTTGGAGTGGTGCGTCCCCATCTCGCATGAGGATGCACTATGAGTATTCAAACCCTCGACAAACTTTTGATTTGTCACATCGACTGTTCCATCTGGAGCGGTAGAAAAAAACTAAGGCCTGAAGATTTCAGATTAGCCAATGGCAGCCAACTTCCACCGAAGGATGTTGCCAGCTTAGGGAGTAAAAAAATTTGCGACCCAGAGGCATTGGCGAACTTTGAACGGCTTAAAAAAGAAGCGCAGCGCTTGTGTGAGCAAGTCGGTGTGCGGTTTTTAGGTGGCTATGCCGTCCCTGAAGACCGAATTGATCAGATTGTTCCAGAGCTTGACCGGATCGGTCAGGAGTTTGCGCAGTGTAAGCAGTTGTTCTTGGACAACTATGATCAGGTGACGTTTGACTGGGTTGCGAAACACCCGGAATTTGCAGATGCAATCCGGCGTGCGCTGTCACCCATCGAAGACGTGGAACAACGGCTTCAGTTCGATTATGCCATCTATCGAATGCAACCGGCTGAACAAGCTGGAGGCTTAGATGACAAGGTCAATGGTATGGGACACACCCTCTTTAGGGAGGTGGCTCGTGATGCCAATGAACTGTTTGAGCGTTCCGTTGCAGGCAAGAATCAAATCAGTCAGCGAGCCCTTAATCCGCTCAAGCGATTAAGAGACAAGTTGGATGGTTTGTCCTTCCTGGATCATCGAGTTCAGCCGATGGTTGAAGCGATGGACAATTTATTTGTTCGTCTGCCGAAGACCGGCCCTGTGACAGACAATCTCTATCACGAACTGATGGCGACCATTTTAATTTTGTCTGATCCAGACAAGATGAGAATGCACGGTGAAGGTCAATTGGATATCAGACAACTGATGCCCAAACCTGAACCTAAACCCGCACAGCCAGTATCTGCTCAGGCAGATAACTTACGTGCAATACCCCAACCAACCGTCAGACCAAACCTTGGTGCGACTGTACCAAACTCATTTTATTTCTAACGTCCTTGAGGGCATGTTGCCCTGAAGGGCGCATGTCCTCTGAACTATGTAAGAGGAAATTATGCAATCAACCATCCATAACCCCAGCCAACTGAACCAGTTTGAAGCACATTTTCGTGGTGTGACTGATGCGGTTGAAAGTGAATCGATACCAGAAGTGGCGTGTTGTCGAACGTTAGTACAACGGTCGTACTCAACACATAGTGTCGTGATCCCCAAGAATCCTGTTTTGATCGCAGATGCGGACGAACAAGGAGCTTGGGTAACGGCCATGGTATTTGTTCCAAACATGGCATTGCAGCAAACCGCTTTTGAGCGGGCCTGGCTGCAATATCAACACGAGGTGTCTACTCAGTTACAAGATCAGTACGGTCTGACATTGGATGACATCCTGAGTTTAGACCAGCTTAAAACGTCATTTGAGCAGCACGAGAGTCCAGCTCAATTGGTGGCTTGGTTAGGTCAAAAATACGACCTGGATAAGCTAAAAGCACAGGTTTAAACATCCATATTCCCAGCGGGGAAACGCTCCCGCTGAGGGAGTATTCCCCCTAATGATTAGGAGACTCCCATGAATCATCCATTAAAAAATGCACTGCCAATCGTTGCCGCCGCTTATGGCGAAAAGTTTGGTGTGAAGGTGCTTATTCAAGGACAAGATGCGTTTACCGATGGTGAGCGGATTGTGATCCCAACAGCAAACCCAGACGACCCACACTATCAACAGATAGCTTGGGGTTATCTGGCTCATGAAGCGGCGCATATTCGGCATACCAATTTTGACATGGTGCAGAAGGCGTCGTCCAAACCGATCCGTAAGGCACTTCTCAATATCATTGAGGACGTTCGCATTGAAAACGAATTGGCAAAGGATTACCCCGGAACCCGGCGCAGTATTTCGCAAGTGATTGAGTACATGGTAGACACTCAGCAAATGTGTGTACCTGAACAGCTTGAGCCTGCATCTAACTTGCAAGCCTGGTTGTTGTTCCGCTTGAGATGCCATTTTCTGGGCCAGAAAGCGCTGACGCCTTTGTATCAAGCAGTTGATGAAAGAGTGAGACAACTCTTTCCTGCCGCAGCGATGAGCCGGTTAAGCGCCATGCTGACAGCAGTGCCTAGCTTAGGGTCTACAGGTGAAGTGCTGAAACTTGTCGATGCCATCGTTGCCATGTTGGAAGAAGAATCTCGTCCACCACAGGATGAGTCGGATGCTGATAGCGGTAATGACATTGGACAAGATTCGAGTAATGACAGCAATAGCAGTAGTGACAGTCAAACCCCGGAAACAGGTTCGTCTGCAACAGGGGATGCTGCTGAAACGGGTGATTCTGATAACTCTGATCAAGCTGACAACTTGCGACAAGCCTTAGAGGCCAGTGCCGCTCAGTTTGAACCCGATACCTTTGCACAAGTGGCAGAAGTGTTGTCGGAACAAGCTGAAGGACATCAGGGCGTCACTCCACTCAGTTTGCCCCAAGCAGAGCAGGCAATGTTGGGTGATGAGGCTATTTTGACCTTATCGGCGTCGGAGTCTGCTCAAATTCGAGCCCGACTTAGGGGCATGGTTCAGTCCAGTCAGGACAATCGGAATCATGTCAAAAGGCACGGTCTTCGAGTTGCAACCCATCGTCTTGCCGCTTCACAAGCAGGTGAGTCGAGATTGTTTATTCAAAGGCAACCTCGCATTGCGCCTAATGCTGCTGTGCACTTGCTGGTCGATATATCGGGTTCAATGGGTAAACCCATTGGCGAAGGTAATCGAAAGTACTTTCATGTTGCCAATGAAGCTGCTTTGGCTTTGGCCATGGCACTGGAAGGCATACCGGGTGTTGTACCTGCGGTCAGTTATTTTCCTGGTATTCATCAGGAAGTTTCTATCGCGTTATTGCCCAAGCAATCGGTTCGACATCGGGCCGCCTGTTTTGACCAAAAACCACGAGGTTGTACGCCTATGGCACAAGCGATGTGGTTTGCTGCAAACAGTTTGTTAGCACAAAAACAGAAGCGAAAGCTAATGATAGTGCTAACGGATGGTGACCCAGATGATTGGGCTGCTACGCATGACATTGTTGACCGGTGCAGACGAAGTGGCTTTGAGCTGCTGGGAATAGGGATTCAAACACGCAGTGTTGAGAGATTCTTTCCACAAAGCATCGTGATTAACGACGTCAAAGATCTAAAGCGTGAGTTATTCGAAGTAACACAACAACTGTTAATTCAGTAACCACATCCATTTTACCACCCTGCGGGGACGATTCCGTCCCCGTCTGGGCATGGGTTCGTCTCCGTTTTTTTGGAGACTCCTATGAAAAACAAAAAATTCTTAGCTGGCGAAGAAGCCGGTACTTACATCGTTCCTGAGCAGGTGACCGAAGCCGATATATTAGATATGGCGCTCAAGCTTGCTCGTGGTCGATTGAGTAAAGGTCGCAAAATTGAACAGCCATCGTCGGCGTTCTCATACCTGCAAACACTGATGCACGAGTATGAGCACGAAGTCTTTGGAGTGCTGTTTCTTGATACAAAGCATCGCGTTATTCGATTTGAAGAGCTGTTCAAAGGCACTTTAGATGCGGCGAGCGTGTATCCAAGGGAAGTAACAAAGCGTGCGCTAGAGCTTAATGCGGCAGCAGTGATACTGGTTCATAACCATCCATCGGGTGATCCTGAACCTAGTGAAGCTGATAAACGCATCACTCATCGACTCCGTGACGCCTTGTCACTTGTTGATATTCGAACGCTTGACCATGTTGTGGTCGCATCCGAGGGCTGCGTTTCGCTTGCCGAACGCGGTTATCTTTAATGAATGGGCGCATTGCCCATTCTCCTACATCACAAAAGCAGTCCCATCAACACACATCATCACAGCTCGAATTTCTATTTGAGTTTGATGATGCCCCAGTCACTTGGTCTGACACGGAAATCTGGCAGTTACGCGAAGGCATTCTATTGGATGCGATCCGTGTGTTGCTGGACGGTCGTGTCAGTACTCGGTTGCGCAAGGATGTGTTGTCGTGGATTCAAAATGACGAATTAGCGCCATTTTGCTTTCGTGTTTGCGCAATGGCTGCGGTTGTCGATCCTGATGTGCTTCGTGATTCCATCATGTGGCTATTAAGACGACATGGTATCCGGCTTGACTAACGCTCCTGCATTAACCGAACGGCTAATGCAGGACCTAAGCTGACTTTTACCTCATGTGGTAGGAGTCGGCATTTTACTTAAGGAGGTTATATGGCGTTACCTTTACAAATTGACACAGTAAGGCCATATCTCAATGGCCAATGGCTTCAAGTCTTGGCGGCATTGGTGCCAGAACTTGATGCCGCTATTGCTCGAAAAGGACGTCATGTGGCTTGTCCTGTTCATGGCGGTCGTGATGGCTTTAGGCTATTCAAAGATGCTGAATATACCGGAGGTGGCGTTTGTAACACCTGCGGTATCTTTCATGATGGCTTTGAACTGTTGTCTTGGATTAATGGATGGAACTTTGCCCAGTCTGTTGAAGCAATTGGCCAAGTTCTAGGTATTCAACCCGGACAAATACAAGCACCTTCTCGGGCAATACCGAGTAACGCTGTTGATTGGAAGGCTAGAAAGCAGGACGAGGACAAAGCGATTATCCATCGCTTGAATCAAACCTGGGGAGAAACGTTATCCCTTGCGGATACTCGTGCGCAACCAGTTTGGAACTACTTGCATCGTCGTGGCATTGTTACCCGGCTTCGTCCTGAATGGGATTCGGTGCTGAGGTTTCATCCAAACTTGCCTTACCATGATGAAGATGGTCTGTTTATCGATAGCTACCCAGCGCTGCTAGGTAAAATCGTTACTCAGCAAGGGCGTTCGGCCACGTTTCATCGGATCTACCTAAGTGAAGATGGATTCAAAGCGCCGGTTGAAAAGCCTAAAAAGATGATGCCGATACCAAGTGACAGAACAATCACTGGTGGTGCCATTCCGATAGGTGAGCCTGGTGAGGTATTAGGTGTTTCTGAAGGCATCGAAACAGCTTTAGCGGTTACCAGAGCTACGGGACAGACATGTTGGTCGGTTGTGAATGCAACGCTACTGGCTAGGTTTGAACCACCAAGTAATGTGAAAATGCTGTACATCTGGGCAGATCACGATCTCTCTGAGACCGGCCTGAATGCAGCGAATGAACTCAAGAAAAAAGCCTGGCAAAAAGGCATTCTGACACAAGTTCTGATCCCTCCGATACCAACGTCACTTGGCGTGAAAAGTTGGGATTGGAATGATGTGCTGAATGTTTACGGTGCCATGGGCTTTCCGAAAGTTCATATCTGATCCAAGGGGCTTCGGCCCCTTTTTTTGCGCCTTGCATATTTGAAAAAACATGGAGAATGAAAAATAGATAACCAATAGGAGAACAAACATGATGGTATTAACCCTGTTAATAAAGCAGATTGGTGGTGAGTTTACGGTTTACTGGAAGACCGGCCTTCGAAGAGGTGGTGAACTAAAGGTCGATTTAGGTGAGCAATACGACAAGCTACCTGAGCAGCAAAAGCCAATTGCAGCTGAGCTCTATGCGATTCATCACCTACTGTCAGTGAAAGAGGTGATGGGGAGTAACCGAAGCGGTAATGGCCTTCAAATCCGGGTCAGTAAAGGAGCCATCAAAAAGTTACAGAAACAACGCTCAACTCAGCATTCACTTTACAGCCTGACTAGGTTCTTGCTCACTCGTTACCAGGAAGCACAGATCTCGGTAGAAAAGCGGGACGATTGGCTCTCACATTCCTTCGAAGAATACAGCGTCGATAATGCTACAGTGAGAGAAATCGATGAGGTAATCAACGTTCCGAACATTGGACCTGTCGTGGTGACTCGTCATGCACTGGAACGGTTTGTGGAACGGCTTTCTAATGGAGTGCCCAAGCATCCTTGGAAGGCTTTGTGCTCAAAGTTGCTATGTTCTGCGCTAACTAAAGCCCAGTTGCCTGAAAGGGTCACCATCCAAAAAGCCAAAAAATATGCACAGGAAGCAGAGTTCTGGCAGCATCTTGGTAGCAAAATGCACTTTGTTATGATTCCGGGTGACTCAATGAAGACGTTGGTAACGGTTTTTGCAGTAAAGTGAACTAATGTAGTATTCGCACTTTATGAATATTACTTATGTGCCAATTGCGGACATTTCCAGGTGCATACAGAAACGGCTGCTTTGCAGTTCAAAGCGGTCATTGCTTTAGCAAAGTGTACTCGACAATACTCGCGTAACCATCTTGATGAAGACCTATTTGGGGGGGTGTGTACGAAGCTTTGGAGGCAGCAAAAACTTGATCTCTAACTGTATGTCTTCTACAACTAATGTTAGTATTTCAATACTCTGCAATAAGGAATATTCATGCGTAAAAACCTTCCTGTTACTGATAGAGAGAAAACTTTTGGAAGCAATACAAAGTTAATTTCAGTGACCGATACTCAAGGCATCATTATTGAGTGCAATGATGCCTTTGTTGAAGTGAGCGGTTTTGAAAAACATGAACTAATCGGGCAGCCTCACAATATGGTAAGGCATCCTGATATGCCACCAGAAGCGTATAAAAAAATGTGGCATTACCTAAAGGCTGGGAAGCCTTGGATGGGCCTTGTCAAGAATCGATGTAAGAATGGCGATTTCTACTGGGTAGATGCTTATGTTACGCCTGTAACACAGAACGGTAAAATAATTGGCTATGAATCAGTTCGCTCTTGCCCCTCAAGGCAAGACGTGGAGCGGGCAGCTAGACTTTATCGTAATATCAATGTAGGTAAAACCAAACGCGCTGCTTTACCTATATCACTTGAAAATGTTTTCTTAGTCTTATCGATAGCAATTTGTGCTGGTTTATTTGGCTTTGGTTTCAGAGAGCTCTCAGAGGCGGCATTACTTATCTCTGTCATCATTTTTGCTTTTTGGGTCTCGTTTAATAGAAAGAAAACCCTAAATGCGTTGAATGAGATGCTTAACCATGCATTTTCGGATGAACTTGCTGTACAAAGCTATACTGATGAATCGGGTGATTTAGGCAAGCTTAAAGTCGCGATTCTAAGTCAGCTAGCACATTTGGGCACCGTGATTACTCGAATTGAAAGTGCTGCACTAGTCGTTGCTAAAGAATCTGAGAAAGGCGCGGAGCTCACGGCGAAAACAAGAAAAGATATTGAAAGTCAGCAGTCTGAAACGATGCAAGTTGCTACCGCAATGAACCAAATGTCGACGACCATTGCTGAAGTCTCCAAGCATGTCAGTGATACTGCTACGCAAGCTGATACTGCTAATCACCTCGCATTAAAAGGCAATGAGATTGCAAATATTACTCGCAGCTCCATTCAAAAGCTAAAAATGACCGTAGATCAAATTGGTAACTCAGTTCAAGGCGTTTCAGAACAAACCTCCCGAATTGCTAGTGCTGCGCAAATCATTGAACAGATTACCGAGCAAACCAATTTACTTGCGCTTAATGCTGCTATTGAAGCCGCACGAGCGGGCGAGCAAGGGCGTGGCTTTGCGGTAGTTGCTGATGAAGTCAGAAATCTCGCTAGACGCACTCAAGAATCTACAAAAGAAATCTACTGTATAGTTAACGAGTTAATTAATCGAGCAGGTGATGCCGTAAAAGTCGCTGATGCAGGGGCTATTGATGCCGAAGAGGGGCTTTCTAATGTTATTGAAAGTGGCAGAATGTTAAGCGGCATTTCAGAATCGATTGGCCAAATCGCCTCCATGTCTACTCAGATGGCTGCGGCAGTAGAAGAGCAAGCTCATGTTGCTGAGGATATTAATCGTCAAATTGTTAACATTTCCGCCCTTGCCGATTTGAGTAATGACAGTTCGATGCAACTTTCTGAAACCATTATTTATTTGAATGAAATAGCTGATGAGCTTCATGAGCTTGTAGTGCGGTTTAAGCGTTAGCCTCTCAAATGCAGAAGCCTTAGGAGCCTGCGAACAAGCTCCAATTTCATGACCGCCCCACCTGACAACGGCTTAACGACCACTTTCCGGTTATAACCGGCCCTTTTGAGCCCTTTTTCCTCCGTCTGGAGACCGTTTTCCAGTCTCCAGACGGAGCTACCCCTTAAAAGCGTACCCGACGACAGACCCGGACTACGTTAGCCAAGGCAAACAGGACCGAGAGCTTGTTGTCGTTTTTCTTCAAGCCGCGATAGCGGGTTTTCCTGAAACCAAACTGACATTTGATCACCCCAAACGCATGCTCGACCGGTGCTCGCAGGCTGGATTTGTAGTATTCCATTTCCAGCTCATGCTTGTTGATTCGGGGGGGCTTGCGCAGCGTTTTTACTTTCGATGGCATCAGCGCAATTTTCCAGTCGATGCCCTTACCCCATCGGCCAGTGCGTGACTCTACACCCCGATAGCCCGAGTCGGCATAGACATATTTCTCTTCACCGTGCAGCAGGTGTACAGCCTGAGTTACATCATGAACATTGGCCGCTGTGGTTTCAAAACTGTGTACCAGCCCTGACATTGAGTCCACCCCAATATGGGCCTTCATGCCAAAGTACCATTGGTTGCCTTTGCGGGTCTGGTGCATTTCGGGGTCACGCTCGCCGGTGCTGTTTTTGATAGAGCTTGGCGCATCAATAATGGTCGCGTCCATCAGTGTCCCTTCGCGCAGCAGCACACCGGCATCCTCTAGCCACAGATTGATCTCTTCGAAAATCTCCCGGCCCAGTTGGTGGCGCTCCAGTAGGTGCCGGAAGTTCATGATGGTGGTGTGGTCCGGGATCGGCTTGTCCAGCGACAGGCGGGCAAACAGCCGCATGCTAGCGACCTCGTAGAGTGCATCTTCTGCAGCCGGATCACTCAGGTTATACCACTGCTGAAGTAGATGAATTCGCAGCATCGTAGCCAGCGGATAGGGCCGGCGGCCATTGCCCGCCTTAGGGTAATAGGGTTCTATTACGGCCTCCAGCCGCCCCCAGGGGATGATCAACTCCATCCGCTCAAGGAAGATCTCTTTACGAGTTTTACGGCGCTTTTTCTGAAATTCACTATCAGCGAAGGTAAGTTGATGTGCCATGGCTACCGGATTTCCTTCCCAAGGAGATGATTGTGGTATTGTCTCATGAGTGGGGACTTAATCGCAGGCTCCCTTACATAAACAAAAGATTATTGTAGTGCAATTGATAGCTCGCAATTGATAAGTAAATTGTTGGAGACACTTTTGAACGCACCTGAATTCCCTATTGATGAAGCTACTCGTCTACTTGCGTTACAGCAGATAAATTTACTAGATACTCCCGCTGAGAAGCGATTTGATCGCATTACCAGATTGGCTGCGTCCGTATTTGAGGTGCCAATATGTCTCATATCTTTGGTTGATAGTGATAGGCAGTGGTTTAAATCAAAGGTTGGGCTTGATGTTTGCGAAACAAATCGTGATATCTCGTTTTGTGGGCATGCGATATTACATGATGATATTTTTATTGTTTCAGATGCAACAGAAGACGCACGCTTCGCGTCGAATCCTTTAGTTACCCATGAGCCACATATTCGTTTTTATGCAGGTGCTCCCTTAAAAGAGCCTAGCGGGCAACCTATTGGTACCCTATGTCTTATTGACTCCAAGGCTAGAGTTTTTTCAGCAAAAGAACAGCAAGAACTGCGCGAATTTGCAGATATGGTTGAGTATGAAATTGCCAAAGTAGACCAAGAACGACTTCAAGAACAATTCTTTAAAAGCATGGCAAGAACAGCCTCAATATTGGCAACACTGCCTGATATGATATTTGTAATTGACCGAAGTTTTCGTTTTTTGGTTTGCAAAGAGCATCCTGACTTACCTAAACCCCAACAAGAAATTTTGGGATATACGGTTCCTGAGATACTAACCAATGAATTAGGTAATCAACTGGTAGCTTGCCTGAAGCAAGCCTTTTCAACTGATGATGTGATTCATCATAACTACACGTTCGAAAAATCAAATCAATCGTTCGAAGCTCGATACAAAAAGATTGATGATAATGAAGTATTGGTGGTCATTCGCAATACCACTGAAAAAGTTGAAATACAGTCAGAAATAAGCCGCCTTTCCGAAGTTGCAAGGCAAACGACTAATGGTGTGGTAATTACCGATCTAGACGGTAGAGTTACATGGATTAATGACGCCTTTTCTGCTCTCACAGGGTATAGCATTGGAGAAATGCAGGGTAAAAAACCTGGGGAGTTATTACAAGGGGCAGACACTGATCCGGCAACTGTTGCAATAATGAGAGATGCTCTTGCCCAACAGGACGGCTTTAATGTTGATATTGTAAATTATTCAAAAGCACAAGACGCCTACTGGGTAAGGATAACTTGTAACCCGTTGTTTAGTAAAAATGGCAGTTTAAATGGCTATATTGCAATTGAAACAAATATTACAAAAGAGAAGCGGGATGAGGAGCTAATTCGTAACAGTGAGAATTTATTAAAAGCCGTTATAGACGCTAACAATATAGGCACATGGCATTTTAATATTCAAACGGGTGAGTTGATTATCAATGATAAATGGGCCGCACTACTGGGTTATACACTTTCTGAGTTATTACCTACAAACAGAAGTGCGTGGGAAAATTAACGCATCCTGATGACTTAGCTTATTGTGCAGCTATTCTTGAAAAGCATGCGGTAGGTCTTATTCCTACATATGAAGCCAATATTCGTATGAAACACAAAAATGGTGAATGGATATGGATAAATACCAGAGGGCGTGTATCTTCAAGGTCTAATGATGGCAAAGCGCTATGGTTATTGGGTACGCATTTTGATATCAATGACCAAATCATTGCAGAAAGAGCGCTTAGTGATAAGTCGCGGCAGATGGAAGCTGTTGTTGAAGGTTTACTTGATGGCATTATTATTATTGATTGCCGTGGTAAAATTTTGACATTTAACCAAGCGGCACAAGAAATCTTCGGCTATTCAGAAGGTGAAACGCTTGGCAAAAATATTAACATGTTGATGGGTTCTCCTCATCGTGAGCATCATGATGGTTACTTATCAAACTATATTGAACGTGGTATAAGCAATATTACCGGACGTATTCGTGAGCTGGACGCTTGGCGTAAAGATGGTTCAATTTTTCCTATCGAGCTTGGTGTCGTTGAAGTTCAAGTGGCTGGTGAAATTAACTTTATCGGTGTTGTAAGGGACATTACTGATCGAAAGCAACGTGAGCATGAAATTCATCAGTTAGCTTTTTATGACCCATTAACATTGCTACCTAATCGACGTCTGTTGTTGGATAGATTAGTGGGAGCTATAAACCATAGCGCTCGTACAAATAATTTCTCGGCGCTACTGTTTCTTGATTTGGATAACTTTAAAGACCTCAACGATAGTGCTGGGCATAATAAAGGTGATTTGCTGTTATGTCAGGTTGCTGAGCGTCTTGTCAACTCAGTTAGGCAAGGAGATACGGTAGCGCGTTTAGGCGGCGATGAGTTTGTTATCATTGCATCAGATTTAAGTCATGATCCAACATTAGCAGCGAACCAGGCTGAAGGACTTGCGCAAAAAATCAAGGATAATTTAGCGAAGGAATATAATCTTGACGGTCTGACTTACAATAGTTCTGCTAGCATTGGTGTGACATTTTTTAATAATGGGAACCTTCCAAAAGAAGATTTGTTAAAGCAAGCTGATATGGCTATGTACAAGGCTAAATATGCTGGCCGAAATGGTGTGCAGTTTTTTGACCCACAAATGCAAGTCGCAGTAAGCTCAAGAGCAACAATTATTAGCGACTTATACGCTGCAATCCTAGGCCAGCAATTTGTTCTTTTCTATCAAAAACAGGTCGATCATCTGGAGCAGTGTATTGGTGTTGAGGTGTTGTTGCGTTGGATACACCCAGAAAAAGGAATGGTGTCACCATTGCAATTTATCCCCTTAGCGGAGGAAACCGGTCTTATTGTGCCCATTGGCGAGTGGGTGCTACAAGAAGCTTGCGCTACTCTGGCAAAATGGTCTTTAGAATCGGAAAAACAACATCTTAGCATTGCGGTTAATATAAGTGTAGTTCAATTTAGCAAAGATAATTTTGTTCAGAGTGTTTTCAATGCATTAGAAATCTCAGGTGCAAATCCACAGTTACTTAAGTTGGAAATTACGGAAACGCTGCTCGCAAACAATATTCCCGATGTTAAAGCTAAGATGAAAGAGTTGCAGCAACACGGCGTGACTTTCTCAATCGATGATTTTGGTACAGGCTATTCATCCTTGTCTTATTTAAAACAATTACCAATAAATCAATTGAAAATTGACCAAGGATTTATTCGAGATATTATAAATAGCAGTAATGACAAAGCCATCGCTCAAGCAGTTATAACGCTAGCCGATTCAATGGAGCTGCAAGTTATAGCTGAAGGCGTTGAAACAGAAGCTCAGCGCGCGTTATTACAAAGCATGGGGTGTAATACCTATCAAGGCTATTTGTTCGGAAAACCTTGTCGGATAGAAGAGCTGCACTTTTAGACGCTATGAGAGTAAGGCACATTAAGCAGGTTTTGATTCAGTAGTTTATGGGCAATAAGATCCAAAAGGTGATTGTCCGCTATATCAAACAAAGCATACTTTTGAATGAGCACTATGATGCGGAGAGAAATTTCCGCTATTCGCTCAAAACGGTCTAAGTATAAGGTTGGCTCGTTAAACCTAGCTGTTGTTACTGGTCATAACAGCTAGTCAGAAACACACACAATTCCTTCATCTATCTGGCCAATCGCTCTTACTGGGATCTTTAGCATGTTAGCTCTATGAAATTTCTGGAGCTGACAATGAGAACCCCTTTGTTACCTTGGTTCATCCTATGGGTGACCATCCCAATCATTATTTTCCTTCTATTCATCTTGCCCGCCTATGCTAGTGATGGGCAATTCTATCAGCGTGGTCAGGAAGGCTGGTTTTGGTATCAGGTCATTCCTGAGCCAGCGGAGTCTGAAGAGCTTTTAAAGCAGGAATTTGGTTCCGTTGAGTCCAGTCAGGACGAGCTAAAACCCTTCAGTGCTGCCTGGTTCCGAGAGCACATGCAGTCGTTCATGGACAAGGCTATTGATGAGCCGACGAATGAGAACGTCAGAGCCTATCTGTATCTCCAGCGAGTCATGATGGATAAGGGCTCACTATTTGCTGATGTTAGTCAGCAGGTGGTCATGGGTGATCCTGTTTTGGATGAAATCAGTCGCAGACCCTTGGCGACTTATGCTGCCAATCGGATGGATCGAGAAGCTGGCGCTCAACGTGATGTAGCTTTAGGTGAAGTAGCAAAACGGGCTGGCTTGTTCTTCTTCTATCGTTCGGATTGCCCTTATTGCCATGCTCAAGCGCCTATCATCGAATCTATGGCCTTGAACTATGGGTTCGAGGTGTTTGCTATTGCTGTCGATGGCTTGCCTTTACCCGGTGGAGAGTTTCCCAATTACAAAGTCGATTCAGGACAAGCACAAACCTTGTCCGTTTCGACTGTTCCAGCGGTCTTCTTAGTAGACCCGCCTAATGTCATCACTCCGATTGGCCAGGGCGCAATGAGCCTTGATGAGCTCAATAATCGAATCATTCTTGCAGCCCATCAAGCCGGTTGGATTGACGATCAAACTTACTATGCCACCAGACCTGTTCAACCCGGCGTGTCACTCGCGATGTCAGCCCAAGAGCTTAACGAAAAGATATTACAGGACCCTGAGTTCCTTGTTCGCTATCTGCGTGCACAAGGAGGGTTATAACGATGAAAAAAGTATTCCGAGTATCGCTAATCGCCTGTGCGATTGGTTTTTCATCTATGAGCCAAGCAAGCTTGCAACAGGAGATGAACCAGTTGTTTGGTTCAATGACCAACACCACTGCGCCTGGTGTATTCGAGAGTCAACGGCGTGGTGTGATATCTGGCGGAAGCGTTGTTGTTCGTAACAGGATCATGAACGAGAACCTCGTCTCTATGGTGCCTCCGTCATTCCAAGCCGGTTGTGGCGGCATTGATATGTTCGCTGGAAGTTTGTCATTTGTTAATGCAGATCAGTTTGTTCAATTACTTCGTTCTGTTGCTGCAAACGCCAAGGGATACGCATTCCAATTGGCGCTCAGTGCTATGTGTGAGAAATGCTCTCAGCACATGGAGACACTGCAAAAGAAAATCCAGCAGTTGAACGAGTATTTCGGCAATTCCTGTCAAATGGCTCAGGGAGTCGTGAACGATACCCTGGCTGCTTTTGGTAAAAAGGGGCAAACAGAAGCCAGCATGTTGAGCTCACTTAAAGGGGCTGGAGACGTTTTTACCAGTTGGAGTGAATCCAATGGTAAGAACCCATATGAGAACGCTTCGAGTGTCGCGGCATCTGATGTGAACAAAACGATTAAAGGTAATTTGGTTTGGCGAGCATTGAAACGTCACTCGGCATCAAGCTGGTTTGCATCGGGGGATGACCGTTTCCTTGAAGCGGTTATGTCGGTGACTGGTTCGATCATTGTTGGTGATCTTGCTAATGCCGCTGATGGCCAAGGTAAAGCCCCAAAACTGACCAGGCTGAATGGCAATAAAGTGACTATTGAGCATCTAATTCATGGCGGTAACGTCGCTATGTACCGATGTGACACAGTGACGCAAGACGGTTGTCTGAACCCAACAATCACTAACGTGACTCTTACCGGGTTATCAACTCAGGTAGAAAATTTACTTCTTGGTACAGGTTCTAGTAACGGCATTATTTTTAAGTTTGCTCGAAATACAGGGGCTGCTAGCACCACCGAAAAGGCTTTTATGACCTCGGCTCCTGCCAGCATTGGGGGCATGATTCGAACTCTTTCTGCATTAAATGAAGGGGCCGCTAGATCGTTTGCTTCAAGAGCGGCACCATTTATTGCTGTTGAGATGGCCCGAGCATTGGTTGAAGACATGCTCAATGCAGCTAGAAGTACCTCAGGTGTGGAAGATCATGCCTATGCGAAGTTATTAACGGAAGACCTTGAACGTGCACGTCGCCAAATCAATGAGGAGTACGCCGCGTTGCAGCGAAGATACGGCTCAGAGCAAGAGTTGCTGGCACATTTTAACCAGGTGATTCAGACCATTCGCAAACAGCGTTATTACACCGTTAAATCTACGGCGCTGGGGGAATAGGTCATGTGGGAAATCTATTCCATCGGGGATTCGGCTTTTTTAGAGCAGGTCCTGAACGCTGTCGCGATGATCACTGGTACAGGCGATTTTACTTCAATGGTTCGGATTGGCTTGCTCATTGGGGTATTGATGGTCTCTGTTCAGGCCTTAATGCAAGGTGGTCGAGGGATTAACTTTCAACATGTTTTAGTCTCATGGCTAGTCTTTGCAACCATGTTTGGGCCCAGTACCCGAGTGAGCATTGAGGATGCGTACACGGGACAAGTTCGAGTGGTTGATAATGTGCCCATCGGTGTTGCTGCCGCAGGCAGTACGATTTCGACTGTTGGCTTTCAAGTCACGCGATTGTTTGAAACGGCGTTCTCAACTCCCGCCATGACGGAATACGGCTTTGCATCCAGTTTACAGTCACTGATTAAAGTGAGAAAACAGGTGATGGATCGCTCTGGTTTGGGTGATGCAAATCGTGTCGCCGGTTCGGACATCGAGCAATCGTGGTTTAACTACATCAAAGAGTGCACCTTGATTGGTATCGACATTGGCCAAAAGAACCTCGATCAGGTGCTGAGTGATCCTAACCCGATGACTGCGATTAGGTTTGATTCGCGCATTTATGGCACTCGAATCATGCTCAGTGGTAGCAGTAGCGATCTGGACTGCACCGATGCCTATAGCCAACTGAAACTCATGACAGAATCAACCTTCATTCCAAGGCTTAAACAGGTTCTGTCAGCCTCATTGGGGACTTCGTCAGCAACGGACACTGATGACGTGATCCGAAATGCACTGAATAACCTTGGTTTGGCTTCAGTAAACACCCAAGAGTACATGACCGCGTCGGTGCTTTTGCCTATTTATGAGCAAAGCGTGACGGGCAAATATATGGATGATCAAGCTTTCACCGCAGCCGTTATGGTTAATCAAGCGATTGAGCAGCGCAATACGCAATGGGCGGCGGAGCAGACCCTGTTCCAAAGTATCGTTCGTCCGATGATGACGTTTTTTGAGGGGTTCATTTACGCCATCACCCCTTTGATGGCCTTTGTGATAGCCCTTGGCCAAATCGGGATGCGAATGGCCGGGAAGTACTTGTTAATCCTGCTTTGGATTCAACTTTGGATGCCTGTCATGGCCATCATTAACCTGTATATTCATTTAACCGTTGCTGGGAAAATGTCGTCGCTTGATGCCTTTGCAGGTACAGAAGTGCCATCTTTTGCTGGGATGATGCAGATGGATTCAGTGCTGCAAACCTGGATAGCTACTGGCGGCATGTTGGCGTCGAGTGTTCCGGCGATTTCGCTCATGCTCGTGTATGGCTCAGCAATAACCGCTACCCACTTGGCTGGACGTCTTCAAAACGGTGATGCCATTGATGAAAAGATGGCAAGTCCAGATGTCGCGAAAAATGCCCCGGTAATGCAATCACAGTCAATGTTCCAAAATTCAGCCCTCACTGGTTCTGCTATGACCGGCGCGTCAAACCTACTAAGCAGTTTCTCTGTCGGAAACGCAGTGGGTTCAATGGTCGGCTCTGCAAAAGAATCCATGACTCAGGCAACTCAAGCCTTTAGTCGTCAGGTTGGCAATACCATGAGTCGAACCTTTGGTGAAAAGCTAAGTTACGACAACCTTTCTTCGGTTGGACGTCAGATCGGCTCATCTAACTCAGCATCTAGCGCCGTTGTTAATCAGGTTACTGATGACCTGCAAACTCGGTATGGTTTTGGCGACGATAAAAAAGATGCTGTACGTGGCTTGGTATCTGGCGTGTTATCGGGAGGCTTAAGGGTCGGTGGCGATGGAACCATTACAAATCCCGGTGAGAAAGAAGTTGCTGACAAGGGTTTTCTTGGAAGGCTTCTTGGTACTGGCGGCAATGATTCTCCACAGGGCAACTTGCCAGGAGTGGATAAGCCAGACTCATCTCGTGTACCAAAACTATCAAGGGTACGAGCAGGCTTGGATTTAGGTGGTAACTTTAGTGGCCAAGTTGAGTCATCAGAGGGCAGTTCTCGATCTACGACCGCAAATACGCTCACTGGGGAGATGCAAAGCTTGGCATCAAGTGATTCACGACGTGCTGAGTTTCGCGATGCGATGGTTAAGGACCTTTCAGATTCAAGACGCTCTGGCGTTGAGATGTCGTTGTCTAATCAAGACTATCATTCACTTCAGAGTTCAGCACAAGACGTTATCACGGCATCAAACCGCTTTAGTGAGCTTGATCAGGCCAGCTACAGTCTATCAGGACAAAGGAACACGGATGGTGCGACGTTAACTCGATTAGCAGCGGATAATCCTGAAGTCATGGATTATTTAGGTCGCTATATGAACCAGCATGTTGAAGCAGGTAACCGATTACGTGAAAACCTTCCAATGTATCAGCGCTTGCTACCTGATGATAATCAGGCGTATGTGGCCGCAGCTATGGAGTCTTTAACCTATAGCAACTCCTCGACGCCCGCTGAACGAGACAATGACTATCAAGCAGCAATGACTGTTATGGCCATGGCTACCGGAGCCGATTTACGATCTATTCAGCCACGCTCTAATGAAGGCTTGTCATCAACTGCACCTACTTTTGGTGGCACTCAAAGCCAAGTTGAATCCGGTGTTCTGGGAGGCTATGAGGATGCTGCAACAGTTCAAACGCAGTTCAATTCGGCTCAATCTGCTTACCAAACCAATCTTTCTGGTGTAGATGGACAGCTGAATGCGCATCAGCAACAAGCCCAGCAGGCCGTAGCTTCTGACACAAGTACCTATCAATCTGGACTAAACAGTGAAGCTGGCTCTCAGTGGCGATCTCGCATTATGGCTGATGATAGCGGAGTCTCTGGTGCTGAAATGTTCTTCAACAGCGCCAGGGCTATTGGTGATTTCAGTGGCAAGCATACTGATGCAGCACTGCATACCTTGAATCATTTTGGCGAAGACTATGAGAGTTACAAGGAGCAAGCCCTTGCAGAACCTGGCTCACGAGGTTTCTTGCACAATGCAACGGTGGCCAGCAAATCAACATGGGATGGGTTAAAAGCAGCCGTTGACGCCGGAACCTCTTTGGAAAATCCTTTGACGGCGTTTAATGATGCATACAGTGGATCGAGTTCGCAGTATGCCTCCGAAGTTAACTGGGGCACTAAGTCTGAAGCCATGTTGGCTGGGGCATTCGGTGCGGCAGTTAACAATCGATACGGTGAGTTCTTAGAACAGTACGCCGATGATTTTAAACAGGAAGCATACAGCGAAGGGCAGAGAATGGGATTGACCCCGATTCAAAGTCAAGTGTTCGCTCAAGCTTTCAATGAAGGTTTGGCGGGGCGCGTATTCAACTCTGAAGACTCATCGAGTTGGTCGCCTGAAATGCTAGGTCTAAGGGAGCAAATGCTAAATGAGTATCGTCAAAAGGATGAGAGTGGCGCTTACATTCCTGACAGTGTGTCCGAAGAAGATAAAGCATTTGTGGATAAGCAGATAGCGGTGATCTCAAATGCATCCCTTGCGGGAGATTATGCTCAGAACAACTTGATTGATATTAGGGCCTATAACCAGGCATCAGGAAGGAACTGAAAATAGAAGGTAGCCAGCTTGTGGTTGGCTGGCTATTTTTTTGGCTTTTTGGGATACCTTGGATAAAAGCCATCAAAAAACGAATGGAGCTTATACCAATACCATTTTTCTTCAATGCTCAAAGTTCTACCCGAATCTTTAACTTGGTTACTCAAGAATCTAATTCCAGTACAAATAGCTAAGAAAAAGAGTCCCAAACCAACAATTGTCCAACTCGCTTGCCAATATGCGATTGCTACAAGCATAGTGATTATGGCTATAAGTCCGATGGGATTACAGGTCGCTTTGAATCCCAAGTAGCTGAAAAAAAAGACGGTGCAGAACAGAAATGGCAAAGCCGCTAACTTGGCAGATGTCGTTAATATTTCTGATGGAAAAAAATGAGCCGCAGCCAAAGTCGCCAGAAAAAGCCCCAGTGATATAAACCAGCAGCGTGCTGGTAAAGATTTAAGTAAGTTTGTCATCTTCTTAGTACTCTCAAAGTGCACGGGCGGTGCACAATCAAATCATGCATCAGCATGTTAGTTCTCAAAAAGTGCTCTAGTGGTTTGCTCGGCCATAATCTCACACACAGGGCATTTAAGCTGAATGCGCTGTTGTGATACCGTCAAATACAGACTGCCGCATCGACACCGGTGTAAGGATGCAAGCTGTGATCTTAAATCACGAGCTAGAACCCAACCTTCATTGATGGTTAGTTTTTTCCAGGGGATCTCAGCTGGAAGATCTGCTTCTTCTCTTGCAACCAAGTACGCATCGTAAGCCTTCATCAAAGCATCGATATTTAATTGCTTGTAGACATTATCACCACCAATATTGACATAAAGCGCCATCAGCAGAGAGCCTTCAACTAATGCTCTTCTGCTTTTAACGATGGCATCAGATTCTGGCAATTGACCAGGACAAGGTGACTTGCCGGTCACTTCTTTGTGGAGCCTTCTGATAATGTGGATTGGCAAACCTGTATCGAGCGCGATAATGGTTGTTCTAAATCCGTATTTAATAAGCAGCGAGGCTCGGGTAAACAGCTCACTTTTGGACAGGTTATCAATCATGCATCCCCCTTGTTGTTTAGGGTTGATAATAAATAAGCGATTCTTGGGATACCTGTGCCTTTGCTCTTCACCATCTCAATCAGTTGGCTTTGGTTACCCCTTGGTTGAAACAGCATGAATGATGAAGTCGCCACTCGTTGCAGGTCGTCAACACCAGCATTAATCAGTGCATCCACCACGTCGCGTGTAAGTCCAAAGCGCAAGACCGCCTCTTGCGGATCAATTCGCGCTAATTCTCGTGCTGCGTGTAGGTACGCCAAATTTAATTGATAGAAGTCTTGTTGATTGGTTGTCATTGACGGACCTCCAGTTCATGTAAAATATTGCGATAGATAGAAAGCACTCTTTGCCCATACCAGCGTGCACGCTCTTCGTTCCAGCTGTGATAGCGGCCTATGCCAAGCTCTAAATCGTTTGGTGAAGACTTGATTGCTTCGGCCAAAATACTGGAGCCGACAGTTAGGTTGGTGATGGGGTCTAGCAGTTCTGCTGCTGAACTCACCCGATGTCCGTGCCAATGCAAATTGATTTGCATTAGGCCAATATCGAGCTGGTATTTTTCACTCTCTTGCAGTGCTTGGTTTAACAGTTGCTCTGCTTCTGTCTTAGATTTGGCGTAGGTTGCATTTGAACCATTGCGAATTGCGTATGGCCATGGGCTGGTCATGTTGAGACCACGATGTGAGGCGGACTCAGCCAAGGCAACGGCGTAGAGCATGACTGGATCAATACCAACGCTTTGTGCTGCTTTTTCCCACTGATAGCCCGGAAAAGCATAGACTGAAGTGCTTGCGGACATGGCTATCGCTAGGGCAATGGTTTTTGCTTTAATCGTTTTCATTTTTGTCCTCTAATTGATTTCCGAGAAGCGCCTGAATGGCTTTCGGGCTTATTCTTTTTAAAGGCACTGCGCTAAAGTCGGCGATGCCTCTCGTATAAACTTGTGCCGCTTTTGACCAGTCGCCCACGGCAACAGGCGCTTGCATATCAAATCCTTTTTGCTGGTTCTGATGGTCTGCAATACCCTGTAATAGCCTTGGGTATTCACCCACTTCGTCCCGCAGCAAGTAAGCCTGGTAGCGTGTTAAAAACTCTTTTTGCTTAAAGGGGTATTCCCTGTCATCTACCTTGCAGAGTTCAACCCATCCCCCCATGTCTGAAATAACGCGGTGAATAAGCGCATCGTCAAACATCACGGATGTCCAAGCGCCAACCTGACGAACAGCCTTGTCAACTTTGTTCCAAGCAACCATGGCTCTTGAACCCGAGTTGCCATCGATATGCTTGATGACGTCAGCGGGCTTTGGAAAAAATTGCCCAGTATCCGGTGATTGAATATGCCGAGTCAGACCGATTCGCACTTCTTCAATGCTATAAGCACGAAGGGCTTCAAATGCGATGGATAGCAATTGTGGTGATACGCTTTTGCCATACATGGCCCAAGCTGCTCCCCAAACTTCAGCAAACTCGCGTTTATCAACCTCCTGCACTTGAACGAACCTCCCGAATACCTGGTCCGGCCCAGCTTTCAGCAATGCGGCGATTGCTTTCTTCAATGTTCAATTGGTGATTGCTGCCCTTTAGGCTCGTCGATGATTGCTGTACTTCATCAATGCGAACGTACTCGTCTTCCCATTGCCGGTTTAAAAGCCAGTTATGTGGCATAGGGGTCTTAGTCCGATCTTGATACTGCAATCGGTTGTCTCGTTGCTCTTTCCAGCGTGTTAGCACTTCCAAGGCGAGTTCATGGTCTTCATTGAGGCCCATGCGAAGCCATTCTTCTTTGGCTTTCGCTTTTTTTTCTTTGCGTATTTGTACATCCCAGAAGTCTTCAAACTGTATGTGGCCAACAGTTTTAATTGTTGGTTTATTGCTTCTCTCAGAGTCATCCGACCGTTGAGAGTCCCTTACCGGGTTGCCATCAGGCATAAACAATGATGAAAATTCTTCTGGTAGCCGAGCTTGAAAAGCGGCAAGAGATTTCAAAAGCGATGCCATACCAACGAAGTCGGCAGGTACATCTTTAAGCAACCGAAAGGCGGCCTTACCTTGGTTCGGGTTTTCGATTGGGTTGTGCTTCAGAAAGCTCCGAATCAAAGTCCAACCGGATTCCTCGCAACGAATGAGGAAATGATCTTGTTCTAACTCATTTAGAGCCTTGGCAACCTGTTGCTCATCCCAGTTCAAGTCAGAAGCAACGTAACCAATCGGCAATCGAAAGCAGCCAAGCAAATTACAATGTGGGCATGTAAGCAAATACAGTCCTAGCAACTTCGCTGAGTCACTCCAGGACAAAACGTTTTGCTTTAGCCAAAAGCGGGTATAGACCTTGCCATAATCACGCATGGAGGAACTCGCTTTTGTGTTTACGTAAAATGCTGACCATTATTTGCCCTTAATCCTACTGGTTACTGGCTTTCAGCTCGCTTGGGCATTCGGGATAGATGTCCGGTCTTAACTGGGATCGGGTTACCTGTCCTTGCGTAGCTTGTTCGATGGGTAAAACGAATTCAGCGGGAACTCGCCCTGATTTATTCAACCAAAACCAGACGTTTTGCTGTTTTGAGTTGATGGCTCGTGCTAATGCTGATTGCCCGCCGACCAAGTCAATGGCACGGCGGAGATGTTTTTGTGTCGTGTTGAACACTTCCATACCGTCTCCTGTTACAATAATAACTGTTACAAGATTGAATGTTACAGTTTAAACTGTAGATTAGTCAACAGTTAAAATTGTTGAAAGGCTACAGTTTTATTTGTAGAATACGGGCTTATGAAAACTTTATCCGAACGACTAAACCATGCCTTGCAGCTTACTGGGGTGACTCAGTCTGAGTTGGCTCGTCGCATTGGTATCAAACAGCAGTCGATCAGCCAGATTTGCTCTGGTAAATCGGCTAGGTCTCGTTACACCATGCAGATCGCGGAGGCGCTTCGCGTGAATGCTCATTGGCTCGCCACAGGTGATGGCGAGATTGGCTTGGGGGTCGGTAATGTAGAAGTCGGGCCTGATATTAAGGGAAGAATTCCTCTCATTAACTGGGTTCAGGCCGGTGATTGGACTGAAATAGCGGAGGGATTTGCCCATGAAGATGCTGAGGAGTGGCGTGAAGTCACTGGGAAAGCACATGAGGGTTGTTTCGCACTTCGCGTAAAAGGCGACAGTATGGAAAATCCAAGCGGAAAAAAATCCATACCTGAGGGGGCAGTGATCGTTGTTGATCCTGAGTTACCTTATTCTTCAGGTTCATTGGTTGTTGCGCGTTTGGATGATTCGAAAGAAGCAACCTTTAAGCAGTTAGTTATTGATGGTGAACAGAAGTACCTAAAACCTTTGAACCCGCAATACCCTGCAATACCGATCAACGGCAACTGCACCATCATCGGTGTAGTACGACAAGCTATCATCGATTTTTGGTAGCGAAGGAATTTGTGGTTTAGCCACAGTTGTTCATGAGCTGAAGAAGCAACGATTGCAAACAGCTACAACTGAGCATTGGCGCACGCTGAGAGTAAATGGTAACCGATTAGATAACCATTGATTGTTTATAAAGTCAAGATCAGCGAAAATAGCGGCCAATTACGATTAACACGACGGATTTGACAAGCGAAGAACTGAAAATAGAGTACTTCCAAAAGTGTGTACAAATCCGTGTACAAACTAAAAGAATTTATACATGGCAAACCAAGATTTTCTTAATGAAATCAATAAGCGAAGGACCTTTGCTATCATCTCGCACCCTGATGCCGGTAAAACCACCATTACCGAAAAAGTACTGCTGTACGGAAACCTGCTGCAAAAAGCCGGTACCGTAAAAGGACGCGGCTCCGGGCAGCACGCTAAGTCGGATTGGATGGAAATGGAAAAAGAGCGGGGCATTTCGGTGACCACGTCGGTGATGCAATTCCCATATCGGGATGCGCTGGTAAACCTGCTCGACACACCTGGTCACGAAGACTTTTCGGAAGATACCTATCGGACATTGACTGCCGTTGATTCCTGCTTGATGGTGATTGATGCCGCCAAAGGTGTGGAAGATCGAACCCGCAAATTGATGGAAGTAACGCGCCTGCGCGATACGCCGATTGTCACCTTCATGAACAAGCTCGACCGCGATATTCGCGATCCCATGGAGCTGCTTGATGAAGTTGAGAATGAACTCAACATCATGTGCGCACCGATTACTTGGCCTATTGGCTGTGGTAAAGAATTCAAAGGCGTGTATCACTTAACTCGTGATGAAGTGATTTTGTATCAAACCGGTCAAGGCCACACTATTCAGGGCGTTGAAGTCATTAAAGGTATTGATAACCCTTTGGTCGAGGAAAAAATCGGCGACGGTTTGGCTGAGATTCTTCGCGAAGAATTAGAGTTGGTGCAAGGGGCTTCGAACGAGTTTGACCAAGAGCTGTTTGATTCAGGTGATTTGACACCGGTATTTTTTGGTACCGCGTTAGGTAACTTCGGTGTTGATCACATGCTCGATGGCTTAACAGCTTGGGCACCGACGCCGCAACCACGCAAAACCAACGAACGTATCGTTGAATCGGGTGAAGAAAAATTCTCAGGATTCGTGTTTAAGATTCAAGCCAACATGGATCCGAAGCACCGAGATCGCATTGCCTTTATGCGTATTTGCTCTGGCAAATACACCAAGGGTATGAAAATGCGTCATGTGCGCATTGGTAAAGATGTCGCGATTTCTGACGCCGTGACCTTCTTAGCGGGCGATCGCAGCCATGCCGATGAAGCTTATCCGGGCGATATTATCGGCCTGCATAACCACGGTACCATTCAGATTGGTGATACTTTCTCGCAAGGCGAAGCCTTTAAATTTACGGGTATTCCAAACTTTGCACCAGAAATGTTCCGCCGTATTCGCCTGAAAGATCCACTCAAGCAAAAACAATTGCTTAAAGGCTTGGTGCAGTTATCAGAAGAAGGTGCCGTTCAGGTATTCCGGCCACTCGATAGCAACGATTTGATTGTGGGTGCCGTTGGTGTGCTGCAGTTTGATGTGGTGGTGGCGCGACTGAAAAGTGAATACAAGGTCGATGCGATTTACGAGTCCGTGAGTGTGGCAACTGCGCGCTGGGTTACAGGCGATGATGCGAAAAAGCTGGATGAATTCCAGCGTAAAGTATCAACCAACTTGGCCCTAGATGGCGGTGACAACCTCACTTACATTGCGCCGACCATGGTGAACTTGAATCTGGCGATGGAACGTTATCCGGACATTATGTTCCACAAAACTCGCGAACATTAATTGGTATACTGTGCCGTCCTAAAATAAGTTGACGGTTTTTATTAAGCCAGCGTTCCTTCAACGCTGGCTTTTTTGTGCACTTGTT
>NZ_JAHZSS010000018.1 GCF_019457915.1 Neiella holothuriorum
TTGAGGTGGTGGCCACGGTGACCGACCAAGCGGGCAATGAATCGGCCGAAGGGTCGGATTCAGCGGTGGTTGGAGATACAACGGCGCCGAGTGCGCCGACAGTGGTGATCACTGAAGATAGTAATAACGATGGCACGCTGAGCAACAATGAGTTGAACGGCACGGTTGGGGTTACGGTGACCTTGCCAGACGATGCGGTTGCGGGTGACATTTTAACGGTGACCGGTCAAACGCCGATCACATTGACCAGCAGCCATATCAGTGATGGTGAGCTGAGCTTTGAATACGATGCGCCAGCCGATGGTGACACCATTGAGGTGGTGGCCACGGTGACCGATCAAGCGGGCAATGAATCGGCCGAAGGGTCGGATTCAGCGGTGGTTGGAGATACAACGGCGCCGAGTGCGCCGACAGTGGTGATCACTGAAGATAGTAATAACGATGGCACGCTGAGCAACAATGAGTTGAACGGCACGGTTGGGGTTACGGTGACCTTGCCAGACGATGCGGTTGCGGGTGACATTTTAACGGTGACCGGTCAAACGCCGATCACATTGACCAGCAGCCATATCAGTGATGGTGAGCTGAGCTTTGAATACGATGCGCCAGCCGATGGTGACCCCATTGAGGTGGTGGCCACGGTGACCGACCAAGCGGGCAATGAATCGGCCGAAGGGTCGGATTCAGCCTCGGTGGACACCCGAATAGGCGAAGTACCGATTGCAGGAGATGATGCTAGCTTAATCACTCAGAGCACCTACTTTGGGCATAATCACGAAGATTCGGAAGCAAATATTACATACAGCTGGGCTTCAGCTATTCGTGGCCTTTTAGCAACTGGTGACTCCGGTGTTGACGGTGAGCCTGCTATCGCAACTACGATAGGTCAATATATTGGTGTTTACAGCCCAATGGGGGATAGCAGGGAAATCGAATTTACTCCTGGTGATAATGAAAATTCCACCTCCGAATCTCTAACAGTACAGCTAGGTGGTTATGCTGATTCTGCTACCTTCACTTACGGCAACTTAAATGCCGCCGATGATGGTCAAGCTAATCAAGTGGAAACAGGTAAATGGGTTGCGCTGTTGGGTGGCGAAGAAGTCGCCAGTGGCGTGTTTACCTCCGATGGTAGTTCGGGCTCAGTGTCCATTGAACCCACCAATGATGATGGTGATTCATTGTATTTTGACTCGATTCGTTTTGAAGCATTGGAGTACGGCGCTGCGGATGGCATCGCCGATCCACTCGCTGATGGTTCAAACTCGTCAGACTATTATGTAGAGTCAATTGCCGCTGATGTGATTACAGGTGGCTTTATTACGACCGAGTCCGAACCGCTAGCGATTAGTGCGGCGACCTTATTGGCAAACGATTCCGACCCCGATGGTGACACGATCTCGATTGTTAGTGTGCAGGCAGCTGATGGTGCGACGGTGATTTACGATGCCGACAGTGGCACTATCACCTTTACACCCGCAAGCTCTTCAGAGTTGGAGGCCGGCGAGTGGGCCGAGCAAAGCTTTACTTATACCGTGACCGATGGCAATGGTAATGAAAGTACTGCGGAGGTTACGGTTGCTGTTATTGGAGAAAATGAACCAGAAGTCAGTATACAGGCCCTTGTTTTTGATGAATTACTAGAACAGCCGAATGAGCTGGATGACTTATTACCCGCTGCAGACAATGGCGCAGCGCCAGCAGATGCAGATTCGCCGCAGAGCGAAATACGGCAACCAGACGACAGTAACGTTAATGTCGATATGTAGTTATTTTTTGGGAGTTTGTTAATGAAATTTGCCAGATTGAGCGCGGTGAGTGTGCTCCTGGTGTGGGCGTGCTGCCATCACGCAATGGCGCAAACGCTACCACAGGCGGTTCAAAGCGCAGTTGAAACTCATCCACAAATGCTTGAAAGCGATCGCAAAGTACGTGAGGGCGAGCAGGTCATTCAAGAAGCCCAAGGCGGTTACTTGCCTTCGGTTGATGTCACGGCCGATTGGGGCTATCAAGTTGTTGATAACTCAACCACTCGCGCTAATGGTACCGATAGCGACACATGGAATAATGGCCGTGTGGGCTTTGAAGCCAGACAAATGTTGTTTGATGGCTTTGCCACGGGTAGCGATGTTGAGCGGACAGAAGCTTTCACTCAAGCTCGGGAACATCAGCGTCAGGCTACAGCAGAGGCTATCGCATTAGCCGCGGCGCGTGTTTACCTTGATGTGATTCGGTATCGCACGCAGCTTCAGCTAGCTTTGGAGAATCTCGAAAACCACCGCGTTATCTACAAGCAAATCAGCAGCCGTGTTGACCGTGGTGTTGGCACCATTGCTGATAAATCTCAAATCGAAAGCCGGTTGAACAATGCTGAATCGAATGTGATTGCCGCGCAAAACAACGTGCTTGATGCCGAATCTGCCTATATCCAAATTGTCGGTGAAAGCGCCCCCCGTGATTTGCTCAGCTTTCGTTTTGAAGAACGTTGGTTACCAAGCAATAAAGCCCAAGCTCATGAATTAGTGCGTAAACAAAACCCGGTGATCTTGGCTTCTAAAGCCGATATCAATGAGGCTGAAAGTCGTTACGAATACAGCAAGTCGAGCAACTACCCTGAACTTGATTTGGTTTTATATGGTGATTACGGCGACGACATCGATGGCGTGAATGGCTCAGACACAAACTACGGCGCTATGGTACAAATGCGTTGGAATTTGTTCCGTGGCGGCTCAGATAAGGCCAATCAAAAAGCCTCCGCTTATGTTGTCGAGCAGGCGCGAGCGATCAATGCTAACGCTCACCGAGAAGCAACCCAGCGCATTGATCTTGCATGGGCTGCTTATGAAATGCTGGGCAAACAGCAGGTATTTTTGGAGCGCTACGTGACCGCCTCAGAAAAAACCCGAGACGCCTATAAAAAAGAATTCAACCTAGGCAAACGTACCTTGCTCGATATGTTGGATTCAGAAAACGAACTTTTCGGTGCGCGTAATCAATATACCGATGCCCAAACAGAATACGAACAAGCGAAAGCGCGAGTGTTAGAAGCCATCGGTAGTCTCAATCGCACATTACGCTAACAACTTTAATCAACACTTAAAATCTCAATTAGGAACAAGGGAATGAAACGAACGCTAATCGCAGGAAGCATTGCTGCTTTACTTACAACAGCTGCCGTGGCGGAAGAACGTCAGGGCTATGGATATTATGTTGGTGGCCAAATTGGTCATGCGGAAATGGATTCCGACCATCGTCACGAGTCTGGTAATGAAGTATTACGCGGGACTTTATTTGGCGGTCAGTTTGGTATTCAACCCTTTTCTAATGAGCATTGGGAATTACGACTGAGAGTCGAGCAAGCCGAGCTAGATGTCGACAACATTAGCGATGATGAAACGGCTTGGTGGTACGCCATGGATGCCCTTTATAAGTTTAATAATGACTTTAACTATGTGTTCGTAGGCCCTCACTATGAAGACTTTGATAACGGCAGCCAACCAGGTGCTCATTTAGGTTTAGGTGCGCGTTATCACTTGACCGATGATTGGGCGCTGATTGGCGAAGTACAAGGCTTATTCGGCTTTGATGACAGCACCACCGACTTCATTGCGAGTGTTGGTTTGCAGTATTTCTTTGGTGCGCAAGGTAACCCTAAAGTTGCCATGGTCGATGATGATCAAGACGGCGTTGCCAATGAGATGGACAAGTGCCCAACCACTCCAATAGGGCATAGTGTTGATGCTGACGGTTGTACACAATTCTTTGAGCAAGCGATTGTTAAGCAAGTCACCATCTTATTTGCTCACGATGATGCAACCGTACCAACAACTTACTATCAAAATGTTGCTGATATAGCCGAGTTCATGGAACAGCATCCTCAGCTAAAAATCGTTGTTGAAGGCCATACCTCGCTGGTTGGTTCTACCGCTTACAACCAGAAGTTATCAGAGCGCCGAGCACAAGCCGTACGCCATTTATTGGTTGAACGCTATGGTATTGCTGCGGAGCGTGTTTCAGCGTTAGGTCATGGTGAAACGCAACCGCTAGTGACACCAGAAACAAGTACCGAAGATGCAGCCGCTAACCGCCGTATTGAAGTGGAAATGAGCGCGAATAAGCGAGTTGCTGCAACGGCATCATCTGCTAACTCGGAGTTATAACAGAAGGAATGGCCAGGCGACTGAAACACCGAGGCCGGCAATGAGCTTTATCAAGGCTCGCCGATCTGTTTCGCTACCGCAGCGCTTGGCGTTCTTCGCTGTTATTCCAATGATGTTGGTCAGCTTATTGTTGCTGGCCAACGCTCAACTCGATTTCTCAAAAGTCATCAGCGCGCTGCGAACCCATTACGGTGAGGAAGCGGGCTTGCGTGGTGAGCGCTGGCGTACCTTGATTGAAACCAATCGAGGGAAAGAAGAGCTGCAACAGCTTGAGCTGGTGAATGATTATTTTAATGGTTTTTTGTTTGCTAACGATGACGTCGTTTGGCAACAAGAAGACTACTGGGCCACGCCGGTTGAGTTTATTGGGCGTGCTGCCGGTGATTGTGAAGACTTCACCATCGCCAAGTATTACAGCCTGTTAGAAATGGGGTTTGATGCCAGCAAGTTGCGTCTGATGTATGTCAAAGCCGTGACCTATAACCAGCATCATATGGTACTCACCTACTATCCCAAACGGGGCGCCATTCCTTTGGTCCTCGACAACATCGATCCGGTAATTAAACCAGCCACTCAACGTGGTGATCTCATTCCAATTTATAGCTTTGACGCCGACTATTTGTGGCTCGCTAAAGCTCGCGGCGACGGCAAACTGGTGGGTGATTCTAGCCGACTTAGCCTGTGGCGAGATTTGCGCCAGCGTCAATCGCAATACCTGCAAGGCAGCGCACCAACGTCGCCTGGGAACACTAATTAGCATGATGAAGGAAGTGAACGAATGACATTGTATCGACAAGTACTGCTGCTGTTAGTGGTCATGACTATCGTGTCGCTCTCTGCGGTAATGATGTTGAACATCAAAAGCAGCTCTGACTCCTTGCGTGTTCAACAACAGGTTTCCATTGAAAGTGCGCTCACTGCGCTGGGTATGCGTTTGGCGCCCGTGTTACAGCCGTACGACAGAGCCTTGGCCGAGTCGACCATGCTGGCTGCTTTCGATGGTGCATTTTTCCGAAGTATCGATGTTGAGATTTATGAAAATGGTGAACACCTTCGTAAGGTCAACCAAGCACAGCCCGCAGGTGTTCCAAGCTGGTTTACGCAATTGTTTGAAATCATCCCTATGGTTGCTGAAGCGCCCATTACCACAGGCTGGAATGAAGTGGCGACGATTCGCATTGAAGGCCACCCTGGTTTTGTTCAGGCACAGCTATGGCAACTTAGCGTTCACTTAATGATGTTTTACGGCTCACTCTTTGTGATCATGAGTTTACTGACCGTGGTGGTGTTACGCGTGGTGATTAAGCGGCCGCTCACTCAAATTGAACAACAAGTGTCAGCCATTGAGCAGCGTGAATTCGGCTTCCGTATTCCACTGCCAAGAACGCGTGAGCTGCGCCAAGTCGTGAAAGCGCTGAACCATTTAACTGGAATTTTGAGCGAACAATTTAAAGCCAATACTGCGCAATTAGCCACGTTGAAAACCAGAGTCCAACAAGATCCAGAAACCAAGGTTGCTAATCGCCGTCACCTGATCAACGAACTGCAATCTCGGTTATCCGAGCAACAGCCGCAAGCGGTGGTGATGCTGTCGTTGCACGATCGTGATCGTATTCGCAAGCATTATGGCTATAAGCAGTGGCTCGATTTAATGCAGCAATCAGTGGATTCATTGCGCCAAGAATTTGATGATCAGCAGGTCATGATTGGGCGCTTATCAGAAACTGATTTTGCGGTGCTCATTCCGGTCTTACCAAAGCAAGATTTATCCGAGCCACTGGCAAAAGTGGCTCAACACATGGACTCATTGCACGCCAAAGGGACTGCACCGTTTGAATCAACTTGTGCCATCGCAGGCGTGCCGGTTGCCATTGATGACAATGTCACCGATGTTTTTACTCGCTTAGATCATGCCTTACGTGATGCCGAGCAGCAGGGCCAAAACCCTTGGTTGTGGCGGAGCGAGGATGCGGCTGCCGATAAATTGCGCTCGGGTCAGCAGTGGGTCAATTTACTGCGTCGTCGTTTACGGAAAGGTGAATTACAGCTGCGAGTACAGTCGTTGGTAGCGGAGTTGGGCGGCGCATCACTGCATGATGAAGTGTACGCGGGCATTGAAGATGAAGATGGAAAACCGCTCAATGCGGCAATTTTTGTTCCTGTGATCGAACAATTTGATCTTGGATCAGAGCTCGATCAAGCAGTCTTGCAACAAGTCCGTCAGCAAGCTGAATTTAGCTCAGGCGCTGCCGTTGCCATTAATGTCTCATTGTCATCGATTCGCGACACTCGCTTTTTGCAAGCATTGGCCGAAGTGCCGGCAGATGAACGGCAACGGGTTTACGTGGAGTTGGCGGAAGTTTACGTTGGTCGCGATCGGGCTGCTGTGGCGAGCTTTGTTGCAGTGCTGCGCTCGCTGGGGTATCGCGTTGGTATTGATAATGTTGGCGTAGCAACGGAGCAAGCGGCGGCCGATTTGGGCTACTTGAAGTCATTACGACCAGATTATCTGAAACTATCGGCCGCATTATGCCGACAGCTCGACGAGCAGAATTTAAGTGTGGTTGCCGCGGTAGCAACCACCGCGCGCAATTTAGATATTCCCGTGTATGCCACAGCGGTAGAGCAAGAGGCACAACTCAAGTCGCTGCAAGAATGCGGCGTGCAAGGGTTCCAAGGCTTTATTAACAACTAAATTAACGGTGCTTCGTCGCCACTGTCGAGCAAGGTGGAGTCGGTGCTGAACTCGCTCAAACGCGTACGGATCTGTTTCCTGTCCAGTAATTTTAGTTGAGCAGGTTCTGGCAACTCAGTGAATTGGATGAGGTTTTTCTTCACCAACAACTGCACTAAGTCTTCCAGTACCCGGATCAGTGGGGTATCGGAATCTTGCAGCAGCGACAGCATATCGGCGCCGTCACCTTGGCGCTGCAAAAAGGCCACCAGCTCCGGCGAATCTCCGGCAATGGCTTCAGGAAATTGTTCACTCGCTTCGCGAGCAATGGCGGTAATATCACCAGAGGTGTTGCGGCTCACAAAAAACATGGATGCAAAGCTTTCTTTCTGTTTAAGTTTTGTAAATCATAATGACCTTAACCGATGGTCTGGGCAACTGCTAAATGGGCTTGTTGCTGGCCAAGCTGTCAGGTTGTGAATTCACGCAAAGGAATCAACATGTCACAGGAAGGTCCACAAGACTGGAACCTTGGCGATCAGGAAAAGGCATTTCTTGATCCACTGCTCGATGCATTAACGTTTTTAAGTAAGTGGCATGGCAACCCCATCGCCCGGGACGAATTGGTTGCTGGCTTGCCGTTGGAGCACAACCGCTTAACGCCCGCGCTGTTTATTCGCGCCGCGAGTCGCGCCAGTTTATCGGCTCGCTTATTACAACAACCGTTAGAGCAGTTACACGCGGAGTTGCTACCAGCGGTACTTTTGCTGAACGATGGTAAAGCGGTCGTCATGACCAAACTCGACACCGAACAAGCCACTCTGGTGGTTTTGGAAGCCGGTGAAGGTGAAATAACGATCGCCCGTGAGCAATTACTGGCTGATTATTCCGGTTATAGCCTGTTCGTAAAACCGCAAGTTCGCTTCGACGAACGCTCGCCGCAATCGCTTAAACATCATAGTGGTCATTGGTTCTGGAGCACGCTGAAGGGCAACTGGCGGATCTATCGCGACGTGTTGGTGGCTTCATTTTTAATCAGCTTGTTTGCGCTGGCCAGCCCACTGTTTGTCATGAATGTGTACGATCGCGTGGTGCCAAACCATGCCGTTGATACCTTGTGGGTATTGGCACTTGGGGTGTGCTTGGTATTCCTATTTGATTTTGTGCTGCGGCTGATGCGCTCGCACTTTATTGATGTGGCCGGGAAAAAGTCAGAAGTGCTCATTTCTGCGAAAATCCTAGAGCGGGTGATGGGCGTAAAACTCGCTCAACGTCCGGCTTCGGTTGGTGCATTTGCTCGTCATTTGCAAGACTTTGATGCCATCCGAGATTTCGTCACATCGGCGACCATTACCGCCGTGATTGATTTGCCATTTACCTTGCTGTTTTTCGCCATCGTGGCGTTTCTTGGCGGCTGGATGGCGGTCATCCCGTTGGCGCTTGCCTTGGTGATCATTGGCTATAGCGCTTGGATCCAAAAGCCAATGCGCAAAGCCGTTGATGAGTCAGGCCGGATGTCGAGCCTAAAGAATGCGACGCTCGTTGAAGCACTATCGGGGCTTGAAACCATCAAGTTAACGGGCGCCGAAGGGCAAATGCAGCAACGTTGGGAGCAAGCCAATGGCCATATTGCGCAATGGAGTGCAGAAAGCCGCCGCCATGCTGCGTCGGTATCGGGCGTAGCAACCTTATGTGTCCAGCTCACCACGGTGTTTCTGATTATCGCCGGGGTCTATCAAATTACCGAAGGCGTGTTGTCGATGGGTGGCTTGATTGCCTGTGTGATGCTTTCTGGCCGTGCGTTACAACCCATGGCACAAGTGGCTCAATTAGCCACGCGATATAACCAAAGTCGGGCAGCATTTACCATGCTCGACCAAATCATGGCGTTACCGGTTGAGCGGCCAGACGATAAGCGTTTCCTTTATCGTGAAACCTTGCTTGGCAATATCGATATTCGCGATGTGACGTTTGCTTATCCCGAGCAACAAAATCCGGCGCTGGCGAATGTGAATTTGTCGATAAAGGCTGGCGAGCGCATCGGGATTATTGGCCGTATTGGCTCAGGCAAATCCACCCTTGGTAAGCTGATTACCGCGATGTACGAGCCACAGAAGGGCAGCATCTTGTTGGATGATGTTGATAGTCGTCAACTTAGCCCCAGTCATATCCGTCATTTGATGGGCGTGGTGCCGCAGGATGTCACACTGTTTTACGGAACCTTGCGCGAAAATCTGACCTTGGGCGTGCCATGGATCTCAGATGAGCAGGTATTGCGGGCTGCCGCATTAGCGGGGGTTGATGAGTTTGCTAGCCGCCACCCGCAAGGGCTAGATATGAGTGTTGCCGAGCGCGGCGCTAACTTGTCGGGCGGGCAACGACAGGCGGTTGTGTTGGCACGAGCGTTATTGCTCGATCCACCTATCGTTGTGCTCGATGAACCGACCGCGTCGATGGATAACACCAGCGAAGTGCGGTT
Source organism: Neiella holothuriorum (assembly GCF_019457915.1). Classification (GTDB taxonomy): domain Bacteria; phylum Pseudomonadota; class Gammaproteobacteria; order Enterobacterales; family Neiellaceae; genus Neiella; species Neiella holothuriorum. The sequence goes on from NZ_JAHZSS010000018.1 coordinate 9,314, forward strand.
AAAAGCTAAATTGCAGGATGTAATGAAAGGCAAAACCCTAGTGCTCATTACCCATAAAGCGTCGATGCTGGCTTTGGTCGATAGATTGGTGGTGATTGAACAAGGTCGTATCGTAGCCGATGGCCCGAAAAAATCGGTTCAGGAAGCGTTACGTTCTGGCCGTCTACAGGTGGATCGCGAAGCATGAATAAGCCAACAGAACGTTATTCACCCCAACAACTCGAAATGATGCCCGATCGCGCCGCTGCCGCTTTACTGAATTCGCCAACTGGCGCCCGCCAAATGGTGTGGGCATCGTTAGCGTTTGTGATTGTGGCCATTGTCTGGGCTGCGTTTGCTGAAGTTGACGAAGTGTCCGTCGGGATGGGCAAAGTGATCCCATCGCAACACCTGCAAGTTATCCAAAACCTTGAAGGTGGTATTGTTGACGAAATCTTTATTACCGAAGGGCAGGCGGTCTCCGCTGGTGAGCCTTTGTTGCGCTTGGATGACACACAATTTCGCTCGGACTTCCGAGAAAAGAATCAAGCTTACGACAACCACCGCGTGGTGATTGCCAGATTAAAAGATGAAATCGCTTCGGCCGCGGTGGTTGCCGATGGTTCACTGGGCACCGATAGCGCGTCGTCATTGAGTGAAGAAAACTTAGAGCGACTGGCCGAAGAACTGCCTGAGCTGGTAACTCGCGAAAAGGTGGTACTTGGAGGCCGTTTGAACGGCATGCTAAGCGCATTGGAAGTGGTGGACGAACAATACGCGCAATCGGAAAGTGATTTAGAAGCTCTGCAAGGCAAGTTGGATAGTCTCAAAATGAGCTATAGCCTGTCTCAGCAGGAAGTTGCGCTGATGAAGCCGCTGGTCGAAGAAGGCGTGGTATCGCAAATTGAATTTCTGCAAAAATTGCGCGAGGAAAATAACTTAAAAGGCGATATGAATGCCGCTCGCTTAGCCATTCCAAAAGCCGAAAAGGCGATGAATGAATCGTTGGAAAAACGGCAAGAGCTCGCTTCTAAATTCCGTTCAGAATCACTGCGAGAGCTCAGTAAAATCGAAGCCGAGCTGCGCCAGTTGCAAGAAAGTCGTGTTGGTTTGCAAGATAAAGTGGTGCGCACCTTAGTCCGTTCACCGGTGAACGGCACGATTCAAACCCTCAATATTAATACCGTGGGCGGGGTGGTTCAGCCGGGCATGAATCTGGTTGAAATTGTACCTATTGATGGCCGTTTGTTAGTTGAAGCGCGCATTAAGCCAGAAGATATTGCCTTTATTCGCAATGGCTTGGATGCCTTGGTTAAATTTACTGCTTATGACTTTGCTATTTACGGTGGCCTGACGGGTAAAGTTGTTCATGTAAGCCCGGATACCATCGTAGATGAAGAGGGCGTGAGTTATTACCTGGTGCGCGTGGAAACCGATAAGAGCTTCTTGGGGCAAGAAGCGCAGCCTTTGCCAATTATCACCGGCATGATGACGTCGGTGGACATTATGACCGGTAAAAAATCAGTTTTGGATTACCTGCTTAAACCAATTACACGTGCCAGAGCGAATGCGTTAAGAGAGCGCTAGCGGCTTATTTGTTTTGGCTTGAATGAACTCATAAAGCACAATATCGAACTAGTCTTTACCTAAGGCCTTGGGTTGTTTACCGCAAGGTTGAAATTCAATGGTGCTCCTAATGCGATTAGTTTGTTCTGCCTCAGCCAAAAGAACAGGCAGGGCAAGCGCTGGCGAATAACCAAAGCAGGAAACAAGGCATTGAGCGGTGTTATTGCGCTCCGTTGCCGTTTGGAGCTAACAGTCGCACACAGATTACAAAGCTAGAAACAAGTCGGTCATAAAAAAGGAATGGAAATGAACAAAGTTATTTTAATTATTTTGGCAATTTTACTTCCTCCAGTCGCTGTAGTTTTGAAGGACGGGGTCGGTAAACACTTACTTATAAATATTGTCTTGTGCCTGCTCTTCTTCTTGCCGGGCGTTGTACACGCCATTTGGTTGGTCACCAAGTCATAACGATTTCCATAAAAAAAGCGCCTAAGGGCGCTTTTTTCGTCATGAGCTTGATGACTGGTTCGTGATTAATGATTGTGACCACAACCGCCTGGGCCGTGCACGTGGCCGTGAGATAGTTCGTCGGCTGTGGCATCGCGCACTTCCACAATTTCCACATCAAAGGTCAGATCCATGCCTGCCAGAGGATGATTACCATCAACAATCACTTCCTCGTCCGTCACGTCCAACACGATGACAGATTGCTCACCTTCATCGGTGGTGGCGCGGAATTGCATGCCTTGCTTGACTTCATTATCGCCAAACATATCTTTTGGCACTGCCTGCATTAGGTTTTCGTTACGCGGACCATAGGCTTTGTCAGATTCCACCTCAACACTAAATGTTTCACCAGCACTGTGGCCCATCAAGGCTTCTTCTAAACCATCAATTAACTGCTTATGGCCGCAAATAATTTGCAACGGTTCGCCATCGAGCGATGAGTCGAGCAGGGTGTCTTGGGCGTGAACGGAGTAGTGCATGACAACAACTTTGTCTTGGGCCACTTGCATTGGTATTTCCTTGTTTGGCAATGGGTGAGCCTATATACCTACCAAGCGGTAATCTCGCGGCTCAATTTCAATAATCGGCTAACGGTCAGTCTACTCTGAACTTAACCGAGATTCATAGGGTTCTAAACGACTGCGGTAAAGATTCATGATGATAAGCCGCGTTTGCATCGGAAAATCGGTGAATACGCCATCCACACCTAGGGTTTGCAAGTACTGCGCAAGCCAATGCTGGTATGAGTCGGCCCACGGCGGTAAATCATCGGCTCTAAACGTATAGGGGTGAACGACTAACCCCAATTGTTGAGCATGTTTCAACAATGTTGAGGCTTGCTGTTGATCATTAATCACTTGAGGCCACCAAGGGCCAATACCATCGGCATAACTGGCAACATGCTTTAAACCGTCAGCGGTTTTTAGCCAGTCGTAATCCGTATCACTTTCGCGCCAGGCGTTTTCAGCAATCAATTGCACAAGTTTTAAGTCCGATCCCAACTCCGTGCGAATACGCAATGTTTCCTTAGCATCAAAACATTGTAGATAAGCTCCGTGGCTTCGTTTGCTATAGCCAAAGTCGGCCAGAGTTTTGAGGACGATAGCGCTAATGTCTTGCCCCTGTGCACGGTGCCACGCTGGCGCTTTGATTTCAGGGTAAATCCCTACATTGGTCGTGGTACTCTTATTGAGCCCTTGGATCAGCGTAATTTGTTCCGCCAATGTGGGGATACGTAAGCCAATGTGCTGGACCGGAAAGCGCTGAGGGTAAACCGGCTGACCGGTTTTAGTTTTGATGCGTTCATGAAGTTCAAGCGTTTTTAGCTCTGCTAAATCAAAATCAATGGCGTAGTAACGACCGTCTGGACGTGCGCGTTTGGGAAATATTTCAGCCACATTTGTGGTGGTATCCAGCTCAATGTCATGCAGCACAATTGGCACACCATCGCGGCTTAGGACCACATCTTGTTCAATGTAATCTGCGCCACTCGCGTGGGCGTAGGCTGTCGCCACCAAAGAGTGTTCCGGTAGTTGGCCAGAAGCGCCGCGGTGAGCAATGACATCAGCGGCAAAGCAAGGGGCTAGCAATGTTAACCAAGCGAGTATTAGCAATCGAATAGAAAACTTCATGGGGTACTCTAGTTGTTCAAATGATAGTTGTTCAAATGATGCGGTGCAGTCGCCAAGGATATGGCAATCATATGACTATTTTGCGAATCCCCCATACTCCGAGATCGAAATAACAATATAGCGACAATGAACGTCAGAAGTTTGAATGTCAGCGAATTAACTCCCTTGCGATGATGCCCTGCATGACCAAGCACAACGCGATGGCATCAGGATGATGACTAACATGCGCAAGCCAGTTTATTTCACGATTGAGCAGACTTGGAGCGAATAAGCATAAAAATTGGCGCTAACTGCCGATTTTTGCGGCGTGCTTTGTTACCATTGCACGCTTTGAACACATCAGCACCGGAGAAATTATGGCTGAGTATACAACCGACGAGCAAAAAGCCAGCTATGGCGTTGGCCGTCAAATGGGTGATCAACTCGCGCAACAAGCGTTTGAAGGCGTAGATATTGCCGCGGTTCAACAAGGTTTAGCAGACTCACTGCGAGGTGAAGAATTTGCTGTTCCTGCTGATCAGATTAATGCTGCGTTTGCCGTGATCCAAGAGCGCATGCAAGAGCTTGAAAAAACCAAGCACGCTTCTGTGATCAAAGAAGGCGAAGTCTTCCTGAGTGACAATGCTGCTAAAGATGGCGTTGAAGTAACTGAGTCAGGCCTTCAATACGAAGTATTGACTGCGGGTGACGGTGCGCAACCAACATCTGGCGACAAAGTGAACGTTCACTATCACGGTACACTGATTGACGGCACTGTTTTTGACAGCTCTGTTGCGCGTGGTGAGCCGATTTCTTTCCCTGTAACTGGTGTGATTCCAGGTTGGGTAGAAGCACTTCAGCTGATGACTGTTGGTTCTAAATGGCGTCTGACCATCCCGCACAACTTGGCGTATGGTGAGCAAGGTGCCGGTGGTGCAATTCCTCCATATTCAGTTCTAGTGTTTGAAGTAGAGTTGCTTGGTATCGAGTAATTCTGATACAAATCAGAACGAAGAAAACAGGGCCTATTGGCCCTGTTTTTGTTTGTGGCCAACATGTGCAGTCAACAATAATCAGCGGGAGCAATAATGGAATTTAATTGTGTGGTGCGGCAAAGCGCCGAAGATTTTGATGCCGTAGTGATTTGGCTACATGGCTTGGGCGCCAGTGGTGATGATTTCGTACCTGTATTGCCTCACCTAGGTTTACCAGCTAACGCGAAGATCCGTTTTGTGTTCCCCAATGCGCCACAAATACCGGTAACCATTAATGCTGGTTACGTGATGCCTGCTTGGTATGACATTACTAGTATGGGCGAGAAGCGTGAGTTTAACCTTGGTCAGCTACTAGCATCGGCCGACATGCTCAAGCAGCTTATCGATTTGCACCTTGAGGCGGGTATCGATTCCAAGCGAATTTTATTGGCTGGCTTTTCCCAAGGTGGTGCAGTGGCCTACCAAACAGCTTTAGCATACCCCAAACCTTTGGCTGGACTACTAGCGCTATCAACCTATTTTCCAAGTGCCGAGCGAATGATTGTTAACGATGCTAATCGTTCTATGCCAATCGAAGTACATCATGGCAACGGTGACGAAGTTGTTGTGCCAGCAATGGCGCAAGCTGCCATTAATGACTTGCAACGGCTAGGCTTGAGCACAACCGTCAAGCACTACGATATGGCGCACGAGGTGTGTTTACCGCAGATCAAAGATATTGGTCGATTTATTATCGATCAGTTGAAGTTGAGCTAGGCGGCTCTTCCTCTTGATTCAGCTGGAGTTTGTTCGCTAATGGCTCCAGCGCACTGCCCTGTAAAACTACCGAGAACAGCACCACAAAGAACACCATGTAAACCATGGTCAGGCTATGTTCGACGCCAGCAGCTGCTGGGATTAGGGCAAACACAATCGGGGTGGCGCCTTTTAACCCTATAGCAGAGATAAAGGCACGCTTCTGCCAACTGGCTTTGCGAAACGGCAAGTAACACAATTGAACTGCAATTGGCCGGGCGATGAACATCAGCAGTATGGCGGCGAGGGTGGCTTGCCAAAACACCGGTAGCAATTCCAGCGGAAATATTTGCAGGCCTAGCACAATGAACATCAGAGACTGTGCCAGCCAGCTTAAGCTATTAAAGAAGTGACGACTCACTTCCATGCCGCGCTCCACGCTATTGCCAATTACCACACCAGCTACGTAAGACGCTAGCAGGATATTTCCCCCCGCAAACTCGGCACTATATGTCGCCAAGACAAAGACCGCCAGAATAAATACGGGGATAAGCCCCCACTCTTGCAGGTGGATATAATTCAGTAACAAGCTGGCTACTTTGGCCACCACAAATGCCACCACCAAGGCGACACCAATTTGCATCACTAAGGTCATGGTCAGTTCAGAGAGGGCGAGACTAGCTTCTGATGATAGGGTCAACTGGGTTAAAACCATCACCATCAACAGGGCTACTGGATCGTTGGTGGCCGACTCAAACTCCAACACAGTGGCGGTATTTTGTTTGAGCTTGAGCTTCTTCGATTCGAGAATGGAAAACACTGCTGCAGCATCAGTGGACGAGACGACGGCAGCGAACAATAAACAGTGCAGAAACGAGAAATCAAACAGCCAGTACATGCACAAGGCCAATGCGACGGAGGTAACAACAACTCCAAGCGATGACAAGGTTCCGCCTTCTTTGTAGGCGACTTTGATGTTTGCAGTACTGGTATTTAGGCCGCCCACAAATACGATGACGTTAAGCGCAACCGCGCCGATCTCTGAGGTCAGATCTAAATCGTCATAGACAAATCCGTACTCGCCATTGCCCAGTGCTAAGCCAACGCCCATGAAGATTAGTAGCGATGGTATCCCCAATGTTCGCGATGGGTGGTGGAGTAAGATGCCAATAGCGATTAACGCGGCAAAGCCCAGTAACGCAATCTCAAATGTCAAAACAACACTCCTTGTACAGTATAAAGAGGAATTATAGGGGGGTTATTTGTCAGCTGTATCACTTGCCGAGCCTTCTGGTGGATAGTCCAAGCTATCGTCATAGTCATCTCTGTGACTGGCAGGAAAGTCTGGAAAGGGCAACTTACCTGTTTGACGCCAGTTGTGGATGGTTTGTTCAGCAGTTGCTTTTCGCGATTGATTAAGTTGTTCTGCTCGGCCTAAAAATTCTCGTTGCGAGGCATAGGCAAATCCGGAGCCTGCTTTTTCCACTAATTCGCCGATGCGAAGCAGAATGTCTTCACGAATGGCTAGAAAAGTATCGTAGTCTTTACAGCGCAAATAGCACTGCAACTCAATATGATGGGAATAATTACCAAAACCGGAAAATCTAACACGCTGACGCTCATCGTCGACCTTTGGGTGGCGGTGTAGTAAATCTCGCAAGCTCGCGAGAAGAAAGCGCAGTTGCTCAATGCTGGTGTCGTATCTGATCCGCAACACAGACTCCATACGGCGCATGTCCCGTTTTTCTAAATTATCCAACTCCATTTGGGCAAATTCGGAATTGGGGATCGTTACCAATGAGCGCTCAAGGGTGCGTATTTTAGTTGAACGCAAGCCGATGTGCTCGATCACGCCAACCTTGTCGCCATAACGGCAAAACTCACCCACTTTTACTCCGCCATCGGCATACAAGGTTAAGCCGTTCACCATGTTTTCCAGCAACGGCCGAATGGCGAGAGCCACGGCTAGACCACCGATACTTAAACCTGCGATTAACGGAGAAATTGAGTAACCAAGAAATTCAGCCGCGTAAATGGCGATTAGGGTTACCAGAACGCCACCTAGGATACGGAATAGAACTCTGACCAACGAATAGTCGAGGCTTTCTTGAGCGCGTTCAGAATTGTCATTGCTTGTGTCAGTCGTTCCCTGGTGAGCTAACGCTACACCGAGCCGGCCAACCGTAATAATGGTTAGCCAAGCGGCCACCGCAAAAACGATTGTCCAAAGGGCAAAAGATACGATTTCATATACTTCACCGAATAAGAAAACCCCGTATACAACGAAATCACGAACCGCCAAAATGAGCAGGATGATGCTCAATAAAGCCAAGGGCGAGCCAAATTTAAACCATGCATTTTTCCCTTCTGCCCAGCTATCCCACTTTGCACCTATTCGGACGAACTGTTGGCCAATTAAAACTGATAACGTCGCGGTCATGAACAGCGCCAGCCATTGCCACACAGCGGTTGACCATTTCACGTGTTTGGTCCATTCAGGAAGTGCATGAATCCAGGCGCGCGGAATATATCGACCGGGGCTAACCCAGAATTGTTGTAATAGGTTTTCCGCCGCACCTTGCTTATATGGCAGGTGTTGAACCTGCTCGTAATAAGTCTCGAGGTTCTTGATGGTATCTGAAGAAAACAAAAACTGGCCGGATAGTGGCCCTTCGGTGATTTTGCTTATTGTTATCTGGGTTTTTGGAATGCGCCAACGGAGTAATTCGGGCTGTGCGTTAACTTCGCTATTTCCGGGGATTTGTGCCGAGGGAGGCAACGGAATTCTATCTAGGATCTCCTTTAGATAGATTATACTCTCAAGCACTTTGATGCGCCGGGTACGGATTTTTATATTGGAAAGATCCATGGTCTGAGAGGCTAGCAATGCCGGCTGTGGGTTGGTGTTCCCTTCTTCTTTCCAAGTTTGTACCGCAAAATCCGAGTAACGTAAAAAGCTGGCCAATGTTTCGCGCGGAGAAGATGTGTCGGCTGGCCGCAATGGTGATGCTTTGAGTTCATCTATGGTGCCTACGGGGGCAACTTCGGTGGCGTGAGCAGCGAGTTGTAAACAGCTTAAGACAATGATTAGCAGCCTACGAAAGTAAGATGGCATCCTAACCTCACCTATCAATAGTGAAGAGAATTAGTTGAGTTTAGTAAGGTTAGCCCATTGGAGTGATTTTTCCTTTATTGTCGAAAATTCAATTAGTAGGCGACACGTTGGGGCAAAAAAGAAAGGAGCTTTCGCTCCTTTCTTTATGGTGAGTTTATTAATGGTTAGATTGATCGTTGTGGCGGGTTAGTTTTTCCCAGCCCAAACAACCACGGCGGTATCGTCTCCCTTAGTGCGCTTGAAGGCATAAGGGGCATCACTAATTTTCTGGTGGCTACCGGCACCAATGGCCTCATGGCGCTTGCGGAATTGAGCGATTTTTTGCCAATGGGCCAATAGCTCGGCACGTTTTCCCGTCATCTGATTCCAATTCATGTCAGAGCGAGTACCTTGGTGTGGATCGCTACCGGTAGGGCCAAACTCACGGGCACTTTCGTCGCCGTAATAGACTTGCACCGCGCCCGGCAATAACAGTAGCGGAGCCGCAATCGCTTGCTGTTGTCGCAAGGTCTTGCTGTGGCTACCAAAGAACAACTTAGTATCGTGCGAAGAAATGTAACTCAGTACGTTAAAGCTTGGGTCTTGGTTGATGGCTTTGGCGTATTGACTGAATAGGGTGTCAGCGTCAGCCAAGCAAGCCATGGCTTTGGTTGCTTCTTCGTTCTGGAAATCGAAGTTGATAACAGAATCAAACCCGGCGTCAAAGTAGTTGCTGCGCGTGATGCCGTGAGCCCATACTTCACCGGTCATCCAAAAAGGTGCATCGTCTAAAGCCTTTTCTGGGTTGGCTTGTTTCCAGTTGGCCAATGCCTGTGTTGCTTGTTCTTTGAGTGCTTGCCAAGCCTCTAATTCGACGTGCTTGGCGGTATCAATGCGGAAACCATCAATGCCGTACTCTTCTACCCAATCGGTTAACCAGTGAACGAGGTAATCTCGAACGGTATAGCCTTCAATACTAACGGCGTTGGTATCGGGCTTGTTGCGAAAGAACACCGGTAGATCAACAATTTCGGTCGATTCTGTTTTGAAATCAGGTAAGTACGCGAGCGATTTGGTGCGTTCATCGTAACCAGGGTTGTCATAGTCCGCGATGTCGGTACGGATCCACTGCTTACCCCACCAGTTCATCCAGTTGCTATGCGTGAAGTCAACGGTATGGTTGAAGTCATGCCAACTTTGGTGAGACTTGGGTTGCCAATCGGTCCAATTGTCGGTGCCAAGCAATGTTGAAACGCTTTGGTTTTTGTCGTAAAAACCGCCAAAATCATACTGCTGCATGTCAGCCAAGGTGGCGTAACCAGTGTGATTCATCACCACGTCAAAAATAACCCGAATACCGCGTTGATGGGCAGAATCAACAAAGGTGCGTAAGTCATCTTCAGTGCCCATGTTGGCGTCGAGCTTGGTAAAATCAAGTGCGTAGTAGCCGTGGTATGCATAGTGTTTAAAGTCACCGCTATTACCGCCGCCAACCCAACCATGAATCTGCTCATACGGCGCAGTGATCCAAATGGCGGTCATGCCAAGATCTGCAATGTAATCGAGTTTTTCCGTTAGCCCTTTTAAGTCACCACCGTGGAAGGTGCCGATTTCCTTTTCGCCATCGCTCATTCGGCCGTAGCTATTGTCATTGCTCGCATCGCCGTTATAAAAACGATCCGTCATAACAAAGTAGACCGAGGCATTATCCCAACTAAAAGCGCTTGCTTGGTGATCGGCTTTTTCCAGTAAGAGTAAGCCGTCGCTGTTAGGGGCGGGGGTCATAGTCAATTTGCCATGTTGCACCGCAGCCAACTGACCGGAATAGAAATCTCGAACCGTCTCTCCATCCGTAAACGCTTGGCTGACATCGATGGTGACAGCAGAGCCATCCCATGAGGGGCAAACCTGAGGTTTAGCGGCCGCGATGGGTAAGGTTGCTTTAGGCGTTAGACTGATGCGCAATTGCGCTGGCGTTTGCGTGGTGTCCAGCGCAATACGGTAGGACGCTTGACGAAATACTTTCAGTTCAAAGGCGGCTTCATCTGCGCACGCATTGGTCGTGTAATCACGATTCAGTTTTAAGCGGTCTTTGGTCACCGCACCAAATCGACTGCCACATTGATTGTCACTGTTGGCGATTTGAAATTGGTGCTGGCCTTTTGCCAATGTGATATCAATTTGATGGACACCGTTATCGAGTATCAGCGGATCATTGGTGTTCCAGTTGTTCATGGAGCCTTTTAAATAGAGCACATCTGACGGATGCAAACCGGAACAGGCGGACATGGCAGCAAATGTGAGGAATAGCCCTAGCAAGCGGAAAATTTGCATGGTGGGTCTCGTTTTTTATGTTGTTGAGTATTGGTGTTTTAGTGGTTGTTGAGTCTTGCGCTATAAACACAGTGGAGCCCAACAATCCTGAATCGTCGGCTAGCCTACCGACTGTCGAAACGTAGCACATTGATGACCCTTTCAAGCGCTTGAGGTGTGGTTCTGTGAGCTGGTTTATGAAGTAACCGGTACCGCTTGCTTGGCGGGTGCTGGTTCATCGCGCAAGATTTTTAATCCTCAATAAGTTGGAGACCATGTTTTTTGTTAAATCTGTGTTTATTTGCCGTTACCTTTGGCGTTAAAAATGGCATGCTAAAACCGTGATTTCTAAGATAGCTTCACCCTTGAATGTCCAAGCCAAAAGGAGTGGCTTTATGACCGGCGTAAGCTTGCCAATAAGAATTACCCTCGTCATCGTGTTGACATGGTTGTTGAGCGTGACCGCTACTGCCCATGGCGCGAGTCAGACGCTTAGCATTCTGACTTGGGAAGAATATATCTCACCGGAAGTAGTCGCCGACTTTGAAGCGCAGACGGGTATTCAATTGCGGCTGTCTTTTTTTGATTCCGATGAAATGCGAGAGCAAATTTTGTCGTCGCAAGCCGGACAATACTTCGACATCGCATTAATGAACTCGCAGCAATTAAACTTGTATGCTGACCAAGAACGGTTGGCTCAGCTCGATGCGGCTCAGCTACCAAACCTGCAGCATCTCGATCCTCAACTTCATCAGACCTGTGGTGGCCATGATTTGCATGGCGTTGCTTATTCTTGGGGCACCCTTGGTTTGGTTTATCGAGCAGATAAAGTAAAGCCACAGGATATTGCGAGTTGGGCTAAATTTTTAAGTCCTCCGGCCTACCTTCGGGGGCATCTGGGCGGGCATGTCGATCTGTTCGATAGTATTATCCCTGCGTTGATCAGTTTGAATTACCCCATTAGCACGAGCAACCCGCTTCATTTGCGCGAGGCATTTGAGGTGACCAAGCTGTGGTTGCCGAATGTGTTGTCACTGGAATACATCATTACAGCTGCGCAAAGCGATCCCAGCTTCGACGAAATTTATGTCGCGTTGGCGTATTCCGGCGATCAAAAAGTATTGAATGAGCTGACAGGAAATGACCATTGGCAATACCTTTTACCTTCGGAAGGAAGCTTGTTATGGATCGATTGCTTTGCTGTTATGGAAGACTCCTCTAATACTGAACAGGCGATGCGCTTTTTAAATTTTCTGCATTTACCTGAAAATGCCGCAAAAAACGCTGAATATACCTATACGGCAAGTCCGAATTTAGCCGCACTTCCGCTTACGTCGAAAGAATACCGAACTGACCCGTTAGTGTATTTACCCCCACATCAACGAGCTCGCATGCAGCTTTATGCGCCAATGAGCATCAAGGCCATCAATTTACGAAGCCGAATTTTAAGTGCGTTGGAGAAAATCCATGCCTCTCAATAGACGCGCACTGTTCGCCCTAATTCCGCCTCTCGCAGTGGCTTTTATCGGTATTGCGTACTTGTTTTATCAACAGCGAACCGATGCCATTCAAAAGCTCGAGCGAGCGCGAGCTGAATTCGCATTGGCGAATGTTCATGCCAGTATTCAATTGTCGCGCGATCATTTGATGGGGGTGGAGCAAGCGCTATTGCAGTCGCCCGCGTTCGTGTCATTTTTACAGCAAAGCGGCGAAGAGTTGTGGTCCTTGGCGAGCCGCCGCACCAGTGAACAGCTCATTGCAACGTTGGCGAACCAAGCCGATTTGTATTACTCACTGGTGGTGTTAGATCGCTTTCATAATTCGACCGTGATGGTGGAAACCTCGCTCGATCCATTTGCTGATCATTTGACCGAAGAGCGGATGCTGTTTAAACGGTTTGCTGATTCCCAGTTGACCCGAGATGTGTTGATTTACAATACCGGTAATGAATACCGCATGGCCTTGATGACTCGAGTTGAACCGCTGTCGCTTCATCAACCACTGCCGTCGCAACTCGCTGATAGTGTGGTGATTGCACAGGTTCTATCGGGCTTTGCGTTAAATGACAGCATGGCTAAAGTGATGGCGCGCTATGGTAAAGGTGCCATTTCATTCAATCGCTCGCCCAAGCTCGCCAAAGAAGAGCAGGGGATTTTGCTTAGCCAACCAGTATTGGAAGGTCATACAGTTAATTTGTTGCTGCCTTCGTCGCTACTCAACGATGAAACCATGCGTGTGCTCCGACAGGTTTCTATTCTGTTCGCCACGGTGATGTTATTAACCTTATTGCTCATGGCGTTGCTGATCCGATTAACGTTAGTTCGGCCGATTCAAGATTTGGAGTCGGCGATTAAGAGCAACGAGCTTGATGCCATTCGGCCTAATCGTAATTCTGATGTACGCGAGCTCTATTCCCTCAAGCGCGCTTTTTTAAAGCTCTACCGCAAACTTAAAATGGCTCATGAGGAAAGCCACAATCTGGCTCTGACCGATAGCCTTACGGGGCTTCCTAATCGTTTAGCCTTTACCGAACAAGTGAATCAAGGCATTGAGTTTTGCCGAGAACGCGAACAGACGGCCTGCTTACTGTTTATCGATTTGGACAATTTCAAGTTTGTGAATGACAGTTTTGGCCACAAAGTGGGCGATGAGCTGTTAATTCATTTTGCCCACCAGTTATCAAATATCGCGATTCAGTATCGGCAAGACTTGCAACTGCCTAGTACTATTCAGCTGGCTCGGTTGGCGGGTGATGAATTCGCCATTTTGATTTTGGCGAATGATGGTCGTGAGCAAGGCGAACAATTGGCAACTGATATCATCGAATTGTTCAGCAGTGGCTTTGAGTTAGGTCAGTTGTTACTGCCTGTTCGAGCCAGTATTGGTATTGCTCAGTACCCACAAGATGCTGCCCATGCAGGGGCTTTGCTGTCCAATGCTGATGCGGCCATGTATCAGGCAAAGCAACACGGCAAGAATCAATATCGCCTGTTTTCGCAACAAATGGCACAGCGCTTACAACGCCGTAAAGAAATTGAAGAATCGTTGCGAAACGCGAACTTGTCAGAAGAATTAACACTGGCATTTATGCCAGTATTCAGTGGCGTAGATTTAAGTCGGGTGGTGGGTGCCGAAGTGTTACTGCGTTGGAACTCACCAGCATTGGGAGCGGTTGAGCCCTCCGACTTTATTCCAATCGCAGAAGCGTGCGGCGTTTACCGCGCCATCGATCATTGGGTGGTTGAAAAAGCATTAAGTGTGTTGCCGGAGTTGGAAGCTAAATTTGGTGAAAGCTTTAAACTTTGTATCAATGTCTCGGCAGCTGAGCTGAAAGATCATCAGTTTTCTGACTTCTTGCGGCCGTTGCTGAAACAGCACCAACCATACCTGAAAAATATTGAGTTGGAGATCACCGAGACATTCCAGCTGGAATGGACCGAAATATCCAACAAGGTCATGCAGGAATGGGCTGACTTTGGCATTTCGTTGGCGATTGATGATTTTGGTACCGGCTATACCTCTATTAAGCAATTGAGTTCATTCCCGATTAATACTTTGAAGGTTGACCGTAGTTTTACTGATGAAGTTGAAAAGCCAACTGTAAGAATTTTAATGGAAAGTTTGATTCGGGCTGCTGAAGCACTGAACTTGAACGTGACGATTGAAGGCGTTGAGACTGAAACTCAGCTTGAGATCGTGCAGCAATTCGGCCAGCATGCGCTGCAAGGCCACTTGTTCTGTTCGCCCATTTCGCTTGAACAGTTGCTGCTGAGCTACCACAGTTCTACCGTGGTGAATGAAAGGGCGTTTGACAAAATCAATGGTTAGAAGGATGAGAGTTTAGGTGTGAATAACTTGAGTGGCGTTCAGAGTAGTCATCAATTGCTACTGAACCGACTGTCGCAAAGCCGAAGTCGATCATGATGCGATCGCTGAAACTGGCTTGGCTTGCGACTATGTTAGCGCTGACTATTGCGCTGGCATATGTTGTTGCGTTGACGGTTCCGGGGAACCAGTCGCGTGGGGACAAAACCGTGCAACAACTCGACTTAATTAGCGAGTTACTGGCACGTGACATCCAGTTCACACACAACCACCTATCAGGCCAATTCCAACAAGCTGATGATCGCATTAACGCGGCCATGTTAACCGACTTGGCTGGGCGTATTGCGCCATCGTCACCATTGCAATTCCAAGAATTCATATACCGAGTCCGTGGCAAAGCCTGGGTTGCCACCACGCCGTTGGGCGCAGCCGAGCGTCTTCCACGTAAATTAGAGCCGGTGCATTGGTTGTGTCAGCCTTCATGCCAGCTGTTGTTAAAAGCCAGTCGAAACGGCGATGAGTTAGTGGTGGTGGTTGATCTCGACAGTTGGTTGCAATCATACGAGCAAAAGCTTGGTTACCAACTGCAGCTGGCTAATTCAGTCCTAACGTCATTACCAAACTCAGAGACCAGCTCGGTTGAGCAAGATATAGGTGTTTATTTCGCCAGTCAGCACCAGCAGGACTGGTTTAACGCTTCCGATAGGGTGTTGCCGGATTGGCCCATGTTGCTGACGGGGCGGCCATTGCAAGGCACTGAAGTGGCCGCTCATTGGTATGTTTTGCTGGGATTATTGCTACTGGCCTTACTGGGACTGATTTTATTGCCATATTTTCAGTGGCAGCGGCAGTTACGTTGGCAAGGTTTATTTCAGCAACTCGGCCACATCATTTCGGATATCGAAGCGGGCAAATTTAGTCGTTTGCAGAAACAACTGGTTCCCGCCATGCAACAAGCGCCTAAACTTGCCCAGCCATTTGTGCGCAAGTTAGCCATGTATGGTCTGCAAGATGAAGCGACACGGGTGACGTTGGCGCGTATCAGCAACGACAAAGATTGGTTATCGCACCACGATGGCATGACTGGATTAGCGAATCGAGAAAGTTTTTACCAGCTGCTCAAAGAAACGATTCGTGACGCCGACACGTCAGCATTGCTGTTGATCGATATCGACGACTTTAAAGAAATCAACGACGCCAGTGGTCATCAACTAGGCAACGATATGCTGATGAAGCTTGCGTCTATTTTGGCCGAACATGTGCATCTACCATTTCGCGCAGCTCGAATTGCTGGCGATGAATTTGCGGTATGGATGCCAAGTGCAAGTTTGGAGCAAGGCGAACAGATGGCTGGGAAGCTATTGGAGTCGAGTCGCCAAATCATGCTCGCTGGCGATAAAATGCTCCACCGTTTGAGTTTGTCGATTGGCGTGGTGGTTGCGCCAGAGCATGGTGATGAGCCCGATGTGTTGATGACTCGTGCTGATATCGCGCTCAATTACTCCAAATCTCAAGGCAAAGGCCGGTTTGCTTCACTCCGTGACCCGGATCTTGAAGGCTACTTACTCAAACAGCGTTTCATGTACTCGCGGGTTCATTCTGCGATTCGTGATCAACGTTTGGCGCTGGCTTACCAACCCATTGTGCAAGTGTCCGATGGCCAGTTATCGCACTATGAAGTGCTGTTGCGGATCGAAGATGAGATTGGTAATTATGTCTCTGCTTACCCGCTCATTCAGGCTGCTGAGCGCCAGCGTGATGTTGGCGTATTAGACAAATGGGTGTTGAATCAAGTTTTAACGCTGCTGATGCAATTGCGCCGCAATGGTCAAAAACATCGTCTCGCAGTTAACATTTCCGGCATGTCGATGTCGGATGCGCAGCTAACCGAAACGTTACTGCAGCGAATAGAGTTCAGCGGCTGCGGCCCTGATCTGGTGATTGAAATCACCGAAAGTGCGGCATTAGAAAATATCAATTTGACGCAGAAGAATATCGAGCGCTTGCAAGCGCTTGGCTGTCAGGTCGCGCTTGATGACTTTGGTGTGGGCTATTCTTCGGTAAACAATTTGCTCAGTTTGCCGTTTGACTACGTTAAAGTTGACGGCTGCTTCATTCGTAAGCTTAATACTGATGACGCTGTGGTGCCGTTGTTGGAGTTTTTGGTGAACATTTCCAATTTGCGAGGCTTTCAGCTGGTCGCCGAATTTGTAGAAAATGAACAAGTTGCTAAACGGTTAGAGCAAATTGGAGTGCAGTTTGCGCAAGGTTATTTTTACGGTAAACCTGAGTTGGGTCGCTTGTCGATCGACTTAGATGACGGTGGTTCAGCGCACGCGCAACGGCCTCAGGCTTGATCGCCAACTATGATAAATTTGAGGTAACTGCGATCGCAAGCCTTCGAACCCATTGAAAAGGAAGTGTCTATGAGTCTCCCAAAAGCAGATAAATTATTCATGTTCATGACTATTTTTTACCTTATAGGCTGCCAAAGTTCAGTGCCTGAGCAAGCCTTGCCAGCGGGATATGCGGCATGTCCAGAAGTACGGCCAGAAATCTGTACCATGCAATACGAACCAACCGATGGCTTGCTTTCAAATGGCGAGGTGCAATCATTCGGCAATGCTTGTAGTGCATGTAGCAACCCAGATGTAGTGGCAACCAAGCCGGCGAGCGATAAACAATGATGAAGCCCTGGCTACTACTTCCTTTAGTGGCGCCTCTGCTGTTAACAGGCTGTGGTAGCGACCTTTTGGTACTGCAACGGTTACAAGCACTGAAGCCATCAGCAGAACAGCCCGCAAACAACCTTACCGAACTCGATCTTCCGGGCGAATCCGATTGGGTCGCTCAGTTTGATTTCGCAGAGTCGTTGCTCGATAAATCTCAGCCCTTACAAGCGCTAGAGTGGTATTCCAAGTGTGCGAACGGTGGCTACTTACCCTGCGTACGTCAGTTGGGTTATGCCTACTTACAAGGCGGTGCGGCCGGCCATGATCCTTATCTTGGTATTGAATTGTTGACGCAAAGTCTCGACCAAACGGATCCCACCATGCTCAATGACATGGCTTGGTTTTTATCAACGAGCAAATTGCAATCGTTACGCGATCCGCAACAAGCGAAGCAGTACATGGAAAAACGTCAGCAATTAGGTCCGCTGGACGCAATGACGATGGATACACTCGCAGCGGTGACAGCCGCATTAGGCGAATTTGATGGCGCCGCGAAGGTGCAACAAAAAGCAATCACCATGCTGCTCAAAGAGGGTGGCTTAGGTGAAGACGTACTCTCGGATTATCGCAGTAGATTGCAATTGTACCGAAATCAAAAGGCTTACACGGAATGACCATGCCGCAAACCGTTTCTCGTCCGTCGCGATTTAAAACTCTGCTTTGGTGCGCCCTTGTCGTTGCGTTGATTTGGGCTATCGTCGGCGTTAGTTTGCTAACCCAACCATCATTGACGGTTATCGGCCAACGTTGGTTAAACCAAACTGAACAGCTAAATAAGACGCAATCGGTTAACGGTAGTTTCTACATGATGCTGGGATTTGATGCGCCAATTGACGCCTCCAATCAAGCCTATGGTGAACAACGCTGGCGCAGCTCTACCCACGAAGAGAGCGATGAATTAATCATCGCAGAGCCATCTAACTGGCGTTTTGGTCTCCCTTGCTATATCTCCATGGTGGAATGCTGGCCCACGGTTGAACAAAGCATGGAGCGGATTGAAACGATTGTCAGTGAGCAGCAAGCTTGGCTTGTTCGGCTAGAGCAGTTGCTCGCAGCTGAGGCGCCGCTTGGGCCTCTCGACCAACCTCTTGACGATACTCCGTTTCCAAAAGCTCAGTTATCGTCGGCCCTTGAATTGAACTTAGCGGCAGTCATGTTGCGCTTGTCAGAAGGGCAACCGGAGCAAGCTTTTAATCAGCTAAATAGTCACCTAACCGATCTACTGCGTCACATTCGAACCACCAATATTCGTTTGTATCAATCGTTGTTGCAGCGGGCTTTACGCGTGGAATTAGGTTGGCTGGTTGTGCTGTTACAGCAACGACCGGAGCTGGCTGTTGTGGTTGCAGAGCAAATGACGGTGTTCGCTGAACACCCGCAGCTGATGGCGTCACTAACACCAGTGTTAAATCGCGACTTTGCAATTGCTGCCCATGTCTTTGAACAGATAGACACTGACGGTGTTAGCCACTCATTGGATTGGCAAATAGAGCTTTCGCCCTTAACCCAGCAAGTCACTTGGCAACATCAGGACACGGTCAATAAGCTGGCCGAAAGCTATCATCATGCGCTGGCATTAATGGCTGGTGATTATGGCTTAGAGCCGGTGGTGCAAGCGGCAAAGCAATGGCCGAATCAGGCTGACAACTGGCGTGATAGAAATCTTATTGGCTCGGCATTGCTACAAGAAAAATACGAGCAACTGACTGCATTGGTGCGGGCTGCAACAAAAGCCGAAGCGTTTTACAGTTTAGCGGTTCATTGGATCCGAGCGGTTGGCACAGGCCAGCCTGTAGAAGCTCAGGTTAGCGTTATTGGGCAACCTGTAGATGTCGTCAAGCGACCGCTAGAGCAGCGGTTGTGCTTGTCCATGCCCCGATTAGAGTCGCTAGATGACTATTGCTTACGGCTGTATCAGCCGGGCAATATTGCCCCTCAACTTGATCAGCTATCGGTTGATGAACCGGCCATTTGAGTGTCACGCAACAGCCCTTCTTGGGCGGTAGAGGCCACTAGCTGGCCCTGTTGATTGAAAAACTGCCCCTGTACGTAGCCTCGCGCACCTGAAGCGCTGGTGCTATTGACTGCATAGAGCAACCATTGATCGGCGCGAAACGGCCGGTGGAACCACATGGAATGATCGATGGTGGCCATTTTAATGCGACGATCGAATAACGATAACCCATGGGGCTGGCCAGCGGTTGGCAGAAAATTAAAATCCGATGCATAGGCTAGCAGGTAGCGATGCACTCGGGGATCATCGGGCAATTGCCCATTGGCGCGAAACCAAGTTAACCGTTGTGGTTTGGTTGGTTTTGGGGCTAATGGGTTGTACGCCGTCACCGGTCGCATTTCGATAGGTGTTTCACACGTGAATACGTCACGAATGGCTGCAGGAATTTGATCCGCATGGGAGCGAGCAAACTCAAGCTCCGACATCAGCCCGTCTGGGCCGGGAACATCGGGCATTTGTGCTTGATGATCATGACCGGGCTCGGCAATCTGAAATGAACCCGTCAAATAAAATATGACTTCGCCATTTTGCTTTGCACTTACCCGCCGAGTGGAAAAACTGCGACCATCGCGGATCACTTCCACTTCATAAACAATGGGCTTTCGGGCATCGCCCGGTCGCAAAAAATAGCTGTGAAATGAGTGAATCGAGCGATCAACATCAATGGTTTGCTTAGCGGCTGACAGCGCTTGGCCGATCACCTGGCCGCCAAATACTTGTGGAAAACCTAGATCCTGACTTTGGCCACGGTAAATTCCTTGCTCGATGGTCTCAAGGCTTAATAGTGCGAGCAATTCGTTAAGTACGGCGCTCATCCGTTGTTTCCGTTATTGGTAGACGGTAACAGGCCATGAATGGCATCGACTAAGCCGGGGCTGATGCCTAGGTGCTCGGTCAGCTGAATGGTAATTTGAGGATTCAGCCGCTGAGCTTCGGCAACAATGGCCGGCACATCTTCGCGAACATGGCGACCTGCGGCCAGAAAATAGGGCACGACAGTTATCTGGTGACAACCGTCGGCAATCGCTTTGGCGATGCTGTCTTCAATAGAAGGCTCTGCGAGTTCAAGGAAAGCGGCTCGAACCGAATCGAATTGAGCCTCAAACTGGGCAGCTAGTTTAGTGGCGAGCTGGGCCACTTCATCGTTTGAGGATTGCAGGCGGCTACCGTGGGCCGCCAGAATCATTGTCGTTGGGTGTTCGGCTTGTGGAGAATTTGTCATCAATATCAACCGTTAGTCTGTTTGCAGTTCTAATACGGCTTGATCGGGCGAAAGATCATGGCCCTCATCCACCAATTGTTTGGTCACAACACCAGCGGTTGGAGCCACCAATGGAATTGAAATGTCGGCATTTTGTAATTCGGCAATGGCTTGCTCCGGCGCGACTTGTTCACCGGTTTGTACTAACCACTTGTGCAAGGCCAAAGGCTCTTCACTGGTCATGACAGGCGCGCGTACAAGGGTGGTGATGACCTCAGTATTAGCGGCTGTTTGCACCACATTGAGTTGACGGAGGCGTGTCGAATCGATTGGGTCTGCAAAATAGATGTCGGATAAATCAGCTTGCTCACCATGCTGAGGATGTCGTTGTAAATAGTAATTCGGGCACTGCTGCTCTGGCAATTGTTCGGCGAGCGCCGTGGGTAACTGTTGTTGCTCCATGCCGGAAACTCGCTGGTAAGATGGAGCTTTTCCGTTGAACCGCACCGACACAAAGGCACCATCGAGTTGTTTCAGTACGGCTTCACCAAAGGTGTATTGCATTGCAACAAATTGTTGTAACCGCGGCGCGAGCTGCTCGCGCACTTGGCCGGCTTTTGTGAGTAACTGTTGCTGACGCTCGGCGCGTTTGTCGCGGCGAATAATGAGGCGATCAAACCAGCCTTCCATTGCACGAGGTTCAGGTAGTTCGTCATCATCGAGAGCATAAAAGCTATCCAGCTCCCGGCAGCGCTGTTGGATATGGCCAACCATAGTATTTTGGCGGCTTAGCAGTACCAATAGCAGGACAAGCGCAGCACCAGCGCCTGCGAGTAAAATAGAAATGACCAAAGGCGTTAACGGCAACCACCAGAAACCACTAATGAGCAGGGCTGACAGTGCACCTGCAACCACGCTGCCGATGAGGCTTAATTTTTTGGCGCTGCAAATATCCTGATATTTATGTTGTTGCTTGGCCAAATCTTGAGTCAAACGTTGTTGTTGCTGTGCTTGCTCTTCAGCGTCAGCTTCAAGCGCCTCGGCTTTAGCTTGATCGTCATTGAGTTGTTTCGCCAACAGCTGCAATAAGGTGACTTGTTGGATGACGCTATCATGGCCAATGGCGAGCAGGTTCCAGATGGATTTGCCCATAGCGTCATTGACTTGTTCTTGGTCTAGCTGAGTTGGTACTAACAAATCGCAATCAGCGCAATGATCGATCAGCGCTTGTTCATGTTGCTTAATTTGCTTAAGCGAGCCTATGACTACCTGTTTGACACCAAGAACCACAACTTCCAATTTTTCTTTTGGAGTTTTCAGCAACAACTGCCGAAAGGCGAGCTGAAAGCCTTCGAGGCTGTCGCTAAGCATGGTAAGAAAACACGTTTTGGCTGCTAACAACGCAGGGTCTAAGCGCTCAGGTAAGGCATCTTGTTGCGACAGCAGCTGCAACGCCCGTAAGGCGGTTTGGTGTTGCCAAGCTGTGCTGTGCTGGAACGGGAGGCTTTCAGTAATTGCACTCAGGGATTCGTCGTAACGCTTCAAACCGGCGTAACCAAGCGACTGAAAGTAATAGCACTGTGCAGTTAGCTCTGGCTGAGTTTCTTGTTGGTGTTGCAAATGTTTAAGAATGAGTTGTGCACGGCGGATCAGCTCATGACAATCGGATTCTTTTTCTGCGTCCTGCGCGAGTAAACGGCAACGCCAATAGTTGGCCATCAAGTCACTATCATTGAGCGCCAAACATTGCTCAATGTTGGCCATTGCACCTTTTGGATTGTCGAGCTGCAGGTTGGCCATGCCCCAGTGGCGATGTTGTTGTAGATCGGCCAAAGCAGGGCTGCCATTGGCGGGCTCGGGGGCTTGTCCGTACAGTTGCGCCAATAAGTTACCATCTCGGCGTTGTTGAAGCGCTTGCTCGTTGATGTCCAATGTAGCGCCATCAATACTGTAATCGCTCGTTAGAATCGTGAGTTGTTGTGGCGATTGTTCTCCCAGCAGATGTTGCTCTAAATGACGGAAAACTCGCTGTGGCAAGTCGTCGCTGGCGAGAGGGCTAATGGCAATCGACTGTTGCTCCAGTTGACGAGCCAACTGAGCGGGCAAGTCGGGTTGCTCAGCTTCGCTAATCAATACCACTTGGGTACCCACTTCTGGCAAGGCATAACTCAGTTCAGTGTTGAGCATGTTTTGACGCGAGCCGTGGCCCGGCTGCGCTTCCAACAGCGCCACAAACACGCTTGCTTGCTGACATTGTTGTGTCACGGTTAGGCCATCTGGAACACCGAAGTCGACAACTGTTCGGGGTGAAAATTGAACTTTAAAGCCCAAATCACTCAAGCGAGATTGATTAAAAGCGCGCAGCAAATCTTGCTTCAGCTGGCGACGCTGAAAACCGTCGAAAGAAAAATAGAGAGTAGGGAACAGTTGACCCATGTTATCGCTTGCATCCAATGCACAAAAACATGGCTGTAAATGTAACGAGAAAGTAGCTAGCCGAGCAATAGTCTTGGTACATAAATGGCAATCTTTCGGCCAATTGAGAGGCATGTTTATGCTTATCGTTGGGCTAAATGGTAAAGGGGTGCGAAAAGTCGTTCTGCTCAACTTAGACGGATGTGTTCAGAGATTTACTTAGCGTGGCTGATGAAGGTAAGACCAAGGAGCCAAGTGAAGCTTGAGGATTGGCCAGAACTTGCATCAGGTCAATTTGTCAATAGATGATGATTAAATACCTCGATTCTCGGTGTAAAAATCAGTTGACTTTTGCCCTGCTAAACCTCGAAGATAGGCACCTCATTTTTACTAAACGAAGAAGAGTAATTGACGATGAATCATTTCAACCGCTCCGCGTTTGAAATTACCATGACCATTATTACCCGCACCGAGAGGTTGCTGGGCTGAGGTCGTACGTCTTTTCGTTAGTAACTTAGCCCGGAACCAAAAAGGTCCGGGTTTTTTCGTATTTAGGGCACACATTTCGAGCAAAAGAGAACGAGGTCAAAGGATGCGAGTACTGAAGTTTGGAGGCTCATCACTGGCCGATGCAGCACGCTTTAACAGAGCCGCCAGCATCATCATTAACAAAGCGTCCGCTGGACGTATTGCGGTTGTTTTATCGGCGCCAGGTGGCGTCACCAACAGCCTAGTTAGTGCCATTGAAAAAACAGTTAACGGTGTAGATGCCATTCCGGCGGTATCTAACATTGAGAACACTTTCCGCAATATGATAGCGAGCCTTAAAGGTGACTATCCGAGCCTCGACGATGTCCGTTTAAGCGAACTGCTCGATGTCGAGATGGCCGACTTGCGTCAGTTGTTGCACGGCGTCACTTTGCTGCGCCAATGCCCAGCTGATATTCAAGCGCGTTTGTTGGTCAAAGGTGAGCGAATTAATATCGCCCTGATGTCTGCGTTGTTGGATGCCCGAGGCCACCACACCAATGTGCTTGATCCTGTCGCGTTATTTGCGGGCTACGGTGATTACCTAGAATCGCTGGTGGACATTTCCGCCAGTAAACCACGTTTTGCCGCGTTGCAGCTAAGTGCCGATCACATTCAGCTTATGCCTGGCTTTACCGCAGGCAACGAGCAAGGCGAAATTGTCACCTTAGGCCGCAATGGCTCAGACTACTCAGCAGCCGTTTTAGCCGCTTGCTTAGATGCGGAATGTTGTGAGATCTGGACGGATGTTGATGGTGTTTACAATTGCGATCCGCGATTGGTTGAAGACGCCCATTTAGTGGATGAGCTGAGTTACAAAGAAGCCATGGAGCTGTCTTACTTTGGCGCTAAGGTCTTGCACCCCAAAACGGTATCGCCAATTGCTCAATTCCATATTCCTTGTTTAATCAAAAACAGTTTCAACCCTGATGGCGCTGGCACCTTAGTGTCGGGTAACACCAATACCAAAGATGCAGTGAAAGGCATTAGCTCGCTCGAAGGCATGAGTATGATGAGCGTGTCGGGCCCTGGTATGAAAGGCATGGTGGGGATGGCATCGCGGATCTTCGAATGTATTTCGCGGGCTGGCATTTCTGTTGCGTTGATTACTCAATCGAGCAGTGAATATTCCATCAGCTTCTGTTTAAGCAGCAAAGACGCTAACGCCGCTCGCCTCGCGTTGACCGAAGAGTTTGAGCTCGAGCTAGCCAACCAACTGCTTGATCCAATCGAAGTCTTGAGCCAATTGTCGATTGTCACCTTAGTAGGTGACGGCATGCGCGAAAATCAGGGCGTGTCAGCACGCTTCTTCCAAGCATTGGCACAGGCTGATGTGAATGTGGTGGCTATTGCGCAAGGTTCGTCAGAGCGCTCGGTCTCGGCTGTTGTGCCAGAACATCGAGTGCGCTACGCCATTGGAGCCTGTCACGCCGCTTTCTTCAGTCACATGCAACGTATTGATGCGTTTATCGTCGGCGTTGGTGTGGTTGGTGGTGAATTGCTGGACCAAATCAAGCGTCAGCAGCAAGCACTAAAACAACAACATATTGATTTGCGGGTATGTGGCATTGCCAACTCCAAAGGTATGGAGCTTGCGGCTAACGGCATCGACCTCGCACAATTTAAGGAAGCTGAGCTAGCCCAGTGCAAACAGCAATTCTCTCTAGAAGTCGTGAGTGATTTTGCGCGCTTGCATTCTCATATCAATCCAGTGCTGGTGGACAATACGTCGTCAGATTGGATGGCAAAACAATACTTAGATTTCCTCAGCGCGGGCTTCCACATTGTTACGCCGAACAAAAAAGCCAATACCGAGTCGTACGAATACTACAAAGCGTTGCGTGAAACTGCGCTGCGCAAGCGCCGCCAGTTCCTATATGACACCAACGTTGGTGCTGGCTTACCGGTCATCGATAACTTGCAGTCACTGCTTAATGCGGGTGATGAGCTGAAAAGCTTCTCAGGTATATTGTCGGGTTCTTTGTCGTACATCTTCGGCAAACTTGATGATGGCATGGCGTTCTCTGAAGTAACCGCGCAAGCGCGCGGTAATGGCTTCACTGAGCCTGATCCTCGTGATGATTTATCCGGTATGGACGTTGCGCGTAAGCTGTTAATTTTGGCGCGTGAAGCGGGCATGACATTAGAATTGGATGATGTTGAGGTTGAGCCTGCTATGCCGCCAGGGTTTGATGATTCTGGCTCGGTTGACGAGTTTATGGCTCGATTACCAGAAGCAGATGCCTATTTTGCTGACTGGTTAGCCAAACTAAAAGACGAAGGCAAAGTACTGCGTTACGCCGGTAGCATTGAAGATGGCAAGTGTAAGGTTTCGATTCAAGCCGTTGGCTCAGAGCACCCATTGTTTGCCGTCAAAGATGGTGAGAACGCCTTGGCATTCCACTCTCGCTACTATGACCCAATTCCATATGTACTTCGTGGCTATGGTGCCGGCGCAGCAGTAACGGCTGCCGGTGTGTTTGCAGACTTATTGCGCACACTTCCGTGGAAACAGGAGGTCTAAGATGACTGTTGCGGTATACGCGCCCGCCTCGATCGGAAACCTTGGGGTTGGATTTGATGTGTTGGGTGCTGCGCTAAAACCGATTGACGGCACTTTACTCGGCGATGTGGTGGAAGTAGACGACAGTGCCAGCGGTGAGTTTGAGCTGACGGCATCAGGCCGGTACGCTCACAAATTACCCGACGATCCGAAGCAAAACATCTTGTTTGACTGTTACCTTGGCGTGCAACAGCACTTAGCGGAGCAGGGCATTCAAGTTGCGCCAGTGCGCATGCACTTGCACAAAAATTTGCCGATTGGTTCTGGCTTAGGCTCTAGTGCTTCAAGCATTGTTGCTGCTGTGGCCGCGCTGAATCAGTTTTTTGGTTCACCATTGAATGAAGATCAACAATTGCGATTGATGGGCAAGCTGGAAGGTCAGATCTCTGGCTCCATTCACTATGACAACGTTGCGCCTTGTTTTGTTGGCGGTATTCAATTGATGACCGAGCAAGAGGATTCGCTGTGTGCAACGCTTCCTGCGCCTCAAAGCTGGTATTGGTGCTCTGCTTATCCGGGCATTACCGTTTCTACGGCACAAGCGCGGGCGATCTTGCCGGATCATTACAGCAAGTCAGACATCATTGCGCATGGTCGCTTGTTGGCTAATTTCGTTCATGCATTACATGCTGGCAACGATACCTTGGCCGCTAATGTGATGGTGGACGTCATTGCCGAACCGTACCGTAAAGTGCTGTTGCCAGGCTTTGAAGCGGCACGAGAAGCATTGTTGAAGCTTGGAGCCTATGCTGTTGGCATTAGTGGCTCTGGACCGACCTTATTCGCAGTGTGTGATGATTTGAATGTGGCGAAGCAATGCGATGCATACTTGGCCAAACACTATTTACAAAATGATGATGGTTTCAGCCATGTCTGCCGCATTGACGAAGTCGGCGTAGACAATGTTGCTGTGACTGAATTGACCTGAGTGGAGACGACTCAACCATGAAGTTGTACAACATTAAAGAACCTGAACAACAGGTTAACTTTGAAGAGGCCGTTCGTACCGGCTTGGGGCGTAATCAGGGGCTATTTTTCCCACAAGATTTGCCGCGCTTTGACGACATTGACGCACTGCTGGATATGGACTTAGCTAGCCGCTCCACAGAAATCCTATCGGCGCTTATTGGCGATGAAATTGCTAAGCCTCGGTTGGCGGAAATGGTTGCGTCTGCGTTTAACTTCGCTGCACCCGTGGTACCGGTCAATGACAATGTCTCGGCGTTAGAGTTATTCCACGGGCCGACGTTGGCCTTTAAAGACTTCGGCGGTCGTTTCATGGCGCAATGCCTGAAAGAGCTGTCCGACGGTGAAAAGATCACTATTCTGACGGCTACTTCAGGTGACACCGGTGCGGCCGTGGCTCACGCCTTTGCTGATATCGATAATATCAACGTACTGGTGATGTACCCGAAAGGTAAAATCAGTCACCTGCAAGAGCAGTTGTTCTGCACCTTAGGCGGCAACATTCATACGCTTGCCGTTGAAGGTACATTTGATGATTGTCAGACGATGGTGAAGCAAGCCTTCGATCAACCAGAGCTACGTAAAACGGTTGGTTTGAATTCTGCCAACTCAATTAATATCAGCCGCCTGATGGCTCAGATCTGTTATTACTTTGAAGCGGTTGCGCAACTGCCAAAAGAAAAGCGCGATCAGCTGGTTGTTAGTGTTCCTAGTGGTAACTTCGGTAACCTGACGGCAGGCTTATTAGCTCGCAGCATGGGCTTGCCTATCAAACGTTTCGTTGCCGCTACTAACGTGAATGATACTGTGCCGCGATATTTAGAAGGCGGCGAGTGGTCACCAAACCCAACGATCCCAACCATTTCTAATGCAATGGATGTGAGTGCGCCAAACAACTGGCCGCGGGTTGAAGAGTTGGTTCGCCGCGAGGAATTTAGCTGGGATCTGTTAAGCTCCGATCGGGTGACCGATGAGCAAACGGCTGAAACGCTAAAAGCGATGCACGAACAAGGCTATGTTTGTGAACCGCATGGAGCGATTGCCTACCGCGTATTAGAGCAACAATTACAGCCTGGTGAACATGGCTTGTTCTTATGTACGGCGCACCCAGCAAAGTTCATTGAGAGCGTTGAAGAGATTTTGTCGATACAACTCGATTTGCCAAAAGCATTGGCGGATGTGGCAGATAAAGAGAATTTATCAGAAGAGATTGCCGCAGACTTCGCGCTGGTAGAAGCCAAGCTTCGCAGTTTGTGAGCATCCATTAGTTTGTAATTTTGTTACAAACAAGCCTAGCGGCTGTAAAAACAAAAAAAGGCTGCAATTTGCAGCCTTTTTTATTACTTCAAGAGCGACCGAATTACAGGCTCTGAGTAAAAGTACGCGCAATAACGTCGCGTTGTTGTTCTGTAGTCAGTGAATTAAAACGCACTGCATAACCAGAAACACGAATCGTCAATTGTGGGTATTTGTCTGGGTTTTCTACGGCGTCTTCCAGTGTTTCACGAGTCAGCACGTTCACGTTCAAGTGTTGGCCACCTTCACGAATAGCAGGCGCTTCGACAGGAACTTCGCGATATTCGA
Source organism: Neiella holothuriorum (assembly GCF_019457915.1). Taxonomy (GTDB): domain Bacteria; phylum Pseudomonadota; class Gammaproteobacteria; order Enterobacterales; family Neiellaceae; genus Neiella; species Neiella holothuriorum. The sequence goes on from NZ_JAHZSS010000018.1 coordinate 37,941, forward strand.
ATTCACCTAACTTGGCAACATCGACGACTTCGTCTTCAGAATAATCAGCTTTAGTACAAACACAACGAGCTTGTTTATTTGCTTCGTCGAGCAGCCAGAATGAGTTGACCAGGTTTGCTTGGGCGGCTTCTGTGATTTGGATACCAATCATGAGCTATCTCCGGTTGTTGTAATTGAAATGCAGTTTCAGTATGTGGTCATTTTTACAGAGAGAATTGATTTAAGTCAATACTTTTTATGGGGTTAAATGGGGTTGTAGCTCATTTAATGTAATTAAATTACAAAAAGTGCTTATCTGTTAACCGTTTGCAGGTGCCAGACAAAGGTAAAAATTGTCGTTTTTTTCACTTCAACAAGCCGTTAGAGGTGATGATATTGGGCGCGTTAATCGCGGCTGTTTTCCAATAGCCATTCTAAGGTCACGCGGCGATTGACTGGCCGCTGAATATGAAATCCTTGCAGGTAGTCGCATCCCATTTCAATCAGAAGATCTTGGGTTTCTTGATCTTCAATACCTTCGGCCACCAATTTGAGTTTGAGATTATCAGCTAGCGCCTTGACGGTTTTGACAATCGCCATGTGCTCTTCTTGGCCACGCATGTTGGTAATAAAGCTTCGATCAATCTTCACCCCGTTAATGGGGAAGCGGTGCAGGTATGACAGCGATGAGTAGCCGGTACCAAAGTCATCCATCAACAACTGAACGCCAAGTTCGCTGAGCTGACTGAGCACGGTTTGCACCATTTCCTGATCATCTAGCAGCGCGTGCTCGGTAATTTCTACCCGCAAGGCGTTGGCTGGCAACCCCGTCACTTCTAATACATTGGCGATTTGTTCAGGCAAATTGGATTGTGAAAAGTGCTGACTGGCTAAGTTTACCGTAACGGATAAGTCTGCAAGTTCGGGGTGATTCTGACGCCACTCTGCAAGCTGGTAGCACGCACGGTTAAGCACGTACCAATCAATCTCTTTAATAAAGCCAATTTCGGTGGCTAATTCAATAAACCGACCCGGCATGACTAAGCCGTCAGTCGGGTGACGCCAGCGTACCAAGGCTTCAATAGCCGCCGGCTTGCCCTCTTTACTGCACAAAATGGGCTGGTAATAAACTTCAAACTGATTGCGGTCAATGGCGATGCGAAGCTCATTCTCAAGTTTAAGAGCATGAGTGGCTTCCTCATGCATGCTGGCATCGAACAACACGTAGCGGCGGCGCCCTTGGGCTTTAGCGCGATACATGGCGGCATCGGCGTCTCGTAGCAGTTCTTCTGGCTCATCGTAGCGATCATTGCCCAAGGCAATACCAATACTAGAGCCGGTAAAGATACGTTCGCCATTGACAAAAAACGGCTGATCAAACGATGTGCTAATGCGTTGCGCTAAACCAATGGCATCTTCTTCTGATTTCATTGGTTCGAGCAAAATAGCAAATTCATCACCACCGAGGCGGGCGATGAGATCGCGGCCACGTAAGCAGCGACGAATGCGCGATGAGGCTTTTTTCAGTAATTCATCACCCGACATGTGGCCGAGACTATCGTTAACCAGTTTGAACCGGTCTAAGTCAAGAAACAGGACGGCAAAGTCATAATGACGATAGTTGTCGGCACGATTAAAAGCGTCACGCAAGCGTTGTAAAAAGACGATGCGGTTGGGCAAACCCGTTAGGCTATCATGGCTGGCGTCATGTTTGAGTTGTCGCTCAATCCGGCGCCGTTCGGTAATTTCAGATTCTAACTCTCGAGTACGCAGGCGTACTTGGTTTTCGAGCTTTTCATGGGCTTGCTTGCGGATCAGGGCGCTAGACACATGGCGCGATACGAAGGTAATAAGCTCCAGATCTGACTGGCTATATTGATGATTACTATCGTAGCTTTGCAGTACGATAACGCCAATCACATTGTTACCGTCTTTCAGTGGCACCCCTAGCCATGAATGAGCCGGAGTTCCTGATTTATCAATTGCCTTGGCTTGTTCTAGAGCTTGGATGTCCGACTGTTTGAGTAACAGGCCGTGCGCTCTGGCCATCAAATATTCAGTCATTCCTCGGCCAAGTGTTCTTGGTTTTGGCGTTGGATCGAACTGATCGGCTCGATACGGAAATAGCAGCGTTTCGCCGTCGCTATCGAGAATGGCAACGTAAAAGTTTTCGCAGATAATCAGCTTGGCAATCACTTGATGCAGTGCGGCATAAAAGTCGTCCATATTGACGGCTTCGTGTGCCATTTCGCTGATATCGAATAATGTTCGTTGCAACTGCTCGGAGCGGAGTCGCTCCTGCACTTCTTTTTGCAACTCGCTATTGGCTCGTGTTAATTCGCCTGTACGCTGAGATACGCGCTTTTCTAAGCTATCGCGATAGTGAGCGCGTTCAATACTTTGTGCTAGATGGTGGGCAACAAATTCAAGCACCTGCATGTCTTGGGTGTCATACCCTTTGCCATCGTCGTAACTTTGCACAACAACAACACCCATGCAGTTGTCGTTTGACATCATGGGGACGCCGAGAATATATGACGGCGAGGAGCCGAGCTGCATCAACTCGCCTTGCTCAATGAGTTCTTGGTATTGATCGCGGGAGGCAAGCACTGGCTCTTGGCGTCGCATCAGGTAGCCGGTCATGCCCATTTCAAGCTGTTGGTGGCTGACGGCAAGGTGTTTTCCCTCGTCGTAGCGATCAGCTAAATAAGCGATGCGCAGCTCACCTTTGTCATTTTTCAGACCAATATAAAAATTTTCGGCGTAAAGCAGGTTGGCAATAATATGGTGCAGGCCGCGATAAAATTCTGTGAGTTCTAAATTGCGGCCGGATAATTCGGCAATGGTAAACAGGGCTTCTTGGAGGCGGTTTAGGTTTTGATACTTGTCCGAAAGCAACTCGACTTCGGGGACCAGAGAACGAAGCGTGTTGAGCTCTTCTAAAATGGTATCTGAAGTAACCAGTTGGTCATCGGCATTCAAAGCCTGTTCATCGAGGTTATTGTACATAATGTCTACTAAACAACTCGGGCCATTACGCCACATTGGTCAGCGAGTAAAACGCTCGCCTGGTTGCGCCTGTTGCAACCAGTGCCGATAGCTCGATGCGTCAGGATCTTGCTCGCTCGGCGCCCACAAAGCGAACACCTTATCACGAGCTGCGCAATATGGGCCGCGTTTCACTTCAAAAAATAAACTATTTATTTTCGTTGCAATAACACTGTGCCATTGACCCGGTTCAAGATGCAAACCAAAGCACGACTCGCCAGCGCTTAACTCTATTCGTTGTTGAATAACGCCTTGATCATTAAAAATGAAAAAGCTAAATGTGCCCTTAATTGCGGTGAAAAGCTCCCATTTGTCAGGTTCTGAGTGGTAATGAGGGCGAACGTAACTCGCCGGTTGCATGGCGATTAGGAAGCGCTGAATCGGATCATGATAGGAATCATGCAGGTTTAAATGGGCACGTTGACGCGTTGCAGCTCGCGATTGTGCCAATAAAGGTTCGGTAATCGTTTGATCGAGCCGTTGTATCCCCTTCATTCGGCATGCCGCTCATTGCTGCCAACGGAAAGGGCAATAATCTGACTGAGTTGGGTTAGCGGCAGTGACACTTGTTGCTGCCAAGTATTAAACGCTTGCTGGACTTGCTTTAAAGCGGTTTTGGACGTTGCTGGCTTGTCGATCACTCCCTGATTAATAAGATGTGCGGTGACATCTCGGCTTAATACAAAGGTGTCTTTACCGAGTCGCCGCAACACAAAGGAAGCGCTATTGCCGCCCAATCGAGCGCCATGCTTTTTCAAATACAACCAAAGGCCGGTGATATCCTGTTCTGGCCACTCGGCTAAGAATTGGCCGAAGGAGCCATGTTGCTGACGTATATCGAGCATGAGCTGAGCATTGATCGGAACAGTTTTAATTTTTTGGCCATTGCGCACGATGTCGGTGTTTTGCATCAGCCGTTCGATGTGGCTGTCGTCAAGCAATACCAGTTTGTTTGGATCAAACTGCCAAAAAGCCTTTTCGAAACCTGCCCATTTGTGTTCGATCACTCGCCAAGCAAAACCGGATTGAAAGACGACTTTAGTGATCTGCGCTAAGCAATCGGCATCGGTGAGCGCTTGCAACTGATGCGATTGTACGGGCGAGGTTAGCAAACTAAACAGTTGCTGCTCTCCGCCTTTTCGTTCAATCGCTCGGGCTAGCGTATGGGAAAAGTGTTCCATGAATTGGCTATCAGGTTATCGTATTTGTGGCCTAAGTATGCGAAAGCGCTTCTGGCTTGTCTATAAGCTTGACCGTTACCGGATTGACCCGCTAGGCTTGCTAAATTAGCGTTTCACCTGTCTTTTCTCGCATCGGTAGCTTAACGATTTATGCGCACAAAACCTAAATCTATTGTCACCATCGGTGGTGGTAGTGGCCAATATACCTTGTTGTCAGGTCTTCGAGATCTACCCAACACCAATTTGACTGCGGTTGTTTCAATGGCCGACTCAGGTGGCAGCACGGGGATCTTGCGCGGTGAACTAGGCGCACTGCCCGCCGGTGATGTACTGAAGTGTATTTTGGCCATGTCGCCTTTACGAGATGTTGCGTATGAGCTGCTACTGAAGCGATTTTCGAAGAGTGAACGTTTAAGAAACCACAATGCCGGCAACATGTTACTGACGATGTTAAGTGAATATGCGGGCTCTTTTCCTGAAGGTATTCAAGCGTTGGCAGAAATCCTCAATGTGCGAGGCTCAATTCTGCCCGTCACGACGGATAAAGTGACCTTGGTTGCCGAATTAGCTAATGGCCAGCGGGTCTTTGGTGAAGCTGCGATTGATGTTCCGCGTCATTTAGAGCGAGCGAATATCTCTTCGGTATTTTTGGTGCCGCATCACGGCGAGGATGTCACCGTTCACCTGCCGGTGATCGACGCCATTATTAATGCTGACATGATCCTGCTTGGCCCTGGCGATTTATACACCAGCATCATCCCAAACTTACTCGTCGAAGGATTGTCCGAGGCACTGCACTTTGCCAAGGCCAAAAAGTATTTTGTGAGTAACATCATGACCAAATTTGGTGAGACACAAGGTTACTTACTCGAAGACTATGTGAACTCTGTGGAGCGTTACATGGGCTCAAAATTGGATGGTGTTTTCTACAACGTTGATAAGCCTAGTGATGATGCGTTGGCACGTTATGCTGCTCAGTACGCTAATTTTGTTGATGTCGGTAATATTGCGTTGTTACAAAATCGCTTAGACGTTCGTGGGCTGCATTTACTGGATGAAACTGGTGGAGTCGTTCGTCACTCTAGCGAGCTGTTAGCTGAGGAAATAGCGCGGCTATTGGTTGAATTAGATACTAAAAAAGCGAGCTGATGCTCGCTTTTTTGTGCCGATACGCGGCCACATGAGTTAACTACACAAACTCCGACACGGAAGCGTCTTTGGTTGATTGCGAAGAGTGGCTACCGGTATTGCTATCTATCGGCGTTTGGTTGTCGCTTTCATCCCACTGCGTGCTAATGCGATCCATTTGATGGAGCATCTGGTCCAGAAGCGCGTCTATTTCACGCTTACTCATGATGTTAACCCGTATCGGCGGCAGCCACGTTGCTGCCCATAGCCGTAAAGATTAGCCAACAGTGCTAATGAGGTCGTGATCTATGCCCCATAAAGGGGCTTAGTCAGGCCAATGAACAGGCTATTTTTGAACCGGGTCACAGGCTCACTTAAACATTAATCAGCGCTTTAATTTCTTCAGCTGAACTCAAAATATGAGTGCGGAGTAACTCACATGCCGCATCGGCTTCGCCGTTATGACACATTTCAAGTAGTTGCCTATGCTCCAACTCCGATCGTGGCTTGGCGCCAGTGAGGAACAAATTCATGCGAACATAGCGGCCTGAGTTATGGTTGAGTGTACGAACCAAATCAATAGCATGAGGCCGGTTAGCCGCACGATATAAAGCCATATGAAAGTCCATGTTCATATCGCTCCAAGTGGCAATCGGATCTTCTCGCTGCCATGCCCGCTCCATGTTATCTAATCGGGATGCCGCCAGTTCAAAATCTTCCTTGGTCATTTGTGGGATAGAACGCCGCAGCAGGTCGCATTCGATGAGTGCGCGAAGTTCAAATAGATCGTCCACCATTGCTTTTGACATACAGGCAACGGTAGCGCCTTTATGAGGTTCAAATTCCACCAAACCTTCGGCTTCGAGTTGAAGTAATGCTTCCCTGATGGGGATACGACTAACGCCTATTTGTTCGGCTAAAGCGGCTTGTCGCAGCGCTGAACCGGCTTTCAGTTCACCTGACAAAATTCGCTCTCGAAGCATGGAAACTACGTATTCAGTTCGAGTCTTGGGTACCTTCATTTGCAAGCCGCCATGGCTATCCATTGCATGTGGTTAGTGTCAGCCATTCGACGTTAAATTTTCGTTAAAGACAAGTCCGAGCAGCGCGGCATCGCTTGGTTGTTTTTGCTCGGAGCAGACAGGTTTTATGAGAGCAGTTATGTAAGAATATGAAAAATAACAGTTAATAATTGAACGCTTGCTGCTTTGTTAAATTGTAAAAGCAGCAAGCGCATTTGTTACAGGAGATGAATTGGGGGATTTTATGGTGTTTTCCGGCTTAAATGTCGCTGTGGTAGTTGATGAGCGATGCCTGCATGGCAATTGATACAGGTTTCTTCACCCGATAGTGTTTTTTGGTGAGCGACTCGAATTCGCGTCGGTGCCGCAGCTAAATCCCACCGCGTTGGCTCATGGCAGCTACGGCATTCGCGCGAGTCATTGGCTTGCATTTCATCCCACACATGTTGGGCTAAGCGCAGTCGCTCTTGTTCGAAATTTTCCATATTGATGGTGCCAATGAGCTGGTAATAGATATCTGCCAGCGCTTTAATCTTGGTTTCCATCTTAGGAAGAAATTCTTTTGAAATATGGCAATCGGCACAATCAGCCTTCACGCCATGGCGATTATTATAATGGACGGACGCTTGGTACTCTTCGACAATGGTGTCCATCCCCACATGGCAGGAATAGCAGAATTCATTCGTGCTGCTGGCTTCCATGGTGATATGAAATACCCCAAGGCCAACGGCGCCAAGTAACGCAAAAACGAATCCTCCGACGGGGATCCCCAGCAGCCATTTCGACTTGCTGGGCGTCCAAAACCGGCTTTGTTTGTTAGACATAAACTGTCCTTAACCGGTTAATTATTTACTTTCGCTAGCGTAGCGAGCCTTAAACTCTTTCTGCGCTTTCAAACGTGCCGCTTTCACTGAGTCTGGTTCGGTCCCAGAAAACCACGCATGTTCTGGACGGCTGAGTATCTCATCCAATACCTTGTTGGCATCGGCAGCAGCTTCTGTCTTACCTTCGTGCTCAGCATGCTCTACGATTTCACGGAATTGCGGAACCATCTCAATGTAGAAACGTTCGGCAACTTCATACATGCCGTGCCATTGCACATAGTCTGGAGCCATCATGGCTGCGCCGTGGCGTGCCCGGCGTCCTTCGTGGTGCCATAGGTAAAACCATGTCCATTCAATTTCTTCATCAAAACCTGTTGGCGTAATCAATTCATGTTTCTTCAGTACATCCATTAAGGCTTTACCGGGCCGTGCAAACTTATCGTTGTATAAGTTAACTAAGCTGTCGAACTGCTGGTAAAAGTTTTCTACCCATTGGCTGGTGTGGCAGGCAACGCAGACATTTTTCATATCGTCGCGGCGATCTTGCCATGGTTTGACTTTCTTACCGGAAGCAATGGCTTTGGCATCGACTTTCTCAGATATAGCCGGGCGTAGCGTCCAACTGATGCGATCACCAATGTCATGCGTAATAGGTAAATCGCGGGTAGCGCTCATGTGACACGTTGCACAAGTAGGTGCGGCATTGTAATCCTCACCAACGACCCATTTAGGCGAAGACAAATTCATCTCGTTGACATGGGCATAGAAGTTGATGCCGTGTTTTGACTCTTCGTAGATCTCTTTTTGCGGGTGGTCTGGGCCCAAGTGGCATTTACCACACGCTTCTGGCCGACGGGCCTGAACTAAGGAGAATTCGTGACGTTGGTGACAGGCGCTACAAGCGCCAACAGAACCATCGGGATTGAGACGGCCGATACCTGTATTTGGCCAAGTAGTGGGGTCGAGATCGCCATTTCCCAATACCTTGATTTCTGCGCCGTGACATTGCCAGCAACCCGATACAGCCGCTGGCGACTCGCCATTAAATACTAATGCTCCCTCGACTACTTCCGCTAAAAAGTTATCGAGTGAGCCAATGATTTGGCCTGCTTTGGCGTGGTGGCTCTTAGCAAATTCGTCAACTTCTTGCTGATGGCAGCCAGAGCAATCTTTCGGCGACACGATGACCGAGATACTGTAGCCCTCGTGATCAATGGCGTCCTTGTCAGTTGGGGCTGCTTGGTGACATTCGTAGCAACCCACATTGGCGCCATAGTGCTTGGATTTACCCCACTGCTGATACAGGCCGATGTTCTGTTCTTTGTGGCACCCCACGCATTGCTGACTTTCTCCAGATAGGGAACTGAAGGTTTGTAGACTTTGAACTTTAGGGGCGGCGGCGTGAGCGGACATTGCAAGCAGTAGGAAGATCAGGGCTCTGCCTATATGAATCAAGCGGGTCATGGTCTGGCATCCTTGTGTTTTTATAGTACCCGCATTAACTAAGCGGATATTTTGTTCAAAACATAGCCGCCATTAACAAAATAATCACAGGGTGAGATCAAATAATTGCCTTTTGATGGCAATTATTTGTTAAAAAATTACAACTGCATGTTTTATAAGGAAAAAGACATCGACGATGCGACCCAATTACATCGTCGATGACCATTGATAGTGCTATTTAAAGCTCGCGAATGCAGGCTTTGGTTCGTTTAATCAATCCACTGATGCAGCTCGGGCGATTTCTTATCAATTTTATGGATGGAATGAATACGTCGAATCGTGCGCGATTTACCGCGGATTAGCAGGGTTTCAGTTTCCGCTAAATTGCCTTTACGCGAGACGCCTTCGAGCAAATCACCTTTCGTAATTCCTGTCGCTGCGAAAATCACCTGATCGGAACGGGCCATATCGTTCAATGCTAAGACTTGATTTGGCACTACGCCCATGTTGCGGCAGCGTTCAGATTCCCAACCTGCCAAAATTCGGTTTTCTTCGGTGTCGCCTTTGGCTTCGGTTCGCAACATTAGACGGCCTTGCATATCGCCATCCAACGCTCTGATCACTGCAGCTGATACCACACCTTCGGGGGCGCCACCAATGGTGTACATGACGTCCACTTCGCTTCGCGGCATACAGGTTAAAATCGACAACGCGACGTCGCCATCGGGCGCGGCAAACACGCGAACGCCTAATTCATGCAATTGTTTGATGATGGGATCGTGACGTGGTTTTGCCAGTGTTGCCACGGTTAGCTCTGACAAGGGTTTGTTGAGTGCTTGCGCCACCGCTTCTATGTTTTCTAGTAATGGCTTATTAAGATCAATGACGCCTTTAGCGCCAGGGCCTACCGCGATCTTTTCCATGTACATGTCTGGCGCTTTGAGGAAGCTGCCTTTTTCGCCCACGGCGAGTACGGCGAGCGCATTACTTTGCCCCATTGCGGTCATTCGGGTGCCTTCAATCGGGTCGACAGCAATATCCACTGCGTCGCCGCCTTGGCCAACATGTTCGCCAATATAAAGCATGGGCGCTTCATCAATTTCGCCTTCGCCGATGACAATTTCACCGTCAATTTCAATTTGATTCATGACGATGCGCATGGCGTTGACGGCCGCTTCGTCAGCTGTATTTTTATCGCCCCGGCCGAGGTGCTTGTAGCCCGCAAGAGCTGCGGCTTCGGTCACTCGGGAAAATTCGATGGCCAATTCTCGTTTCATAATGTGTGTGATTTTTGGTTATGTCTGTTGGAAGAACCATAGTATGCCTGAGCTGCTTCGCCATAAATAGCAGCGCAGATCAGGAACAGGTTAGATTTATCAACAAATTGGCCAACCACGCAGGGGCATGTATGCTTATGCGAATTTTTGCGATCTTGGGTTCATGATGCAGTCTGATTTTGCCAACAAGTTTTTGCAGCATTCGGCCATTACTGAGTTGATGGATGATCTTAATGCCGGCATGCAAGGCGATGGAATGCTGATGCTTGGCGGTGGCAATCCTGCACAGATCCCCGAAGTAGCAACGAAATTGAAGGCTCATCTACAACAAGCGTTAGACGATGGCTCGTTGGTGCAGTCATTAATGAACTACGATGGCCCACAAGGCAAAGATAGTTTTCGACAAGCGCTGGCGGCACTGCTCAGCCAACAATTTGACTGGGACATTAGTGCTGATCACATCGCCCTGACGAATGGGTCTCAAAGTGCGTTCTTCTACCTGATGAACCTCTTTGCCGGCACCTCGGCGGATGGTGTTAAAAAGAAAGTACTGTTGCCGGTGTGTCCCGAATATATTGGTTATGGCGATTTAGGTCTGGAAGATGACCTATTTGTAACGGTGAAACCGCGCATAGAATTGTTGCCTGAGCGCCAATTTAAATATCACCCCGACTTCGACAAATTACCTATGGATCATTCCATTGGCGTGGTGTGTTTGTCACGACCGACTAACCCGTCGGGTAATGTCATTACTGACCAAGAGTTGGCTCGGCTTGATCGATTGTGCCGTGATGCCAATATCCCGCTACTCCTCGATAATGCCTATGGTGCACCGTTTCCAAACATCATGTTTGAGTCAGCCTCGCCCATCTGGAATGACAACATTGTGCTGTGCCTGAGTTTGTCGAAGCTGGGGTTGCCGGGTGCTCGCTGCGGCATCGTGGTTGCCAAGCCTGAAATTATCAATGCGATTAGTAATCTCAACGGCATTATGGGGTTGGCTCCGGGCAGCATTGGCCCTATCGTTGCTCAGCACTGGGCTGCAACAGGAGAGTTGCTGACTTTGAGCGAGCAAGTCGTCAAGCCTTACTATCAGCAGCGCGCCGAACGTGCCGCGAATTGGCTTAAACAAGCGATCCCAGATCCTCGATTCCGGATCCACAAACCAGAAGGCGCCATCTTCCTGTGGTTGTGGTTTGACGAATTGCCGATCACCAGTCGAGAACTCTACCAGCGGCTTAAGCAGCAAGGGTTATTGTTGGTTGCTGGCGAGCACTTCTTTCCTGGCTTGGCTGAACCATGGCCTCATTGCCAACAATGTATCCGCTTGTCATACGCCGGTCCTGAAGCTGATGTAAAACGAGGGATCGAAATTCTAGCTCGGACGGTGACTGAGCTATATGGCAATTCGAAATAACGTAATAGTGAATATTTATGCGTTTTTTTTGAATTAAATGCGCTAGGTCAGTATTTTTGCAACGCCAAGATCTTTATAATCCCCTTCTTTTTTAAATCCATGCGTCATTCCGAACGACAGTGTCACGGAGCTAAGCCACTATGACTAAACCACAATTAAAACCTGCCAACCCTAATTTCTCGTCTGGCCCTTGCGCCAAGCGCCCAGGCTACGATGCGAGCAAGCTGGACTTGAGCACCTTGGGCCGCTCTCACCGCTCTGCGGTTGGTAAAGCTGCGTTGCAGCAGGCTATTGAACAAACTAAACAAGTGTTGCAACTGCCAGCTGACTATCGCGTGGGCATTGTTCCTGCGTCTGATACCGGTGCGATGGAAATGGTCATGTGGTCAATGCTGGGTGAACGCCCAGTGGATGTCTTTGCATGGGAATCTTTTGGTAAAGAGTGGCTCACAGACGTCACCAAACAATTGAAGATTGAAAGCAACACTTACACCGCCGATTACGGTCAGCTGCCCGATCTAAGCCAAGCGAACCCTGACAATGATTTGATTTTTACTTGGAATGGCACAACTTCAGGTGTTTGTGTGCCGAATGCTGATTTTATTAGCGATGATCGCAATGGCCTGTCGATTTGTGATGCGACCTCTGCTGTTTTTGCCATGGAGATGCCATGGGAAAAGCTCGATGTCATTACCTTTAGCTGGCAGAAAGTACTGGGTGGTGAAGGCGCTCATGGTGTGGTTATTTTAAGCCCGAAAGCGGTAGCTCGTTTAGAAAGCTATACGCCAAGCTGGCCACTACCAAAAATCTTCCGTTTAGCCAAAGGCGGCCAATTAATCGAAGGTATTTTCAAAGGCGCCACGATCAACACGCCATCGATGTTGTGTGTAGCCGATGCCATTGATGCCATGAGCTGGGTTGAATCCCTTGGCGGAGCGCCGGGATCTATTGCTAAATCAAAGCAAAACCTCGCAGCCGTTGAGCAGTTTGTTGCTGCCAATGACTGGATTGATTTCTTGGCTGAAACGGCCGAAACCCGCTCAAACACGTCTGTTTGCTTGAAACTCGATGCAACCGCAGAGCAAGTCAAAGCGCTGGTCAAATTACTGGCTGATGAAGGTGTTGCTTATGATATTGGCGCCTATCGTGACGCGCCAGCAGGCTTGCGCATTTGGTGTGGTGCTACCGTTGAAGAAAGTGATTTACAAGCCATGCTGCCTTGGTTGGCATGGGGCTACCAGCAAGTGACCGCCGCTTAATTGATCATCAGACAAGGAATATAAAAAATGCGTTCAATTCGTACTTATAACGCGATTAGCCAAAAAGGTCTGGTGTTATTCCCAGAAGCACAATACAAAGTCGATAGCGTGGTGGGTGAGCCCGATGCCATCATGCTACGTTCACATAACCTTCATCAGGAAACCTTCCCTGAGAGTGTTAAAGCCATTGCCCGCTGTGGTGCCGGCGTGAATAACATTCCGGTCGAAGCTTGCACCAAGCAAGGCATTGTGGTGTTTAACACGCCTGGCGCAAATGCCAACGCGGTTAAAGAGTTGGTGCTTGCGGGCATGTTGCTGGCGTCACGCAACTTGTTAGATGCAGCCAATTTCAGCCAAGCACTTGATACCACATTAGAAACCGGCGACTTCAACAAGAAAGTAGAAGCGGGTAAGAAGAAATTTGTTGGTTCAGAGCTCGCAGGTAAAACCTTGGGTGTCATTGGTTTGGGGGCGATTGGTGCCAACATTGCGCATGCTGCGTTAGCACTGGGCATGAACGTCGTTGGCTATGACCCTGTGCTATCTGTTGAAGCCGCATGGCGCTTATCATCGGATGTTGAACGTGCAGATAACTTACCGTCGCTGCTAGCACGTTGTGATTATGTGTCATTGCACGTTCCGGCCAATGAGCACACCAAGAATATGCTCAACGCAGAAAACCTAGAGCAAGCCAAACGTGGTTTGGTATTACTGAACTTTGCTCGAGGCTCTGTGGCAGAAGAAGCGGCCGTATTAAACGAACTCGAAAACAACCGCATTCACAAATATGTTTGTGATTTCCCATCACCAGCTTTAATGGGCCGAGATGATGTGATCTTGTTGCCGCACTTAGGTGCGAGTACCGGTGAGGCGGAAGACAACTGCGCTGAAATGGCTGCTCGCCAACTAATGGATTTCCTGAAAAATGGTAATATCCAGAATTCAGTCAACTTCCCGAATTTGCGCTTGGAGCGCAGTGAAGGGTTCCGCATTACCTTCGCCAATGACAATGTACCGGCGGTATTGAGCCAAGTATTAGCGGTGTTGTCTGAGATGAATATCAACGTCATCGATATGTTGAACAAAAGCCGCGGCGAAGTGGCTTACACGATTTTGGATGTTGAGCACCAACCGACAGACGAATTGATTGCGGCAATTGCTGCCGTTGAACACGTATTCCACGTTAATACGTTCTAAAGCCAGTCAATTTGTCGATAATTAAAAAAGGAGCCTGAGGCTCCTTTTTTGTTGCGCCTATCACGGCTCGTTTTAGGCGAATGTTTTCATTGAAGCAATGCTAAAGTGGCTGCGGTTGGCCTAAATAAAAACCTTGTAAGTAGTCCACGCCTAGTTCTTCAACCACGTTACAAACCGCCTCTGAATGGACGAATTCAGCAACCGTTTTAATGTTCATATCAGCAAACAACTTGGCCATATTCGACACAATTAAGCGCTGCCGCTGATTACGATCGATATTGCGAATCAAACTGCCATCAAACTTAATGACATCAGGCTCTAGCATCAGGATCTCATCAATATTGGAATAGCCAGAGCCAAAATCATCGATGATTAATCGGGTGCCAAGTCGGCGCAGCGCCGAGCAAATATTTTTCAAATGCAGGTAGTCTTCAATTGCCTCGGTTTCAACGATTTCAATGCCCAATGCAGTTGGGTTTTTGAGTTGACCAATACGCTGCAGTAACAGTTGCATGGTGTGATCGTTTTGCAGATCTTGAGGTGCCAAGTTAATGGAATAGCGCTGGCCGGTCGCATCCATAAGTTGACATGCTTGCTCGATGATCTGCCGACTTAATCGGCTGTATAAGTGGGTATCTTGGATCGCGCTAAGGAATTCGCCGGGGCTAATGATTCGGCCCTTATTGTTAATTCGTACCAAGCATTCGGTTGATGCTTGCTGACGACTACCGGCATGGAAAATGGGCTGGCCGAAGATGCACACTTGCTCCGCAGAGAGCGCCTTATTGACGATACACAGCGCATTGATGTGGTGTTCGACCTTGTTGTTGGAGCGATAGAGTTCATCGGCTGTGCACACGACTGTGTTGCGCTGCATGGCTCGGCGGCGTGCCTCCTGAGCTTTTAAAACTAAATCATGGCCTTTGCCACCTTGCTGTTTGATGTCGAGGTAATCCGCCACACCCGCGGTCAGCGTTAAGTTCAGCATCACCCCATTGATTTCATGTTCCACATTGAGCGGCTCTGACTCTAGCTCTTCAATTAGGTATTCAATGGAGCGGGCAAGGCTGGCGGTCATGTCATCACTCACTTTATGCAAGGTGATGACCCATTCGCTCGGCCCTGTGGAGTAAAGTTGGCCGGTTTGTGGGTAGTCAGCAACCCAACGTTGCAGCTCTTCGGACACCTTTCGTAGTGCAATATCCCCAATATGGTGACTATAAAACTCGTTAATTGCCGCTAGGTTGGTCAGCCGAATAGCTACGGCGTGGGTAATGTCCTGTAGAACTTCACAACTGGCTTGCAATGCCATGTGATTGGGAAGCCCAGTGAGTGCATCTATTTTTAACGACGCCAGCAGTTGTTGGTTTTTGTTTTCAACTTGTTGTTCTAAGTTCACCGTCATGGTTTCGAGATCGCCTAACGACCGACGAATCATATAGAACAAGTGCGTTAACGAGCTGTGTTGATCGTAAGACTGTGCCTGCTCTGGTTGCGCCTGTGGCGACTCTGATAAGGCCAAGTAAGTCAGCGTGTGATGGTGCGACTGCGGGCGCTGAATGCCAGAAAATTCACCATGGCAATAAAAACCAGCGGTAGACGCAATGGCCGCAAATGGTGTCAGTTCGCTGGTGTCACCAAAAGCTAGCTGCGCGCGCGATGCACAGTTGTATATAAAAATGCTCTGCGGTTGGTAGTTTGTCAGCTGGCGAATATTGTCTTGCTTGTGTTGTTCGGTTAATGACGGATGGCTATACACAAACCACACCGATTCACCTTCCGTAATCCCTTCGCTGAAGCTGATGCTGCCATCGTCATGAATGAGCGTTGGTTTGATGATTTTGTGGCTGCGGTGTTCATCGCTCATTAGCGGAAAGTCAGCAATTGCTTCGAGTGACACCGGTTGACCGCCATTGAGGTAATGGCAGTATTGCTCGTAGGCAGTACGCTCACCAATGCGGTACAAGCGCTCGCCCTGACTGAACCCTGCCGCATGGGCACGACCAATTGGAAACCATTCGCTAAACGCATTATTAACCGCGGTTAGTTGCTCTGAGCACAAACTGACGGCAACAGCCGCTTGATGGTGTATTTGATCATTGAGCAGTACCCAAGAGCCTGAAGGAATAGGGGCAGCCTGACCGCCGGCAATAATTAATTGCTGATCTGGTGAACTTAAGCCGTGCCAAAAAGCTTCGTCATTATACGCGGCATCATCTGCGAACAGGATCAACGCTTTGGTATCGGGTGTTATGAGCTGCTGAGCCAGCTGTTGTCCTACGCTCGCGATGTCGTCATCTAATTCATGGAATGCCACTTTTAATGTGGTGTGTTCAAAACATGAAACCACCACGGTGATGCCATGCTCTTGCGCCTCCCCCTCAGCCAATGATTGCTGACTGCTGGCGCCTATGATGTGCGCATCGGGCCAGTGTTCATGTAAAAGCTGGGCGTAGGCCAACGCGTTATCGGCATAGTCGTATGCGAATAGTTGAATGAGGAGCGCCGAGTGGTGCGCAGGTAAGTGGGCTGATACTTGTGGTAACCAGTCCAGCAATTGCTCAATGCTTTCGATGTGACATGACTTGCTTTGCACGTGCGCGTTCCCTATGACAGCGTTGGGAGTACAGACGATAATGGCATGCAATGATACCGCCAATATGAAAATTTGATTGGCTCGGGATCACTGTTTTGTCGATTGCTTTGCTGGTTTGACCGGTGGTGGATAAACCCTCTGCCAATCCGCTGTTGTAGGTCAATTTTTATTGTTTGTTGATGAACTACCTTCAATGGCAAATGGCGTCTCACATCAAGGAGAACTCCGATGCCGAGAATACCTTATCGCAACGCTTGGCTAGTGGCTTTAGTGTTGGCTTGCTTGGCCGCAGTTGCACCGATTTATTGCCAAGCCCAAGCCCAAGCCCAAGCCCAAGCCCAAGCCCAAGCCCAAGCCCAAGCCCAAGCTGGGCCCGTTGTGCTGCCGAGTGAGAAAGAATGGCGCCATCATATCGACCACAATTTAGTACGTTTTTGGATGCAGCCTGAAGCGTATGGCGAGCCTGTTGGCAATTTTCCAACGTTTCGCTGCTTTGATGGTCAGTTGCCAGATTTGAACAACCTGTGCGATGCCTTGAATCAACCTTGGATCAAACCCTTGCTTGGGCGTCAATATACGCGGATGTTGTCTCGGCAAACCTTTACCTATGGCGTGATTTACCACCTCACCGGTGATGTAAAAGCGTTGGCGCTTGCCAAAGCTGGCGTTGACTACCTGCTGGCCCAGCATCGTGATGAGACAAATGGCGGCTTTGTGAGTTATCTAGAGAATGGTGAGGCAGGATCGAAGTGGCAACAACGAAGCACTCAAGATCAAGCGTACGCATTGCTCGGACTGGCTTTTTATTATTACCTCACGCGCGATCCTATCGTGGAAAATGTGCTTATCGAGACCCAGGCGTTTATTTTCGACAAGTACCGCAACCAGCAGAAAAACGAACTCTACTGGGTGATACGCGACAGCGATGAACAAAGCGCTAAACAGCAAGAGCTGGTGGCGCAACTCGATCAGATCAATGCCTATATGCTGCTGGTGGCGCCATTGCTGCCAGAGCCACATCAAGCCAAATGGAATGCCGACTTGGCTTGGCTGACGGGAGTGTTGATGAACCAATACCATAGTGCAGAAGAAATGCGATTTTGGGGAGGCATTCACCACCCGGCGGCGAAAGCTAGTTTTGGCCGACATAATGACTATGGCCACACCGTGAAAGGCTATTGGATGGTTTACTTGGCGGCTGACTACCTCAAGCTCAATGACTGGAAACAACAAGCCGAGCGTGGAATACGGTTAACGCTTGACCGCGCGACCAATTACATGGCGATTAAAACCCTGTCTGATCCGGAATATCGCAAGATGCTGTCGGATATTTACGGCGAAGATGGTGAGTTTATGATTTGGCGCGGTGATGAAAATGCTATGTATGCTTCGTGGTGGCAATGGGCGGAGCTCGATCAAGCGGCGGTAACCTTGGCGCTTTTTGATCCTTCTCTTTTGCAATACCTGACTCACACACTCGATGGGTTTGTTCGCTTTCGTATGGACCCAGAATACGGTGAAGAAAGGTTTGGTAAACAACACCACTGGAAAAATGGCTACCACACCTTAGAGCATGCCTTGATTTCTTATCTTGGCCTTCAGCAATTTGCTGGCGAGCCAGCAACACTATATTTTGCATTGCCGAAAAGCTTTAAGGGAACGGTCGCCCCCTATTTTTTCAAAGCCAAAGAAAAATCGGTCATGCCGTTACCAGCTGCACCAGAGCAACCAAAATTTAATCGCCAGCGTGTTCAATTTCACTCAATTTATGCGGTTGACGATTTAAAGTAGCGTGCTCAACGTTGTGTTTGAAAGAAATGGCGGCTGTGCTGGTACCGCCATTTCTGCATTAATCCCAATCGGCATCAGGGCGCACTTGATAATCGAGGTAATCGAAGTCCGCATGCAATTGCTGGCCACTAACATCACAAACAAATAAGCCGACGAATGTTCCCGTAAAGCGGAAGGTATCTGAGCCGCCTTCATCGGACATCGGTGTGCTATTTAGGCGAGGGCCAATGGCGTGCCAGTTTATGCCATCAAGGGAGTAGCTAAACTGATACCACTGCTTTTCTAGCGAGACCTTCAGATACACGCGCCCGTTACTCTCAATGGTGACTTCTGGCAGTTCGTCGTATTGATCATCTTGATATTGCACGATTTGCAGCACTGTCTGGCCGTCATCATTCAGGGTTTGCTTGAGGAAGTAGTGACCGGTTCGGGCGTAATAAACAACGAGGCCAGCCATTTGCAAAAAGCTTGATGGCGAAAATTCCATTGCGGTTTCTACGCTGGCGTAAAACGCTTGTAGACGGCGAGCCACTAAGCTTTGTTGGTAGCGCGAATATAAATAGTGACGGCCTCGCAAACGCAGGTAACCGGGCCGCTCGATCAAACTGCCCCAAGTTTCCGTAAAGGGCTCTCGTAAGGTTTGATAGTCAATGCCTAGATTAGGGTTATCAAAGTCATCTCGGCCGGTAGTGGCAGGCCAAGGCTGAGTGGGGAGATTGGGCGCCGGAACTTTCACCAATGGTGTGTTTCCACCACTTTCTAAATAAGGCCAGCCATCGCGCCATTGGATCTTTTGAAGACAAGATTCGCGACCGAGAATGCTATGCCCATGGCCCCACTTCGGAATGAATTGATGCCCCTCAGGGTTCTTGATTTGTCGCCCTGAGAGGTGGGTCATATACCACTCGCCGGCTTGTGTTTGGAAGAAGAAACCATGACCTGCACGCTGCAACTCGGCATGCTCTTTAAAGCGTGACGTTAGCATTGGATTATTGGGGTGGATCTCATATGGCCCGGTGAGCGAACGTGATCGGCAAACCGTCACAGCATGGTGAATGCCTGTGCCTCCTTCGGCGGTGACCAAGTAGTAGTAACCGTCCTTTTTGAGAATTTGTGGTCCTTCGGTACAGCCAAGCTCAGTGCCTGCAAAAATCTTCCTCAGCGGGCCTTTTAGTTGCTCGGTGTCGGCATCAAATTCTTGCAGTACGATGCCGCCAAAATAATTCGTGTGTTTGCGTCCATCCCACAACATGTTAACCATGTATTTTTTGCCATCATCGTCATGGAACAAGGACGGATCAAAGCCATAGTTGCCGATCGAAATCGGCTCGCTCCACGGGCCTTCAATCTGCTCTGCGGTCACCACAAAACAGGGCGTTGCCATCCAACTACCACCGCGACAGCTGTGAACATTGCTAAAGCACAGCCAAAATTTACCGTCGGCATGAGATAGGGTCGGTGCGTAAACGCCCTCTGAATTATCTATGCCAATCATATTCAGGTGGGCAAGTGTATCTAAGGGGTGCTTCAACAAACGCCAATTGATCAAATCGGTTGAATGATGGATTTGAATGCCGGGAAACCATTCGAAGGTTGAGGTGGCGATGTAGTAATCATCACCCACGCGGCAGATAGATGGATCAGGATTAAAGCCGCGGATCACCGGATTTGTTATTAACGTCATGATTGTTCCTTTTGATGGCGATCATAAGGCTATTGCGTTGGTGTCTGGCAATCTGTATTAAAATAGCTAATTAATATAATTAAATTGCTAAATGGAGGCGCTGTGACACCGGTTAGTTTTGAAAATGTTCATTTGCCAGTGGCAACCCATTACGGCTTTCGACACTATCAACAGGATTCGGAGCAAAGGGTTGAAGTGGCGCCTCATTTTCATTTGATGTACGAGTTGATGTGGTTCAGAAAGGTGTCTGGCTCGATTCGAATCAATGAGCAGCGTTATGAAATTGGAGCTAATTCGTTGCTGTTCGTACCGTCGCTTTTAGTCCATGACATGCGCACAGACGCAGCTCGGCAAGAGTTTTTTTTATTGCAGTACAGCGCGGATTTATATGCCGATTTAAGTTTATTGCCGCAGCAGCAACCCTTGTTAATGCCTCTGGTGCAAACGTTGACTGGCACCGATGCTCAGCACTTAGATCACCTTGCTAGCTGGCTTGGCGAACTTGATAACGGTCCTGAACAGTTGTCATTGAAGCAAAGTGTCATGCGCACCTTGTTGTTATTGGTTGGTCAGCTACAACAGGCGTACGCCAGTCGCCATAAACACGCGGCCCATCAGCAGCACAGTTGCTCCAAAATATTGCCGTTAATTCAACGATTAGAATCAGATAGTCAAATTCACTTAACGCTTGATCAAGCGGCTGATTTTTCCGGTATGTCGCGCTATCACTTTTCCCGCAGTTTCAAGAAATTACTTGGGCAAAACTTTAAGGATTACCTGCTGAAGCGGAAGCTCAGTGCTGCCGTTAGTTTATTGGTGAATTCACAACTGACCATTGCCGAAATTGCTTATCGCTGCGAATTTACCGATAGCGCTTATTTTTGCGCCAAATTCAAACAGCAGATGGGACAAACCCCGCGTCAATTTCGTAGCAACATTTTGCAGGCGAATGAGTTTGCGGCCTCGTATTGAGACCGCAACCTTGCAACGGATTATTTGGCGTCAACAACCTGGTCGTCATTGTCCTTTTCAGAGCCACTTTCGTTGTCTGTATTATGGGTGTGGTAAATATGAACATCGCGCTGTGGGAACGGAATATTGATCCCTTCTTCATCAAACTTGAGTTTGATCTGACGAGTTAAATCCCAGTATACGTCCCAATAATTTTCGGTACGGACCCAAGGACGAACCCAGAAATCAACTGACGACTCACCAAGATTCGCGAGTTTAATGACCGGCTCCGGATGTTTCAGTACATGCTCGTGAGCTTTAACCACTTCTGCAATGGCTCGTTCGGCTTTGGCGATGTCATCCTTGTAGCCAATGCCAAAAATCAAATCAACGCGGCGCACGCGTTCGGCTGTGACGTTAGTGATTACATCCTCCCAAATCTTGTTGTTGGGCACGATGATGCGCTGATTATCAATGGTTTTGATGGTGGCATTAACCAAGCTCAATTTTTCAACGGTGCCGGATACGCCACCGGCTTTGACCATGTCATTAACGTCGAATGGTCGATAAATCAGGATCATTAAGCCCGAAGCGAAGTTCGACAGCGTTCCTTGTAAAGCAAAACCAATCACAATACCGGCAACACCGAAACCGGCCAGTAGCGGCGCAACTTCGAATCCGGCTTGCCCTAGCGCAACCAAGATGCCAAACACCATAATGATTTTGTGCGCGATGGAAGCAAAAAACTCCTGAAGTAGCTTAGATAAATTCAGTTTGGAGTTGCTGGTGGCTTTAAATACCAGTTTGCGAGCGGTTTGAGCGACAAAATGAAATGCCACTAGAATGGCCACGATCACAATCAATTTGAACAAAAGGTTGGGGCCAAAATCGAGGAATGCCGTCCATAGTTTTGATGACCAGCGAGACACCAAGCGTGAGATGACGTTGATATTAAAAATGTCTTCGGTAACGGCGCCAGTACTGGCAATTAACGCTTCTTTGTATCGACTGGTATTGGTCCCTAACTGATCGAGCAGCTGAACGGTAAGGGCCAGGGAGGCATTATTACTGTCAATTTTTTCATGATATGCGCGAATGGCCGTATCAAGGTGCTCTAGCTCTGAACTCAAGGCTTCTGATTTCTCTTCGGCGAGTTGAGTCAATTGCTGTTCAGAGTAAATAAGCAACAGGCTTATGTCGTCTGCACGAGCGATCAAGGCCTTAGTAAAGTTGTTGCGTTCACTGCTGGTTGTTAACCCCACTTTGTCTTGCCACGCAATATTTTGCATGGTGAAGCTCAACATGGAATCGAGGCGCTGCTGCAAATGGGCCATTTGAGATTCCCAATCGAGCAATTCCCCACTGTCTTTGGTCGAGCGTTTTTCACGCTCTTCATCAATGTGTTTCTCGAGTTCAATGAGGGCATTTCTTGCTGCCGATGCTTGCTCTTCGAGAATGTCTTTAACGGATTTCAGCTGCGCCGCTGATAACGAGGCAATTGTTTCCTGATCGCCCAACAACTCATCCATCTGAACTTGCTGTTGACTCACTATTTGCTGAACTCTAAGCCGGATCAGCAACCGTTGTTCGCCCGTCGCTTTGACAGGGTGATTAATGTAGCGGGTGAGGCGTTCGTGTTGTTCTTCGAGCTGACTGATTTGGCTGTCGATGTCTGTGGCCGCGATCGAAGTTGAAGCGATAAAAAGGCTGATGGCCGTGAGGGCTAGCCATTGATAGCAATAACGAATCATTGAGCATCCTTGGTAAAAATCGTTTGTCACTGAGTCTAGTATCGAAGAAAAACAAAAAAAAACGACATCTAACTCACTATTTTTAGTGACTTTGTCATTGGGCCGTTTTGTTTTGGCTAAATCGTTGTGGAACAGGTATACGAGATTAAGTGCTGGCGGTAAACCTTGCTAAGCGAATTTACACTGATATAGCTCGTCGCACTTAACGCAATACGCCCAATTCTTTCTGAGAGCGGGGCGCCAATGCGAATTGTTGACGTGTTATCGGCCCACAAAGCCGTAACCGAATTGGTTGCTAAATAAGCGGTTTCAGGGAAAGAGAGCTGTAATTTAGTGTTTCAACCTCGGGAAGGGGAGGAAAAATGGATACGTAAACGGCTTTAATGTAAGCATTGTCGGGTCCCATTCTTATTCATAAGATACTTCTAAGTTGTTGCTAAAAGGCAATATTTACGCTCCGAAATAGTGGCGGTAGTCGCATAGAAATCCGCACTTACTGAAATCGTTTTCATTAAATTAGCGAAAAATTGAACAATTTTACGGGTGTCGAATCAATTGGTTTTTCTCGTTTCGCGTTAAAAAGACATCGAGCCACGTCATTGTAAAGTGATCTAGATAACGTTTTCATTGATTGGTTGGCATGGTTTTGCGTTACTGTAATGCTCTGTAATTAAAGGGTTTAAATTTAAATTAAACAAAAACGTAACCGACCTCACACTATTCCATAACTAGAATGTTTGACATTCTTAATGCCTAGATACCAGAATCTATTTAGTTCGCAGGCTCGAAAAACGAACAAAGATAACGTTTTCAGGTCAACGGCTCGCCAACTATTAAATAAAGAGTCGGTAAACGCGAACCATACAAAGAACAGTGAACCGGTTTGCTTCTTGGAGCAGTTCTGAGAGGGGATCAGAAAGGGATCAAAAGATGATTAATAAATCACATAAATTCAAATACTCTGCGATAGCACTAGGGGTGGCTAGTTGCTTTGCGGCGGCACCTTTGGTCGCGCAAGAACAACCAGATGCGGGCGATGACGTTGAAATCATCAACGTAACTGGTGTGCGCGGCTCGCAAATCAAGTCTATTAACGTGAAACGCGGTGCCGACTCTGTAGTCGACGCAATTTCTTCCGAAGATATCGGTAAACTACCGGACGCAACGATTTCTGATTCGCTTCAGCGGATCTCGGGTATTCAAATCCGTCGTTCTGCGGGTGAGGGTGGTTCAGTCAACATCCGTGGTTTGCCACAAGTTTTGACTCAAATGAATGGTGAGCAATATCAAGGCGCCAACTCAGTTGTTTCAAGCCAACCAGATTTCGGTGATGTACCTGCACCGCTATTCCGCGGTGTTGAAGTTCATAAATCGCCAACTGCCAGTCTAGGTAACGCCGGTATCACCGGTACCATTAACCTACAAACGTATCGCCCATTTGATTTTGATACCGGCTTAACGACAGCAGGTAGTATTGAAGCGCGTTACGGCATGGAAACTGAAAGTACGGATCCTGCTGTAAATGCCTTAGTGAACTGGAACGATGAGAAAGTTGGCTTCCTGCTCGCGTTAGCATACTCCGATGTTACCTTGTCTAACTCCTACAATGGTTTCAACACCTCTGCTGTTGGTGAAGTTGGCTGGACTGGTCAATTTGCTGACACTTGGATTGGTGAAGAAGACCAAGGCCGCTGGTACATGGGCGCCCAAGGTTTTGCTGCTTGGAACCAAGAAACTGAGCGTGAACGTCTTGGTGTGAATGCTTCGTTGCAAATCGACTTAGGCGAAGGCTTTGTTTTCACCAGTGATATTTTCTATACCGATCAAGACGAGTACAACCGTAAGGTTGGTATGAGTGCGACCGATAAGTGGCAAAGCTGGAACTGGTTTACGCCAACCTCTGAGCGCGCTACCGGTGCAGAACACAATGGTGGCGAATTCTATTCGTGGCAAACCATTGATATGAATCCTAAGCGTGTTAAGTCATTTACTCAGAATGACTCTTACTTAGCTGATTCAACCAACATGAACTTCCAGTTGGACTACGATAACGGCGGCAATTTTACTGGTAACTTCCGCGGTATTGTTGGACGAGCGAATCGCGACAAGCGCCACGGCTACAACGAAGGTGATTTGACCAACGGTACCAGTACCTTGGGTCGTACCACTAACTTCTTGCCATCGGACAAGTGTGAAGCTGGCGATGAAGTTGTTGGTGATATGGGCGGCTGTAACCAAGAAATTAACCCGCTCGGTTATGGTGAAAACCCACAATTGTCATTGGATACGAATGGCTCGCACCCAACCTGGAGTGGTTTCGATAACGAAATCTCTGGTGGCTTAGGTGATGGCGCAACATTGGCCGATTACATGAGCAACCTCGGTAGCTATAACATTGGTGCCTTCTCTTCAGAGAACAATGAAAACTCTGAAGCTGATTTGAAAGCATTCAGCTTGAATGGCTCGTATAGCTTTGACCGCGGCTTTATCACCAGTGTTGATATGGGCGCTCGTTTATCTACCCGCGAAGTTGATTTTGAACGTTTCCACTTGTTCTCGCCATTCCACAACGCAGGTTGTGAAGCCCAATGGAAAGCAACCGACGTACTGTTGAATGCTGACGGTGCTTGTCAAGATGGCGAAATGGTTAACGGTGAATTCGTGCCATACGTGGTGCTAGAAAGCGTCGCCCTCGACGAGTACAACAACGTGACATACATTACTGACTTCGGTCCAGTAAGCGGTATTCCAGGTATGTGGGCTGTTAATCCGAAGGATTATGACAACCCAGAAGCGTTCCACAACAAAGTATTCGGCTCAACCAGAAAGCAAATCGTACCTGGTCGTAGTTTCGCCGTGGACTTAGACGAAACGTCTTACTACGTGCAAGGTAACTTCGAGTTCTTAGATGGTGACTTGACCGGTAACGTTGGTATGCGAATGGTTGAAACAGACCTAAGCGTCAAGCAGAACATTGCCGGTGCGGGTATTGCCTATGGTAACTCGAACGAAGATGCTGGTGACATTCTGACCAAGCGAAGCTACAACGACTACCTGCCATCATTGAACATGGCGTATGAGTTGTCTGAAGATTTGATTTTACGTGTTGCATTTAGCAAGAACATGATACCGCTGGATCTTAACCAGTGGGGTGATGGTTTGAGCATTAGCTACGCGTTAGATTCAAATGAAGACAGCGAGACCTATGGTCAATTCATTGCGACCTCAGGAACATCTGACGGTAACCCTGAATTGGATCCATGGCGTTCAGATAACTACGACCTTTCTTTGGAATACTACATTGGCGAAGCGAGTATGTTGAATGCCGCGATCTTCAAGGTAGATATTGATAGCTTCACGCAGAACGAAACTATCCAACAAGAAGTGCCAGATGCTGACGGTGTTGTTCGCCGCAGTGTACCGGTCACAACCAATGTTCAAGGTGAAGGTGGTACGCTCGAAGGTATTGAACTCGGCGCCAAGATGGCGATGAGTGACCTGTTGGGCGACAACAACATGTTCTCTGACTTTGGTTTTGATTCTAACTTCACCTACTCACCGAGTGAGCAAGAAAGCCGTGATATCTACGGTGATAAAAACATGTTCCCTGATAACTCTGAGCGCCAGTTCAACCTAATTGGTTGGTATCAGGCCGATAAGTTCCAGGCGCGTGTTGCTTACAACTACCGTAGTAAGCGTCTTGCTGCGACCGGTGGTGCATGGGGTGCGTTGAACTTGTATCAAGACTCTATCGCCTACGTCGATGTCTCTGCTAGTTATGACATCTACGATAATCTGACTGTCTACATGAGCGGTTCAAACGTGACTGAAGAATACGAAGATTATTACATGGAGTTTAAAGACCAGTTCGCGTATCAGAACTATTACGAAGCACGTTATACCATCGGTATCCGTGGTAAGTACTAAGCTCTAACGCTATGAGGCACTAACCCGATTGGGTTAGTGCCTTTTTTATGGCTAAACGTTTTATTGCTTATTAGTTTTATTACTATTCCGGGTGGCAGTTGTATGGAACAACAGATCTCAGACAGTCGCGTACAAAAGGTCGTGATTGTTGGCGGAGGCACCGCCGGTTGGATGACCGCGGCAAGTCTCAGCAAACACTATCAACATCTCGATATCACGCTGATTGAATCCAGTGACATTGGCACCGTCGGTGTTGGTGAAGCAACAATCCCAAGCATTCGCCGGTTCTATCGAGCCTTAGGTTTGACTGACCAAGACGTCATAAAGGCCACTCAAGGTACCTGCAAACTTGGCATTGAGTTTAAAAACTGGCATTCGACTAATGACACGTTTTTCCATCCATTTGGTTTGTATGGACAGAATGTTCAAGGAGTCTCGTTTCACCATTATTGGTTAAAAATGAAAAAATTAGGGATGGCGGCAGACTTTGCTGATTATTCCTTGGGTTGCACTTTGGCGATGAATGATAAATTCACCACGCCTTCTACTAAACCGCCATCAGAGCTATCCATTTTTGATTGGGCCCTTCATTTTGATGCCAGCCTGTTTGCCATAATGATGCGCCAGTACGCGGAGAAAAATGGCGTGACTCGCGTCGATGCCAAAATCGAGCAGGTTGAGCTTAAACCGGACAATGGCTTTATCGATGCCGTCGCTCTCGATAATGGCAACCGTGTCGGCGGAGACTTATTTATTGATTGCTCAGGCTTTAAAGGCTTGCTAATCGAGCAAGCTTTGGGAGCCGGTTATGAAGATTGGAGCCAGTGGTTGCTGTGTGATCGCGCCGTGGCCATGCAAAGTGAATTAGTAACCGACGCCAAACCTAGAACGGTTTCCACTGCACATGAATCTGGCTGGCAATGGACCATTCCGTTGCGCCATCGGCAAGGGAATGGACTGGTTTACGCAAGCCCATTCATCAGTGATGACGAAGCCATTCAGGTTTTAAAGAACAATATTGATGGCCCGTTAATAACCGAGCCCAATCAGTTCAAGTTTGTTCCTGGCCGACGGAAACAAGCTTGGGTTAAAAATTGTGTGTCGATTGGTTTGGCCTCCGGTTTTCTTGAGCCGCTGGAAAGTACCAGTATTGCGATGATTGAAACGGGCATTGAAAAACTGCGCATGCTGTTCCCAGACAAATCCATGAACCAAGCTTGTATTGATGAATTCAATGACATGACAAAGCTTGAATGGGAGCGGGTACGAGACTTCATCGTATTGCATTACCACTTGAGTGGTCGTACTGATTCTGAATTTTGGCGGCACATTAAAACCGCAGAAATTCCTGAGACGTTGCAGCACAAGATCAATATGTTCAAAGTGCGTGGCCACCTCGTCAAATACCGCTGGGAAATTTTTCAGCCGGTTAGTTGGCTAGCACTCTACAATGGCAACAAGATTTACCCAGAGCATTACGATCCTATGGTCGATAATTTCCCGACCGAATACTTGAACGAAAGCTTTAAGGGCATGCGAGACGCGTTGCAAAATGCCATGGCAAAAACACCAAGTCACAGCGAGTTTCTTCAGCAATTTGCTGTTTAAAAAAGCTTTATACGGCGCGCGCTACGGCTGAATCTCTAATAAAAAAAGCCACCTTCCCTTGTCATAAAGGAAGGTGGCTTTTTGCTTTAGTTGGCTCGCAGCCAACCATTTCGGTTACGACGCTTTGCTGGCCTCTGCCAAGGCTTGGCAATGTTTATTAATAAAGTCGGCATGGGAGCCGGCAAAACCGACGCCTTGATTGATGGCTTTTCGAATTTGCGCTAACTGCTGCAACAATGCGTCTTTCGGCATATTTTCGGCTGCCATTTCATTGTATTTGGGGTAAACCTTCATCCCAGTGAAGATACTGAGCCAACTGTTAATTTCAAACTGCTCGCCATCATATCGAGCAAAGTGGCCTCGTTCCTTAAACAATTCAATCTTGTGTTTAAGCGAGTCGGGTAACTCAATGCGCTGGCAGTGTTGCCAGAAAGGCGTGTCAGTTCGTTGGGTTGCTTGATAATGCAGAATGATGAAGTCGCGGATCCGCTCGTACTGCAAGTCATTCAAACGATTCGCTTCAGCTATTTCCACTTCGTTGATGCCGTGGAACGGGAAGAATTGATGGATGTTAGAAATGCCATTTTGGATCATGGCGATGCTGGTGGATTCGAGAGGCTCCATAAAACCAGACGCCAAACCGATGGCAACACAGTTTTTGTGCCACATCTTTTGACGCTTGCCGGTGGTAAAACGAATCACTAATGGATCGGCTAGGGGCGCGCCATCAAGTTGTGCTAACAGCTGATCGGTCGCTTGTTCTTCGCTCATATAATCGCGGCAGAACACCACGCCGTTACCGGTTCGGTGTTGCAGCGGTATGCGCCAGCGCCAGCCTGCATCCATGGCGATGGATTTGGTATACGGCGTTAAATCTTCACTGGCCGTGCACGGAACGGCGATTGCTGAATCGCAAGGGAGCCAGTGGCGCCAATCGTCATACCCAATATGCAAGGCTTGTTTAATCAGCAAACCTTGGAAGCCAGAGCAGTCGATGAATAAATCACCGCTGATTGTGCGCCCATCTTGGAGGCTGATAGAGCTAATCTGGCCTGATTGCGGCTCTACATTAACCTGCGTGATGTGTTGCTCAATACGGCTTACGCCTGCTTTCTCGGCATAGCTACGCAAATAACGGGCATAAGCAGAAGCATCAAAATGAAATGCATAGTTAAATTCGGCGAGCGGGTTGTTAGCTTGCAGGTTTGGTTGCGCAAATTTGTTACCTAGGGCGAGTTGAGTTGCTAAGCAATATTCGCCCAGCTCTGATTGTTCACCTAGATGGCGTGCGCGGTTCCAATGATGATAAAAGCCAACCCCATCAAGTGGGGCGCCATAACCTGCAAACGGATGAAAGAAGGATTCCCCTTGTTGGCTCCAGTTTTCAAATTCAATACCGAGTTTAAAGGTTGCATTGGTTGCTTTAATAAACTCAACCTCATCTAACCCGAGGTAGTGATTAAACTCTCTAATCGCTGGTAATGTAGCCTCGCCAACACCTATGGTGCCAATGTCGGCCGACTCGACTAAAGTAATGTCGATTTCTTTACCATTAAGAAACTTACTCAGGCTTGATGCTGCCATCCAGCCTGCGGTTCCGCCACCAACAATAACGACAGATTTGATCGCCTTATCCATTCCAATGACTCCAAATTAAACGTAAAGAAAACGATTTCATTCGTTGCAAAATACTAAGGTAGGGCAAGATCAATGGCAAAAACCGCCATCACAAATTCTCTATCAGTTTTGTAATTGATCGTGAATTTGTCGGGTCAGTCGCAGCATCTTGAAATTGGGTTAAAAACGGCGTTTATCAAGGCTTGATATTGCCGATGATTTGCCACTTAACCGATGGCTGAACAATCACTTTCTTGATTCCAAGCGCGGCTCTCTTTTGGGCCAATTTACAATGTCGGCGCCTCGTCGCCCGTGTTGATGCACTGATGGCCTCAACGGCAAGAACAGCAATATCAAGTTGACTACTTTTGAAGTTCTATTGTTGTTGGAACGTGGCTATCAAGTGATGTAATCGGTTACCTTTATGGCTATTTGTAGGTGTTTTATTGGGATGTTGGAATCAACGGCTGAGTGACTTAATGCTTGACTGAAACAGATTTTGGAAATCATTTTTATCTTGAGTATAAATTATTATTTTATCTATAAGGTGTTGATTTTAAATTATTAGTAATTTTAACTGTTAGCTATTTAGGGCGTCGGGTAAAGCTAGCTTTATCGCTTGTTTAGCACTTTGTGGTTCAGATCACTAACTTCTAACAAGTTAAATGATGAAATGTAAACGTTTACTTTGGCCGGGTGTGCAACGAACATGACTTGTGGGGCGTTATGCTAAATCAACCGTTATTGACACAACTGAAGCAGTGGCAACATCGAGCCCGTGTTGAAGCTGAATGCATTGCTGATTGGTGGGCATCTCATACTGTTGACCACGCGAATGGCGGCTTTTACGGCGAAGTTAGTCGAGAAAATAGACCGGTCGCCGGAGCTAATAAAAGCATTATCCAGCATTCACGTATTCTCTGGTTCTTTTCAGAATATGCGCTGCTCTCTGGCTCTGCTCGCTATCGTCAGCTTGCCACTCGTGCTTTTCAATATTTAATCGAGCATTTTGATGATGACAAATACGGCGCGGTGGTGTGGTTGCTCGATCATCAAGGCGAGGTTGTGAATGACAAAAAGCAAACCTATGCAATTAGTTTTGCCATCTATGGCTTAGTGGCTTACTACAAGTTGAGCGCCGATGAGTTGGCCCTCAGTAAAGCTACCGACTATTTCAGCTTGTTGGAAACACATGCCAAAGACGCGGTGCACAATGGCTATGTAGAAGCCTTTAGTGGCAATTGGCAACCGTTGGCAGATGTTCGGTTGAGCGGCGAAGACGAAAACTTCCCAAAAACCATGAATACTCACTTGCATGTGCTCGAAGCCTATACCGCACTTCATGCTGTTGCGCCCACACGGCAAACCCACCAAGCGTTAGCCAATCTTATTGATATCTTTGAACGCCATATTATCGACCACAGCAGCGCTCACTTGCGTTTGTTTATGGAGTTGGACTGGTGCGAACGTTCTACGGTTTGGTCCTATGGCCATGATATTGAGTGCAGTTGGCTAATGTTTGAAACGCTCGAAGTGCTTGCCGATCCAGAACGATTGGCAAGGTTGACGCCGCTCGTGGTGCGCATGGCGGAAACGACGTTGGCCGAAGGCATTGGCAATAAAGGGCAAGTTCTAGACCGGTTTGATTGCAAAACTCAGCGCCGACATCCTACCAGCCAGTGGTGGGTGCAAGCAGAAGGTTTGGTTGGTTTTCTCAACGGCTTTCTCCTAACTAAATCCCCGTTGTTACCGCCAGTAATTAATGATATTTGGCAGTTTATTGAAGATTTTCATCGCGATAATGAGTTTGGTGAATGGCATTACTTGGCAACGTGCGATCAATCAAACCTGCCATTGACTTACAAGGCTGGCGCATGGAAAGCGCCTTATCACAATGGTCGCGCAATGATGGAAATAAGCAAATTAGTTGACCGCATTCGCCACCAACAAGAAACAACAGTGGCGCAATAGAAGCACAAGGCCACCCCCCATACTGTAGAGACTTAAATACGATGATATTTAAAACCCATAGCACCGTTAAAAGCCTGTTCCTGGCCTGTTTGTTCGCAGGGCTGTTAGCCGCGCCAGCATTGGCCTTTGAACATTTTATTAGCCGCGATGGTCATCAATTGAAAGACGGCAACGAGGTTTTTCGATTTGCAGGGATTCATGCTCCCGAGCTTCATCGTATTGAAGATCAAGCACGCGGCAAATGTCTGGATGATCCAAGGGGCTGGGGCCAGTACTTCAAATGGCCAACAGCTCAAGAGCAAGAGAATTGGATCCAATCCTTAGTGTTAACGGGCCATAAAGCCATGCGCGTGTATGTGCTATCGATTGCTACGCAGTGGGATCAAGCCTGTGAACGTGAAACTCATATTTTGCCGCCGAACACCGCGGATGGTATGCCACGGCTTAATGAAGCGGCCATGGTTCATTACGATCGGATGATTGCGTTGGCCGACAAGCATGGTTTGCGGCTTATTTTGCCGTTTGTCGACCACTGGAAATGGTGGGGAGGGCGCAACGACCTTGCGGCATTTTATGGTGAGCATGAAGATGATTTCTACGACATTAACAGTAAGACGTATGCCGCTTACCAAAGCATTATCAAGCAGGTGACGGGGCGCACCAATACCTTCACCGGTCGCAAATACAACGAAGAAAAAGCCATTATGGCGTGGGAAACTGGCAATGAGTTAAAGCTATCGAACGAGTCATTCGTTCGTACCACAGCGACACTGATCAAACATCAAGCGCCAAACCAATTGGTCATTGATGGCACCTATCTGAAGGTCAATGAGTTTTCGTTATCGGATCCGAATGTTGACATCATCACCAATCATTTTTACACCGTGAATGGTAACAATAATCCGGAGCAGATCCTTAAAGATTTAAAAGCCATTAATGGCAAGAAAGTTTATTTTATTGGTGAATTTGGTCTCGACAGCGCGGCTCGGTTGAACAGCATCATGCAAGCGGCGGTGCATCAACAATATAACGGTGCTCAAGCAGCTGGCGCGCTATTTTGGCATTTTCGTGGCCATCGTCATGACGGCGGTTACTATTGGCATAAGGAAGTGACGGGGCATTACGCCTACCATTTACCTGGTTCTCCTGAGAACTACCGTAATGAAGAAATGGCCATGGCAGACGGTGCAAGGTTAGCCATTGCGCAAATGGACGGTGCACAACAGATGCAGCCGTTGCCTGTACCGCAAGCGCCAGTGCTTCGGCCTATCGATACGCCTAACAACTTTAAATGGTTGGGGGCGCCGGTAGGTCGCTGGTATCGATTTGAACGCGCGATGCGTGAAGATGGCCCGTGGCAAATCATCGGCGACGGTATCTCGGATGGCCGAAATGGGTTTAATCCGGCAACCGATACACTATTTGCTGATCCAATGCCGCGACAGGCTGGCCAAACTTACTTCTACCGCGTGATTGCATTTAATGAGACGGGCCAATCGATTCCGTCCAATATTGAGACGTATACACAACCAGAATAGATTTAGTGGACTAGACTGTTGTTATGAGCAAGCACAAACTTGATTCATAAACTCCCCCTTGAATAGTATTCGTTAGCCCGCCTTGAGCGGGCTTTTTTTGTCTGTAAATCGCCCCGTCAGATTTTAATCGGAATCAGAGCGGTAAACGTGAAAGGCTATCGGCTAAGCGCAGTCAACGGCAGCGCAAGGGTAACCTTTGCAGCCTAACTATCTATGAACTCTTGGACTGAACGAGACGGGTGCTCAACGAGCCGCCAGATTAGATTTTCGGGGGATTCGCTAATAAAAAAAGCCTCAACCAAATGGTCAAGGCTCATTGTGCGATAACGTTTAAATAGGGGCTTTAAACGTTATAGGGCTTGTTGGATGTTAAGTTGGCTAACCCTTTGACTATTTTGAAAATAGACCAAATCCAAACTGCAAAGATAATAAAGTAGCCTATTACAAAAACAGCGAGAACCGCACCGAGAATCGATAGGAACAAGCCCCACCAGAATACTTTAGTAATATTCGAATAGTGATCGGCAAAGATGGTTCCTTGCGCATCAGCTTTTTTCACCATGGCCCAGATCGCGCCTACGATCCAGAAAATCCCCGTAAATAGACCTATTACCATTAAACCGTACGCAATAAGCGCATTGGTTTTTGCCGCATCATCTTTGGCGGATAGGGTCTGCGGGTTTACGGTTGTTTCTTGTACATCTGACATTGATTTCTCCTTTAGTTGTCAGTTGTTTGATCCTTCTTATCTAACCAATGTTGCGCAGATCGAAACAAAAAAATGGATCTGAAGCATAGGCAAGACGTTAAACCTAGAATGTTATCTATGCAACTGTAAATTAACATAAAAAACTCTAAAAACAGCTTGGTTCAAAGGTAAATCTATTGGAATTGATATATTGGGCGGGAATTTATAAATGCCTAGTTCGGCACTTTTGCGTAATTCACTGTGCCTCGAATAGATGTGCCCATAAAACAGCGTTGTATCGAACTGGAGGGGAATCGCTTTTAGTCGCTAGGAGGCAGGAGTATCATGGTGTCTTTAATGAGCCCATGTAGATCCCAAAATGACCAATAACGACATCCTCCGCCGTGTGCGATATATCTTTAGTTTTAATGATGCCAAGGTCATTGAGCTGTTTGCCCTAGCCGAATTGCAGGTCACCAGAGAGCAGGTTTCCGGTTGGTTGAAGCGCGACGATGATCCTGCTTTTACCCCCTGCAACGATAAAACCTTAGCCACCTTTCTAAATGGCTTAATCAATGACAAGCGCGGTAAGCGAGAGGGTGAGCAACCTCAGCCTGAGAGCCGCCTGACCAATAATCTGATTATGATGAAGCTTCGTATTGCGCTCAATCTGAAAGCTGAAGATATTTTAGAGTTGTTGAGCAGTGTTGGATTTAATCTAAGTAAACATGAACTCAGCGCCTTTAGCCGTAAACCGGATCATAAGCACTTTCGCGAGTGCAAAGATCAGATAATCCGTAATCTGCTAAAAGGGATGCAACTGAAATATCGCGGCGATGCTGGCCCCACCGTAAAGAATCACAGCCGCACAGCAACGAAAACGACATCTACCAAAAAGCAATCTACCAGCAGTGGCTTTAAGTGGCCCACAGCCTGATGTTGTAACCCCTTGCCGCGACACTCTATGGCGTTTATCTAAGCCTTTTGCGTGTCGGCACCATTTGTCGCCTTCATACGCGCTTATTCGAGCGCGGCTGCCCCTGAACTTGGTTCGTTAGTTGAGCGAATGAATGTGTTGCAGTGATTTCCGGTGCTTTTTACTGGGGGAAGTACATCGACTTGTGGTGCGAGGCTATTGGTGAGCAGGGAAGGGGCTATATGTTTGAGAAGTGCAGATACAAAAAAGCCCCGACCAAATGGTCAGGGCTTGTTTGTAATGGTGCCCAGAGGCGGAATCGAACCACCGACACGGGGATTTTCAATCCCCTGCTCTACCGACTGAGCTATCTGGGCGAATAAATGGTGCCGACTGCCGGAGTCGAACTGGCGACCTACTGATTACAAGTCAGTTGCTCTACCAACTGAGCTAAGTCGGCACACTAAAACTGGTTTGCTTTAGCAAGCTATTATTCGCTTGTCATAACGGAGGCGCTTCTCATCTGGAAAGCAGTTCCGCTGCAACGGGGCGCTATTAAACTGATTTTGTCGGACTAAGTCAACAGCTTTTTTTACTGTTTTTTTTAATGGTGCAAAGTTTGCGCGTTTCGCCTTGTTTTGCTGGCTTTTTAATCATTTTTTGCGGATTAATCGAACATTCGTTGTTGGTGACTTGTGGTTTAGGCAAAAAAAGCCCGGCACATTGGCCGGGCGAATACATACAAAGGTCGATGACATGTTCCAAGTACACATCATGTCCGGCCCGCTCGTGGGCCAAACTCGGTTGTGCTCGCGACTTTTGGTTAGTTCACACTAAGTCTTTATTTACCGCGAACGTAAAATTTGATTGTTCGTCTTTATTCAGCGGCCTCTAATTATTTAAGCATTGTAATCTTGCCTATCATGCTGAACGATTAGGCTTGTTGCTGCTTTCTGTCACTTGCGCTGGCCTTTGCAAATAAACTAATCCTTGAGGGCAACACCATTATTCATTGTGACTAACTGTCACTTATTTCAATCCCACTCAGGTTTTTTACTTTTGCTGGTGAAATCGTTTTCATGCTAAAGGAGAGGCGCTCCCTACAAACTCAATTGTCGGTGCAAGTACTTGGATCTGTCAATGTTCATGACTGTTTATTAATGTGAGCTGGTTTGCATTTCTGTTTTAATTTAAAAATAATTAATATTTATCAGTTGGTTGCAGTTTGCCTTGTTGGTTTGTTAACTTCTGCTAGGGAAAATTAAATGCCAGCAATGGTAAGCCTTAATTTTTCGTTTGATTGTTAAATGACCGTTTTATTTGAGCGTGCGGTCATGTTTTTCTGGCTTCTGATGATAATTTTGTTGAAAACGATTTCAGTGTCGTCTAATGTGAAAAAAATGATAACGAAGAATGTAATTTCTGATGATGACGCCAGATCACTTTAAAACAGCCTTACTAGAAGAAATGCGGGTTTGCATCCTGCCATTTTGGATGTACAAGGCCAGTGATCAGCAGCATGGCGGCTATTGGGGATCCATCAAAAATAACGGTTTTGTTGATAAGCAAGCCGATAAAGGTGGCATTCTGCACGCTCGCTTATTGTGGGCATTTAGTAAGGCATATCAGACGTTTGGCCACCAAAGCTATGCCGACCATGCCAGCCGTACTTGGTGGTTCATGCGCAACCAGCTAACGGATGAAACCAACTTAGAGCTTTATTGGAGTAGCTTGCAGGGTAAGCATTTTGCTAACCACGAAGATTGGCTAATCACCCAAGCTTACTATCTATTTGCGTTATCAGCTTTTGGGCATATTGATCCGGCGGCTAAGTCACACTGCCAAGTCGTTTTTAAGCATTTATTACCGGCTATTCATGAAAGTTCTTCACAACCTGGCGATGTCGCTGAGCTTTGGCGAGGTTATTTACACTTACTCGAAGCATTAGATAGCTATTTGCAGCTTTATCCTGCAGATACGCAAGCTAATGTGGCAATGACACACTTGTTGGAACGTGCTGCCGGGCTGTTAGATGAATTAACCGCGGAAGATATTGAACAGTTGAACTGGGGGCGGGTTGGTGCAACATCCTGGTTACTGCAAGAGTTTGCAGAGCGTTATGCCAGCGATGATCTACGGCCCGTGCTGGTGAACTTGAGCCAAGAATTACAAGGCCGCGTGCAACAGCAGATGATCATGACGCCGGCTCAGGGCATTGCGTTGAACCTAGCTGATGAAAATCGCTATGGCTGGGTTCAGGCAGAAGCATTAGCGAGCGCTTGGTTTGACTGGCAAGCAGCGCCATGTGAAAAAAAGTGGCAAGGCCTAATAGGGCATTGGCAGTTTATTTTTCAACACATTAGCGATCGTCAATATGGCGAGTGGAAACTGCAAGCGGACGGAGAAACTGCCCCCAACCTTAGCGATTCATCAAATTTAGAAAAAGTAGGCTTTTGGAAGTGTCCGTATCATAACTTTCGAGCCTGCTTAACCGTGTACAACGCGCTTTCGAAATCAAATAAACAAGAGCAATAACAATGCAAATCACCCTAATCGACATCAGTATTATCGTCGCTTACCTCGCGTCAACCATTGTCATCGGATTGATGCTAAAGCGGCGCGCGTCGAAAAACTTAGACAGCTACTTCATGGGCGGAAAGAGCTTACCTTGGTACATGCTCGGCCTGTCAAACGCATCTGGAATGTTCGATATTTCCGGCACCATGTGGTTGGTTACACTCTGCGTGATTTATGGCATGAAGAGCATTTGGGTACCTTGGTTATGGCCTGTATTTAACCAAGTGTTTTTAATGGTCTATTTAAGCATTTGGTTGCGCCGCTCCAATGTGTTGACGGGTGCAGAGTGGATTAGAACTCGCTTCGGCGAGGATACCGGCGGCAAGATGTCGCACATGGTCGTGGTGCTCTTTGCCGTGATCAGCGTGCTTGGTTTTCTCGCATATGGATTTGTCGGTGTCGGCAAGTTCATGGAAATTTTCATTCCGTGGGAAGTCGTTAGCCAATATGTTCCGTTTGAAGTGGCGCCACAATATGTACCGCACTTATACGGCATATTCTTCACGGCCATTGCCACTTTCTACGTCATGCTTGGCGGCATGATGAGTATTGTGTTTGCTGATGTATTGCAGTTCACCATCATGACCGTTGCGGCAATTAGCATCGGTGTCATTGCGATGATGAATGTGTCGCCAGAAGCATTGGCCGCAGTAACTCCTGAAGGGTGGGCCAACCCATTCTTTGGCTGGACATTGGAGCTGGATTGGTCGGCGACTATCGCCGAAATCAATGACAAAATCCTAAGCGATGGTTACTCCTTGTTTGCCATCTTCGTCATGATGATGTTGTTCAAGGGCGTGTTGATCAGTGCGGCCGGCCCTGCGCCAAACTTTGATATGCAAAAGATTTTGGCAACACGCTCGCCAAAAGAAGCGGCCCTTATGAGTGGATTTGTATCGGTCGTGCTGATGCCAATTCGTTACTTCATGATCGCTGGCTTCGCCATTCTTGCCATCGTTTATTACGAACGCTTGGACTTACAGCGGAATGGCTTAATTGATTTTGAGAATATCTTGCCAAGTGCCATGTTGGAATTTGCGCCGGTCGGTATTCTTGGCCTGTTGCTCGCTGGCTTGCTGGCAGCCTTTATGTCGACGTTTGCCTCTACGGTTAACGCTGCGCCTGCGTACTTAGTCAATGACATTTATAAGCGTTATATCAACCCTGATGCTTCCAACAAAACGCTGATCCGAGCGAGCTACATTGTGTCGGTTTCGGTGGTTGCCATCAGCACTTTGATTGGCCTTTATGTGCAGAGCATCAACAGCGTACTGCAATGGATTGTGTCGGGTTTATGGGGCGGTTACGTGGTGTCCAATGTACTCAAGTGGTACTGGTGGCGACTCAATGGCCAAGGTTATTTCTGGGGCATGATGTCGGGCATTATTTGTGCCTTGTCATTCCCGGTGATCTTCGATGGTGTGTTCCCGCAAATCGCCTCTGATATTCTGCCACTGTATTTATTCCCGCTGTTGTTGTTGGTGTCGGGTATTGCTTGTGTTGTCGCCAGCCTCTACACCGAGCAGGAAGATCCTGAGCTACTTAAAAAATTCTATAAAAACGTCAACCCATGGGGCTTTTGGGGCCCAATCAGAAAGGCTGTTGAAGCAGAGAACCCTGACTTCAACGCCAACCCTAACTTCAAGCGAGATATGTCGAATGTATGCGTCGGCATCATTCTGCAATCTTGTCTTGTGGCATTACCCATTTACATCGTGATTCAGGAATGGCAATCGACATCGGTCACCCTATTGGTGTTGGTTGTTTCCGTCCTGATCTTGAAGAAAAACTGGTACAACAAATTAGAAGACTAACTATGACTTCATCATCTTATGGCTATTTCGACGATGCCAACAAAGAATACGTCGTCACCACTCCGTTTACCCCACTGCCGTGGATTAACTACCTCGGTAATAACGGTTTCTTTGGACTGATTTCTAATACGTCCGGAGGGTACAGTTTCTACCGTGATGCGAAATTCCGTCGTATCACCCGGTATCGTTATAACAACGTGCCAATGGACTCTGGCGGTCGCTATTTCTACATCAATGATGGCGGTACCGTATGGAATCCGGGCGGGCGTCCGGTTCGAACTGAGCTCGATCATTACGAGTGCCGTCATGGCATGGGCTACAGCAAGTTCATCGGCCGTAAGAATGCCGTAGAAGTAGAGCAAACAACCTTTATCCCACTGGAAGATACGTGCGAGATCCATCGCGTCAAGGTGACGAACCAAGGCGATTCAGCAAAGACCCTAAAACTATTTTCATCACTGGAATGGTGTTTGTGGAATGCTGAAGATGATGGCGCGAATTTCCAACGGAATTTTTCAACCGGTGAAGTTGAAGTGGTGGACAGTACCATCTACCACAAAACCGAATACCGCGAACGCCGCAATCATTATTCATTCTTTTCCGTGAATGCGCCATTAGCTGGCTTTGATACGGATCGTCAGCATTTTGTTGGCGTTTATAACGATTATTCGTGCCCTAAAGCGGTTATGGATAGCGCCTGTACTAACTCTGAAGCCCACGGTTGGTCGCCTGTTGCTGCGCATCAATTAGATGTTGAATTGGCGCCGGGCGAGAGCAAAACCTTTGTGTTTGTGATGGGCTATGTCGAAGTTGATGCAGATAACAAGTGGCAAGCTCCGGGCATTATCAACAAAGCCCCTGCGGCTGACATGCAGGCTAAATACGACACTGAAGCGAAAGCAACAGCAGCATTGAAAACGTTGACTGACTATTGGGACAACTTGCTGTCTCGCTTCACCGTTAAATCGGGTGATGATCGCCTCAATCGTGCGCTCAATATCTGGAATCAATACCAGAACATGGTGACCTTTAATATGTCACGCAGCGCTTCATACTTTGAATCAGGTATTGGCCGCGGCATGGGATTTCGTGATTCAAACCAAGATACCATTGGCTTTGCTCACATGGTGCCATCAGCTGTTCGCGAACGAATTGTTGATTTGGCCGCAACCCAGCAATCTGATGGCTCCGCTTATCACCAATACCAGCCATTGACGAAGAAAGGTAACGCCGATGTTGGTGGCAACTTCAATGATGACCCAATGTGGTTGGTGTTAGCTGTTGCGAACTACGTTAAAGAATCCGGTGATACCGATTTCCTTCATTTTGTAGTGCCATTTGAAGACACGCCAGAAGTGCCGAGTACCATTTACCATCACTTAAAAGCGTCGTTCTATCACGTGGTCAACAACCTTGGTCCACACCAGTTGCCATTAATTGGTCGAGCTGACTGGAATGATTGTTTGAACCTCAACTGTTTCTCAACTGAGCCAAACGAGTCCTACCAAACCACTCAACGTGGCGACAGCAAAGTGGCTGAGTCGCTGATGATTGCTGGCCAATTTGTACTTTATGGCAATGAATTCGTTGAGATTGCCAAATTGTTGGGAATGGATGTGGATGCCAGTGAGGCGCAGCCACATATCGATGCCATGGTCGCGTCGGTGAAACAACATGGCTGGGACGGAGAGTGGTTCTTGCGTGCCTACGACTCGCAAAGCAAGCCTATCGGTAGCCAGCAAAACGATGAAGGTAAAATCTTCATTGAATCGCAAGGCTTCTGCACCATGGCTGGCATTGGCTTTGATGATGGAAAGGCCGAGCAGGCGTTAGATTCGGTAGAGAAGCACTTGGCCTGTGAATACGGGGTGATGCTGCAACAACCTGCGTACTCTGATTACAATCCACTCTATGGTGAAATCACGTCGTACCCACCAGGTTACAAAGAAAATGCAGGCATTTTCTGTCACAACAACCCTTGGATCGTCGTGGCCGAAGCCATGTTAGGTCGAGCTGATAAGGCGCTGAGTTACTACACTCGGATCACGCCATCGTTCATTGAACACTTAACTGAGCGCCATAAAACTGAGCCTTATGTGTATTCGCAAATGATTTCTGGTCAAGATGCTTATATTCAAGGCGAAGCTAAGAACTCTTGGTTAACGGGCACGGCGGCTTGGAACTATTATGCTGCGACCCAGTATATTTTGGGGATCAGACCGGAATACAACGGACTGCGAATCGAACCTTGTTTGGATAAAAGCCTTGGTGATGTTCAAATCGTCCGTCATTTCCGAGATGCGGTCTATCACATTACCATTAATCAAGGCGATGGCACTGGCAAAGGGATCGCCAGTATGACGATTGACGGTAAGCCAGTTGCTGGCGATTTGGTGGAATATGCCGACTATGCAGGCGAACATCAGATCGAAGTGGTGCTGAACTAACTGTTAATGGCGTGAAATTCGTCTACAAAAAAAGGCCCTGCGGGGCCTTTTTTAATGTTGCTTAAATGAACGAGAAGCTGGCTCGATGTTACTTAGGCGCAGGTCCGGTACTTTCTCGCACAATGAGTTTATGAGCGACAAAAGTCTTTTCCGGTGGCGACTCGTCACCTTGCAGTCGAGCAATTAATTTTTCGGCACAAATACGGCCAATCTCTTCAACAGGCTGAGCGACGGTGGTGAGTGCAGGGCGCACATAGGTTGAATATAAAATGTCATCAAAGCCAAGCACCGACATGTCTTCCGGTACGCGGTAGTCGTTTGATTTCAAAACGTTAATTGCGCCGATAGCCATATCGTCGTTAAAGCAGAAAATGGCCGTCGGGCGGGTTTTCAAACGTAGTAAGCGCTCGGTGCCTTCAACGCCTGAATCAATCTGGTAATCACCTTCAATGACTAACTTGTCATCCAATTCAATACCAGCATCGAGCAGCGCTTGTTGATAGCCTTGCATCCGGCTTTGCGCACTTTGGGTATTGAGCGGGCCGGTAATGGCTGCAATTCGGGTATGCCCTAAATCGAGTAAGTGCTGTACCGCATCACGGCCAGCTTGGACATTGTCGAGCATCACTTTGTCGATGCCATCAAAATCCAATTCTTCGTTCGAGTTGACCATGGTCGGGATCTGCTCGGCAATGGGTTTCTCAGGATCGAAATCGAATGGATTGCGACCCGAGAAGTACAGCATGCCATCGGCTTGCCCTGCTTCAACTAAGTCGACGTATTGCTTTTCTCGCTCGGGGCTACTTTGAGTATCACCCAACAGAACGGCATAACCGAGGTTGCTGGCCGCTTCTTCAATTGCGCGAATTAACCCGGCATTAAATGGGTTGGTGATATCAGGAATAATCGCCATGATATTGCCTGTGCGCTGGGTACGCAGGTTCATTCCCATGCGATTTGGCTTGTAGCCAGAGGCCGCAACGGCATCAAGCACGCGCTGACGAGTCGTTTCTTGTACCAAA
Organism: Neiella holothuriorum; assembly: GCF_019457915.1. Classification (GTDB taxonomy): domain Bacteria; phylum Pseudomonadota; class Gammaproteobacteria; order Enterobacterales; family Neiellaceae; genus Neiella; species Neiella holothuriorum. Next base: position 80,614 of record NZ_JAHZSS010000018.1, read on the forward strand.
TCTGGCGTTCTGAGTGTTCTGGAAACCGTTGCTAAGGAGACATTGGCAATCCGTGCTATGTCCTTAATGCCGACTTTGGCCATGAAAACCCTCTGAAAATATATTTATTATGAAAATGTAATCACGACCACCATAGTGAGGTCATGTCTATATCGCAACTAGCCTTGTTAATATATATGATCTGAAATCGTTTTCACAGTTTCGGCGGCGTTGTCGCCAACAATTGAAAATTTTCAAAACATTCAGATCGTTGCAAAAGCGCCGTTGAATAGGCGAAATTAGCGGGGTTGGACCGAGTCGCGTACTACCAGAGATGGCTTGTAGGCCATTTCCGGTTGAGCGGGTATGTCGATTTGGTAACAGGTTCGCAATAAATGGCGGGTTGCCGCAATCGCCATCGCGCCAGCGGGAAAATCCATCGTGGTTAGCGCTGGGAAGGTGTATCGGGCAAAGTGAAGATCATCAAAGCCCATAATGGAAACCTGCTCGGGTACGGCAATATTGTGTTCGCGGCAGTACGCGAGGGCACCAAATGCCATTTCATCATTACCGCAAAAGATGGCTGAAAGTTGCGCAGAGGCTAGCTCTGACATGCCCTCGTAGCCACCAGTTTCAGTGAAGTCACCTTCAACAAACCAATCGGGCTCGGCCGTTAAGCCATGTTGGGCAAGCGCTGCCTCAAAACCACTGCGGCGATCGCGTGCATCTTGCTTGGCTAGCGGGCCACTAATATAGCCAATGCGTTGATGACCGTTGGCGATTAGGTGAGCTGTTGCCGTTTGGCTGCCGCCAACATTGTCGAGTGTCACGCACTGAGCATCGAAGCCTGCTAAGGTGCGATTAATCAGCACCACATTCGCTTGACGTTTGGCGAGTTGCTGGAGGTAACCATCATCAATGGCTTCAACCATTAGTATCAGGGCATCACAGCGACATTGCAGCAAAAATTCAATGGCTTCTTGTTCTTGCGCTGGATCACAGTGGCCGCTAGCGCCAATGAGTTGAATCTTGTGTTGGCGAAATAAGGCTTCAGCTTCGCCGAGTAAACGCGCATGAATCGGTGAGCACATTTCTGGCACCACCATACCAACAATGCCTGAACGTCCTGATGCCATAGCGCGAGCCAAGGTATTGGGTCGATAGCCTAGTGCTTCAACTGCGGCCATGACTTTGACTCGTGTTTTCTCCACCACTAACTCTGAGCCGTTAAGAACCCGAGAAACGGTGGCCGGCGACACGCCAGCATGCTTTGATACGTCTTTGATGGTTGCCATAATGATCCGCGCTTTCCTTAAGCGGTCAATTATCCACTAGTTTTCAGTTAAATGCGATGGTTTCAAAGGGGCTAATCAGCTCGGACAATATTGTGTAAGGTGCCAAAGCAGCTGGCTTTGGCAACGTCAATAAATGATTGAATATAGCTTTCTGTAGCAGGCGTTCTGATGGCTGCGTAGAGCGTGCTCCAAAGCGCAGGTTCAAACGGTAACGAACGTAGAGGAGCTTTGTGTTCATATTCAGCAATCACCCATTCAGGCAACGAAGCAACACCGCGGCCACTTAGCACCAGTTGTACCATCATGAGGGTTAATTCCGTTTGCCGCACTTGTCGTGGGGCGAGTCCTGCCGGGATAAGCAAGTCTCGATAGATGGTCAGCCGTTTAGCATCCACGGGGTAAGTGATTAACGTTGTATCGAGCAGATCATGGGCTTTGATGTGGGATAGCTTGGTGAGCGGATTGTCAGGCGCCACCACTAATCGATTTTGATAGCGAAATAATGGCACATAGGCGAGCTCTGGTTGCTCGATCGGATCGGAGGTGATCACTAAATCTAGTTCGCCATCGGCGAGAGCTTGCAGCGCGTCGAAATGAAAGCCACTGGCAAAATCGACTTCGACATCAGGCCAAAGTTGACGGTATTCATCTAATGCTGGAAACAGCCACTGGAAGCAACTGTGGCATTCAATCGCCATATGTAACCGGCCGCCGTCGCCTTGACTCCAGCGTTTTAGCTGGGCTTCAGTTTGCAATAGTAACGGCATGATCTGATCAGCTAACCGTAACAATGCGTCACCGGCTTGGGTCAATTGTAAGGGCTTGCTTTTTCGAACAAAAACCGACTGGCTGAGTCGGTGTTCTAGCTCTTTTAACTGGTGGGATAACGCTGACTGCGTGGTATGCAGCAGATCCGCTGCCGCTGCGACAGAGCCTGCTTGCTTTAACGCTTGCACCGTCTTCAAGTGCTTCAACTCAATCATCCTTGCCGCCTTACATGTGAAAAATTCAAGATAAACGTGAAAACTATGAGATTGATTCATGTACGGGTGAAAGTCAAACTTTAGCCATCTAAACGGCCACTTTCAATTGGGGTGACACATGGCACTTTCACATAACTTAGGTTTTCCTCGAGTTGGCGCTAAGCGCGAACTTAAACGCGCGCTGGAAGCATATTGGCGTGGCGAACAGTCAAAACAAACATTAGAGCAAACCGGCAGTCAATTGCGTCAATTGCAGTGGCAGTGGCAGCAGCAAGCAGGGCTAGACTTGGTGCCTGTAGGCGATTTTGCTTGGTACGATCATATTGCCCAACTTTCTCAAACGTTTGGTGTGGTGCCGTCGCGACATCAGCACCACGACGATCAACTGACGCAGCTTTTTGCAATGGCGCGCGGTGCGAGTGCTTGTTGTGGCGGTAATGCAGATGCGCTGGAAATGACCAAATGGTTCGATACCAACTATCACTACTTGGTACCAGAGCTTGATCAACAGCAGGTATTTCAACTGGCTGAATCGCCTTTGTTGGCGCAAGTCGATGAAGCTCAGTCGCAAGGGGTGCCGGTAAAGCCGGTGCTGGTCGGGCCGATTAGCTTTTTGTGGTTAAGCAAATGCGCTAACAACGAATTCGATAAACTAACCTTGTTGCCCGCCTTGCTTAAGGTGTATCAGCAATTACTCACACAGCTAGCGCAACGTGGTTGTGATTGGATTCAAATTGATGAGCCGGTGCTATCGCTCGACTTACCCTCCGAGTGGTTAGCTGCGCTTGTGAGCAGCTACCAAGCATTAACAGAGCATTATGCTGGCCGCATCTTACTCGCCAATTATTTTGGCAAAGTTGCCGATAAACTTGAGTGGCTTGGCCAAACTCAGGTTGCAGGGTTGCATATCGACGCCGTACGCGGTGCTGATGAATTACGCGCAGTGGCTATTGGCTGGCCGGCAGAGCGGGTGTTGTCAGTGGGTATCATTGATGGCCGCAATGTTTGGCGAGCGGATTTAAGCCGATTATTAGCTCAATTGAAGCCGCTTCATGAGCAACGAGGCGACAACCTTTGGTTGGCGCCATCGTGCTCATTGTTGCACGTACCAGTTGATTGCGATGTGGAAACCTCGCTGGATGACGAATTGCGTGGCTGGCTGGCCTTTGCACGCCAAAAATTGAGTGAAGTGGCGGCATTGACGCGTGCATTGAATGGCTGTCAATCGTTCACCGATCGCGCTTTATTTACCGACTCGGATCAAGTTCAGCATCAGCGCAGTGTGTCTAGTCGAGTGATCGATTTATCCGTACGCCAACGCACCCATTCAGTGTTGCCAGAGCACTTGCAGCGTCGCAGCCAGTTTAGCGCCCGCCAAGCGCAACAAGCCGATAGTTTAGGGCTGCCAACATTACCCACAACGACCATTGGTTCGTTTCCGCAAACGGCGTCTATCCGCAAGCAGCGCGCAGCTTTTAAGGCCGGAGAGTTGTCACAGCATGATTATGATCTGTTCATTGAATCTGAGATCACCGATGTTGTCCGTCGTCAGCAGGCATTGGATTTAGATGTATTGGTGCACGGCGAACCAGAGCGCAATGACATGGTGGAGTATTTTGGCGAACAGCTAAAAGGCGTCGCTGTCACTCAATTCGGCTGGGTACAAAGTTACGGTTCGCGCTGTGTGAAACCGCCGTTGATTTACGGCGATGTTTCTCGACCGGATGCCATGACCGTGCGTTGGAGTTCGTATGCCCAGTCACTGACCGACAAGCCGGTAAAAGGCATGTTGACTGGCCCGGTAACGCTGCTGAACTGGAGCTTTGTGCGCAGTGACATTGCTCGTTCAGATGTCGCGCAGCAGTTGGCGTTAGCCGTGCGGGATGAAGTGAGTGACCTAGAGCATGCCGGAATTCAGATCATTCAGATCGATGAGCCGGCGCTACGAGAAGGGCTACCGTTAACCAACGCCGATCGCGATGCGTATTTGCAATGGGCGGTTGATGCGTTTTGCTTAAGTGCTAACGGCGTTGCCGATACGACGCAGATCCACACCCACATGTGTTATTGCGAGTTCGATGATGTGATTGAGGCTATTGCCAAGCTGGATGCCGATGTAATTTCAATTGAAGCATCACGTTCGAGCATGACGCTGTTGGATAGTTTTACTGAATTTAAATACCCCAATGCCATTGGCTTAGGCTTGTATGACATTCATTCGCCCAATGTGCCTGATGTGGAGACCATGGCTGACCATTTAAATACGGCCAAGCAAACCTTCCCACTGGAGCAAATTTGGGTGAACCCAGACTGTGGTTTAAAAACTCGAGACTGGCCTGAAACCGAGGCGGCATTGGCCAATATGGTGGCGGCAGCAAAAGCAGTGCGACAACCGCTCGCCACAAGGTAAAACAAAACGCGCCGCTAGTTAGCGGCGCGTTTTGTTTGGCAATGTCATCGAAAGGACAAAATTATTTGGGAAGCATCTCACCGCGCCCGTGCAAGCGGCATTGCTCAATGGCATTACTCAGCAACTCTAATGCGGTTTTGTCACATGGAGGCAATGTGGCATCGCAGGTGTTAATTGGCGTAACACGCTGGCCCCATTTGATATAACCCGCACCCCACGTCAAACCTGCGCCAAAGGCTGCGCTCATGATGTTATCCCCAGCTTTAATACGGCCTGCTTCCATGGCTTCACACAGAGCAATGGGGATTGTTGCTGCCGATGTATTACCGTAGTTCTGAATGTTAATGAGGACTTGCTCTTCGCTGGCACCTAGGCGCTTGGCCAATGATTCTATGATCCGTAAATTGGCTTGGTGCGGAAGTACAAAATCGACATCGGCTGGGTCTAATCCGGCGGCAGCCATCACCTGATTAACCGCGGCACCCATACCAGTCACGGCACGTTTGAAGATCTCTGGGCCGACAAAATTCAAATCGTAAATACCGGCAGGTTGGGCAAAACGATCCGCAGCGGAGCCGTAATCGGAAATATATAAAATTTCGCGCGCTTCGGTATCACTCCCCAGCGTTGACGCTAATAAGCCCGCTTGATTTTCGCTAGCGGATACCACCACAGCACCGGCGCCATCGCCAAATAACACACAGCTATCGCGTTTGGACCAATCTAGATAATGGGTCAATCGTTCGGCGCCAATGACCAATACATTCTTGTTCATACCCGCGCGTACCAGCCCGGTGGCAACATGCAAGCTGTATAAGAAGCCGGTGCAGGCGGCGTTAATATCTAACACCGCGGGTTTGGCCATGGCTAAGTTTTGCGCCACTTTGGCTGCTGCCGATGGGATCAATGTATCGGGGCTGGCGGTTGCCAAGATCACCATGTCGATGTCGTTGGCTTCTAGCCCTGCCGCCGCTAGTGCGTGCTGGGCAGCAATGGTTGCTAAATCGCTCGTATCGACGTGGGCAATACGTCGCTGTTGAATGCCGGTGCGCGAGCGGATCCAAGCGTCGGAGGTATCGAGAAATGTGCTCAGATCATCGTTGGTCAAAACCGCTGGTGGTAGACATTTACCCCAGCCAGTTATTTCTGCGTACGTCATGCAATATCGCCTCAGCAATGAGCCTTAGGTTATTGTTACTGCGTGTCATTAGGCCATGTTCAGCAACCTGCTTCAATAGTTAGCTCGGTTGATTGTGACTCACAATGGCGCCGGCGTGAGCCGTACCGAGAAAACCAAACATTCGCTCGCGCAAATGCCATTGGTGCGCTATCGACGCTGCTGAAAACGCTCTCTATTGTGTTGTTTGGCAATGGCACTTTTGGTGATGAGTACATACACAGCGCCGAGCCCGCCATCAGCTTTCTGGCAGGAATGAAACGCCATGACTTGGGGAAGCTGGCGGAGCCACTGATTGACACAGCTTTTGAGCTTCGCCGGCGGATTTCCCTTTAACCCCATACCATGCACGATGATGGCTGAACGGGCCTGTTGCGCTTGGCATTTGTTAATGAATGTCAGCACGGCTTGGCGTGCTTCTGCCACGGTATGGCCGTGTAGATCTAACTTCATGTCGCTTGGGTAGTGACCTAAACGAAGCTTTTTCAGCACGCCATGCTGAACGCCTGGGCGTTGGAATTCCAACATATCGAGCGGATCAACAAGCTCAATGGCCTGCTCATCACTTAGCGGGTTGTCGTCTTTTGCTTGGCTAGCCGTGGCGGATTGCTGTCGAGCCAAGGCTTGTTGGCGTGCCATTTGGCGGTGCTTATCGGGGATTGTATCCGCATTGGCGAGCGGTTTTACACCCTCGATAAAATTGGCAAATTGTTCGTCATCATGCATGGGGTGTTTTCCTGCATTGTTAGTAAAAAAGAGCCGACTCAGTGAGTCGTTGGTGATTCAATGGGGGCTGCTACCCTTGTTTTTGCCGCAACGTGCAACTGCTTTGAAATACGAAAGCCGGCTTGCTCCAAGTAGTCGAGCACGCTGTCATTGGCATGAATATGCATGTCGCCAACCACCACCATATAGGTTTTGTCGGCATTCAGTTTTACCAATTGATCGCGCCATTTGACGTTACGATCGCGGTTCATGCGATGCAAAAACTCAGCCTGATCTTGGCGGGCATCATACTCTTGATACAGTCGATTAAGGGTGTTTGGATCACCATGGCGCCATGCGGACTCCAATGCCAATAACCATTGTTGGGCGAACGGTAGTTCGTTGACGAAATCTTGATACATCACTTCGGGGCCGACTTCATCCATCGACGCTAGTATCGAAAATTGTAAATCGAGTGTTTCCAAACCACGTATTGGCATACCCGCGCGCTCGGCGCGCTGCGCAAAATGTTGATCGATGCCTTGTTCGGCAACCAGCCCCATTTGCTTAATCGTGGCCATGGTCAGCTGAATCAGTACCGCCCAGTCGCGCATAAAGATCAGTTGGTGCGCAGGCAGGCGGGCATCGGTCATGACTTTTTCGACATGTTGGTAAAGCTCTGCAGACATGCGCTGTGGTAGCGGTTTTGGTTTCGCCAGCACACCATATTTAAGCATGGCTTGCTGGAGCAACTCTGGAGTCATTTGATTCGGCGCTAGCTCTAGCAAGAGTTCGTCACTATTAGAAAATGCCTGCTGAATGTGATCGGCTAGCGGGTAAAAATTATCACGGCCCGCATGAATACTGCCCAATAAGTAGATTTGCAGAGCGCCTTTTTCGGCCAAATACAAAGCAGGTGCGGCACCGGAAGCCGAAGCTCGGCCAATGCCCGTCACAAGAGCGATGATCAGAACAACAGAGCGAAAATGATTCAGGCGGGAAAACAGCAACATGAGGCAGGCCAGCAATAAAAGTAGAGGATTAGCTTAGCTGACCAATGGCTTTGGTTTCAATGGCTGGATTTACGCTAGCTTCAGCTTTCGTTCATGGCGCGAGCGGAGTATCCTTCCGGTGACCAAAAAACATAGGACATAATCATGACGACTTCATTTGAACAAGCGGCCAAGGTTTTGCTGTCAAACCGCAACGCGAGCGCCAATGCGCCTCGCTTGGCAGAAGAAATACGCCCCTCTTCCATTGATGAGTCGCTGGCTATTCATCAGGCGATGTTGGCTGTAAAAGGCCCTGCTGGTGGCTGGAAATGCCTACGCCCTTTGGCTGATGGCAACATTAATGCCGCACCTATTTTTGCTGATACGGTGCAGTCGGGAGACGTCGTGACGTTATTTGCCGACAATGGCCTTGCTCGTATTGAACCTGAAATTGCCTTTGTACTGGCGCAAGACTTACCGGCAAAAGCTGAAGGTTACAGTGATGACGAAATTGATGCTGCCATTGGCTCATGCCATATGGCATTGGAGCTAATGCAGTTCCGTTTTGCCGAAGATAGTGATGCGGAGTACTTTGAGCGGTTGGCTGACGGCATGGTGAATCAGGGATTATTCATTGGCCCACAAATTGATAAAGCCGCGGCATATTTGGCCGCCGAAGTTAGCATTGATGTTCGCCAAGGCGACACCGTACAGCACTTCGATGGTAAGCACCCCAACACGTTGCCACAAAATCCCTTGTACTGGTTTATTAATTTTATGACCAAACGGGGTCAGAGCTTTACTGCCGGAGAAGCGATGATCACTGGCTCGTATTGCGGCATTGTTGATGTGGCGTTTGATTGCCCAACACGGATTCAATATGCCGGTTTAGGCGAATACCAAGTGAGTTTTAAAGCGTTAAGCTAAATTACACAGCGCACAGGAAAGCCCAACACATTGAAGTGTGTTGGGCTTTTTTTATGGCCTTTATTTGTTTCTTGTTTCGGTTGCGATTGGGGCGTTAGCCCAAGTAGGTCAGTGGCTTCGCCTGTTGCTGAAACAATTTGTTGCAACTGACATGGATATTTTATGAGGGTGTCTGAAATATTCGACCGCGCAGCCATGTCTTGTTCAAGGTGAGCTTGCTTTGACGCAGGCGTTATTTCCGAATTAAAGAAGGACTGTGAACCGTGAAAAAATTTCTCTTATCTGTCATTGCTCTTTGCTGCTTAAGCTTCGGCACGCAAGCAGCAGAACGAATTTCCGAAGCCAAATTTAATCAGTTGCTCGCCGATAACCAAGCCGTGTTGGTCGATATTAAGGCCGACTGGTGTCCAACCTGTGCCAAACAAGCCAAAATCTTAAAGGCTTATTTTGCGGATAACCCAGCGTCGAAAATCACCCTACTAGAAGTTGATTTTGATAAACAAAAGAAATGGGTCAAATATTTCAAAGCGCCTCGCCAATCCACCTTGTTACTGTTTAAAGGCAAAGAAGTTCTGTGGTTTAGTGTGGCGGAAACTCGTCGCGATGTGATTTTCCAAGAGCTGGCAAAAGCAGAGGCGCTGTAATGGAGGTAACGGCCATTCCGTTGGCGTTTTTCGCCGGCCTGTTGAGTTTGTTGTCACCGTGTGTGTTGCCGATGATTCCCGCGGTAACCGCCTCTTCAATGCAAGCCTCTAAAATCGGGGTCATTGCATTGGCGTTAGGGATCAGTGTGGCTTTTGCGTTAGCCGGTACGGTGCTGACGTTTGCTTTACTGAGTTTTGGTTTGTCGACTGAATTGCTACGCCATTTTTCAGTCGGTTTGATGTTAGTCATGGGCACTGTGCTGTTAATTCCTGCGCTTAACCAGCGTTTGTCCTATTGGTTATCGTTGTTGGTTGGGCGCTTTGGGCAAACCCAAATTACTGGCTCGGGCTCTGGTGCCCAGTTTGTGATTGGTGCTTCGTTGGGCTTGGTATGGTTGCCTTGTGTTGGACCAACGCTGGGTACCGCCATTGCGTTGGCTTCCACTGGTGACAGTCTGGTTATGGCGTTCTTAGTGATGCTGTCATTTGGTATTGGTACGGCCATTCCATTGGTACTGATAGGGTACTTTTCAGGGCTTAAAGTGAATCGTCTTAAAGGCGCTTCAAGCTGGGGTAAAAACTTGCTTGGGGTTACTTTAATCTTATTGGCGGTGGTTATTTTGACTGACTTTGATCGTCACCTAGAAATGTTGGCGATAGAAATTTTGCCCGACTGGATCACCTCCATTTAACCTGTGGCAGTGGCGCAGTAGCGCCGCTGCTATCGTCTGGCTCGGCAAATCCCCTTTTCTATCCAATATTTGCTACAATGCACGCCAATTTTTCCAAGCTCAGTGCGGATCCCTAAGTAGCGATTCGTACCTAACTCGTAACGTATTCATTTTATGTCTGATTTAGCATTCCTAGAGGAAGTGTCGAAGCGCCGAACCTTCGCCATTATCTCGCACCCTGATGCCGCCCAGCCTTTCAACGCTTAAAACCACCTTTCATTGCACACCACAATCACATCTCTACGTACTGAATTTAAAGGCTTTTTGTCTTTTTCTCGTTTCTTTGCTTTTCAATGATGTTCAAGCGTAACCTCGGAAAGTGTGTACAAACTTGAGTACAAATTCCGTTTTAGAGGCCTTTGGCGAAAATTCCATGACACAAATCTGGCTGTAGGCCTTGTGGTTACTGGGTTTGATGAAGAAAGTGCCTTCTGCTTTTGGTACTTTGGTTTCGACATTACAAAAGCGGAATAAATGCGATCATCTCTAGTTTTATGTTTGTAAGCTTATGAATTTAAAGGGTTCGTCATTGTGGTTTTTGATGTGTCATCGTTGCGAGTGTACAAACAGTGTGTACAAATTTTTCTCGTTAGGCATGTTGATTGCTATTCATGACACAAACCGCCTTGTAGCCCTTGTTATTCATAGGTTTGAGCTGAAAAGTACCTAATAGCAACATTTGTGTTTTGATAAGGCTGATCTTCTGAACAAATCATGCATCTTTCTGACCATCAACTAGTGATGAATCAGGCGATGATAGCTTTACATTGATTTTCAGGAGAATGCAGATGACAGCAGTAGCGCACCAGGCAACCCCTTTTCTAACATCTTACGAAGTGATGGCTCGTTACCACATTAGCTATACGACGCTCTGGCGAAGAATAAAAGATGGCAGCTTGCCGCAACCTCGCATCAACCGAAATACACGAAACAAGCTGTGGCACATTGAAGACTTGGAGGAGTATGAGAAGAAAGAGGACTGAGCCTCTTTCTTTTATTTTATTGTCCGAAACGCCAGTTGAATGAAAAGCCTGTCGGCTCGATGATGGTCTCTAGCTGTTGATACCAAACGTCGTAAGCATGACGCATTTCATCCAGGTACTGATATTGGTTGTAGATAGCATCCAACCCTTTTTTGCTGTGGCCAATCATCAACTCGGCAACTTCTTGCGTGGTGATGGCTGACATTCGCGTTCGCATCGTTCTGCGAAGATCATGCATAGACCAATGTTCCATCTCAACACTAAGCGATCTGCGAGCCCAGATTTTCACATTGTTAGGAATAGTGGTATCAAAGCCATTTGTGGCAAGCTCTTCTTGTCCGTTCGCGGGAAACAAGTAAGTTGATTTGCTCATCTGCATCGCTAGTTCAATCAGCTCAATAGCTGGCTTAATCAATGGCCGCATGATCGGCGCTCCAATTTTCTCACCTTGTTTGCGGATCTCTATGGGCACTGTCCACATTGCAGATTGCAAGTCAAAGTGATGCTTTTCAGCTTGAATGAGTTCGCCCTTGCGCCCTCCCAATAAGAGAAGCAGTTTTATGTAGATGCGATTCTTCTCAGTGATTTTTGACTCATGCAAATAGCGCCAAAGTATCCTGATCTCGTTGTCATTTAGCACCCGAGTTCGTTTGCCTTTCTTACCGCCGACCTTCTTTGCAGTGATCCCAGCGGCAGCGTTAATTTCCAAAATCTGTTCATCTATCAGCCAGTCATAAAACTTATGCAGCACAGACACTAGACGTTCTGTGTTTGACGGAGACGCTTCCGAAACCTCACGAAGACAGTTTCTTAAGGACAATTCATTGATGTCAGTTAATGGGTACTTACCAAGTCGGGGCAGCAAATATATTTCACTGCTGCGTTTTTGGTAGTGCCACGTTTTCTCCTTTAGCCCTTGCTTACCGGCAGAGTCTATCCAGTCTCGAAAAATCGATTCGAAGCTTTGATTGGCAGAATACTTGGCCCGTTCTTGCTGTAGGTAGAGCTTGGGGTTTCGGCCTTGATCAAGTACTGCCCTTAACCTATCTAGCTCATTCCTGGCTTCAGCAAGCTTCATAAGTGGGTAAGTACCTATGTCTACCCGTTGTTGCTTGCCATCGAAACGATAACGAAACTGAAAAACAATTTTGCCCTTGGGTGATACCCGAGCACTTAGCCCATCTCGGTCGGCTTTTACTACGGTTTCTTTTGCTTCTTTATTTAACCTGGCATCGAGCCAGCTAACTGATAACGCCATGTTATAAGCCCAGCCCTAGTTTTGATTTTAATGATTGTTTACGTGATTCTGCTTTGGGTTCTGGCGCTGTACTCATAGAAGTCACTTCACCATCTGGTGCATGGCCATCCACCGGTGCAGATGTCGTGGATAGATTGGGTTGGCTCATGTGAATTAACCCAAAGGTGGCCAGCATCCGCAGACGCTCAGCGCGTTCCCGTGGCGGCGTCTTTTCCAATTCTTTGAGTAGTTCAGGGTGGCTCCCTGGGGGAATGTTGACGACAACTCTCATAATCAGGCCCCATAAAACCAGAAGCCTCGGACGTTCGCCAAAACAGACTGTTCCGGCACGATGATCTTGCTTCGTGAAAAAATCTCCTTGGCCGCTTCCTTATAAGCCAAGGCTCCACCTCCGGCGATCAATACCAAGTCCGCATTGATGCTTTCGTCGCGCATAGATTGGCGCATGGCTGTAAGAGCAACAGGCGCTACCTTTTTCATTGCAGCATTCAGATAAGGTGAAATATCGACTTTTTCTCCAAATAGCAGCACCTGCAAGTCGCCGGTTCTCATGGCTTTTTCAAGTCGATCCATACCCACTTTGGCACCATGATCTTCCGAAATCAGCTTATCAATGGTTTCCAGTAGCACGGACATTGCCTGAAGACTGGTTCCTGATGAGCTGTAGCGAATTTCTCCGGCCTCAAGGGCAACCCAGTCAACAGAAAAAAAGCCTGGATCTATGACGACGACGCGACCTTCTTCAATCAAGCCCAAATCTCCACCTGTTTGAACCAGATCCATATAGGCACCGGCAGGCTGCGGCAGCACTTTGACGTCATGAACGGTGATGCTGCGCTTAGGCGTTACTTGATGAATACCTTTTAAACGCTTCACAAGGTCTGACTTACGTTGTGGTTCATGAAACTGGGAAACCGGTAATCCAGTGACAACCAAATCGATGGATTCTGTTTCAGCCATTAACAAGGCGGCATGAAAAAGCGCCTTATAGGTTTTTGTGGTGGGATATTCTGGGTGAAGCTCCCGTTCCCAACCTTGAAGGCGTCCAGCAGGCACACCAGCGGCCCAACGCTCATTCTCGACAGACACATACAAACAAGTTTCATCATCGCCTCCACCGATACGCTCCGGCATACGATCCGCAGGACCGGCCCCCGCAGGCAGAATAATAGTTTTCGGTTCACTGCCTGATTGGCCAATTGCCAGCTTCAGGTTCGAGTAACCGATATCTACGCCTAGTACAAACATACTTATCTCCTGTGCACTCAAAGTGCTCTAACGGTTTTCAACTAACCGCTCAGGTCACGCTTGGGCATTTCCAAGTGCTCTGGCGGTTCACTCAAATGTCATTATCAGGATTCGGTGCACTGGCGGTGGGCAGAAAGGTGACAAATCCTTTCATCTATCTGCCTATTGCATTTTCGCAAAAGTATGAGAATAGGCTCTGTTTGGCGGCGGATGACTAAGCCAAAAAAATCGAGACGCCAAACGTCGTTTGCCTTCTGGCCTGAACTCGCCAAACGGTTTGTATCTTCATGACGATACGTCTTTTCAGGCGTTTTTAAGTGAAATCGGGCTGCATCCCTTGTCAGGTATGGGATTGCGCGAGTTGATTTATATCGAGACGCCAAACAGCGATTGTTACGGCAGTTTTACGTTTGGCGTTTCGATCCAAAAGCCAAACGGATAGTGGTTTTGGCTTTTGGGGTTAATTGGATGGGGAAATTGGTTTGGTAGAAATCGTCAATGAACAATGGAAAGCAGAGATATCAGATTTACTTCAGCAAGAAACGGACAGGCTAAAAGCGCTGGCACGAGCTGAAGTTGATGACTTTTGGGTTACCCATTACAAGGTTCGTGAAAATGAGCCATTTAAAGATTGGGGGCTGCTTGGTGTCCGTATCAGAGACTTTAAGTATGGCTTTGGCATTGAGTGGTACATCAACAGCTTTCACGGTCAACGAGGCAAGCGCGTAGTCTTTAGTAAAGGACTGCGTATCTCAAAGACGAAGCTGAGATACTCATTTTTGGACTGCCAAGGTTTGGCCAAAGAATGGGAGTTAGCGCTGGCCATGGAGAAAGAGGAATTTTTCAGTGATATTCGACGCCAGGTTGATAAGCTCAACATGCTGCGTCGCAGAGTGAATGCCTACTGAATTCTCGGCGCTACTTCACTCGCGGCAACTGGTCCCAGCGTGTTGTATAAGCGGGAGATAAATGCTCTCGCTTCATCGACCAATCTTTCTTCGTACCTTGTCCAGCAAAGAAAACCTTTCCGGCACCACTTTGGTTAATGGTGTCCAATACAGACATTAACTGTTGGCTATTAGAGCGGATCGATACGTCATCGAATAGTCCTGGCTGAAACATGCCAGGATCGTAAAAGTCAGACAGCATGACGCCCGCTTTGGCATAACGAAAACCATCCTTCCATATCCGCTTGAGTAAGTGATTGGCCAGCTCGATAAAATCCCGCGTGTCGCAACTGGGGATTAGCAATTCACCCGATGCAGAGTTGCTGTACTGCGGCTCGTTGTCCTTAAAGGGGCTGGTACGTATGAACACGGTCAGCACTTTGGCTTGCTGCTGTTCTTTGCGAAGTTTCTCAGTGGCGCGGGTTGCGTATTCGCATACGGCTTCACTTAAAAATTCAAAGTGCGTCACTTTTACGCCAAATGAACGGCTACAGACGATTTGCTTCTTAGTTGGCGGGATCTCTTCAAGTTCAATGCACGACTCACCATTGAGCTCTCTGACGGTTCTTTCTAAAACCTCTGAAAACTGGTCTCTGATGGCTCTAGGAGAGGCATTGGCGAGATCTAAGGCTGTGGTGATACCCAACGCATTTAAACGCTTAGAAAGCCGTCTACCAACGCCCCAAACATCATCAACCGGGACTAATGCGAGCAATCGACGTTGCCGATCTGGATTGGTCAGGTCTACAACCCCCTGAGTAGCTGGATATTTTTTGGCGGCATGGTTAGCCAGTTTGGCGAGTGTTTTAGTCGGTGCAATGCCTACACAGACGGTGATCCCAATCCAGTGGCCTATGCGCTCTCGCACTTGTTGTCCGAACTCGACAAGAGATATGGCAGACTCAATACCGGTTAAATCCAAAAACGCTTCGTCAATAGAGTAAACCTCTACTCGTGGTGCCATCTCCTCCAAAGTGCGCATCACTCGACTGCTTAAATCTGCATACAGCGCGTACAGTTGGCTAAGAATTCCCGCTAAAAATAGACGAGTAAGTGAGCAACCATTCTGCCGCATGGGTTGCTGGCGTCTAACACCAGAAAAATCACCCAGCCCAACCCGCTGTCTATTTTTTAAGGTGGGCATTCATCTACATGTCTAATTTTTTACCAATTTGATCGCTAAGATGTACTAATTTGATTACCGAGGGAGACTGACGGACTAATTACTTAGGGGCTTAATCGTACAATCTCCACTCGACACCACACAACTCACTTCTGGACATTTCTGAGTTGCATTTTAGCTAATTTAGAAAAACATGAATTAGATAAAGTATGGAAATTTCAAATCAATATGAGGCGGACATGAAGAAATTGAAAAAAGTAGCTTAACTGGGTTGGTCAATTTTGGTTGACCACGTCATGTTCCGGTGAGTACGCAAGTCATTGGCGCTAACGAATATGAAGGTCACTTTGCTTTTGACTTACTCTATAACAACTCTTCAGATATACAGCCTAATACCTTATCGACCGATACGCATGGTACCAATAATGTTAACTTCGCTATATTAGATTTCTTTGGTTACACATTCGCCCCTCGATACGCGAAAATGAAAAAGGTGTTTTTTGAGCTATTTGAAGTGACTGAAGAGAACGGAGGCCGTATTCAATTAAAGAAAGATATTAATCATAAGCTAATTGCTGAAGAATGGGACAATATTCAGCATATTGTTTGTTCATTGAGTCGTAAAACCACCACTCAAAGCACAATCATTAGAAAGTTGAGTAACGGCAAGAGCCGAAGATTGTCAGCATTGCATGAGTACGACCGTTTAATTAAATCTATTTATGTTTTGGAGTATGTTGATAATTCAACGTTGCGTCATTACGTCCAGCAAGCCTTGAACAGAGGTGAAGCATACCATCAGTTAAAACGTGCTATTACTTCAGTTAATGGCAATAAATTTCGTGGGGGGAATGATTACCAAGTATCACAATGGGGTTCTAGGGATTTTCCCCTCTAAAAAGACTTAATCCTCTGTAGACCACACCAATAAATGGCTGCGGAGGTGGGT
>NZ_JAHZSS010000019.1 GCF_019457915.1 Neiella holothuriorum
TATCCCGTAGGGGATTCGAACCCCTGTTGCCGCCGTGAAAGGGCGGAGTCCTAGGCCTCTAGACGAACGGGACACACGAAAACGGTGCCGTTTTACATCAACTGTTTCTCTTACGAGAGAGGCGCCTAATTCCTCGTTGATGGTTTGAACCGAACTAAATCAATTCAAACAAATTTGGTGGAGCTACGCGGGATCGAACCGCGGACCTCTTGCATGCCATGCAAGCGCTCTCCCAGCTGAGCTATAGCCCCAAACTCTTTTACCGAAGCAAAACACTGAGCCCTGCCCCAAGAGCGAGGCGCATTCTAAGCAGAGCGCCGAAAGCTGTCAACACCTTTTTCGTCGCAACGCCGCGAACGATGTAGATTTATACGAATTGCGCCACAAGTGAGCAATTTCTGATCAACCAACGCCTTATTAAGGCTTCAACGATCGCTTCGACAACGGCGAGCCTTGCCCTTTAATTGCAAGGCTCGAGTGTTGTCATTAACTCAAGTGTTGCTTAAA
The DNA here is from genome assembly GCF_019457915.1 of Neiella holothuriorum. Classification (GTDB taxonomy): domain Bacteria; phylum Pseudomonadota; class Gammaproteobacteria; order Enterobacterales; family Neiellaceae; genus Neiella; species Neiella holothuriorum. The sequence goes on from NZ_JAHZSS010000019.1 coordinate 508, forward strand.
GAAATCTACCGTTCGATTCCAGGCAAGTTCAGCCTGCTCTTTGTCATAACGGCTAGTCGAGTCATTGTGGAAACCGTGGCGGGCTTTCGGGTACATATGCATCGTGTAGTCAGCGCCATTGGCTTTGAGTTGTGCCTCATAATCAGGCCACGACTTATTCACGCGTTCGTCCAGCTCGCCGAGCTGTACCATCAACGGGCCTTTAACATTCGCGCGTAGTGATTTCGCTGCCGGCGTGCCATAAAAAGGAACCCCAGCGTTTAACTCTTCAGGGATTGAGGCAGCCAGCATGTTGACGATGTAACCACCAAAGCAGAAACCAACCGCACCAAGCTTGCCGGTGCTTTGTGGGTGTTGCTTAATAAAACGAGCGGCGGCAATAAAGTCTTCTTCGAGTTTGGACTTTTCCATACTCTTTTGCATGGCGCGGCCGTCATCATCATTACCTGGATAGCCGCCAATTGGATGCAATGCATCAGGAGCAAAAGCTATAAAGCCAGCCATTGCCAAGCGACGCGCAACATCTTTGACATAAGGATTCAAACCACGGTTCTCGTGCACCACCAACACCACTGGCGCTTTTTCTTCGAGCTTAGTTGGCATCACCAAATAGCCGCGACACTCACCATGCCCTTTGGGCGATTCGAATGTCTCAAAGGTTGCTTTAATCGCCGGATCATTAAAAGACACCTGCTCTGCTAGCGCATAATTTGGCATCAACGCGCCCGTCAGGGTTGTCATGGTAAAGCCTAGCGCAGTCAACCCCGCCAGCTTCGTCAAAAAGGTACGGCGGTCCATTAAACCGTGGGCGTATTGATCGTACCAATCAAAAGCTTCTTCTGGGATTGGCCGAGTCGGTTCAGAGGTAGGAGTGACCATGGTTAGTTCCTTGTAGTCGTTTGTTTGTAGTTGTTTTTATTTATCTAAGAAATGAGACGTAATATCAGACAGCAAACAAGATGGCGAAATTCCATGCAGATAGCAATAATCTATCGACTAATGTCTGACGAAGGTCGGCCTCTATAAATTAGCTTTAACGCATATTGGTACTTGTTGATGCCGACGGGCGGTTAGATGTGGGGAATAGTTGGGACGTTCATGTTTCGACAAGCTCAGGATGAAGCGCAAAACAAAGCGCATGTCTTTGGTGTTCTATTCGTTTAATAAACTATCGGCCCTACAACTAAACAACTATTAACTTATTCACCGTGCCGGTGCTGACCGGCAGCAGTTTAAGGGGCTTTCTTGTCGAAGCCCCTTAAAAATCCCCCCGACAACCCGACGCTCTAGGCCTTCGGCTCCATTCGTTGCTCACGCTCGAAAGCGCCTGCGGAACTCGCCTTACAAAAAACGTAAGGCTCAAACAGTCCTCGGCTGTACCTTTCGATCGCTGCGCGACTCATCGATGGCGACGGGCAATTGATATGGGGAATAGTTAGGTCGTTCATGTTTCAACAAGCTCAACACGAAGGTTTTGGGTATTTCAACTTCGTTTGTCCTGAGCTTGTCGAAGGATGAGCAACTATCACCAGCTTCAATTTATTCAACGCTCAATCCAAACTCCCCCCGTCATTGGTGTGAAGCTAAACTCAGGATGAAGCACAAAATCAAGCGCTTGCTCGTCGCGCGTGGCGCGGGTTTGATTTAGTCGAAGGGTAAAAACGCGTTCAAGCGCGACTTTTGTGCGCCTGAGGTTGGCTGAACGCTTACCAATGTCGGGGCACACTTTCTTTTGCTTACTGTTCTTTGTGTGAGCAAAGAAAAGTAAGTCGCCGTTCTTTGCATAAGAATGGCGAAACCTTGACGTGAATTTAATGACGATGGTTGGCCATTTACCAACAAGCAAAATATTGAGGCGTATCAGATTCCTATCAGGAGAGAATAGGTATGGTTTACTAATTCAATCGTGTTGCACTGTTCAAACCATAGCTCCCAACAAGGGTGGATCAGCTTGCAACGTCGCACTAACACCGAGAAATCATGGATAGTATTCAACGAAAAATAATTGATGCTTTGAGCTATATAAAGTTAACGAAAGCTCGTAACAGTAAAGAGTTGGACGGTTTTCTAGTTAAAGATTTATATGAGTAAGGATTAATTGAAGGCTGTTTATCTCAAGAAGTTACGGAAAGGGGCAAGGCTCCTGTACTTTATGAGCTTCGTCTTACTTTAGCAGGGGAACACTACCTTGAGGAATCGCTTAAGCTTAAATCAAGCAATTGGCGATCCAGCCCGTTAGTCATTGGTTTTATAACTTTTATTTTTACAGTGTTAGCTTCTGGTGTTATTTATTATCTTGGCTGGAAATAAATAGCATTGTACTTCTAACAATCGGCTTAATAGTGGACAAAATTAAAAGGAATTAGGCTTGAAACTCAGCGGGCGCCAATACTATTGGCTGATTGCAACAGGTTTGCTCATTGCATGCTTGTTAGCCGTGCCGGCTGGCATGTGGACTGAGGTCATTCAATCAAGTAACCCGCTCAAAGTAGCCTTAATTGCCGCAAGTATTTTCCCTAGTATTTGCTATTACACAGTACTGTTGGAGCTTTGGGAAAAACATCGAACTAATCTGTGTGTTGCTTGCTTAAGTATCTGTTTGGGTACTTACTTTATACACTCTTGGTTCATCGTTTTAATTTTAGTCGGCCCCTGTGCCTATTGGCTCTTTCGCTTCAAAGGGGCTGTGTAGTGAGCATTATACAAAACAGTTGCTCAACAAAAACGCCAGCGAAAGGCGCGCTGGCTCAGAGGCACAAACCCACTCCACCAAAAAGCCCAGCATCGCTGGGCTTTTTCATAAATTCCATACAGCTTAAAGCCACCGCTTTAAGCTGTATCAAAAGCTACTTCTCTGGAAACGTCCTGTACGCCCGCTCCAACGACTTCGCTTGCTTCTTACTCACACCAATATGATTCAACGCCACACGTAAACGAGCGCGGGTCATATCCGAGCCTAAGATCACCATGGCATCAATCACCGAGGTTGATGATTCCTTGCCGGTAATCGCCACGAAAATTGGCTGAAGGAAATCTTTAATCTTCAAATCGAGGTAGTTGGCGGTTTCTTTCACCGTACCGAAGACCACGTCTTTGTCCCACTCACGGGCCGCGTCAAATTGCCAGATCAGGTATTGCAGGGCAATGCGCACCTGAGTGTCTTCAATTTTCGCGGTAAGCAACGCCGGATCATACTCAGGTAAACCACTGACGAAGTGCCCCATCAGCGGTGCGAAGTCACTGAAGGTTTCCATCCGCGGTTTGGCTTCTGGCAACAACGTCATCAACGTATCTTTGTTGTAAGCCCAGTCTTTCATGCGCTCGATGAGTTGCTCGTCACTAAGCTCTTCACGCATCCACACGCCGTTAAGCCACTTGAGCTTATCGATATCGAATACCGGGCCGCCGAGAGAGACGCGTTTCATGTCGAAGTTTTCAATCATCTCAGCCAAGGTGAACTTCTCGCGCTCATCTGGCATTGACCAGCCCATACGGCCCAAGTAGTTGAGTAGCGCTTCTGGCAAGAAACCCATCTTCTTGTAGTAGTTCACGCTCGTTGGGTTCTTACGTTTGCTGAGCTTGCTCTTGTCTGGGTTGCGCAGCAGCGGCATGTGGCCAAGAACAGGCGCTTCCCAGTCTAAGTCTTCATACAACTTGAGCAGCTTAGGTGCTGAGTTGAGCCACTCTTCGCCGCGGAAGACGTGAGTGATGCCCATCAAGTGATCGTCAACCACGTTGGCTAAGAAATACGTTGGGAAGCCGTCTGCTTTAAGCAGCACTTGCATGTCCACTTGCGACCATGGAATTTCTACTTCACCGCGCAAGTAATCGTTGAACTTGAAGCTGCCCTCTTCTGGGATCTTCATGCGAACAACATACGGCTTACCTTCTTTTAGGTATTGCTCGACTTGCTCATCAGTCAGACGTAGGCCGCGGCCATCGTATTTTTGCGGCTCACCGGCTGCCATTTGGTCTTTACGCATCTGATCGAGTTCTTCAGATGTCGCAAAACAGCGGAAGGCTTTGCCTTCAACAATGAGCTGTTCAGCGTATTTGCGGTATAGCTCGGAGCGCTCACTCTGACGGTATGGTCCGTGTTCACCGCCAACGTCTGGCCCTTCGTCCCAATCCACGCCTAACCAGCGCAGGCTATCGTAAATCGCTTGTTCAGACGCTTTGCTGCTGCGTGCTTGGTCAGTGTCTTCAATCCGCAGGATGAATTGACCGCCTTGCTGCTTAGCAAAAACGTAGTTGAATAGAGCGATATAAGCGGTGCCAACGTGTGGGTCACCGGTAGGAGAAGGCGCAACGCGCGTACGTACCGTCATAGTAGACAGAAACCTCAGTCAGGATGGAGTTGGAAATTGCCAGCAAGTGTAGCGATCACACCGACAAGACTCAATCAATACACATCAATTGATGGCGTTGTGACTAAATTCCTCGAAACAGCCAATGATTGTTGAATTCTGGTGAAAATTTCTACACTTATTATTCTATGCAAAAATTCTATTGACACAGAATCCGCCCCCCCTATAATACGCCCCCACAGACGAGGTCGCTTAGCTCAGTTGGGAGAGCACCTCCCTTACAAGGAGGGGGTCACTGGTTCGAGCCCAGTAGCGACCACCACGTCTGACGGACGGTTAGCTCAGTTGGGAGAGCACCTCCCTTACAAGGAGGGGGTCACTGGTTCGAGCCCAGTACCGTCCACCATCTCCCTGGTCGCTTAGCTCAGTTGGGAGAGCACCTCCCTTACAAGGAGGGGGTCACTGGTTCGAGCCCAGTAGCGACCACCAAATTAAAAAAAGCCCGCTATCATAGCGGGCTTTTTGCTTTCTAGCTTTCCCGTATTTAAGCCCCGTTATAAGCCATCCCTTTTAACAAGCGACAAACGCAAACTAACGACTGCCCAGCATTGCCTCTCTCGACTTGTCAGGTCAGTTGATGGCGCTACCTTATATTAGATAATTCTTACTGTTTTTCGCACAGTGGAGCGGCTCACAGATTCAATGAGTAATCATATGTTTGTTGTGTAGTTCCGCTAATCTACAGGCAACAATAATGCAGTCATCTGCCCGCCTATTTGCCCAGTGGTAACGAACTTTATTGAACATTGGTCGTTGGTGAACAAGAAAGGAACCCGGTGTGTCTTTTGATAAAAATAGCTTTGGTGAATGGCTATGGGATGCTGAAACTGAGCATTTTGAATTCAGAGCAGGTCCGCACAGCCCAATATTAGGCAAGGAATCGACGTTCTCAAGCATCAGCGACTTTGTGGCGGTGTTGACCAATGACAACAAAGAAAAGCTGGTGTCATGTTGTGAGAAAGTACACAAGACTGGGGAAATAGAATCGTTTACCTGTAGTCTTTTATTGCCCGAACAACCGACCGTTTACTGTCTGATCGAGCTAGAGCGGATTACCGCTAAACAGTTAAAAGCTAGCTTAGCCTTATTACTGCAAATTCCGTCTAACCAAAAGTTCTCTTCAATTTTTGATGCGCTATTTGATAATAGTCACCACGGCATTGTGGTTTGTGACGCTCGCACTCGTATCGTCAGTGCCAATAAATATGTCGAACGGGCAACGGGCTACCAGCTGTCAGAGCTCATTGGCCAACCCACCAGTATTTTCAATGCCGGCAAGCACAACCGTAAATTCTTCAAAGAGTTATGGCTAGAGATCCAAAACAATGGCTATTGGTCTGGCAACTTGCTGTCGAGAAAGAAAACCGGCGAAGTATTCCCGCAGGAATTTACCATCCAAAAAATCACCACCGACAATGGTGAGGTTTTTTATGTTGGGTTTTCATTGGACCTATCAGAGCGCCTTTACCGAATTGCCGATCGCGAATCCGGCGGCATTGAATTACTGACCCAGCTGCCGAGCGAAAAAGTTTTCAAATCAACCTTATCCAGCTTAACGAAGTCGCCGACCGGTTACCGAGGCCCTATCGTCATCGCGTTTTCTCCTCAGTTTGATCCAGACAATCAAATCCAAGAGCGAAAAGAGCTATCTGGCGCTCTCGCCAAGCACGATGATCATTATATGGCCGGCTATTTTGGCAATAACATTTTCGCACTGTCGATCGGCGCGTTTGATTGTTCCTCGGCAAATGTAGTTCATCTGATTGGCGCCAAAATTCAGGAGATTTTTGGTCGCATCAAAATCAAAACTGGGGCGTCGTTATTTAAGTGCATCACCAGAGGCAAAATTGGTGTCTCTATTTTTGGCGTCGACACCGATAACCCCAAACTATTAGTGCCCCACGCCATGCAAGCCATGCTGGTTCATCCGTCAGGTAAAGCTCGCAGCGTGAATTTTTACGATGCCAAACTTCATGACTCGCTGAAACGACGCGAATACCTTGAAAACACGGTGCGCAACAGTATTTTTGGTAAGACGTTAGATGTTCATTTTCAGGCCATTGTGTCAACGGCCGACTGGAAAATTGCTAAATTCGAATCGCTTTGTCGATTTCCAAAAGATGGCGATCTTAGCTTCGAAACTCAAGAAATGATTCGAGTGACGGAAGAGCTGAATTTAGTCAATGAACTCGACCGGAGCATCGCCGCAAAAGCGATTAATCACTTACCGGAAATTCAAGACATATTTGGCGCCCATGTTGCCATTTCAACGAACTTTTCCCTTTGCACGCAAACGCCCATTCATGAAGTCATGCAAGGAATTGATGACCTCATTCGCCAATCCGGCATTGGCTCTGAGCACATCACCATTGAACTAACAGAGAGTGCTTACTTCGGCAGCGGACAAAGCGAAGCAAGCTCTCATCCGTTAATGAAACTTAGAAATAATGGCGTTTCCATTGCCATTGATGATTTTGGTACTGGCTATTCATCATTTGCTTACCTGACCGGTAAAAACTTTGATTTTCTCAAAATAGACCGTGAGTTTGTCTCTAACTTAAAGCTGGCCAGCCGGGAATATTACATCGTCAAAATGATTGTCGAATTGGCGCATATTCTTGGGGTTAAAGTGATTGCTGAAGGGGTTGAACAGTTATCTGAAATTAAAATCCTGACCGAATTGAAAGTCGACTATCTACAGGGCTTCTACTTCTCTCGTCCGGTGCCAATCGATAAGATCATGCAAGCCAATGCTTACTTGGAACACATTGAAGATCTAAAACCATATTCGGTGGTCAGTGGCGAAGCGGCAAACTTGTCGAGCTTGGTCAATCGCAACGTACCTAAGCTAGAGCCAAGTTTGTCATTTAGTTATTTAAAAGGTGTGTTTGAACATAGCGACACCGAAGCGGTGGCGGTCATTGATGGCAATAACTGCGTGGGTGTCATTGATAAAGAAATTTACTATTTGCATGGATCGCCAACCCTAGGCACTGACATTGAAAAGCGTTCTGATTTGGAAATTCTACGCCGTCGATTGGTACAAATCATGCGCCCACCTTTGCACATGGTGAATATCAATTCACCGGTATCAAAGACATTAAGTTGGCTTAAAGAGAAAAAACCGTTTCCGTGGGTAGTGGTCGACAACAACGAGCACTATGTGGGCCTGATTGGCAAAGGCGATGTGATTAAGTTCTTTTCCTCTCAATACATCGCCATCGATTAAGCGAGTTGATTAGTCGTCGGCCAAAACCATGTTGCGGCCGGCTTCTTTCGCGCGATATAGCAATTCGTCGGCTTTATTGTACATGGCGTCTAGGTTGCCATTAGATTCGGTGACAACCCCGCCGCTGAACGAAACATTAAACGTGGTAGCGCCACATTCCATTGTTTGTTCAACAAATGCTTGGCGCAAGCCATTGACGAGCGCGAGGGCTTTGGTGGTATCGAGCCCAGACATGATCAAGGCAAACTCTTCGCCACCGACTCTAGCGAATAAAAATTTCTCACAATAACGCTGCATTAATGTGGCAAATCGCTTGAGCACTTCATCACCAACCGCATGGCCATAGTGATCGTTAATGTATTTGAAGTTATCTAAGTCAATGAGTGAAAAACTAACCGGTAGCTGGTGAGCCCAGGCTTCACGCAACACCGTTTTGCTGAATTCAAAGAATGCCCGGCGATTGTACAAGCCCGTTAAGTAATCTCGATTTGCCGCATCTTCAATCTCTTCAATGAGCTCAATGGCCTCAAGGTTTTGCGTAATACGACAGTAAAATTCTTCTGGGTAAAACGGCTTGTTCAGGAAGTCATTGGCGCCGTGTTTAATAAACTGAGCCGATAAGATGCCACTTTCTTGCGATGACAAACCAATAATGGCGAGCCCGCGCTTATCAAACTTGGTGCGAATTTCGTTGACCAGCTTGAAGCCGTCCATGTTGGGCATTTCAAAATCGGTGATGATCAAACGAATATCAGGTTGGATGCTAATTTGTTCAATGGCATCCAAGCCATCTTCGGCTTCAATCACATTGTAAAGCTGGCGCTCAAGAAGATTGCGAATATGTTTGCGTGACATGGCGGAATCGTCCACCACCAAGACTTTGATTTGGTCATTGGTACGCAACCGAGATGCCAGTTTCATCGCGTAGTGATAAGCGTGGCGACTTTCTTTCACCACGTAATCGACCACTCCGGCATCGACCAGTTGCTTGCGGCGCTTTTCATTAAAATCACCGGTTAACACGATGCACGGGATCCCTTGCTTCATGACAAAATCAACGACTTCGCCATTGAGAGCATCGGGTAAGGTTAAATCTACAATTGCGGCGTAAAAATCGGAATTCTGACCAAAAGCTTGCTTCGTTTCTGCAAAGCTCTGAGTGAACACAGTGTCCACGGTGGGAAGCCTTGTACTGGCTAGGTGCTTGAGGACTCGCATTACCGTATTACTGTCTTCAACCACTAACAACCGCGCCATATATACACCTTTCTTATTAGTTAACCTCAAGAGCTTAAGCCAAAGTTGCTAATGCCCCCAAGTTCATTCTGCTAATTAATTCATCTTTTCGACACGCAACTTATGTCGGTCAAATTGAATCAAGCTTTAACACAATGATTTGCGCCACTTATCCCCATTGGCGCGATGCACGATTTCTTCACACTTTCCTCATTCTTAGTGCACAGAGTTATGAGAATGTGTGCACACGGTGAATAGAGGTTACGTATTTATCTCAATAAGTTAGCGAAGTTTAACGCGTAACAACTTATCCAGTTAAACAGCGAAGCACCTGCTTTGGTTTGAACAATAGCCCGCATTTGCTTCCAATTTCGCCTGCAATAGAGCTGCTGATCTCGCTAAAGCTTGAATTAGGAACATAACATGAAGCTCAAAATATTATTAGCAAGCTGCGCGCTGTGGCTGACCGCCTGTGCCAATTTGGAAGTGAATCCCGATGCCGCATCGGATCTGGTCGACGTGGTTACCGGCGAAAAAAGCTTATCCGACCAAGAGGTTGAACCCAGCGCACTGCCCACTAGCGATGACTACGATCCAGTACCTGACGACCCGTACTACGCCCCTATAAGACCCGGTCGTGAACCAGAGCCTGTGGTCGTTACCGGCTCGTTATTTAACAGCGACACCTCGCGTAGTTTATATAGCTATATCCCTAACTTCGCCCTCGGCGACACCATTACCGTGGTGTTAGATGAAGAAGCAAAAGCAACCAAGTCAGCGAACTCAACACTCGAAAAATCAACCAACTACACGCTAGAGCCCATCACAGTGCCCGGCGGCGATTTAGAGATATTAGGAAAAATTGTTGAGTTGGATATCAAACAAGACAACGATTTTGATGGCGCCGCCGATGCCAATCAAAAACACAGTTTATCGGGTCGCATTACCGTTACCGTGGTTGATGTACTGAACAATGGCAATTTAGTCGTGCGCGGCGAAAAATGGCTGGTCATTAACAACGGCAAAGAATTCATCCGCTTTACCGGCATTGTTCGCCCCAAAGATGTCGCGCTCGATAACTCCATCGGCTCTTACCAAGTGGCCAATGCGCGCATCGAATTCAGTGGTACAGGCGCACAAGCCGAAGCTCAAAAACAGGGTTGGATTTCGTCATTCCTAAGCGGCGAGTCATGGCCATTCTAAGCAACAAGTTATCTTCAACGATTACATTAGCGCTGTGTTTACTCTTTTCAGCCGTAAGCCATGCCGACTGGTTTGAAGGTGAAGGCCGCGCGCCTATTTTGCAAAATGACACCGAAGAAGCACGCCGATTAGCGGTTAAAAATGCGCTGGTGAGCCTGATGTATTACGGTGGCGCCAGCGTTCGTTCGCTGCAAGTTGTTAAATCTGGCGTTTTACAAACCGACGAACTTCGAGTCAAAACCCACGGCGAAGTGTACGGCCTCAAAATCTTAAAAGAAGCCGTGGCCGAAGATCACGTTGTGGTCACGATAGCTGCGGATATTTTCCCAAGTGGCAGCTGCCATACCAACCGTTATACCAAGCCATTGCTGGTTGGCCCTTTTCAGCTTGAAAAGTACGAACATGCCCAGCTTGGCGCCATTTATGACTTACCTGAACAACTAGGCCGAATGCTTTATCAAGCGTTTCAAAGTGAAAGCGCAACCGTTGACGCCCGTTCACTGCGTACCCGCCCAATTACCTTTGATGTATCCGCCGAACACTATTCGCAAAGCGCCAAGCCCAAAGACGTTGCATTGCTTGCCGAGCAACACGGTGTGCAATATGTCATGTTGGGCAAGATTGAAGATCTTTCGAGCCATACCGAAAAACAAATGAAGGCCATCGTTTTTAATAAAACCACCACCAAACGTAACTTCAGAATGACCATATCAGTACTCGATGGGGTGCAAGGTGGGCTGGTCTTCAACAAAACCTATCAAGGCAATCGCGAGTGGCCGTTTGAGCGCACCGTGGTGCACGATGTCAGCAGCGAAGCATTTTGGTCATCTGATTATGGTCAGCTGGTAGACGAGCTGCTGAAACAAGCCAAAAGCGAAGTGGAAGATGCGCTGTATTGTCGACAGAGCTTGGCATCGGTTTTAGATGTCATTGGCTCAAAAGTCATTATTAACTTGGGTCAGAGTAACGGTGTGCAATTGGGTGATGAATTTATTTTGGCGCACCAACAGAGTTACGGTAATCAGCCCAGCAATTCACAAACGTCTATTTTCAACGTGACCGAAAATCAACTCGACGTGGTGTCAGTCTACCCCAATCGTGCGGTACTGCGAGCAAAACGAGCCGCCGACTTAGCGAATATTCAGGTGCGCGATATTTTATTTGCCATGCCTAAAGATCCGTTTGAGTTTGATGATTTTGACGAAGCCGTTGAAGGGCATTTAGCCTACTAGCGCTACAGCAGCGCTTTGCTATAGAAGCGGCTAAAAGGATCAGCCTGATAATCACCAAACGGCTCACTTGCGACAAAGCCATGCTTTTCATACATGGCAACGGCCGGCTCAAACGCCGCATGGGTGCCGGTTTCTAAATTTAATCGGCAATACCCTCGACGTTTGGCTTCATCAATAATGACACTGAGTAATTGATGGGCAATCCCTTGGCGAAGAAAACGATCATCGGTTTTCATCGACTTCACTTCACCCTCATTGTTCGGCAGCGCTTTGAGGGCACCGCAACCTGCCAATTCACCGTTTACGCTAGCGCCCCAAAAGGTTATTGCCGGATCGCTTAACTTGGTAGTATCGAGCGCATGAATGCTGTCTGCTGGGGAATATTGATGCATGGCCTGTAAATGGGCTTGCAGTAACTTGGCTATCTCGCCATCAGATAAATCATTCACAGTGATTTGGATAGCCATAACGGTGTCGCTCTTTTGGAAGATCTTGCCCCGTAGCCTAACTTAGCCAAGTTCTCAGGGCAAAATCTGCGTTAGTGCGCATCAACCGCTGGCAATAACTCATCGGCGAACCAGCTATCAATAATTTCTTTGTCATAAGCAAGCTTGTCGCGATTAAAAGCAAATGAGCCTTTGCCATTCATATAGTTGCGATTTGATAGCACTTCTGCGCCCTCAATAACAACATTTTGCTGCTCGTCTAATACCGCATATTTAATACTCATGGCGGGGTTGAAACCGTGCTTAAAAACTCGCAGTCCTCGCATACCGGCAGCGGTTTGAGCACTCGTATCACCCGCTAGGTCGACGTCAATAACCAGCATTTGCAGAATCCAGCCATCAGGCAATTTATCCGCATTAGTGGCAATGGTTTCACCAAGTTCGGCAAAGACTCGGGTTCTAAATTTTGTTGCCGTTTCATGGCGCCCTTCGTTGATATCGCGATAGTTATCCCACTCATGCCATTGCAGCTGCATCTTATCGGTGGTGTGAGAAACGGAGTTTTCCATTGATTGCTCGTCGGCAGACGCTGCGCCCGACACAAGAGTCGTCATGACAATCGCCAGAGCGCCGCATACAGATTGAATACGAGTGGATAATTTCATTACTGATGCCTCATCAAGTTCTTATTGGGTACGATGTGTATGTGATGGTGCAATATTAGTGTAGGCCGGATGCAAGAGAAATGAGCCGCACTGGCATGGCTTGTTCCATAAAAAGCAACAATGATAATTAAGCCGTGATGCAGGATGGCAAAGGGTCGAGGCAGACTCGATATAACGAAGGGTTGTTGCTCGCACCGCATATCGCAATGCGAGCAACAAAGATTACAAGCCGTTTTCCTCAAACAGCGCCAGCATGGCCGCTTCATCTTTGACTTCAACATCAAGCTGTTGGGCCTTGGCGAGCTTAGAGCCAGCATTGGCACCGGCGAACAAACAACTGGTTTTGGCTGATACCGAGCCACTTACCTTGGCACCGAGTTGCTGTAATTTAGCCTTGGCATCATTACGCCCCATGCTGGTTAACGTGCCAGTCAAGACAACGGTCTGCCCCGCTAGCGGTAATTCATCGGGCGAATCGATGGTTTCAATATCAGGCCATTGCAAACCAGCGTCCAGTAAACGAGTCATGACTTGCTGATTATGGGGCTCAGCGAAAAAGCTTTGTACGTGCGCCGCCACAATGTCACCCACATCATCCACCGCCAGCAATTGCTCTTGCTCAGCTTGCATCAGGTTATCGAGGGTTTTGAAATAGTTGGCCAAATTAAGCGCCGTGGCCTCGCCTACTTCGCGAATACCGAGCGCATAGAGAAACTTGGGTAAGGTTGTTTGCTTGGCCGCTTCTAGCGCTATTAATAGCTTCTCGGCTGACTTGTCGCCCATGCGCTCAAGCGAGCGCAATTGTAGTTTGCTGAGTTTGAACAGATCGGCCGGATCATGCACCAACTCTCGTTCAACCAGCTGCTCAATCACTTTGTCGCCCAAGCCATCTACGTTCAGCGCTTTGCGAGAACAAAAGTGCTTGAGGGCTTCTTTTCGTTGAGCGCCGCAGACCAAACCGCCGGTGCAACGCAACACGGCTTCACCTTCAACTCGCTCAACAGCAGAATCACACACAGGGCAAGCGTCGGGGAAATGAATATCAGCGGCATCATCAGGCCGTTTGCTGGTAATAACACTGACGATTTGAGGGATCACATCGCCAGCGCGGCGGATCACCACGGTATCGCCTACTTTAACCCCAAGGCGAGCCACTTCATCAGCATTATGCAAGGTTGCATTGGATACCGTCACGCCACCCACAAAGACCGGCTTTAGTCGTGCTACTGGAGTGATTGCTCCGGTGCGGCCAACTTGAAATTCAACATCCTGCAACAGCGTCATTTCTTCTTGTGCCGGGAATTTAAATGCCGTGGCCCAGCGCGGTGCTTTGGCCACAAACCCCAACTGCTGTTGGGCTTCAATCGCATCAACTTTGATGACCACACCATCAATTTCGTAACTCAGACTATCGCGGTCGGCCAGAATCTTTTGACAGTAGGCGTTCACCTCTTGGACGCCCTGACATTGGGTTAGCTCAGCGGCAATGGGTAAGCCCCACAGCTTGAGTTGTTGGAGGCGTTGATAGTGACTGCTTGCCAACTCAATGGCGTCATCGGCAAAGACGCCAACAGCGTAGGCCACAAAACTTAGTGGTCGACTTGCGGCAATTTTGGAATCAAGCTGGCGTATGCTGCCAGCGGCGGCGTTACGAGGGTTAGCAAACAATTTATCGCCACGCTGGCGGGCGCGCTCGTTCATGGCGTCAAAATCAGCTTTTGGAATAATCACTTCACCGCGCACTTCTATGCGTGCCGGGAGAGCGTCGCCTGAGAGTTGCAAGGGCACAGCGCCAATGGTTTTGGCATTGGCGGTAACGTTCTCGCCTTGCTGACCATCGCCTCGGGTCGCCGCTTGTACCAGCACGCCGTTTTCATACAGCAAGCTAATCGCAAGGCCATCGAGCTTAGGCTCTGCGCAATAGCTTAACTCACGCTCATCGAGCAAGCGGTCGTGGCAACGGCGATCAAACTCGGCAAAATCCTCAGCACTAAATACATTGTCTAGCGACAACATGGGCATTTCATGTTGCACCGTGTCGAACTGAGATTGCACATCGCCGCCGACTTTCTGGCTTGGCGAAAAGGCTGTTTTTAACGCTGGAAATTGGCGCTCGAGTTCAATCAGTTCTTGCATCAAACGATCATATTCAGCATCCGGAACGGTGGCTTCATTATTCACGTAATAAGCATGATTGTGTGCTTGCAGCTGTTGAGTTAATTCAGCAATTCGAATGTTAGCTTGTTCTGACGTCATAACGGTTTCAGGTATTGGCTTTGGTGGAGTGCGTAGCACCTCGCATGGGGTGCGATAGAAAAAACAAAGGGCTGATAACTCAGCCCCAAATTAAGATGATTAGCTCACAATCAAGCGTTTGCGCTCAAACTCTCGAATACGCTCCTGATAGTGGCGAATTTTTTGGTTGGTCAACACGCTACGTGTGTCATCAAGTACTTGACCTTTCAGCTCTCGCGCCAACTTCTGAGCCGCATTGAGCATCATGTTAAATGACTGAGTGGCTTCACCCGCATTCGGCAAAGTCATAAACAACGAAATGCCGGGTGTCTTGAACGACTCCATGTTGTCAACATCAAAGGTGCCGGGTTTGACCATATTGGCCAGGCTAAACAACACTCTGCCCTGCCCTGAGCTGTCTTCATGGCGATGAAAAATACCCATTTCGCCAAACTTAAAGCCTAACGTGAGCAAACTTGGTAACAGATCTGCGCCGGGTAATTCGTCGCCTGGGGCTGCCACAACCGTGAGAATTAACACTTCTTCAGGCTCAGGCATTGGCTCTGGTTCAGGTTCTATTTCTGGTTCAGAAGCAACGATAGTGTCACTTGGCTCAGCAGTTGTTGCTTCCTCAAGCGCCGGCTCAGGTTGATCCAACTGGAATTCAACTTGCTCTGGATCCGGGGTATCGTCAACGGCACTAAACGATGGCTCTTGACGATCGTGCTCGGCTTCCAATGCACCCGCAACGGTACGAACTTGGCCTACGCCAAGTTGATCGAAGCCTTCATCATCACGATTGCGCTTCTTTTGTTCTTTATATATTTCCGCAAGTGGCTTTTCTTTGCTGCCAATGGCACCCCCTTGTTGGCGTCTTAGCGACCATAACCCGTGCCATAACAGGGCAGCTATGCCCACGGCACCGGCAATGATCAACACCAAACGAAACTCATCCATTACTCGTCCTTACTCATTCTCTAAGATACTTCAGCCAACGCGACAGCTTGCTCTACGTCCACTGACACCAAGCGCGATACGCCCGGCTCATGCATGGTAACGCCAGCAAGCTGCTCTGCCATTTCCATGGTGACCTTGTTGTGGCTGATATAAATAAACTGCACGGACTCCGACATTTCCCGAACCAGATTACAAAAGCGACCGACATTGGCATCATCAAGCGGCGCATCAACTTCATCCAACATACAAAACGGTGCTGGATTGAGTCGGAAAATGGCGAACACCAATGATAAAGCGGTCAATGCCTTTTCGCCACCCGATAACAGGTGAATTGTTGCGTTTCGTTTACCTGGCGGTCTAGCCATGATGGTGACACCTGTTTCGAGCATATCATCATCAGTTAGTTCCAAATAAGCTGCCCCGCCGCCGAATACCTTCGGAAACAAAACTTTTAGGTCGCCGTTAACCTGATCGAAGGTTTCTTTAAATCGGGCTCGGCATTCGCGATCAATGCGGCGAATGGCACTCTCTAAAGTATCGAGAGCACTCATCAAATCGTCGTTTTGCTGATCGAGGTACTGCTTACGTTCAGCAGCTTGTTCATATTCGTCGATGGCCGCTAAGTTAATTGGGCCCAAGCGGCTGATGGATTTTGCCAGCCGTTCTAATTGTTCTTGCCAGCTCGATTCTGAGTATTCCGCTGGCAGTTCATCAAGCACCACTTTGAGTGGTTGATCCATTTCTTGCAATTGCTCGGTGGCGGCTTGCGCGCGAACCGACGCGGTTTGTTGTTCAAGCAGCAAGCTGTCTTTTTGCGCTTTCAGCTCAGATTGCTGGTTGATGATCTTTTGTTCTTGTTGCTTGAGGTCAATCAACTGGTTCTGAGCATGGTGAATCGCGTCACTATGGCTGGCAGCCTGTTGCTCAACATCGATTTTTTGTTCTAACTGTTGCTCTAATTCGGCTTGGTAATCACTGTCATCAACATCGACGTTTACTTCTTGTTGCAGTTGCTGCTGACGTTGTAACCATTGCTGTTGCTGCGCTTCTGCTCGCTGCAATGCTTGCTGTGCGCTATCACGTTGATTGGAAATGGTCGATTGCTGCAGTGCAACCTGATGTTGTTGCTGCTGCAACTGATCGCGGGACGCACGAGCATTTCGAACATTTTGTTCTGACTGTAATCGCTCATCTTGCAATAGCTGATGACCATCATCTTGTTCGGCCATCTGTTCTTCTAGCATCAGCTCAGCTTCCACCAACTCAGCCAGCACTAATTCCAATTCTGTTAACTGCTCATCGCATTGAGCGAGTTCTTGTTGCAGCTGCGTTTGCTGTTGTTGTTGTGATTGCAGCTGCTGTTTGACCAACGCTAAGGCAGCGCGGCGCTGTTGTTGCTCAGTCTCACTTTGCTGAACGCGCTGCCGGGTCTGCTGCAATTGTTGTTGTCTGCGCTGTTGTTGCTCATCAGCACTGGCGAGCTTGTCCGTTAGGGTTTCGATTTGCAGTTGCTGCTCGTCAAGCAATTGCTCAGTGCGCAGCAGTTCGGCATGAATGGCGAGTTTACCTTGCCCTGACTCAGCGGTTAGCAGCCAGCCTTTGCCTAGCCAAATGCCCGACGCTGAAATGACGCTATCAAACGGCGTTGATGATAATTCGGTTTGCCATAGCTCGGCGTCGGAGGCTACCCATTTGACGCTGCTCAGCCATTGTAAAGCGACTGACGGCCCTTGTACTTTGGCTGCCAGACTATCGGTGTTCGGCGTCACCGATTCGTGGTTAGACAAATCAATCAAACAGGTATTCGCGGGTAAATTGCTGTTTGCTGCTGCGCTGATCTGCGGCGTTAACCAAGCTTGGCCAAAACGACCCAAGATGGTCTCAACGGCAAGTTCGCAACCCGCTTCAATCACCAGGCTGTCAACCACTTCAGAGGTCAGTTCAATGCCTTGCTGGCGAAGACTCTGGCTAAGTTCATCATCACTGGAGTGCCATTGCCGCAAGGTTTGTAGCTTACTCTGCAACGCCGCCTGTTGCTGTGCCGATGCTTGCTTCTGTTGCTGCAATGAGCGGTGAAGTTCACTGGCTTCAGCCGCACTCCCTTGTTCCTGTTCGAGTTGCAGTAACAGCTCTTCGTGCTCCATCGCTAATTCGTCAAGCGCATCGACTAGCCCGTGCTGCTGCGCCGCTAATTCTTCACTGTCGAGTTGTTGCTGCGATTGCTGTAACCGTTGTTGTTGCTGACCCACGGATTGTTGTTGCTGTTGATGCAACTGCTGCTGATGTTTATTCGTTTGCAATTGTTGCCGCAGTTGCTGCAACCCTTCATTTTGTTGCTGGTAGCGAGTTTGCCAAGCCTGCAAGGCTTGTTCTGCCTGTTCGAGCATCAACCCCGATTCATCCAGCGCCAACTCAATACCGTATTCTTGTTCTTGCAGCTGTTCGGCCTGTTCCGTAAGAATCGCTACCTGCTCTTGTTGCTCTTCAATAAAGCCCGTTTGCTCTGCGAGTTGTTCACTCAGTCGCATCAATTCTTGTTGCAAACGTTGTTTATGCTGACCTTGATGGAGAATTTGCTGCTCGAGTCGAGTAATGGTGTTGCTGATCTGAAAGAGCTGCTGGCGGACCGTATCATGACGCAAGGTCTGATGTTCTAATTCGGTTTGCTGTTCGGTCTGCTGGGTCTGCAGGGCAACACTTTGGCTTTGTAATTGCTCCGCCTGCACATCAAGCTCACCAGCACGAGTCGCTAGTTCGTCGTGTCGACCTTGCCAATTGAGCCAACGGATTGCTGATAACTGAGCTTTCAGTAAACGCTCTTTTGATTTTAATTCTTTATATTTGCGAGCCGCAGTCGATTGGCGCTTCAACTTGTTTAATTGCTGCCCTAACTCTTCGCGCACATCGTTCAGCCGGTCAAGGTTGTCGCGGCTATGGCGCAAGCGATTCTCAGTGTCGCGCCGACGTTCTTTGTATTTGGAAATACCAGCTGCTTCTTCAATGAAAATGCGCAACTCTTGCGGCTTCGATTCAATCAGCCGCGAAATCATGCCCTGTTCAATAATGGCGTAAGAACGCGGCCCTAAGCCTGTTCCCAAAAAGATGTCGGTGATGTCACGACGGCGGCATTTGTTGCCGTTCAAAAAATAAGTGTTTTGTCGCTCTCGAGTCACTTGGCGCTTAACGGACACTTCGGCGTAATTGGCAAATTCACCGGCAACGCGACCATCTTCGTTATCAAACACCAATTCGACACTGGCCTGAGAGACGGGCTTGCGCTCTAAAGACCCATTGAAAATAACGTCGGTCATGTCATCGCCGCGCAGGTTTTTAGCCGAGCTTTCGCCCAACACCCAACGCACCGCATCAATGATATTAGATTTGCCACAACCATTAGGACCAACAATGGCCGTGAGTGACTGCGGGAAAGGCACCGTCGTAGGGTCGACAAAAGATTTAAAACCGGCGAGCTTGATTGATTTTAAACGCATTATCGGACAACAAACGGCTTATTGAAGTGACAGGATTTCAGCAACATATCACGTTGGTGAAGAATGTCACGTTTGGCCGGTTGGTTTTGTGCTGACTGGATGTAAGTTGACCAGCGCTCCCTCAGTCACAACAAGGTCACAACAAAGTCACATCAAAGCCTCAGCGAAGTTAAATCAATTGCCAACGCAACGCCTTGATCACAGCTTGCGTTCGATCGCGCGCATGTAATTTGGTGAGCAAATTAGAAATATGATTTTTCACCGTGCCCTCGGCTAAATAGACCGCCCCGGCGATTTCTTTGTTACTAAAGCCGGCAGCCAAGTATCGCAAGATCTGCTGCTCCTTGGCGGTTAAAGAATCGGCGGGGAGTTGTGGTAATGACTCGTCATCGGACGCAGGTAAATGCTGGCGGTTTAGCAATTCAGGCTCCGCTAAGAACCCGCCTCCGGCAACGGTTTTTATGGCATGTTCTAGTTTTTCCCAACTAATGTCTTTGAGCAAAAAACCATTAACGCCAGCCTGCAACGCTCTCATGAACAGCTGATGTTCATCAAAGGTTGTCAGCATCAAGACCGGCGTTAATAGGCCCAGTTGGCGCATTTGCGACACCAGTTGAATGCCATCCATCACTGGCATGCGAATATCAGAGAGCAACAAATCAACGGGCTGCTGTTGTATCGACGTCAGCGCTTGCTGACCATGCTCAGCCTGCCACAACACACTGAAGTCGGGATTAAGCTCGATGAGCCGAGCAATACCATCACGGATCAATGCTTGATCATCAACTAAACCGATGCGAATCACACTAACGCCTCCATTGTTTTACCGTCGCTTTCTACCCTGCCGGATATCATGGATTCAACGCCAATGTCAGTGGCAACGGGCAACGTGATGGAGAGGACAAAACCCGCGGCGTTGCTAACAAATTGAGCCTGACCGTTGAGGCTACTGACGCGCTCTTGAATGCCGCGCAAACCGCTACCTTGTTCAATATGGCGACAGCCTTGGCCATTATCAGACACTATGAGCAGCAATTGTCCGGGCACGGCAGGATGAGGCTCAAGGCTAACGAGCACTTTTGTTGCATTGCCGTGGCGTAAGGCATTACTGATAGCCTCTTCAATACAATGCGCCAATTGACTATTTTGCACCGATGACAAGAGTCCATGCTCTAACTGACATTGCAGCTCGATGGCTGCGGGTAAACCACGGCGCAGTTGCCGCATAAAATCGGTGAGGCAGATGTTCGATTGCTGACGCATGTGATGAACAATAGTGCGAGTCTGCTGCAAGGTGTTGTTCACAGCTTGCCGCAGACTTTGGTAAAACTCATGCGGCTGCTCCGGCGGCCGATGAAGGGCGTGCTCTAGCTGTAAACTCAAAGCCGTTAGATGATGGCCAACACTATCGTGCAGATCGCGTGCAATGCGCAATCGCTCTTGGTGTTCACTCTGCTGAGTTAAACGCGATTGCGCTGCAACCAGCTTTAGGTGTGTCGCTTCGAGTAATTTTTGTTGGTGTTGCGCGAGCAAGCGTGAGCGTGTCGACAACGCCGCAAACAATTCAAAACTGAGAAAGACTAAGTTGGAGATCACCGTGTGCTGGGTCAAGCCGCTGAACGCGTCAATGGCAAACAGGGCGAGGTTTAAGCCAATCAAGCCCCACCACCAGCGCTTTAAGCCAAGAAATGCTGGCAATTGAGCCGCGCACAACACAAACAATACTGGAGCAACTAAGCTGCGCTCATTGGCGTAAATCAGTAATGCACAGACACATTGAAGCAACAATGCGATCCGCTGAGCACGGCCAATATTGTTACCAGACTGCCAGATAGTGGCATAGCTAAAGGCCAGCGCCATCACCACGATTAAGCTAAAGCGGAACGCCGTGAGATCACCATTTAACGCATCCACCCAAGTCACCACGGCATAGGTAATCAAACCGCTCATCGACAAAATCAAATCATCCCGTTGCATGGCGTCACGCAGGCGAGCAAAGACAGAACGAGAAACATTTTCAGACATGGCTTAGCAAATCCTTTTCAACAAACTGACTGTCCCATTTGGATATTTGAGCTGCGCAGGCACCGACCAACTCGCCTGTCGAGCGCGAACTGCCACTATGCCATTCTCCTGTGGCAACCGGCAGTGCCAAAAGTCACGATTTTCATGCCTCCAATGAATGACCAATGGCACCTGTGTAATGTGCGCAAGATTGTTTCAATAGATCCCGAACAGCACAGTCACTCCGACTGAAACGACATCAACAAGAGGATTTGACCATGTCTACTTACTGGATTGCAGGATTAATCACCCCATTTATGACCCTCATTGCGTTATCTGCGCAAGCCGCCACATTGGATGTAACCATTGACAACAATCAAGCCACAGGTGGTACCTACATTGAAGTGTATGACTCAAACGAACGCTATGAGGCGGAGCAAGGCGCCATTGCCCGAATGATTCTGGATGCCGACGATAAACCACTACATTTCGTGCTTGCCGATCTTGCAGCTGGTGAATACGTGGTGAGAATGTTTCAAGATCTCAATGGCAATGGACAACTCGATGCCAACTGGCTTGGTATTCCTAATGAGCCCTATGGCTTTTCAAACAATGTAGGCAGTTACGGCCCGGCCAGTTTTGACGATGCCAAAGTCACGCTGATAGAAGATCAAACCACCGAAATATCCATTTCTTTGCAATAACCTAACCCTAGCTTGATTGCCGCTTACTGAAAGTCCAGCACGTCACTCGTGTTGGGCTTGTCAGATCTTCCAGAAGAGTTAGCAAAGCGGCAGGTGTTAAGCGCGTGACGTAGCGTTCCTAAACACAGCAAACCGATTAGCCCCAACAAACCCCAGCTACTGCCACCTGAGCCAGACTGGTTAGCACTATCTCCTGTGTCGGTCGACCCAGTATCATCCTGACTCGTTTGAATAGCGAGTTGCAATGTTTGCTGCGCCGTTTTAACCGGTTCGCCATCATCGCTGACCGTGACGGTAATGCTAACGTTTTCGGTATCCAGATCGTTGGGGTCAAAACTGAACGAACTTGCCGTTTCGGCAACCCATTCCGTATTGAACTGCCATTGGTATTGATGGCTGTCGCCCGCATTAGCATCGGCGACAGTTGCCGATACACTGACAACGCCCGCTGTCCGATCGATTTGCGAAACGCTACTGCCGTCTTGGCGAGCAATTAAATTCACCGTTGGCGCAAAGTTTTCACATCCGTTCGCATCAACAATGGCTCCTACCGTGGTGTTGTCACAACTATCTTGTGCGTCAGTAACGCCGTCGCTATCACTGTCAATCACCGCTGGTTCGCCGTCCAAATTAACAAAGTAAATATTGTCCAAATAGACAGAGCCATTACCCTCAACTTTTAATTGAAAGGTATCCGTTAAATCGACAGCAGTGAACGTGGATAGCGGAATATCCGTGCTGATCCATTGGTGTTGTTCAACAGCAAACGGGTAAGGTGTTTCTTGCGGGCCAGGGCTGATCAGATACACACTTAATGCTGTGGAAGAACTCGTCCAATAGTCCACATGCAGGTGAGTCATACCGCTGACATCCTGATGATTGCCATCATAGTCAGTGCCTTGATAATTGAGGCCGGTATACATAAGTACCTCGTCATCATTCAACATCGGCTGCGTTACAATCGTTGACTGGCCCCAGTCTGGATTAAAATTAACCCCGTCAATCTCGTTATAGGCATCGCTAAAAAGCGCAATAACATCACTTGCCACTGGTGTCGGAGTTGGCGCCGCTGTGGTTGGCGTTTCCGTTACTTGAGAATCGGCACAGCCATTAATATCAACGCTTGTGCCAGCTGGCGTGTCATGACATTGGTCCAGACTATTGCCAACGCCGTCGCCATCATCATCGGCTGAGATTGGCGTGGTTTGATTACACCCTGTTGCTGAATTATCAGCGGTGGTGCAATGGGCGACATAATCAACTTCCATGGTGGCCTGCATCAGGCTGGCATCAACTGCGCCGCCTAAATTGCCGCCAATGGCCACGTTTAACAGCAAAAACATTGGCTCTTTGTATTGCGGGCAAGCGCTAATGTCATGGGATTTTACGACGTTCCCGTCCATGAAAAAGCTAACCTGATCAGCGCTCCACTCAATGGCATAGGTATGGAAATCTTGAACATCGGCAGCACCACCCGCATACGTTGGTCGAAACTCGCTACCGCATCCATTCACATTGAAAAAGTTAGTGATATAACTGCCGCCGTCGTTGGAAAACCATTCCCACACATCAATTTCACCGGCTCCAGCATTTGGCCAATTCACCGTATCGTTGTCGCCGCGAATTGGATGTTCAGCAATACGGTTTTCCAGCATCCAGAAAGCAGGCCAAGTACCACCTTCTAGGTTGAGAAAACGCAATCGTGTTTCAATGCGACCATACAAGAACTCGCGTTTATCTTTGCTATTGAGCCGGCCTGACGTCCACTCGCGTTGTTGGTTGCCCAACCCAGGGCAAGCAATATCTTGGCGTCTAGCGATGATTTTCAAAGTGCCATCTGACACGTCATAGTTCTTCTGCAATGAACTTTCGTTATCGGTATAACATTGAATTTCGTTGTTATAGTTGGCTTGGATCTGTGCCGTCCAGTTGTCCCAATTGACACCTTCCCCTTCGAAAGCATCAATCCATTGCACTTCCCAACCCGCCTGCGCAGGCGCCACAGCCAAGAACAATAGCGCCGCAGCCAGAAGCTGGTTAATCGAATAACCCCTGAACCACAGGCTCAGTCTTTCTCTATGAGATCTTTTTTCGTTCATCATTATTATCTGTTTTGTTTGTGTGGGTTTGCGCCACACCTCACCAGAGCGAACGCGGGCCCTAAGTAAGCGCTTTCATCGTTAAGTGAAATGCGCTTTATCAATAACGGGTCTGCGTATCGCGTCGGTGGTACGGTGAGATATGGAAGAAGGGCAAATCCTACGCAAAATATTGGTAAAGCCAATTCAAACTTCGATCTAGCTTTGGGTTTTGTGAGCATGCGAGCAAGTTAACAAGGCCGTTAAGCGCGGCGATTGAAAAGCCACCGCTAGGTTTTATTGATACAAGTGGCTAATGGTAAGCGCATGAACCTAAGGTGCAATTTGTCATGGTTTGTAACAAGCTGACGATGTTTTTTGCCATGTCCCGTGCTTATAATCGCAATTAACGTATGCACAAAGGATCGATCGACAATGCAGGTAATTCAGGGAGGCAGCAGCGGAGCCGCCTACTTTTTTAAAGGCTTTGAGCTGATTCAAACCAAAGGCTTGCGTCGTTTTGTCGCGGTACCGCTGATCATTAATTTGATCATCTTTTCAGTGCTGTTTGGTTACTTGATTAGCAGCCTGACGGAATGGTTCGTGCTGCTTCAAAATTGGCTGCCGAGTTGGCTTAGCTGGCTTGAATATCTGCTGTGGCCGCTGGCGATTATTTCGATGCTGATTACCTTTTCGTTTTTGTTTGCCACTGCCGCAAACTGGTTGGCTGCGCCTTTTAACGGCTTATTGGCTGAAAAAGTCGAATTGTATCTGACCGGAAAACCTATCAATACAGGTGGTTTTGTCGACTTAATCAAAGACGTGCCCAGACTTTTTGCCCGCGAATTTCAAAAGCTTGGTTACTTCATTCCTCGTGCTCTGCTTTGTTTGATTCTATTTTTTATTCCGCTGGTAGGACAAACGCTCGCCCCCGTCATTTGGTTTTTGTTTTCAGCTTGGATGATGGCGATTCAATACAGTGATTACCCGTTTGATAACCATAAAATTCCATTCGCTCGAATGAAATTAAGACTTAAAGAGAAACGCTCACAAAGCATGAGTTTCGGCATTATGGTGATGCTCTTTACGATGATCCCGATCGTAAACTTACTGGTCATGCCCGTAGCCATTTGTGGCGCAACATCAATGTGGGTGCAAACTCACCGCCAACAATTACTGAACAAACCGTGATTCAACGGCGCTATTCGCGAACCGAAAGCGCCTGATTCATATCCCTCAGGCAAACCACATTCACTCAATGGCCTGTTACCGGCTATCGAAGTTAATTAGCAAGTCAGCGTGGCTGCGGCGTCGCTTGTTCCGCGTTGCCAACGCAGAGCTGAACAAGTGCATTCGGAATACAACAAAGCCCCAAATTAGTGCGCAGAACAATTCGGCGCCTCTCACCCTCCTTGCACCATTTTAAGACAAAAATAGCAACAAGCTGTTTTATAACAACTATTACAAACTCATTTTGTCAATTACACCCGTTGACGGGGTTGGTATGCCGATTGCTAATTAATCTACAAAAGAAATTATTCTAAGAATGACAGGCCCTGCTGGAATGAGAAAAGAACGTTTAGTCGTGATCGGCAATGGTATGGCTGGCATGAAAGCAGTAGAAGAGCTGCTAGAAGCTAAGCCCGATTACTATGACATCACTATTTTTGGTGCTGAACCCTACGGCAACTACAACCGCATCATGTTGTCGCCAGTGCTATGCGGTGAGAAAACCATTGATGAAATCATGATTAATGATCGTCAGTGGTACAAAGACAATCACATTACCTTGCATGCTGGGCCTGACAAGCAAGTGGTGAGCATCAACCGTCGTAGGCGACTCGTTGAATCGCGCGATGGCACCTCTGCCCGATATGATCGATTGCTTATCGCGACCGGTTCAAAACCCTTTATCATTCCCTTTCCCGGCCATAAACTTGATGGCGTCATCGCCTTTCGAGACATCTTTGACGTGAACACCATGCTCAGTTATGCCGCCTCTAAACAGCATGCGGTTGTGCTTGGCGGCGGGCTGTTAGGGCTGGAAGCAGCAAATGGGCTGCGCCAACAAGGCATGGATGTCACTGTTGTCCATAACTGCGCCACCTTATTAAATCGGCAACTCGACAGCACTGCCGCCGATTTACTGCAAACCGAATTCGAATCCCGTGGCATTCAGTTCAAAATGGCGGCCGAAACGAAAGAATTAATAGGCGACAAATCAGGTCACGTCACCCAAGTCACCTTCGCCGATGGTTCCGAACTCCCTTGTGACTTGTTTGTGATGGCCGTTGGCGTAAAACCAAACTTTGAACTAGCTCAGCAAGCCGGATTACATTGCGAACGCGGCATTGTGGTTAACGACACTTTGCAAACCTTCGATCCGAGCATTTATGCCGTTGGCGAATGCGTTCAGCATCGCGGCCAAACGTTTGGTTTAGTTGCCCCTGTGTTTGAGCAAGCCAAAGTATGCGCCAATCATCTCAGCGGTCATGGGGTTGCCGAGTACAAGATGCTACCTACTGCAACCAAGCTAAAAGTGTCTGGAATTAACATGTTTTCCGTTGGCGACTTCAATGGTGATGCTGGCTGCGAACTTATCGAATTTCACGATCAACAACTGAACGTCTACAAACGTTTGGTATTGCGCGACAACACGCTGGTGGGCGCTGTGCTTTACGGCGATACCAAAGATGGTAGCTGGTACCAAAGCTTATTAGAAAGCCAACAAAATCTTGCCAGCATTCGTTCAATGCTCATTTTCGGCCAGCACTATGCCGACGTTTTTGCTCAAGAAATGACTGATTCGCCAATGCCAGAGGTAGCGTAAGTGACCGATCTACAAGCCACTAACACCATCAAAACAACCTGCGCATACTGTGGCGTTGGCTGCGGCATTGAAGCCAAAGTGAATCCCCTAACGCGTGACGTATCGGTAACGGGCGACAAAGCTCACCCTGCGAATTTCGGGCGTGTCTGCTCAAAAGGCTCATCATTAGGCGAAACCATTGATCTATCGAGCCGTTTGCTACACCCGTTCATTGGTGACGAACAAGTCCATTGGGACCAAGCTCTTGATGAAGTTGCCACCCGCTTCTCACAAATTATTGCCGAGCACGGCCCCGATGCCGTGGCATTTTACGGCAGCGGCCAGCTCCTGACCGAAGACTACTACGTCGCAAACAAGTTGATGAAAGGCTTTATCGGCAGCGGCAATATCGATACCAATAGTCGTTTATGTATGTCATCGGCGGTGTCTGGTCACAAACGCGCTTTCGGTACTGACACCGTGCCGAACTGTTTTGAAGATTTAGAGTTGGCCGATTTAGTGGTGATCACCGGCTCCAACATGGCCTGGTGCCACCCTGTTTCGTATCAGCGGATTCGAGCAGCGAAAAGCAACAATCCCAACATGAAGGTGGTGGTGATTGATCCGCGTCGCACCGACACCTGCGACATTGCCGATTTACACTTACCCATAGCTGCCGGATCTGATGTCGCGTTATTTAACGGCTTGCTTAATTACTTGGTTGAAGGCCAATACATCGATCACGAATTCGTTGAAAGCCACACCGAAGGATTTGCCGAAGCCGTTGCCGCAAGTCAAGCAGACGGCGCAGCGTTAGCGGCCATTGCCAGTGAAACCCGATTATCCGAAAGGGACTTAGCAACCTTCTATAGCTGGTTTGCAGAAACCGATAAAACCGTCACTGCCTACAGTCAAGGCGTCAATCAATCGTCCAGCGGCGTCGATAAAGTGAACGCCATTATCAATTGTCACTTAGCCACTGGGCGCATCGGTAAACCGGGCAGCGGGCCGCTGTCAATGACCGGCCAACCCAATGCCATGGGCGGCCGTGAGGTTGGCGGTTTAGCCACCACATTGGCGGCTCACCTTGAGTTTAATATTGATGGCGACCGAGACCGTGTTGGCCGTTTCTGGAACACCACAACATTAGCGCAAGGGCCGGGCTTGCCAGCAGTCGATTTATTCGACGCCATTGCCGATGGCAAAGTCAAAGCGGTATGGATCATGGCCACCAACCCTGTGGTCAGTCTGCCAAACGCCGATAAGGTAAAAAAGGCTCTGCAACAGTGTCCATTTGTAGTGGTCAGTGATTGTGTGGCACAAACCGACACCATGGCACTGGCCCACGTCAAACTGCCGGCTCAAGGCTGGAGTGAAAAAGACGGCATGGTGACCAACACCGAGCGCCGCATTTCGCATCAACGCGCGTTATTGCCTGCCGCTGGTGAGGCTAAACCAGATTGGTGGATTCTATCTCGAGTCGGGCAGCGACTGGGCTTTGAAGAGGCCTTTAACTACCAACATCAAGTTGAAGTTTTTCGAGAGCATGCCGCCTTATCTGGTTTTGAAAATACGCAGGCACAACGCTTACGTGACTTTGACATTTCGGCGCTTGCCGATATTTCGTTGGCAGATTACAACAACTTTGAGCCGACTCAATGGCCAATCAATGCAGCTTATCCGAACGGCAAAACGCGATTCTTTTGCGATGGCCAATTCTACACGCCATCGCGTAAAGGCCAGTTTCTCGCCCTTCGCGCTAAACCACCAGAAAATCCAACCTGTGCAGATTACCCGCTGGTGCTAAATACCGGACGTTTGCGCGATCAATGGCACACCATGACGCGCACCGCATTAGCGCCGCGCCTCAACCAGCACAAGCCCGAGCCGTTTGTTGAAGTACACCCGATCGATGCCAAGCAATATGGCTTGACCGATGGCAGCCTCGCGGAACTCAGCAGTAAATGGGGCAAGATGTATGCGCGCGTCAACATTACGGACAAGCAGCAACCGGGTGATATTTTTGTTCCGATGCATTGGACCGAACAACTGGCTAGCGCGGGTCGAATGGGGAGCTTGGTCAACCCTGTGGTTGATCCCATTTCCGCGCAACCAGAAAGTAAACACACGCCAGTAGCGATTACCGCATACCAAGCGCAATGGCATGGCTTTGTGTTAAGTCGTCAGACATTAACCAACTCAACGATTGATTATCAGGTGAAAGTCCCGTGTCAGGGCTATCTCCGTTATGAATTAGCCGATGTCTCAGCTGATCGTCCAAACATCAATTGGGCCAAGCAGTGGCTATCTGAAACGTACCCGAATCTAAACTGGCAGTACGTTGATGATCCGCAACATGGCGTATTACGGGTCGCAGGCTATCAAGCTAACGTATTGATGTGCGTGATGTGTATTGCTCCAGGTCCACAAACCTCAGTGTTGCCTGAACGCAATTTTCTCAGCTCATTGTTTGCGAAACCGTCTCTATCGGAAGTCGAACGGTTGGCATTGCTGTCAGGTTTACCAACGGCTGGCGCAGAGGATACTGGCGCCCAGGTTTGTGCGTGCTTCAATGTTGGCGAGAAGACCATTCGCAAAGCCATCACCGACAATGCCCTAACAACCTATCAAGAGGTTGGAAAATGCTGTAAAGCCGGTACCAACTGTGGCTCCTGTGTCCCCGAAATTAAAACGATTCTGGCTTCCATCGCCGAGCCACAACCGGCCTAGCGGCAACGCCCTCATCATGTTGGCATTGGTGCTATTACCATTAGCACCAATGCCCCTACTCCCAACGATTACTTCTTCACGCTGTCGTTGGCCATGACCTTTAGCATTCCGTAGCCGTGCCTCAGTTAGTCGTTCAACCACCTGATTTTGCAGATGGTTGCTGCAGCGGCTATCCTAGCTGACTGTCATTGCCCTACTAGGGCTTTCGTGCTACCAATAACTTAATCAAGCACTTGCCTGAACAATACCCGCTGTTATCGATAAGCTTTGGGATAAGGAGATTTCGCTATCACTGCCGTTGCTAAACCCACCAAGAAAATCAATCACGAATTCAACATGGTGCGAGCATGCGCTTGTTTATCCATTACCTTGCTGCACTGCATGTTGTTCTTGCGTGATACCGTCCCCGTTACCATGCTCGATATTTATGACATTTTCAGAGTGCTGTTGTGTTTCGCTACGCCGGCGTTTGTGATGTTGTCAGAAACCTTAATCGCCCGCAGTTACCATCAAAGCTTGCCCGACGCTTTTCTTGGTAAACGCTTGAAGTTTATCGTTGCACCATTTATCGCATTCGCCATTGTTTCCGAATTGGTGAAAGTGTTTGTGGTTGGAGAAGCCTTCGATCCGATGCGCCTTGGCAGCTACTTGTTGGGTAAATATCACGGCTGGTTTGTCATTGTGATTGTGCAGTTCTACCTGATGCACATGGCAATCGTGAAGTTCAAACTGAGTCAGCTTAGTATTATTTTACTGACCAGTTTCATCACTTATTTCCACTACAAATATGTCACTCCACATATCGATCATCGCGATTACAAATTCATCTTCACGACTTGGGCCGCGTTCTTTTGCTTTGGTTACTTTATTGGCCGCTACTACCAGCAAGTTATCGCATTTATTAAACAAAATACCGGTCTTATCTACGGCCTAGCGATATTGAGTATTGCCATTTCCACCGCCAATTTCATTTACGATGGCAAGCTCGTCCATTCAAAATTATTCGAGAACATTCCACTTACCATCAGCCTGTTTGGCGTGTTGTTATTGGTGGGATTAAAGTTTGGCGATCGTTGGTGGGTACAGACGGTTAGTCGCTCGTCCTACGGCATATATCTGGTGCACTGGCCCGTCATTGTGATTTACACCACCTACTTACCCATGGAGTCATTGAACTATTGGTTGTCTATTCCACTGTTATTCATCATGACCACCATCACCTCCATTGTGATCGTTCGATCGTTTAACAACATTCCGCTTGGTCACTACATCGTCGGTAAAGACAATTATCGCGGCCCCAAAAAGGCTGTCGCCAAATAATCTGTAGACCATAAAAAAAGCTCCTGAGTAGTTCAGGAGCTTTTTCTATTACCCATCTCAACACCGTGCCAATAGCAGTAATACAGTCCGTTAGGCTACAACCTGCTGCGCGAGTAAGGTGCTGATGTGCTCTGGCGTCGTCGGCTTATGGAACAAATACCCCTGATAGATATTGCAACCTTTGAGCTGCAAAAACGCTAATTGTTCTGGGCTCTCAACGCCTTCGGCGACCGTGGTCAAATCGAGGTGCTGCGCCAGGCTAATGATGGTGGTACAAATTTGGCCATCTTCGACTGTCGTGGCACACTCATCAACAAATGAGCGATCAATTTTGAGGATATCTAGCGGCAGTTTTTTCAAGTAATTTAATGACGAATAGCCGGTTCCAAAATCATCAACCGACAACTTCAAGTTCAGTGCTTTTAATGCCGTCATCACATCAATACAACGCTCAACATCGGTTAGCAGCACACCTTCGGTTATTTCAACTTCCAGTAAATCGCCAGCAATTTGATAATGCTCCAATCGATCTTTGACGTACTCAACCAAGGGGCCAGAAACCATATGTCGACCAGAGATATTGACCGACACGGGCACCAGCTCACAACCGGCTTTGCGCCAGCCATGCATTTGCTTAAGCACATCATCAATCGCCAATTCACCCAGTTGAATAATTAGATCGGACTCTTCCGCCAAAGGAATAAATTCAGCAGGAGAAATCAACCCTTCTTTCGGGTGCTGCCAACGCATAAGTGCCTCTAGGCCAACAATAGCGCCATCATTGAGCACCTTAGGCTGATACACCATGTAGAACTGTTCTTGACTGGCAATCGCTTTGCGCATCTCCTGCTCATGATCGAAGTTTCGCGCTGCAGTTTTGGCCATGTCTGGGTGGAAAAGTTGATAGTTATCGCGGCCGCGTTGTTTGGCGCTGTACATGGCCAAATCAGCAAATTGCATCAATTGCTCGGCCGTTGCCAGGCCGCTATCACCAATGGCGATCCCCACACTGGTTGGAATTTTTAGTTCACGCCCTTCGAGCTGCACAGGTTCGCGCATCACATCCAAAATAGCTTGTGCCTTGTCACACGCTGCTGTGCTGGTAAACGCCCCTGTCACCAACACAACAAATTCGTCGCCGCCCCAGCGAGCGATTATATCTTTGCTGCGCGTGACACGAGTCAGGCGGTTGGCCACTTCACACAGTAAGTCATCACCGGCGCGATGCCCCAAGGTATCGTTAATGGTTTTGAAACGATCCAGATCGAGGAAGAACAACACTACCTGTTCTTGAAAACTAACGGATTGCTCTAAGGCTCGGATCAGCGAGTCCATGAGGTACGTTCGGTTGTACAAACCCGTAAGCGGATCACTATAAGCCAGTTGTTTGAGCTTTTCTTGCAGCTTTAACTGACGCGTCACATCACGGACATGCAAGGTAAATTCATTGCTACGGTCGCTTAAATTAGTCACCGTAACCGTAATTTCTGCGGGGAATTGATCGCCAGAGCTACGCATTAAAGTAAAAGCATTTCGGCGATTACGAAGCAAGCCCGAAGAAGATGAAAATTTATGCTGGAGGCTTTCTCGAACGGCAGCTTGTTGATCCGAAATAATGAACAACTCAATGAAGTCTTTGCCGGTCACATGGCGCTTCAAGTAACCAAATGTGCGTTCTGCAGCAGGGTTAAATTCAAGTACTCGCCCCAATAAATCGATGGTCACAATCGAATCCATCGACGAGTCCAGAATGGCGCTTTTGCGCATCTCACTGGAGCGGAAACGATCAATGGCATCATCGCGCTTACCCATCTCGTCATTAACTTTAGCGATCACGTCATTGTACTGGCGAGCAATTTGGCCGACTTCGGTAAAGGGCTCAACCGGTACTGGCTCTGAAAACGAACCATCACGCTGTTGTTGATGCATGGAGCCAAGCAGGTCGATTAGCTCGGTTGAGGCTCGATGTTCGGAAATATTCATGCCTTGCAGCTCGTCGCTTGCAGACACTCGTAACGGCAACCAGCGGTTCAAAAGCCGCAAGGCGACGTAACTGACAATCACGCTGTAACTGCAAATGGCCATCACACCGAGCAATTGCACGCCCAGCTGGGCGACACGGTCGAGCCCAGTCGCGAGGCTGTTCAAATCACCGAAAATCGCAACCGCCAACGTTCCCCAAATGCCAGCAAATAAATGTACCGGAACCACACCAAGGGCATCATCTATCTTTAATCGAGCAATGAGACGAGTGCCAAAAAACACCACTAAGCCAGCCACCATCCCAATGATCATGGCCTCACTGGGCGCAACAGCATGACAACCGGCGGTAATACCCACCAAGCCAGCAAGCACGCCATTGAGAATGGCGCCAACATCAACATAACGCTGCCAAACATAGTGGCAAATCGCCGCAACAACACCAGACCAAACGGCGGCTAAACAAGTGTTCAACAAAATCAACGGAACTTGGTCATTTAGCACCAAGGTGCTGCCACCGTTAAAGCCAAACCAACCAAGCCAGATCAACAAGGTACCCAGCACCGACATCGGCAGATTACTACCTTGCGGAATACGGCTGTTTTGTTCAAACCGCCCTTGGCGTGGGCCAATAATCAGAATGGCAGAGAGTGCGACACATCCGCCAACGGCATGAACCACGCTCGCACCTGCAAAATCGACAAAGCCAAGCGCTTCAAGCCAGCCTGAATTACCATTTTGATAAATCGAGGCCCATGCCCAATGGCCCGGAATAGGATAAATGATGGCGCAAAGAATAATGGCGGCAGCGAGGTAACCAAGAAAGCTCATACGCTCGGCCACGGCGCCCGACATCAAGGTAGCTGCGGTACCACAGAACATCATTTGGAAAATAAAGAAACTGACTTGCTGTGCTGATTGTTCCGCGCCAAACGCAAAACCGGAAAAGCCAACGAGCCCGCCGTTGGATTGGCCGAACATCAGTGCAAAACCAAATAACCAAAAGATAATGGCGGCCACAATGAAATCTGCGATGTTTTTTGCGGCAACGTTAATACTGTTTTTACTGCGAATTTTCCCAGTTTCTAAACATAAAAAGCCCGCCTGCATGAAAAACACCAACACTGAGGCGATCAATAACCAAGAATATTCCACTCGTTTCTCCGGAGCACTTAACAGCATTAGCAGGCCATTGGTTACATTAAACCCTGCTAAATGATCATTTTTATTGCAAAAAGCGCGCCGCTAAATAGGGCAAAACAGACGTAAATAAGAATTAGCTAATTAATTGATTTGATTAATGAAATTTTTAATTAACAGTCAGTTAATAGAGTGCCGTTAGTTTGGTGCACCATAGAAATAGTCGCTTGGCGATCAAATGCACCAAAACAGATCAATTGTCGTGTTGTTCAAGAACGCGAAGTTTAGCCTGATATAGACTTTCTTCTTGGTCCGTATAAGCATATTGATGAGCCAGTTGCATGGCCTCATTGGCTTGTTCAAGATTGCCGAGCCGATAATAACTCTTAGCCAAACCAAAATACGCTTCGTGAATGTAAGGCGCTAAATTATTGGCTCGCTTGAAACCATCAATCGCTTTGTCGATATGCCCCTGCGCTAGCGCATTTTCGGCAATATCAATCCAACGATAGGGATTGTCATCAGTGGCTAATGGAAACTGCTCAATGATAAGTTCCGCTTCCGCATGCCGTCCCTGATTGGTTAACAAGCGAGCGTAGTTGTTGACTGAGTTGGTAGAAAATTCCGAGTAATTCAAAGCGTAGCGATACACCAATTCTGCCTGTTGGCGCTGCCCAGTTTTACTGTACAGCACGGCCAACATATTAAGCGATTCTGGATTAAGCGGCGAAATTTCCAATCCTTTGGTAATGAGTGAAAATGCTCGATCGTACTGCTGTCGAATAAGCGCATCAGCCGCTAAGTTTTGGTAAAACATAGCAATAAAATCTGCCGGTAGAACCCTGCTGCCAGACACGTCGCCGCGTTGAGGAAAATAGTCTATGACAATTTTCGGCTTGATCAGTGTCATCGCTCCGGGATTAGCTACAAAATTAGGATCATAGACGTGGCTTCGTACATGGCTCGACAACATCATAATGTCGTCATAGCGACGGAAGATAGGCGCCACATTGACACGTTGATAGTTCACTTTTATGGTCACTAAATCAGCAAGCGCCGTTGTTAAAATCGCTAGCGATAGGCAATTACCGGCTTGTCGGGATAAGGCTTCGTCAGCCGAATACGTTTGGCCTTTAAAGTCGAAGCCTGACAGCTTTTCTTCCAAGTAATGATACAAACGTTTATGGCCGGCAGTTTCGGCCTGCTCCGGCGCATGGTAATAGTTGAGGAAATCGGCTGTCTGGCTTTCAGTGAGCTGAAATATGTCCGTTTCTGCGATGACATCTTGTTGTGTAAACGCACTGGCGTCATAAGTCAGCGGTGGCGTTTGTTGCGGCGCTGGCGGTTTAGGCGCAGCACATCCAACCATAGTCATCAGCACGACGGCCAACACAAGCTCTGGAAATCTGATGGCGCGTAGGAAAAATGGTATTAAACAAAACATAACTAGCTCCCTGCCAGTTGCTTTAACCCCAAACGAGGTTAATTACGCGTTTTCTTGAGTCGCATCTAATGTGGTTTTATTGCGCCGAAATGGCGCCTTGATATCTTCTAAAATCAAGTAGAGGCATGGCACCATAAATAGTGTAATCACGGTTGCAAATAAGATACCGAATGCCAGCGACACAGCCATTGGAATCACAATTTGAGCTTGTAGGCTGCGTTCAAGAACAATCGGAATGAGACCAAAGAAAGTTGTCAATGACGTCAACACAATGGCGCGAAAACGCTGACCGCCCGCCATTAGCGCAGCATCGTACAAACGCAAACCTTCAGCTCGGGCTCGATTGACAAAATCAACCATGATCAAGCTGTCATTCACCACAACACCAGCCAGGGCAACAATGCCACAAAGCGACAGTACACTGACGGAGATGCCTAGCACCCAGTGACCAACAATGGCGCCAATCATGCCAAATGGAATGACCGACATCACAATCAAAGGCTGCGCATATGATTTTAGCGGAATCGCAATCAGGGCAAAGATCACCACCAAGGCAACAGCAAAGGCTTGCAGTAATCCGGACATGGCCTCTTGCTCTTCTAGGCTAGCGCCGTCAAGACCATATTTCACATCAGGGTAGCGCTCTTGCAATAGCGCCATAAAGTCTTCTTCAATGTCTTTGCGGACGGTTTCAGATTCGGTGGTTGCTTTATCAATAGAGGCACTAACATCAATGGCGCGTACACCGTTAATGCGGGTAATCGCCGAATAACCATCTTGAATGGTAATGTCTGCCACTTTGGCAAACGGCACTTCTTGACCGCTAGCGGTACGCACTCGCATATTTTCTAAATGGCCAATGGAGCTACGTTCTTCGCGCGGATAGCGAATCATCACTTTGACTTCTTCATCACCACGCTGAATACGCTGAGCTTCGGCCCCATAAAAGCCATAACGGACTTGCTTTGCCAAGTCTGACAGCGAGATCCCTAATGCTTCAGCTTCCGGCTTCACCGCAAGTGTAATTTCCTGAGCACCGCC
Source organism: Neiella holothuriorum (assembly GCF_019457915.1). Lineage (GTDB taxonomy): Bacteria > Pseudomonadota > Gammaproteobacteria > Enterobacterales > Neiellaceae > Neiella > Neiella holothuriorum. The sequence goes on from NZ_JAHZSS010000019.1 coordinate 36,819, forward strand.
AGAATAGCTGTCTTTCACGTTATACACGCCAACATAGCTGTGTAACTTCGCTTTTAAGTCTTTGGCAGCCGCCTGCAACGTACTCATATTCTTACCGCTCAGCTGAAAGCCAAGATCGGCGCCGGCGCCTTTGTTGGTCGAACCTTGAAAATCAAGCACTCGCACACCGGGAATTTCAGGGGTTAACTCACGCCAGCGTTTGACCACTTCAAAGCCATCGACATCGCGGTTTTCATTCTTGAGTAACTCAACCACCATGGCGCCTGATAAGGCACTTTCCATCCAAGTATTGTTATGGCGCACTACTCGATAGCCATGCTCTTCAAAAACAGCGTTGTCCATCGCATACAAGGATTCTTCTAACGATTCCAGTGCTCGAATCGTGGCGATATCAGAGCTACCTTCCACCATGTCGACATTCACCATGATGAAATCCGATGGAATATTCGGAAAGAATTCCCAGCGCACTTTGCCACTGCCAATCAAGCCGATGGCCAATACAAACATGCCGAAGAAGCTAGCAATAGTGACGTAGCGATACTCTAGCGCGCGCTTTAGTGCAGGTTGATATTGATGAGTAACAAAGCGCTTCATGCCTTCGGCGAACCGAGCCTGAAAACGATAAATCGGATTGCTGTGGTTGCGATCGATCTTCTTCACTTTCATATGTTGCAAGTGAGCAGGCAAGATCAACTTTGATTCCACCAACGAGAAGACCAAGCATAAAATCACCACTAGCCCGATGGTTTTCCATATAACACCAAACGGCCCTGAAACCATTAGCATTGGCCAGAACGCCGCAATCGTGGTTAACACGCCAAAGGTTGCGGGCATGGCCACGCGTTGGGCGCCGCGAATAATATTTTCTAACGTATGGCCGTTCTTTTCGACTTCCGACCAGGCACTTTCCCCGATAATGATGGCGTCATCCACCACGATCCCAAGCACCAAAATAAATCCAAACAAGCTGATCATATTGATGGATAGATCAACAGGCGGCGTAGGCATCAACATGAACGTACCGAGAAAACACACCGGTAGCCCCAAAATCACCCAAAATGCCAAGCTCAGACGCAAAAACAACGACAATACCAAGAACACTAAAATGCCACCGTACAGCATGTTTCGAATCATTAAATCGAGCCGATCTTGCAAGTAAAACGACACATCCGCCCATTCATCAACATAAACGCCTTGCGGCAATTCGGCACGCTTGTCAGCCGCGTACTGGCGCACGTCGTCGGCAATCTCTAACACATTCTGATTACCCACCGCGCTAACTTGAATTGTCAGACTGTAACGCCGGTCAAACCGGGCATAATTCAATTCTTCAACAAAGCCGTCATTGACGATGGCAATATCACGCAAATACAGCCGAGTTCCATCGGTGCGCGTCAGCAATACGATGTTGGAAAAATCTTCACCGGTATATGCCTGCCCTTTGGTGCGCAGCAGAATGTTACCAGCATCTGACTTAATTGAGCCGCTCGGTAAATCAATCGAACTCCGACGCACCGCTGACACAACATCATCAAATGTAATGCCATATTTTTGTAGGTCAGCTTCGGAGACTTCAATGGCCACTTCATCATCGCGTGCACCGTATAACTTGGCAGAGCTGACCGTTGGCAGGTTGGCGACTTCATCGCGTACTTCATTGGCAACGCGTTTCATGTCGGCTTCTTCAAGATCACCAGAAACCGACAGCCACATCACTTCTTGCGTGGGTTTGATCCGAAACACAATGGGCTTTTCAGCGTTTTCCGGAAAGCTGATGATGGCGTCGACATTAACCTTGACCTCATCCAGCACTTCTTGCACATCAAAATCATCGTCTACTTCGATATTGATGCTGCCGATACCTTCCGATGCGGTTGAGGTGACTTTTTTGATGCCGTTAATATCAGAAATCGCTTCTTCGATTTTGATATTAATGCCCTCTTCCACTTCAAGAGGCGCCGCGCCTGGGTATGGCACCTGAACCATCACCGCATTAAATTCGATGTCAGGAAATACCTGTTTGCGCATGGTCGACAGCGACAACAAACCGGCAATCACAATTAATGCCATGAGCAAGTTTGCGGCAACCGGGTTGTAAGCAAACCAAGCGATAATGCCGGTGGAACGTTGGATTGGAGGTTGGCTCATTACTCAGCTCCGGCTTCTGTTACGTCGGTATCATCAGAAACTCTCACTGGCGAGCCATTTGGTAAACTTGCGATGGGTGTGACTGCAACCCGTTCACCATCGTCTAATCCGTCTCGGACGTAAACATAATCGCGTTCTGAGCGCTCGACCACAATGGTGCGTCGCGCCACGGTATTTTCAGGTGTAACCACCACCACTTGATCGCCACCTCGAACCACTTTACGGGGCAATCGAATCATGTTTCGCTCACTGGTACCGACGATTTCAGCGCCTACAAAACGGCCGAACTTAAGAGGCAATAACGTTTGATTTTCAGCGTTACTAGCGCCCCGAAGGTACGGATCATCGACTTCGATAACGGCATAAATAAAGCGAGATTGTTCGTCAATAATGCCTTCCGAACGAGCCAGCCTCGCAGCCCATTCAAACTGTTTATTGCCAATATTACTGGTTAAAAGAACCGTTGCAGCGGAGGGATCGTCACCCAATTCGAGGTAGGCAAGTTCAGTATCGGTTATTGGCAGGCGTACTTCAGCCACGTCGGTACCAAACAATTCTGCGACATTGGTGCCGCGCGACAAGAACTCTCCCACGTCAACTTCTTTGGTCCGCAAAATAGCATCATATGGCGCGCGAATTTGGGTACGTTCTAAGTTGCGCTTGGCGCGGTCAAGTTGGGCGTGAGCATAGCTAAGATTGGCCATTTCTTTTGCCAACTGGGGCTTGCGCAGCCCAAGCTCTGGGATCTCTTCGGCTGAATACTGGCGCCAATCTTCTTCCGCCACTTTGGCGCGAGCTTTTTCTTCTTCCAGAGCAGCTCGTGCACCATAAAGTGTGGCTTCGGCGGCTTTCAACTCAGTTTGATAGTCGGCTTGCTCTAATTGCACCAGCACTTCACCTTTGCGCACAAAGCCACCGGCAACAAAGTTTTTGGAAACGGCTTCAACTCGGCCACTCACTTCAGTGGTTAAATCACTCCGAAACTTAGGCATCACCGAACCTTGCGAACGGATGGTATACACCACCGGCTGGCGGCTCACGGAAATGACTTCAACCAACATTGGTTTGCGTACTTGTTGCTCTTGCTCAGGGGCATCTTGGCCCTGGATCATGATGAAGGTTACGACAAGACACAAAAGTAGAATAAGCACCGGTAAACCGGCTTTCAGCAGACGGGAACGAATAGGCAAAAACAATCCTCCTGATTGAAAACTATACGACCTGCTAACGCATTAGCCATGCTGGCTAAAAACAGTATGCGGGAGGTTATTACGCCACGTGACTTCCTTCGCGGCAGTAAAATTGTATACAGACTACATCAATAGTTGATAAATCTTAACGCCCCAGACAAAAATCATTAGAAAAAGTGCAACAAAAACAGCTGCAGACCCCATATCTTTGGCGCGTCCGCTCAGTTTGTGATAGTCGGTAGATACTCGGTCGGTAATGGCTTCAATGGCAGAATTTAATAACTCAACGACCACCACCAGCACCACGCTGCCCAACAAAATCATCTGTTCGGCAAAGTTGTCACCAACCCAGAATGCCAATGGCGCCATGAGCAACATCAACACCACTTCCTGTCGAAATGCTTCTTCGTGTTTCCAAGCGGCCTTGACGCCTTTATAGGAGTAGCCTGTGGCTGCAATAATGCGAGCCAATCCTTTGCGTTGATTCATAAGCAACCTCGATCCATGTCAGAAAAAAACAACCAAACTAGTAGCTATTCATGACAGTTTCGTGTCGCGTTTAAACGTCGATTAAAAAGCTTTGAATAGGAGCGCTAACCCCACCAAGATAGTGACGGTCTCAAAAGCACGTTTTATGACGGTATTGCCCTTTTTAATGCTCAGGTGAGCTCCGAGGTAGCCACCCAGCAATGAGCCTAACAGCAGTGCAGGCAACCAACTCCAGTGGACTTGACCTAAAAACCCTAACAGCCCTGCTCCGGTGCCGTTCCAAACCATGCCAACCCAAACCAAGGTATGGGCCACAGCGCGTTGATAATCGAGTTTTAAATAACTGACCAACCACAACGTGACGAACAACCCCGTGCCCGAGGTCAGTGAACCGTTAAGAATGCCAATCACAAATAATCCCGTTCCGGCAATAACAAGTTGCGACTGATTCAGTTGTTGGAATTCATTGGTGGTTCCCAGTTTAGGCTTGCAGACGGAATAGACACCGAGCGCAATGGTGAGGCCTCCAAGCGCCAACGTGGCTAACCGTTCAGGAACCGCCAAAATTCCCCACGCTCCCAATAACACACCTGGCACACCAGCCGCGACCATCAGGATGGACAACTGCAAATGTAAATTGCGTTCTTTGTAATGACGAAAAGCGGCACCAACACCAAGGGCGACCGATGCCACTTTATGCGTTGCTAGCGCGACCGCGAATGGAAGCCCTAGAAAAATGAGCGCGGGAAATTGCAACAAACCGGCACCACCACCGGAAAATGCAGAAAAGGTATTAGCAATAAGAGAAATAACAAACAGACCAAACAGCGCGGCCATAACAAATCCTTCTGCGCGGGAACAACGAGCGTTAACCCTATATGAGATGCCAAGCCAACAACAATGACATTTTCAGTGGAAAATGTCATTGGCTAGCAACGCCTTACCAACGCTAAATAGTTATCGGCCAATCAAGATTTCGCCGTTTGAGCGTGGCCTTTGGCACGCTGTGCCAGTGCCGCCACCAAAGGTGTCGCGCTTAAACCATGTAACAGTACGCTGAGAATAATGGTGCAAACCACGGTCATGCTAATGGTGTGCACTCCGGGCAGATCACTATTGTAAACAATCACGGCGAACACAATGCTGGCTAACCCGCGGGGGCCAAACCAACCAATAAACAATTTCTCACCTAACGCTAATTTTAAGCCTGCCAACGAAACAAAAACTGGCAGCATTCGAATGACGGTCAAACTCAGTATTGAGTACAACAGAATGTGCCAGTCAAACGCTGAATGCGATTTCGAGATAACAACGGCCCCAAAGGCAACCCAAGTGATTAAAGAGAATAAGTCGCCAACGCCTTCGGCCCGCTCCAAGATTACATGTTTCAGTGGGTGATGTTTCGTCAACCAACCAAACACTAAGCCACCGATAAAAGCGGCAATAAAACCACTGCCTCCCGACGCCTGAGCTAGCGCGAAACAAGTAACGGCCATGGCCACAACGGGCACTTGCAACCAAGACTCTTCAAGCCATTGATGACGGCTGCAACGCTTTAGCAGCCAAGCGCCGGGCACACTAACAACCATAGCGACCAGCACGCCAATGCCAATTTCTTCGGCCATTAAATGCAGGGCCAGTATAGAAATGCCGTGATCGCCACGCTGCCCTTCGGCAAGCGCTAGCAACAAAAATAATATGGGCACACAAATGCCATCATTCAGCCCGCTTTCAAAATTGAGCCCTTCGCGAATTGGTGCTGGAACCGAAGGGTCACTAACGACCGCTTTGCCCAGCGCCGCATCGGTTGGCGCAAGCATGGTGGCCAGAATCGCCATTTCCAACATCGACAAATGATCGAACAGCAGCCAAGCAACAGCAAATCCAAACAGAATGGTGAGCGGTAGCGACAACATTAGCAGCCGCTCTGGTATGCGAACGTTGCGCTTGAGTACACCTAAATCGGCATGCGCGGCGTCAGTAAACAACACCATGGCTAACGTTAATTCGGCGATGAGCCGTATACCGTTTGCATCGAGCGTTAGTTGCAGCCAGCCCAATCCCAACGGCCCAAGCGCCACACCAAATAAGGTGAACACAACAGCACCATTAACCCAAGTTCGAGCAAGGCCACCCGCCACGACGCTATACATAAAAGCAAATGCCGCCAACAACGCTAAGTTTTGATACAAGATGACGTCTCCTGTTCAGTTGAAGCAACCCGTTGCTGTCCACCTCATCAAGCCATTTACACCGAAACGCCTAAATAAGCGGAATTAAGGCAAACTCATTGCCGGTTGCAAATAATTGTCGGGAGTAAATAAAGGGGCGCCTCGGCTCCATATTGTTCGCATCAGCAAGGTTAAACTTAGCTGCTGCGGCGACATGTCGCGCAAAAAGAATTTGATATCCGCTCGGCCGCTAATTGCCTTTGGTAAGCTATATTTCTTAAAGTTATGGTAAGCGTAAAGTAATGAGCAATATCGTTATAACAAACTTGACTTTGCAGCTCGGGTTTTACCGCCTATGCTAGCTCTCAATCTAATGTAAATTGGCTCAAGGACTTGGGTATGAACGTATACGAAGATAATTCAGCAACTATCGGCAATACACCGCTGGTTAAACTAAATCGCTTGGTAGAAGGCGGCAATGTTTACGCTAAAGTAGAAGCACGCAACCCAAGCTTCTCAGTCAAGTGCCGTATTGGCGCCAACATGATTTGGGATGCCGAAGAAAAAGGTTTGCTGACCAAAGACAAAGTATTGGTTGAGCCTACCAGTGGTAACACAGGTATTGCCTTGGCATTCGTTGCGGCGGCTCGCGGTTACAAGCTGATCTTGACCATGCCAAACACCATGAGCTTGGAGCGTCGTAAGTTGCTCAAAGCGTTGGGTGCCGACTTGGTACTGACCGATGGCGCAAAAGGTATGAAAGGTGCCATTGCTAAAGCTGAAGAGCTGCGCGATGGCGATCCAGACAAGTACCTGATTTTGGGCCAATTCGAAAACCCGGCTAACCCAGAAATTCACGTTAAAACAACAGGCCCAGAGATCTGGAATGATACCGATGGTGAAGTTGATATCTTCATCGCAGGCGTTGGTACAGGCGGCACCATTACTGGTGTTAGCCGTTACATTAAGCAAACGCAGGGTAAAGACATTTTGTCTGTTGCTGTTGAGCCTGTTGAGTCACCAGTAATCACCCAAGCAAAAGCTGGTGAAGAATTGACGCCTGGTCCTCACAAAATCCAGGGTATTGGCGCTGGCTTTATTCCGGGTAACCTCGACTTAGACTTGGTTGACCGTGTTGAGCAAGTGAGCAGCGAAGATGCCATTGCCACAGCTCGCGAGTTGATGGACAAAGAAGGCATTCTTGCAGGTATTAGCTCTGGTGCAGCGGTTGTTGCAGCACAGCGTTTGTCAGCAGAATTCCCAGATAAGAAAATCGTCGTTATCTTGCCAAGTGCTGCTGAGCGCTACCTATCGAGCGCATTGTTCGCTGGCGTCTTTACTGAACAAGAAAACGTCCAGTAACGCCTTCGTCTTATAAAGCAACGTTAGTTGATTAAAAAAGCGACACTCCGGTGTCGCTTTTTTTGTGTTTTCAACGGCTTTCGCATGTTTATGCGAATAAATGAATAAAAAGTCACTTCTACCCCACCTGAATGCTTGCGCCTTAACCAATAATGGTGCAAAGTGGCCTGTCTATATAATTCGATTATAAGCCGCTGCCATGCGGCCTGCGCCAACGAAATGTGAGCCTGGCCCCTCACTTTTGGAAAGAAATTCTTAAGGAGTACGTATGTGTTCAATTCTCGGTATTCTTGACATCAAATCTGATGTCTCCGAGCTGCGCCAACAAGCGCTTCAACTCTCTAAGTTGATGCGCCACCGCGGCCCCGACTGGTCTGGCATTTACACCAGTGACAATGCCATTCTGGCCCACGAACGCCTGTCTATTGTCGGCGTCGAGAATGGTGCTCAACCGCTGCTCAATCCGAGTAAAACACATGCGTTAGCCGTCAATGGCGAGATTTACAATCACAAAGAACTCGAAGCAAATTTAGGCATCGACTTCCAATTTCAAACACGTTCTGACTGTGAAGTGATCTTGGCGCTGTACCAAGAACATGGCATTAACTTCATCGACAAGCTCAATGGCATGTTCGCATTCGTTTTATATGACGAAGAGAAAAACAGCTACCTAATCGCCCGAGATCACATCGGTATTATTCCGCTATACATTGGTTGGGATGAGCACGGTAATTTCTATGTAGCTTCAGAAATGAAGTCGCTAACGCCCGTTTGTAACCGCGTTGAAACCTTCCCTCCTGGCCATTATTTAGATAGCACTACGGGTGAGTTTACCCGTTACTACAACCGTGACTGGCACAGCCACGATGCCGTTAAAGACAACGAAAGTTCGGTTGCTGAATTGCGTGAAGCATTAGAAGAGTCGGTGAAAAGTCACTTGATGTCTGATGTTCCATACGGCGTATTGCTGTCGGGCGGCCTAGATTCGTCAGTAACTTCGGCCATTGCGCAGAAATTCTCAAAACGTCGTGTTGAAGATGATGAGAAATCCGAAGCCTGGTGGCCACGCCTTCACTCGTTTGCGGTTGGCCTAAAAGGTTCGCCGGATTTGATTGCAGCTCAAAAAGTTGCCGATCACATTGGTACCGTGCACCACGAAATTCACTTCACGGTACAAGAAGGTTTGGATGCCATTCGAGATGTTATCTATCATCTCGAAACTTACGATGTGACAACCATTCGCGCTTCAACCCCAATGTACTTGATGGCTCGCCAAATCAAAGCCATGGGCATCAAAATGGTGTTGTCTGGTGAAGGTGCTGACGAAATTTTCGGTGGCTACTTGTACTTCCACAAAGCGCCAAATGCTCAAGAGTTCCACGAAGAACTACTGCGTAAACTCGACAAGCTAAACCTGTTCGATTGCTTACGCGCCAACAAAGCCATGTCAGCTTGGGGCGTAGAAGCTCGCGTTCCTTTCTTGGACAAGAAGTTCATGGACGTGGCCATGCGTATTAACCCTGCTGATAAGATGTGCGGCTCAAACGGTAAAATGGAAAAACACATCTTACGTGAAGCATTCGCGCACTTGTTGCCAGAAAGCGTTGCTTGGCGCCAAAAGGAGCAGTTCTCTGATGGTGTGGGTTACAGCTGGATTGATACCTTAAAAGAAATGACCGATTCAGAAGTAACCGATCAAGAATTGGCTAGCGCTGAATACAAGTTCCCAATCAATACGCCAGATAGCAAAGAAGCCTACTTCTATCGCCGTATCTTTGAAGAGCATTTTGGTAAGGTTGATACCGTGCTGCAAACGGTACCACATGGTAAGTCTGTCGCTTGTTCTACCCCAGAAGCATTGGCGTGGGATGAAAGCTTCCAGAACCTGAACGATCCATCAGGTCGTACCGTTGGTGTGCACAACGAGTCTTACGATTAATGCCAATTGGGCATTAAGATAAAAAACGCCAGCACATGCTGGCGTTTTTGTTTTTAAGGCAACCAAGATCTGGATTTAAATCAACATGCACCAAGGGCAAATTTCATACATTACCGCGCGTAACGATGACACGAACTAACTAGCATGAATCAGTTGACCATTACTCCCAATCATCCTGCCATTTGTTATCTGGGCCACTGCGACCGCTCCAACCCAAAACAGGCAGTCCATTCATGGCCTTTATCAGGCCTGCGGATCCGAGTTCGTTGCCAGTCACTGCTCCTGCTGATAACAAGCCAGAAAGGCCCTGTGCCACTGCCAAATTATTACGATGTGTATGCCAATGGTAAGCTCCATACTACGCTGTGCGTGGAGCGATCAAAGAAGCAGTATCAGATTTCGTTGAGCCAAAATGAGCAGCTGCATGACATAGAAATTTATCGTCGCACCGAGTCGATGACGGGCAGTTGTAGTTTCGATGGTCTGGTTCTGTACAGTGACAACCGTCAACCTGAAATTGAAACAGCGAAGCCGCGGCAACGATTAATCGAGTTTTATGGCGACTCCATCAGCTGTGGTTACGGTAATGAGGGCCATGGCCAAGGTTATAACCCATCGCAATCAAACGCTTGCATGGCATTTCCAGCACTTATTGGTCGGCATCTAAACGCTGACGTTAGTGTTGTTGCCTATTCCGGTGAAGGTATCTTTCGACGCTTTGATGGCAATGAATCGGGAGCTGTACCAAGCTTTTACAATCGTTCTCATTTTTTCAGTAAAACTGATTGGGATTATTCGCAACAACCTGCCGATGCCGTGGTCATTAACTTAGGAACCAATGACTTTGTTTCAGGCGTGCCGACAAAGGCCAAGTTCGTCAACGCCTACACAGGCTTTATCCAACAATTAGCTAAGCATCATCCTGACGCCAAATTTTTCGTCATCTTTGGCCCGAATCGCATGGTTGATGACTGGCAGCAACAGCAAGGCTACTTGCAACAAGTTGTAGCCGAGACAAGACAGTTGGGCATTGTTTGCGAGTTTATCGAAATTGAAACACTCATTGACGGACTATCTGGCAGCGATTCTCATCCTAATTTGGCCCAACACCGTCATATGGCCGAGATTATTTCCAACCACATTGCTGACACAATGGGTTGGTAAACTGTTTAACGTAAACCACAACAAGATTAGAGAAAATCATGAGTTCACATCCATTTCAAACACTCAAACTTGACCAATTAAGCTTACTTTTTACGCCTTGCCCAGGAACCAAAGAGCAGTCACTGCAAGATTCATTGCAAACCCTCAAAGCAGCTGGCGCCGAAGTGCTCATTACCATGATGCCAAGCGAAGAAATGGTTAAAAATGAAGTCACCGCTTTGCCAGAGCTATGTGCTGCGCTGGGCATCGAATGGTTTCATTTCCCAGTGGAAGATGATTGCGCGCCTGACCAAGAATGCCAATTAAAATGGGCCAACGAAAAAGCTGCCGTTGTGGCAGCTGCCAAAGCGAATAAAACCATTGCTGTTCACTGTAAAGGCGGAACTGGCCGCACCGGTTTGATGATTAGCTTGATCTTGGCCGAACTTGGCCTTGGCTATGACGAGATTGTTGAACGAGTCCAAGCCGTGAAGGAAAAGTCACTGACTCTTCCTCCTCATGTTAAGTACCTCAAACAATATCTCGCATAATAATTCAGAATGCCGATCTAACGCCCATACTGCTTAGCGTGTGGGCACTTTTCACTTGCTGAGTAATTTGCGCAGTCTATACTGAACGGACGCCCTAGTTACGAAGTTTGGCATGATAAAAAACCTAACCGTTGCATTTACCAGCCTTGTAATCCTATTCTCTCTCAGCGCTTCTGCTGCAGAATTTAAAGCCCATTGCCGTGATTATCCGCCCGAGCTCTACTTTGCTGGTGATAAGTGTGCTGGCATTATTCCGGATTTAGTCACTGACGTGTTGGCTGAACTCGGCCATTCAATTACTTGGTATAAAGTGCCTTGGATCCGCTCCATTGAATATGGCAAGAAAGGCACGGTTGATTTGCTCATTCGCCATTCAATGACGCCAGAGCGGGAACTGTTTTTAGTGCCGATTCCCTATGCCCATTTCACTCGCGAGCTGTCGTTTTATAAATCGCCTAAGTTCAAATCGGATGTGAACTCCTATGACGAGTTACGCAAACTAAAAATTGGCGCGATTCGTGGTCATTTCTATTCGCCAACCTTTTCAACCCTCGACACCAGAGAATTAGTGCTCGTCAGTAAAACACCTCAGTTACTTAAGATGCTCGATATCGGCCGAATTGACGTGGCAGTTAGTTCGAGCTCTCATAGCGAACACTTATTTTCGGCTCGCTTTGAAAAATTGGACTTCGTCGACTCATTCAACAATTACATGTACATCAGCATTCCCAAAGCGTCAGATAACGTCCAATACAGCGAAGAGATAGCCGCTGCCATTCTGGAATACCGTAAAAATGGAAAGATCGATAAATACTATAAAAAATATGGTGTAACGCCGCCGAATCAAAGTTTTGACTAACCGCAGCGCGCCGATTCAATTGGCCGCCACAGTTATCACTTGCGAGGCTGAAACCCAACCAATTGGCCGCCTTCACACAGCTGATAAACATTGATCGGTGCGCCCTGTTCATCCAGCTCCACCAAACCAATTCCCGCCGCATTAAGTAGCCGGCGCCCTTTTTCTCGCGACTCTGGCAGGTAGGGAACAATCGCCATATCTCGACGTTTGGTAAACCAATTCAACGGCGATTTAGGTGAGTAAATCCAGCGGTTCAACCGATCTAAAATGCGTAGCAAGCTGTCGGGAAATTCATTTTTAATGCCACTGCTGGTGATCTGCCAAATGTCAGACGATTGCTGCTGATGGCGGAGTCGCACCGCAAACATAAACGAATAGTGCACATCACCAGAGAGGATCACGAACCGCTCGGGCGTATGTTGGTGTTTGAACATATCGAGCAGCGCTTTGGCCGCACCAGGATGAGCCATCCAGCTTTCAGCATCAACCATCAATGGCTTGCCGAAAAAAGTAAACACATGTTGAATCGCCTCGATTAACTTCACCCCAAATACCGGAGCGGGTGAAACAACAATCGCTGCGGGAAGCTGCTCGAGTTGGCTTTGGAGCGCCACAATCGCTTCGTAGTCCATCAAACCAGACGGTTTATCAAAAGAGCGCTCCGAACGCCATCGCTGGGTGCGAGTATCCAACACCACTAAAGTGGGTGTGGTGGGCCAGCTATAGCCCCAATCAGACTTGGCAAAGAGTGTTTCAAGAACCTGTTGATGTGCCTCTTGGCCGACGTCGTCTAATGCCTTTTGCACTCGTTGTTGCTGGTCATTTGCAAGCAGCGTTAACTGATTACCTTGCCCCTGACACAAATAATATCCCAGCAACGCATTACCAATAATGCGTTTAGAGAGTGGATTGCCATAGGCAATTTGCTCCCAACGCGCACTCAAATTCCAGTCATCGGTGACATCATGATCATCAAAAATCATTGCCGTTGGCACATGCGCCATTAATCGACGTACATTGGCTAGCCCTGCGGCAAACCGATCAATGACGACTTGCTGTTGTTGATACAAAGACAGCTCATCGGCGCTGAGTTGCTGAGATAACTCCGGCGGCAGCGCAGTGCTGTTGGCCTGCCATAAGCTTGGCGACCAAACCATCAGATACATGGTGACAACTTCGGCCAAACTAATGAGGTGATTTTCAGCATTATCAGAGGTGAAAATTGGTTTCTTCACCCCTTTGAAAATCTTATCTGCTACAGCTTGACCAGAGTGGGTTAGCGGCAGCAATTCACTGCGATTAAAATAGTTTGGCTGTTGATGATGCAGCGCGTCAGATGAAGACACAGCGCATTGAGGCAAGTCTTCGCCAGTAAAACCAAGCTCGCTAATTGCTTGATGAATCGCCCTTAACATGGGCGCAGCCACATCATCACAATAAATTTGGTCACCACTTAACAGCAATAATTGTGGCCACTCTTGTACAGGTTTAGCCGCCAGTAAGGCATCGGCTTCGACCAAGCCATCGATGGAATCATGATGCGGTTTACGGCACGACCCATGAAGTAATTTTGTAACCTTGGGAGCCAAATAGAAGCCGAGCGATCTGCGTGCTGAATAACATAGATTGTCGTGGCCCCAGTCAGCAAGTCCCAACCAATTTTGTTGCCCCTGAGGTTGCAACAGTAATTGATAGTCAACCCAACCTTGCTCAGGCAGCGGTGTACTTAGCGGTAATTGAATTTGATGAATCCACAAGTTTGCAGCGGCCTGATAGCTGACCATGTGTTCATCAAGTGGAAAATCAACTTCATCAGTTTGCTCGGGTTTCAACAAAACACGACAACGAACGGCCTCAGACGTCACCAACCAACAGCCAAAATGGGATGCTGAAACGTGGCGTAATATAGGTCCAGCCAAGACCAATTCTAATTTGGAATCCGTTGTCATCCACCTCTCCTAATAATGCCCTGTTAACCCATCAGCGTGGCGCATCGCTGTGTTCACTGTTGGTCAGATGACAGCAAGATGCAAGTTGAGAGATGTAAAACGATTTTTCAGACACGGCCTGCTCTGATGAGAAAAACCTTGCTGTTGAGCACGTCGAAGTGCGACCGGCTAAGGGGAAGGCGAGTTGTTTATCCTTCGAGGCATCAGGATGAACGCTTGGTTGGAACATCGCCGCTCCTGCGCTCTCATATAAACTCATGCGCCGCGGCAGGAGTAGCGCAGGGATGTGCTGTTTACGTACCTAAGGACGGATACAGTTCGTCCCTGGACATAAAAAAAAGCACCTTGCGGTGCTTGACGGAGTGTAAGTGCGATAGATAGTTATAGTTATGCGAGGGCCGATCAGTGCAAGACTGATCGGCGATGTTGCTGGCGGGGCAATGCCCCACCGATTAGTACTCGTAAGAGAATTGCAGCGTTAGTTCAGTACCTGGCTCTTTCCAGAAGACCTTATGACCATTTTGCTTATATTCAGACTCTTCACCCAAGATGTTCTTGGCTTTGAATTTGACATCGATGCTATCGGTCGGGAATAAGGTGTAAGTAAAGTCCAAACTGTGGAACGGCTGCTCGTAGATATCACCCAAACCGGCTGAACCACCCCACGCAATCCGTTTACCGAATACGTTATAAACCAAGGTTGCGCTATGGTACTGATCTGGCGAATCAAAGCTGAACTGCAAGTTTGCAACATACTCTGAGTGGCCAGTCATGCGACGCTTGGTGTTGGTTGGGTCAATCTCACTGTTCGGTGAAATTTCAATTTCTGAGTCACTTAAGGTCAAGTTACCCGCGATGAACATGCCATCGAGAATATCCGACTCACTATCAATGAATGAGAAATCGCGTAGGAATTCAGTTTCGATACCGTAGATGTAGCCTGAATCAGCGTTGTAATATTTCTGCTGCTGACCCGCTTCAGTAATACGCTGGACGGGTTCAATCGGCGCTTCTAAATCTTTGTAGAAGGCACCAATACTCAGGTTACTGCCAGACTCCATGTACCATTCCCAACGCACATCAGCATTGATAATGTCGGAGCTTTCAAGCTCTGGGTTACCGAACGAGTCAATACCCGTCACAGGATCTTGGAAACGAACCGGCGATACTTCACGCAAATCTGGGCGAACAATGGTTTTGCTCACACCGAAACGCCATTGCATTTGATCGCTTTGCTGCCAAGTTGCCGCTAACGACGGGAACCAGCCATCTTCAACCACAACATAATCGGTGATTTCATAGCGGCCATCTTCAGTAGATATTTCGCCATCTTCGTCAATTGGCAAGGTGGTACGACGGAAGTCTTCGTAGCGAATACCACCAGTAAAGCGCCACACGTCGTCAATGTTAACGTCGAAGGAAGCAAAGCCGGCATCAATCATTTCTGCCGCAACGTAATCTTCAGTGTCCGTTGACGAATCACCTAATTCGAAGTCGTTTTCGGCATCCAGAATGTTTTCGTCGGCAAAGATAACGTGAAAGTCTTCGGTCAGCAGTTCGCTATCGAAACCCGTGGCATCGAATGTAAAACGAGACGCGTAGTTTTCACGAGCACGCTCAAAGTAGCTATAACCGGCGGTAAAGCGTACTTCTGCCCCCGCAATACTGGTTGGCAAAGTGACATCAAAACCCGTGTTCTCGGTATCATCATCCAAGCGCGTGTAGACATATTTCGGCGCATCTTGCGTATTCAATTTACGCGATGTCATTTCACCAGTTTCTTCGTCAAACACCACACCATAGGTGTATGACACTTCATTCGGCGCATAACGTTCTGCGCGCGCGTCAGAGTAGAACCAGTTCACTTCCAAGTCGTACAAACTTGGGAAAAAGTGAATCCCTTTGGCTTGGTTGCTGATCAACGTGCGCTCTTCATATTCAATGCTGTAAACCTGCAAAGCATTCGGCTCAGAAATGGTATCGATGGTTTCTTCAATGGCGACAGAAACATCATCTGAGGTATCGCGCAGGTAGGTTGAATAGGTTTCAATCTTGTTGTTTTCGTCCAGCTCTAAGCCCATGTTAAGCAAGGCTGACCACTGAACAATAGAATCTGTTCCAACAATTTCTTTCGAGTTTTCGATGGTGCCTTCAGGATCGGCAAGCTCAATATCCAACTCTTCATAGTTTTCTTGCTGACGCTTATAGTAGCCTGCGGCAACCAAACCAAAGATGGTGTCTTTTCCTAAATCCCAGCTGTTACCCACGGCCACGTTGGCGCGGTAGGCAAAATCCGTATCCTCCGCTTTTACAGTCATGGCGCGGTTGATATCAACAGCCGCTTCGCGGTTGATTTGGTAGGCTTGTTCAATGTCGCCAACCACTGGAAAAATGTCATTAATTGGATCGATACCACCATAGGTATCGTAAGTATTTTGAGCGCTCTGAGGATAGCCTCGCGCGCCATCGTCTTTACCTTTCCAGGTATCGTCGCCAGTACCGCTGTAGGTCAAAGCGTCGTCTGAATCATTGCTGTTATAACGTGTGCCGACACCAACCTTGAAGAAGAAGTCGGATGGAATCGCTTTGGTACGAATATCGACGTGACCACCACCAAAGGCAGCTGGAGCACCCGGTGAGCCGGCTTTTTGCACGGACAGTGATTCAATAATTGAGGCTGGGAACATGTCCAGCGGCACAACGTTACGAGTTGGATCTGGAGAAGGAACAATAGCGCCGTTTAGCGAGGTACTTGAGTAACGCTCACCTAAACCACGCACATAAATGAACTTGCCATCTTTCAGGGTCAAACCGGTGACACGACGCAAGGCTGCAGCGGCATCGCTATCGCCAGTACGCGAGATTTGGTCTGCGCCCATGAGATCGGCGACATAGGCTTGCTCGCGGCGTTCTTCCATGACCTCGGAAGCGGCGCTTTTGAGTCGAGCCGTTACCGCAATAACTTCTACGTCATTGCCTGCGTAACCCGCATCAGCTTGTTGCTCGTCTGCTGACATAGCAGGAGCAGCAGTGAACATGGCTGCCGCAGATAGCGCACTGGCAACTGCAACACTTACCTTGCGGGTGGTAAAACTCGGCTTGGTTTTCATACTGTGACTATCCTGTGCAATTCAAATTCGACTTACCCTGATGTAGGTAACCCGAAAGGTGTTTCTATAGATGAAGGAGTTAAACGAATTGGGGGGGAGCCGAAGCTCCCCTCCGGGTCGAAGCCTAAGCTTGTGCTTAGTTAGCTGGGTCGTATGCCCAGTTGCCGCGCCAGTCGTTAGTGCCGTCAAATGCACCGATGTAGTCAGTTGAATCGAACCAGCTGTCCATAGCGCTTACGTCTTGACCTGAACCTAACAGAACAGTGTCAGTACCAGCAGGCATGCCATCAGTCAGCGTCACTTCGTCAGTGCTGTTACCGTTTTGAGCTAAGAACCAAGCTTCAACGTCAACAGTACCCATTTCAGTGCCTTTGAAAGGTTCGTTACAGTCGATGATGCTGTTTTCAATCAACAGCGCACCGCTGTTCACGCCATCAACCAATGATGGGTAAGTACCGTCAAGCTCTAAACATTCGCCAGACTCAGTCTCAGACGTGTCGCCTTTACGGCCTTGAACCAGCAGGTTGTAGATTTCAGCTTCAGTAGCAACACGTAAGATGATGCCTTCGCCTTTGTCACCAGAAGCATTTTCGATATCAACACCAGGCTCGATAGTTACGTTAGCCAGAACAGGGTGAGACGTTGGCGTATCACCGTCACTCTTGTGGCTGTCGCCTTCAATACCGCGGTTTGCTTGGCCATCTTCATGCGTGATGTAAACGTGTTGAGCGTTACCTTGCCAACCGTTGGTCCAGTCGAGGCTGTCATCAAAGTTGTGCGTCAGGTAAACGTATTTCATGCTCACTGCACCCCCCCAGAACTCAACGCCGTCATCACCGTTGGCGTGAATTTGAATGTGGTCAACTTGAGTGCCTGAACCTACCGCTGCAAAGCTAATACCGTTCATTTCTTGGGTATCGTTCACTTTGAAGCCAGCGTACTTAACAACCACGTAGCTGATGGTACCGCTGCTATCAGTGTTGTCGTTGCCGCCGTATGCGTGGTCACCAACTTCGAATGAAGCGTCACAAGCATCTTTATCAGGGCAAGCATTGGTCAAACCGTTACCGAGCAGAACCAAACCACCCCACTGACCGCGCTCACCGTCAAGACCAGCGACAACGTCTTCTTGCGAAGTCATGGTAATTGGCATGTCGTCAGAGCCTTGCGCCATGATTTTAGAACCACGGTTAATCGCCAAGTAGCTGTCGCTTTCAGCAAAGATGTTAACGCCAGCTTGAATCGCCAGAGTTGTTGCATCTTCATTGTCGCCACCAACTAGAACCGCACCGCCAGCTAGCTTGTACAAAACGTTAGAGCCAGCCAACAAGGTCGTGTTCGTTAGTAGGTTACCTTCCAACGCACATACCAGCTCAACCGAGGAGTCTTCATAAAGGCCAGCTGTTGCATCTTCTTGAGTCGTGCCGACTGGGCAAGACGTCAATGGTTGCAGTGTTACTGTGTCATCGTCACCGTCGTCGTGGATGGCAGTGGTCCAGTTTTCAGTCCAGTCAGTTGAACCGTCAAATGCACCAATGTATTCAGCGTCATCCAAACGAGAATCAGTGTTGCTCAGGTCAGCTTTACCACCCGTCAGGGCAATAGAGCTAGAAGTAGGCATGTAACCGTCAAGCGCAGAGGCACCAATGTAGTTACCTTCTTGCTCGGTGTACCAAGCGTTTACGTCGAAGGCCAATGTGTTGTCTTCGTCTACGCTTTGATCTTTAGTTGGCTCAACACAGTCCAGCAGGCTGTGAGTGAACACTAGCTCGCCGTTTTGCGCGTTGATAACCGTGTTGTCACCGTCAATTTCCAAACACTCACCGGAGTCAGTGTCGCCTTTAACCAGGATGTTATAAGCGTTAACGGCAGTTGCTTTACGCAGGATGATACCTTCGGCATCGTCACCACCAGCATTGGTACCGTTGGCAACCAAAATAGTAACGTTAGATAGAGTTGGCATTGACTTAGGATCGGCATCAATGTCGCTGTTGCTATCTGCTTCGATACCACGGTTCGAGCCGTCATCTTTCTGCATGATCAGAACGTGTTGAGCAGAACCCTGCCAACCGTTGGTCCAGTCAAGCGAATCATCGAAGTTATTGGTCAACACAACGTTAGAGATTGAAACGTTACCGCCCCAGAACTCAACGCCATCATCGTTGTTTTCGTGTACTTGGATGTACTCAACTTCAGTACCTGCACCGACAGCGGCGAAGCTGATGCCGTTCATTTCTTGTGTGTCGTTGATTTTGAAACCACCGAACTCAACGCGAACGTATTTCAACGTACCTGAATCGTCTTCAGAATCGTTACCGCCGTATGCGTGATCGCCAACTTCGAACGAAGCGTCACAAGCATCTAAATCTGGGCAGCTGTTAACTGGCGCATTACCTAGCAGTACCAAACCACCCCACTGACCCGCTTCGCCTTCTTGGCCAAGTGCAGCTTCAGTCGATGTAAATACGATTGGCGCATCTTCGGTACCAACCGCTTCAATTTTTGAGCCACGGCTAACAACTAAGTACGAACCGTCACCACCAATGATTTTGGTGCCCGGTAAAATGTTCAGCGTGACTGAATTTTCGTTATCGCCACCCACAACAACCGCGCCATCAAGTTGCCATACCACGTCGTTACCCAAGGTAATTTCGTCGCCGTCTTGGCCACCAGTGGTGTAGTTAGAAGCAGAAGCCTCTGATGGCAGCAGTGAGCCGCTAAGAGTCCAGACTTCCATTCCGTCCAGTTCTGTCAGGCTAGTGCTTTGCTCAGCGAAGCCGCCGTAAGCTTGCTCTGTTGTTGATTCAGATGGATCGGATGGGTCGGTAATTACAGTATCTTCACCAGTTTTAATGTTGATGTCGCCACCACAACCAGCAAGGATCAACGCAGTAGAAATTGCGCCGAGCTTAAACAGGGTTTTGAGTTCCATTGTCTTGTCTTCTCCGAGGACGGAATTAATCGCATGTGAAATAAGCGTGAGCAAAGCTAAAGGCGAAAAATTACAAAAAGACTTCAACTAGATGAATGAAATATGTCTTATTCGTTGCACAAATGTTTCAACCCTTGTTTGGCGCGGCGTAGACCATAGGCAAGCCCCCTTCAAGAAAACACCAGTGGTCATAAAAAATTCACAACAACTAGAGAAAACCCTGTTTACCCCAACCAACATTGTTTGATTTACATACAAACCCTCGAACAAAATCTAGCCACTCCTTGATGTTGCACAACAATCCTTCGCACCAACACCTATCAAGTAGATAGGTTTAATCGATTTCTATTATCAAACTCTGGGTAACATACTGAGCTCAGTTACCTAATTACTGTCGAATTCCTGCTGGAGAACCACTATGTTTGCTAATAAAGAAGGTCAACCCGTCCCGCAAGTCACCTTTCCAACTCGCCAAGGCGATGAGTGGGTTCATGTCACCACCGATGAAATATTTGCCAACAAAACAGTGATCGTATTTGCCTTGCCCGGTGCTTTCACGCCAACGTGTTCATCCACGCATTTACCGCGTTACAACGAGTTAGCCGAGGTATTTAAAGCCAGTGGTGTTGACGAGATTGTTTGCATGAGTGTGAACGACACCTTTGTGATGAACGCGTGGTTAGCCGATCAAGAAGCAGGAAACATTCGCGTGATCCCCGATGGCAATGGCGAGTTCGCTCAAGGCATGGGCTTACTGGTAGATAAATCAGAGCTGGGGTTTGGCAAACGCTCGTGGCGCTATTCCATGTTAGTGAAAAACGGCATCATCGAAAAAATGTTCATTGAGCCACAGAAACCAGGCGACCCGTTTGAAGTCTCCGATGCTGACACCATGTTGAGCTACATTGCGCCAAGCGCTAACAAACCTGATTCAGTCAGTATCATTTCGAAACCAGGCTGCCCATTTTGTGCCAAAGCTAAGCAAGCATTAATTGATGCCAGCATCCGCTACGAAGAAGTGATTTTGGGCACCGATGCAACGTCCGTCAGCTTAAAAGCCATTACCGGCCGCAGTACCGTGCCACAGGTGTTTATTAACGGTAAGCACATTGGCGGCAGCGAAGAGCTGGACATCTACTTAGCCAAATAGCCACAACTGAGTAACGCTCAACTGCAATGAGGTTTCACCACACAGCGAACGGCCACAGGCTCAGAATGAACTCCCCCCATGTTCATCCTGAGCCTGTTGCTGGATGTTTCATTGCTTGTTTGAGCAGCACAAGGGTTATCCCTTTTTCACATTTCGTTTTAAATGCTGCCATAACCTGGCGGCAGGAGTCATCATGAAGCAATTAACCGTTGATGTTGCAGTCATTGGGGGCGGCACCGCTGGGCTATCCGCATACCAAGCAGCCAAACAACATACCGACCGAGTGGTTATGATTGCAGGCGGCGTCTGCGGTACTACCGATAACCCCGTTGATTACACGCCATCAAAGTTGCTCATGGCGGCAGCACAAGCCGCTTACCATGCCCGCCATAGCGAATCGTTTGGCGTCATCGTTGACGGTTCAGTACGCATTGATGGCAAGCAAGTGATGGCGCAAATCAAATCAGAACGTGATCGCGTTGTTGGCTTAGCTCAACAACAGCTCGAGGCTATTCCGGCAACCGATAAAATTTACGGCGCCGCTCAATTTATTGGCGAAAACTCACTGCAAATAGGCGCTCATACTCAAGTTCATGCTGCTCGTATTGTCATCGCCACGGGTTCAGCTTGGCCCTCTTCCAAGACTTGGCAAGATCTAGACGATCGATTGCTCACCAACGACGACCTATTTAACTGGGATGATTTGCCAACATCGGTTGCGGTATTGGGTACTGATGCCATTGGCCTTGAGATCGCTCAAGCACTGCATCGATTAGATGTGACTGTGCATGTATTCGGCGTTAGTGGCCAAATTGGTCCACTGACCGATCCTGATGTGATGCGCTATGCCCAGCAAACATTCGCTGATGAATTTCCGCTAATAGCTGATGCTCAAATAGAGTCCATGACACGCCAAGGCGATCAGGTGATCATCCGTTACATGGATGATCACCTGCAATCACAAACCATTCGCGTCGACTATGTTATTGCTGCCACCGACGCGCCCCCAGCTATAGAACAATTAGGCTTAGAGCGCTTGAATCTGGCGCTGGATGACCGCAATGTGCCGATTGCCAATCCACGCACGATGCAAACATCGAAACCACATATTTTTATTGCCGGCGATGCCAGCAGCCAGCAGCCGCTATTACATGACGCTGAAGACCAAGGCCGTATTGCAGGCGACAATGCAGGTCGTTGGCCCAACTTGCAGACGAAGGAGCACTCAAGCCCTATCAGCGTGGTGCTCACTGAGCCGCAAATCGCCATGATTGGAATTAGCTTCCAACAAGCGAGTGAGCGCCTTAGCCCTTGCGATTGCCTAATTCAAGGTGAAGTGAACTTTGAACAGCCAGGTCGACACCAGCTTAGGTTGAACAACAAAGGGCGACTTAACGTGTATGCCGAACAAGGCACGGGCTTGTTTGTTGGCGCTGAAATGGTGGGCCCAGCTGCTGAGCATGTGGCGCACTTACTTGCGTGGGCGCACCACCAAAAAATGACGATTCTGCAAATGCTCGATATGCCGTGCTACCACCCAGATATTGAAGAAGCGGTGCGCGCAGTGCTACGTGATGTTGCCGCCAAACTCGATATCAGCAGTGACTGTGCTCTTAGTGATGGTGATCTAAGCGCTGGCCCTTTAAACAATGGTCCTTTAAACAATGGCCCTCTAAGCAATGCCCCGCTAAGCACAGGTGATCTGGGCTGAATGACGTATCAGGTGCTAGGCATTGGTTAAACAGCCATAGCGCCTGAGGTTAAAGGCACGGCAGTAGCCGTCACAAACATGCTGTCGGAGCCTCAAAAAAACGCTCAAAATGGGTAAAGCAGTGACGTGACCAAAGCTCTCTTCGTCTCAAGTTATCGATTCCTCGAAACCTCAAAATCTCTAACACTTTTGGGTGGCTGATGTTTAAGGCACCGCGACAACAATCAACAGCTGCCGTTATTTTATTGACGCGCCAGCGCCATAATTCATGGCCAAACTCACAACTTTAAACACCTTAAAAACTGCCCTGCAACCCACCCAAAACCCCCTGTTAACAAGTGAGCGAAAAAACGTAAATTCACTTTTAAAGTAGAAACTAATCGCGTAGAAAGTGTCTAATTTATTAGCTCGAAATAGCGGCTTATGAATGGCTCAATCCGTCATTAGCCTATCGCCAATATGTTTAAATTGGCTCACTGCAACAAGAGGTACAGTGGCAATGTCCCGGTACAATACCGCAATCGGCAATTTTCAATTGCATGAGGGTGTACTGGAATGGAATCCCGTTGATTCACTTGAGTTGAATCTAGACGCCCATCAACTTTTAAATAAAGCGCTGGATGCATTTAATACCCCAGCCAAGTTGCTAATCGCATGGCGTGATGACACCCATTTTGAATTATCTGGTGTTCGTTTGTTAGCTGATGGCTATGATCTCAGCGCGATCGCGTTTTATGCGCAAGAGCGATACAGCCAACTCGCCGCCGAAGCCATTGCTGAAATTCAGCAAATCGCTTATCCAGAACGCAATATTCGTGTCTTGCCTGATCGCGAAGCGGCTCGCTCCTGGCTGCAGTCGATTAGCTAGGTATTTTTTGCATTGCTGGTGTAAAGTCGGCGAAGTTTTCCATCAATGCAGCTCTATCAATGGCGCTATTTGGATTATTTTGGACCAGTTTGCTGGCCGCCACTTTATTGCCTGGCGGCTCGGAAGCAGCGCTGTTACTAGCGTGGCAACAACAATGGGCAGAGCCTGCAATGCTGTTACTTGCAGCAACCGCGGGTAATACCATAGGCGGGCTGATTACATTCTGGATGGGCAGCCAGGCGCGTCGATTAAAGTCACTTGATGAGTTGCAGTCCAGCCTTTCTGAGCGTCAGCAAAACTGGGTGAACTGGCTTCATCGGTTTGGCCATTGGGGCTTAATACTGAGCTGGACACCGATCATAGGTGATTTGCTGTGTTTAGCTGGCGGCTGGCTTCGCTTTAATCCTTGGTTTAGTGCTGTGGCCATGTTGATCGGTAAAGCGTTGCGCTACCTGTTTGTATTATGGGCGGCAAGCCATTTGACCTAAGCTGCCGCTTGCAATTCCACTCGCAACGGGTAACTTAGCTGGCTACACCTTCAACTCAAAAGATATCTATGACTGCCGTATCAGGACGATGTATCGCAGCCCTGCCCTTTCTGTTGTTATTGGCTGCTTGCTCTAGCAACGACAAGCCAGATCCGTACGAAATTGTTAGTACCCTTGCCATCGACGCCCAAGCCACACCGCTTAGCTTTCGCTATCAAGCAGATTTGACGCCTCGGCAACAACAACGAGAAGAGGGCAAACGCCAGCGCAGCCGGCATGAAGCCATTTTACCCCCGGAAGAGCCATACAAGCTGAGTGAGCCCAGCAATGCCGAGATATTGCGTGAACATACCGCATTAAACGACATGGAACGGCTACTGCAAGAAAATGCGTTATGCCCCAAGCGATACGCCGTTGATAGTGTGAAGCACTATAAACAGCGCGTTGAAATCAAAGGCCACTGCTTAACCGACTGAAACAGCCGGCTGAAGTAACCACTTAAGGCCACCACAATAATTTTGCGCTGAGCAACAACAAGCTAGCAGAGGCAATAAGCAATACTGCTAAGCTAACAATGGCTCCAAACATGCGGCCTTTGCTTGAGCCGCTGGTTTGCGACAAGCCCAGCGCATGCAGCACCCGACCAACAAACAGCGCACTGCCTAAACCGAATAGCAACATTGCAGGCGCTTGCAGCCATTCCAATGCCGCTAAGATCAGCAAGGTCATCGGCACATACTCGAGGAAGTTGCCCTGCACCCGAATAGCACGTTGTAGTGAATCGACATCGCCATCACCAAAAACGACCCGATGAGCCATTCGCTGGCGGATCACTGCTATTGATAGAATCAACAACAGCAGGCCGTGAAGCGCAATAAAGAATCCTGCAATCATGATTTGTCCTGAACGGCTGCTACCAGCCTGTTAATTGGTCGGCCACCAGTTGCGCCAATAGTTTGATATGGCAAGGTGACTCATTTAACGCGTGTATGTATTGGTAGCGCTCGCCACCTGCGTCCATAAACACGTCCCGATTTTCTACTGCAATTTCTTCCAATGTTTCTAAACAATCCGCGGCAAAAGCCGGACACATAATATCCAGCGATTTGACCCCTTGCTTGGGTAATTGTTCGAGAGTTTCATCGGTATAAGGTTGCAACCACGGCTCTTTGCCAAAGCGAGATTGATAAGTCAGTTGCCATTGATCATCCGCGAGACCCAGAGCATCAGCCACGCCTTTAGCGGTAGCTTCACAATGTGTTGGGTATGGGTCGCCAAGCCGAGCGTAGCGCTGTGGAATACCATGAAATGACATCAATAATTTGTCGGCCTGACCATGTTGCTGCCAGTGACTCTTGACCGAGCCGGCGAGCGCATTGATATAAAGCGGATGTTGATAATAGTCATGCACCATTCGCACTTCCGGTACATGGCGAATGTCAGCTAAAGCTTTCGCAACAGCATCCAGCACAGAGCCTGTTGTTGTTGCGGAATACTGAGGATATAGCGGCAATACCACGATTCGTTTGACCCCAGCTTGTTGCAACTTCTCAATACCTGCGGGGATCGAGGGGTTGCCATAGGTCATCGCCAGTTCAACGGGGATCTCACCACCAACGATAAATTCCAATTTTTCTTGCAAGCTTTTAGCCTGAGCTAGGCCAATTCGGCGCAGTGGCGAGTCATCTTGCCAAATCGTTTGATACGCATGCGCTACTTTTGGGCTGCGCGTTGGCAAAATAATACCGTTTAACAAAGGCCACCAGAGCACTCGTGGCAAATCCACCACCCGCCGATCCGATAAGAATTGCTTGAGGTAGCGTCGCACGGCTTTGGGCGTGGGTTCATCCGGTGTTCCAAGATTCACCAGCAGCACGCCATATTGTTCGGTTGTTCGTTGTAGTTCCATGGTGGTGTACTTCTCCAAGTAGATTCTGACAGTCTACGGGATTTAACTGCTTTCGGACCAGCTTGAATTATCTATAACCTGATAATGTTAGTGGTTAATTTCACAATTTAGGCGTTGCAATTTGTCCGCCTATCATTACTTAGTTAGAGTCAAAAAATAACAAAATAGTTCAAGGACATGAACAATGATGGCTCACTCAATTTACCGCACTTTATTTTTAGTTACCTTGCTCTGGCTGCCACTTTCAACGCAAGCCAATCAACCAATCCCGCTCGAAGCATTTGGCACCCTGCCCGCCAAAACCATGATGGTGATGTCGCCATCGGCGAAGCGACTTGCTTATCGTGACACCAGCGGTGGCAAAGATGTACTGACCGTTGTTGATCTATCAAAAGGCGGTGTTATTGCCGCCTTAGATTTATCCAACATACGTACCGATGGATTGTACTTTCTGAATGAAGACAAAATTGTTATTCGCTCGACACAACATCGGCGGATCATGGGCTATACCGGTCAGCACGATGTGAGTAGCGCATTTTTACTCGACATCAACACTAATAAAATTCAGCAAATGCTCACGCCAGGCAAAGGCATACATGCCGGACAAGGTGGCTTAGGAAGAATCGTCGCTCTATCCAGCGACCACAAATCAGTCTACATGCCGGCCTATCTGATTAATAAACGAAACCCTGGAAAGCCACCTTTTGGGTTAGTTCGAGTGAAGCTCGACGCTCCCAAGCGTACTCCAAAAGTAGTCCAAAAAGGATCGTCTACCGCAATTGATTTCTTTCTCGATGAGAATGACGAAATACTGGCTCGCGAGCGTTATGATGAAGCCGCCGACCGCCATCTTATTGAAACCTTTGATGGCCTCAATTGGAACATTATCTACGAAGAAAAAACCAGTTATATCAACAAAGGGTTTGCTGGCATTACCCCAGATTACAAAGCACTCGTCATGTCTGCCACAGCAGAAAATGGCCACCGCGCATACTATCGTTTAGAGCTGGCCGATGGCGCGATTAACGGCCCGATTTTTGCGCGCGAAAACGCCAGCGTTGCCAGCTTAATTACCAATACCGATCGCGTGGTTGCCGGTGTTCGCTATGCTGGCTTTCAGCCAAGTTATGAGTTCTTTGACGATAAGTTGACGAGGTTATTTGCCGCCATCAACAACGCAATGCCCAATGACTCGCTCAACTTGGTTGATTACACGCCAGACTGGAACAGCCTACTGTTCTATGTGGAGGGAGAAGGCATTCCCGGCGAGTACTATATGTTTAATGGCGGTAACTTTACCTACCTCGCCACCTCTAGGCCTCAACTCCAGCCCACTGACGTCAATCCGGTGGAAATATACAGTTACCAAGCACGCGACGGTCTCACCATTCCCGCGTTACTGACTCGTCCA
Source organism: Neiella holothuriorum (assembly GCF_019457915.1). Classification (GTDB taxonomy): domain Bacteria; phylum Pseudomonadota; class Gammaproteobacteria; order Enterobacterales; family Neiellaceae; genus Neiella; species Neiella holothuriorum. The sequence continues at coordinate 64,199 of NZ_JAHZSS010000019.1, forward strand.
GCTCAATCTGACAAAGCCAAACCGCTACCAGCGATTATGCTGCCCCACGGCGGCCCTGAATCATACGATAAAAAAGGCTTTGACTGGTTAGCACAATATTTTGCTAGTCGTGGTTTTTTAGTCATTCAACCGCAATACCGCGGCTCTACAGGCTTTGGCGCGCAACATGTCCTCAAAGGCCGCGGCGAGTGGGGCAAAAAAATGCAAGATGATCTGACTGATGCGATTACTGCGTTGAGTGAGCAAGGCCGAGTAGAACCCAATCGAGTATGCATTGTCGGTGCAAGTTATGGCGGCTATGCGGCCTTAGCTGGTGCAACACTGACGCCAGATATGTATCAATGCGCGGTATCCATCAACGGCGTAAGCGATTTAGAAACCATGATGGATCGCGTCAAGCGCGAGAGCGGCAGAAAAAGTGGCGTACATGCGTACTGGGAAGATGCCATGGCTGGCGGCAACGCCACCGATGATTACCTGGAAGCCGTTTCGCCCATCAATCATGTCGCGCAAACCAAAGCGCCGGTATTACTGATCCACGGCACTATCGATGAAGTCGTCAACATTGAACAGTCAAAAGACATGTACAAGGCGCTTCGCAAACAAGGCAAAGACGTTACCTATTTAGAATTAGAAGATGAAGGGCACTACCTCAGTAAGAGCTCAACTCGACTACAGGCGCTGCAGGCCATTGATGCGTTCATTGAAAAATACATGATGTAACCGCCTTCCCTGCGCTGACATAAAGCCGCCTAAAGGCGGCTTTATTTGGTGTCATATATGACTGAACAGAAATAGCAGCAGGCGCGATTCTAACCGTGGAACAATCGCATCATTTTTGTGCAGTCTTGAAATTGAAGCTTCATAAAATGGCTGAATTCAGCGATAAAACAGTCGCTTTCAAATTGTTAACGCCATGTTATAAAAGAAAAACAACGAGCAAAACTGCCTTAATGGGCGTTATTCCCCCTATTGCCTAGCCGCGCGTCTCTTCGGCATAACTGCGCCAAAACCTGATCGATTTGTATAGTTAGAATCTATGCCCAGTTCTTTTCTAAAGCCAACACCATCATGTCGCGGTTAGCAAATTTGGCCAAGCTAAATTACATTGATGGTTAGATCCAAAAACACATGATGTAACGACTGATTGCTGTTGAATAAAGAGGCGCCAATATGGCGTCTTTTTGATGAATGTGATCGAGTACAAATCAATACCAATACACACATAAAATTCAGTGTTATTGGTCACACAATAAGCAGCTTAATTTGTATCCGAAAATCAGCTTCGTTAGCTTTAGCTCACTAACAAATTTTCTGGTTCAAGGCGCTAAATTATGAAACGACTCATCGGTCTAATGGCATTCCTATCTCTGGCTGCCTTGGCTTCGCTTGTATACGCTTAACGGCGTGTTATTGCAGCATTAACCGTTACAAATGCAAACACAAAAAAACCGCCATAAGGCGGTTTTTTTATGCAACTCTAAGCCACTTTTAGCTCAGTGCTGCCAGTACCTTTTGAGACACTTGCTCAACGGATTCAGTACCATCATATTTTAGGTATTGCGTTGCGCTAGCCGCAGCTTCTGCCGTGTAGTAATCGATTAATGGCTTCGTTTGATCGTGGTAAACACCCAAACGTTTGCGGACTGTATCTTCTTGGTCGTCATCACGGATCACCAAATCATCGCCGGTTACATCATCTTTGCCTTCGGCTTTTGGTGGATTGTAAATCACGTGATAAGTCCGGCCTGAGCCAGGGTGGACACGACGACCGCTCATACGCTTGACGATCTCTTCGTCAGGTACGTCAATCTCAACCACGTAATCGACAACAATGCCGGCGTCTTTCATCGCATCAGCCTGTGGGATGGTGCGAGGAAAACCGTCAAGCAAAAAGCCATCGGCACAATCGTCTTGAGCAACACGTTCTTTTACCAAACCAATGATGATGTCATCGGAAACCAGTTGGCCCGCATCCATTACTTTCTTGGCTTCCAGTCCAAGTGGCGTACCCGCTTTAATTGCTGCTCGCAGCATGTCACCGGTTGAAATTTGGGGAATACCAAATTTATTCATGATGACTTGAGCTTGGGTGCCTTTACCCGCTCCAGGTGCGCCCAAAAGAATAATGCGCATAATTGGCCTCTTTCGTTATTCAAAGTGTATTTAAAAATTAAAACCCCGCGGATCCTAGCAGGCAACGCTGCCAATAGAAAATCCACGGGGTTAGACATTCGGCGTATAGCCTAGGGTTTATTGCGTCTTGTTGTTGATTTTTGCAATCAAGATCAACAAACCCTAGCATTTACGGACGCGCATTTTAGCCGTTAGAAAGTAACAACTTATTGACCCTGGCCACGAAAGAGGCAGGATCATCTAATGTTCCTTGCTCTGCCAACGTCGCTTGATCCAACAGCAGTTGGCTCCAATCCGCAAAGGTGTCTTCTGCTTGCTCACCATCCATTTGTTTGACCAGATCATGCTCTGGATTCACTTCCAGAATAAATTTCTGCTCAGGGACAGGCTGGCCAGCAGCTTTCATCATTTTCACCATTTGGCTCGACATATCGTGTTCATCCACCACGATACATGCAGGTGAACTGGTCAGGCGGTGAGTCACGCGAACATCTTTCACGTTTTCGCCCAGCGCTGTTTTAATGCGCTCAACCAAACTTTCTGATGACTCTTCCAACGCTTTTTGTGCTTCTTTGTCGGCGTCGTCTTCCAGCTCGCCTAAGTCCAGCGCACCGCGAGTTACCGAAACCAGCTGCTTGCCGTCGAATTCGTTGAGGTGGCTAATCAACCACTCATCCACGCGCTCAGACATCAGTAATACTTCAACGCCTTTCTTACGGAAGACTTCCAGATGCGGGCTGCTTTTCGCTGCATTGAAACTATCGGCAACAACATAGTAAATCTTGTCTTGCCCTTCTTTCATGCGCTCAATGTAATCGGCCAACGCGACAGTTTGATCGGTGGTGTCGGTCTCCGTTGAAGCAAAGCGCAGCAGGCCTGCAATTTTCTCTTTGTTGGCGGCGTCTTCTGCTGGGCCTTCTTTCAACGCATTACCAAATTCTTTCCAGAATTCTTGGTACTTATCGGCGTCTTTCTTGGCCAGCTTCTCAAGCATTTGCAACACACGCTTGGTACACGCTTTACGCATCGCGTCAGTCACGCGATTGTCTTGCAACAATTCGCGCGAAACATTCAGCGGCAAATCATTGGAATCCAGCACACCTTTAACAAAGCGCAGGTAAGTCGGCATGAACTGCTCTGCGTCATCCATGATGAAAACGCGCTGTACGTAAAGTTTCAGACCGTGCTTGGCTTCGCGGTTCCACATATCAAATGGCGCACGTTTCGGAATATAAAGCAGGCTGGTGTAATCGTGGGTGCCTTCAACTCGGTTATGAGACCATGTCAGTGGCGCTTCAAAGTCATGTGAGATGTGACGATAGAATTCACCGTACTCATCATCAGACAGCTCAGATTTTTCACGCGTCCATAATGCTTTGGCGGTGTTTACTTTTTCCCATGTTGCAGGCTCTGCGGCAACTTTCTCGCCGTCTGGGCCATCACGCTCAGGTACTTCTTCTTTCCACATTTCTACCGCAATGGAGATGTGGTCAGAATATTTGTTGACGATCTGACGTAGACGCCAGTCGTCGAGGAATTCTTTTTCTTCATCACGCACGTGAAGAATAATGTCGGTGCCGCGATCTGATTTTTCAACGTCTTCTACGGTGAAGTCACCTTCGCCAGCAGATTCCCATTGGACACCCGCTTCAGCACCGAAGCCAGCCGCACGAGAACGCACGGTAACGCGGTCAGCAACAATAAATGCAGAATAAAAACCAACACCAAATTGGCCAATCAGTTGCGAGTCTTTTGACTCGTCGCCACTGAGCTGATTAAAAAACTCAGAGGTGCCAGACTTGGCGATAGTGCCCAAGTGCTCAATCACTTGGTCGCGCGTCATACCAATACCATTATCAGAAATGGTCAGGGTGCCGGCGTCTTTGTCGGCGGTAATGCGCACGCGCAGCTCGCCATTGTTTTCATACAAACTGTTGTCAGACAAAGCCTTAAAACGCAGTTTGTCTGCCGCATCCGCAGCATTTGAGACCAGCTCGCGCAGGAAAATTTCTTTGTTTGAGTACAGGCTATGGGTTACCAGATGCAGCAGTTTGCCGACTTCGGTTTGAAAGCCATGAGTTTCGCGTTGTGCAGTTTCGCTCATCTTGATTCCTCTATCTCAACATTATTCAGAGCATTCGTTGCAGACGGATATAGGGGCGCTGATTTGGAATTCAAGGGGAAAAGTGCGGGATTGGAAAATTTAAACTCATTTGCTGAGCGACATCCCACCGAATGCCGACTGTCGTGGCGGCGATTCAGGCTTGGTACTAAGAAGTGAGATAAGCGCGCCAGTAAATTAACGTTTTAACGACGATAAATGAGCGCGCTTGTTATTGTTAATCCATCGATGTGCGGCCAGCAAATGAGCGCGCCAGTGTTGTTCCATCAACATATTCCAACTCGCCGCCAACCGGTACGCCGTGGGCAATGCGTGACGCTTTAATATCATGACGACTGCAAATCTCGGCAATGTAATGGGCGGTTGCATCACCTTCCACCGTTGGATTGGTCGCCAGTACCACTTCTTCTGTCGTGCCTTTGATGAGTTGCTGCTCAAGCAAATTCAGGCCGAGTTGCTCAGGCCCAATACCATCAAGCGGCGATAAGTGACCGTACAATACAAAATAACGACCGTGAAACTGGCCACTTTGCTCTAACGCCATCAGATCGGCTGGAGACTCCACGATGCACAAAACTGAAGCCGCTTGCCGTTTTGGACTTTGGCAAATGGTGCACAATTCCTGCTCGGTGTAATTACGGCATTGCTGACAATGTCCAACCTCGCTCATGGCTTGCTGCAGCGCTTCTGCTAACTCATTGGCTCCGCGCCGATCTCGCTCAAGCAGGTGAAATGCAGCACGCTGTGCCGATTTACGACCAACGCCCGGCAAACACCGCAACGACTCAATAAGTTGTTCAACTAAAGGACTGAATTCCATAACAATGCCGTTTATTTCTGTAGGGGCCTGCGGCCAAGATCAGAGGAAGTGATTGTGCCATAAGTTATCTTTGCCGTGGCAATTTAGCAGCGAATCACTGTCAAGTGTTGCAGCGTTCACTGCGCAAACTTAGGCGCCAGACACATCAAAATGTCGCGCTTCACAACTGATAACGCCAGCCATCCAATCAATGATGTTTCTGGTTGCTGCCATCACCGCCGGATCGGCGCGATAGAGCAATTGGCAACCCAACATGCCAGACGTATTCCAAACCACTTCGGAGACCGTGAAGTTGAGGCTAACGGCTAATTGGCGGATCTCGCGGTGCGTGATCGTACGGCTAGACGTCAAACTATCCGGTAATGGCAACCACATGAGCATGGCCGATGGCAGCACTAACATTTGCGCCAGCGTTTGCCAGTTTGGGTAATCTGGGTGTCGCCGCGAATGTACCCCCGGCGGATCGACAAATATGAAATCGGCCTGCTCTAATAATAAGTCAGAAGCCTTGGCCTCGGCTTGTGCTGTGTATTTGGCATGGGGAAATCGTTCGCGCAACGCGCTCATGTTCGCCCCGGTTGTCTCCCACAACATCATCTGAGATTTAAAGCCGTGCAACGCAATTAGTTGATCGGCCAACAAGGTGGATCCGGGATAACGCGCCATCTCTGCCGACTCAGGTACGTTTGCCACGTGCTGGTGCCAAAACCGAGCAGCTGGCATTGGCGGCACATCAATCGACAACAATTTGCCTGCGCCTTTACGCCAACCTTTACTGCTAGTAACGGCGTAATCTGGACGCCCCGCATAGGTATCGGCGTAGCAAAAGTGTTTGCCCTGATGATGTGTCAACAGGCCTTCGAGCATTTGAACAAGCGCTAAATGCTTGAAGACATCGCCCAAGTTGCCTGCTTTTGTTTTGTGCTCGTAAACCATGTTAGGTCACTTCATCATTCGTTTTGTTGGCGGCAAAGATAACAAGTCTGATTGGTCAAAACCAGTTCCGGTGATATGGTTCAACTTGTTATCACTTGGAAGAAATCAAAGGTTGCCATGGAGTCTGCTCTTCTCGATATTGCGTTCGCGTTTGGATTAGGCATGACCGCCACTCGGTTTGGCTTGCCGCCACTCGTCGGTTTTTTGATTGCTGGCTTCGCGCTCCATTTGATTGGCGTTGAAGCATCAGATGAAATTTCAATTCTAGCTGATCTCGGCGTGACCTTATTACTGTTTAGCATTGGTTTAAAGCTCAATGTTAAATCGCTCGCGGCTAAGCCTTTCTGGGGTAGCGCGATGATCCAAATGGCGGTCAGCGTGGCGGTAATCACGTCCATGCTGATGTTGTTTGGTTTGTTGTTTCCATTACCTTTGTTTGCCGAATTAGATTGGCGAACAGCGGCCCTTCTCGGCTTTGGCTTAAGTTTCTCCAGTACCGTTTTTGTCATCAAAATCTTGCAAGAAAAAGGCGAAGGGCAAAGCCTCTATGGCCAGCTGGCCATTGCTATTTTGATTATTCAAGATCTACTCGCGGTTATCTTCCTCACCATTTCATCGGGCGTGTGGCCTAGCCTCTGGGCCTTTGCTCTGTTGCTCATTCCAGTGTTCCGACCGTTCTGGTTTAGTTTAATGAAACGCTCCGGCCACGGTGAATTGCTGGTGCTATTCGGCTTATTTATGGCCTTTGGTTTAGGGTACGGCCTGTTTACCATGGTGGGTTTAAAAGGTGACCTCGGTGCTTTATTGATGGGCGTTATGCTGGCACCGAGTAAGAAATCTGACGAGCTGATGAAGTCGCTTTACAGCATGAAAGAGCTGTTCTTGATCGCCTTCTTCCTTGATATTGGCATGCGCCAATTCCCAGGTTCAGACGCGATTGCCGTTGCGCTTATTCTACTGTTGTTGTTGCCGCTAAAAGCGCTCATTTACGCCGCAGCGATACGTTGTTTCAACTTGCGGATTCGCACCACCATGATGGCATCCGCTTCGCTCACTAATTTCAGCGAGTTTGGCTTAATTGTTTGCGCCATTGCCGCTAAAGCGGGTTGGTTACCGCAAGAATGGTTAACGATTGTTGCCCTCGCCTTGGCCCTGAGCTTTATTTTGGCGGCGCCACTCAATCAACAAGTCGGCAAACTGTACGTATCGCTAAGACCCAAGCTCGGCTGGCTGCAGCCTCGCCATCTCAATAAAATTGACCGCCCGTTCGCATTGGGCAATACAACATTTTTGGTTGTGGGTATGGGCCGAATAGGTACCGGTACCTATGAATATTTGCACACCCACTTGGGCGGCTCAGTGACAGGCGTTGACAGTGATTCAACGCGTGTTGAGCATCACAAGCGGCAAAATCGCAATATCATCCATGCCGATGCAACCGATCCGGATTTCTGGCATAAGGTGGAATTGTCTGGCTCGTTACGGGGCATTTTCCTCGCGATGCCAGAGCACACCGGTAACTATTACGCCGCCAAACAGCTATCAAAAACAGATTTCTCCGGCGATGTTGCGGCGGTTGTTCGTTATTTTGATGAAGAAAAACAAATGGCAGAGCTTGGTGTGACCAGTGTTTTCAACGTGTATCGAGAAGCGGGTAAAGGTTTTGCCCAAGACAGCTGTGAGCGACTAGGCTTTATTAGCACTGCGCCAGTTGAACAAGAGCGGTCTTAGCACGTTACTAATCTGTTTCAATTTTGGCTTGAGCGTTAAAAATACGAATTATTTAAGTCAAATACGCGCAAGAAGTTTATTGTTATTTCTCTAAATAACATTCTTGGTGTTAGACTTACTGGCACGATTTCAAATTGGCAAATGCACAGGAGCCAGTGACAATGGGTTTTTTCAATAAACTGAAAAAACTGGTTAGCGATGAGGCTGACTCAACCGATGGTATTGAAATTTATGCACCCGTCAGCGGTGAGATAGTCAATATTGAAGACGTTCCCGATGTAGTGTTTGCCGAAAAAATCGTTGGAGATGGCATTGCTATCCACCCAACCGGTAACCAAATGGTTGCGCCTTGCGATGGTACCATTCGAAAAATTTTCGAAACTAACCACGCATTTAGTATTGAGTCGACCAGTGGCATCGAACTCTTCGTTCACTTCGGTGTTGATACGGTAGAGCTTAAAGGCGAAGGCTTTAAGCGAATCGCCGAAGAAGGCCAGAAAGTAAAAACCGGCGACACCGTCATTGAGTTTGATTTGCCGTTACTAGAAGCTAAAGCCAAATCGGTGCTAACACCGGTGGTGATCTCTAATATGGATGAGATTAAGCAGTTGGATAAGCACTCAGGCAAAGTCTCCTTAGCGGAAAGCGTTGTCATTACACTTCGCAAATAAACTATCACGCTATGCTATTGAAAAGCCCCGTTATCCGGGGCTTTTTTGTATCTGTACGATTTGCCACAATCACGGTTTAACTGTCGTAACCACAACGTCATTAACCGACCCGTTGACCTCGCATCGATAACTCAACAACACCTACAATGCCGCACTCGGTCAGGCTTTGTGCCAGAATGAACGGGCCATCACCGCCTTTGGCGTTAATATTGCTGATAACTTATTCATTAGTCGCATAAATATCGGAGCTTAGATTTGTCGCATTTTGCCCTTTTGCTACTTGTCGTGACCATGCTGTTCAACGCCACCGCTCGGGCTGCGGATCTTCAAGTCGCTGTGGCGGCCAACTTCTATCGGCCAATGCAGCAACTGGCAGCAAATTTCGAAACAAAAACCGGCCATCACGTTGGTTTATCGGCAGGCTCCACCGGTAAGTTATTTGCGCAAATAAGTAACGGCGCTCCGTTCGATGTTTTTATTGCGGCCGACCAAACCCGCCCCAATGCGTTGGTGAAAAGCGGGTTAGCGCAAGCTGAATCGCAATTTACGGTGGCCCAAGGCCAACTCGCGTTATGGTCTAACGATCCCTCGCTCATCAATGGCACGCCAGCCGTCTTACAAGCGCAGCAGTTAACCAAGTTAGCCATTGCCTCGCCAAAAACGGCTCCGTATGGCGCAGCCGCTGTGCAAGTGTTGCAACACCTCAAACTCTATCCCGCATGGCAACCCAAGCTGATTCAGGGGCAAAATATTAGCCATACCTATCAATATGTCAGTAGCGGCAATGTTGACGCTGGCTTCGTTGCTGTTTCGCAAATTTATCATCAAGGATCACTGGCATCGGGCTCAGCTTGGATTGTGCCATCGGATTACCACCAACCCTTGAACCTTGATGCGGTGTTACTCACTCGAACAACCCGTGAAAAAGCTGCTCAAGACTTGCTTCGTTATTTAGCCAGTGACGAAGCCAAAGCACTGATCCGCTCATTTGGCTACCAGATAATTGATTGACCCAACACGAGAAGTTTGATTTGCTAACATTAGTCCGCGCCTCGATTCTGGGTCGCAACATCATTTGCGCATAACAGAGAAAAAGATTGGTTGAACTCGATTTATCCGTCGTTTGGTTAACACTAAAATTAGCATCAGTGGTCACCTTGCTACTGCTGTTGGTGGCAACCCCTCTTGCGTGGTGGTTATCGCAAACCCACTCCAAACTGAAGCCCTTTGTTGGTGCCCTGTTCGCCATCCCGTTGGTACTACCGCCAACTGTGCTTGGCTTTTATTTACTGTTGTTGCTTGGCCCGAACGGCCCTATCGGCCAATTATCTGACACCTTAGGGCTTGGCACTCTACCGTTCAGCTTTGCCGGCATTGCCATTGCCTGCGCCGTACACTCTCTTCCGTTTGTGGTACAGCCCCTACAAAACGCATTTGAAGCCATTGGTAAGCGGCCCCTGGAAGTCGCCGCGACTTTACGCGCCTCACCTTGGGATACGTTCTGGCATGTGGTCGTTCCTCTCGCTCGCCCTGGCTTTTTTACCGCTGCGGTAATGGGCTTTTGCCACTCCATTGGCGAATTTGGCGTAGTGCTCATGATTGGTGGCAATATACCTGGCGAGACACGCGTGATGTCCGTTGAAATTTATAATCATGTTGAAGCCATGGAATACGCCCAAGCTCATTGGTTAGCAGGTGGAATGATGCTGTTCTCTTTTGTTGCCTTGTTGGCCATTTACATCATCAACCACAGAGTTGCTCAGCGAGGTAAGCGATGAATCAAATCCTTGCTGAATTTGCAATTGACCGTGGTGACTTTCAATTAGAGGTGTCACTGAAACTACCGGCTGTTGGCATCAGTGCCTTGTATGGAGCCTCCGGCTCAGGCAAAACCACCTGTTTACGCGCCATTGCAGGTTTAGAACGGCTGCCGGGCAACGTCTGTGTAGCAGGGCAAGTTTGGCAAGATGATGATGCCGGTATTTTCATACCGCCTCATCAGCGCGCCATTGGTTATGTGTTTCAAGAAGCGAGTTTGTTTCCTCACCTCAATGTTGCTGCCAATATGAATTTCGGCCGCAGCCGAGTCGCCGCCTCGCGCCAGCGAATTGGTGAATCCAAAGTTGTCGAGCTATTAGGGTTAGAGAAATTACTCAAGCGCTCACCCGCTGCGTTATCGGGTGGCGAGCGTCAACGGGTTGCCATTGCCCGTGCATTGCTGACCTCACCCGACTTACTGTTGATGGATGAACCTCTGTCGGCACTAGACAAAGCACGCAAGCTGGAAATATTGCCCTACTTAGAGCGCATGCATGATGAACTGGCATTGCCCATTATTTACGTTAGCCATGCGGCAGATGAAGTGACGCGATTGGCCGATCATTTGGTGTTACTTGAGCATGGTCACGTCAAAGCCGCAGGCCCACTTCAAGACATGTTGATGAATCATCAACTCGCGGGCTTGTTTAACGATGGTGCCAGTTGTGTGATTGAAGGCGTCATCGATCAACATCTTGAGCAGTTTGCCAGCGAGTTGAAATTTGGCCATTTCCGATTGCGTTTAAGCCAACAAACGAACCCGCTAGGCAGTAACGTGCGATGCCGAATTTTTGCATCCGATGTGAGCCTGTGCCTGACTCAACCGCACGACACCAGTATTAGTAATATTTTCCCCGCTGAAGTGGTTCGCATTGATCCAGCGACTCGCCCCGGTGAAAAGTTGGTCACCCTCAGGCTAGATCAAACCCATTTCCTATTGGCTCAAATATCAAGCCACTCCGTTGAGCGTTTACAAATTCGGCCAAGCCACCATGTCTGGGCGCAAGTAAAATCAGTGGCAGTACTGTAATCAAACATATCTATCTTGATGCTTTATAAAGAAAATATAGTTTTAGTAAGTTATCAAAAAGCCACTAAGCTAGTGTTACCAACAGCAGCATTTTTGATGCTATCGATTCAGGGAAGTCACCATGCGCTCTAACAATTCTCACCCTATTTCACGGCGCCATTACAGCTGCGTCATTGCGCTACTGTCAGGCTTTGTTTTAGCACCTGCCCACAGCTTTGATGCCGGACCATATGTCGGGTTGAAAGCCGGCGTCACTAATTTTTCCGATATCTGCTCTAGCCATGACCTTGCGTGCGATGAAAGTGATAAGGCATTAGCCGCTGTTGCTGGCTACCGGTGGCAGAATTGGTGGGCGGTGGAAGTTGAGTATATTGATTTTGGTGATGCCAGTAGCTATCAAGCAAGTGCTTCAATCGAGCGCGATCGTCTCGAATTTACTGGTACTAATATCGCAGCCCGAGCCAATTACACCATCAGTGAATACACTGAAGTGTTCGGAAAGCTTGGCGCAATCTACTGGGAAGCTGATACAAAAGGCGCACAAGAAACTGTGTCAGATGATGGCTGGCAACCGAGCATCAGTGTTGGTGCCGATTTGCAGTTCTACCCCAGTTCATTATTTCGCGTTGAATACCAATATTTTCATGATCTGGGTTCATCAGACGTTGGCAGCACCGACATTCATCAGTTCTCGCTTGGCGTGACGTATCACTTTTAAGTGCTGAAGGCTTGAGCAAGATTAATGCATGATCATGCGGTTTTGTTGACTCAATAATCGTTTCCCTCCTGACTGAACAGGGGTTTGTGATATTCTTGCCCCAATTTTTTGATTGCGCCAAAGGAATCACATGTCTACTCAGAGCGCCACTATTTATGGTATTTCCAACTGCGATACGGTTCGAAAAGCTCGAAAATGGCTTGAACAACACGCCATACCGCATTCATTTCAAGACGTCCGCGAGCAACCATTAGAGCAATCTCAACTGGCCGAATGGGCCCAACAAGTCGGCTGGGAAGTGCTCTTTAATAAACGCTCAACCAGTTATCGCGTTTTATCTGACGAACAGAAAAAAGGCCTTGATGAATCATCGGCAATCGCGCTCATTCTGGAACAACCAACGTTGATGAAGCGCCCCGTCTTCACGGCCGCCAATGGCCTCATCGTTGGCTTTAATGAAAAGCTGTATGCACCGTTGCTACAACAAGGGAGCTAATTGATGAGCCACCCGACAATTGAACTGGCAAAAGAGTTAATTTCTCGTCCATCTGTCACGCCGTTGGACGAAGGCTGCCAAGATTTAATGATTGAGCGCTTGGTCAAGCTCGGCTTTCGTATTGAGCGCCTGCACTTTGAAGACACGTTGAACTTCTGGGCTCGCCGAGGCGATCAAGCGCCGGTACTTTGTTTTGCTGGCCACACGGACGTCGTGCCATCGGGCGATCCAAGCAAGTGGCACACGCCGCCATTTGAGCCCACCATCATCGATGATCACCTTCACGGGCGTGGTGCCGCGGATATGAAAGGCTCACTGGCAGCCATTGTTGTTGCCATTGAACGTTTTATTGCTGAGAACCCCGATCACCAAGGTTCATTGGCATTGCTCATCACCAGTGATGAAGAAGGCCCGTTCGTCAACGGTACCGTGCGCGTGATTGAGCACTTAGAGCAACGTCAGGAGAAAATTACTTGGTGTGTGGTTGGTGAGCCGTCGAGCACGAATCATGTTGGTGACGTGGTTAAAAATGGCCGCCGTGGCTCATTAACCGGCGAACTGGTTGTTAAAGGTGTTCAAGGCCACGTTGCCTACCCTCATTTGGCCGATAACCCTGTGCATAAAGCCGCACCGATGCTAGCTGAATTGAGCAGTAAACATTGGGATGACGGCAACGAGTTTTTCCCGCCCACTAGTTTTCAGATTGCCAACATAAAAGCCGGCACCGGCGCATCCAACGTGGTGCCCGGCGAGTTGGATGTGATGTTCAACTTCCGCTTTAGTACCGAAAGTAGTTCATCAGGTTTGGTTCAGCGCGTTGAAAGTCTGATTGATAGCTATGGCTTGGATTACGATTTAAAGTGGACTTTCAATGGCGAACCGTTTTTAACGGACACCGGTAAACTATTGGATGCGGTTCGCACATCGATTAAAGCCGTCAATGGTCAAGAGCCTGAGCTACTCACAACTGGCGGCACATCCGATGGTCGTTTTATTGCGCCAACGGGAGCTCAAGTGATTGAATTGGGGCCATGCAATGCGACAATCCATAAGGTCAATGAATGCGTCAAGGTCAACGACCTGATCCAGTTGACCGACATGTATCAGGGCATTATGAGCAACTTACTCGCGAAATAGCAGGAGAAGGGTGTGCAGGCAAGTCAGTGGTTAGGTCTTGATGAGCGTCATTTAACGGCTGTTGATGACCGCCATTTCCTGCACCCCGAAACCAAACAAGCTTGGCTGTCGATGGTTCAAGCCGCGGCCGACGATGGTTTGCAACTTGATTTAGTGAGTAGTTACCGGAGCTTTGCTCGTCAGCAACTAATATGGGATGGCAAGTTTTCCGGCCAACGGCCAGTTCTTGACGATCAAAATCGCATCATCGAACTCAACAAATTAAGTGACTGGCAGAAAATACAGGCGATCATGCGTTTTTCCGCCCTACCCGGAACGAGTCGCCATCATTGGGGCTCCGATCTTGATCTCTTCAGCAAACCACTGCAGGGCAATACGCCACTCCAATTAGTTGCCAGCGAATACCAAGCCGGTGGGCCGCAATGGCCGCTCTACCAGTGGCTTATTGCCAATGCCCATCGATTCGATTTTTTCTTTCCTTACGCCAAAGATCTTGGTGGTGTTGCTTGCGAGCCTTGGCACTTAAGTCATCTCCCGGTGGCCAATAAGGTTGAGCAAGTGCGCAAACCTGAACGAATTATTGCTGCTATTCAGCAGGCAAATGTTTTAGGTCAAGAATGTATTCAGGAAAACTTCGATACCTTATACCACCGCTTCATATCACCGATTAGTCGGTAGCGTTCAATAAGGTTTATGTATGGAAGGCGAACTGTCGGGTTTGCAAATTGCAGTCATCATCATTTTAGTGCTTGGCGTCATCGTCAGTAACTTGATGGTGCTGAAGTATTCCGCCAAATTAAAATGGCCCAAGCGAGAGGATCTTGTTGATCCTATGGCTCGGGCCAAAAAGTCGGAGCAACATCGCTCCGAGCAATAAACGCTAAGGCTTAGGTTTATTCAGTTAGCGACTTAAGCGCTTGTTGCAGCGACTCATATGCTTTAGCAACATCTTCTTCCTTCAACGGCTTATTATCGTCATTAAAGATGCTAATAGTCGTCGTGTCACCACGGTCACCGAAGAACAACTTGTAGTCTCCTGACTTGATACCCACTTCTTTAGTTTCTGAGAACAGGTGATTCAAGTTCCAGTTACCAGGCACAGTAACGTAGTACGTTGCCTGCATGCGTTCACGGTCTTCAACGACAAAACCGGCAGCCTCAAGCAATGATTCAGCATTTTCCCATGCTTGATCGAATGGCACAGCGGCAACAATAGACGCTAACCCTTTCTGATCAACCTGCATTGACAAGGCCATTGCGCGTTGCTGTTCAATGGTTTTCTCTTGTTTCAACGCAATCATGTCGTTTTGATATTGCTTCACTACACCATTAAGCACGTTAACGGTAAAGTTGTCGCGCTCTACTTGAGTTGGGCGGTTACGTTCCATGGTTTTATCAAGATAACGCTCAAAGCCAACCATTACAGCACTCAGTTTTGCGGTGCGGCCGGTGCGGCTAACGTCTAAATTGAAGGCGTAACGCGCTCTAACCTCAAGCTTACCGGTGCGCTCAATAAAGTAGTCTTCAATACCAAAAAAGTAGCTTGGTGCTTCTTCACTGTCGGCAACAAACCAGTCGGTTACCAGCACCCCCTCTTCTTTGTCCCAAAAACGGGCGGCGATGTCGTTACGTTCTAAAACGTTCCACAACGATTTCCAAATCCCATCAATGGGGTTTTCGCTTTCATAACGGGTAATATCAAACTCAATGGAAGCACGACGATCTTCACCCTGTGGGCGCAAGCTACCGTCAACCAAGGTTAGAACTTGGATTGGCGCAGAAATCACTAAGTTTTCGCCAATGGCCGTTTCGTCCGTCGTTTCAATCTCAGGGATGTGATAATCAGGGCGCTTTGGCGGCGCCTCTAAGTCTTCAGGTACAACGAAGACAGGATCACTTTTGGCATCCACGTACTCATAATCTGAGCGGGCGCGATTTTCATTTCCGGCGCATCCTGCTAGCAGGAGGCTACCTGCCAATGCACCGAATACTAATGTTCTCAAGACCATTTACTCCCGAATTAAAGCGTCAAGCCAGCATCAATCATGGCTTGTTCCATGATGGCTTGGTTCGGCTCAGCTAGCGTGGTTAGTGGTAGTCGTAAGGCTGGCGTTGCAGCTTTACCAAGTTTCCAAAGGCCCCATTTCACCGGGATTGGGTTTGCTTCTACGAATAAGTTTTGGTGCAACGGCATCAAACGTTGATTGATGACCTCTGCTTCTTCGGCTTTACCAGCTTTAGCGAGTTGACATAGCGTCGCCATTTCTGCCGGTGCCAAGTTATTGGTGACAGAAATAACGCCATCGCCGCCGTCGAGCATAAATTGCAGGCCAGTGGCATCGTCTCCGCTTAACAAAATGAAGTCGTCACCACAGCCTTCTCGCAGCGTTTTCACGCGCGATACATCGCCGGTTGCTTCTTTGATACCAACAATGCCATCAACCTTGGCAAGCTCAATAACGGTTTCCGGCAACAGATCAACCGCGGTCCGACCCGGCACGTTATAAAGAATTTGTGGTAACGCACTGTTTTCAGCAATGGTTTTATAGTGCAGATACAAACCCTGCTGTGTGGGCTTGTTGTAATAAGGGGTCACGCTTAAGCATGCCACGGCACCAGCTTTCTCTGCGGCTTTAGTTAACTCTATCGCTTCGCGGGTACAATTAGCCCCCGTGCCAGCAATTACATCAATACGGCCAGCTGCGAACTCGACGGTCTTTCGAATCACGTCCTGATGCTCTTTAACGCTTAACGTTGCTGATTCACCAGTGGTACCAACCGCAACAATGCCGTTGGTGCCAGATTCAATATGCCACTCAACCAATTGAGCGAGCGCGTCGTAATCAACGCTTCCCTGATCATCCATTGGAGTGATCAATGCGACGATGCTTCCTGACAGCATGAAATAATTCCCCTGAAAACCTAAGCGCCCTATGGTAATTTGCAGCCTTGTTAAAGACAAGGTTGAACTACAACCTAAACGGCACCGTAATCACATCCGGAGCCTGTGATTGGCGCTGTTAGCACAAAAAATAACCATTTCTTGCAAATGCGGCATCACAACAAAATGAGTTATCACTTAAGAACTAAGGAATAAACCATGAACCCAATTCAACCAGGAACGCCCGCGCCGGCTTTTGAACTTCCGAATCAAGCCGATGAATTGGTCAAATTATCTGACCTCAAAGGCAAGAAAGTGTTGGTCTACTTTTACCCAAAAGCACTGACTCCCGGATGTACAACCCAAGCTTGTGGTCTGCGCGATAGCAAAGCCGAGCT
The DNA here is from genome assembly GCF_019457915.1 of Neiella holothuriorum. GTDB lineage: Bacteria > Pseudomonadota > Gammaproteobacteria > Enterobacterales > Neiellaceae > Neiella > Neiella holothuriorum. Next base: position 81,093 of record NZ_JAHZSS010000019.1, read on the forward strand.
AGATGAACTCAATACGGTTGTCTTTGGTGTTAGCCCCGATCCGGTTAAACGCTTGCCAAAATTCATCGAAAAATATGATTTAAATTTTGATTTATTGTCAGATGAAGATCATGCCATTGCCGATGCTTTTGGTGTGTGGGGCCTGAAAAAATTCATGGGCAAAGAGTACGACGGTATTCACCGCATCTCCTTCCTCATTGACGAAAACGGTGTTGTTGAACACGTATTTAATAAGTTCAAAACCAAAGAACACCATGACGTGGTTTTAGCCTACTTAAACGCCAGCTAATATAGTCTCCTATAGAAAAATAAGACTCATTAAAAAGCCCGCTTCAGTGCGGGCTTTTTAGTTCATTGGCGCTTGTTACGTTCGCATTGGATTGCTCTCAACCACGTCAACCCACAACAACAAATGAGACAACTGCAACGACCACCACGATTGCCCACACCACAGGGCGACCCCAATTTTCGTTTTTACCGACGATGTATTTAGCCAAAGGCTTTTTGTTAAGCACAACGTGAAATAGAACCAAGGCAATGCTTATGAAACCTAAATACAAATGGATATCTTTGTATTCATGCTTCGTCAAACCTGCCCAAGCCCACTGACTAGAGCCGGGACCATGAGGTGCCACAAATAGGATCAGTCCTGTCACGATAAGGACAATAAACGAGGAAGCCAAAACAACCGTTGTATAGGGCCTAAAGCGATTAAAATTCATTTTAAATCTCTTCCACTTACGTTAAGCAATTAATAAGTCTGATTACATCAACAGTGTGAAATCTGAAGCCAATGAAACTAACTCGAGCGTTTACATGATGGGCGAGCTCGAAACTCTTCGGCACTGATAAAACCGTCTTCGTTTGTGTCCAATTGCTCGAATAGGCTTAAAGAGTCGCCAGCGTTTCTTTGCAACCGAGCTTGACCGGCCCGCCGCAATTGACGATCTGAGTGAAAGGTTTCGAACTCGTCTTTTGAAATCAAGCCATCGTTATTAGTATCGATGTCGATAAATTCAGGTTGTTGCTGCCGGCCACCGTAACCTAGACTCTCGGCTTCTGGGGCCACAATTAATAAGATGGTAGTTGCAATTGTTGCAAGAGCTAAACTGTTCATGTCCATTGTCTATGTAGAGTGCACACATCTAGGTATAGCCCAATATAACCACTAAAAATGTAAGGTTTTGTAAGCCCGAAAACTGCTTCTTCATACAAACGCAATCTGAGCTTAAGTCGCTGAACGATAATTTAGACGTATTGTATTTTGCGGAACATGAACAAGCCTATCGTTTCAGAAATTTGTCGCAGTTGATTAGAGCGCAGTAACTATTAAATTTTAATTATCATTTGATTTGTAAATATGACCGACATTGGAGAACTAAACAGCGCGCTTCACAGGTTTTAGCCTATTTAAACGCCAGCTAAATAGTCGCCTACAACAAACAATGACCTATTAAAAAGCCCGCTTCAGTGCGGGCTTTTTAGTTCATTTGATGATTGACTTGTTCGCTTTGGATTGCTACACCGTTTGCGGCGCATCACCGTCATCGTCATGGTGACTCGTTGGCCAAGCGGTGATCACGGCTTTCACTAAGGTCGCAAGCGGAATAGCAAAGAACACACCCCAAAAGCCCCACAGCCCGCCGAACACCAGCACCGCAATGATGATTACCGCCGGATGCAGGTTAACAGCTTCAGAGAACAGCAGTGGTACCAACAAGTTGCCGTCCAGCGCTTGAATAATGCCGTAACCCAGCATTAAGTAACCAAATTCAGCGGTGACACCCCATTGAAATAAGCCCACTAAGGCTACCGGAATGGTCACTAAAGTCGCGCCAACATAAGGAATGAGTACCGACAAGCCAACCACAACTGCCAGTAACGCCGAGTACCGTAAGTCCATAAACACGAAGAAAATGTACGACGCGATGCCCACCACCAAAATTTCAATCAGCTTGCCGCGAATATAATTGACGATCTGTTGGTTCATTTCGTCGCCAACTTGGTTCACCAACGAACGGTTAGCCGGTAAAAATTTCCCCAATCCCGCCAGTAACGTTTTCTTGTCTTTCAAGAAAAAGAACACCAACAAAGGGACCACAAAGAGATAGATCAACACTGTCATCAAGCTCACCAACGACTGCAATGAGGTCGACAAAAATGCTTGGCCGTGACTCACCACCGAATCGCGCATGCCATCGATGACCAACTCAATGCGGGCCTTACTGGCAAATTGAGGGTAATTTGATTGAAACTCCCACAGGCCGTTACGCGCCTTTTCAAACATAATGGGTAACTCGCTGGCAAGATTGACTCCTTGCCCCCAAACCAGTGGGATCAAGCCAAGCACGCCAATGAGCAATAAGCCCACAAACAAAATCAATACGAGCGAGCTTGCCAAGCCACGGCGAACCCCCAACAACTCCAGTTGAGTGACCGGCCAATCAAGTACGTAGGTCAGCGCAATCGCCATCAAAATAGGCGCTAGCAGTGAACCGCCAAAGTAAATCAGTAGAAAGCCCGCTAACAAAATAGTGAACAGGCTTACAGCGGCAGGATCTGAAAATTTGCGTTGGTACCAACGCTGCATCATCTGCAACATACAGCGATGAACTCCTTACGGAATTAATTCGAATGACACAAGAATGCCATACTAATCCAATGACTAGTATGTAAAACATTGGCCTCAATTGACTGAGAGCGACACCAGCCGAGGATATCCTTGACGCTGTCCGGATCTTTCATCCGAACTTCCAGTGACTGGCCAGGCTCTAAAGTAAGCAACGCTTGCTTACATTTTACAAACGCCATTGGGCAACGCTCACCCGTTAAGTCAATGAACGTTTTTGGAATTGTAGAAGAAACCTGAGGATGTCGTGGCATAGGTCTGATTATTTCAGGACAAACCAATACTGACAATGGCCTTTTAGACCAAGACAAGGTTAAACTGCCACGCAGGTACGACTGGGGCGGGGAAACAAACAGTCGCAGCATCAATGGAAGAATAAGCTATTGAATTTATTATTTTGTAATAAGCCGGTTGGCATTAAATCGGTGTTTAGAAAACTTCGGATGACCGGTGCGAGCGTATTGTTGATGCTGGCCTTATCTCCGGCGTCGCTTGCCGTGTCTACCGGTAATAACCTGCCAGATATCGGTACGGCAGGTTTGTCAGCACTTACCTTGGAAAAAGAACGCGTGATTGGCGATCTTTCGATGCGGCAGATCCGCGGTAGCTACCCGCTCGTTCACGATCCGGTATTGCAAGAACACCTTGAAACCGTAGGTTACCGAATAGTCACAGCCACCAAAAACCCCATTCATCCATTTAAATTCTTCTGGGTGAATGAAACCAGTATTAACGCCTTTGCCTTTTTCGGCGGCCACATTGGGGTTCACGTTGGTCTTTATCTATATGCCGACACCGAAAGCCAAATCGCTTCGGTTGTTGCCCACGAAATCGCCCACGTTAATCAGCGCCACCTCGCTCGCCGGATTGAATCTCAAATGCAAAACCAGCCGGCAACAATTGGCGCCGCGCTCGGTTCAATTATTTTAGCCGTCATTGCGCCCCAAGCCGGTATTGCTGCACTGCAAACCACCTTAGGTGTGTCGCAACAAATGACCATTAACTTCACTCGTAAAAATGAGGCCGAAGCCGACCGCATTGGCATGCAAGCGCTGGTGGCTGCGGGTTACGATCCTTATGCCGCCGCCGATTTTTTTGAAAAAATGGCCGCTCAATATCGCTACGTGAGTACCCCGCCGGCTTTCTTACTAACTCACCCTATTCCTGAATCTCGGGTAGCTGATGCCGAACTAAGGGCGCAGCAATTTCCCCGTAAAGCTTATCCGGTAAGTGTCGATTTCGAATTTGCAAAAGCCCGGATTGAAGCGCGCTACAGCGGAAAAACGGCTAAAATAATGGAAGTGGAGTTTGAACGCCGCATTAAGAAAAAAGAAACGAGCTTTGAAGACTCCGCCATTTATGGCTTAGCACTGGCGCAATTTGACGCAGGCAATGCCAAAAAAGCCCGAGCCACGATCAAGCCTCTATTAACCAAATATCCGCGCAATCTATTTGTCATTGATGCCATAACCGACATTGATATGTCGACCGGTAATCAACAAGCCGCCGAGGCCAGACTGGCTGATATTTATGGCTACATGCCAAATAACCAAGTGATCACCCTGAACTACGCCAACATCCTGATTCAACAAAATAAAACGAATGAAGCGGTTGATATATTAAACCGTTTTCGGGTTAAGAATCCGGAAAACATGGTGGCACTAAACCTGTTAAGTGATGCCTACCAGAAGCAGGGCAATACTGCGATGCATTACAGCGCAATGGCCGATAGGCTCGCGTTGATGCTGCAATATGATCAAGCAATTACCATGCTGGAACGTGCTCTTCGAGCCACCCCCGATGACAACAACATTGAGATTGTTAAGTTGGAAGCGAAGGTACGCCAGTTCCGTAACGAGTTAGCACGACTCAAAGCCATGTAATGCAGTTGAAAGCTCCTCTTAGGAAGAGCTTTCAGCCTCATTGGTTAGACTTTGGTCTGCTTGCGAGCCACCAATCCATATGACATAAATGGCCCCGCGTTAAGGCCATACAATGACTATAAATTAGGGTTAGCCCATGAATTCATTCCGAATCTATCACAATCCACGCTGCTCAAAATCACGCCAGACACTCGCACTTCTCAATGAAAATGGCATTGAGCCTGAAGTTGTGGAGTACTTGAAAACCCCAATCACGCCAGGTGAAGTAGCCTCGTTGTTGGAATTACTGCATTTGTCGCCACGGCAGATCATGCGCACCAAAGAAGCCGAATACAAAGAACAAGGCTTGGCCGATAGTGAATTGTCAGATGCCGCGTTAATCAACGCCATTGCCAAAAGCCCGAAACTGCTTGAACGCCCAATTGTCGTCAAGGGAGAACTCGCGGTGATCGGCCGCCCGCCAGAAAACGTTCTAACCTTACTGGATTAAGACGACCCGATTGTTTAACAAGTGGCCCGCATGTCTTGGCATGCGGGCCACTTGCATTGAATTGGTTTGATCTCTACCCTGCCTGCGTTTTTTAGTTCAACAGGATTAGCCACGATGAGTAACAAAGAGCCTGCGTCTGCAACAACGGTCGAAGCCATGCGCAAGCTGGCATTAGTCGGCTACTTTGGCGTTATAGCCTTGGTTATTCTGTGGCAAAGCATGCTGTCCCCTCACCCTCATGTCTCTTCGATGTGGTTAAGTGTGCTGTGGTTAATACCACTCCTATTCCCGTTAAAAGGCATGATAAAAAATAACCCTTACACTCATGCATGGAGCACGTTTATTGCAATGCTCTACTTGATGCATGGCTGTGTACAGGTTTACGTGGAGCCAGAGGAACGGTTATTGGCGGCCATTGAAATTGGCTTGGTTAGCTGTTGGCTAATTGGCTCAATTTTCTATGCCCGCTGGCGCGGCCAACAGTTAGGATTAGGGCTGAAAAAACGTAAGAAGTGATCGGCCATTGGCATCGACATCACACCGAGTCGAAAGCTTAGTAGCCGAGCGCCTGTTTGATAAACGGCACCGTAAGCTTGCGTTGCGCTTGCATCGAAGCGGTGTCGAGCTGATCTAAAATCTGCCACAAATCAGCCATGTCACGGCTTGCTCGATGAAGCAAAAAACGCCCCGCATCATCTGACAAAACTAACCCTCGCATATTGGCTCGCAGCTGCAAAATGGCCAGCTTGCTCTCGTCAGACGGTGCCGCTAATTGGTAGCTCGTCCCCCAATCTAAACGCGAGCCAAGATCGGGTAATTTAACGTCTAAATGCCGCGCGGCGGCGTTAGCGCTCACTATCAGTAATTTGCCTTGCTCTTGAATACGATTGTACAAATCAAAGATGGCTTGCTCCCAAGCATTCAGACCAGCAATGGCATCAAGGTTATCAAGCGCAACCAAATGCAATGATTCCAAACCATCGAGCATGGCCGGATCCATATTTTGATGATGTTGCAGCGGCACATAACTGCTTGGCTGATGACAACCCGCACACCAGTTTAAGGCCGCGTGGAGTAAGTGGCTTTTACCCGCGCCTTGCAGCCCCCAGACGTACAAGAATCCACCGTGTTCAGCATTCAGCGATTGTTTTAGCGCCGCAATCAGCGCCTCGTTGCCAGCCGGATAGAAGCTGGCAAAGGTTTCATCATCGGGAAGTTGAATGGCCAGCGGCAACTGGCCGGAAGGATCACTGTTCAGAGCGGAATACCTTTTTATTCATCAACAAGCTCAATTACATCTGCCACATATAGGCGGGCATTTCAGGTTCGCTTGGCTCACTGTCGTCGTCTTCGCCATCATTCATAGGTTCCGACTCAGCAAAGGCTGGTTCCAGCGCTTGCAATTGCTTATCCAATGCCAACGCCTGATAGAAGTCCGCAGCGGCGCCAAGCAAGTTGACACTAAAAACAGCTTGATTAGCGCTGAAATCTTGCAGCGCAACTTGTGAGACCATCGCCATGCTGGCGAGGCTTTGTTCGGCTTTCAATACTCGCGCCAAATCGGTTAGATTGTAAATCTTAACCTGCACGCTGTCAGTTGCTGACAAGCCCGTTTGGGTGGCAAATTGTTGGCCTAGCGTATCGGCCATTTGCTCTAACCATTCCGGCAATAAGGTATCAAGTGAGCCATTTAGCTGATTTTGATACCAAGCTTTATGAATGCCTGTTGGCTGCTTGTTGCTCAATTGGTAAAAAGACCACTGGATTTGATATTCATCGCCGCCTATCTCGTACAGCTTCGCCATGACCATTTGGTCGGCACTATAGCGACTAGACGCTTCAATGGCTGGACCGGGGAAGTTGCCCCAGATATCAGCTGCATCGACTAACATAATGTCGTCTAGATCGAGCAACGGCTGCATCATTGGAATGCCGCGCTGGCGCAGCACATCCCTTAAATTGGCGTTTTCTAGTAATGGGCTTTGTTCGTTCACCAGTTCACGTTCGAAATCTTGCTCGGCGGCCAACCAGACAATGGTCATGGGCCGTAAGCTGCCCCAAATCGGTAAGTTCGCCTGACGCAACAGTCGATCAACCGCCTCTTGATTAAACGTCACTTCCAACCAGCGCTTACCGCCATCATCAATGTAGCCGTATTGCACTAAGTACTGTTTCACCGATTGACGCTGCGCCATGACCAGTGCATTGCTCAATGCGGCTCGTTGCCCGGATACCCGGACCAACACCTGATCAAAGCCTTGCGATAATCCGGATTGCAATTTTACCGACGCATCAACGCGGGCGGTATAGAGGTTTGCAACTTCCGCTGCCAACAGTTGCAAAGGACTCAGCAGAACAAGTAGCAGAACAACAACTCGACGACTCACAATAATTCCTTGTCTGGTGCTTATGCCAGGAACGAATAGCGTCATGAAAGAATTCATCAATATCAAGACGCCAAGCTAGTAACAAAGCGAGAAAACATGGGTGCAATTTAGTGGCATGTATAGTAGCAAGTCCAGCCCAAACTGACGAGTACGGTCGATTAACTGAATAAATTTGCGGAAATGTCAGGATCGAGGGTCTCAGCAGTTCCCCCGAGAACGAACGATTGTTAGAATACCGCGTCTTTTTTTGCCAGTTCGACTGAGGTTACACGTGAGCGAGAACAAACCTTCCTTGAGTTACAAAGACGCGGGTGTTGATATTGATGCCGGTAACGCATTAGTAGACCGCATCAAACACGTTGCGAAACGCACATCCCGTCCCGAAGTCATGGGGGGATTAGGTGGCTTTGGTGCACTTTGCCAACTGCCGACCAATTACGATGAGCCTGTACTCGTTGCTGGCACTGATGGTGTGGGTACTAAATTACGCTTAGCCATTGATCTTAAAAAACATGACACCGTTGGTATCGACTTGGTGGCAATGTGTGTGAACGATCTAATCGTACAAGGTGCCGAACCGCTGTTTTTCCTCGACTATTACGCGACCGGCAAATTGGCTATTGATACTGCAGCCGATGTCGTCACTGGCATTGGTGCGGGCTGTGAACTTTCCGGTTGTGCACTGATTGGTGGTGAAACAGCTGAAATGCCAGGCATGTACGAAGGTGATGATTACGACATCGCTGGTTTCTGCGTTGGCGTGGTTGAGAAGTCAAAAGTCCTCGATGGCACTAAAGTCGCTGCCGGCGATGCCTTAATTGCACTGGGTTCAAGTGGCCCGCACTCAAACGGCTACTCTTTAGTTCGCAAAATTCTAGAAGTATCCGGAGCGGACACCAGCGAAGCATTTGGCGACAAAACACTGGGCGAAGCACTGCTCGAACCAACGCGCATCTACGTTAAATCCGTACTTGAGCTGCTAAAAACAACAGACGTGCACGCGATTAGCCACATTACTGGCGGCGGTTTCTGGGAAAATATTCCTCGCGTCCTGCCAGCCAACACCAAAGCCGTCATTGACGGTAACTCATGGCAGTGGCCAGAAATTTTCAACTGGCTGCAGGCCAATGGCAATGTTGAAACTCATGAAATGTATCGCACCTTCAACTGTGGTGTGGGCTTAGTCATTGCCCTGCCTGTGGATCAAGTTGATGCCGCGCTGACGTTGCTGAAAGAGCAAGGTGAAGATGCCTGGTTGATTGGTTCAATTGCCGCCGCTGAACAAAACGAAGAGCAGGTCGAAATTAAGTGATAACCGATAAAGCACGCATCCTTGTCTTGCTCTCTGGTAATGGCAGCAACTTACAAGCCATTCTTGATGAATCTGCCGCGGGTCACCTCGCTGGTGACGTGGTTGGCGTTATTGCCAACCGCTCTGATGCCTACGGCTTAGAACGAGCAGGTTCTGCATCAATTCCAACCAAGGTGCTTGAACACACCTTGTTTGCCAGCCGAGAAGATTACGACGAATCGCTGGCAGGGCTCATTGATACGTTTGAGCCAGACATCATCGTGCTTGCCGGTTTCATGCGCATCCTCACAGCAGATTTAGTACGTCGTTATCAGGGCAAAATGATCAATATTCACCCGTCCCTGTTACCGAAATACACCGGGCTAAACACTCACCGCAGAGCCATCGAAGCTGGCGACAAAGAGCACGGTTGTTCCGTGCATTTTGTCACCGAAGAATTGGACGGAGGCCCTGTCATTCTGCAAGCCAAAGTACCAATTTTTGAAGATGATGATGAACAATCGGTGCAACAAAGAGTCCAAGAACAAGAACATCGCATTTTCCCATTGACGGTGCACTGGATTGCTACCGGACGCGCAAAGCTCATTGATGGCGTTGCTAATTTAGACGGAAAACCTTTACCTTCGGTTGGATATGCGGCAGATTAATTAACAAAATAATTACTATTTAGGGGATCTATCATGCGTAATTGGTTGCTGCTTGCATCCATGGTCTGTTTCGCACAATCAAGCTTGGCTAATGATCCCTTTGAATTAGTTGCGTTTCACAGCAATTACAAAGTCTTCCGTAACGGAAGTGAAGTTGGTAATGGGCAACGCACCTTTCACAATAGTACCGATGGCCGTTGGTATTTCGCCTCAGAAAGTAACCTTAGCTGGTTCATCCTATCTGATAAACGTAAAGAGCAGAGCTGGCTAAAGTTAACCGATGGTCAGGTAAACTCCGTTGAATACCAATTTAACCGCTCCGGCACCGGTCCAGACAAAGAAAGCCACATCATCTTTGACGATGATAAGAAAAGCCTCACCGATATTTACGATGACGACCCATTAGAAACAGACTGGAGTGAAGATTTACTCGATCCGGTTGGTTATCAATTACAGATGCGGTTGGATGTTGCTGCCGGCAAAAAAGAGTTGTCTTACCCTGTTTTGTATAAAGGTGAGCGACGCGATTACCGCTATGAAGTGGTTGGCGAAGAGCTACTTGACCTACCGATTGGCAAGGTCGAAGCGGTAAAAATCAAGCGTATTCGAAACAACAAACGACGCGAAACGTTTGTTTGGTTGTCAAAAGACCATGACTTTATCGTTGCCCGCATCTGGCAATCGAAAGATGGCGAAGAACAAGCTGATTTGCGCCTAGCCGATTATCAGTTATTTGATGAATCCGCCGCCAATGAGCAAACGGATTCATAACGGGCGTTAATTGCTCGCGAGCAACTCGCCTTCTTTCAATAGAATCCACTGGCCTGGCACCATCTCCTGCCACTGTTCATCCTTCGTTAACGGCTGCGTGGCCACGACCGATACAACATCATTGGGCGTGGTTTCTTTGGCAAAGTCGATTTCCCAATCATTGTCCAACAGCGTTGCTCGGCCAAATGGCGCCCGTCGGGTGATCCAGTGCAACTTAGTAGTGCAGTACGCAAAGAGCCAGCGGCCGTCGGTCAGCAACATATTGTAGACCCCTTTGGCTCGCAACTTATCAGCATGCTTGGCCACAAACCGAGCGAATGCCTCCGGATTACGAGGGCCATTTGGATAGTGCTGTTCAATCTGCCCCAGTAAATAGCAAAATGCCATTTCTGAGTCCGTATTGCCGACCGGCTGAAACGATCCCAGCGGAAGCTGTTTGTAATCAGATAACTGGCCATTGTGAGCAAACGTCCACATGCGGCCAGCCATTTCGCGCTCAAATGGGTGCGTATTCTCGAGTCGCACGCCGCCGCGATTGGCCTGCCGAATATGGCCAATTACGATTTCACTTTTAATCGGATACTGCTCAAGTAACTTGGCAATTTTGCTTTGATAACTTGGTTCCGGATCTTTAAAGCTACGGCAGCCTTTACCTTCATAAAATGTTAGTCCCCAGCCATCGCGATGCGGGCCGGTTTCACCGCCTCGACGCAGCAAGCCAGAAAAGCTAAAACAAATATCCGTGGGCACATTGGCACTCATGGCCAACAACTCGCACATATCAACAATTCCACTGAACAAAAACAATTAGCCGTGAATGATAACGCAAATCAGGATCGACTCGCTTGATCCGAACAAGCGTTTGATCTATTAATACTCTCAACTCGTAAGAGGTCTGACCTCTTAAATAATAAAAAGTGAGGGAAGTTCTGTGGAAATCTTGGTCTGGAGTTTGAGTTTAATTGCAATCATCGGCGTGGTTAGTTACCAACGCCAATCGTTGCTGGTCGCGACACTAGCAACCGCCACTTGGCTGGCGTTTGGGCAATTTGTACTGTCGGTGCCAGCTTGGAGTTGGTTAATTTGGGCGGCCTTACTCGCACCGCTTAACCTCACCAGTATTCGTCGTAGCCTACTGAGCCAACCCATGTTGCGGGCTTATCGCGGCATCATGCCGGAAATGTCGACAACCGAACGCGATGCAATTGCGGCGGGCACAACATGGTGGGAAGGTGAATTATTTCGCGGTAATCCCGACTGGCAAACGCTACATCGCTACCCGGCTCCAAAGCTGAGTACTGAAGAACAAGCCTTTATTGATGGTCCGGTGGAAACCGTTTGTCAGATGACCAATGATTTTGAGATCACCCATGAGCGAGCCGATTTACCACCGGAGATCTGGCAATACCTCAAAGACAATGGCTTTTTCGCCATGATCATTAAAAAACAGTACGGCGGACTTGAGTTTTCAGCCTACGCACAAAGCTATGTGCTGCAAAAGCTCGCCACCGTCAGCGGTGTGTTAGCCAGTACCGTGGGTGTACCAAATTCTCTTGGCCCAGGTGAATTACTGCAGCACTACGGCACTGACGAGCAAAAAAATCACTACTTGCCGCGCCTGGCAAAGGGTCAGGAAATTCCATGTTTTGCCCTAACCAGTCCAGAAGCAGGCTCAGACGCTGGAGCCATTCCCGACCGCGGTACGGTGTGTATGGGCGACTGGAAAGGCCAGCAAGTGCTTGGCATGCGTTTAACCTGGAATAAGCGCTATATCACACTGGCACCGGTCGCCACCGTGTTGGGTTTGGCATTCAAACTCGATGATCCTGAGCAATTGCTTGGCGGTGAAAAAGAATTGGGCATTACCTGTGCGTTAATTCCAACCGACACACAAGGCGTCGATATTGGTCGCCGCCACTTCCCGCTGAATATTCCATTTCAAAATGGCCCGACTCACGGCACTGATGTCTTCGTACCGATTGATTACATCATTGGAGGCCAAACTATGGCCGGTCAGGGCTGGCGTATGCTGGTTGAATGTCTATCTGTTGGTCGAGGTATTACATTGCCCGCCAATGCCACTGGCGGCGCTAAGATGGCGGCAATGGCCACGAGTGCTTATGCCCGTATACGCCGCCAATTTAAGGTGCCTATTGGTTACTTAGAAGGCATTGAAGAGCCGATGGCTCGAATTGCCGGTAGCGCTTATTTAATGGACGCCGCAGCCAACCTAACAACTACGGCTATCGACTTGGGCGAGAAACCATCGGTGATCTCCGCCATCGTTAAGTACCATCTGACTAACCGTGGTCAGCAGGCCATTATCGATGCGATGGATATTCAAGGCGGTAAAGGGATTTGTATGGGGCCATCAAATTACCTTGCTCGCGCTTATCAAGGCGCGCCAATTGCGGTAACCGTTGAAGGTGCCAACATTCTAACCCGCTCGATGATTATTTACGGTCAAGGCGCAATTCGCTGCCATCCTTATGTTTTAGCAGAGCTCGAAGCTGCCAGTCTAACTGATCAAAACAAAGCGCTGGCCGATTTTGATAAAGCAGTATTCGGCCACATTGGCTTTGCCATTAGCAATGTGTTCCGCTGCTTATGGTTTGGCTGGGGCGGCTATCGTTTCACTAAATCACCACAGCGCGATGTGACTGCCAGCTACTACCGTCAACTTAACCGCTATTCTGCCAATTTGGCATTGTTGTCGGACATTGCCATGGCAACTCTGGGCGGTTCATTGAAGCGCCGTGAACGCGTATCGGCTCGACTTGGCGATTTGCTCAGTGAGCTTTATCTAAGCTCAGCGGTGCTCAAACGGTTTGATAATGACGGCCGTCCAGCAGAAGACTTACCGCTGGTACAGTGGGCATTAGATGATTCACTGGCACGTTTGCGTCATTCACTCCGCGAACTACTCGACAACTTCCCGGTTGCCGGAGTTGGCGGATTACTTAAAGTGCTCATCATGCCATTTGGTTTGCCAGCAAAACGCGCCGGCGACAAGCTTGATCATCAAGTAGCAAAACTTGCGATGACACCAAGTGACACCCGTGATCGCCTAGGACACATGAGCTTTTTGACCGACTGCGACACTAACCCTGTTGGCACGCTACAAGCCACACTCCATGACATCATTGCGGCTGAAGCCTTAGTTGCAAAAGTCAGTCAAGCTAAAGGTGAAAAAGTGCCATTTATATGGCTTGATAAAATTGCCGAAGAAGGACTGCAACTTGGCGTTCTCAACGAGAGCGAAGTCCAACTACTTAAGCGTGCTGAAGAAGGTCGCATGAAAGCCATTAACGTTGATGATTTTGACCCACAAGAGTTGGTCGCGGACAAATCGACGCTGCCACGAAAGGCGCAACAAAACGCCGCTTAAATTAAGTATTGATAAAGGGGCGTTAGACCTCAGCACAAATCCTTTAGGCGTCATGGCCTCGCTCGGCACATGGCGCCTTTTTTGATCGCGTCATAGGGCGTCAGTAATAACCATTGGAGGCAACAATGGCCGTTATGGCTTTTAGAACAACCTGATAGATGAAGCATCATGCGAACCATAGCGACGTTAAAACACACCTAGGGCTTAACAGTTTGACGTTGTGCTTGCTTAAACTGATACATCTTGGCATCGGCGCGGGCAACGGCCTTCTCTGCTGAGTCATCGTCATTTTCGAGTTGGCTGCAACCGTAACTCAAACTCCAGTCGGCATTTATTCGCCGACCGAACGAGGCAAACATTTTTTCGATACGCTGCATGGTCTGGTTGGCGCCATCAATAGAGCATTCGGGTAACACAATTAAAAATTCATCACCGCCAATACGCGCAGCATTATCACTACATCGAATCACGTCTAGAATCGCTTTGGCCGCCCCTTTAATCATCTCATCCCCCTGTTCATGACCCAGACGATCATTCACTCGCTTGAGGTAATTGACATCAATAAAGCCTACGCTCAATGGTTTTTTGTTGCGGTAAAAGCGCAGCACTTCTCGCTCCAAATGCTCCATGATCGCCTTGCGATTTTCCAGTCCAGTAAGTGCATCATGGCGCGCTTCGAACGCCAACTTACTCAGCAACTGCGCCTGCCGATTCTGCGATACGCCGAGCTTCCAGCCTAAAAAAACTAAAATTGGCGCTAAGACTAAAAAGACCAGCGCGAGGCCAACCAACAACAAATGCGAACTTTCATCAATAATGCGGCTCGGCACGTGCATCAGTAATGTTATTTTTTCACTAATGGTGACTTTAAAGTCAGCACTGGGCGCCAGTTCAAACGTGCTGAAGTAGTATTCACCACTTGCTAAACTGAATGAGCCTGTCTCTTCGGCATGGATCAGATTCCAAGCTTGCGGATTATCTTTGGCAAAATTAAAAGCGCTGCGTTCCGGCAGCATAAAGCCCCATTCTTTACTGTGATTTGGGTGCCACAGGTAGTAACCGGCATCGTTCAACAAATAAACCAAGTCCCCCTCATGCACACTCATTTTATTGAGTAATTCATACAGGCGGTTACCGCGATAGTTCAACAACCCGACTCCAAGCAGTTGCCCTGCGGCAGAATGGATTGGTGTTGCAAGCCTAATCACGGGATTCAATGGCAGCTGTACTTGGCCATTTTCTTGGTTGAGGTCAAAGCGCGACAAATATATGTGCTCAGGAGGCAGCGCTGACGCGTCTTTGAAGTAATAGCGATCCGATTTATTCTGTAGCTCCGTTTCGGCAAGAATAGCCATCGTTTGATCGGCCCGCTGATTGAGCCGAATGACTTCTTTCCCTTTCGCATCGAGAACACGAATCTGATCAAAGCTTTTCTTTAATTCGCCAATTTTACGCATCAGCGATGCTAAATATTCTTTGGCCGACGGATCTAAATGGGCAAGCGTTTCGAGCGCCAACGAGCTATGAGAAAAATACACTAAATCGGCCGCCACAGCGCTGATCTCTTCAGAGATTTTTTGGCGCATTTCAGCAACTTCGTTGAATTGTTTGGTGGCACGATCATTGATTATTTTGTTGTGAGCATTGTTATAAATCACCGTCAACACACACAATAAAAACAAGACTAAACCGAGGCTATAAATCCAAGGCTTTTTGTTTGACCGCAATTCATTGGCAACCACACCAGTTTTTGTTTTCTCGGACATCTATTAAATCAACACCGCTATCCAAACTGCTAATACCAGAATTAACTCAGCCGCCACCATTTATGGTTGAAGCGGAGTGCTTGTGAAATATTAGTTAATAATCCATAAAAAGTATGTGTGTTTAATCAACTCACGATGGTATTGGGGCTGGTCGATGCACTGCGCAGATCACTTTTCCAACATCTAGTGGCTTACAATCAATAAATTCCCCCAAAGCCCTTCCCTGTTAAACAGTAGCCTTAGGAAAAATGCAGAGGACGTGGCATTACAACCATTTCCTATCGTGGTGGGTGTTTGGCGCGGCTAGAGCAATCAAAAACAGATGCGCTGTGTTGCTCAATATTACAGGTGGGAAGTCTGGTATAGCTTTAAGAAATAAAAAAGCCCCGCTCATCAGAGCAGGGCTTTAAAATAAATGGCGGAGTGGACGGGACTCGAACCCGCGACCCCCGGCGTGACAGGCCGGTATTCTAACCAACTGAACT
>NZ_JAHZSS010000001.1 GCF_019457915.1 Neiella holothuriorum
ACTCAGACGTGAAACGCAACTGCGCCGATGGTAGTGTGGGGATTCCCCATGTGAGAGTAGGTCACCGCCAGGCACCTTTTAAAATAGAAAAGCCCTTCGCGTAAGCGAGGGGCTTTTTTATTTTCTATACGTCGTTGATGAATGACCTATTCGAACGAAGTGACAAATCTGTCAGGAACAGATTTGAACCGCCTTTAGGCTGGCCCGAAGGGCGGAGGGCAGGAGGCCCGGAGTAAAGTAGGTCACCGCCAGGCACCTAATACACGAAGAGCCCCAGTCCAAATGGACTGGGGTTTTTTCGTATATAAACACCTAAAGATGTTCTAATCAGTCAGGTCGATGAAAGACATTCATCCATGAATATCATCGACATTAGTACATCCATGTACGTCAAAGCCCGTTACTGATGTAGCGGGCTTTTTTGCTTTGGGGGAAATGCAGCGGCAGCTCCGTTGAGTGAAGACCAATACGCCGCCCTGCTATTCACCAAGCACCTCGTCGTCTGACAGGCCAATCCGCAAGGGCTGGTCTGTTGTTGAGAGGCAAGTAAGCAGAATTTTCGTAGGCTAAATCCAACTCAAACTAAGCTCAAACCCTATCGCTAAAAACTTATTTTGCCTGTTAAACCACACTGCGCGTTTTTTCATATTTTATTTTTGGCGCGAGTTCTTAATGAAAGTAACCAATAAACAACAGGTTATTTAAAGCCAATCTCTAGAGGCCTGTAGTTAGAGATGTGTCTATAAGTCACTTTGGCGAAGCAGTGTACTTTGACTATGTTATGACAGCGGTTTTGACTATATAATCGTCGCTTGTCATACCAGTTATAAAAAGCGTCAACTAGGATGGTTACCTTTATGTCAGTCAGAACAAGCTTAGTTATTTTGTTATTAGTGCTCGCTAAGCCTGCGTTTTGTGCTGATGTTTTGAAATTGGTTAGTCCGTCGGCAGGATCTGGTAAAAGCCAGGATTACAAACATGAGCTGCTCACGCGCGCAATGGTATTGAGCGAGCCTGAGTTCGGCGATTTTATTGTTGAAAAGCGCCGAATCGATATGAAACCGAAACGCGCGCTCACGTTGATGCAAACCGGCGAGTTAATGAACGTTGCGGTGATTGCTGCAAACGACGATTGGAGCCAAGAAACACTGCCTGTTCATGTGCCTGTTAGAGGCGGCACGCTAAGTTATCGTTTATTACTGATCAACGAGCAAGACTTACCGGCATTTGCTAACGTCAACAATGTGCATCAATTAAAACAATTGACGGCAGGTTTGCAAGACGACTGGCTGACGACCAAGAGCTTTGAATCAGCAGGCTTGACGCTGATGACTTCCCATAATTTTGAAGGCTTGTTTTCGATGCTACAGAGCAAGCGCGTCGATTATGTGCCACGTGCGATTTACGAGATTTATGATGAGCTCGACCGACGCCAGGTACGCTACCCAGACATGGTGATTGAGCCGACGTTATTGTTACATGTGCCAATGGTCAGCTTTGCCTATGTTTCGCCACAGTACCCAAGGCTTAATAAACGCCTCTCTCTTGGTTTAACTCGTTTAGCCGACTCGGGTGAGTTGATGCGTATATTTAATAAATACTACGCTGAAGAATTTGCTCGTGCCCAGCTTAAATCCCGTAAAGTCATTGATGTTAGTAGTGACTTCTTTGAAAACCCGACGTCATTTGAAGCCGCACATGTATGGCAATTACACGAAAGCCGCCCTATCAATATTGTGAACAAATAACCGGGAATTAGCTTTTGGTTGTAGCGCTTACTAAGCTGACTGACTTAAATGAAGCGTAAATCGGTGCTTTGTCGCTAAGACCCGCTAACCTACCAAACTTGTTTGTTTTGCAACAACATTCGCGCTTTCGATAATTATTTATACGAATAAAAACAACCGATTATCTACTCGGCGTTGTTCTTGCTTGACCCTTGGTTTTGACCATAAAAGGAACAAGGAAATGGCAACAGTGTACTTTTCATCACCAACGATGAGAAAAAATAAAAAAGTTGAAGCCGTTGCGGGTAAACGTGACGCAATCTTAGGCCTTGCTGAAAGCAATGGTATTAAGATCCCGTGTGAGTGTCGTGACGGTGAGTGTGGTTCTTGTTTGATTAAAGTGACCCACTTAGATGGCGACCGCATCAAGGGCATCATGCTAACGGATAAAGAGCGTTCAGTTTTGAAGTCGATTGGTAAGTTGCCGCAGCATGAAGCTGAGCGTGCCGAAACTCACGATATCCCGCCAACGTACAGGCTGGCTTGTCAAACGATCGTAACGGACGAAGATTTACTGGTAGAGTTTACTGGTGAGCCTGGCGGTGCGTAGCAATAACGAGCGAGCCTGAGGTTTCGCAGGCTCGCTTCTTTGACTAGAACCTTAATTCAAATTCGACACCGTTGTAGGTTGGCCGCAATTGCCATTGAAGAGCCGTTTGGCTGTCACCATAAGTAGTTTTGTAATTTTCCCATTGCTGTTCAGCGGCAGAAGGTTGTGTCCAAATAGCGGCTTCTCCAATCACAATACCCAAAGCTGATGAAGAAAGTGCGTCGCTACTATCGCCGAATGCTGCTATCGCAGCAGCTCCGATTAAGTTCGCGCCAATGGTAATCGCGTGTGGTTTCCAGGTGTAGCGTTCGTTAGCTCGCCACGCACTGTGCCTTAGTAATTGCTCTGCTTTTTTTAATTGCTCGATTTTTTGCGCTCTGGTCGTCGCTGGCATGCTTTGATATTCATCTAAGCCATGGACAATTGGGAGGGGCTTCATCAACATCATGGCGAGACCGCCCGTCGATTTGATGGCACCAACCCAGAGTTTGGTGGAATCATCACTGTCACTCTCGTCGGCGGCCTTGGCTGCTTGGGCGACAGCTGACACTGCGTAGAATCCACTCCATCCGTAATGCCAATAGTCGGACGGCGACTCAATTTCATCAAATGATTTATTCAGGTAGGCCAAGCGTTGATCAAGCTCTGCATCGCTAAGTTGATCATAATCGGTTGCGTTGCTTGATGTTGATATCAATAAACAGACAAACGCCAAGCTAGCGATTAATTTTCGAGGGAGTTGCATGGGTGATCTTCCTAATCGAGAGATGGAAATTGTGGGCTAAAAAATGAATTAATTAGCGTGCTATTACGTTAGCATAGAATGTTCGGTAAATAGCTGCTCCATTTTGCTTTGATCTTGAGCACGTAATTCATTGAACAGAAGTTAAAAATAGCACCGACAAGGGTATCATGGCGGCGCTGTCAACGTTAGATGGAGCTGGCATTGGCTAAAGAAAGCGCCAAATCAGTCGATTAAAACAAATTGAGAATAATTCAACTATTTAAGGGCACACGGAACTTGTTGCTAAACGCCGTTACTTCTCTAAAACGTTGCTTTTACATGGCGGTTGCTGCGCTGTTGTTGGTGACCTCAGCCATCGCAAATGAAGCCAACAACGATAGCGATTATTTATTAGGTGCTGGCGACTATATTGGCGTCGATGTTTATAACGAGCCTGATTTAAGTCTAGAAACAGAAGTTGATCGTGCCGGCTTTATTAGCTTTCCGTTTTTGGGTGAAGTGGCTGCGAAAGGATTAACCACGCCACAGCTTGCAACATCAATTCAAGACGGCCTTCGAGGTGATTACCTTGTTGATCCGCATGTCCAAGTCTCGGTCATTCGCTATCGGCCGTTTTATATTCATGGTCAAGTCCATGCCCCCGGTGGTTACCCTTATCAGCCAGGACTGACGGTTGATATGGCAATTGCTTTGGCTGGCGGGCTGAAAGAGCGTGCTTCTAAATCAAATTGGTCGATTCGACGCGCGGCTGATTCTCACCAGCAAGAACAAGACGCGAGTCGCGACACGCCGGTTATGGCGGGTGACATTGTTGAAATATCCGAGAGCTTTTTCTAGCCCGCTATTATGAATTCATATTCCTCTGCGCCTAATCATCAAAACGACAGCGAGTTGCTAGTGGACTTGGTGACGTTGCTATGGCGTAAGCGTTTATTGATTATTGCCGTTGCCACGGTATTTGCATTGTTGGCGGTGATTTATGTTAAGTCATTAGCCTTAATGTATCGGACGAGCGCCAACGTTCAAATTGGCGGCCAAAAATCAAATGTTGTGGCGATTGAGCAGCTCTATGTGATTGATGAGCGAAGCTCCTCCCACATGAGTACTCAAGTCGAGCTTCTTAAATCACGAGCGATTGCGCAAAAAGTGATTGCGCAAATGTCGCTACACACGCATCCCGAATTTACTTACCGCCAACCAAGCGTGTTTGAATACTGGCGAGGCTATTTCACCGGCAAAGAGTCACTGATGTCGCAACTCGAGTGGCCGGTCACAACCCAGTGGCTAGAAGCTGAATTCCGCGCTCGTTTGTCGGTCGCGCCGGTGCGCGATAGTGAAATTATTCAAATTAGTTTTGATGCCTACGATCCTAAATTAGCTGCGGGCGTCGCCAATGGCATTGTTGCCGCCTATATCGATTATCATCGCGATTCACAAAGTGAGATGACCGAGCAAACGTCGCAATGGTTACTGGAACAGCTCGAAGAGCAACGGGCCAACCTTTTGCGAGCCGAACAAGAGTTATCGGCATTTCGAAAAACTGAAGATCTGATTGATATCTCGGGTATTCTTGGTTTAGTCAGTCAGGAGCTAAATCAGACGTCATCACAAATCATTGAAGCGAGACGTAAGTCAG
The DNA here is from genome assembly GCF_019457915.1 of Neiella holothuriorum. Classification (GTDB taxonomy): domain Bacteria; phylum Pseudomonadota; class Gammaproteobacteria; order Enterobacterales; family Neiellaceae; genus Neiella; species Neiella holothuriorum. Next base: position 4,719 of record NZ_JAHZSS010000001.1, read on the forward strand.
AAGAAATTAGCGTACTCAGTGGCTTGGTACAGGAATACAGCAAAAATGATGTGATGGATTTATTGGCCATCGAAAGCGTGCGCGAGCATCCGTCCATCAAGAGTATTCGCGATAAACGACTTGAGCTACGCTTGCGCGAATCTGAGCTCGCCAAACGCTACGGGCCTAAACACCCCAAACGGACGGCGTTGGCGGCAGAGCAAAAAGCGGTAGATGACAACTTAACGGAGCTGCTAACCCAAATCAGCTCTACCATGGCAAACGAGTACCAAGCTGCGCAACTCAAAGAGCGCGGTTTAGAAAATGCCTTTGAGCGTACCAAAGCTACTTATCAACGCCTGAGTAATGTGCAAGCTAAATTTACTCAGTTGCAGCGCGAAGTGGAAACCCACCAAAAGCTTTACGATACTTTTCTGACGCGCTTTGAAGAAACTAAAGCGACGGAAGATCTCGAACATAATTACGCGCGTTTAATCGATCCAGCGATCGTTCCTATTTACCCATTTAAGCCTCGCAAGGTGATGATTTTGATGATTGCGGTGGTATTGGGTGGCATGCTCGGCTGTTTAATTGTGTTCGCCCGAAGTTTACTCGGCGGGGCTATACGCAAAGGCGCCGAGGTTGAAACATCGTTAGGTCTCGATGTACTCATCGAATTACCCGTGGTCAAACTGAAAAAACGCTCGCCAGTGCAAGCATTACTGGAAGATAGCTACTTCAGTGAAGCCATTCATGGTTTACGTACTCGCTTGCAGTTGAGTGGCGGTCGCAATCAACTTGCGGCAATCACCTCAACATTGCCGGGTGAGGGTAAGTCTTCGGTCGCTATTCAGTTGGCTATTTCATGTGGTGAGATCGAAAAGGTATTGCTCATTGACGCCGATATGCGCAGCCCGTCCATTAACACCATGCTTGATATAGAGCCGACCATGCCTGGCTTGAGTAATGTCTTATCGCGTTCTCATAAGGTTGGTGCTTGTATTCATCATTCGAGCGAATTAGATATCGATGTTATGCCCGCCGGCAAGCCGACCAGCGATCCGCTTAACTACCTGTCATCAAACAAGTTCAAGGTGCTTATTAACGGCCTGCGCGAACACTATGATCGCATTATTATTGAAACTGGCCCGATTCAGGCCGTGAGTGACGCTCAGGTAGTCTCGACGGTAGCCGATAAGTTGTTGTATGTCGTTAAAGCGGAGCAAACGTCACGAGCTGGCGTTAAGGCCGGACTCGATCGGCTGCGTAAAGTGAATGCCCCCATACTCGGTATTGTTCTCAATCAAGTGCCGGTGCGCCGCTCTGGCACTAGTCAAAAATGGGGCCAACAAACTGAATTTGCGCCTAATTTAGTCGAGCTATCACAGGCTCGAGCTAATAGAAATCGCGCTTGATATTGAGTGCTTGAGAGCTAGAAAAGAAGGTAAAGCCGAGGGAGGTGTTGTTTAGCCTTGCCGTAAATCTACGCTAGGGCAAGTGTCTAGTTGGCCCGCTTCATCAATGGTCGCAAAAGATTGCCCGCTACTGCAAATCGCAACTTTCCCACCTGTCGTCGAACGAATAAATAACAAACCATACCCTTCAGACTCAAGAGCATTAAACGCAGAGCGTTGCGCTACGTTCAAGCTTTGTAACGATATTTGCTGAGCCGCAAAGCGACGTTCAACCGTTGTTGCCATAGGTGTGCCTCTAATAGCGATTAGGTCCGTTAGCTGCCACAAAAAGCCAGCTTTTAAAAAGCTGCGAGGGAACCGTTAGGAATATCAAATTCGACCGAGCAATTAAAGCTGCCTGTGCAAAAATTAGACATGGGTCTACCGTTAAGGTTCTAGTTCACTCGATTTTCAAGGAGAGAAAATCATCATGAAATACGCCTTTCCAATCTTAATCATTTGTATGCTTTGCCTGCTCGTTGGCGTGGACGCTAAAGAGCAGCCGCTTTATGAAACATCTGCTGGGATGGATAGAAAATGTCTATACCTAGCAAAGCAAATGAACCGAACCATTAAGAAGTTAAAAAAGCAGCCGATTGATCAACGCCAGCTGGAGCAAGATCTTGAGGATTATCAGGAAGAGTGGGCCGAGCACGATTGTCAAAACAACGGCAAGAATGTTCGTTAGCTAAATCGAAGCAAAAAAAAGCCCGCAAAAGCGGGCTTTTTTCTACTTTATCTTATTGGTCGCGAAGTTTGTTAATCGCGATTTCATAAGCTTCGGCGTAATCACCAACCAAAATATGGTAAAGGTTACCTTGTACCTTCATGGTTGCTTTTGCCAATGGTAGATTGACTGTGTCAGGGTCAACATCAACAGGTTGCTTTAACAGCAAGCGAATGCGACTCGTCGCACAACGCGTTACCTTTTCGATGTTATCTGCACCGCCAAAGGTTTCTACGCAAACCGCAACGGCAGCTTCCACATCGGCAGTGACGTCTACCGGCTCATCGGCAACCGGCGCGGCACTGGTTGGTGCCGCTGCTACGGGCGCAGTAAGCTCTGCATTGCCACCACTTTTCAGGTAGATGTCCATGTCGGTTTTAAGATTTTCGGACTGAGGGCCAAAAATAGCCTGCATGCCATTACCAACTTGAACAACACCGGCAGCGCCCATAGCTTTGAGTTTGGCTTGATCGACAGCAGCAGGATTATTAACGCCAACACGAAGGCGGGTAATACAGGCATCCAAGCTCGCAATGTTACTTGCGCCACCAAAAGCCAGTACTAAGTCGCGAGCAAAACCATCTTCACTTGAATCGCTAGTGACGGCTACTTCGTCATCATCTCGGCCTGGTGTTTTAAGGTCGAACTTGGTGATCACCACACGGAAAACGGTGTAGTACACGGCGGCGTACATCAAACCAATAACCGGGAACCAGAAGAACTTCTCAGAGTTGCTAGACAGCACGAGGAAGTCAATCAAGCCGTGGGAAAATGAGGTGCCGTGCACCATACCCAGCGTGTTGGTTACGACATATGCTGTTGCTGCGAGCACTGCGTGGATAGCATAAAGTACAGGTGCTACGAACAAGAAAGAAAACTCAATTGGTTCAGTAATACCTGTTAAGAATGATGTGAGTGCGGCTGACACCATGATGCCGCCAACTTTTGCTTTGTTCTCTGGCTTAGCACAATGCCAGATCGCAATTGCAGCAGCAGGAAGACCGTACATTTTGAACATGTAACCGCCAGCCAACTGACCAAAGTGATTGGTGGCTGTTGCGCGGGTTGCGGCATCGGCTTCAAGGTAACAAGTCAGTACACCCGAGCGAGCTTCACCCGCCAAGTTGGTACAAGAACCGGCTTCGAAGAAGAAAGGCACGTTCCAAACGTGGTGCAAGCCAAACGGAATGAGTGAACGCTCAATGAGGCCGTAAATACCAAACGCGGTGGCAGGGCTTTGCTCTGCAGCCCAATGGGAGAAGGTGTTAATGGCGCCACCAATTGGAGGCCAGATAATAACCATCACTATGCCCAGTAAAATAGCGGCGAAAGCGGTGATAATTGGCACTGCACGTTTGCCGGCAAAAAAGCCGAGATATGATGGCAGCTGAATGCGATAGAAACGGTTGAATACCGCTGCTGATACACCGCCGATCAAAATACCACCAAAGACCCCGGTCTCAATGGAGTCAATGCCCATGATTTGTTTCACTTCTAGGCCTTCAACGCCCATAGCAGTGGCAACCACGCCCATGGTTGCCAGCATCACGGCATAGCCAACGGTGGCGGCCAAGGCCGATACACCATCATTTTCGGTGAAGCCTAGGGCAACGCCAATGGCAAAAAGTAGTGCGAGGTTTCCGAAAATCGCGCCACCAGAAGCGGCCATGATTTGCGATAAAATATCCGGTAACCACGAGAAGTTAGCTGCACCAACACCCAGCAGAATACCTGCAACAGGCAGCACCGAGACGGGGAGCATTAGCGATTTGCCGACTTTTTGTAATGCCCCAAAGGCATTGGTAAAAGCACTCATGTTTCGTTCCTTACTTATAGTTTTAAATTAGTTTACTGCTGTTGTAATAGGGCGCGGACGGCATCCGCATCAGGTTGTTGCAAAACTTGTTCGGCCAGAGCCTGACATTCCGCCAGCGAGCTGTTTCGAATGAGCTCTTTGACTTCAGGAATGGCAGGGACGCTGCAGGACAGCTCGGTGATCCCCAGGCCAATAAGTACCGGTACGGCGAGCAGGTCGCTGGCGGCACCGCCGCAAACGCCGACCCATTTACCATGCTTATTGGCGCCATCCACGGTCAATTTAATCAACCGCAGTACCGCAGGATCGAGCGCATCGACTTGCCAGCCGAGTTTCGGGTGACCGCGATCCATTGCTAAGGCATATTGAGTTAAATCATTGGTACCAATCGAAAAGAAGTCAGCTTCAGCGGCAAAATGTTCAGACAATACAGCGGTTGATGGCACTTCTACCATGATGCCGACTTCAACACCGCTAATACCGAGATCGGCGGCTTCTTCTTGAACCAACTGCTTGGCTGCTTTCAATTCAGGCAGTGTGGCAATCATGGGGAACATGATTTTCAGTTTGGCATGGCCATGTGCGCGTAAAATAGCGCGAACTTGACGCTTCAGCATGGAAGGCCGATTAAGACCGATTCGAATGCCGCGTTCACCTAAGAAAGGGTTTTCCTCTGCAGGCATTGGCAAATAAGGTAATGGCTTGTCGCCACCAACATCCAATGTGCGAACGATAAGTGGTTTATCCGAGCCTAATGCATCGGCGATTTCTGTGTAGACCTGAGCTTGCTGATCTTCGTTTGGCTCGGTTGCTTGGTCGAGATACAAGAATTCGCTGCGCAATAAACCAACGCCTTCGGCGCCGTGCTTCACCGCTTCAACGGCATCTTTGACATTGCCGATATTGGCGACAACTTCGATGTGGTGGCCATCGTTTGTTTTCGCGAGGTCATGGGCGTGGGCTTTGGCTTTTTGTTGACGCTCAACCTGTTGTTGTTGTTTGGCTTTCAGTGCTTCAATTTGTTGATCGGTTGCAGCAATGTTCAAAGTGCCAGCTTCGCCATCAAGCACAACCTGACGACCTTCTTCTAAAGTCAAAACTTGGGGATCAACACCGGCCAATGCTGGCAAGTTCATTGAGCGAGCAAGTATCGCGGCGTGTGATGTAGCACCACCTAAGGTGGTAACGAAACCAATCACCTTGGTGCGATCTAAGTTGGCGGTATCTGATGGTGTTAGATCCTCGGCGACAACAATCGTGTTGGTGGCAAGTTCGGTGTCGGCTTCGGATATTCCAAGTAATTGTTTTAGTACGCGGTTACAGACATCTTCTAAGTCTGCCACGCGGCCAGCAATGACATCGCTATCAACGGCTTGGAGTATTTTGATTTGTTCGTGTACGGATTTATGCCAAGCGTAGGAGGCTGATTTGCCTTCTTTTATCGCTTTCTTAGCCTGCTGGAAAATGGCTGGATCTTCGAGTAGCTCTTGGTGAGCAGCGAAAATTTCAGCATTACTGATATTTCCTTCTGCCTGAAGCTTGGTTTGTAAGGTTTTTAGATCAGCGCGAGCACGTTCAATGGCATCACTTAAGGCAGAACGTTCGGCGTCGCTATTGTTCGCTAACTCGTCAAAGGTTAATTGTTCATGTTGAAGCTGGTGGACGGTACCAATAGCAATGCCTGGTGAGGCTGCAATACCGAGCATGATATTCGGATCGCTACTGGTTTTGGCAAGCAACGACACTTCTTCTTCAACTTCAATTGACTCTTCTATTTGACTGGCCGGAGATGCCGAGACATCTTCGCCTAAGCCATCACATATGGCTGTTGTGAGCGCGTCTACGGCTTCATCGGCATCGCGGCCTTTGGCTACAATTCGTACTTTTTCACCGAGTTTGACGTTGAGTCCCATCAGTGCCACAACAGACTTAGCGTCGGCTGTTTGGCCATCGCGCTCGAGTTGAATACGGGCTTGAAATACCTTGGCTTCGGCGGCAAGGGCTGCCGCGGGGCGAGCATGAATGCCCGTAGGGTTTGGAATACTAATCCAGTCTGACACTTCTTCTTTGGTTAAGCCTTCTTGATCGATTTCATCGGTCGACTCAGGCGTTCCGAGTTGCAGCGTCATTAACGTGTCGCGAGTGGCAACCACGTTGCCAGAAGTAAACTGGTAGCGGGCCACTTTATCACCGTTAGTAATGATGATTTCGGTCATGAGGCTACGCGCGGCAAGGGCAATTTTGTCGGCGTCAAATTCAATCAGCAGATCGCCTTGCTTTACTTGATCGCCCTCGGCGACCGCTGGTGAAAAACCATCACCTTTGAGCATTACGGTGTCGAGACCGATGTGCATTAATACTTCGATGCCGCAGTCAGAAAGTAGGGTGACAGCGTGCTTAGCTGGATGAATTTGAATGATTTTTCCGTCGCAAGGCGCCATTAGCTGTTGGCTGGTAGGATCGATGGAGATCCCTTCTCCTACCATTTTCTGGGCAAATACAGGGTCAGGAACTTGCTCTAGTGGGATAACAACCCCACTAACGGGGGCTTTTAATTCGAGAACTTGGGCAGACATGGATATAAGCTTCCTCCGCTTAAGGTAGCTAAACTATAGTTCACCCCGGCTGTTCTGAAAGCTCGCAAACTACAACGCAGTCACAAAATTAATGTTTGTTTTTTATCTTTCTAACAAATGCTTAGTTGCGTTCTAGTCATCTTCAGTATCAGCTTGAAAGGGCTCCTCGTTTTGCTTCTTAAATCATTTTATGGGCGTTGCAGTTTGTGTTCGTTGGCGACTTGCCAATGAACGTATATGTGATGCTGTAAATTGCCTATGCTGAGTCGTGTGGTCAGGCAATTTCGAATGTTGTGGCCGTCTTAGCAGCCTTGATTCGCTGACCACACTCTAAATTTTTATGGCTCAAGGTGAAGCGAGGTGAATGGCTGTTTTGCTATATAAAACGGTTGGTTACCTTGTGTTTCCGGCTGTTACATTAGGTTACGTTGGAGGCTAGAAGGGAGGAGGGGGCTGTATTTGGCAGAGGAATTTGAAGCAAAATTTGAGTTTAAATGGCGGGAAAACTTATCTTTGGTCAGGCCAATAACGATGACATCAGAGGCCAAATAGGGCTGCCTCTATCGCATTTTTATTACATCGCTTTTGCTACGCTCAGCTCAAGCTAAATATAAATAGCTTTATACACTGTTTTCATAGGGTTATTTGAGAGTTGTAGTGACTTGGTTAACCAAGCTTTACATGATCTATGTAAGGTTTTTTGAGTTGGAATGACAGCTATTCTTTTCTTGGTTAGTTGTTATTGGTATAACCATTTTCATCGCATGGATGCTCACGACTTTGATTTTGAGATGTGACTAATATGAGTATCTATAAAAAAACAACTTCTGCTGTCATGTTGGTATGCTTACTAATGGTTAGTGCATGGGCTAGTGCAGCGACCATTCGTTATATTCCAACTGAAGTACCTAAAGATAAATATCAGGTAGAACTAGTTAAGTTCTTACTTTCTAAGATTGATCATAACTATGATTTTGTCCCAACTGAGGCCAAATCAATGGTGATTAGTCGTCAAATCTCCGAGATCCAAAGTGGCAATTTATCGTTTGCCGCGATATCGACCAATGAACAACTTGAACGCGATCTGCGTCCTATTCGCATTCCTGTGCTTAAGGGCATGTTGGGTCATCGCGTGTTCATTATTCGTAATGGCGATCAGAACCGCTTCAACAACATTCAAAGCTTGTCACAGTTAAAGCAATTGACTGCGGGCCAAGGTCGTTTCTGGGGCAGCACGCCAATTTTTGAAAAGGCGGGTATCCCGATGGTGAAGCCAACGAAGTACGCCAGCCTGTTTTACATGTTAGAAGGGGGGCGTTTTGATTACTTCCCGCGTGCCATTCACGAACCTTACACTGAAGTTGCTAGTCGCCCAGAATTGAACCTAACGGTTGAGCCAAATTTATTGATGGTCTACCCATCGGCTATGTACTTGTTTACTTCAAAAGAAAATGAGGCGTTGGCGCAAGACTTAGAGCGAGCGTTTGATATTGCCATTGCCGATGGCAGCTTCGATGATTGGTTCTACAGCCACCCGTTAATTGAGAATGCATTGGCGAAAGTAAGATTAGCGGAACGTACCGTCATTAATGTTGCTAATCCGATGTTGCCAGCTTCGGCTCCAGTCGATCGCAAAGAGTTGTGGCTGGATGTTGATTTAGCAAACAAAAGCACATCTGCACCGCTGGATTTAACAGAACTACAGCTTGCAAATGCACTTCATTAACAGATAAACATAAGCGGCCTGAATACATTCAGGCCGCTGTTTATTTACTCTGACTATTTATTTTCTACGGCCTCAACGGCTTTCAGTAAGGCTTCACACTTCTTAAGCTCGTGCTCATCGTCTGATGCATCAACACATTCTTTGTATTCTTGTAGCGTCTTGGTTTTTTCTTGCGTGAATTCAGCTTCGGCTTCTTGCATTTCATCCTTGGGGGAACTGCAGCCCACCATCATAAAACTTAGCAATGCAGCTGCCATTAGCGTCCAATGTTTCATCGTTTGCTCCTGATTAATCGAAATTCGAAGAGCTTTAAATATAGGCAAGAAATCAACTGGTTGCTGTGTGTAATTAAACGACTCAGTGTATTTGAATAAAATGTAAGTGCAGAAGAGGATATAAGGCCGGCGCAAAGAGATTGCGCCGGTGGTGTAGATACTTATTTAAGCAATGGTTTTAGGAAGTGGGCAGTGTGAGACTGTTGGCATTCAGTGACTGTTTCTGGTGATCCTGAAACCAAGATTGTGCCACCGCCGGATCCGCCTTCCGGGCCTAAATCAACAATCCAATCTGCGGTTTTAATAACATCAAGATTGTGCTCAATAATGACTATGGTATTACCGTGATCGCGCAAACGATGTAGCACGGTCAAGAGCAATTGAATGTCATGGAAGTGCAGGCCGGTTGTTGGTTCATCCAGTATATATAGGGTGCGGCCAGTGTCGCGTTTCGACAGTTCACGCGATAGCTTAACCCGTTGTGCTTCACCGCCCGACAGCGTGGTAGCCGATTGCCCCAAACGAATGTAAGACAAGCCAACATCCATTAGCGTTTGTAATTTTCGAGCGACGGCCGGAATCGCATCGAAGAATTCACGAGCATCTTCCACCGTCATATCCAGCACTTCATGGATACTTTTGCCTTTGTATTTGATCTCTAATGTTTCGCGGTTATAACGCTTACTTTTACAAACATCGCAAGGAACGTAGACATCTGGCAGGAAGTGCATTTCTACCTTAATGACGCCATCGCCCTGACAAGCTTCGCAACGACCACCTTTGACATTAAAGGAGAATCGGCCTGGTTTATAACCGCGAGAACGCGCTTCTTGAGTTCCCGAAAATAGCTCGCGAATCGGTGTGAAAATACCTGTGTATGTCGCTGGGTTGGAGCGCGGGGTACGGCCAATTGGGCTTTGATCAATATCGACGACTTTATCGAGGTATTCCAAACCATTAATTGATTTGTATGGCGCGACATCATCGCCAGCCGCACCATTAAGCATTTTATGAGCGATTGGAAATAGCGTGTCGTTAATGAGCGTCGACTTACCTGAGCCCGATACGCCGGTGACACAGGTCATCAAGCCAACGGGCAGTTGAACATTCACATTTTTGAGGTTATTACCTGTTGCGCCTGACAATTCAATCCAGCGTTCATCGGGCTGATGACGCTCAGCGGGAATGGTAATTTGCTTGCGTCCAGACAGGTAATCACCGGTGAGGGATGTTTGGGTATTTTTAATGTCATCCACTTGGCCTTGAGCAATGATTTCACCGCCGTGAACGCCGGCCCCCGGACCAATATCAATAACATAATCAGCTGCGCGAATCGCATCTTCATCGTGCTCAACGACGATGACGGTATTGCCTAGATCTCGTAAATGATTAAGTGTGGCTAGTAAGCGCTCATTATCGCGCTGATGCAGGCCAATAGAGGGCTCGTCTAATACGTACATGACGCCCACAAGGCCGGCGCCGATTTGACTGGCCAAGCGGATCCGCTGAGCTTCGCCGCCCGAAAGGGTGTCGGCAGAGCGTGACAGGTTTAGGTAATCGAGCCCAACATTGACCAAGAACTTTAGGCGATCACGAATTTCTTTCAGTATTTTTTCAGCGATTTGTGCGCGCTGACCTTCAAGCTCTAATTCATCAAAGAAGCGGAGGCAGTCGCCGATGGCCATTTCGGTCACGGTTGGCAAAGTGGTTTTGCTGACAAAGACATGACGCGCTTCTTCGCGCAATCGGCTACCGCCGCATTTATTACACGATTGGCTGGAGATGTATTTTGACAAGTCTTCCCGCACGGCAGCGGACTCGGTGTCTTTGTAACGCCGTTCCATGTTGGGAATGATGCCTTCGAAGGCATGATTGCGAACCACAATGTCGCCGCGATCATTAACGTATTGGAATTCTATTTTTTGCTTGCCGGTACCGAACAGCACCACTTGTTTTACGTCTTCAGCCAGTTCATCAAACGGTTGGTTAAGATCGAAGTCAAAGTGATTGGCAACAGCACGTAGCATTTGGAAATAATAAAGGCTGCGCTTATCCCAGCCTTTGATCGCGCCGCCGGCGAGGCTGAGCTCACCATTGGGCACGACTTTGTCATTATCAAAATACTGTTGAACGCCCAAACCATCACAGGTTGGGCAAGCGCCAGCTGGGTTGTTGAACGAGAAGATTCGCGGCTCAAGTTCAGCCATGGAATAACCACAAACCGGACAAGCAAAGTTAGCGGAGAATACTAACTCAACGCTGTCATCATCCATGCTCACCACAGTGGCGGTGCCGCCTGATAAGTCGAGCGCAGATTCAAATGATTCGGCTAAGCGTAATTCGAGCCCTTCTCGCACTTTAAAACGGTCAACCACAGCCTCAATCGTGTGCTTTTTATGAAGCTCTAACGTTGGTGGATCGGACAGATCGCAAATCTCGCCATCGACGCGTGCTCGGATAAAGCCTTGAGCGGCCAGATTTTGGAGCGTTTTAATGTGCTCACCCTTGCGCTCTTTGACGATAGGCGCAAGCAGCATGAGTTTGCTGCCTTCAGGCTGTTCAAGCACATGATCCACCATTTGACTCACGGTTTGTGCAGCTAGTGGCTCGTCGTGGTGCGGACAACGAGGCTCACCAACGCGAGCAAACAGCAAGCGCAAGTAGTCGTAAATTTCAGTAATGGTGCCAACCGTCGAGCGAGGGTTATGGGAGGTTGATTTCTGCTCGATGGAAATTGCCGGCGACAGACCTTCAATGGAATCCACATCGGGCTTTTCCATTAATGATAAGAACTGGCGGGCGTACGCTGACAGCGACTCGACATAGCGCCGCTGACCTTCTGCATACAAGGTGTCGAACGCGAGCGATGACTTACCCGAGCCAGACAAACCGGTGATCACCACCAGTTTGTCGCGTGGAATGGTTAGGTTAATGTTCTTTAAGTTGTGGGTTCGTGCCCCACGAATGTCAATGGAATCCATTGTCCGCTCAGTTTTTCTGCACCAAAGCCCTATAGAATCGCACAATCTGCAACGATGATCAGTGCCTTATCAGATCTTTTTTAGATTCGTAAATGAGAGTCGTTTGTACGATGAAGTTGCCTGCAGGCCGTGCTAGAATCGGCCACTTTGTTTTCGCTGATCGTCTGACTTTCATCGCATGGGATTAACTGCCACAGAGCGCAAAGCTGCCATTGGACTGGCCGGAGTATTCGCAACCCGAATGCTTGGCTTATTTATGATCATGCCAGTGTTTGCCATATATGGTCCTGAGCTGGGCGGCTACACGCCTTTCTGGATGGGCTTAGCGATCGGCATTTATGGCCTGACGCAAGCTTGTTTACAAATCCCCATGGGTCACCTATCTGACCGCATTGGCAGAAAGCCGGTGATCTATTTAGGCCTACTAGTTTTTGCAGGTGGCAGTGTCATGGCTGCACTGGCCGATCACATTGTTTGGGTCACCATTGGTCGAGCGATGCAAGGTGCCGGCGCCATTTCCAGTGCATTGTTAGCTTTGGCCGCTGATCTGAGCAGCGACGAACAACGCCCCAAAGTGATGGCAATTATTGGTGTCTTTATTGGCTTGTCGTTCACGGTAGCAATCATATTGGGGCCAGTGATTGCGGCGCCATTTGGCTTGTCAGGTCTGTTCTGGTTTACCGCTTTGTTGTCGCTATTGGCAATGTTAGTGATCCGTTTTTGGGTGCCAAATGCGACCACGAGTGCGCCTCGGGGAGATACCTCTGCGCGCTGGGCTTTCATGCGAAAATTAATTGGTGATCGTCAGTTATGGCGTTTCAACAGTGCCATTTTTGCCATCCACTTCTGCATGACATGCGTGTTTACTGTACTACCTAGTTTACTGATGCCATCGGTCGCCGATGCCAGTGGCATGTGGCAGACCTTATTACCTGTGTTGTTCGTTAGCTTCTTGTTGCTTATACCAATGATGAAGTTGTTTAATGCTCGTGGTCAGATCAAAGCTGGCTTGATTGTTTCTGCGCTATTAATGGCGGCTGCTTGCGTCTTGCTAATGACAACACCCGTGGGCTATTGGCTACTGCTCGCGGCGGTATTGTTTTTCGCGGGCTTTAATTATCTTGAAGCGGGTTTACCCAGCATGGTGAGCCTCTTTGCACCGCCCGGGCAAAAGGGTAGTGCCATGGGGATTTTTACCAGCTGCCAATTTGCGGGAGCTTTTGTTGGCGGTGTTGTTGCCGGTAGCTTGCTGCAATGGCAGGGGCGTGAAGCCGTATTTATTGCGATGTTGATCGCGTTATTATTGTGGGCTTTGTTTGCATTAGGTTTGCAACATCGCCATCATCTCAAGTCAGTAAATTTTGCCGTGACCCAATGTCATGACAATTGGTTTGAACAATTAATGCAGCAACCAGGCGTTGCCGAGGCCGTTTATGTGCCAGAAGAGCAGATTGTTTACCTGAAAGTTTACAAACAAGAATTTGATGCTCAACGCGTGATGGCGTTGATTAGTGCCCCAGCGGCAGAGTTGAAGGAGAATTAGTATGGCCACACGTGGCGTCAATAAAGTTATTTTGGTAGGCAACCTTGGGCAAGATCCAGAAGTACGCTACATGCCAAATGGTAACGCGATTGCCAACATTACCGTTGCGACCTCAGAAAGCTGGAAAGATCAGCAAGGTCAGCAGCAGGAAAAAACAGAATGGCATCGCGTGGTTATGTTCCGCCGTTTAGGTGAAATTGCTGGCGAATATTTGCGTAAAGGCTCGCAAGTTTATATTGAAGGCAAATTGCAAACGCGTAAGTGGCAGGATCAGAACGGTCAAGATCGCTACTCGACAGAAATCGTTGCCGACCAAATGCAAATGCTGGGTGGTCGTACTGGCGGCGGCCAAGGTGGCCAAGCTCCGGGTATGGGTCAACCAATGGCGCAACAACCTCAACAGGGTGGTTATCAGAATCAAGGCGATAACCAAGGCGGTAATTATGGCGGCGCGCCACAAGCTGCTCCAGTTGGTGGTCAAGCCCCTCGTCAACAAGCGCCACAACAACCGGCGCCACGTGGTGCTGAGCCTTCAGTTGATTTTGACGACGATATTCCGTTTTGAGGAATATATAAAAAATAACGCTAGATAAACGAGTTAAGAATATGATTAAAAGCCCCGCCAAGCGGGGCTTTTTTATGGTTCATTTAATTAAACCAATGGCGCGTTCGGTTGGCGAATGCAACCAAGGATAACATCACTGGTACTTCAACTAGAACGCCAACCACGGTTGCTAGCGCGGCACCTGAGTGCAGACCAAATAACGAAATGGCCACAGCGACAGCTAATTCAAAAAAGTTTGAAGTGCCGATCATACAGGCCGGAGCCGCAACGTTATGGGGCAACTTCATCCATTTGGCGGCCGCATAAGCAATCGCGAAAATACCGTAAGTTTGTATTAATAACGGAATCGCAATTAGGCCTATCGTTTGAGGTTGGCTGACAATAACTTCAGCCTGAAAACCGAATAACAATACCACCGTGGCAAGTAGGCCGGTGATCGACCAGGGTTTGATCCGAGCAAGAAAATTGTCTAGGCGATGATTGTCTTTGGCTTTTTCTAACTTGCGGCGGGTTAATACGCCGGCGATTAGTGGCAGTACCACATACAAAGCAACGGAGAGCAGCAAGGTTTGCCACGGTACTTCTACATCTGATACGCCCAACAGCAACGCAGCTAAGGGCGCGAAGGCAAACACCATAATGATGTCATTCACTGAAACTTGTACCAGCGTGTAGTTGGCATCGCCTTTGGTAAGCTGGCTCCAGACAAAAACCATGGCGGTGCAGGGCGCTACGCCAAGCAAGATCATGCCAGCAATGTATTCATTGGCCGATTGTGGATCGACCCAATCGACAAACAATACGTTGAAGAATAACCAGCCCAAAGCCGCCATGGAGAAAGGCTTAACGAGCCAGTTAATCACTAACGTTAATACCAAGCCTTTTGGTTTCTTACCAATATCTTTAATGGACGAAAAATCGATTTGAACCATCATTGGGTAAATCATCACCCAAATGAAAACGGCGATCACCAGATTGACGTGGGCAAACTCGATGCGCGCAATGGCGGCAAACAAAGCGGGCACATAAAGGCCGAGCAAAACGCCCGCCGCAATACATAAACCAACCCATACAGATAAGTAACGTTCAAAAATACCCACTATTGATACCTCAAGCCGCCTCAGTTTATTTCGTGGACTGAACGGTTAAAACGAAAAACATATTCGAAAAAACAAATGTATTGTAGGTGCAAAGTTGTTAGCTGCCAATGACTAATTTCTGGGCGCCATGCCATCAAAAATTGATTTAGCTCAGTTTAAAGCAACATTTGTAACAAGCAGGTTACTTGTATGACCAAAAAGGGTGATGTTGTTACCAACTGGTAAGGTTGCTTTGATTGACAATTTTCCAATCTGGTTATACATTTCGGTGTTAACTTGGTTTGAACTGTTTGCTTTATCGCTCGCCGTGCTTAACACATCAGACTGTGATGAAAGCAGTGTGTTGGTCACTGGCAAGCAAGCGGTTGTAGTCAACTAAATACACGTTCGGTCTAACAGTTTCGGATTAAAATTCGAGACGAAAAAAAATTCTGTCAGACCAGTGGCAAAACGGATTTTTGCTTGAACAACCAGAGCCAGACATCACCTGCTTCATCGATGACGTCTGAACCATAAAATAAAAATTTTATATGTTGAGGAACTTAAAATGACTCCATTTGAGTGGAACTTTCAAACAAAGCTCACTTATGGTCCTGGCCGGATTGACGAAGTCGGTGAAATTGCAAAAGCCTATGGCAAAAAAGCAATGGTTGCGACTTATGCCAAAGGTAGCCCGCTAGACCCTGTTATCGATCGTGTAGAAGCCTCCCTCAAAGCTGCGGGCTTGGACGTTGTAGTATTCACCGGTATTGAGCCAAACCCACGTGCTCAAACAATTGATAAGGCCATTGAGATTTTCAAAGCCGAAGAGTGCGATATGGTAATCGCTCTTGGTGGCGGTAGCGTTATTGATGGCTCAAAGTACATTTCAGCAACTGCATTCTCTGGCGGTAACGCTTGGGACTACGTTGTCTTGGGTGATCGTGTGCCGCGTGAATACACAGGTGCATTCCCAATCATCTCAATTCCTACGATCTCTGCTGCGGGCTCTGAGTGTAACGCTGGTGGTGTGATCAGCAATGCTGAAACTCAGGAAAAGAGCTTCTCTCGCTCGCCTTACCGTATTCCTAAAGTTGCTATCGTCGATCCAGAGATCCTCAAGTCAGTGCCAATGCGCCTGACCCAAGACAGCTGTGTTGATATTTTCTCTCACTTGATCGAGCACTACCTATCAAGCGATGCAGAGTCTGAGTTTGCTGATCGCCAGACCGAAGGCATGATTTTGTGCTTGAAAGAAAACTTCGCAAAAATCATTAACAACCTCGAAGATTTGGAAGTGCGTGGCCAGTTGGCATTGTGCTCTATCTTCGGTTGGTCTGGTATTCAAGCCTTAGGACGCATGGGTTGTATCCCAATGCACTCCATTGAAATGCCGTTAAGTGCTATTTATGACTTACCACACGGTCGCGGTATGGTTGTTGTGATCCCTGCGTACCTCGAACACATGGCAGATGCGAAGCCAGCTCGTTGGGCGAAGTTAGCACGTCGTTGTTTTGATGTGACTGAACAAGACGATGTGAAAGCTGCCAAGCTGTTGTCTGTTAAAGTGACCGAGTGGCTTAAAGAAACTGGTGCTTACCTGACCTTGTCTGATGTAGGTATTCCAGAGGACAAGTTTGAAGAAATGGCTGATGACGTTGTTCGTATGTTCCCTGGTCCAGAAGCGAATACCACGCCAGGCGCACGCCCAGTTACTAAAGAAGACATCGTCGCCATTTACAACCTGTGTAAATAACACCTAGGTTGTATCGATGATGTTAAAAAGCCTCTCAACCCGAGAGGCTTTTTTTTGGTTTAGATATAACCAATTCGCGTAATGACGATTAAAGGCCGCGCAAAGTCACCTTGAATTAGGGCTTTTTTCTGGTCGTAAGCATGACCAAAATTGGCTGACCATCAATGTGGGTTGTTTGGCAAAATTGGGCAGAGCACTTGCGATCGAGAAGGTGTTTGTTTCGGTAGGTTTTGACGTTGCTCACTTAGGCTGTAAATGGCGAGTTGCAACGCGACATGAAGGCATAAAAAAACCGGGACAAGCCCGGTTCAATTATTGACGATTTAGGTCGGACGGTGGAGGATACCGTCGAGCGAGTATAGGCCACGCTTCTCACTCGCTTTACGCTTCACTTCTTCCAGAGCTTTCGCCTCTAGAGCATCAAACAATGCGTTAATTAAGCGATTAAAGTGCTTGTGCATTGCTGCGCGTGCAGCTGCGGCATCGCGCCCTTTAAGGGCATTGTAGATTGCCGTGTGTTCATCCAAAATTTTATGTTGATTGCTTTTTGCACAGACTGAGCCATAGTCAGACACAATTTGCGGGTTTGAAACACGCAGATTCCAAAGGTTCTCAACTGTTCGCAGCATCGCGGCGTTCCGAGTCGCAACAGCAATCACGCGGTGAAACTCTTCATCGGCTTCTTCTGCGTACTCGCCTCGTTCCATATCGACCAAGGTCCGGTGCAATACAGCGAGCTCTTCGTCAGTAATTGAGGTGGCGGCAAGGGCTGCAACTTCGCCTTCAATCAACGCTCGAGACTGGGTTAACTCAAATGCACTTATGGCCATGTCGGCTTTAGAAAGATTATTTTGCTCAAGAACATAAACGCCAGAGCCAGTTTTCACTTCGACCCGCTCTCGAACTTCTAAAGCAATGATTGCTTCTCGAATGGTTGGGCGACTGACATCAAAGATCTCTGCAAGTTCTCTTTCAGGCGGAAGGCGACTGCCAGCAGGAAAATCTCCTCCGCTAATCATGGATTCGATTTGATCTACGATGCGCCAAAATAAGCGCCGATTTTTCATTGGTTATCCCTAATATGCATTGGTTAGCCGTTGGTATGACACATAATCAACATAGAGTCGATAGAAAGACAAGGACTGGTAAAAAAAATTGGGATCAAACGCTATTATTTTGTGACCAAAATTTGAAGGTTGGCACGTCTATTGGAATTACCAATTGGTAAAGTTGCTTGAGATCACATTTGGGTCATTGGTAAGCGTAAATGGTTTGCTGGTCTGTAAATTTTTGGTTAAGTTGACAACACTTGGTTAGCACCCTGTTTTTATTGGTGCTACATAAGAAATACAAACGTGAAATACGTGGGGAAAACACATCGTGAAACTCAACCAAATAACCAGCGCTTTGGCGCAACAAAAAGTGGGTTTGCTAAGTAAGCAAACGCTGCTGACTTCGGCTCTGTTAGCTTTTGCCGCTCCGGCTCTGGCTGCCGAAGCGCCAGCGGACCCAGCGACTGCGGAGCCTGCGGCTGAAGACGTTGAACGCATTCAAATTTCTGGTATGCGCGCGACCATGTCTCGCTCTCTTGATGAGAAGCGTACCAACTCTGCAGTTGTTGATGCGATTGCTGCTGCGGATTTCGGTGACCTTCCTGGTCTGTCGATTTCTGATGTTATTGAAAACATCACTTCTGTCTCTGGTCACCGCGGTAAAGGTAGTACTTCAGAAACTTCTATTCGTGGTATGGGCCCATTCTTAGGTTACTCAACCTTTAATGGTCGTACCGTTACCAGTGCTGGTTACTCGCGTGCGGTTAACTTCAAGAAATTCCCTTCTGAGTTGGTTAATAAGGTTGTTGTTTACAAATCACAGCAAGCTGACCTGGTCGAAGGTGGTGTGTCCGGTACCATTGAGCTGAGCTCGCTGCGCCCTATTGATTTCGGTAAAAAGAAAACTAGCGTCGAATTGACGGGTATCTATAACTCACACACTGCGCGCCAACACGATGAAAATGGTTTTGGTAACAAGGTTACCTTCTCAACCGTAAACCAGTTTGAAACTGAAAATTATGGCTCAATGGGCTATACCCTTGGTTTCCAACGCACCGACTCTGCTAACCCAGAAGAAAGTGTTTTGAACAGCTCTACTATGTATGGCTGTGGTACTCGTTTTGCTGATGGTACTGATACGCCATCTGCGACCGGTGATTACGACTGTGAAGATATGCTGAATAAAGAAGGCATCACCGACGCAGACGGTAACACTTACGCTTCGAACAATGATATTCGTGATTCCATTCACGAATATGATCCAGATTCAGTCTTCTACACCTCTTCTAGCCAGACTTACCGTCAGATGGAAGAAGAAGATATCCGTAAAGCAGTCGTTGCCACTTGGCAGTGGATTCCAAACGATGCCTGGGATATCAACGCTGACATGTCATGGTCTAAAAATAAGTACTGGGAAGATCGTCACGACTTCGTCGTTCAGTCTGCCCGTCGTAACTTAACAGACCACGTTATCGGCCAAGACGGCACCTTGCTTTATCGTGAAGGTGAGTCTCGTTTCGAAACTCAAGGTTTGTATCGTGATGAAGTTGAGCGTTACAACGGCTACGGCTTTAACGTTGCGCACTACTACGATGACAACTGGAAATTTGAGCTAGATGTTGCCTATTCACGCTCGACTCGTAACCGTACTAGTTACAAGTCGCGTATGCAGTCTGCCGATTATTGGAACTACAGCTTAGACAACCGTAATACTCGGACCATGGAGCTACGCTTCTTGGATGCCAATGGTTTGTCTAGTGATGAAGCCGGTTATGATTCTTCTACGGCCTTTGATCCATCAACTGCTGATTCATGGTTGAATCCATATGATGCGCGTACTGAACGTGAAATGGATGACCGTTGGGATACCCACAAGTCTGTCAAATTTGACGTTGATTACTTGGTTGATGGTGACATCATTTCATCTATCAAGGCCGGTGTGCGCTACTCGAAGCAACACCTGACCAACGAAATGGATGATGATGTAGCACTGGTTAACCCGCTTTATAATGTTGATGGTACCGCCAATATTAACCCTGATACGGGTGAGCAATACGATACTAGCGATGACAACCGCAGCTCTGAGTACCGTCTATACAACGACGACACTATGACGGCTGACGAGAAGACGACGCTGACAGAGCGTATGGTTGATACCTGTTTCACTGATTGGAACAACGACCGTTGGATGAACAGTGAAGATGGCGAACCATTCGAAGGCGGCAAGTGGGCTAGCTTTGATGGTAAGTGTGGTTTCGGCCAATTATCACGTGTTAACCCTGATGGTAGCTTCGAAGATTACGGCTACTGGGAAGACTCTCGCAGTTCCGGTGATGATGACATCCGTGAAGACGTGATGGCTGCTTATGTCATGTTCAACATCGATACTGAAATGTTTGACATGAACGTTACTGGTAATGCTGGTGTTCGCGTTGTTAAAACTGAAATTGATTCACGTGGCTGGCGTGATGATTACACCGTTAATTACGACGAAGAAACTGGCGCAGCGATTAGCCTTGAAACCAATGGTGAACTCGAGCGTGTTAAAGTTGAAAACGATGTAACTGAAATCCTGCCAAGTGCCAACATCACGTTCCACTTAGCTGACGATTTGTTACTGCGTACTGCAGCTTATCGTTCATTATCTCGTCCTAACCTGCAAGACATGGGCGCTGGCCGTATCATTAGTACGGGTACTGGTGACGACGAAAATGAAAGTATTGCTGAACTGATTTCGTCAGTTGACGGTGATAACCCGAACCTTGAACCAATCATGTCTTGGAATGGTGATATCTCGTTGGAGTGGTACCCATCAGTAGATACAGCGATCAGCACCGCGATTTACTACAAGCGTTTCGAAGCGTCATTCGATAACACCATCTTGAATGAAACCATCACGATTGATGGTGTAGAAGTGCCAATCGAAGTTGACACCATTACTAATGGTGACGACGCAAGTGATCTTTGGGGTGTTGAATTGAGTGCTCAGCATCACTTTGCAGACCTGCCAGGTTTGTTAAGTGGTTTGGGTATGAAAGGCTCGTACAACTACGCAGATTCTGACTTCAAAAACGAAGATGGCGCGTTTGGTACAGCTTACGATTCAGAAGGTAATGTAAGTAAGCAAGGTATTGAAGGTTTTGATGCCGCCAATATCTGGGGCTTCTCTGAGCACGTGTTCTCTGGTTCTGTTTACTGGGATTACGAAGACTTCTCTGCTCGCGTACTCTACAAGTACCGTTCTAAATACTACCAGCCAAACACGGGTGCTGCTGCGAATCGTTACGTTATGCCGTTTGAGTATGTTGATGTCAGCATGAAGTACAAACTGACTAGCGACACTAGCGTTTCATTCAAAGCAATGAACATCTTTGACGAAGCTCAGTATATGACTCGTGGTACGAACAAGAACCCAACCTTGGTATCAAGCTCAGGCCCTAAGTACTTCGTGAGTGTTAAACACCAGTTCTAAGGGACGCAAGTCACCTTTCGGGAACTCATAAAGCTCCAAGGATGGAGCTTTTTCCCCTTTTATTACTTATCAAATAAGAGTCCGGCGATGCATAAAAATACTGCTATATTCCGCTGTGTTATCCTCCTTTCTACATTTATTTTTTCTATTTCTTCACTCTCCGTTCAAGCTAAAGATTGGCTTGTAAAGACACAAGATGAATACCAGCAAGCCATCAACAAGGTTGCGCCTGGTGATACTGTCGTATTGGCCAATGGCGAATGGCAGAACTTTGAAATTTTGTTTGAAGCTAAGGGCACAAAGAAACAGCCTATTACGCTGACAGCAGAGAAAAAAGGTAACGTATTTTTAACTGGTCAGTCGAATCTACGACTGGCTGGCGAATACTTGATGGTAAGCGGCCTCGTATTCAAAAATGGTTTCACGCCAAGCAGTGAAGTCATCTCATTCCGTAAAGATAAAGATGCTTTTGCATCTCACTCTCGCGTGACCGAAGTGGTTATCGACAATTACAGCAACCCTGATCGCTTTGAAGGTGATTATTGGGTTGGCATGTATGGCAAACATAACCGTTTTGATCACAACCACCTCGAAGGCAAGCGCAATAAAGGTGTTACTTTGGCCGTTCGTTTGAATGCCAAAGCGCATCAACAAAACCACCACCGTATTGACCATAACTATTTTGGTCCACGTCCTACGTTTGGCTCAAACGGCGGTGAAACCCTTCGTATTGGTACCAGTCACCATTCGTTAAATGATTCGTTAACTACGGTTGAGAATAACTACTTCGACCGTTGTGACGGTGAAGTGGAAATTATCTCGATTAAGAGTGGTAAAAATACCGTTCGCAATAACGTATTCTTCGAATCACGTGGCACCCTGACGATGCGTCACGGCAATGGCAACTTGATTGAAGGCAACGTGTTCTTTGGTAATGGTGTTGACCACACCGGTGGCCCGCGCGTCATCAACGCCGATCAAACCTTGCGTAACAACTACATGGAAGGCTTGACCGGTTATCGCTTTGGTAGCGGATTGACTGTGATGAACGGCGTACCGAATTCGCCGATCAACCGTTATCACCAAGTGAAAAATGCGACGATTGAGAACAATACACTGATCAACGTTGAGCACATTCAGCTCGCCGCTGGTGCAGATGCTGAGCGCTCGGCTGCGCCTGTTGATTCTGCAATGCAAAACAACTTGATCATCAATGACGATGGTCAAGACCCATTCGCTGCTTTTGATGACATCAGTGGCATCAAATTCAAAGGCAACGTTCGCAATAATGTAGCGAACCCTCTAATCAAAGAAGGTTTTGAAGTTGCCAAGGTTGAGTTGAAACGCAATGAGCATGGCCTTCTCGTTCCAAAGAACAAACTCAAAGCGGGCGCTTCGCTCGATTTGAAACCTATTGCTAAAGAAGCTACTGGCCCGAGTTGGTACCCTAAAACTGAACCTGTTGTCGCTTTTGAATCAGGTAAAGTCATCAAGGTTAAGCCGGCAGAACGTTCAATTTATGACGCAGTTATGAAGGCTGAGTCTGGCGACGTTTTGGTACTTGCTGACGGTGAGTATGATGTAGACCGCAAAATAACCGTAGCAAAAACCATTTCTGTGAAAGCTGCCAATAAAGGCAAAGTAACCATCAATTTCCAAGGTTCTAGCTTGTTTGAAATTCACAATGATGGCAGCTTAGCGCTTGAAGGCTTGAATATCTCAGGTGTTGATGCCCCCGACTATTCTGGTAACGCGATGATTCGTACTGCTAAATGGGGCATGTACAAAAACTATCGTTTAAGCTTGAAGGGTTTGACGGTCAAAGACTTGGATATCAACCATTCATTCCACGTGTTTGATTCTGGTGCGCGCGCATTCGCAGACTATATCGATATCAGCGACAGTGTGTTCTCCAATATCACTGGTGATATCCTTCGCCTGAACAAAGAACAAGATGACCTCGGTATTTACAACGCCGAATATGTGCGTCTTAATAACAACCGCTTTGAAAAAGTAGAAGGCGCCATCGCTAAGGTTTATCGAGGTGGGTCGGACGAAAGTACATTTGGTCCGCACGTAATTCTAAACAAAAACATGATCGGCGATGTCGGTAACGGCAAGCGTAATAAAGAGAAAGCTTCTTTAATGCTCCATGGCGTTCAGGTTTCGGTTCTGGATAATAACCAATTTGCTTCGTCTGCTCCGGTTATTGTTGAGCATACCGTTGGCGAACCTAAAACGACGATCGTGAACAACGTGTTTGAAAAGACCGGTGAGCCTAAAGTTACCGAGCTGCGCGTTAAAGGACCACACACCGCAGTGTTGAAAAACAACTCTGTAAAATAAAATATGAAGGCAAATACAGCCATACGCTGTACTTGCCTTATCAAAGCTGCCCAAACTTTCAATTTGGGAGTAGATCAAACAAGTTGTGAATTTTTCTGGTTAATTGTGGTATTACCAATTAATTTGCACAATAACGAGTCATCTGTCTGACCAGGTGGTATATTTGTGGTCAGTACGTTTGAAGTATTGGTTAGCTCGGCTGTTGGTTATTGGTTATGTTTTCAGTCGTCTAGCCCTACTTTACAGCATTAATAACAACAAATGCGGGGCCTTTTATAGGTCCTAAAATATACAGTAAATAATTGTTTTACTTGAAAATAGTCTTAGGAGTTTTTACACCATGAAGATCAAGGGTTTTCGGTGGGTAATTATCGGTTTGATTTTTACCGCAACCGTTATTAACTATATTGACCGCTCAGCGTTGTCCATTATGTGGCCAACCGAAGCAGGTATTGCACACGAGCTCGGTCTAGACGATAGCGATTATGGTCTAATTCTGAACGTATTTATGGTGGCCTATGCATTAGGTCAGCTATTTTCAGGTAAGATTTTTGACAAAATCGGTACACGTATTGGCTACGTTCTTGCCATTGGTATCTGGGGCTTGTCATCGTTCATGCACTCGTTTGCACGCGGTTTCATGTCTCTAGCAATCTTGCGTACAACGTTAGGTTTCTCTGAAGCGGGTAACTGGCCTGGTGCGGTTAAAAGTAACGCCGAATGGTTCCCGGTTAAAGAGCGCGCTGTAGCACAGGGTCTATTTAACGCTGGTGCATCAATTGGTGCGGTAATCGCTCCGCCACTCATTGCGATGCTATTTGCTGCGTTTGGCTGGAAAATCACCTTCATGATAGTGGGTTCTTTCGGTATCGTTTGGATTGTGCCTTGGTTGTTGATCAACAAAGCTGGTCCTAAAGAGCACCCTTGGGTAACTGACGAAGAGCGTAAGTACATTCTTGATGGTCAACCTGCTGAAGCAGCTGGTGGCGATGAAGAGCCTGGCCTGACTTGGGGGCAATTGCTTCGCATCCGTGAAACTTACTCTATCTTGATTGGTCGTTTCTTCTTAGAGCCAATCTGGTGGTTCTTCGTTGGTTGGATGCCTATCTACCTCGCCAAAGTTTATGGCTTCAATGTAAAAGAACTGGGTATGTTCCTGTGGTTCCCATACGTTGGTGCTGCGATTGGTTCTATTGCTGGTGGTATTTATTCAGGCAAGATCATTGCGAAATCTGGCGACATCAATAAAGGTCGTAAGAGTACTGTTGTGATCGGTTCTGTGCTGATGTTCTTGGGCTTGGTTGCGACTGTTGCAGTAGAACATACCGCTTACTCGTTCATGGGTGTTGTATTCTTAGTATTGTTTGGCTTCCAGTTTGCTATTGGTAACATCCAAACACTACCGGGTGATTTCTACAGCGGTAAGTCTGTTGGTTCATTAGCCGGCATGGGCGGCATGGTTGGTGTGTTCTCGGTTATCATCTTGAACTTCCTCGTACCAATTATTGCTGAAGTATCTTATACCCCTATCTTCATTCTGATCGGTGCATTTGTACCTCTGGGTGTGCTTGCTGTGTTCTTCTTCGGCGGCACAATTGGCCCAGTTGAAAAAGCTCGCATCGACAAGGTTCGTGGCGTTTAAGCCAACACCTTGAGTTTGGTCTAAAATGGTGGTGTCTTGTTCATCAAGAACCACCATTGAAGACAGTTAACACGATGATTAAGGGGTGCTTGCTACCCCTTCTTAGTTTGTCAGCAGCCCCTCTGCTGCTGATCTTGTCTCTGATTCCTTTGCCGGTGATGTTTTAGACCAGCGGAGCGTAAAACGTAATTATGAAGAATGTTTATTTATTTGGTGAGTGTATGGTTGAACTGTCGCGTACGAGCGATGGTTTACTCAAGCAGTCTTATGCTGGTGACGTATACAACACCGCAGTTTATTTAAAGCGCGCATTCAATGACTTCAACGTCAATTTCTTCACCGCAGTTGGTGAAGATCCGTTGAGCGATGAGATGGTCGCAGCTTTTGAAAAAGAAAATGTCAACACCGATATGGTTCAGCGTGTGCGAGGTAAAGCGCCCGGTCTGTATATGATTTCTGTTGATAACTCAGGCGAGCGTAGCTTTTCTTACTGGCGTAACGACTCTGCTGCTCGTCAAATCATGCAATTTGTATCTGCTGAAAATGTTGGTTACCTGTGTATGGGTGATCTGTTTTTCTTCTCAGGTATTTCGTTGGCGGTTATTACGCCAAACGAGCGCGACATCTTCTGGCAATTGCTTCGCAAGCTAAAAGACTCCGGCGTTCGTATCGCTTTTGATCCTAATTATCGTGCACGCATGTGGGCCGATAAAACCGAAGCGAAGATCCAGTTTGAGCGTGCTTTCCGCATGTCTGACTTGGTTATGCCTGGTATTGAAGAGCTTGAACAGCTATATGGCTTCACCGAGTTTAGCAAAATCCAAGATTTCTGTAGCGCCTTTGGCATCGAAGAGCTTGTTGTTAAGAATGGCCCAGAGAGTGTTTGCTGTATTCGTGACGGTGAGTTGAGTGAAATCGACATCACTCCGGTAGAAACTGTGGTTGATACCACCTCTGCTGGTGATTCGTTCAATGGCGTCTATTTAGGTGCCCGCATGAGCGGTATCGGTGTCGCTGAATCTGTTCAGCTAGCAGCCGCAGCTGCAGGCGAAGTGATTCAACATCGTGGTGCCATTATTCCGAGCCAAGCGTTTGCGGATAAGATGGGCCCACTGGTTGAACAACACGCTGTAGAAAAGTAATAAACGCTGTAATAACGAATAAATTAGGAACATCCATGAAATCTTTTTCTCAACTGATGGACGGCCAAACGCTGCTGCCTATCATTCAAGCTGACTCTGTTGAAGAAGGCGTGAACATTGCTGGCGCTATGGCTGAAGCTGGCTTAAACGTTGTTGAAGTCGTACTGCGCTCAGATGCATCGCTTGATGCAATGAAAGCGATTAAAGAAGCTTATCCAGATTTGATTGTTGGTGCGGGCACTGTGCTTGATGCCAAAATTTTAGATCAAGCAATTGCAGCTAAAGCAGACTACATTGTTACCCCATGCGTAACACCTGCATTGCTGGAAGCATTGGCTAACTGTGGCGTACCAGCGATTCCTGGTGTTGCTAACTGTGCTGATATTGCTTTGGCACGCGACGCTGGTTTCCGCGAAGTGAAGTTGTTCCCTGCGTCTTTGGCCGGTGGCATTCCATTCCTGAAAGCTGTTTCTACTGTTTTCCGCGATATGACGTTCTGCCCAACTGGCGGCATTAATGCTGACAACAAAGCTGACTTCCTAGCGCTGCCAAACGTTATTGCTTGTGGCGGTACTTGGGTATGTCAAAAGGATTGGGTTGCTGAAGGTAACTGGCAAGCAATCACGGATGCATGCCGTAAAGCCAACGCTTAATACGCAATTATGCAGCCTTTAGCTGCACTGCAAAAAACGCTCGTAGCCTTTGGCCGAGCGTTTTTTTTGGCTCAAATTATTGGTATCAACACAGGTCCTAGCCGTAAATTGTTTATTGGTCACATTAATTGGTCATACAGGTTAGTTGTTAATTAATTTTTAGTTGCCATTTTGGTCAGGCCACAGTAGTATTTATCTCGTGGGTTTTGGCAGATCTTTTGTGTGATTTGGGGTCTGCCTAACACTTCAGTCCTACTTCTCTATTAGCGAACACGGTGGCCGTTTGCTATAGAACCCCCTCCCAAGAGGACTTCGCGGTATCAGAATTGATACCGCGTTTTTTTTGCCTGAAATTTGTCTAGTAATTAATCAGTTATCGCTTATCAATTGATTTATTTGGTCTATCCAATTAAATCGAAGCGCTGTTCTCGTGGTCATTCCAATCTAAGATTTTAAAGCCTGCTATGACTGATTCTGGGTAATAGAGCTAATGTCGAAATGTAGTGATGAACGGTAACTAGCGCGCAGTATTTGTATTTTGATGACCGTATGAGCTGTATCGACAAACAATTTAATCTGGATCTCGATTTCGTAAAATTCATTATTGGAATCAACAGATAGCAACAATATGGTCTAGTTTTAAAGGATATTGTTGTCGCTATGACATGTAGTCACTAGGCGCTCGAAGTTGGTTTGCTTTAATTATGGGAGCTTGGATTGGGTGTTCGTATTGCCTCTATTGCCGCAGTATTTCTCGCAGTCATTGTATTAGCTGCAGCGTTACCTTGGCTGCCCTCGTTACTTCAGTCTGAACCTTACTATGGTTTACGCGTAGATAAGACTGCCTACGATTTCCCATTTGAAAATACTAACAATAGCGAGCAGCGTTTAAGTGATTTGAAAGGACGATACGTTTACTTGCTGTTTGGCTATTTGCGCTGTGCGGACATATGCCACCGTCAGGTGGCCAATATGTTGGCACTAAATAATCAGTTATCAGAACAAGCCGTGAGTTTCGTGTTTGTTAGTCTCGATCCGGAGCGAGATGCCAGTAACCAACTGCAAGCCTATTTTGATAGCCAAGGGCAACATTTTCATAGTGTGCGGCCCAACAATGAAGCGGCAGCTCATGCGTTGGCAAATGAATATAACGAATATTTTATTAAGACCGGGGAGGGCGCAGGCTACGATATTGACCACTCTGGCTTCATGTACGTGGTGAATCCCGACGGAAAGTTAAGTCTGATCTACACCAACAGCAAACTGAATGTTGAGGCCATGCTCAACGACTTAAAACAATTACAACGAAGTTAAGGCGAGACCCTATGAATGTTTCATCCTATGCGCACCAAGAGCGCCTGAAGTCTGACCGTTTTATGCTCGGCATCTTGTTGGCTCATGTGCCATTTGCCGGTCTGTGGGCGCCAATGTCTTATGGCACGACAGGCTTTGCGTTAACTGCATCGCTCTTAGTTGCTGCATTGGCTGGGATAGGGTTTACCTTAGCCAAAGGAACCAGAGCATTTTCAGCGCTCGCGGCAATGTGCTTAATGTTGTTTTCGGCGATTTTAATTCAAGCCCAAATGGGGCGGATGGAAATGCATTTCCATATCTTCTCCGCGCTTGCTTTTACGCTTATTTATCGGGATTGGGTACCGGTGATAGCAGCTGGTGCCACCATTGCTGTTCATCACCTATTACTCACCGCGTTGCAACTTGGCGACGTATCTCTGGGTAGCATGCCGATCATGATTTACAACTACGGCTGTAGCTGGTCCATCGCATTTTTGCATGCATTTTTTGTTGTGATGGAATCGGCTGTATTGGTGTATTACTCCGTTCGTATGCGACGCGAACAAATGTTCAGTTATGCACTAATTGATGCTGTTCGGGATGTGGCCGATAACAACAACCTGCAGACTCGAATTGCTGCCGATGGTGAAGAAGTAGCGGCTACCGCGTTTAACGAAATGATGGATAGTATTGCCGATCTCTTTAGAGTGATGAGTTCTTCGGTAATTGAGCTGCAAAAAACGGCCGGTCAACTGTCAAACCTCAGTGACATAACCCACGATGTGATGGCGATCCAAATGGGTCAAACTCAGGAAGCCGCTACGTCGATGAATGAAATGTCGATGACCATCAACGAAGTTGCGCGTAATGCTCAAGGCGCGGCAACATCCGCCGGTAACATCGATACGCAAGTACGTGATGGCGGCAAGTTGGTAACGCAAGCAATCGATCGCACCGATCAATTATCTAATGCGTTAGCGAATGCGTCACAGTCGATCAGTGAGTTAAACGGCAACGTGCAAACCATTTCATCAGTGGTAGAAGTTATTCAGAGCATTTCGGAACAAACTAATTTGTTAGCGCTGAATGCCGCCATTGAAGCAGCCCGAGCCGGAGAACAAGGCCGAGGATTTGCGGTTGTTGCCGATGAAGTGAGAGCGTTAGCTGGGCGTACTCAGGAGTCCACCGGTGAAATCCAAACTATGATCGAGAGTTTGCAGCAGGGCACAAATCAAGTCGTCAGTTCAATGGAAACCGGTCATCAGCATTCCTCAGAAACGGCAACCAACATTCATGAAGCAGGCTCGGTATTAGCCAGTATTGAAGAAGCCATTTCTCAAATGCGCGACATGAACGATCAAATTGCTGCCGCGGCAGAAGAGCAGTCGGTTACTGGCGATCATATCAACCAAAATGTGGAAGATATCAGCAGCCAGAGTAGTAAAATTGTTGAGCAAACAGACCAACTGACTAATTTTGCGAAAAATCTCAATGATATTGTGGGCGAGTTTGAAGGCCTAATCGCGCGGTATCGGGTCTAGTAACTCACTGAACAAAGGCGTGTAGAATGAAGGACTTGTGCCATGCCGAGTTACATTGTTGATGATAAATCGTGTTGCTGGCTTCCAAGCCTAATGTTGTAATAAAAAGCCGCTCCCTTGAGCGGCTTTTTTGTCATTGGTTCGTGGCGCCGGTTAGCTATGCCACTCTCGTTTCTTGTGGCCGGCAATGCCATAGTAAAGGATAAATAGGTAGCAAGGGATTACGATTAGATAGGCGTATTGAGTGCTGCCTAGGTGCGCTAGCTTGCCGAATGCCAATGGAAGAATCGCTCCGCCTGAAATACCCATAATTAGCAATGCTGACCCTTGCGCTGTGTATTTGCCTAATCCTTCAAGCGCCAATGGCCAGATGGATGGCCACACCAGGGCATGAGCAAGTCCCATCATGGCCACAAAAGTGACTGAATCAGGGATTACTGGAATACCACTCCAGCCCCACAAAAATGTGGCAATGGCAGTACTTTCGGTGGACGATAAAATCACTCCTGAGCCACATAGAATACCGGCAATGGCGGAGCCTTTTAGTGCTTGTTCTTGGGTTATGTACTTGGGAATACAAGTGACGCCAATGATGTAACCAATCACCATAAACACCATGGTGTATGAGGTTAGCGACGCAAAGTTCTGGACGTTCAGCCCTTCACCATATAAACCAATCGTATCACCCGCAATGACCTCGACACCTACATAGCAGAACAGCGCTATCGCCCCAAGAACTACTTGTGGAAACTGGGAAATACCCGCTTTGCTATTTACTAGGCCACTATCATCACCTTCAAAATCAAGCTCTGGCAACGAAGAGTATTTGACTAGAGCAATCAAACCGCATAGCACCAGCGCCATGGCAATATAAGGTGTAATCAAGCGTTGTGACAGCTCGTTGAAATGCTGGGTACGAGTAGTTTCATCCATAGCGGCCAGCGCTTCGCTTGAGTAGTCACCTAAGCCCGATAAAATAACCGCAGTGAATACCAATGGCACAATAACGCCGGCACCCTTGTTAATCAGGCCCATGATACTGATCCGCATGGCGGCACTTTCGCGGGGACCAATGTGGACAACATATGGATTTGATGCAGTTTGCAGTATGGTCAGGCCGGTCCCCAAGACAAACAGTGCCAGCAAAAACACCATAAAATTGGCGCTAAACGCCGCTGGTATAAATAGAAGGGCGCCAACGGCCATTATGGTGAGGCCATAGGCCATGCCATTTTTATAGCCGGTACGTTTTAGCAACGAGGACATTGGCAGGGCCATCACCGTATAGGCAATGTAAAACGCGAAGGTCACAAACAAGGCTTGAAATTCATTGAGTTCGCAAATCACTTTTAGAAACGGGATCAGTGAACCATTCAACCACGTGACAAAGCCGAAGATGAAAAACAGGATGCCGATAATCACCATGGGAACAAAGCTTGACGGCTGCCCTGCATCGATGGATTTGGTAGAGTCTGTAGCAGTAGTCATTCTCTCTCCTAACTGTATGTCGTTATTATAATTTATTGTTTAAAACCTATGGCGCTGAAGCGGTTTATGTTAGTAAACACGCTCGCCAGCTAACCAAGTTTGCTGCACCGCAATATCTGAGTTGAGTACTACAAAGTTAGCGTGCTTGCCGGAACTTAAATCGCCCAACAAATGGTCGGTCCGGGCAAATGCGGCAGGGTAGCGGGATGCCATTCTTAATGCTTCTTCGAGCGGCAGCCCGAGTTGCTCGACGGTATTTTTAACCGCGCCAGCCATGTCCAGCACTGAGCCTGCCAATTCACCGGTTTGGGCATTGAGCCTATCGCCGGTGCGAACAATTTCCTGTCCATATAAACGAAAGCTGGGTTGCTCTGCACCGACCGGTGGCATGGCATCGGTAACTAGCATCATTTTGCCGGTGGCTTTGGCACGAACTGCCAATTTTAAGCTGGCTTGATGGACATGATGACCGTCCACAATTAGCCCACACCAAGTGTTTTCATCTAGGAGTGCCGCCCCAACCATGCCTGGCTCGCGCGATTGAAGTGGCGACATGGCATTGAACAAATGAGTAAAACCACGAGCGCCCGCATCAATAGCCTTTTGGACCTGTTCGTAGCTAGCATCCGAATGACCTAAGCAAACCACGACGCCATGTTCGGTTAGTTTGGTGATGTCATCACAGCTAACATTCTCGGGCGCCAAGGTAACAATTACCTGGCCTAAGTCGGCACGAGTAAACTGTGCAAACTCTGAATGGCTAATGCCCCGAATATGTTCTTCGGCATGTACGCCTTTGCGACTAACGCTAAGGTGAGGGCCTTCAAAGTGAATCCCTAAAACGTCAGTTTGGCCTAGCTCAATTGCTTTACTAACGGCATCTGCAGCCTGCTTCATGACTGTCAGATCGTCGGTGATCACCGTTGGGAAAAAACCGGTAGTGCCAAATTGGCGGTGGGCATGGCCAATACAAGAAATGGTATCCAGTGTTGGTTGTTGGTTAAACAGTTTGCCGCCACCGCCATTAACCTGTATGTCAATAAAGCCGGGAGCCACGAGACCTTCGAGGCATGTTGCCTGCGTGGGCTCAATGGCATTTTTAATCAGCGTGTCGATACAGCCGTTGGCAACAGTAAAGGCAACGTTTGCTAACAACTGCTGGCCATCAAAGAACTGCTTGGCGAAAAACTGCTTTGTCATGGTGTTCTCTATCGTTACAGGGTTTTAGTCACTTTTTTCAAGCCTTTGGGCTCATCAGGATTTAACCCCATTTCTGTCGCAATGTGGGCAATATCAAGATAAAAACGTTGCAACACTAACAATGGTGCCATTCGTGGATGAACGTCTTTTATCACTTGGGTAAGGTGGGCGACATCTGCTCCACGCTGTTTTACTTCTTTGATTTGCTCGCGATGTGCTTGTTGTGCTTCATCGGCGATATCGCAGTCGATAATGGTGAGCTGCTGCTCCACAAGCGTGACCGGGCCATGTAAAAACTCAGCACTGCTAAAAGCTTCAGCATGAATCGAACACACTTCTTTTAATTTCAACGCGAGCTCTTTGGTTACGGCGTAGCCAAGACCGCGCCCTAACACGACTAAGTTGCGTTGATTTTCAATTGCCGCGAAGGTGAGCTGTGGTTGGCTAGCTATCACTTGGTTTAACGCGTCAGGCAATTGCGGTAAGGCTTCAATCAACGACTGACTATTGCTCCAGTAAGCCGTCAGTTGCAGCAGCGCAGACAAGGTTGCTAGGTAGCTTTTGGTGGCCGCCACTGAATTTTCTGGGCCGGCGCTTAGCGGCAGAATGTCATCTGCTAGAGCAGCTAATGGTGAAGTCTCATCATTAACCAACGCGATGCAATAGGCGCCAGCGGCCTGGCACATTTTTGTTTGTTCGAGAATGTCTGGGCTGCGGCCTGATTGTGAAATGGCGATGACCAATGTGTCGGCCAGCTTGAGTGATTTGCCATAGATGCTAACTACCGAAGGTGCCGCCGCGGCTACCGGCACGCCGGTTTCAATTTCAATCAAATACTTTGCAAACACACCGGCATGATCCGATGAGCCGCGACCAATGATCATGACCATTTTCGGTGGATTGGCTTGTAGCTTTTGTGCCACAGCCATTACTTTGTCTTGGTTTTTTCGGAACTGCTCGGCAATCACTTGAGGCGTTTGCGCGGCTTCTTGTTCCATAAGCGTTTTCGAATTCATTTCATTGATACCTAATTAACGGGCACGATTTGCTTGGCGTTGTTGCAATTGCTGGTGGGCAAACAACACGGCGCCAATTTCCGGAGGCTGCTGGGCTGGCTGGATTTGGTTGGCAACTTGTTCGTCGAGCCAATCGGTATACAGCGCAGTTAAACCGCCAATCATCGAAATACGAGGTGGATTAACTTGCATTAATCGCTTAGCGACTGCACTTATGTATGCCGCGCCATCTTTGATGATGCCGGTGGCGAGCGGGTCGCCCTTTGCCGCAGCTGCAAACACTAAGCCTGCGAGTTTGGCGTAGTAGTTGGCATTTTTACCTGCCACTTCTTCCACCAGCGAAACATCGTCAGTGCAGTCGAGTTGAGTGCTTACTAACGCAGGGAGTTCGGAGTCTGCAGTTAAACCATCCAGTGCTTTTAGACTTTGTTGCACCGCTTGCAAGCCAATCCAAGCGCCACTTCCTTTGTCGCCCTGAGGGAAACCATGAGCGCCAATCATCAATTGTTTGCCGTCAACCAGAGCGTAACCACATGATCCCGTTCCTGAGATGATCACTGCGCCATCTTGCCCCTGATGGGCCCCTAGACAAGCGATATGTAAATCGGTGGTCAGGTGCATGGCGGCAAATGGGTGCTGCCATTGATCTACCTTTTGAAAGTACTTGGGCAAATTAACGCCCGCCAAGCCAACGCCAGCAATTAATTGGCTCAACGTTTCCTTGGGGAGGTTGGCATCGGCCAAAGCCAGTTGCGCGGCTTTAACAATGGAGTCAATGGCCTGTTCAAAACTATGTGTTGGGTTGGCAGGGCCCGCTAATCCAACACCGAGGATTTCGTTTTGTTCATTCATCAACACAGCTTTGCATTTACTGCCGCCTCCATCGATACCGAGGTAAAGCGGTGTTGATTTGTCGTTACTGATTTGCATTGAAATGCCTCTTAAAATCTAATCGAACTGGCTGTTAAGAACTTGTTATGCCGTGTCGATAATTCATCCTAACCTAAAAATGACAGCGCTGTCATTTGTTTTTTTGTTGGTTTAACTGTCTTTGTTTTTTAAATAAATTAACTATCTGTTTATTAATAATTAGTTGCTTCTGTTTGGGAGCCAATATAGTGGCTAACTCGGCTAAATCTGGTGCGATCAAATGACCGACTACGAAATTCAGTTGCTAGCGCTGCAGATATTGGTTGATGGTAAGGCTGCCACTCGCCACCGTTTTGACGGTATTCAATGGCGATGCCGTTAAACGGAATATGTGCGTGAAGCTGATCGGCGACGACTTCGAAGCCAACCACAGGCAGACGGTAATTAACGCTAGCGTGCTCTAATTTGGCCAGTTCCTTGGCGCCCACAACATCACTAAAACGTTGCCAGTCTTGTGCTCTTTGTTGGCGTTTGTCGACCGTAAAATGATTGCTGTCTGGGCCGTAAACGGCGCCTTGATAATCGTACGGGATTGCCCACTCGGCCTGATGCCAAGCACGTTCAGCTAGGGCCAACAAGCGCGGATATATTTTGAATTCAGCTAGCGCATCGCTGTAGGTGTTCTCGCCCCAAAATTGCCCCTGAATACCAATGAACGCCGAGTCTTGTTGCAGTGGCTGGTGCGTTACGAGACCGGAGCTATCGATTTGTTTGCGATCATCGGCCTGATAAGGCTTGCCGTGACGATCGCTCCAGAACTCTGCATGGGCGGGCAAATTCTCTGGCATCAACTCAAATACTTTCATGGTGTCCGTTTGGCGCGAAGCCCAGTAATAACCATGTTCTTTAGGATGGGCTTGATATGGAAAGTCGAAATACAGCGCGTCAGGTACTGAAATAACGGCTTGCCAGTCTCGATTGGCGAGTTGATGAGCAACATGATGTCCTTGGAAAAAGAGCGGTGCCCACGCATTGGCTTGCACGATCTGCGGCATGTTGGTTGTCTTGGTATGTTCCAAGCCATCGCTCCACGCTGCTACTTCAATCCCTTTCTTGGCCAACAATTGACTAACGCGTTCAACAAAATAAGCGCCCAGCTGGCTTGCATTAGAAATACCTAGCTCGTTGTTGGCTAACAAGGCTTTGCAATTTGGTGATTCCACCCAAGCGCCAGCCGTTTCATCGGCGCCGATGTGGTAGCGCGTTAGCGGCTGACCTGCGGCTTGATGCATGGCGGCAACTTCTGTCATCACCTTATCGATAAAGTCATAAGTGCTTTGCTGGCAGACATTGAGGGTATTGTCGGTGTAATACTGTATCGACTCGTACTCAGTCACATCATCGGCATCGTGCAGCACGTATTGGTTTGCTAATTCAGGCTTGTTTTGCTGCATGTATTTGTGAAAGCGAGCGGCCATTGCCACAACCGCCGCACGTGAGTGGCCGGGCATATCGAGTGATGGGATTACCTGAATGTGACGGGCACTGGCTGCCTGCAATATTTGCTGGTATTGCGCGACGGTAAAGTAACCATTGTTGGCGTCATCTTTGGCCACCACGCCTAATTGAGGTAGCAGACAGGTTTGCTCTTGCAGATCGAAACAGCGTTGACCACCAATGGCCGTTAGCTCTTCTAGGCCGGGGATTTGTAATCGCCAGCCTTCATCATCGGCAATGTGCAGGTGTAATTTG
Source organism: Neiella holothuriorum (assembly GCF_019457915.1). Taxonomy (GTDB): domain Bacteria; phylum Pseudomonadota; class Gammaproteobacteria; order Enterobacterales; family Neiellaceae; genus Neiella; species Neiella holothuriorum. The sequence continues at coordinate 40,663 of NZ_JAHZSS010000001.1, forward strand.
TTGAGCTTATACGCTGCCATTTGGTCGAGCAATTTGACTATAAACTGTTGTGAGCGGAAGTTGCGGGCTACATCAACCAACATGCCTCGAAAACCAAAGTGGGGTTGATCGACAATCGTGAGGGCAGGGAGCAATAGATCATCGAGTTTGATAAGCCCAGCCAGTGACTGCAAACCATAAAAAACACCGGCCGCATCCGTACCGATAATTCGTATTTCGGAAGCGCTGATGGTCAGGCGATAGCTTTCAGGTGTTTGTAACTTATTGCTCTGCTCTAGCCGCAAAGGAATGCCTGATGGTTGCTGGCCAATACCTAACTTAGCTAGCCGACTTAACGCTGCTGCTACAGATTTCGACTCGACGTTGCCAAAATCGATGTGAACGCCTTTGGCAAGGTCAACCACAGGTTTAGTGGTGTGTTGCGCCAATTGCAAAGGTGCTGGAATCAAGCTCACCTGATTTGCAACTGGCTCATTGAGCAACGGAGTCTGATAGCGCTGATACAAGGCCTCGTCTTTCATCATGACGAGGGCGCCGTTGTCGCGCTCGGCTTGATTGCGAATTAAGTTGTCGTAGTGATAGCCACTGGCAAATGCTGGCGCATTTAGACCCGTATCGGCATCGCGTTGCCAGCGGGTGCTGTCGATGACTTTGGCCTGCACTGAATGCTGCAACGATGTTGAATCATCTGCAGCGACAAGATAGTTGGGCAAAGCATCGGAGAGTGAAAGCGACCAGTTGTCGGCCCAGAAGGTAATTGTTTTAGTTTGTCCTGCTATTAATCCGTTGAAGTGTTCTGTCAGCGACAGTTTGTGCAACACACCATTGACTGGACTAATGGTGAATTCACGGCTCTCAACCGATTGAATTCGGTTAATGTGGCTAAAGTAAATGGCCCAACCATCAGTCGCGAAATCTTCACTAACGGTGAGATGCAGCTGCGCTTGAAAGCATTTGCCTTCGGCGCGATCCGTTGCACATTGCTCGTTTGGGATATTGCTCACCAACTCATACTCAACTTGCAGGTTTTGGGCAAGACGGTCGATCGCCGTTTGCGTCAGCTCCGAGGCGGCATTGCTTGAGTTTTCACTGAGCAATGTCGACTTGAGCGTAGCCGTGTTGCTGAGGCTTTTGTCTGCGGAATGATGAGGCTGACAGGCAACTAAACTAAACAGCAAGCTGGAGGAAAAAGCTGTCAATGAGATATAGCGAAAATTCATAACAATTCCGGAGTTTCAATTAATAGCTTGTTGAACATGCAGTGCGCTGGTTTTATGGCATTTGCTACTCAAAACCAACCATGGTTTAGGCGCCAAGTAGGTTTAAAAAAGCCAGGCGGTGGTGCCTGGCTAAAACCGGTTGGCCATCATCCTTGACGACCATGCACACACTTAGTTATTAGAACGTCAGATGAACACCGGCAACGTAGCGTCGGCCATTTTCATAAATGGACATCACGCGGTCTTTGCTCGTGTTGTATTCGACGATTTGCTCATCGTTCAGGTTCATGGCTTCGAATATTACTCTGATGTTCTCTGTCACTTGGTAGTTGGCACTGAAGTCAATTTGACCAAAGCTGTCATTCCAAACTTCATCGCCAGAGAAATGCAGGCCTTTGTACCATTCGCTACGGTAGTTATACATCAAGCTGGCACCATAGGTTTCAGTCTCGTAGTACACAGTAGCGTTGTACATATGCTCAGAAGCGCCTTCTACTAAGCCCGAGCCAGCAATTGATTCGTCACGTTCCTGATCGTTCTCAGCATTGGTGTAGGTGTAGTTGGAGGCAATACCAAAGTTACCAAATCCTTGTTGATAACCAATTTCGATCCCATCGGTTGAACCACCTAAGCCGTTTTTAGGTTGCGTCACAGCCACATCAACCCATTCGTCGTCCTGCTCGTTATAGAACTCTTGAACAGTAACGCCGCTGGTACGGTAGCTTTTTACATCTTTATAGAAGTAGGTCAGTGACAGCAGCGAAGCGTCATTGAAATACCATTCCCAGGCAACATCAAACTGGTTAGCAATTTCTGGATCAAGGCTTGGGTTACCGGCAGTGGCAGTTGGGTATTCCACATTGAGTGCGCCCACTGAAACTGTTGGTGCTAAATCTGAGAAGTTGGCTCGAGCCATGACGCGGCCAGCGGCAAAACGCAGGATTTGATCATCGGTCAGATCGAATGCAACATTCAGGCTTGGCAGCACTTCGGTATAAGTGCGTTCTTCGCTAACCCACTCCATATAGGAAGGTGTTAGCCATTCGCGGTCAACCGTGTGGAAGCCCCATGAATCGCTGCTGAAATTGTAGCTTTCAGAAGTTTGCTCAGTATCAACCACGCGAACACCAACGTTACCGCGGAAGTTGTCGCCGGAGAAAGAACCTTTAACATAGGCCGCGGTGATGGTTTCGTTAATAGCCCAGATTTCACCGAGGTTGTCGCTAATGGCGTAATCAGCTTGGTCACCAAACCCTAAGTGCCAAAAGGCGCTTTTATTGCCGTCGAGTTGATTGACAATGTTGCCGCCAACCACATCGCTTGCCACTTTGTGAACGCCACTGGATTGATCGCAGGTATCCAACGTTGGGCAGTTGCCAAAAGCTTCGGCCATGTAGTTTGGGTAGTCTGGGTTATCAGTGGTTTCAGGACCGTGCCAGCTATAAGCTTGACGTTCTTGGCTGCGATCGTGGTCGCGGTATTTCAAGCCCACTTTAATTTCTGAAAAAGCACCGAATTCGACTGGGATCTCTAAGTCCACTTGGGCGTAAAGCTCTTCATCTTCAGTTGGTTTGTTGCCACCCCAGGTCCAATTTTGGCTCCAAACTGAGCCGTCCGTTGGATCGGCATCAATGTTGACCGTTGGTTTACCTGTCAGGTCAAAGTCGTAACCAGCGGTGATGTTGGGTACGAAGCTCCATGACGTTTCGTTATAGGTGCCGCCTTCTGCATCGGTGTAACCGACTTGCGCATGAAGAAAATAATTGTCGGCTTGGTAGTTCATTTCCAAGTCGTAGGAGTTTGTTTCAGTGCGTGATTCGCGGTTAATGAAATCCCACTCGTACGAGCCATCCATTACAGATGCTGCTTGCACGTTGGTGCCGCTGAGCACAACATCTTCCAATTCGCTCAAGTCATTCTGTGGACGAACCAGCAAGTTGATGTTCTGGTTATCTGATTCCAACTCGGATGTAAGGATATTCAGGGAGAAGTCCAATTCATCGCTTGGGGCATATTGGAAGCTGGCGAAAATAGTTTCACGTTCGCGATCTTGGCGGAAAATTGGAGCACCGATATCTTTCGGTGCTTTAATGCCTGCCTCGTCTGCTGGGGTCCAGCCTAAGACTTCTAAACCTTCACGCTGAACCGTGCGGTCTTGTTTGACGACTGAGATTAATGCGCCAAAGGTTTCATCTTCGTTTTTCCACGAATAGAACGCATCCAGTAGTGGGTCGGTTTCTTCTGATGATTCGGAATATAGTGCTTCAATGCCGATTTTGATGGTATTAGCATCCAAATCCAGTGGCTTATGGGTATTCATGATCACTGTGCCGCCAATCGAACCTTCGTCGATGTCAGCTTCTGGCGCTTTGTAGACTTCTAAGCTTTTTACCAACTGTGACGGCAGCAAAGTGAAGTTAAAGCCGCGAGATGGTTGGTCTAAGATGAACCAGTCTGCGGTGGCAACATTCTGACCGTTGAGTAGGGTTCTGTTTTTGGTGGGACCTGATCCGCGAATGGTGATTTTTTCACCTTCGCCAAATTCCCGGCTGATACCGACACCGGTAATGCGCGACAGTGATTCTGCAACGTTTTTGTCTGGGAACTTACCAATATCTTCTGATGTGATGGCATCAACAATGGTGTCTGCGTAACGCTTAGTGTTGATGTTTTGCTTTAAGCTGCTGCGAATACCTGTGATCTCAATTACTTCGGCGTCCTGTGCGGTGTTGGCGGCGTCTTCTGCATATGCGTGCACACCACTGCCGAGTATCGAAACAATGCTGGTTGCTAACAGCTGCTTTCTAAAATTAAAAGATCTCATTGCCCGTTCCCTTCGATTTATTTTTTATTTCAAAACTTATTGATATTCTTGTTCGGCTCAAAATGACAGCGCTGTCATATTGATGATTAAAACTTACACGCAATCATTCTCATTTGCCACTATAAATTAACAAAAAAGATACAATTGACATCCAAGCCACTGAAACTAAATGCTTTAATTTGTTATTTTGAGAGATCTTGATGTGTTGATGTAAACGTTTTTGGTCGATTTTTCAGCTATTCTCTTGTCTTGGTTGGCTGATTTATCGACAACAAATTTGACCGCAAACGACATAGAGGAACTGCTGCTAAAACCATTTTTAACTGAATATTTTTAAGGGGTGGGTTGTTTGATTTTGTGATTAGTTGAGGAGCTTAGGAAGTGAAAAAAGTTGCCCAGAGAGTTGTCGCACCATGTGTCGCTAAGCCGGCCAAAGCAAATTGAAATGAGAAGCGCTGCTTTGCTATAAACTAACGTCTTTCTATAGCGAATTTGGTTCTTATTGAGGTGCTGAATAAAACTGACTTTTGTTTAACTTGGCGCTTGTTGACTAGAATCTCGAATGACCAACTTAGGCGTGAATAGTCGGCAAATCTCATTGGCTGATTGATTGCGAGTGTTGGCAATCAAAAGCGAAGTTGCTTGGCTGGCGATTTGTTGATTGGGCTGATGTGCGGTGGTTAATTTGGGCCAAGTTTGACGTGAGAAGGGGCTATCCTCAAAGCCGACAATGGATAGCTCGTCGGGAATACTAATGTTTTTAAGCCGAGCCGCGAACAATGCGCCGGCGGCGGTTTCATCATTACAGCAGAAAATAGCACTCGGTTTTTGTTCTAATTCCAATAGCTTGTTGGCTCCGACTACGCCCGAATCAAACGAGTAATCTCCCGCTACAATCAAATCATTTTGTGGCGCGACATGATGCGCCTTGAGTGCCGCTTGGTAGCCAGATAAACGCTCAAAACTGGATTGGTGTTCGTCACTACCGCCAATAAAGGCAATGTCTTTGTGGCCCAATTGAATCAAATGGTCGGTGATATCTTGTGCCGCTTGATGATCATCAATCATCACGCACGAATCGGAGTCTTGTTCAGCACCACTGCCAGAAATAATGCGGACATAACGAACATCAAGCTGATCCAGCATGGCAATGACGTCATCGTTTTCGGAGAAAGGCGGCGTCAACACCAAGCCTGTGATTCGTGACTGTTTGATCATTTCCTTGATTTCATCAAGGATGCCATCTGACTTGGAATTGCAGGGGTGGATCACCAGCTCAAAGCCTTGCTTGCGGCATTCCGACAAAATACCGTTTTGCATGTCGATAATGTAATAGGCATTCGGATTGTCGTAGATGAAGCCGATGGTATACGACTTAGTACCAGCGAGGTTTCGAGCCGCCTGATTGGGTTGATAGTTCAGCTCAGCAGCCGCGGCCATTACTTTATCGCGGGTATTTTGACGGACACTTTCTTCATTATTAATGACGCGTGAAACGGTTTTAATGGAGACGCCAGCAAGTTTGGCAACATCATTAATGGTGACTTTCATATTCGGCGCAAATTCCATTTTCAAATAACAGGCGTTAACGGCCGATAGGTTATTGTCTTCACTGATGAGCGGCAACTATTTATTGAGAAAATGCCGGCAAGCGCAATTATTCGAAGAGTTAACGATTGGTAGTAAACAGCAAGCCAATGTGATGCAGGCGATTTGACAGCTGATTATGTGGCGATCATTCGCTCGAAAGGCGGTTCGGTGTCACCATTTATTGGTCGTCACAGTAGGATACGAGCAAAAGACCTAGTTTTGTCAGGGTTATAGGGGCTGGTTGCCACGCTTTTTTATTGGGCGAACCTGCCATCTGCGGCTAGTATAGCTATTGAATGCCCCGTATTTCGCCCAGTAAGGAGTCTGAGCATGAGATTAACCCAGCGTCTGACCACAATGTGGTTGGTGAGCACGCTCATAGCAGTGAGCCTGACGGCTGTGGGGATCTTGTGGTCAGTTCAGACCTTGGCACAGCAGCGCCAACAGCAGCGCATTGAACAGATTGCTCAACAAGTCGCATCTGTCTTAGCTGAATCAGAGCAGCCTACAGTCTCGTGGCAGGGCCCACCTCTTTGGTTAACCACTGCGATGGATATTGCTGCCGTGAAGGCGCTGCAAGTTCGCTATGGTGGCCACCTATTGGTTCAACTTGGCGCTCATCAACCTCAACATCGGCAAGTTCAAGTCACGCTGCACAACGACAATCGGGCGTTGCAATTAACCGCTAGTTTCAATAACCCTTGGCTCGAAGCGAGCTGGAGTTGGTATTCCGTCGCAATTTTACTGTTGATGCTGAGCCTCGTCGGTCTAACCGCATGGCGTGGTAGTTTATGGTTTGTTCGCCGGCTGCAAGAAGTCGACAACATTGGCCTTCGCGCGCAACAAATCCTCAAAGGCGAGATGGTACTTAGCGGTGAAGCCGAAGAGCGCCCGCGGGTGATTCGCCAAGCGCTAGATAAGATGGTGACCGAGCTGCTTGATGCAAGGCAAGAGCGTAGCCGATTTGATGCCTTTATGCGCACCAATACGTTTTTAGATCCGGTCACTGGCTTAGGCAATCGATTGTATTTTGACAATCAAATCAATAGCGCTATTCGAGCCGGTACCGAACATAATTCAGGCTTTGTACTGTTGCTGCAATTTAATCAGTACGATGATATTCAACAACATGAGGATCGCGAATCCTATTACGAAATCCTCAATCATATTGGCCGGTGTCTTTATGATGTTTACGATGCTTACAGCGATAGCTTTTTAGCGCGACGAGGGGAAGGTGATTATGCTGTTCTGCTCCCTGGCACACATCCGGATGATATCGAACGCTCCATTAAAAGTGTGTTTCGCTCATTGGGTAAAATCCCAATGCCAAGTTATGTGGATATAGAGCATTGTTTTCACATTGGCGTGGCGTCACTGGAAACCAGTACGGAGTCTTATCAGGTGTTAGCCGAAGCTGATATGGCGCTGCGCGCAGCACAGGTACAAGAAGCCAATACTTGGTTTATGTATCAGCGCAATGAATTACCTCGAAATGAAATTAAAGGCTCAGTACGCTGGCGCACATTGCTTGAAGAGTCCGTTCGCCGGAAGGCTTTTGTGCTGTCATCGCAGCCAGTCGTTACAGCGCTGGATGAAGACATCCATCACTATGAAATGCTACTAAGATTGCGTGATGAAAGCGGCCAAATGATGCCTGCCCAAGTGTTTTTACCGATGGCGCGAAAGTGCGGCATGACCAGCCAAATTGATCGCAATGCCCTGCATCAGCTGCTCAAGTTGATGCGTTACGAAGGCCGTCAGCCAACGCGCTGCAGTATCAATATTGCAATTGATTCATTGCTAGACAGAAACTTTGGCCGCTGGATTGAACTCATTTTGATGCAATACAACGACATCATTGATCGGGTGATTGTTGAAGTGTCAGAGTATTCGTTGAATCAAAATTACGAAGCGGCGCGGCCGATTATTCGAAAATTGAAACAGGCCGGTTGTCTCTTAGCGGTCGACCAAGTTGGACAGAAGATAGTTAGTACTAACTACATTCGAGATCTGGAAGTTGACTATTTAAAGTTGCACGCCAACCTAGTCCGCGACATCGAACAGCGCAGTGAAAACCAACTCTTTGTGCGTAGCTTGCTTGGTGCATGCGAGAACACAACGGCGCGAGTTTTTGCTCTGGCTGTTGAGACTCAGCGAGAATGGCAAACGCTGAAGTCGTTGGGTGTGTATGGCGGGCAAGGGCATTTGTTTAGCGAAGCGTGGCGAGACAGTCCTGCATTTCTGGGATAAGCCGCTGTTGCATCCCTCGCCAACCCTGAAGGCCTCCACTGTGGTACATCAACACGCTGCCATCGGCCGGTAATCGCTTGGCCGCAACTTCTTGAATCACCGCATAAGCCAACTTAGCCGTGTAAACAGGGTCGAGTAACACACCTGTGCGGTCATAAAATGCAGCAATAAACTGCTGCAATTGCGCGGGTAAGCGGGCAAATCCGCCCCATTCATAGCCGGTAAGCCAACATATTGCAGGCTGTAATGATTGGTTATGACCGATCTCAGACTGCACTTCTACTTGCTCTAGCAGCGAAGCGATTCGATGAGGTAGGCTGGCGTCACGCACCGCTGGTACCAACAACAGTTTTTGCCCCGCAGCTAAACCGTGTTGTAATCCAGCCGCTGTGCCGCCACTACCAACCGCTGCGGCAATATAGCGAAACTGGCGCGTTCGTTCATCAAGTAGCTCAGCAACGCCAGTCAACGCGCTAACGGCACTACCACCTTCTGGCAGGATATGATGGCCCGGCAACGCCCAAGTGAGTTGTTGCTCGGGCTGATGTCGCAGGCGGTAATCGGCTCGAGTTACGGGATGAATGGTTGCGCCCCAACGCTGACAGTCTGCTAGGGTCGCCGATTGTGCTGCTGATGCCTCCTCACCACGGATCACGAGCTGGCATGGCAAGCCTAACTGCTGGCAAGCATAAGCAAGAGCATGGGCATGATTGGAATAGGCGCCGCCAAAACTTGTGATGCCTTTGGCACCTGCCGCAATGGCTTGTTGAAGGGGATATTTTAACTTGCGTAACTTGTTGCCACTAACGACGGCATGATTCACGTCATCACGCATAACGCTTATTTGAGCCGAAAACCCGCACCAGAACGAGATATCCAATGCCATAATTGGGCTGGGCTTCACTGTCTCGAACAGAGAATAAAACATTTGTTGCACTTACCCATGAATATCAGATAATTGAAACATTCTGCCACAACTTGGTGATGCCCGAATCGCATGGATGTACCCGGCTGGTTAAAACCTACCTCAGACTGTCAGTTATTCATCGGTCTCTCTGCGTCGCAAGCTACCGTTTTGCTGTCGGCAAAGGGCAAAAGTATTGACCGAATTGTCATTCCTGAACAAACAGCTTCCGCTTGTTTTGAACCGCTTCAACAACTGCTCGTTCAACATAAATTTAAACGTCCCGATGTCACTTTAGTGTTAGCCGATGACTGTTATCAGCAAGCTGAGCTTGATAAACCAGCCGTGCCTGATGAGGAAGTCGCCGCTGCATTGCAATGGTCCGTCAAAGAACTGATCAGCATTGAGCCCGACAATATGCAGCTCGATTACTATGACATGGCGACGGCTGGGACACGCAAACAAGTCATGGTGATAGCAGCCGAACGCGAGTGGCTAAAAGACTGGGGCCACATGTTGGTCAGTAAGCTGCGGGGGCAGTTGCAACAAGTGTTGGTTGAAGAGTTGTCGTTACTCAATTTGTTTTCAGAGGACGAAGTACCAACTGTGCTGCTATGGCAAAAGCCAGGCCGTGAAGTGCGTTTGCTGCTGATTCACAAACAACAACTCTATTTATCGCGCAGTTTACGAGGCTCTGCCAATCTGGAAAACATGGCCTCAGAAATACTACCGAGTGTGATCGATAGCCTCAGCCTAGAGGTGCAGCGGGCGCTCGATTATTTCGAAAGTAATTTAAGGCAACCTCCTGTGAAGCTAGTGAAGCTGGCGGTACCAGAGGCTTGTCGTCAGTTAGTACAGCAGCATATGTCTGCTAATCTAGCAGTTGCCGTTGCGCCGCTTGATGAAGAGACTTTGGCAGATTTTAACCCGACTGAAGATGTTGCCGTATTGCCGTTACTGGCGGCTCGCATGGGGCAAATGACAACTGCGCAGTCAGAGCTTGAAGCCACAGAGGTTGAGCCGACGCTATGAAGAAGCAAGTCGACCTATTCTCACCACAACTCGTCCCCCGGCAACTGCGTATTAACGCACGATTGGTAGCCGGTGTTTGGGGTGTATTAATTGCCATTATGGTGTTTGCTGGCGTCAGTAGCTCAATGGTCGTTACTTCGACTGAGCAAGAAGCTGCAAGCGCGACTCGGGCAAAAAGAAGCTTAGAGCAGCAATATCAAAATTTGATGGCCGCACAAGCCGCTCGTAAAGTGTCGCCAGAACTGTTGGCAGCTTTTGAACAAGCCAAACGCGAAGCGAGTATCAAAGGTAAATTATTACGCTTGGTGGCGGAAAGTGAACAAACCCATGAGCAGCCTTATTCGGCGCTCATGGCTGACTTGGCGTCCGTTGACGAGCCTCGAATTTGGTTACAGCAGATAGCCATTACCGGTCAACAGTTAACCTTGGTTGGTATGGCCGCCGAAGCTGAATTAATCCCTGGATGGATTCAGCAGGTTGGAGAACAAGGCTACTTGAAAGGTAAAAGTTTTAATCAACTGGTGATCAGCGAACAAGAACAACAGCATTCCTTCTCGTTACGTACCGTGCCGGCAGCTACTAGCGGTCACACTGCCAATGCGAGTCGCAAAGCAACTGCATCAACAAGCCCACTTCCCGGAGGGCTGAAGCAATGAATGAACAACTTCAAAAGCTAGAAAGTCGCTACAACGAAATGACACCGCGCGAACGCGGGTTGATTTTTGGTGCCGGCTTAGTGCTGATCAGCATGGTGCTGTATTCCTTGTGGATTGGCCCCAACATGGATCGCGCAGCGTCGCTCGAGCGCAAATTAGCCAGCCAGCAGCAAGACAGTGAAACATTAACGCGTCAGATCGATATGCTGAAAGAAGCATTAAATCGCGATCCCAACGAAGCAACACAGCATCAACTGGATGAGCAGAACGAGCATATCAGCAAGCTCGATACAGAATTGAAAGCGTTGACGGTCGACTTAGTGGCCGCTGAACAAATGTTACCTGTGCTGCGCAGCCTGCTTGCAACATCGCGTGACGTCTCATTGATTGGCTTAACCTCGATTCCCGGCGAACCGGTGCTTGCAGCACAGGATGAAGCCGACACAGATATTGGTATGTATCGTCATGGCGTGACCATCGAAGTGTCCGGTAGTTTTTTCGATATATACCGTTTACTCGAATCCATAGAAGCGTCGCCATGGCGTTTTTATTGGCAAGCGTTTGATTATCAAGTTGCGGAGTACCCGAATGCTAAAGTGCGCATTGTGCTGTACACCTTAAGTACCAACGAGGACTACATCCGTGTGTAATCGAGCAACTATGATAGTTACAGCGAGTTTGATGTTGCTCAGCACCAATCTAACCGCTGAGCAAACCAAACTGGTTGATCCAACAAGGCCTGCGAACTATCAGCGCAGCGCCTCGGCCAATGATGGTTTTTCGGCATTGAAATTACAGCAGGTAGTGGCGTCGTCAACGCGTAAGTTTGCGGTGATCGATGGTCAAAAAGTTACTGCGGGGCAGCAAGTTGGCGAATATAAAATTATTGATATTCAGCCGAAGCACGTGGTGCTGCAACAGTCCGATGGAAGTCAGGTTACGCTGACCCTATTCACTAACATTAAACAACAATAATTGATGCGCGACATGATGAAGTTGAATTTGAAATGGCTAGTTGCAACTGGAATCGCGATGGCGACCCTGCTGGGTTGTGAGTCAGTGGTGAAATCGCCTGATGAGATCCAGCAAGAAGTTCAGGCAACCAATAAGCAGTTAGAACAACAAGCAGAGCGTCCTGTTTTGCCGTCAGAAGTCTTGCAGGAGTTAATGCAGCCGCCATTAATGCAAGCCACGCCTGCGGTGGCAGAAATACGCTTCAGCATCGGCGCCGATAAAGTAGAAGCGTCAACCTTCTTCGCAAGTTTAGTGGACGGTACGCCTTATTCCGCCGCCATTCACCCAGATGTCAGCGGACAAATTACCCTTAACCTCAACCAAGTGACGCTGCAGGAAGCGTTGCAAGTGGTTCAATCCATGTACGGTTACGACATTCAGCGCACTGGCAATGTGTTGCAAGTATTTCCTGCGGAATTACGAACCGAAACCTTTAATGTTAACTACTTGATGTTGACCCGCTTTGGCCGTTCGCGCACCACCATTAACTCTTCAAGCTTGGTCGATGCAGACGAAGATAGTGACAGTGATTCATCAGACAGTGGCAGTAGCTCTGGCAGCTCGTCTTCGGGGTCTAGCAGCTCCGATTCAACGGCTGCTGCGGGTACGGTGATTCAAACTTATTCAGAAAGCGATTTTTGGAGTGAGCTGGAAGAGTCCGTTCGTCTGATGTTGGGCTCGGCGGGTGAAGGCCGCGCGGTGATTTCAACGCCACAATCAGGTTTGTTAACGGTACGTGCGATGCCGTCTGAGCTGTCGCAAATTAGCCGCTTTATCAATCGCCTGCAAAATCGCGTACAGCGGCAAGTGCTGTTGGAAGCAAAAATCCTCGAAGTGAAATTGTCAGATGGCTATCAACAAGGCATCAACTGGTCGGCTTTGGCCAGTGGTTCGGCTGGGTTTAGTGGCGGCTTTACCGGAACCACACCTGGTAACGAGATTAGCCAAGCCATTGGTGGTGTGTTCTCGCTGGGTTATCAAAGCTCCAATTTCACGGCGGTGATTGACATGTTGTCGACGCAAGGCAATGTCAACGTGCTATCGAGCCCACGCATTTCGGCAGCGAATAACCAAAAAGCGGTCATCAAAGTGGGTACCGATGAGTATTTCGTCACCGAAGTCTCAACCACTACCACTACGGGCAACTCCACAACCACAACGCCAGAAGTGGAACTAACGCCATTTTTTGAAGGGATAGCATTGGATGTCACGCCGCAGATTGATGATTTAGGTGCGGTCTTGTTACACGTGCACCCATCGGTGACCGACATTAGCGAGCAAACCAAAGTGATTTCGATTTTTGGCGAAGACTTAGAATTACCGCTAGCGGTCAGTGATATTCGCGAGACCGATACCATCGTTCGCGCCAATAGTGGGGATGTAGTTGTGATTGGTGGCCTGATGAGCACCTTGCGCACCCAAGCCGACTCTAAGATCCCGCTGCTCGGTGATATTCCACTGATGGGTGGTTTGTTTACCAATCAGTCCGAAGTTGAAGAAAAACATGAGCTGGTGATTTTGATCCGCCCAACCATTGTTGAAACCGACTACGGCCTCCCGATGATGCGTCAAACCAACGATAACTTAAATAATTGGTATCAGGACGCTCAAAAGCGGTTCTACGATTAATGATGTACTTGGAGCATTTTGGCCTGACTGAATTGCCGTATTCGCTAACCCCGAACACGGCACTCTATTGTTCCTTACCGCCTCACGAAGAAGCGTTAGAAACGCTGCTAATGGCGTTGCATAGCGGCGAAGGAATATTGAAAATCGTTGGCGAAGTCGGCACCGGCAAAACCTTATTGTGCCGCAAATTGCTCAACGAATTGCCCGACCATATCCAGCCAGCCTACATTCCAAACCCTTACTTACAACCTGATGAATTGCGCTGGTCGCTCGCGCTAGAGCTTGGCTTGGAATTGGAGCAAGGAGCCAACCAATTACAGTTAACTCAGGCGATTCAGCAACGTTTAGTGGAGCTGCATGATCAGGGCAAGCAGGTGGTGTTACTGCTCGATGAAGCTCAGGCCATTCCAGCCGAGGGACTCGAAGCGTTGCGATTGTTTACCAACTTAGAAACTGAGCGCCGCAAATTATTGCAGTTAGTGTTGTTTGGTCAGCCTGAACTCGATCAGCGTTTGGCCGATAAAAGCCTACGCCAATTGCGTCAGCGTATTAGCTTTTCGTGTCAATTACGGCCCTTACATAAACATGAAGTGGGCCCTTACATTCATCACCGAATGCTAGCCGCAGGTTATCGTGGTGCACCGGTTTTCGGCAACATCGCGGCTCGCATGATCTATCGCGCCAGTCGAGGTATTCCGCGCCTAGTGAATATGATTTGCCATAAGAGCCTGATCCTGAGTTACGGCAAAGGCAATCGCCAAGTGGGTGCCACAATGGTTTGGCGCGCGATACAGGATACGGAAGATGCGTCTTTGTTGATGCCTCGTTACGGGAGGCAAACATGAGTGTCATTAATCAAATGCTGCGCGATCTGGAAGATCGTAAGCAACCGAAAGAAAACGTTGAACAGCCGGTGTTTAGCGCGCCGGTTCCGTCACCGTGGCCAGCGCGACTGGTCTTGTTGATCGTTATCATTGTGGTAGCTGCTGCCATCTGGTGGTTTGGTTTTGCTCATTCGCCGAGCACGCAACCTAAGGCTGCGCCGCAAACTCCAGCTGAGCCAAGCGTTGTGGCTAAACAAGCTGTCGTGCCTGCAGCGAACAAACCAGCAGATGAACTGACTCAAAAAACATCTCCGCCAATCGCAGGTGCTAAAAATCAGCCGCCGCAACAGCAGACCGACAGTCCCCAAGCGCAGGTCACCGCGAAGAAGCCTGCGTTGGAATCAGCGGAAACAAAGCAACCTCCTGCGCAACAGCGTGCTGCAGAGACCACTCCCGAAGCTGAAGCCATAGTAACCAAATCAGCACAAACGCCAGCAGCCCCTACGGCCACTAAAGCGCCTGAAACCACGCCTAAAAGTGAAGTTTCGCCGCCAGCCGATGTCGTCAGTAATAAACCAAATCAGGCGCCAGCCTCTAGTGGCAAAGCAAAAGTGAAGTTATCGGCCATGACAGCTGCTCAATCGGCCGAATTACAGTTGAACGAAGCGCGCGGCTATGCCGCCAACGGCCGTCTCAAAGATTCCGAGAATGCCTATCGCACGGTGTTAACTCGCAACCCTAAACTCACTAATGCGCGGTTAGAAATGGTGGCGTTGTTAACCCAACAGCGACAAGAAGCCAAAGCCTTGCAACTAGTCGACGAAGGCTTGCGCTACTTACCCACAGATGCACAGCTAACCACCGTCAAAGCGCAGTTACTACTCACTATCGGGCGCACGGAAGAAGCATGGGATGCGTTGCAACCGTTGAATGAATCACAAGTTCAAGAAATGGGCTTTTTTATTATCAAAGCTGGCTTGGCGAGCCAACGCAGTGAATTTGAAGTGGCTTATCGCAATTATTCTCGATTGACCATCAAAGATCCGGCTCAAGGCCGCTGGTGGTTAGGTAAAGCGATTAGTGCCGAGCAAATGGGAAATAACGCCGAGGCTGTTGAAGGATATCGGCGCGCATTAACAAGCTCAGGCTTAAGCGCTGGCTCAATGCAATATGCTCAGCACCGGTTAGATATGTTAGGAACGCAGTCTCATGGCAAAAATTAAACTCAAGCAACGCTTAGGCGACTTGCTGGTTAATGCCGGCAAGCTAACCGAGCAGCAGCTGCAACAAGCGCTGGTCGATCAGCGCGCGAGCGGCCGTAAGCTGGGGCAGACGCTGATTGACTCCGGCGTGTTATCGGAAACGGATTTGATGCGCTTTTTGGCGCGGCAGCTCGATGTTCCGTTCTTAGATTTACAAGACATCACTGTGCCTCCGGCAATTGTAACCTTACTGCCGGAAGTGCTCGCCCGTCGTTATCGAGCCTTGGTCTTCAAGCGTGAAGAGGGCATGGTTGGCGTTGCCACTGCCGACCCCGCAGACCTTAGCGCCCTTGATGCCATTGAAGATCGACTGGGCGATTATCAGATTGAATGGGCGGTTGTACGCGAGTCGCAATTATTCGAAGCCTTTGATCAGCTTTATCGTCGGACGCAGGAAATTTCGTCCTACGCAACGCAGTTGGGTGAGGAATACTCGGAGGATGATGAATTTGATTTGTCTGATTCGTTAACCGATGAGTCGGAAGGCGAAGCCACCGTTGCTCGCTTGCTGCAGTCTATTTTTGAAGATGCGGTGCAAGTCAAAGCGTCAGATATTCATATTGAGCCGGAAGCGAACTTGATTCGAATTCGGCAGCGGGTTGATGGCGATCTGCAAGAACAGATTATCGACCAAGCAAATATTGCGTCAGCCTTAGTGTTGCGTCTTAAGCTGATTGCCGGTTTGGACATTTCAGAAAAGCGCTTGCCGCAAGACGGCCGTTTTCATATCAATGTGCGCAAACACTCCATTGATGTGCGGATCTCAACCATGCCGGTGCAAAACGGCGAGTCGGTCGTGATGCGCTTACTCGACCAATCGGCTGGTTTATTATCGATGAATGAAACCGGCATGCCGGAACACATTCTGCGCCGCTTCCGATTACAGTTATCGCGCCCTCACGGCATGATTCTAGTGACCGGCCCAACGGGCTCGGGTAAAACCACTACCTTGTATGGTGCGCTGAGTGAAATGAACACCGCATCGCGCAAGATTATTACGGTGGAAGATCCAGTTGAATACCGCTTGTCGCGCATTAACCAAGTGCAAGTGAACGCTAAAATTGGTCTCGATTTTTCCAGTGTCTTACGTACTGCGTTGCGTCAAGATCCGGATGTATTGCTGGTCGGCGAGATGCGAGACCATGAAACCGTTGAAATTGGATTGCGTGGCGCGTTAACGGGCCACATGGTGCTTTCAACCTTACACACGAATGATGCCATTAGTACCGCTTTGCGACTGCTCGATATGGGCGCGCCGGGTTATTTAGTGGCGAGTTCTTTGCGGGCCGTTGTAGCGCAACGTTTGGTAAAACGGTTGTGCTCTAACTGTGAAGAAGACTACCAACCAACGCCTGATGAATTGAGTTGGTTGCAACACATTGCAGGAGAGGCATTACCCGCCGGTACCCGCTTCAAAACCAGCACTGGCTGTCAAAGCTGTCAGCAATCTGGCTACAAAGGCCGAGTTGGCGTCTTTGAATGGCTGGAGCTAGATGATCAGATGATTGCCGCGCTGCGTGATAGCGACACTCAACGCTTTTCGGTCGCAGCTCGGAATAGTAGCTACTATCAACCGTTAGCCTCGGCGGCACTTCAATACGCCATGGCCGGTATCACCACGGTGGATGAAGTACTTCGCTTAGCGGAGTATTTGGTTGACCAAGATGAGACGAGCGAACAGTAATGGCCCGTTATAGTTATCAGGCACGTAATGGCCAAGGACAGGAGGTTCGAGGCGATCTCGAAGCTCCAAGTCAGGCAGCCGTTGCTGATAGCTTGCTGCGTCGCAGTTTAGTGCCGGTAAAAATAGAGCTAGCACCAGAGAAATCCGAAGGGTTTGATTTTAAAAGCTTGCTAGAAAAGCCAATTGACCTTGATGAATTGGTTATTTTTTCGCGTCAAATGTATGCCCTGACAAAAGCTGGCGTTCCCATGCTGGCAGCAATTTCCGGTTTGGCCGAAGCCAGTCACAGTGCTTTAGTCAAGCGCACACTTGATGAGTTAGTTGAACAGCTCGAAAGTGGCCGTCCACTATCAACCGCAATGGCGGCGCACCCCAAAGTCTTTAACCGCATGTACATCAGCATGGTCCATGTTGGCGAAAATACGGGGCAGCTCGAAGAAACATTCTTCCAACTCGCGCAGTATTTAGAAAAAGAGCAGGAAACTCGCCGCCGCATTAAAGCCGCGGTGCGCTACCCAACATTTGTGCTGATCGCCATTGGGCTGGCCATGGTGGTTCTCAATATCATGGTGATCCCAAAATTTGCCGAGATGTTTGCTCAGTTTAATGCCGAGTTGCCGTGGCCAACGCGGTTCTTGATTGGCATGTCGGATATGTTCGTGAACTATTGGCCCCTCATGTTAATCACGCTGGTGTTGCTGGTGGTCGGGGTTCGAACGTATGTGAACACTGAAAAAGGCCGGCTTAACTGGGATCGAATTAAGGTGCGTTTGCCGATTATCGGCTCGATTATTGGCCGTTCTACGCTTGAGCGCTATAGCCGTAGTTTCTCGATTATGCTCAAAGCTGGCGTACCGATTAATCAGGCGCTGACCTTGGTGGCTAGCGCCGTCGATAACGCCTTTATGTCAGAGCGCATTGCCGACATGCGGCGTGAAATTGAACGCGGTGACAGTTTATTACGCACCAGTCGCCGTAGTGAATTGTTTACGCCGTTAGTGCTGCAAATGGTCGCTGTGGGCGAAGAAACCGGTCGCATTGACGAATTGTTGCTAGAAGCGGCTGATTATTACGAACGTGAAGTAGATTTTGATCTGAAATCGTTAACCGCTCGAATTGAACCAATTTTAATCACCGTAGTCGCAATAATGGTTCTAATTTTAGCCTTGGGTATCTTTACCCCAATGTGGGACATGATGCGCGCGGTTCGAGGCGGCTAATGACGCAAGCCGACCAACAAGATGCAGGCAACCGGCGCCGTTTGATGACGGTCATTTGCATCATGTTGATGCTACTACTAATGTTTCAGGTCACTCGGCTGCTGAATCAACAGCGCAGTGGCTGGGATAGCTCGGTATTTGCTGTACTAGAGCGCGATTTTCAAGTGGCCGTGGCAACCGTTTATGCCGAGGCAAAGATACAAGGCCGCGTTCGCAACGTGACCTTGTGGCAGCGCCAAATTGATGTCAATAAAGCGGGCCGACCGGCAATTTATGATGATAAGGGCCAGCTTGATTGTGCCACCATTTGGCAGCAAGTCATGGGCTTTAGAACAGATTCAAAAGCTACGCCCATCGCAACATTGGGCTTAGTTCGAACGACGAATGATGTGTCGTCTAGTGGGTGCCGATTCATTGGCTCGGCAGAAGATTTTTTTGACTATTATCCGTGAGTGTTAAAAAGTCGTTAATTCTCAACGGGTTCACTGTTTTTTAAAAAGTTTGCAGCTATACTTGGCGGCAATGTCGAAGCGCTGTAACGTCAATACACAAAGGTTGAGTATGAAAGCAACACAAGCTGGTTTCTCATTAATTGAATTGGTCATTGTGGTGACCATTTTAGGGTTGCTGGCAGTCACAGCATTGCCGCGCTTCCTTGATGTGACCGAAGAAGCCCAGATTGCCAACATCGAAGGTATGGCGGGTGGTTTTGCAACCGGTGTTAGCTTAGTCCGTGCTCAGTGGGAAGCTGAAGGGCGACCACAAGAAGGTTCGGGCGATTCGGCTGTGAATAGTGTGGTTTATGACGGTCAGCTGATGTATTTGACCAGTGAATTAGCTGGTACTTCATCTCCGGGCTACCCGGTCAACTCTGGCTCGGGCAATACAGATACCAGCATCACCATGGACACGACTCGATGCATGCGGGTGTGGAATTCGATTCTGCAAAATCCGGCAACGGTGACCGACACCATTGGTGAAGCAGCGGATAACCGGTACTTTGCAAGTGTTGAAGCTGGTGACTGTGTATACCACCTGACTCAAACATTAGAGCGCGACTCAAGCGGCAACTACACCGCGCCGGACGGCACTGATGATGGCAATAATTTTGTTTACTCGCCCGGCTTTGGTAGCGTGCGCGTGAATATTAATAGCAACTAATTGAACTCCTTAGGGGATAATTAAAATGAAACAACAACAAGGCTTTACCCTGATCGAACTGGTCGTAGTGATCGTGATCCTGGGGATTTTAGCGGTGACCGCCGCGCCACGTTTTATTAACTTGCAAGGTGATGCTCGTTTGTCAGCTCTGCAGGGGCTCAAAGGGGCTATCGAAGGGGCTAACTCGTTGGTTTATAGTCGAGCAGCGATTGATGGTGTAGAAAGTTTTGCACACGATGATGCTACCAATTCATCAGATATTACTATTCAGGGGCAAACTGTCTCACTCCAATATGGTTACGTTCAAGCCACTGTTGCTGAGCTTGAAAAAGCTATGGCATTTGATGCCGATGAATGGCAATACACCGAAGGCGATGGAACTATTGAGTTTTGGCCAACAGGTGTTGCTCAGACGGCCAGCGTATGTAGTTTGACATACACAGAGCCTTCAGGAGGAACTAATCTCGTCTATACGATTACTTATGGGCCAACTGACATTGATGCAACTGACTGCGGTGGTTAACTCTGATTAGTGAGGTCAACAAAGCAGCTTCGGCTGCTTTTTTGTTTTCTGTGCTCTTAAATCCTCACTATCTTCACAGGCTGATGGTTTTTTCTGCCATTTTTCACTGGCTTGGATACAATAAAACATAATTAATCTGCTTTAACTTCGAGCGCTCAATGGGCACAACCAAGCGAATTCTGCGACACGCACAAACAGGCTTTACCACCGTTGAATTGGTGGTGATCATTATTGTGTTGGGGGTCATTGCGGTTACCGCAGCTCCTCGTTTTGTAGGCTCGCAAGGTTTTGAAGAAACCGCACTACGCGATGAGTTGTTGCAGCGCCTGCGTGCAGTGCAGCTCAGTGCAATGAATGGAGCGGAATCGGATTGCCACATGCTGGTGATTGATGCCAACCAGTTTGGCGTTTCCGAAATGAATTCTGAATCGCCGGTTGCTTCCCCCCCTTGCCCTGGCACCTTGGAGCACGTGAGCAACTACAGTAGCGTTACCATCACCACCGGCCAATTTGAATTTGATCGCATAGGCCGGCCGCTAAACAGTTGCAATGGCGGCTGTGATATTAGCGTTGAAGGCAGTGGCGGCGACACTGAAACCATTCGCATCGAGACTGAGGGCTTTATTCATGCGCTCTAGTCCGCACCAAACAACAGCGGCGCAAGCCGGTTTTACCCTAATTGAAATTGTTGTCAGCATCGTGGTACTCGGTATTGCGCTACTGATTGTGACCTCGGTACTGGCACCACAAGCGCGCAATACCGTTGATCCTGTCATGGATGTAAAAGCCAGCGAATTGGCGCAAACCTTTCTCAACGAAGCTCTTGCTAAATCTTACGATCACAACTCTGACCACAACGGTAGCCGTTGGCGCTGCGGCGAGACCATTATTGGCTTAACCATCGCCGCTTGCTCTACCGCCGGAGAGCTGGGGCCGGATGGTGAAACTCGTGCACAATTCAATGATGTGGATGACTACATTACTAATGGTTTTATTAGTGGTGATGCCCTATTAGACTCGTCGGAAAATATCATCGGCAACCTTTATCCTAATTTTTCCGTTGCTATTGATGTGGTTCATGACGCAGCGGGTTTCAACGGCGGTAGCGGTACCGACATTGCTAAACGTATTGATGTAACCGTGCGCGTCCCGTCTGGCAATGAGATTGTCTTTAGTGCGTACCGAGGCAATTACTAATGGCCCTCCCTAAAAAGCGAAGGCTTCTAGCGAGAAGCACGCTGCCGACATCCATGAACATGCGTCTCCAGCGTGGCTTTACCTTAATGGAGCTGGTGGTGGTGATTGTGTTGCTCGGAATTATCGCCATTGCCACCTCGAACTTCGTGGTGACCGGCGTTGAAATTTTTACGCGAGGTATTGACCGCCAGCACATGGCATCTACTGGGCGATTTGTGGTGGAGCGCCTATCGCGCGAAATTCGCAATGCGGTGCCGGGTAGTGTGACAGTTCGTGATGACTTGGGCGATTGCATTGAGTTTCGCCCCATTGAAGCCACATTCTTTTATCTTGATGCGCCTATTGCCCCCTTACCTGCGGCAAACACGGCGATGGTCGCGACCAACACCAATTTTGTATTCGATAGCGACGCGAATGACTATGACGCCATTATTTACCCTTTAGATCGCCAACATGTGTTTTCAGGTGGCGGGCAATCCCGCGCGGTACAAGTAGAGCAAGATGGTTTAACCGACAACGGCGACAACTCGCTCACATTGACCTTTGCTTCGGCTTTTCAGTTTCCAGAAGACTCGCCTGCACAGCGGTTATTTTTGGCTCGGGAAGTGGTCAGTTTTTGTTTGGTGAGCGGCCAGTTATACCGCCACTCCAGCCGAAACGGCAATATTAGCCCCGGCACCAATGGCAGCTTAATGGGGCGTTGGTTTGATAATCGTTCTGGCGAGGCCATGTTTAATATCAGCCAATCACAATATTCTGGTGTCTCGCTAGTGCAACTATTGTTGCGCTTGAATGAGCGTGATGAAGACGTGGTACTGAATCATGAAATCCACTTGCTGCAGGTGCCTTAAGATGTGCAAATCACCGTCATCACTCTTGCTGCGTTCACCTCTCTTGCCGGCTTCACCACAGTCGCAACGAGGCGCCAGCTTAATGGTATCGATCTTCGTGTTGGTGGTGTTGTCGTTGTTGGCTGCGAGCTTGATTAATGTGGTTTCAGATAGCTCTCGAACTGTCGCCGTTGAAGTCTATGGTACTCGGGCGCTGATGGCCGCACAGAGTGGTGCTGACTTGGCGCTAGTGAGTTTGTTTCCGTTAACCAATGGTGCCGGTGCTGGCTGCGATGCGGTGCCGAATTCTGATAATAGCCGCTTTGAAGGGCAACCTGGCTTGAATGGTTGCTCTGCCTCGGTGACATGTGGTGAACAACTGTTGCCAGGTGGCGGCGCGGATGTGCTTTATACCATTACCTCAACGGGCTTTTGTCAGGCCGGTACAGGTCAAGAAACCATACGCGTCGAACGCGTGATAGAGCTTGAAGCCAGAGGAGTGAGCTTGTGATTGGTTGGCGCCGCGTTGTTGTATTTGCATTGTCTGGTTGGCTGGCACTATGGCCTGTTCAGTATGCAATTGCGGCCAGTTGTAACGTGGTGCTATCAAAAGCATTGCAAGGAGTTCAGGAAAAGAAAAATGGCAACAATACAGGGGCATTTTTCACTCAAAACAACTCAAGCTCCCGTATCCACAATGTTGTCGGCCAGCAATTTGATTTTGCCCGAGTTAATGGCTGGCTGACTCCTTCCGGTTGTAATGATGGTTCAGGGAATGAGTTCCAATGTCAGATATCGGGTGATACAGGCGTTCGAGGCAATCCCGTACCGGATATTCCTCAGAACAATCAATCTGATTCAATAAATGCTTATGGCGGCATTACCGCTTACCTTGGCGTACCTGAATGGTTAGCTCCGTTTCTTAGCGATGATTATTTAGTGAATAGCGACCACCGATACAAAGATATAGATGTTGGAGGGACTGTTTATTTTTGGGGGGGGCCAGGTGCGAACGAAAATAGCAAAGGCTACATCGAGTACAGTGTTGATCGAGTAAATCTTTACGGCGGCGTAATATCGGTTCCTCCTGGTGATTTTCTGGTCGCAAAGAGTTTTGAAATTCCAGGCGGCTCGTTTGAACCACAAGGCGATGAACGCCCAGATGGTTGGGACGATTTTTTATCGGGCTTCTCATCCACTGAAAGAGCCGCTTTTTATGATGAGCTTATTGCGCAGGGTTTTCGCAGTACAGAGTCGAGTTCGTATATATTTTTTGAGCGCATACTGTATCGGTTCTTGAGTATTACACTAAGCGGTCTAGAAGACTTCCTATGGCCGTTAGATCATATTTCTTCAACGACTCGGGTGAGACTAAATTCGGATCTGAATATTAATAATGCTGCAGCTCGGATGAATGATGCAACGGGGGCTCAATCAAAAAATTTAGTGGTTCATACCAGTGAAAAAATGGAGATGAGCGGCGGTGTTTTTCGCGGTTCACTGATTCAAACGGATGAGGATTCACAAAGCCAAAACATCACGTTGGTGATGAATAACAGTAGTGCTTCTTTTTATGGCATGGCGTCTGTCGAAGCCGGTTTCGAGATGACAGGCGGGAATTTTTATTATGATCCTACTGTCTTGGATGCTGACTTCGACGACATTTGCGATGGCGATTCGGCGGATATCGACATTGAGCTAGAAATAGCACGGGAAGTTGCACTGACCTGTGAAGTGGTTGATGTCACCGTGCGGGTAAACAACGGCGGCAGTATCTACGATAGTTTTGAAGGTGGCGTCAATATTGAAACCACTTCTGATGACGGTAACTGGGTAACGGCTGGCTATGGATTAAATGGCTCAGTCACAGATCTGGGCGACGGCGACATACGCTATAACTTTGTGGATGCCGACAATGGTGAAATTACCATTGGTTTTTCTCACCCATCGCTTGGCCTCGTATCGATGCAAGCGTCTGATGAGAATGGCGACGTGTTCTCTAATAGTGATGCCATTGAATTTGTACCTGAAGCCCTTACCGTCAGCTTTAATCCCGATGAATATCCCGTTGCGAACGAGCCCTTTGAACTTGTTATTCATGCCGTTAAAACAAGTGATGACGATCCGAGCGAGTGTGTTTCCGATATTGATTACAGTGGCGATAAAACCATTGGTTTAACCATGCGTTATATCGACAACGAGTTGGCCGATAAGGAAGTATTGACGGTCGCAGGGGATGAAGTGCCGGAAATATCGTCCGGCAATGATTTAACCTTGAACGTGAATTTCGATGGCGGAGAGTCTGATCCACTCTCGGATGTAAATTATGCGGATGTCGGTGGCATAGGCGTAACGGCTACGGATAAAGATTTTGATGATGAGTTTCCTGATCAGCCACCGTTGACAGGCGAGGGGACGACCACGGTCATTCCGTATGCGGTGGAATTTCTTGATATTCGGACCCAACCCGATGATGCCGCCTGCGGCAATACCAACTTAGCGGGTACCGCTAGCGATACGGATAAAGGCTTTGGAGCTGCGGGTGAGCCCTTTGAGGCGCTGATCAGCGGGCTGATCGCCAATTGTGATGCCAGCGGCAACAGCTGCAATGTTGATGATGTGAGCTGTGCTGCACCTAATTTCAAAGCAGCCGTGAGTTTCAATCACGAGCTTGATTCGCCAACCGGCGGTGTACTGGGTCAGTTAACTGATTCTCAAATTGCCAGCGACGACTTTGTTCTTGGCAGTGCGGTTGCGAAAGACTTTGCTTATGACGAAGTGGGTAGCATTAACCTCCAGCTCAATGTTTCTAACTGGTCTGGGTTAGCCGACGTCAACTATCAACACGAATTGGTGGTGGGGCGCTTCTACCCTGCTTACCTAGAGCGCACGGTCGATGAGGTTCGTAGCTTGCCGAACCACACCCCAGCCTGCGTGGCGGGTGACTTTTCCTATTTGTCTGATCCGAACCAACAAATTAGTTTTGAATTAACGGCCTACTCAGCCGATGGCGAGATCACCGAAAACTATGACAACGACTCGCTTGGTTATGTGAATGTCGCGGAGGCGCCAACTTACCTGTTATTTGATGGTGACACTGAATTGTCGGATCGGTTGGTCGGCTTACCCGATCCGTTGACCTGGGATAACGGCGTAGTAACGGTTGAAGATGACTCGTTTGGCGTTGCTCGAGCGGTCAGCCCTGACGGCCAGTTCGTAGCACCTCTATTAGGTATGGCCCTATACGGTGGCGATGACGAAACCTTTGATGAAGACGAATTAGATTATCAGTGCGGTGATAGCAGCTGTGATGAAGCGGCCATCGATTTACTTGAACAGTCGTTGGCTGAGTTACGATACGGTCGTTTGGTTGCCTCGAACGGCTATAGCCCGGAGAGCCTAGCCTTGCATGTGCCTCTGCGGGGCGAGTATTGGTACGATCCGAGCAATTTGGTTGCCGGTGATGAATACTTCACCAATAACGGTGACGATAATTGCACAGAGATTAGCTTTGCTGACATGTCATTTAGCCCAGATAAAAGTTCGAGCGATGAAATTGCCATAGGCTCGGGTACCTCTACGGTTGCCTTAACGCGCGACCAAAGTGGCTATGGTCAAACGGCTGTGATGCAAGACGGGCGCCTTTGGATTCGCTATACCGCTCCGAACGATGTTGGCTCTGCGACTCATTATGTTGGAGAGGGCGGCGACAGTTTACCTGTGACCAGCTGGCCTGTATGGCTGCGCTATGACTGGGATGGCGATGGTAATGACGATGAAGCCGTAAATGGTGTTGCGACCTTTGGCCGAACCCGCGGTAGTGATCGAGTGATTTCGCGTCGCGAACTCTAATGCGCTAGCAAGGCCCACGCTGAAAGTCACCCCAAACGGGCTCAATGAGCGTTAAGTAGTCGGCCATTGCCATCACCACTGACTCGGTGGTGACGCCGCAGTTAAACGCTATTTGTTGATTTGTTTGTAGTTGCCTATCTAGGTACATGGGAACGGCCAACAAGCGATTTCCAAAGGGCGGTAACGCCCCTTTTTCAACGCCTGCGAGTTCCATCAGTTCATCCGCGGTGGCAAACCGGAGTTTCTGGCAACCTAAAAATCCTCTGACTTTATTGGAATCGACCTGTTTATCGGCGGGTAGCACGATCATGGCAAAATTGGCTTGATGAGGAGAGTTACTTGAACTGCGCGTGCGAAACAATAAACTTTTGCCGCCAATTGCCATGGGTAAGCCGCGTTGAGCGGCACTTTCTTCACAAGTACTGGCAGCTTGATGGTGGACGTGTCGATACGAGATATGTTGCTGCTGTAACAGCGCTAAAATCTGTTGGCCTATCGCGGTCATTTAGAGCGTCTTGAACTGTCAAAAATACAAAATACCGCCAACATCATGACAGATTTATGTGGCTTTGTTGTGGTTTTACCATTTAATGGTTGAATTAAGTGGTTGCTTGCTTGTCGAACCCCAAGGGCATTGGTAAAGTTAGCCCGTTTAATTTGAATCATTAGCCATTCTAACTTCGGGCGCCTCATGTTTAAGAAATTTCGTGGAATTTTTTCCAATGATCTGTCTATCGATCTCGGGACAGCAAACACCCTCATTTACGTCCGAGAGCAGGGCATTGTTCTGAATGAACCTTCGGTCGTAGCCATTCGTCAGGAACGCGCGGGCGGTCCAAAGAGCGTGGCGGCTGTTGGTCATGCTGCCAAGCAAATGTTGGGCCGGACACCGGGCAACATTCGCGCTATTCGGCCAATGAAAGACGGCGTGATTGCTGACTTCTACGTTACCGAAAAAATGCTCCAGCACTTTATTAAGCAAGTGCACTCCAATAACTTTTTCCGCCCAAGCCCTCGGGTTTTGGTGTGTGTGCCATGTGGCGCTACGCAAGTTGAGAAACGAGCCATTAAAGAATCTGCTGCTGGCGCTGGTGCCCGCGAGGTTTATCTGATTGAAGAGCCAATGGCTGCTGCGATTGGTGCTGGCTTGCCAGTATCGGAAGCGACCGGCTCAATGGTGGTTGATATTGGTGGTGGTACCACCGAAGTTGCCATCATCTCGTTGAACGGCGTGGTTTACTCGTCGTCAGTGCGAATTGGCGGTGACAAGTTTGATGAAGCCATCATCAACTACGTGCGTCGTAATTACGGTAGCTTGATTGGTGAAGCCACGGCTGAACGCATCAAGCATGATATTGGCTCGGCGTACCCTGGTGAAGAAGTTCATGAAGTGGAAGTGCGTGGCCGTAACCTCGCTGAAGGTGTGCCGCGCAGCTTTAACCTAAACAGCAACGAAATTCTTGAAGCGCTACAAGAGCCGTTAACGGGCATTGTCTCGGCGGTAATGGTTGCTCTTGAGCAATCACCACCAGAACTCGCTTCTGACATTTCAGAGCGCGGTATGGTACTGACCGGCGGTGGCGCGTTGCTCAAAGAGCTTGACCGTTTGCTGATGGAAGAAACCGGCATTCCCGTGGTGATTGCTGATGATCCACTGACCTGTGTGGCTCGCGGCGGCGGAAAAGCCCTTGAGATGATTGATATGCATGGTGGCGACGTCTTTGCGTATGATTGATACCAGCGGGTAATCGCGGTATGAACTCAATTTTTGGTCGGGGGCCTTCGCTCCAATTTCGCTTAATTTTGGCCGTTATCTCGGCCATTTTGCTGGCTTATCTCGACCGAAATTTTGCCTACATTGCTCAGGTTCGTGGTTTTTTAAACACGGCGGTGAGCCCTATCTATTATGTGGCCAACTTACCGGAGCAAATGCTCACGGAAGCGGGCGACATGTTAAAAACTCGTCGTACCTTGCGTTCAGAGAATGCCCAATTGCGGCAACAAGCCCATTTGGATTCGGCGCAATTACAATTGTTCGATCAACTGCAGCGAGAAAACACTCGGCTGCGCGCATTACTTGGCTCGCAAGTGCAGCAAGATGCGCGCAAAGTCGTTACCGAAGTGATTGCGGTGGAAAGCGATCCGTACCGCTTTCGGGTGTTGATCGACAAAGGCAGTAAGGATGGCACTTATATTGGCCAACCGGTATTGGATGATAATGGTGTGGTTGGCCAGGTTGATGAAGTGGGCTACAGCACCAGCCGAGTGCTATTGATTGCCGACTTGAGTCACGCGCTTCCCATTCGGATCAGTCGTAACGACACCCGCAGTATTGCAACGGGCATTGGCAAAATCGATAGCTTGTCGTTGCAACACGTACCCCATAGTGCCGATATTCAAGTGGGGGACCTCGCCGTCACCTCCGGTTTAGGTGGCCGTTTCCCTGAAGGTTATCCCGTTGCGCGGGTCACCCATGCCGATTTTGATGAAAGCTTACCCTTTGCCGAAATTTCCCTGCAGCCTATTTCTGCGCTCGATCGATTACGGTACTTGCTGTTGATTTGGCCAAGTGAGGATCATGTTACTGATCCGGACGAGCAGCAGGAGGCGGCACAATGAAAATGCGTTTTTGGTTGGGCCTGACGCTATTTGTGGCATTGATCTCGGCTATTATGCCGGTGCCCGAGTGGATCGAAGCATTTCGTCCGGACTGGCTTTTGTTAGTGCTTGCGTACTGGGCTATTGCCTTACCGAATCGGGTGAATGTTGGCTCTGCTTGGACCTGCGGTTTGGTGCTCGATGTGCTGCAAGGCGCTGTGCTGGGGGCCAATGCATTGGCACTCAGTGTGGTGGTTTATGTACTGGCACTGCATTTTCAGAAAATTAGAAACTTTTCCGTTTGGCAACAAGCGATTATTGTCGCCTTGTTGTCTATTATGGTGAAGGTACTGGGTTACTGGATGAGCTACTTGGCATACGACATCCAGTTTGATGAGCAACAGCTTTGGGGCGCGCTGATTAATTTCCTGCTGTGGCCTTGGTTATTCTATTTAATGCGCCGTTATCGCCGTCATTTCAAAATCCGCTAGCTAGCGAGCTGCGTACATACGGACTTCATCATGAAACTTTCTTTACCGCTTGTGTTGGCTTCTCAGAGCCCGCGCCGCAGTGAGCTATTAGCGCAGTTGGTTAACGACTTTAGCGTGCGAGCAGCGCACATTGATGAAGTTCGTCAGGCGGGGGAAGCTCCGGCTGATTATGTCGCCCGCTTAGCGCGTGAAAAGGCACAAGCTATTGTGCCACTGGCGCCCGGTCAATGGGTCTTAGGATCTGATACTATTGTCACTTTGGGCCAGCAAATCTTTGAAAAGCCAGTGGATGAGCAAGATTGCATCAACATGCTAAGCCAATTGTCGGGGCAAACACATCAAGTGCTAACTGCTGTGGCGTTATGCAATGGCCAACAAATTCATCAGCAAACGGTAACTACTCAGGTTACCTTTCGTCAGCTTAGTGAAGCTGAAATTGTTGCCTATTGGCACACCGGTGAACCCGCTGACAAAGCTGGCGGCTATGGCATTCAAGGGCTAGCGGGCAGCTTTGTAGCGCACATATCGGGTAGTTACAGCGCGGTCGTTGGTTTGCCGTTATGCCAAACTCAACAATTGCTGAAAGCCGTCTCTAAGGAATCATAAATTATGTCAAACCTATCCCCCGTAGGGGTTGAGCTGCTAATTAACGTGACGCCAAGTGAAACTCGTGTGGCCTTGGTAGAAAATGGTGTGTTGCAAGAAGTACATATCGAGCGTGAAGCGAAGCGCGGCATTGTTGGCAATATTTATAAAGGCGTTGTGAGCCGAGTGTTGCCGGGTATGCAAGCGGCATTTGTTGATATCGGCTTGGGTAAAGCTGCATTTCTCCATGCATCCGATATTGTGCCTCATACGGAGTGCGTGGCTGATGTTGAGCAAGAGCACTTTCAGGCAGGCAACATTGCGGAGTTGGTGCGCGAAGGCCAGCAAATTGTGGTGCAAGTGGTGAAAGATCCACTGGGTACGAAAGGCGCCCGTTTAACAACTGACATTACGCTACCATCGCGATATCTGGTGTTTATGCCGGGCGCTTCTCATGTTGGCGTATCGCAGCGAATTGATTGCGAAGAAGAAAAAGAACGCTTAAAAGATTTTGTTGGCAAATTCATTGATGAAGCAGGCGGCTATATTGTGCGAACTGCGGCTGAGCACGCTAGCGAAGTTGAGTTGGAGCAAGATGCGGCATTTTTACGTCGGCTATGGGCCAAAATTCAAAAGCGTTGGCAGAGTGATCCTGCGTTAAGCATGATTTACGAAGATTTGCGTTTGGCATTTAGGGTGCTGCGCGATTACGTGGGCACCGGCATTGACCGTATTCGGGTTGATTCGCGCCAAACCTACGAGCAATTAGAGTCATTCCTAGATGATTTTGTGCCAACGCTCCGTGGCGCATTAGAGTACTACCCGGGCGAACGACCATTGTTCGACTTGTATGATGTTGAAACCGAAATTCAACGGGCGTTAGAACGCAAAGTAGAGCTTAAATCCGGTGGTTACCTGATCATTGACCAGACCGAAGCAATGACCACGATTGATATTAATACCGGTGGTTTTGTCGGTCACCGCAACCTCGAAGAAACCATTTTCAATACCAACCTTGAAGCAACGCAAGCCATTGCCCGTCAGCTACGGTTACGCAATTTAGGCGGCATTATCATTATCGACTTTATTGATATGGTGCAGGACGACCATAAAGATCGCGTGATGCAAAGCCTCGAAGCCGCCCTTGCCCGCGATAACGCCAAAACCAAGATCAGTGGCCTTTCAGGGTTGGGCCTGGTGGAAATGACGCGCAAACGGACGCGCGAAAGCCTCGAGCATGTGCTGTGTGACTCATGCCCAACGTGCATGGGGCGGGGCACGGTTAAGACGGTTGAGACCGTATGTTTTGAAGTTCTGCGCGAGATCTTACGTGTGAACCGCGCTTATGATGCCGATATGTTCGTGGTCTATGCTGCACCGCCGGTTGCCGATGCCTTGAGTGGCGACGAATCTCATTCTATGGCCGAGTTAGAAGTGTTTATTGGCAAGCAAGTCAAAGTTCAATCTGAAATTATGTACGGTCAGGAAAAATTTGATGTGGTGATGATGTAACCATGACGATCGGGCGCATTTGCCAATCAGCTTTTTATTACCTGTGGTTACTGCTAGCGATAATCGTGATTATCGCTGCGTTAGCCGTTAGCTCGTTGCGCCTGCTTGTCCCTCATGCTCACCACATTAAACAGCCTATCGTCGATTGGTTTCTCGACAGCTACCAAATGGAGTTGGACTACCAACAACTTGATTTGAGCTGGCAACGTTTTGGCCTTTATTTGGCGCTCACGAACGTTAACATTGAACCGTTAGAAGGTGAGCCCGATCGCATCAAAGGCATTGAAAAGCTCAGCATGCGTATCGACCCATTTGCCAGCTTGATGGCCGGCGCGGCTCGGTTTGGAGACATCCGGCTCAATGGCGTTGAACTAGATATCTCTGCGATGGAAGGTGGAACCACCGAGGAACCGCTGGAATCGCCAATGCAGCAGTTGATGCTTGAGTTGGTTACCAGCCGATTTGAAGCCTTTGAGGTCACGGATTTCACGATTCACCTCGGGGCCGATGAAGAACTACCGAGCCTTCATATCCCCTATTTAGTCTGGTCTAATCGTAATGATAAACATCAAGGCGAAGGGCGCATTCGAGTCAGTCATTCCGCCGAAGAAAGTTTGCAATTTATCGTCAAGCTTACCGGTAACGAAAAACGCCCGAAAAATATCAAGGGTCAGCTCTATCTCAACGTTAAGAACCTTGCGCCGCATCAGTTTGCCCAAGGCTATTTAGGCGAAGAGGTCACGTTAACCAACAGCCTACTGAATTTTGAAAGTTGGATTAACTTTGGATGGGACAGTGTCGATCATGCGGTCATCCAACTGCAGCAAAACAGCTTAGATTGGCAATTGGCATTAGAGCAGCACGGAGACCCTCATCAGATTCAAGTGGAGCGCGGCTACTTAGTGTTTGATGCCAGTGGTGATGAATGGCGTTTGTTCAGCAACGATCTCGACGTTCATACCAACGGTCAGCTGTGGCACGATTTAAACCTAAAAATATGGCAAAAAGAGGATGTGATTAAGTCGTCCATTGAGTATGTCGACTTGAGCTTGATTGCACCGCTATTGGAATGGATTCCGCAACGCTGGGAGCTGCCTATTCCGCAACAGCTACCGCTAAAAGGTGCGGTACAACGATTGCGCACCGAGTTTCGAGATGAAGAAAGTTGGCAGCTCACCGCCGACTTCAATGATGTTGGCTGGCCGCAGTTGGCGAACATGCCGGGGACCGAAATGGTCAACGGCGCTATTTATCTGAATCAAGATCTACTTCAACTCAACCTGACAGCCCCCGCACAGGTGATTAGTACAGGCGATTTGTTTTATCAAAACATCGAGTTGGAGTGGTTCGAGGGCTTCTTACAAGCAACTCGGCGTGATTGGGGCTGGCAATTTGAAGTGCCGAACTTGTCACTACGAGCCACTGACTTATCGGCTGAAGTTTCCGCTAAAGGACGGTTCGGCCCTGATCTACCAGCCGAGCTGTATCTCTATGGTGAGTTGGATCTGGCGAATGCTGGCCATGCCGATTACTATTTTCCGCTCAAAGCCATGGGCAAAAACTTAGCGGGCTACTTGTCCGATTCATTGTTGGCGGGGCAAGCTGAACAGGCTCAAATCTTATGGCATGGCCCGCTGACTAATTTTCCATATCAGGATGGCTCAGGTTTGTTCCAAGCTTGGATTCCACTGCGCGACAGCACCTTTAAATTCAGCCCAGACTGGCCGGCGCTAGAGCCTCTTGATCTCGATTTGCTGTTTGAAAACAGTGATCTCACCATGACGGCCAGAAAAGCTCGGCTATATGATGTTCATGTTGATGACTTGGTGGCCAAAATACCGGGCCTGAAAGGCGACTCTGTTCTGGCCATCGACGGTAAAATTACCGGTAGCGCAACCTCGGTCCGGACCGTCATGAATGATTCGATGCTGGCCGATTCGGTGGGAAATAGCCTTGAATTACTTGATTTAAAAGGCCCGGTTTGGGGGCCTTTGTCGCTAGCGATACCGCTTGATAAGCCGTCACAAGTTGAGGTGTCTGGGTTTGTTCAATTAGAGCAAGCGGAATTAACCATTCCGGGCACGCAATCTCATATCATTTCAGACGTTGATGCCCGCGTCACTTATCAACAACAGCGATTCGAAATTAATGACTTAACGGGCAATTATCACGGCTTGCCGGTGCAGGTTTCTGTGGTTGGCGATCAACAAGCGGATCACTACCTGGTTGAAGGCGCGGTTACGGCCAATTGGCAAGCTCAAGCGCTGAAAAAATTACCGGGATTTTGGGTGCCAGGATTATCTGGCTCGATGCAAACCAAAGCAACGGTTGCAACGCAAATTGATCAGCAGGGAGCGACCACCGAAATTGTTATCGACTCTGACTTAGCTTCAATGGCAATCGATTTGCCCGTACCGTTCAGCAAAGTTGCTGGTAACGCATTGAACTTGCAGGGCCGTATCGATATTTCTGCTGACAACCAGTTCGATATGGCATTCGAGCTGGCCGATTATGGTGTATTGCGCTGGCTGCAAGATTTAGCGCAAACGGGCAGCGAACCGCGGATATGGGTTGGCGTGAGTGCCGAACAACCTGCGGAGTTAGACGTGGGGTTACAAGTCGACGTCAATCGGCCTGAAGTCGATATCAACCAGTGGCTAGACGCATTTGCGGGTGGTTTGGCAACTGACGATTTAGGCACTGAAGGGGGAATAGATCATGCGGTTGTTGCAGATCGACCCGTCACTGATTTAATCGATACCGACGTAACCGAAGATGCTGCAGAGAAATCGCAATACGCTGACATAGGAAGCTTACCGTTTGATCGAGGCACATGGCAGTTTGACCGTATCAGCGCCGGTAACTGGTACCTAGACAAGGCTAAAGTCACGCTCACTAAAACGCCGTTAGGCTGGCAAGCCGAAGCTCAAGGCGAGGGAATAGAGGGCGTTGCTCGATATGACGTGCTTGATAGACCATTGCTCGATATCAAGCTGGAGCACCTAGTGGTACAGCAAGTCGTTGCTGATGAGCAAGCGCCAACAGCGGCCTCCGAGCCGCGCCCTGACGTTGTGCCAGCCACTGCTGAACAATTGGCCGCTATTCCCAATCTCGATGTGGCTTGTAGCAGTTGCCAGGTGGCCGGTTTTGATCTCGGCAGCGTGCGACTCGCGAGCTATGTCCTGCCTGAACAAGGTGTTTGGCGTGTTGAAGAAGCTTGGCTGCGAAATCCGCATGGTGCCATCGAGCTAGAAAGTTTCGAGTGGTTGGTTGAAGAGGGGCTGTCGCGTACCGAATTCGTTGGCAAATTGGAAACCGAAGATTTCGGCAAATACGTTGAAAGCTTTAAGGGCAGCAGCGAAAGCCCAATTAAAGACAGCACCGGTAAGGGCACGTTGAAATTTAGTTGGCCTGGCGCACCTTACCAGTTGGACGTGCGAACCTTAGAGGGCCACTTTGAGTGGGAATTGGGCGCCGGTCATGTGGCAGAGTTAAGTGATAAAGGCGCACGGGTTTTCACGCTATTAAGCATTGATTCGTTGGTGCGCAAAATGCGTTTAGATTTTTCTGACGTGTTTGATAAAGGGCTGCACTACAACAGCTTTGAAGGCGATTTTGTGGTTGAAGATGGCTATGTCAATTCCGAACAACTGGTCATGGATGGGGTGGCTGGCGATATGTTTATCAATGGCCGAACCAACCTGATGACCCGAGAGCTCGATTATGATGTTGTGTTTAACCCCAACCTTACCGGCAGTTTACCGCTCTTGTCCGCGCTGACCTTTAACCCCATCACAGGGGTTTATGTGCTTGCATTGTCCGCGGTGATTAAGCCTGCAATGGAAGTTGTCACCCAAGTTCGTTTCAAAGTGTCTGGCACCACCGCTGAGCCCATTGTTGAAGAAGTTAGCCGCAGCCGCAAAGAGCTAGAATTACAGCAGCCGCCGGCAGAACCGGAGCCTGCAGATGAGGTTGTTGACAGTGAGGCTCCTGCGAAAGAAGCTGAAGCTGAGTCAACAAGCCCAGCTGTTTCTTCCTCGGCGAGCCAACCTGCCGTTATTGAACAAACCGAACCGTTAATGCCGGAGCTACCGCCTGAGCAACCGATCACCGTTGGCGGCGACGCAAATAACGACGGGGGTTAAATGCTCACTATTGCCGCCATCCAAATGTGCTCGTGTCCTGATCCTAGCCAAAATATCGAGTGGCTGACCAAGCAACTTGACCAACTTCCATCTGAGCGGCCGTTACTGGTGGTATTACCCGAATGTTTTGCTGCATTTGGTAGTGAACAAGGTCGGCCTTATCGCGAAGATGACGGTGACGGCTTGGTGCAAAACTGGCTGGCAACGATGGCGCAACAACATCAAATTTGGTTATTGGCCGGATCGTTAGGTTTGTCAGTGGCAGCAAGCGACAAAATCACTGCATCTAGCTTACTGTATGGGCCTAGCGGCCAGCGTCAGGCGCGTTATGACAAGCGCCATTTGTTTGATGTGGATGTTGCTGACAATATTGGCAGCTATCGCGAATCGGATTATACCCATGCTGGTGATGCCATTGTGGTGACCGACGTGGCAGGTTATAAGCTAGGATTGTCGATTTGCTATGATTTGCGGTTTCCTGAACACTTTCGGGCTATGGCTGATTTAGGCGTCGATCTTATCGCTGTGCCTGCGGCATTTACTGCCGTAACCGGTAAAGCCCATTGGCAACCGTTACTGCAAGCTCGCGCCATTGAAAATCAGTGTTATTTGGTTGCCGCTGGTCAATCTGGCCAACACCTAAACGGCCGAGCAACGCACGGCCATTCCATGATCATTGACCCTTGGGGCGTGATTACTAGCGATGGCGGCCAACAACTTGGTATCATCGTTGATTCAATTTCAAAGCAACGTCTGAACGACGTGCAACAAGCGATTCCGGCTTTACGCCATCGCCGCAAATTTTAAGGAAGTATTGGCATGTCCACGGGCTCTCCAATTATCTCGCAGGTCAGCGATCAAATGCTGACACCGGCTGATTTACAAATTACTGATTTGCAGCAATGCCTTGAGAGCATGTACAGCCATCAGCTCGATTATGCCGATATATTCCTACAAGGTTCCCATCACGAATCCTGGGTATTGGAAGACGGTATTATTAAAGAGGGCAGCTTTAACATTGAGCAAGGTCTTGGTGTGCGGGCCATTACCGGCGAAAAAACCGGCTTTGCCTATTCCGATGAGTTAACTGCCGATGCCTTAACCATGGCAGCAAATACCGCCAAAGGTATTGCAGAGCAAGGCCAACAAGGTCAGTTGCAAGTTGCCTCCGGCAAGCCTCAGGCAACTATTTATCAGCCGGTAAATCCACTTAGCGCACTAGCTGAAGCCGATAAAATCGCGATGTTGCGGGAAGTAGACGAGCTTGCTCGCTCGCTCGATGATCGTGTATCACAAGTGATCGTCAGCATTAGCGGCGTGTTCGAGCAGATGATGGTGATGGGATCGGACGGCACCTTAGCCGCCGATGTTCGGCCACTGGTGCGAATGAATTGTACGGTGTTGCTGCAAGATGGCGATAAGCGTGAACGCGGATCTGCCGGTGGCGGTGGCCGGACTGGGTATGACTTTTTTCATGAATTTGATCGTCATGGTCGCAAGCGCGCCCATGGTTATGCTCACGAAGCGGTGCGTCAGGCCAACGTTAATTTGACAGCGATAGAAGCACCCGCCGGTACCATGCCCGTTGTATTGGGTGCTGGCTGGCCAGGTGTGTTATTGCACGAAGCAGTTGGCCATGGTTTGGAAGGTGACTTTAACCGCAAAGGCTCATCTGCCTTTACTGGGCAGATTGGACAACAAGTGACCTCGCCATTATGTACCGTGGTTGATGATGGCACGCTGGAAGGGCGTCGTGGCTCTGTCAGCGTTGATGATGAAGGTACGCCAGGTCAATATAATGTGCTGATTGAAAATGGCGTACTGCGTGGGTATATGCAAGATAAGCTCAATGCGCGTTTGATGGGCGCTAAGCTGACCGGTAATGGCCGTCGCGAATCCTACGCTCATTTACCCATGCCACGGATGACCAATACCTACATGCTCGGTGGCGAAAGCGATCCGGCAGACATTATCAAGTCAGTGAAAAAAGGGCTTTTTGCGCCTAATTTTGCCGGTGGTCAGGTGGATATCACGTCAGGTAAATTTGTGTTCTCGACCTCTGAGGCATATTTGATTGAAAATGGTGAGCTAACAACACCAGTGAAAGGCGCCACGCTAATTGGTTCTGGGCCTGCGGCGATGAAACATATCTCGATGGTGGGGAATGATTTGCAGCTAGATGACGGCGTTGGTGTTTGTGGTAAAGATGGCCAAAGCTTGCCTGTTGGTATTGGTCAGCCCACCTTGAAAGTAGATGAACTGACCGTTGGTGGCACCAGCAGTTAACCGGAACAACCTTGAGAGCGGCTGATATTATTCGGCCGCTTCAGAAATCTCTCTCAGATACTTAAACAATTCACGCGCCGATTTAGGCGGCTTGCTTTGCTTTTGCTCACGCTGAGCACTTCGACTCAATTGCCTTAAACGCTGACGATCGGCTTGTGGATATTCGTCAATGACGGCTTGAATCGCGCTATCGCCCTCTGCGATGATGGCATCACGCGTCGTTTCGAGCTGATGAAATTCCTGATTTGCCTGCTGCTTTTGAGCTTCAACTTTCGCTAAGCCTTTGATGATCTCATCGCAATCGCGCTGGCGCATGAGTTTACCGATGTACTGGAGTTGCCGACGATAGCCTTCGCGTTTATTGCGGATGCGTTTAGCCAGCTCGATTGCCTCAAGCAAGGTGTCGTCAATCGGCAGTTGTGCGAGGACTTGCTCACTAATCGTAGTGAGCTCTCGCCCTAACTTTTGAATCGCATCGCTTTCTTGTTTTCGCTGGGTTTTAGAGACCCAATCCAACTCATCTTCTGGCTGTGTTTTTTGCTCAGACATGGCCTTTCACTATTGATGGTTTCATGATCCCTCGCAAGACTCGCACCGCGAGGGTAAATTGCAGTATCATGCTGCTTTGCTGATTTTAACAGAAACTGGACCAAAGCTTCATGTCCCAACCGATTGCCGAAGAGCAAGCCCAATTACAACAAGTTATTGAAGATACGCTGAGCTACGCCAAATCTAAAGGTGCGTCTCAGGCTGAAGTTGCCATGAGCCGACAAACAGGCGTGTGTGTCAGCACTCGGATGCAAGAAGTCGAAACTCTCGAGTTCAACCGCGACGGCGCTTTAGGTATCTCAGTTTACTTTGGTCACAAAAAAGGTAATGCATCGACTTCTGATTTACGTCCTGAAGCAGTACGTAGTGCTGTTGATGCCGCGTGTAATATTGCCCGCTTTACCTCAGAAGATCCATTTAGTGGCCCTGCTGAAGCGTCGCAAATGCCAGATTCTGTGCCGGATTTGGAACTTTACCACCCAGGTTCGTTGTCGCCCGACCACGCGATTGAGCTAGCGAAGCGCTGCGAACAAGCAGCATTTGATGCCGACCCGCGTATTACCAACTCCGATGGAGCCAACTTTGCTAGCCACCAGTCTGTGCGGGTGTACGGTAATAGTCACGGTTTTGTTGCTGGTTACCCAAGTTCTCGTCATAGTTTGAGCTGTGTTCTCATTGGCACTGAAGGCGATGACATGCAGCGCGATTACAGCTATTCGGTGAGTCGTCAGGCGGAGCGTCTGTGGTTGCCGGAACGCGTCGGCAAGCATGCCGCTGAGCGCACCGTTAGCCGACTTAATGCGAGCAAACTCGATACCTGTAAAGTGCCCGTATTATTTGCTTCCGATTTAGCTTCTGGACTGTTTGCCCATTTGGTTAATGCTATTTCTGGCAGCAGTCTGTACCGCAATGCCTCGTTTTTGAAAGATAAGCTGGGTCATAAAATCATGCCCGAGCATGTCTCTATTGTGGAGCGGCCTCGTATTCCATGTGCTTTGGCCAGTGCCCCATTCGACTCTGAAGGTGTGGCCACAGAAGATCGCATGATCATTGAGCAGGGAACGTTAGAAACCTACCTGCTGACGGCCTACTCGGCACGTAAATTGGGGATGACCAACACTGGCCATGCGGGCGGTATTTATAACTGGCTAGTGCGCCATAGTGGTCGTACGTTCGAGCAACTGTTAGCCGAAATGGGCACCGGTCTTTATGTCACTGAGTTGATGGGCCAAGGTGTGAATACCGTGACGGGCGATTACTCGCGCGGAGCCAGCGGTTTTTGGGTTGAAAATGGCCAACTGGCATACCCGGTTCATGAAATCACCATTGCCAGCAATCTGAACGACATGTTTACCAATATTGTTCGGGTGGGTGCAGATTTAGATCGACGCGGCCAAATTCAAACCGGCTCCGTACTCATCGCTGAAATGCAGGTGGCTGGTCACTAATGGCTGTGGAATTAATTCAGGCCGATTATCGCAATCCACAACACGGCGCCGACTTACTCACTGTGCTTAGACACTATGCCACGGATGTGATGGGCGGCGGTGACGACTTATCGGATGACGTGCAGCGTAACTTACTGGCGGCTTTGGCCAAACAGTCGGGTGCTTTTTCCGTATTGGCTTATGTTGATGGGAAACCTGCCGGGCTTGCCAATTGCTTTGAAGGGTTTTCAACCTTCGCTTGTATGCCGCTGATCAACATCCATGATTTTGCGGTCATGAGCGAATTTCGGGGGATGCAGCTTAGCCAGCAGCTGTTGCAAGAAGTTGAGCAAATTGCCCGAAATAAAGGCTGCTGCAAGGTGACCTTAGAAGTGCTAGAGGGCAACACTGTGGCGCAGAATGCCTATCTTAAATACGGTTTTGAAGGGTATGACTTGCCTGGAGGCCAAGGGCAAGCATTATTCTGGCAGAAAAAACTAGGGTAATTAGATTGCGATAAATTCAGCTGAGCGGTAGGTTAGCTCAGCATGATTGTTGCGGTGCCTAGGAACGACAGCAAGCCGATCACATCGGTAAAAGTTGTCACCATCATACTGCCGGCTAGTGCCGGATCGATCTTAAACTTCTTCAATGTTAACGGTACTAATACGCCAGCTAACGCGCCCATCAACATATTTACGAACATCGCAACGGCAATGACCACGCCAATATGCCAATCGCCTTTCCAGATCGTCACGACGGTGGCCAAAATAGTGGCCCAAATGACACCATTAAATACCCCAACCAACGCCTCTTTACCCAATAACCATCGGGCATTTGAGTCTCCAACGTGGCCTAACGCAATACCCCGAATCACCAGTGTGAGCGTCTGATTACCCGCGACACCGCCCATGCTTGGCACAATGGTCATCAAAATGGCGATGGTTGCGAGTTGCGACAGAATGTCTTCAAACATATTGGAGACGGATGCGGCGAGTAACGCGGCGCCAACATTCAGCCCTAACCAAATCGAGCGGCGCTGAGTACTTCGAACGGCAGGAGCGAAGGTATCTTCTTCATCATCAAGACCGGCCATGCTCATCATCGAGTGCTCGGCGTCTTCACGAATAATATCAACCACATCATCTACGGTAATACGGCCAAGAAGGCAGCCGCGGCCATCAACAACTGGTGCTGAAATTAACTCGTACCGTTCAAAATGTTGTGCCACTTCAGAGTCGTGCTGCTCGGCTTGCAGTGGTGCCGCTTCGGATTCCATGATTTCGCGGATTAAAGTGTCTTGCTGACTACTCACCAGACTTGCTAGCGAGACTTCGCCCAGCAGCTTATCGAGGCCGTCCACTACGTAAAGCTTATCGGTGCTTTCCGGCAACTCGCCTCGTAAACGCAGGTAACGTAGAACCACATCAACGGAAACATCGGGGCGCAGTGTGATGACGTCGGTGTTCATCATAGCGCCAGCACTTTCTTCTTCGTAAGAGAGCGCTTGTTCGACGCGATGTTTGTCTTGCTCGCTCATGGAGTTCAAGACTTGCTGACACACCGACTCGGGCAAACTACCTAAAACATATGCGAGATCATCACTGTCCATGCCTTCAATGGCGGCAGCGACATGCTCGGGATCCATTTCTTGAATAATGGAATCTTTAATGTCTTCGGAAAGTTCTTCGAGAATGTCACCGTGCTGATCGGGATCGATCAATTGCCACAGTACCGGACGGGCCGATGGTGTGGACGATTCTAAGAGCAGTGCAACATCAAATGCGGGAAGCGAGTGCAGCATTTGTCGAACGTGCACGTACATGCCGCTCGTCAAGGCGTCATTCACCGCACGTAAGCGGTTGTGGGTTTGGTGTTGCTCGAGTGTTTCCGGCATGCCCACGACTCCTATGTACGGTTAATGATTGCGGTGTATTCTATCGGAATAAATTGGATATTCCACTGACAGGTAACAGATTTTAGTCTTATTCCCCTTCATCGAAGAAGTTGTTGATTAAGGCTTCGACCGCGTCGAGTGCCCGTTCAGCATCAGGTCCGTCGGCAGATACTTCGATATGCTGGCCTTGGCAGGTTTCGAGCAGTAATAGCCCCATAACACTGCCGGCTGAAGCTTGTTTCTCGCCATGCCGAATCATCACATTAGCATCGTAATCTTGCGCCAATGTTGCCAGTTTAGTCGCTGCTCGTGCATGCAGGCCTAATTTGTTTTTAATTAACAATGAGCGAACCGAATTCATAGGTTAGTGACTGTCCTCTAAATTACGGTGGCGCAGCTGAACTTCCCGCTCGCCACGAAATAGTTCGGCTAGGGTATTGGCAATAAAGACTGAGCGGTGACAGCCGCCGGTGCAGCCAATCGCGACGGTGACATAACTGCGATCGTTTTCCTGCAATTGCGGTAGCCACTTACTTAACATGACTTGAAGCTGCTCGATAAACGCTGAAACCGTTGGTTGGCTATTGAAAAAGTCTATCACTGGCTGATCGTTGCCGGTGTAACCGCGCAACTCGGGGTGCCAGTAAGGGTTTGGCAAAAACCGAACATCGAATACGAAATCAGCGTCGTTGGGGATGCCATGCTTGAAGCCGAATGACTCGAAGATCAACACCATGGATGAACTTGGGCTACCAGAAACACGCTCCCGAAGGGTCGCGCTAAATTGGTAGATGGTCATCGCGCCGGTATCTAAAAACAAGTCAGCTTGTTCACGCACTGGCGCTAACATGGCCGACTCGGCGTCGACAGCTTCGGCCAACGTGGCATGAGCTTGTGTCAGTGGGTGGCGGCGACGAGTTTCAGAATAACGACGCAATAGAACGGCGTCATCGGCATCAAGAAAAATAATACGGGTTGGGACGATGGTTTTAATCAGTGTTAGCAATTGTGCAACTTGCTCAGGATCATCGGGCAGGTTGCGCATGTCTAAACTGACGGCAATTTGCTGATGTTGATTTTGTTGGCGGGTTAGCCAAGAGGTGAGTAAATCGACGGGCAAGTTGTCGACACAGTAGTAACCTAGATCTTCCAGAACGCGCAGTGCAACTGACTTTCCTGAGCCAGAGCGACCGCTTACGACAGTCAGTTTCATCCTGTGAACTACACCAGCTAGCAAGCTTATGCGTTGATAATAACCTGATAAAGGTCTTCAGAACTAGTGGCAGTTCGTAGCTCTTTGATAGTTTCTTTGTTGGATAATTTTTCAGCAACCATCGCTAGGGTTTTTAAATGCAAGTTACATTCTTGTTCTGGAACCAGCATGCCGAACAAAATATCAATTGGGCGCTTGTCGATGGCGTCAAACTCAATCGGCTTTTCAAGTTGTAGTAACACAGCAATCGCTTTGCAATCTGACGGCAGGCGGCCATGGGGAATGGCTATTCCACCACCAATACCAGTAGAGCCAAGTTTTTCGCGGCTGACCAGTCGCTCAAGAATGTCGGTTTCTGACAACTCTGCCAAATGCGGAGCAGCAACCTGACTAAAAATCTCGAGGGCGCGTTTTTTGCTGTTGCAGCGGACTGCACTTAAAGTGCAGTCCGCGCTGAGAATACTACTAATGTTCATTGGTTAGCTTATTGGTTGGCTAGTGCTTTTGAAGTTTTTCTTTGTGCTTGATGACTTGTCGATCGAGTTTGTCAGTCAAAGCATCAATGGCGGCGTACATATTGTCACTTTCGGCGGTCGCAAATAATTCACCACCAGAAACGTGCAGGGTTGCTTCGGCTTTATGGCGAAGCTTCTCCACATTGAGTACCACATGTGCGTTGGTAATGTTATCGAAGCGTCTTTCGATTTTGCCTAACTTTTCAGTCACATAATCACGAAGGGCAGATGTTATTTCAACATGATGACCGGTTAAATTAAATTGCATAGGCATAGTTCCTTCATCAGAGCACTGTTTTATAACAGGCTTTTGCGTTGATTGGATGGGGGAATGTTGAGCGCTTCACGATATTTTGCAATCGTTCGGCGAGCGACGTTAATCCCCTGATCCGATAACAGCTCGGCCATTTTGCTATCGCTTAACGGCTTCGCTGGATTCTCTGCAGCAACCAGCTTTTTAATGAGCGCGCGAATTGCGGTGGACGAACACTCGCCGCCGCCTTCTGTGCTCACATGGCTGGAGAAAAAGTACTTCAATTCGAAAATGCCACGCGGGGTATGCATGTATTTTTGCGTGGTAACCCTAGAAATTGTTGATTCGTGCATACCAACTTCTTCAGCAACATCGTTCAGTACCATGGGCTTCATGGCTTCATCACCGAGTTCGAAGAAGTCGTATTGGCGTCGCAGGATGCAGTTGGAAACTTTCAGCAAGGTGTCATTGCGGCTCTCAAGGCTTTTAATAAACCACTTGGCTTCTTGCATGTGAGAGCGAATGAACTGGCTGTCCGAGGAGTTTCTAGCATTGCGTGACATCGCCGCATAATGCTGGTTAACACGGATCTTAGGAACTGAATCAGGGTTTAATTCAACCTGCCAAACACCATTCTTTTTATGTACCGAGACGTCGGGGATGACGTATTGATCATCGTCTTGAACGATGGCACTACCAGGGCGTGGGTTAAGGCTCTGGATCAGACGCATCACTTCGCGGAGTTGATCTTCTTTTAGTCGAGCGCGACGCATTAGCGTGCGGTAATCACGATTGGCCAGTAGATCCATGTGATTGGCCACCACGGCTAAAGTTTCTTTGAGCCACGGCGTATCTTGATCAAATTGCTTTAATTGCACCGTTAAGCATTCGGCAATACTGCGCGAACCCGCGCCAATGGGATCAAATAGCTGAATGCGTTTGAGTACTGCTTCGACTTCATCGAGCTCTACGTCTTCATTACCTTGGCTTTCGAGTACATCTTCGGCACTCACTGTGAGGTAACCAGCATCGTCGATGCCATCAATAATGGTCATGGCGATGGCACGATCGATATCGCTCATGGGCGTTAAATCGAGCTGCCAGCGTAAGTGATCTTGCAATGATTCGGTGGTTTCGCCCTGGAAGCTGGTGTCATCATCGTCACGAGCCACGGCAGAAGATACCGGGGCAGCAGATACGACTTCATCCCACGTGGTGTCGATGGGCATGTCTTCAGCAATCGAATCTTGTTGCAGCGCCTCGGATGTGTCGACGGTGCTGCTGTCTGCTTCGACAGTTGTTTCTGCGGCGTCAGCGGCTTCGTTTGAAGAGGCCTCTTCCTCGGCTTGTTCCAGCAATGGATTGGCATCGAGTGCCTCTTGAATTTCTTGCTGTAAA
The DNA here is from genome assembly GCF_019457915.1 of Neiella holothuriorum. Taxonomy (GTDB): domain Bacteria; phylum Pseudomonadota; class Gammaproteobacteria; order Enterobacterales; family Neiellaceae; genus Neiella; species Neiella holothuriorum. The sequence goes on from NZ_JAHZSS010000001.1 coordinate 85,204, forward strand.
TCAAGCGTGGAGAGTTGCAGTAAGCGAATTGCTTGCTGCAACTGAGGCGTCATGGTGAGCTGCTGGCCAAATTTAAGCTGAAGCGATGGCTTCATCTAATCTCCGACTGTGTTGCTGTTAGGGCTGGGCAATTTATGCTCAGCCTGATTCTTGCATGGTTTTACTATAGCTGGAATTGCTCACCCAAGTACACATCTCGTACCTGCTGATTAGCAAGTACTTGATCTGGTGTGCCCGAAGCTATTAGTTCGCCATGGGAAACAATGTATGCGTGTTCGCACACGGATAACGTCTCTCGCACGTTGTGATCGGTAATTAAAATGCCGAGGCCACGTGCTTTGAGGTGCTCAATAATTTTTTTGATGTCGGATACCGAAATCGGATCAACACCGGCAAACGGCTCATCGAGCAAAATAAATTTAGGCTCGGCAGCGAGTGCTCGGGCAATTTCTACTCGACGTCGTTCTCCACCCGATAGCGCCATGCCTTTGCTTTTTGCAATATGACCGATATTGAACTCTTCTAGCAAGTCATCATGAATTTGGTCACGCTCGGCACTGGTTAATGATTTGCGTGTCTCCAAAATAGCCATGATGTTATCGCTGACTGACAACTTTCGGAAAATTGACGACTCTTGTGGCAAGTAACCAATGCCTTTGCGGGCGCGTTCATGCATGGGGGCATGGGAGACGTTTTCGCCATTTAATAAAATCTTTCCGCCTTCGGACTGCACTAAGCCAACCACCATGTAAAACGTGGTGGTTTTACCGGCACCATTGGGGCCAAGCAAGCCAACGATTTGGCCAGGCTCAACCCGCAACGAAACGTCTCTGACCACTTGGCGGCCTTTGTAAGATTTAGCGAGCTGGTGAGCTTCTAAAACATCCACAGATTAGTTGCCTTCGTTACTAGTTGGTGTGGCTTCCGAGCTGTCGTCTTCGTCGATCTGCTGCTTGACTTGCTCAGGAATGAAGATGGTCGTTACGCGGTTGCTGCCGTCTGCATTGCCATCGGCTTCAAGTAGTTGTTTGGCGAGGTTGTAGCGAATTCGCTCGCCTTTTACCAAGCTATCTTCTTGTGTTACCTGTGCGTCACCGGTTAACAATAAGATGCGTGAATTTAGCTCGTAACGCATATTGTTTGCTTGCGCGTCCATGACTTTGCCATTGTCTAAAATCTGGCTATAGCGTACCGGTGAGCCTTCGGCGACCAGCACTTGCTGACCTTCAACGTTGGCATTAAGTATGGTGAGTTTATCGGCAAAAATCTGCATGGTGCCTTGCGTAACTTTCACGTCGCCGATGTAGTTCAGTACATTTGCTTTGATATCAAAGGCGTTACGTTGTGCAGAAATTTCAACTTTCTCGTTAAAGTCTTCTTGTATGGCGATGCTGCTTTGGCACCATAGCGCTAGCGCAAGGGCGCTAATTCGCAGGCGTGTGTTCATAGGTGGTTTCCACTTGTTGCAGCACTTGGATTTGTTCTGAGTTCAGGTCGGCTTCAAGGCCTTGTCCCTTCATTTCCAAGTGGGGCCCAACGGCTGTGACGTATTCGTCAGTATGCATCTGATTGGACTCAATTTCGAGCACCAAAAATGGTGTGCTGATGGTTTGAATCTGGCTTGTTTGATCGTTTGCTTTAATGGTCACGTTGCCGCGCAATTGCAGCTGCTGCGTTTTCGGGTAGTGGCTACCTTCCGAGGCGGTGACATGCCAAGCGGGCTTTTTGGTCGTATTCGAGTCGTATAGGGTGACCTCTGGGCGGGCAAAAATGGTCATCGATAAGTCAGGGTATGATTCCATGGTCTCCGCGTAAACGGTGCTTTCTAGCTGGCCATTGGCATCATAATTTCGATTAAATAGGTTGTTGGCAACATAGTCGGGCTCGTAGCTGCCCCAAAGCTCAGTTTCTTGCGGCGTGTCATCGTCACTATCCATCAATGCATTGAAAAGCAATGCAGCGATCAGCAGCAAGACTGAAACTAAGGTGAGTCGACTCATATGCTGCGGCCCATAGTCGTATTAAAACTACCTTGCACTTGCATGATGGTGTCACACACTTCACGAACGGCACCGGCCCCACCGTGAGTTTGGGTTACCCAGTTGGCTTGTTGACGCAGCCACGGGTGACCATCGGCCACACAAACGCCAACGGCACACTGCTCCATAACCGGCCAGTCAATGAGGTCATCACCAACATAAGCACACTGATCGGCCGTCAAACCGCTTTTATTTAGAATATCTTGAAACGCTGTCAGCTTGTCGTCGCATCCTTGATACAGCCATTCGATCCCCAAAGCTGTCATGCGCTGCTCGACAATATTCGATTGTCTGCCGGTAATCACGGCTAAAGCGACACCGGTCGCCTGCAGTGCTTTGACGCCGTAGCCATCTCGCGTATGAAATGTTTTTAACTCTTCGCCAGCGTTGCCCATGTAGATACGACCATCGGAAAATACGCCATCAACGTCGCAAATCAGCAATCGAACTTGCTGGAGCTGATTGGCGAGTTGACTTGAAATGGCGCCGTATAAGGTCTCGAACATGGCTGTTTCTGCCGTCATTAAAGGACTCCTGCACGTAACAAATCTTGCATGTTAAGTGCGCCCAGTGGACGATTTTTACTGTCGACAACGAATAAGCCGTTAATGCGCTTGTCTTCCATTAATTTAAGCGCTTCGGCTGCCATCATGCCGGCCGATGCGGTGACGCCATCTTTGGTCATGAGCTCGGTAATCGGGGTATCGATTTGGACATTGCCCTTATTCAATACGCGTCGTAAGTCACCATCTGTAAACAAGCCAACCATGATGTTGTTGCCATCAACAATTGCCGTCATGCCGAGTTGTTTGCTCGACATCTCCGCTAGCGTATCGTTCAAGGTGGCGCTTTCATGGACCACAGGCAATGCATCGCCTGTATGGATGAGATCATCAAGCGTTAGTAACAAGCGCCGTCCTAAACTGCCGCCTGGGTGTGAGAATGCAAAATCTTCCGCGCTAAAGCCTTTGGCTTTTAACAAGGCGATAGCTAATGCGTCGCCAAGTACCAAGGTTGCTGTAGTGCTCGATGTCGGCGCCAAGTTGTGAGGGCAAGCCTCTCGCTCAACATGCACGCGCAAGTGACAATCAGAAAATTGCGCAAGGGTTGATTCTGACGACTTTGACATACCAATCATACGTGCGCCAATGCGCTTGATGAGGGGGAGCAAGTTGGTCAATTCATCGGTCTCGCCTGAATACGAAATGGCGATAATGACGTCGTTTGCGGTGATCATGCCCAGATCGCCGTGACTAGCTTCGCCTGGGTGAACAAAAAAAGCAGGGGTGCCTGTTGATGCTAAGGTCGCCGCAATTTTATGGCCGATGTGGCCCGATTTGCCCATGCCGGTAACAACCACTCTGCCTTTACATTGCAACAGGGTTTCACAGGCATTTTCAAATTGTTCGTCGAGGGTGTCGGCCAAACGGGCAACGGCCTCGGCTTCGATAGCAATGACTTGTTTGGCGGATTGGATGTAATGGTGACGCATGGAATCTCTTATTTGCTTATTTCGCTGAAATACAGCAGTAGTTCATAGCCGATAAAACACGCTAACAATAGCAAACCGAACCACCGCGGAAGTTGGCGATGACGTTTGGCAGCATAGCTCACAACGACTAACAAAAGGGTGATGGCGGCCATAGCATACAGATCACGACCGGCTGCAGCTTGATCCAGATCGGCAGGAGCAATTGAGCCCGCAATACCGAGCACCGCAAGAATATTAAACAGGTTGGAGCCAACGACGTTACCGATCACCATATCGTCTTCGCCTTTGCGTACCGCGGCGATGCTCGCCGCTAATTCAGGCAAGCTGGTACCAATGGCTAAAATCGTCAGGCCAATCACCAGATCTGATACGCCAAATTCGGTGGCGATATCGGTGGCGCCTGAAACCAACAAGTGAGCACTTAGCGGCAGTACCACAAGTCCGATGATGGTCCACATGACGGCTCTACCGGTTGTTACATTGTCAGGAACTTCGGAGGCTTGTTCTGCAACCAATGGATCTTCTTTATTTGCCCCTGACATGGCCATCCACAACAGCCCTCCGAGCAAGGCCGCAAAGGCTATAAGGAAGACAATACCTTCGGTCCGTGACAAATGACCGTCATGCAGAACCCAGCCTGCTGCGGCGGTAATCACGATTAGTAGCGGAATTTCACGCCGCAATACCACTGAGCTGACCGATAATGCGCGCAGCAGTAAAGTCGCGCCCAGCACTAAACCGATGTTGGTGATATTTGACCCCAGCACGTTGCCAACGGCTGTATCGGGGCGGTCCATCAGCGATGCGGTAGCCGACACCATCATTTCTGGAGCCGATGATCCCATGGCAATAATGGTCATGCCGATAATCAATGGGGCTATCCCCATATTTCGAGCGAGTGCGGCGGAGCCAAACACAAGGCGGTCGGCAGACCAACCGAGCAGTATTAGCCCGAAAATCACCATAGCAGACGCAATGAGCATAAAAAATTACCTGAGTATTTGAGTGGCGTAGATTTTGCGTGATCTCAACAGGAATTGAAAGTAGCAACTGTGTCCCCATTTAGTGTTGCTGATCATCCAGTTTAGTGCAGTGCTGGCGCTAAAGGTAACTCGCCAAAACCCTTACTTTATGTGATGATTTTGCACGGGCCATGGTTTTTTCTATGGCAGCCCAATTGCCAACACCAGCCAGCCAGAAATGCAGTGGCATTAATGGTCGGTTATTAGGGTTGAATTGAAAACGCCAATTAGTTACCGCAAACACCGTTGGTAGCGCTCAATTTTGCAATGTTCTAATCAACAGTTTGTAACGTTTTTAACTGAAATAGAACGATGAGAGACGGTTCAGGTTCTGGTATAGTCTGCACCTTCCTGCCGCAACAGCCGTAGAGAGATGGAATGATCGATAAGGACACAGACAATCTGGTCGTCATTGATAGCCTGACATTTAGTCATGGCGAGCGACTGATCTATGACAACATCAGTTTGTCGATTCCGCGAGGCAAGATCACCGCTATTTTGGGTCCGAGTGGCATCGGCAAAACAACGTTATTGCGATTGATTGGTGGTCAGCTCGAGCCTGACGCCGGTCATATCTGGTTTGACGGTCAAGATGTACCGAATTTAGGACGTCGGCAGTTGTACCAACTTCGTACACGGATGAGTTTATTGTTCCAAAGTGGCGCACTGTTTACCGAGCTCGATGTATTCGACAATGTGGCATTCCCCGTGCGTGAACATACCCGCTTGCCGGAATCCGTCATTAATACCTTGGTTATGATGAAGTTGGAGCAGGTTGGTTTGCGCGGTGCATCCAAACTAATGCCATCAGAGTTATCGGGTGGTATGGCTCGACGAGTCGCATTAGCTCGCGCTACGGTGCTTGATCCGGAACTGATCATGTATGACGAACCGTTTACCGGCCAAGACCCAATTTCCATGGGCGTCTTGGTGAGCCTAATTCAAGATGTGAATCAGAACTTAGGTTCGACTTCGGTCATTGTGACCCATGATGTCCATGAAGTTCTCAGTATTGCTGACTATGTTTATGTGATGGCGGACAAAACAGTGATCGCCCAAGGAACACCTGAGCAACTGCAGCAGGACAATTCTGAGCAAATACAACAGTTTTTACAGGGTAAGCCCGATGGACCGGTACCTTTCCACTATCCGGCGAACGCACTGCATGACCAATTAAGGGAGTTGGCTGGTTAATGATTGCCAATTATTTACAACGGGTTGGCCTTCGTACTTTTAATGTATTGGCCACGATGGGCCATGCCGTCCTCATTTACTTGAAAGTTGTTTTCGGGTTTTCGCGTCTATCTATCTTTATTCCGTTGTTAGTGCGCCAAATGTATGTGGTCGGCGTTCAGTCATTGCTGATCATCCTAGTGTCAGGCCTGTTCATTGGTATGGTCATCGCGCTACAAGGTTACCAAGTCCTGGTGAGTTATGGTGCCGAGGGCAGTCTCGGTCCAATGGTGGCGCTAAGTTTATTACGAGAGCTCGGACCCGTGGTTACGGCATTATTGTTCGCCGGGCGAGCGGGCTCGGCGTTAACGGCCGAAATTGGCTTGATGAAAGCAACTGAACAAATTGCCAGCTTAGAAATGATGGCAATTGATCCGCTGCGCCGAGTCATTGCGCCACGCTTCTGGGCGGGTTTAATTTGTATGCCGATGCTGGCGACTGTGTTTACCTTAGTCGCCATTTACGGCGGTAAATTTGTTGGGGTTGACTGGTTAGGCTTGGATAAAGGTACATACTGGTCTTTGATGCAAGCTTCTGTTGAATGGCAACAAGATATTGGCAGCATGCTAATTAAGAGCGTTGTATTTGCCAATGTAGTGACCTGGGTGGCGGTGTTTCGGGGCTATCACTGTCAACCAACCTCGGCAGGCATTAGTAAAGCCACCACAGATACCGTCGTTCAAGCATCACTCATAGTGCTTGGGCTTGATTTTGTATTGACCGCTCTTATGTTTGGGTAGAGTTTTGTATGGATAGAAAAAAACAATTGCAACAGCGTCGCATCGAAATTGCCGTCGGGTTATTCGTTGTTTTGGCCGTTGCGTCGCTGGCAATTTTGTCAATCAAGGTTGCTACGTGGGGTATGACGGGCGGGCAGGATACCTACACCGTTTATGCTCGATTTGACAATATTGGTGGTCTCAAAGAGCGTGCGCCGATTAAAATTGGTGGCGTGGTTATTGGCCGAGTGACGGGAATTACGCTCGAATCAGAGTACTACACGCCGGTGGTTGAATTGCGAATCAATAGCCGATACAGCGAATTGGCCGAAACGTCGTCGGCATCGATTTTGACCAGTGGATTGCTCGGCGAGCAGTATGTTGGTATTACGCCCGGCTTTGTTATTGATGACATTGCTATGCTTACAGACGGTGATTACATTACTGACACCAAGCCAGCGTTAGTGCTGGAAGATATGATTGGTCAATTTTTATATAGCCAGAGTGACGATTAATGACTGCTTTGATTCGAATTTTTTTGCTGAGTGTTTGCTTGTTAGCGAGTCCTTCGTGGGCACAAGAATCGATAAATACGTCTGATCCGGCGGCAATGCTGACGCAAATTGCAGCTAATACATCGCGTAAACTGACAGAGAAATCACCGGAAGATCAGTCCACTGACTTTCTTAAGCAGATTGTTGAAAATGATTTGTTACCCCATGTCGACTACCGATATGCCACCTTAAAGGTGCTGGGTGTTGAGGTGCGTAACACGACGAAAGAGCAACGCGCTGATTTTGCTGAAGCATTTAAAGGCTATATGGTTGGCACGTTCACGCTGCTGTTTAAACGCTACGACCCAAGCCGCCATGTCATTAAAGTTGATCCGATTCGCATTCCAGGGCAAGTACCAGCTCGGTTTGTCGAAGAGGGAAAACCTGATATCAAAGTGATTTTCTATGTGCGCCAAAACTCAAAAACTGGCGAGTGGAAAGTTTATGATTTGGCGGCCGAAGGGATCAGCCAAGTGAAAACCAAGCATAACGAATTTAAGCCACTGTTGCGCCAGCATGGCATTGAGTTTGTCACCCAACAACTGCGAGTCAAAGTAGACGGTGGCTTGGATGATGACGAGTTGTCGGGGTTTGATACTGGTGACTAAACTGACAAAACAAGGCGAACGCTGGCAACTCTCTGGTGCTGTTGATCGCTTTACCCTGACCAACATTTGGTCTCAGCTAACGGCATTACCAGCCAACGCTAATATTACTCTGGATTTAACACAGCTAGGACGCGTGGATAGCGCAGGACTTGCGGGCTTAGTGCAATTGTACGTACAAGCCGAACAACAGCAAGTGGCGTTAAATTTTGAGAATGTGCCTCGGCAATTATGTCGGCTGGCGCAATTGTTTAATGTAGATGTGTTGCTATCGCTGCCCAAGCAGCCAACACACGAAAAGATTGAGAACGATTAATGGACGCTGCTGACGTTAAAAAAATACTAGAGCAAGCTCTCACATTAGATGAGTGTGTAGTTGAAGCGGAAGGAACACATTTTAAAGTCATTGCAGTTGGTGAGCAGTTCGATGGCATGTCGCGTGTCAAAGCTCAACAAACGATTTATCAGCCGTTATCTGACGTGATTGCTGATGGCTCTGTCCATGCAGTAACCATCAAGACCTACACACCCGAGAAATGGCAGCGCGAGCGCAAGCTCATGATGCTGTAACGGGGAGTCGTCATGCAAAAATTAGAAGTCTTAAGTTCGGGGCCTCTTGCTGGCAACGTCAGAATTTCTGGTGCCAAAAACGCCGCCTTACCTATCTTGTTTGCCAGCTTACTGTGTCCTGAGCCAGTCATCATTCGCAACGTTCCTCGATTGCAAGATATTGCAACGACCATCAAGCTATTGACCGGCTTTGGTGCCAATGTCAGCCATCAAGATGATGTGGTCTCCGTTGATTTACCGGTGATCACCAGCCATGTCGCATCGTATGAGTTGGTTCGCACGATGCGCGCCAGTATCTTGGCCTTAGGGCCGATGCTGGCTCGACAAGGCGAAGCGAAAGTGTCATTGCCCGGTGGGTGTGCGATTGGTGCTCGGCCGGTCAACCTACACCTTCACGGCCTAGAATTGATGGGCGCGCAAATTGATGTTGTCGAAGGTTACATTCATGCCAAAGTTGATGGTCGCCTAAAAGGCACCACCATCATCATGGACTTGATTAGCGTAACAGGTACCGAAAACTTAATGGCTGCAGCGGTGTTGGCTGAAGGGACCACCATTATTGAAAATGCAGCGCGCGAGCCAGAAGTGGTCGACTTGGCCATGTTCTTAAATGCATTAGGAGCAAAAATTTCCGGTGCCGGTACCGATCGTATTGTGATTGAAGGCGTTGAAGCCTTGCACGGCGGTGAATACCGAGTGCAACCCGATCGCATTGAAACAGGTACTTTCCTAGTCGCAGCTGCGGTCACTGGTGGTTGTATTCGTTGTACTCATACTGATCCGCGGATCCTTGAATCGGTGCTAGGTAAGCTGAAAGAAGCAGGCGCAGCGATTGATTTTGGCGACGACTGGATTGAAATTGATCAGCGGAATCGCCCTCTTAAGTCCGTTGATATTACCACCGCGCCTTATCCGGCATTTCCAACGGATATGCAGGCTCAATTCACTGTGTTGAATGCGGTGGCTGAAGGTACTGCAACCATCACGGAAAATATTTTTGAAAACCGCTTCATGCATGTACCTGAATTACAGCGTATGGGAGCGTCCATTGAACTCAAAGGCAATACCGCGTTTTGTAAAGGTAACGCCGAGCTGTCAGGTGCCACAGTAATGGCAACTGATTTGCGAGCCTCTGCTTGTTTGGTGATTGCTGGTTTAATTGCCAGTGGCAAAACCAAAGTGGATCGGATTTATCACCTTGATCGTGGTTACGAACATATCGAAGACAAGCTGCAAGGTCTGGGCGCTACGGTGACTCGGATTAACGAATCCATGTAATTGAGGTAAGCCTTGAACGAATCGGACCCTATCATCAGCAAAATTAAGCAGATGGAAAGTTTGTCTGAGTTGATGGCTTACTTTGAAATTGGCTGTGATAGTAGCTTTTTGGCTGATTATGGCGAAGGGCTTAAGAAGCGCTTCTGGGGGAATGTGTTGATTGCTAAACCGACCGATTGGTTTGGTTATCGTAAAGCGCTGAAGTCTGCCTATTGCTTGATTCAACGTAATCGCCAAAAAAGCCGGGATAGCTCCCGGCGAGCCTGTACAGGATGCACCAGTTGCGAGCGGCGTTAACGGTTCATTATTGACGGTTAAATAATAAAAAATTGCGCAATGGAAGCCGACACCGAAAGTGCCGGCTTTTTTGTAGCAGCATGGCCGTGAATAAATCGATTTGAGTACAACAATGACTCATAAGTTGGACGCGACACACTTTAACGCGGCAATAGGATGTATCCTTATAACGGAAGCTGTATAGTGCCGGCCTTCTTCGCCGTATCCATCCTCAACTAAGAGTCACGCCATGAAATTGCTGATCCGTAATCTATCTCGCGCCACCACTGAAGCTGAGCTTCAAGCCATGTTTGAATCCTTCGGCGCTGTACAGTCGTGCAACTTAGTGAAGGACAAAACCACCAACAAATCAAAAGGGTTTGGTTTTGTTCAGATGGTCAAAAACGGCGAAGCCAAAGCCGCTATGAAAACACTCAATGGCAAAGATGTTGATGGCTTTAAGATTCGAGTGAAACGTGCCGAAGATAAGCCTACCGAACAACCACTGCAAGACGCTGAATAACATGACGAGCCAGGCTGGTAGTCACGATCCGCTGCATGGCGTGACACTGAAAAAAATCGTCACGCAATTGGTGGAGCATTATGGTTGGCAAGAATTGGGCGAGCGTATTCGCATCAACTGCTTTACCAAGGATCCCAGCATTAATTCCAGTCTGAAATTTCTGCGTAAAACACCGTGGGCGAGAGAAAAAGTTGAAGCGCTATTCCTAAGAACCAATTGGAATAAGTCTGCAGCAAAAGCTGGGGCTGCCAAATCTAAGGCGAAGTCCAAGACCCGCAGCATTTGGCCTGATCCTAACAACTACCCATTCAACAAGAACTAAGCATTCAACAAATACTAACCATCGACTGAGCGCTATCGGGCTAAGTCGATGGTTTGTCGTCGTTTCTTTGATTTAATCCGCAGTTGCCGTTGGATAGTCGGTGTAGCCCTCTGCACCGCCGCCATAAAATGTAGCGTGGGCGTCATAATCTACCGGCGTCAGGCTAAAGCCATGATGGATCCGCTCAACCAAATCTGGGTTGGTAATAAACGGCTGGCCGAAGGCTACTAAATCGGCATAGCCTTGCTCGATGATTTTGCTGGCAGACGCTTGGGTATATTTACCCGCCACCATGATTGGATTTGGATAAATATCGCGGACCTGCTGACGGTAGCTATCTGGCATCTCAGTGTAATTGGAGATGTTTTCGGAAAAGTGTAAATAGGCCAAATTCATCGGCGCTAACTTGGCAATTAGCTGCAGGGTCAAATCAGTGATGTGTGGATCAACATCGGCTTGCCCTTCAGTGACGAAAGGTGATAGACGAATAGCCACCTTATCGCCGCCAATTGCATCGACCACGGCTTGGGTTACTGCGAGGGGAAAACGCAGCCGGTTTTCATTGCTACCGCCGTATTGATCGGTGCGGTGATTGCTGGTGGTGCGTAAGAATTGATCCAGCAAATAACCATGGGCTCCATGCAGCTCTACACCATCAAAACCAGCTACAACTGCGTTTTTCGCTGCTTGGGCAAAGTCAGCAATGGTGGCAACGATATCATCTTGGGTCATGGCCCGAGGCATGTCAGTTTCAATCATACCAAAGCCTCCTTCAGGCAAAGGGCCATAAACTTGGTCTGGGTTTTTCACTGCGGATGGCGCAACCGGTGTTTCACCAGCAATGCTGCTGTGCGAACGGCGACCCACATGCCACAACTGAATAAAGATCTTACCGCCTTGCTGGTGAACAGCATCGGTTACTTTTTTCCAACCATCGATATGTGCTTGGGTGTAAATGCCCGGTGTTAGTGAATAGCCGCGAGCAACGGCAGAAATTGGCGCGCCTTCAGATATGATGAGCGCTGCACTGGCGCGCTGACGATAGTATTCCGCCATTAAAGCGTTCGGCACATCGCCAGGCTGTTCGGTGCGCGAGCGAGTCATTGGCGCCATGGCTATACGGTTTGCCAAGGTGAGAGAGCCGGTGTTGAATTCCTCTAACAAGTTCTCGGCGGATCTTTGTTGAGCACTCTGCTCTGTGACTATTGGGTAATCTATCAACCCTTTCGCACCGCCACCAAATAGAGTTTCTGGATCGTGCGCGGCCAATGGTAGCTGGTTCTGCAAACGATAAGGCAAGTCAGGGTTAGCAACAAAGGGGCGACCAAAGCCTATCATGTCGGCCCAGCCCGCATTGAGCGCATCTTCTGCTCGTTCTGCGGTGTATTTACCTGCATAAATAAGTACGCCAGAAAACGCTTCACGCAGCTCTTTTTTGAATTGCGCAGACATTTCCGGAGCGTCATCCCAATCGGCTTCAGCAATATGTAAATAGGCAATTTTGTGCTGGTTGAGCAACGCCGCTGCTGCGGTATAGGTTTGCTGTGGCTTGGCATCAACAGTGCCATTTAAGGTCGTTAGTGGTGCCAGACGAACACCAACGCGCTCGGCGCCAATGGCTGCGGTCATAGCGGCAACCACTTCATCAAGAAAACGCAGGCGGTTTTCCAAATTGCCACCATATTGGTCGGTGCGGGCATTAGATTCGGAGTCAATAAACTGATTGACCAAGTAACCGTTTGCTCCATGCAACTCAATACCATCAAATCCAGCAGCGATGGCATTGCGGGCCGCTTGCGCGTATTCCTCAATAATGCCGCTAATTTCATTGATGCTTAGCGCTCGTGGCTCAACAACATCGACGAACCCAGGAGCATCGGTACCGTTGTCGATAAAGACTTTTACACCCTCAGCCTTGATTGACGAGGCCGAAACAGGCTGAGCTCCGCCGATGTTAACTGGATGAGTAATCCGGCCGACGTGCCAAAGTTGCGCAAAAATAGTTCCACCTTTGGCATGAACTGCATCGGTCACCAGCTTCCAGCCTGCAATTTGCTCTTCGGAATAAATCCCTGGGGTCCAGGCATAGCCTTGTCCCAATGGTGAAATTTGGGTGCCTTCGGCAACAATCAAACCGGCAGAAGCTCGTTGTGCGTAATATTCGGCCATCAAAGCATTGGCGCTGTTGCCCGTCTGGCTCGCGCGGGAGCGAGTCATTGGCGGCATGACGATACGGTTATTGAGTTGATATTGGCCTAACTTAATTGAACTAAACAGAGATGCAGTCACGGTAATGGCCTCGTTGAACTGGATGACAATGAAATCTGGTAAGCAAGTATAGGTGCCATGTTCTTTGTGATTAACTATAGTTATCGGAAAATATTATTGTTGAATTTGCAAAAATAAATGAAGACACGTTCAGATGATTTATCCTTGCTGCTTAGCGTGATCGATTGCGGCGGATTTAGTGCCGCCGCCGAGCAACTTGGGCTGCAAGTTGCCCGGGTATCACGGGCCGTTAGCCGCATCGAACGGCAGCTACAAATGACTTTACTGAATCGCACTACGCGTCGTATTGAATTGACAGAAGAGGGGGCCACGTTTGTTGATACTGTGAGGCAGGGGCTATCTACCCTCGCGTTAGCTGAAGAGCAACTGCATTCTTATGATGAGCAGCCTTCTGGCCGTGTTCGCCTTGATGCGGCTAGCCCGTTTGCGTTGCACCAGTTAGTGCCGCTAATGAGGCCATTTCATCAACTTTATCCCCACGTTCAAGTGGAGTTGACGGCCAACGAAGGAAATATCGATCTACTCAAAAACCAAGTTGATGTGGCGATCCGCATTGGCCGCTTGGAAGACTCGAATTTGCATGCTCGCTTATTGGGGAGGAGCCCGCTAATGCTGGTCGCTTCGCCAGATTACCTTGAGCAACAAGGCGCTCCGTTAGAAGTGACAGAATTGCAGCAACATCAGTTACTCGGTTTTGTGAACAACCGGCTTCTTAATCGCTGGCCCGTCGAACCGCAGCTAGTTATCAACCCCCATTTATCGGCATCGAGTGGTGAAGTGGTGCGGCAATTAGCGTTAGCGGACAATGGCATTGCATGCTTGTCACGCTTTATGGTGGCAGATGATGTGGCTAGTGGTCGGCTGAAGGTTGTATTGGCTGACGCTGTCGTTGCGGGGAACGACCGCGAGATGGTTCATGCGGTGTATTATCGGAGTAGTCAGCTAGCACCAAGAGTGCAGGTGCTGCTGGACTTCATGCAACAGCACCTAACACTTTAGCGCGTTCACTTTTTATTGATAATATTCGCCGGACCAGATTTGTTTGGCGCGATAACTAGCAAGCCGTTGCTGCATGATGGGTATTTCCCAATCGTAATCGTCGGCTTGATCAATTGCGTCTTCTTGATAATCAATGGCTTCATCAAAGTCGTTGATTGCTGCATAAGCGGCGGCCTTGGTTTCAAGTATTCGAACGTCATCAAAATAGTTGTTGGTGGCTCGGTCTAGTTCGTGCAAAGCCCGTTCGCCATCACGCAGTTTTGGATCATCACTGGTTGCCAGTAACCACGCTAAGTTCATGCTCGAAAGGTAGTGGCCGCCTTGAGATGCCTCGCTCAGTAATTGGATGGCTTCGGCTTTGTTCGCATTGGGCTTATTGAGCAGCTGTTTGCCAAGTTCACCTTTTGCTGGCGCGTAACCCGCTATTGCCGATGCCCGAATCCAAGCTAGGCCCGCCTCGATATTTACTTCGCAGCCTTTGCCGTGAATCATGCTTTTACCGAGTTCATAACGCGCTAACGGGTGACCGCCTTCTGCTGCTTTGTGATTCCATTTATTGGCGTCTTTAAAATTTGATAGCTCAAGCCCCATGCCTTTTAGCTGTGTACGCCAAAAGCTGATGGTTTTTGCTAACTCGTATTGCGCAACGATATCGCCGGATTCTGCTTTCTGTACCGCTTGATCAATGACTTTCTTAACTCTATCTTCGTCGGCCTCAGTACCACCAATTCGATAATCCAGCTTGGTTTGTACATCTTCTAGCTTTAACCCAGGCGCTGCGCTTGGTTCTTGTTGCCAACGGGTAAGTACTTTGACGGTTGGCTTTATAAACGCATCGTGCGTTGTGCCCAGCACTTGAATGTCACGAGCATAGCCTTCGGATGAGATGTTGTATTGAAGACGAACTGAGCCGCTCCGACCTTGTCTGATAGCTGATTTTGGATACTTGGGGGAGGCCCGTTTAACCCATTCCGATGGTTGGTATTCGCAGTTCGTATCAGCCAAGAAGACCGGCGAGAACTTGTCCGTTACGGCACGCTGACCATATTGGCTCAGTAAACTTTGAGTCACACTGTCAACATCGTCGAGTACGACGCCCTGCTGTTGTAACTGCGCAGTAACGTTTTCTATTTGCTGACCAATGCCAAGCTCAGGCGCGTTGTGGTGGGCAAGCTGCATCCAAGCAATAGCTTGGACATAGTCGGTTGAGACGCTTTCGCCGTGAAGGTGCATGACGCCGATTTGATACTGACTATAGGCATCACCGATAGTTGCTAGGTTTCGATAAGCGACCAACGCCTCGTCAAATCGTTGCTCTTCGTAGAGTTGATCGGCGGTTTTAAAGTCGTTTGCAACTGCAGATAGGCAACATAGGCCCAATAAGCAGGCGACTAGTTTTGATGTCATAACTGTCCTTGTTACTTCTGTTGGTTCTATTGTTGTTGGCGATAACGCTTCCGGCGTTAGCGCTGTAACTGCGGTGGTATCGGTGGTTCAGATACAACCACTGGCACCGTGATGAGTTGGCCTTGACGTAAAATGGTTAAATGTACGGTGAAGCCTGGCTCGGTTTCGGCAATGGAATCCATCGCCATGTTGACCTCACTAATATCTCGGCCGTCAATCTTAAGAATAATATCATTCATCATCAACCCAGCGCTTTGAGCGGGGCCGCTTGGCTCCATCGCCGTCACGCGCACACCACTGCGATCGCCCAAACGAAGCTGACGGGCCGTAGTTGAACTGATTGATTCGCCGGTAATTCCCAAATAACCACGGATCACTCGGCCATGCTTGATGATGCTTTCCATCACTTTACGCGCTAGTGCATATGGCACGGCAAAACTAATACCGTAAATATCTATTTCTTGGCCGGCTTGAAACGCTGCCGTATTAATTCCCAGCAGAACGCCTTCGCTATTAACCAATGCTCCACCAGAATTACCTCGATTAATGGCGGCATCCGTTTGCAAAAAGTGCTGATAGTTGGTTGAGGCCATGCCACTGCGGCCGGCAGCACTGATAATCCCTTGGGTGATGGTTTGACCAAGGTTGTAGGGGTTCCCAATAGCTAACACCAACTCACCTACGTCAGGCGTGTAATTGGCAATTTGTGGGATCACCGGCAGATTGTCATCTTCAATATGCAGCACCGCTAAGTCGGTAAAAATATCTTGGCCGATTAGTTTGGCGCTGTAGATGCGGCCATCTTGCAGGGCAACTAGTATTTGGTCTGCGTTTTGGACAACGTGAGAGTTAGTGAGGATGTGGCCTTTTTCGGTCATCAGTACACCAGAGCCCAACCCTTTGGTGCGTAATTCTGCTTTATTACTCCATAAGCTGCCCGAGCGTTCTAAGTTGCGCGAATAGACATTCACAACCGCCGGAGATGCTTTTCGTACGGCAGTGGCAAGCGAGTAGGGAGTTTGACTACCGTTGGTTGTTGGTAACCAGGCATCAACTAGGGTATTGGCGCCACGTAAGCCGGGAAACAAAACCAGCAATAAGGCTGCTAACAGCAGACCGCCAAGGGAAGCTTTCAACAAATATTGTAGGGCGCGCACAGTAATCCAAACAGTTCCTTAACATCCGTGATGGCAGGATAACAGCTTCAAAAAAAATGGGCGAGTTTACCCCGCCCATTCGCTAACTGTGTTGGATTGTTGAGTTTATCTCATGAAGAGATAAATCTGAGCGCCGTCTCGCATTAAGTGCAGTGCTACAGTTCCACTCGAATCTTCTAATAAATCTTGAAGTTCCGACAGCGAGTTCAAACGCTGTTTGTTGACGCCGATGATCACATCATCCTTTTTTAAGCCCAGACGCGCAGCTGGCGAGCCTTGCTCTAATTCGGTGATGCGAATACCGCCGTTGTATTCCTCAGTGGTTTCAAGTGCCGCTCCGAGTAGTCGCTTATCGATATCTTGCGCACTCGCGGTCTGTTGCTCGGCGCTACCTAAGGTGACGGTGACAACCTTTTTCTTCCCATCGCGCAACAAGCCTAGCTTCACTTCAGAGCCTGCGCCCATGGTGCCAATTTGCGCACGCAGTTGACCGAACGAGGCCACTTTGTTGCCGTTGATTTCTACAATCACATCGCCGGCTTCAATACCTGCGTCGGCTGCTGCCGTGTCAGGAAATACCTGATTCACAAAGGCGCCTTTTTGCAGATCAATATCGAGCGCTTTTGCCACGTCTGAATTGAGGTCGCGGCCAGTAATGCCGAGGACGCCGCGATGAACTTCACCGTGCTCGAGTAATTGGCCGATAATGTTGTTGGCCATATTCACTGGAATGGCAAAGCCAATACCAACGTTGCCACCATTTGGGCCATAAATTGCGGTGTTGATACCAATCAATTGGCCATTTAAGTTGACCAAAGCACCACCCGAGTTACCGCTATTAATTGCAGCATCGGTTTGAATGAAGTTTTCGTAGTTTTCTATATTCAGGCTGGAGCGAGCTAGTGCGCCAATAATGCCCGAGGTAACGGTTTGGCCCAGGCCAAATGGGTTGCCGATGGCAACTGCAAAATCACCCACACGGAGTTGATCGGAATTGCCTAGTTGAATGGCCACCAAATCTTCAGCTTCAATTTTTAGTAATGCGACGTCAGTGCCTTCATCTGAGCCAATTTTTTCGGCATCAAAGCTGCGGCCATCGGTCAGTGTGACAGTAATTTCATCGGCGTTATTGATCACGTGATGATTGGTGATCACGTAACCTTTTTCGGCATCAATAATGACGCCTGAGCCGAGACCTTTGAACGGGCGCTCGCGCACTGATTCGCGCGGCGCACCAAAGTGACGAAATATTTCAGGTATACGTTGACGTTGGGTTTGGGTGCCTGCGACTGAAATGTTAACCACCGCTGGGGTCACTTTTTCCAACATCGGTGCTAGAGATGGCAGCGGTTTACCCTCGACACTAGAGGGCAGTGCTGCCGTTGCTGATATGGGAAGGGCTAGCGTTACGCCAACAACTAATACATTGAAAAAATGGCGAATTTTCATATCCAGAGAAATCCTCTACTTCTGTTTTGTTCCGTTAATTCAATAGACGGTTACATTCTGGTTAAGTTCAGCAAAAATTCTTATTCAGATGTTTCTTTTTGTTTCAATAGACCATGACTGGTGTTGGCGTAATCGCGCGGAGGCAGTTCACCAACAGGTACTTTGAGCGGCATTTCTGCCTCTTCAACGGGTTCGCCAACCACTAATTGTTTCGTCTTAAGTAGTTGTGCAGTGAGCTGCTCGTAGTTTTCTTGTGCTGCGTGCATAAGCTCAGATGTTGACTGTAAATGTTCAGATACTTCTATCTTATAGCGTTCGAATTCTGCTTTGGTGTTGTGTAATTCAACATCAAGCGTTGATGCTTGCGCGGCTTTAGAGGCCCAAAAGCGACCAATAAAGAAACCTGCAAACAATCCACCAAATACACATACAAATGGGACCCAACTCATTCCACTCTCCTTCAAAAAACAACAACTCAATTAATGGGTACGACAGATCAGCAAATCAAGCTCATTCACGATAAAGCTGGAGGTGTATCGCGAAAATCACAACTAATGTCGAGTATACCAACCACACACGGTCTTGATATAAGATGCGGTTGATTGTACCAACGAGGATGTTTAACAGTGGCCCGCTCACCTTTGCAGCAGTATCAATATGATCTAACTCATCGAGATTTCAGCGAAGATACGGCGCAGGCCAATGCCGTGAATGAACTTGAATCCTTGTTTCAGCAGCTTACCAAGCCTAGTCCGAAGCCGGGCTTCTGGCAGCGCTTGCAAGGAAAAAAAGTTGGTCCTACGAGTTCCGGCCTTTATTTTTGGGGCGGAGTTGGGCGCGGCAAGACCTACCTCGTCGATACTTTTTTTGAAGCGCTACCCTTTGAAAATAAATTAAGACTGCATTTTCACCGCCTCATGCAGCAGGTACACAGCGCATTGCGCGATGCCACCGGCCATGCTAATCCGATGGAATTGGTTGCTGCCAACTTCGCCGATCGTGCTCGCGTCATTTGTGTAGATGAGTTTTTTGTGTCGGACATTACCGATGCCATGCTCATGGCGGAGCTGTTAAAAGGCTTGTTTGACCGCAATGTTGTGCTGGTGGCGACATCCAATATTGTGCCCAATGAGCTGTACCGCAACGGCCTGCAGCGAAGCCGGTTCTTGCCGGCTATCGCCTTGTTAGAGCAGCACTGTAAGGTGGTAAATGTTGATGCTGGCATTGATTACCGACTGCGGCTTTTAACCGCTGCGCCATGTAGCTATATCCCCAATGATCAAGCTGCTGATGATGCTTTAACGGCACGATTTCATCAGTTGGCGCCAGAGCCAGGCCAAGAAGGCGGTGTTATCGAGATCCTAAATCGGCCAGTGACGGTTCGTTGGCATGCCGATGATGTGTTGATGGTTGATTTCTCTTCGTTATGCCAAACGGCGCGTAGCCAGCTCGATTACATTGAAGTTGCCACCTATTACCACACCGTTTTGTTGACCAATATTATCGCCATGGATGACAGCCACAATGATGCGGCTCGTCGCTTTATTTCTCTGATCGATGAATTGTATGACCGTCGGGTAAAATTATTGCTGTCTGCAGAAGCCGCGTTAGAGTCGCTGTACCAAGGGCGGCAATTAGAATTTGAATACAAACGTTGTTTATCACGCCTGCAAGAAATGCAAAGTGAAGAATATTTGGCGCTACCGCACCGACCGTAACCCAGTGATGCAGGTAAAACTGTTAGCAAAATGGCCGCGTTGGCGAACGATTCAGCTGAATAAAAAATAATCGTAATTAGCGCGTGATCTCTGAAATTGCTTTCTGTATAATCCGCCAGCCCTTATTTGCATGCTCCCACTTTTACCATCTTGCGGACAATGCGCTCGAAGGGGCGAAAAACCGCATCGGGGCTTCTTTGGAAGCTAGGTATGTAACTGATTTTATTGGGTTAAGATAAATGACAACTTTTACTGCTAAGCCAGAATCTGTCAAACGCGACTGGTACGTCGTGGATGCAGAAGGCAAAACTCTGGGTCGTTTGGCCACTGAGATTGCTTCGCGTCTGCGCGGCAAGCACAAGCCTGAATACACGCCACACGTTGATACCGGCGATTATATCGTTGTAATTAACTGTGAAAAAGTAGCCGTTACCGGCCGTAAAGCCGAGAACAAGATGTACTACAAACACACTGGTTTCCCTGGTGGTATTCGTGAAATCAACTTTGAAAAGCTGATTGCACGTAAACCAGAAATGGTAATCGAGAAAGCTGTTAAAGGTATGTTGCCTAAAGGTCCTTTGGGCCGTGCAATGTTCCGCAAGCTGAAAGTGTACGCTGGTTCTGAGCATCAACATGCTGCTCAACAACCACAAGTGCTGGACATCTAAGGTTAGAGGAACAGGCAAATGGCAGATAATCAATATTATGGTACTGGTCGTCGTAAGAGCTCTACAGCTCGTGTTTTCGTCAAACCAGGTACTGGCAACATCAAAGTAAATAAGCGTACTTTGGAAGAATACTTTGGTCGTGAAACGGCTCGCATGGTTGTTCGTCAACCTCTTGAGCTGACTGAACTGACTGAAAAATTAGACTTACACATCACCGTTGCTGGTGGTGGTATCAGCGGTCAAGCTGGTGCAATTCGTCACGGTATCACTCGCGCTCTGATGGAGTACGATGAGACTTTGCGTCCTGCACTGCGTGCTGCTGGTTACGTTACTCGTGACGCACGTCGCGTTGAACGTAAGAAAGTGGGTCTGCACAAAGCTCGTAAAAAGCCACAATTCTCAAAACGTTAAGTTTTGTTGCAATTGGCTCGAAAAAACCCGGCATTTGCTGGGTTTTTTTTTGCTCAAAACGCGATTTTGCGCCGTTCTGTGGCAAGACCAGTTTGTGTTTCGCGCGCCGATTTTTTATCATTGGCGCGGTTTTATACATTAGTGTTGATCTAGGTCTAGTCTTTTCCAGACAAGCTCTGATTCAACATCCATAACAATAATTCAATTGCGGAGTCCTGACGGGAGATCCTTGCATGAGCAATGCACCTGTTGATTCTGGCCGCCGTCGATTTTTGACAGCGACCACGGCTGTGGTTGGAGGTGCTGGTTGTGTTTTCGCTGCCGTGCCTTTCATCCAGTCCTGGAACCCGAGTGCCAAAGCCAAAGCGGCTGGTGCACCGGTGGAAGTGGACATTAGTAAGATCGAACCTGGCCAGTTAATTCGTGTCGAATGGCGCGGTAAGCCTGTGTGGGTGGTAAACCGTAGTCAAGCGGCCTTGGATGAACTAAGTACCTTCGAACAACAATTAAAAGATCCAGCTTCTGACGAACCTCAACAACCAGAATTTGCAAAGAATCAGTATCGTTCACTGAAACCAGAGCTTCTTGTTGCGGTCGGTTTGTGTACTCACTTAGGTTGTTCACCAACTTATTTACCAGACACCTTTAGCGAGCAAGTTGCCGGCGTTCAATCCGGTTTCTTCTGTCCGTGCCACGGCTCTAAGTTTGATATGGCTGGTCGCGTTTTCCAAAACGTACCTGCTGGTCTGAACCTAGTGATCCCGCCGTATACCTTTGTTGATGACAACACCATTATCATTGGCGTTGAAGAAGGAGCTGCGTGATGAAAGGTTTAATGGACTGGATTGAAGCTCGCCTGCCATTTATGGAGGCGATGAACAAGCACGTTATCCAATACCCAGCGCCGAAGAACTTTAACTTTTGGTACTTCTTTGGCTCGCTTGCGATGCTGGTGCTAGTGAACCAGCTGGTCACCGGTATTTGGCTAACCATGAATTATGTGCCTTCAGGTGAAGGTGCGTTTGCCTCTATCGAATACATCATGCGTGATGTCGATTACGGCTGGCTATTGCGTTATATGCACTCCACAGGCGCGTCGGCGTTCTTTGTGGTGGTATATCTCCACATGTTCCGCGGCATGATGTACGGCTCTTACCAGAAACCACGCGAATTGCTGTGGCTATTCGGTATGCTGATTTTCGTAGTATTGATGGCTGAAGCCTTCATGGGCTACCTATTGCCCTGGGGTCAAATGTCGTTCTGGGGTGCACAGGTGATTATCTCGCTGTTTGGTGCGATTCCTTGGATTGGCGATGATCTGACGCTCTGGATCCGCGGCGACTACGTAATCTCAGGTGCGACCCTGAACCGCTTCTTTGCGCTTCACGTAATTGCTTTGCCGTTGGTATTAGTTGTGCTGGTATTCCTGCACATCTTGGCACTGCATGAAGTGGGTTCAAATAACCCAGAAGGCATTGATATTAAGAAGCCCAAAGGTTCAGTACCAGAAGGCGAGAAAAGCCCGTTTAAGTACCATGCTCGTTACGACAAGTATGACATTGTTGATGCTGTTCCTTTCCACCCGTATTACACGGTGAAAGACATCATGGGCGTGGCCGGGTTCTTAATTTTGTTCTGCTATGTGATTTTCTTTGCGCCAGAGATGGGCGGTTACTTCCTTGAGAAGCCTAACTTTGAAGCAGCGAACCCACTGAAAACGCCAGAGCACATTGCGCCGGTATGGTATTTCACCTCGTTCTACGCCATTTTGCGGGCGATTCCCCATAAGCTAATGGGCGTGGTCGGCATGGGCGCAGCCATTGTGGTGTTGTTCCTGTTGCCATGGCTCGACCGCTGTAAAGTGAAGTCAGTGAAGTACCGTAGTATCTGGCACAAGCTGAACTTGACTCAATTCGTCATTTGCTTCGTCATTTTGGGTATTCTGGGTGCGATTCCAGCAACTCCAGGACGCACAATTCTGGCTCAGATCACCACCTTTGGTTATTTCGCATTTTTTGCCCTGCTGTGGTTTTACAGCAAAAACGAGAAGTGTAAGCCGGTACCAGAGAGGATCAGCAAATGAAATTAGGACTATTAATTTTGTCACTGCTGTTACCTTCTGCCGCATTAGCTGCCGGTGGTAGCGCAGTGCCGTTAGATGCAGCCAATATTGACCTGACTGATAAGGCCTCACTACAACGTGGTGCCAAGTTATTCATGAACTATTGCTTTGGTTGTCACAGCACGCAATACCAGCGTTATGAGCGAGTCGCGACTGATATTGGCATTCCTGTCGATTTAATGCAGGAAAACCTGATCTTCACCGGTGCGAAAGTTGGTGAATTGATGGAGAATTCAGTTGACGATGAGCAAGCTGCCAAATGGTTCGGTGCTGCACCGCCGGATTTAACCTTAGTTGCTCGAGTTCGTGGTGTGGATTGGATCTACACCTACCTACGCAGCTTCTATGTTGATGACACTCGTCCATTCGGTGTGAACAATGTGGTCTTCCCGAGCGTTGGGATGCCGCATGTGCTGGAAGAGTTGCAAGGCGTACCAACCAAGCAAATGGAAGATCGCTTGGTTGATGGCGAGATGCACTCAGTGTTCACCGGTGAGATTGTTGTTGATGGTTCAGGTGAAATGAGTACCGACGAATATGATCAAGCGGTGCGCGACCTGACTAACTTCCTGGCCTATTCGGCCGAACCTATTGCGCTGGAACGTCAGCGTTTAGGTTATTGGGTACTTGGTTTCTTGTTCGTATTGCTAATCCTTTCTTACTTCTTGAAGAAAGAATTCTGGCGGGACGTACATTAATTCATTGCACAATTTATTGCTAGCAAGGGGCCAGCGGCCCCTTTGCTGTTTTCGGTTTTCGTTAAATTTGATTGGAGGAACGCATGGCTGTTGCAGCTAACAAACGTTCTGTAATGACACTATTCTCGGCGATTGATGACTTATATAGCCATCAGGTTCGCATTGTTTTGGCCGAAAAAGGTGTGACGTTTGAAGCCACCTACGTTGATGCAGACAACCCTTCTGAAGAGCTGGCTGAAGTTAACCCATACGGCAGCGTGCCAACCCTAGTCGATCGTGATTTGGTTTTGTACCGTGCGCAAATCATCACTGAGTACTTGGATGAGCGTTTCCCGCATCCACCACTGATGCCTGTTTATCCAGTCGCCCGTGGCCGTAGTCGTTTGATGATGCACCGCATTGAAAAAGACTGGTATAGCTTGGTTGAGAAGATCTTCAACAATGATGATGCAGAAAATGCCCGTCGTGAATTGCGTGAAGGCTTACTGGCTGTTGCCCCAATCTTTGCCGAAACACCTTACTTCATGAGCGAAGAATTCAGCCTAACAGACTGTTTCTTGGCCCCACTGTTGTGGCGCTTGCCAACACTCGGTATCGAGTTGAGTGGTCGCGGTAGTAAAGAATTGAAAACCTACATGAACCGTTTATTTGAACGTGATTCATTTAAAGCCTCATTAACGGAAACTGAGCGCGAGATCCACGCATTGTAATTGCGCTAAGAAAGCCGGAGATGTTATGACCCCGAGTCGTCCTTATTTGTTACGAGCATTCTATGAATGGCTGGTTGATAACGATCTGACACCACATTTGGTGGTCGATGCTGATCAGCCTGACGTTGAAGTTCCACGTCAGTTCGTGCAAAACGGTCAGATCGTATTGAACATTGCACCCGCTGCGGTCACTCAATTGCAGATGACTAATGATGTGGTGTCGTGCTCGGCACGCTTTGGTGGCAAGCCTGAGCTTCTCTATGTGCCGATGTGGGCCGTAAAGGCTATCTATGCGCGTGAAAACGGTGCTGGTACGGTATTTGAAGCCGAGCCTGGTTACCGTGACATGTTGGCTCAGATGGATAATGTCGATGAGGGCAGTCAGCCGTCTGAGGCGCAAACCACGGTAGCTTCTGATGATGACAAACCAACGCCACCATCAGGGCCGCGACCAACCTTGCGAGTCGTTAAATAGCGCTTTAATTGGCTTCAGTCCCGCATAAAAAAACCGAGCATTTTGCTCGGTTTTTTTGTGTTTGTGAGGACTTTAATTATTCCGATACAAACTCAAAGACCCGTATAACTTCTTTTACGCCTTCAATTTTGCGGACAATTTCGGTAGCAACATCGGCTTCGGCGTGTGTCAGCAAACCCATCAGGTACACACGACCATCCTCGATGATGATCCGTAAGCGAGCAAATTCAGTGTCTTCATCGGCGAGCAGAGTTGAACGTACTTTCGTTGACAGCCAGCTATCGGATGAGCGTGTAGTCAACGAAATGGGCTCCTTGAGCTGCAGCTCGTTATGAATGCTATTGCCCGTTACTTTGCTGGCGCTGATCCGTTTGATTTCGCTCATCAAATGGCTGGTGGGAGCTTGCCCCACCAATAGCACTTTGCCGTTCAACACAAACACGCGAACGCGAGCCTGATTACGAATGGCATCACTTTCCGACAATGCTGATGCTAAATCGAACTCTAATTGAGTATCTTCAACCTGTTGGGTCATTGAGCGGCGATCATGAAGCATCGAAGCGGTACCCGCGGCACCGGCCACGATGATACCCGCGCAACCTTGTAGCGTCGACAAGGCCACAACAGCAGCTAGCAAGGTTGCCGAACGGCGTAACCACAACCCCATCGGTTAGTCCTCTACGTGTGGGAAGAGGGTGTTATCAATTAAGTCACACAAGCAGTGGATCACCAGCAAGTGAACTTCTTGAATGCGTGCAGTGCGCTCAGATGGTACCCGAACTTCAGTATCATTTTGGCTGAGTAGGCCAGCCATTTCGCCGCCGTCTTTACCGGTCAAAGCGATGATCTTCATGTCGCGGCTCACTGCAGCTTCCATCGCCTTAATGACGTTGCGTGAATTACCACTGGTCGAAATAGCTAGCAGAATATCGCCGGGCTGGCCCAAGGCGCGCACTTGCTTAGAGAAAATCTCATCATAGCTGTAGTCATTGGCAATTGAAGTGACTGTAGAGCTGTCCGTCGTCAGTGCCATTGCCGGCAAACCGGGGCGCTCTTTTTCGAAGCGATTCAATAGTTCGGACGAAAAGTGTTGGGCGTCACCAGCTGAGCCGCCGTTGCCGCAAGTCAGAATTTTATTGCCGTTTAGCAAGGCTTGACTCATATGTGTGCCCGCCTGCTGAATGGCTTCTGGAAGCGCTTCGGCTGCCGCAATTTTGGTTTGAATACTTTCGGTAAAGCTGGCTTTAATCCGGTCTAACATGAAGTCCTCTCAAGCTAAAATGCATTTTTTAGCCAGGTGATCTGTTGTTCAGAGCCCTGGCCATCAACAGCTACCAAATCAAATCGGCAAGCTGTTTGGTGTTCTTTTAAGTGGTGTGATTGCAAATAGTACTGTGCCGTACTGCGTAACCGATTGATTTGAGATTGGCTTAACGCATGTTGTGCACCGCCAAACCCTTGTTGGCGGCGATATTTTACTTCGACAAACACCAGCGTGTCTTGTTCCTTCATGATCAAATCAATTTCCCATCGCCCTTTGCGGAAATGCTGCTCAAGCAGGGTGAGCCCCTGTTGCTGCAAATGGTTGATAGCCAATTGTTCGTATTGATCACCCGTGGCTTTCAAATTAGCTGCTCACGGGTTGAAGGCTTTGGTTGCGGTAACGGCTCCATGGCAATTTGACACCCACTTCACCGCTTGCTGACACGCTCAACGAGCCTGTTAACCCTTTGACGGTAAAGCCGGGAAGCTGGCGTAATGCATCGAGCTGAGGGATCAGCGATAAGGCATCGTAGCCCATCGCAAATAGCCGCATGTCTTGATATTGCCAGTCGGGCGCCAATTGTTTCAGCTTGGCTTTCTGTTCGGTCAGGCTGCCATCGGTCAATAGTGGAATATCGGCGACGTATATGCCTTCAAATTCGCTATGGGTACCATTGTGAGAACGAGGCCCTGCATACACGCCGATTGGATCAGCAAATGGGCTGACGGTAACGTCCACAAAGGACTTCAACAAGCGAGCCTGTTGAGAACTACCGACAACATATACCGCATCAATATCGGCACGGCTGCGCGGCTCAGATTCAATTTTCAGGGCCAGCGCCTGACCCAGTTGTGTGGCTCGGGCTTTTGAATCTGTGATCCCCAGAATTTGCTGCACTTGCTTCTGCATGGTTTTGGAATCTTGAATTGGCAGCAGCGCAATGGCTTGGTCTTCGTCATGATGATCACGCCATGCCATTTCAAAGGCGCGACCAATACGCTGGTAACTGCCACCTGAGGCTTGCAAAACAAGTGGATGCTTAACGCCTTGAGTGACAAAAAAGTCAGCGGCATTGCGCCCTTCCATTTCTGGCGATAAAGCAAAGTGGCTGACATGACTGGACGCTTGGTCATCATCAATCTGGTTCAGTGCCAAGACTTGTACGTGATCATCCGCTAACTCTAACAAGGTACGAACATTTTGCTTCAATAAAGGGCCAACAATGATGTCATGGCCTTCGGCTTTAATTTGTTCATAGAGTGCGGCAATGGTATTGCGGCCACTGTCGTAGAAGTGCAGCTGAGTTGGGCTTTCAACGTCATTGAGCACGGCTTGTAACATGCCATTTCGTAATGCGTGGCCTTGGGCGCGGTATTTACCACTTAACGGTAGAATGATCGCTACGTGATCAGGCTTTGCAGCACTGCTGTTCATGGCGGCATTAAGATTAGTCGGGAGTGTCGCGACTGCTGGGTGGCCAGCGTATTGTTGTTGCCATTGTTGTAATTGCGCGAGTACCTGATGCAGTTCACCTTTGGTGTTGAGAATGCGATACAGAGCAAGCCAGCCGTCAAACGCTAAATCGCGGTTGCCGTCGTTGATGGTAACGGTGAAGGTTTGCTCTGATTGTTCAAGTAACTGCCACAGCTGCTGCTGTAAGGTGCCTTGTAATTCCGGCTCCGCGTATGGGTAGCGTTTCGCCACAGCTTGTGCCGCATGCCAGTAATCATCGTAGTATTGGCGAATGGCGGCTTCGACAGCATAGCGCTCGTTATACAAACTGTTGCTGGCCAAAGGTTGCTCAATAGCACGATTGAAGCTCGCTTCTGCGGCTGCCATATTGCCTTGGGCGATATAAAGCTGGGCTTCGAGTAAACTTTTTTGTTGTTGACTGGCCAGCGCTTGAGGGTTGGTGGCGGCCAACGTTTGAGCGGTTAAGTCGAGTCGACCGGTGCGTAAATAGAGTCGCGCCGCATTGAGTCGGTATTCGCTTCGCTGGGGCTCTTTTGCGCGCTGCGCCAAATCGAGCCACTGTTGCGGAGATGCAATGTTATTCAACTCTGCTTGAGTTGGTTGATCGTTACTAGCACAGCTAACTAGACCAACAATGAGCAGCAAGGTTGTTAGCCAGCGGCAAACCAAGCTTTTTTCGCGCCCAAGTGATTTACGCACAAGATCTCCTTAAATGTGAGGCGAGAGCGATGTAGTGATGTATATTAACCGCTGATCCTGAACAAACAAAACCAAATCCATGAGCGGCATCCTATACGTAGTACCCACCCCTATCGGTAACCTCGGAGATATTAGCGCAAGAGCGCTTGAGGTGTTAGCCGAGGTCGACTTAATTGCGGCCGAAGATACTCGCCATAGCCGTAAACTTTTGAACCACTTTGGGATTCAAACCAAAGCCATTTCATTGCATGCCCACAATGAAAATCAGCGCTCGGAGCAGTTAATTGGTTACTTGGCAAACGATCAGTCGCTGGCATTAATTTCCGATGCCGGTACGCCACTGATTTCGGATCCGGGCTACCCGCTCGTCACCGCCGTGCGTGCTGCAGGCTATAAGGTTGTGCCACTACCGGGCCCTTGTGCGGCTATTACCGCTTTATCTGCCGCAGGTTTGGCGACTGACCGATTTTGTTTCGAAGGCTTTCTACCCGCTAAAACGGTGGGCCGCACCGAGCGACTGCAAGCATTGGCAAGTGAAACACGTACCATGGTGTTTTATGAGTCGCCCCGCCGAGTACTCGACACGTTAGCAAGCGTCGGGGAGGTTTTAGGCAGTGCTCGTAAAGTCGTGGTCGCGAAAGAAATAACCAAGCGCTTTGAAACGTTTATTGAAGGAACAGCGCAAGACGTCATTACTTGGTTCAAGGCTGAGCCAGAGCGTCAACAAGGCGAAATGGTGATTATGGTGGATGGCGCACCGAAAGATCAGGATGCCGACTTTGAACAAGCGCTAGCGTTGGCAATGAAATTACAACCGCTGATGCCGCCCAAACAAGCGGCGGGCATTGCCGCTGAAACCTTTAATGGCAAGAAGAACGCGATCTATAAAGCCATGATGGCCGACTAATACCACGGCATTTCGGGTTGTACTTGGGTTTACTGCTGGATCTGTGTACACTGCGCGCCGGAGTCGGCCTGACAATCGCTGCTTTGCATTAGCAAAGGGGAGGAAAGTCCGGGCTCCACAGGGCAGGGTGCCAGGTAACGCCTGGGGGGCGTAAGCCCACGACAAGTGCAACAGAGAGCAAACCGCCGATGGCTCGCAAGAGTACAGGTAAGGGTGAAAGGGTGCGGTAAGAGCGCACCGCGTGGCTGGTAACAGTCATGGCACGGTAAACTCCACCCGGAGCAAGGCCAAATAGGCCCCTACGGACGCTGCCCGCGTTTGGGGGCGGGTAGGCTGCTTGAGCCAGTGAGCAATTGCTGGCCTAGACGAATGATTGTCCACGACAGAACCCGGCTTATGGCCGACTCCACCTTCTATCGTATGTTATCTATGATTGCCGCTAGTAAGCTGAACGATGTGCAGGCTTTAGACACATCGAATTAAGTTTTAGAGCGTAGATCCGGTTATCACTCCATACTCCTATACACCTTTTTAAGACCCTGTTAGAACGTTAACAGTCATTTTTCATTCATGCTTAGTTTTGTCAGTGAACTGAGCGTGAGCACTATTTGCTTGGCCAAAGCTATGACATCGAAAGAAATAACCTATACCAAAAAAGAACTCGCATCGTTTTTTCGATTGATTGGTGGCACGTTTATCTGTGTATGGCTGCTCATTAGTGCGATTGTTATTTGGGATATAGCCAATGAGTTGACCGAAGATGCAGAAGAGCTGATTGAGCGAATTGAAGCAGTTCACTATGAAGGTAGAGCGCTAGCTAAAAATCTACAGGGCGTTTCGGCTGCTCCCTGTTCTGAAATACATCGCAAGGCGATGTTGAAATTTCTAAACCAGCAAGCGTTCATACAGGCAATCAACTATAGCGCTGGCAATGTAGCCTGTGAGGTGGGTACCTATGCGCCGTTTGACACCCAAAGAACCTTGCATCATATCGAGCATTTCGATTTAACAATCAACAGCCTATCCGCGCGACCAGAAGACATCGTTGGGTTAGAGGTCAATCATGGCGATTATCGCTTCATTTACCCATCAAAAGTGTCTGCGGCGTTCTTATTGCTGAATGTCGATTTTGAACTCTACTTTGATGCAGAAACTGTAAATCAGCACCTAATTGGTATGCCATTGGAGCATCGTTACTATGATGAACATGCCTCGTGGTGGCCTGACTATGCTCTTCTCGTCAAATCCTGTAGTTCAAATTCTGCCTATTGTTCAATACTTACTTATTCTCCAAGGCAGTTTCTTGGTGTGTTCATTGATTGGATTGGCGCTATCTCGGGCATTGCAAGCCTCGCCGCTTATTTAGTCTATAGGCTGTTGAAACGGCGCTATCAGAGCCGGAGGGATATTGGTCATCGATTACTTTACGGCTTGGAAAACCAAGGGTTTTATTGTCAGTACCAACCCATTATTGAATTAAAAACTGGCAAGATAGTTGGTTGTGAAGTTTTAGCGCGTTTCAGAGACGATTTTGGCCATTTGTCTCCTTACCATTTCATCCCTGAAATATCTGCCATCAAACAAACATTGCCGTTTACTCGGTTGATTGTTGAGCAGGCGATAAGTGAGATTAACCAGGTAGCAGAGTCCACATCAAAACAGTTAAAGCTCAACTTTAATGTGTTTCCACAGGACTTCATCAACGATCAATTCTGGGCATTTGTAGATGAGGTTTCAGCTAAAAGTCATCATCTTAATCTAGTGGTTGAAATTACCGAAGATCAGCCGCTAGATATTAGCGAGTCAAAGCGTTATACCGAGCAAGCCCAAAAAAATGGAATACGAATTGCCATGGATGACTTTGGTTCTGGCTATTCCAATTTATTAAGTATTCAAGCGCTGAATTATGACATCCTAAAAATTGATCAGAGTTTCATAAGAGGGCTGGAAAACGATGCCATCGTGTCCAGTTTACTGCCGAATATTATTGATATCTCGCGCAAGTATGAGCTTGATGTTGTTGCTGAAGGAATCGAGCACGAAGCTCAACGGGATATTTTAATTGAGTTGGGCGTACAACTCGGACAAGGCTGGCTATTTGGCAAGCCGATGTCAGCAAGTGATTTTAAAGCCTTACTGAGAGATGATCGCAGTGAATAGTCGCGTGATGACTGGGCAAACTTAACTTTATTTATCGAAGCTTCTAATTGATAAAAGGTAAGCTCACAGGCTTCGTCAGCAAACTTGGCTGTGCCGTTTCTAATCACAGTTGAGAAGAAGTGAACTGTTAGACCCAGCTTATAGTCAACTCCACCTTTCTTCCCAAGGTACTGTTCAGTGCGGGAACCCGTTGATATTTCAAACTTAAATAATTCTCAGTTGGTCATACCAGAATGGCATTGCTAGCCGATAGCGACCGTCGGAATAGGCTTTGCACCAAATTTAACTCGTCATATTTGTAATGCCAATGTTAATTAAATTGGTCATATACGTTGGATTTTCAGCATTCTTAAGCTATTAATTCCACATACATCATAGGGATGTTTTTGCATTGGCCGCTAGTACATGCGGTTCGTTATAAAAGGAATTGGCAGATGAAGAATTTAATGAAGACACTGCTCAGTATTTTGGTTGTGATGCCAACCCTGAGCTTTGCGGTTGATACCGTTAAGTGGCCTTCCAGTGAATTGAAAAATGATCCGCGCGGTGCTTACAAGCGAGCTGTCATTGAAACCGCTTTGCAAAAGACCGAAGCGACTCACGGACCATATGCAATCGAAGAAGCCGTTTTTGCCAGCAAATTTAGCACCTACCGTGCGCGTGAAATGGTGATTGAAGGGAGCGACATCAATACCTATATTGCGCTCACTAATGACGACTGGGAACGGCTGACATTGCCGATTCGCATTCCAATTCGCCGTGGCATCATCAATTATCGGCTATTGATGATCCATCGTGACAATGTCAATAAATTCCAACATATTGAAAACCTTCATCAGCTTAAAAATACTGTGGTTGGCCTGCAGCTAGGCTGGACTACCACCGAAATATTAGATGCGGGTGGCTTTGACATTGAATTGTCGTCTAAGTACTCCAGCTTGTTCCCCATGCTCGATGGCAAACGCTTCGATTATGTTCCTCGAGGCGTGAATGAAATTTTTAATGAACAAGCACGATACGGTCGGGATTTAGATATTGTGGTGGAGCCAACGATCGCGCTCTATGTGCCGTCGCCAACCTACATATTTATCTCCCCGAAAGAGCCAGCATTAGCTGCTCGTATTGAGCAAGGGCTTGAGATTATGGTGGCCGATGGCACCTTGAAGAAAATGTTCTACGAGCGTTTTTCTGAAGGGTTGAAGCTAGCTGATATCGCCAGCCGTAAATTGATCAAAATTCCCAACCCATTGTTACCTGCTGCAACGCCGCTAGATAGGCCTGAGCTTTGGTATCAGGCTGGAGAGTCGGTCAACTAAACAAAAAAACGGCGCTTGAAGCGCCGTTTTTAGTCGAATCGTTTACTCGTCTGCCGGCTTATGCTGCGGCAAAATCAAGTTCAACACGATCGCGGTCATGGCGGCCAAGGCAATACCGCGCAAGGTAAAGCTACCAAACTCAAAGAACATGCCGCCTAAGCCGAATACTAAGGTCAATGACACAATTGTCATGTTGCGTGGCAGACTGATGTCATCACCTGCTTTGACCAACGTATTGAGGCCAATGGCCGCAATTGCGCCAAACAGCAAGGTCATGATGCCGCCCATTACGGGTGTTGGAATTGAGCTCAACAAGGCACCGCTCTTACCGCAGAACGAGAGCAATATGGCAAATACCGCTGCCCAGATCATGATCACCGGATTGAATGCTCGGGTCAGCGCTACAGCGCCGGTAACTTCTGAATAAGTGGTATTTGGCGGACCGCCGAACAGTGCAGCTGCTGATGTTGCCACACCATCTCCCAGCAAGGTGCGTTTGAGGCCAGGCTTTTTCAGGAAGTCTTTACCGGCGACGTTGGAAATTGCCACCATGTCACCAATGTGCTCTACCGCTGGAGCAATGGCGATGGGCACAATAAACAGAATGGCTTCCCAATGAAACTCAGGTGCGGTGAAGTTTGGAATGGCCACCCAAGGCGCGGCAGCAAGGCCATCAAAACTAACCATGCCTAATATCATCGCAATGACATAACCGACGATGAGGCCCGATAAAATGGGCACCAAACGCATCAAGCCCTTACCTAAAATGGACACCAATATGGTCACGATCAAAGCTGGCATAGAAACCATCAAAGCTTTGTCCATTGGAAATAGCTCGGCAGCACCATCGCCGGTTTGACCCAGAGCCATATGAACTGCGACCGGCGCTAGGTTCAAACCAATTACCATGATGACCGGACCAACGACGATGGGTGGCAAAATGCGATGAATGATGTTGTTGCCACGCAGTGCGACCAAGCCACTTAACAGCATGTAAAATACGCCAGCAGCCATCAGGCCCGACATCGTAGCGGCAATACCCCAAGTGGCAACGCCGTGTGAAATGGCTGGAATAAATGCAAATGATGAGGCCAGAAAGATTGGCACTGAGCCTTTGGTGATCACCTGAAACAACAAGGTACCGATACCGGCAGTGAACAACGCAACATTCGGATCTAAGCCAGTTAGAATGGGCACCAGAACCAGTGCACCAAATGCTACAAACAGCATTTG
Source organism: Neiella holothuriorum (assembly GCF_019457915.1). GTDB lineage: Bacteria > Pseudomonadota > Gammaproteobacteria > Enterobacterales > Neiellaceae > Neiella > Neiella holothuriorum. The sequence goes on from NZ_JAHZSS010000001.1 coordinate 118,992, forward strand.
CGCGCCAATTAAAGCAGTGCGAACGGAGAAAGTCTGCATAAGTTAGTTATGTCCTGTTTTTATTAGTTTTTTATTATTAACGGGTGCCAAATATTTTGTCGCCAGCATCGCCCAAGCCAGGAATGATGTAGCCTTTTTCATTCAAGCTTTCGTCAACAGATGCCACATAGATATCGACATCAGGATGAGCCGCTTCGAGCTTAGCGATACCTTCAGGTGCTGCCACTAAAAACAAGCCCATGATTTGGGTGCAACCTTTGGCTTTTAGTAAGTCGATTGTGGCAATCAGGGTGCCGCCGGTAGCGAGCATAGGATCAACAATCAGTGCGGTGCGCTCGTCAACATCTCGTACGACTTTGTCAAAGTAGGCGACCGGCTCTAATGTTTCTTCATTCCGGTACAAGCCCACGACACTAATTTTGGCGTTTGGCAGAAGTGTTTGAACGCCATCGAGCATCCCCAAGCCGGCGCGTAAAATCGGCACTAACGTGATTTTCTTTCCCTTAATGTTTTCTACCGAGATGGCATTACCTTGCCAACCGTCAATGGAAATAGTTTCTGTTTCTAAGCTGCGGGTTGCTTCATAGGTGAGTAAAGCGCCAATTTCGCTGCAAAGCTCTCGAAAGTTTTTGGTGCTGATCCCAGCTTTACGCATGAGACCAAGTTTGTGCTGCACCAAGGGGTGCTGGATTTCAAAGACGGCCATGATGAGGTTCCTGACATGAGGGTAGAAAAAAACGCGTAACAAATAGCATAGTGACTATTTGCTAATGTTGATGCTTAACAATTAAGAGCAAGTCGGGAGGGTTCTATAGCTTGAACGGGTGTCAACTAAACGTAACACCGAAGGGCCAAATAGCACAAAGCCAGTCAAATGACTGGCTTTGTAGAAGCAGGAGAGCATTAAGCGACCATCGAAGGCTCCGCCTTTGGAACTTGGTTTAATTGCTCGCCGTATAAAGGACGCAAGACTTGCAAAATGTCTTCGCGGCCAACCATGCCAAGGAGTTTGCCTTGTTGAACCACAGGATAGTGATGTGGTCGGTTTGGCGTTGCTTGTTTAGCCCGTTGCTCCAATGGAAGCGTTGACATGCTCAGGGCAATACCGCTGCTGCTGACTGGGTACAACTGGTCTTTATCAACACTAATATGCTCCGCAAGTTCCATCACTGTTTGTGTTGGGTCAACGGTTTGCACACTCTGATTCATCAGGTCGCCCACCGATTGCGGTAAGTTTGGCTCGTAATCGCTGCACCAGAGCTCTACAAGAATATCCTGAATGGACAAGTAGCCCAACAAATCACCAACTTCATTCACCACAGGAGCGCCACTTAATTGATTGTGGATGAGCTGATCGATGGCAAATTGAATGGTGTTGTCTGATGTCAACGTAACAGGAGTAGGGTCCATAATTTGGTCGAGTGTGATGACGAGTGGGTTCATGTTTGTTTCCTCTTTAAAATTTGTTAGTTGTGGAACTGAATTAGTACGTTTAAATGCGCGAGCTGATTGTGGTTGTGGAGTACGGTGAATGCGCCAGTAACTCAAGCCGATAAGTACTGAGCCACCTACGATGTTGCCAAGGGTGACTGGCAGTAAATTCGCCAGTAAAAAGTTGCTTAGATTGAGATCGCTAAACTGGCCTGGCAATGCGCCGGTAGCCGCCCAGAACTCCGCTGGAGCAAAGGTTTTGATGGCCATGCCAAGTGGTACCATGAACATATTGGCAACGCAGTGTTCAAACCCTGTGCTGACAAACAAAGCCACCGGTAAAATCACCATGAAAGCTTTGGTTAACGCCTGTGTTGAACTGAACGTCATCCATACGGCAAGGCACACTAAGATGTTGCACAAGACTCCTAGCGAAAAAGCTTGCAGCGGTGTGTGGTGCAACTTGTGCTGAGCAATGTGTAAGGCGTTTAAGCCCCATTGGCCATTGTCTAGCAGGTAAAGGCCAGCGCCCATGACCAGCGCGAGCAACAGTAACGCGCCGAGTAGGTTGCCGAGGTAAACCTTAAACCAGCCTTTGAGCATCGTGGCGGTCGATATTTGTCGATTGGCACGAGCAATACTCGACAGCACGGAGCTGGTAAAAAGCTCTGCACCACAGATGACGACCAGTACCAAGCCCAAGCTGAATGCTAAGCCGCCAAGTAGCCGACTCACCCCCCAGCTTGCTTCGGCATTGCCAGTGGTCACGGTGATGTAAAACACGAAGGCTAAACCAATGAACATGCCAGCCATGACCGCAAGGCCAAGTGTGACCGGTGTCGATTTTTTATTTTTTGCGACGGCGTAGAGTTCCGCTCGCTGCATCATTTGTTGATGCGAGTGATGCTCCGCCGGAGCGTAGAGTTTAGCGTCCACGATAATGCTCCTTAATAACTAGCTGAAGTGGCGTGGAGCGAGTTTTGGTGAGTATGAAAATCATAAGTCCTCAGTCGCTGTGAATGTGTTGAGCTGAGAATACGTGGCGATCATCATTTAAGTAAAATTGATTATTTTTACTGTTTAAATCAAATTTGTTGATGCGTTTTTTTGGTACATTGAAAGTCATCATTTGGCGTTTTTCTGTTCGGTAAGTTATGCGATATTCCCTCAAACAATTAGCGGTGTTCGACGCTGTGGCGAGCCTCGAAAGTGTCAGCTTAGCGGCTGATAAATTAGCCCTAACGCAATCAGCCACCAGTATGGCGTTGGCACAGTTGGAAAAGATGCTGGGTAGGCCTTTGTTCGAGCGTCAAGGCCGCCGTATGGTGCTTACCCATTGGGGAATGTGGTTGAGGCCGAAAGCCAAACAACTACTATTTGATGCCCAACAGATTGAATTGGGCTTTTACGACCAACACATTATTAGCGGTGAATTATCGTTGGCTGCGAGTCAAACGGCAGCAGAACACTTAGTGCCAGAACTTATCAGTCATATTGATAGCTCGTTTCCAGAGTTGAGAATTCGCTTTGAAGTCGATAACTCCGAAGGTGTATTGGATGGTGTTCGTAACTATCAATTTGATTTAGGCATTATTGAAGGGCGGTGTGATGACAGCCGGGTTGAGCAGCAGATTTGGTGTCATGATCATTTGGTTATTGTTGCTTCTGCCCATCATCCATTTGCTAACAAAGAGTCGGTGAGCCTAGCGCAACTGGAGCAAGCTAGGTGGGTACTGCGTGAGCATGGTGCGGGTACGCGGGAAATTTTTGATAGCGCATTACTCGGCTTAATCGAAGATCTTGATGTGTGGCGTGAGTATGAGCAGGTACCGGTATTACGTCAGTTAGTGGCCGATAGCCAATACCTAAGCTGTTTGCCGTATCTTGATGTGGTGAAGTTCGTTGAACGGGGCGACTTGGTGGTGTTGAAGGTCCCTGATCTTTCGATTGAGCGACCACTATCCTTCATTTGGCGCAATGATCGAACTGAAAACCCACTCCGAGACTGTATCAAACGCGAAGCCATTCGCTTGGCGAAACGTAATCGGCGAAAAATGTAGCACCGAATCGCGCTACCACTGATTTTTGATATCAATAAAATTGATAGTTAAGTTCGACATCCGCCCATAAAAAAAGCCACCCATACATGGGTGGCTTTTTTTAACCGACGTAAGCTGTTAAGCAACTTGTACCGGAATGTCTTTGCTGGTTCGAACAATCTGATTGTCCTGATCCAAATAGACTAAAGATGGCTTGTGAGCAGACGCTTCGGCGTTACTCATGCTGACGTATGCGCAAATAATCACGCGATCGCCAATGCTTGCCTGGTGCGCAGCTGCGCCGTTTACCGAAATAATGCGAGAGCCGCGTTCACCGGAAATCGCATAGGTAGTGAAGCGTTTCCCATTTTCGATGTTATAAATCTGGATCTGTTCGTACTCGAGAATGCCAGCCGCATCCAACATATCCTGATCAATGGCGCAAGATCCCTCATACTCTAGCTCCGCGTGAGTCACGCGTGCTTGATGAAGTTTGCCTTTTAACATGATCGCTTGCATTGAGCTTCTCACTACTAATATCTGTGTTTAACATGACCGTGATATACCACGGACGGCGAAATATATAACAATTCGCCTATCCCTGCAAATCTACCACGCCGTTATCAATTAGTCTGGCCTGACCTAAAAATGCCGCCATTAAAACAACAGCTTGCTTGGTTTCTTTAGAAACGGGGTTAAGTGTCGCGGCGTCGCATATATCAATACTATCTGTTTTAAACCCGTGTTCATTCAGACGGTTAGAGGCGCTCTCGATCATCTGAGTAAAATTATTTTCGCCCGCAGCCAGTTGCTTAAGAATATCACCCATGACATGCGCCAATTTGGGGGCGAGTTGACGCTCTGCTTCGGTCAGATAACCATTGCGAGAACTCATGGCTAAGCCATCTTGTTCTCGAACGGTCGGTACACCAATAATTTCGATAGGCAGGCACAAGTCCTGCGTCATGGTGCGAATTACCGCTAATTGCTGAAAATCTTTCTCACCAAAACAGGCGACATCGGGCTGAACGATGTTGAACAACATGGAAACCACCGTAGCAACACCGGTGAAATGACCGGGACGCATGGCGCCTTCCAGAATATCGGCAACGCCCGGCACGCTCACTTGCGTTTGTTGTGCCAGTCCTTTCGGGTACATGATTTCTGGCGTAGGGCAAAACACGAGATCGGTTGCCTCATTAGCCAATGCGCGGCAATCATCGTCGAGCGTGCGAGGGTAATTATCCAAGTCAGCGGCATTATTGAACTGCATTGGATTGACAAAAATGCTGGCAACGACTTTATCTGCCCGCGTTTTTGCTTCGCGAATCAACGTCAGGTGGCCCTGATGCAAATTGCCCATGGTTGGCACAAAACCAACCGTTAAGCCCTGTCGCTTCCAGTCACTAACGGTTTCGCGAATAACGCTGATTTGTTCGGAGATGATCATTCGTCAAAGCTCTGCTCTGGCGCTGGAAATAGTCCTTGTTCAACTTCAGCTATATATAGCTTAACGGCTTCACGAATATTGCCGGTCACATCTAAATAGTTTTTCGAAAAGCTCGGTACATAGCCGGCGGTAATCCCCAGCATGTCTTGCATCACCAAAATTTGACCGTCAGTCTCATTACCGGCTCCAATCCCAATAACGGGAATGGTTAAGCTGCGGGCGACTCGCTTTGCGAGCGGGGCTGGAATGCATTCAAGCACCAACAACTGAATACCGGCTTTTTCTAATTCCATGGCGGAATTGATTAATTGGCGCGCTGCGGCATCACCGCGGCCTTGGATCTTAAAGCCTCCAAACACGTTGACTGATTGAGGCGTCAAGCCAAGATGGCCACAGACAGGCACGCCGCGTTCTACCAGACCGGCAATGGTTTCGCACAGCCATTCGCCACCTTCCATTTTGACCATTTGAGCACCCGCTCGCATCAACGTTGCAGCGTTTTCATAGGTTTGCTCGGGCGTGGCGTATGACATGAATGGCATATCGGCAACAACCATGGCGCGCTCGGTGGACGACGCAACGCAACGGGTGTGGTAGGCCACTTGCTCAACGGTAACGGGTAATGTGCTGGATTCCCCTTGCAGCACCATGCCTAGCGAATCGCCGATCAGGATGAGATCGATACCGGATTCGTCAAATAACTTGGCAAACGAGGCGTCATAAGCCGTGAGTGTCGCAAATTTTTGGCCGTCCTGTTTTTTCTTCAGAAGGCTGGCAACGGAGACTTTTTTCATTGTTAAAACCTAATTTGTTTTGCTGGCATTAACGCTCGATGCGATAAAGCCGGACGTCATGTATGGCGGGCGTCTATGCGTTAATCAAAGCGCTGTAACCCATTTCGCGGGCAATTGGCCAGTAGATCGCGAATGGCCGTGCCGTCTGGCATGGCGACGTCTGAATCAAGATCGAATAAAGGATAAAGGACAAATTCCCTCTCGCCCATATGGTAGTGGGGAATTGTTAGCCGCTCGGTGTGGATAGTTTGGTTGCCATACAACAGGATATCGAGATCAATAATCCGTGGCCCCCAACGTTCTTCCTTGCGTTCGCGCCCCTGTTCGAGCTCAATGGCCTGCAGTGCATCCAACAAGGCTTCGGGAGCCAGAGATGTCTCGAGCTTGACGACTGCATTGATATAGTCGGGCTGATCCGCAGGCCCAAGTGGTTTGCTGCAATACATGGGCGATGCCGCAATAAATTGAGTTTGCGGCAACGTTTTGAGGGTATTGATGGCTTTCACCAGTTGTACAACTGGGTTGTTTAGATTGGCGCCAAGACCGACGTAACAAGTGGTCGTTGGCGCTGTTGCGCTAAGCGTCATGATAGCTGCGCCTCTTTTTTAAGATTCAGAAGATGGTGGAGCCGCTTTCGGTTGTGGTTTACGACGCGGACGACGACGGCGACTACTGCGCTTCGGGGTATCGGAAGACGTCTCGCGAATTAAGGCGCCACGCTGAATGCCTGATGACTCCAAAAATTGTTGCCACCAACTGGCAAGCTGCTGTAATTCGCCGCCATACACTTGTCCACGAAGTAGCAAAAAGTCGAAACCAGCACGAATTTTAGGGTGCGTCGCCAAGCGTTCAGCGCGCTTACCCTGTCGTTTTGGCATCCGCAGCTGCAATGTCCAAATATCGCGCGACATTAAACTAAAGCGCTTCGGCACTGCGGTACGCTGCTGCTGACGATCGAGAGTTTCGCTGGCGGCAATTTGAAATGCGTCTTGCTGGCTGAGTTCAGATTCAGCTTCAAGCTCACGCGCTTTGGATTCAACTAATGGCCAAAGCAGTGCGGCGTAAATAAATGCGGGGGTAACGCTCTGATCGCTGTTTACCCGTTGGTCGGTGTTGTTGAGCGCCGCTTGAATAAAGGCTAAATCTTGCTCTGATGCGTCATTGGCGAGGTACTCGCCCAGTTCAGGGAACAGCGCATCAAACAAGCCAAACTCACGTAGCATTTTGAAGTTTTGTTCGGCTTTTCCTGCTAATAGCAGTTTGCACATTTCATCAAATAAGCGGGCAGCTGGAATTCCACCCAGCGCATCGGCAATCTCATGAATGGGATCAGCGGTTGCTGGCTCTATGGTCATGTCCAGCTTGGTAGCAAACCTGACGGCTCGCAACATACGAACGGGATCTTCTCGGTAGCGTGCAACCGGATCCCCAATCATTTCAATACGGCGATTGGCAATAGCATTGGCGCCGTTGGCAAAATCGAGAATGCTGTAGTCGGCAATGTTGTAATACAACGCATTAATACTGAAGTCGCGACGCTCGGCGTCTTCTTCAATACTGCCGTAAACGTTGTCGCGGACGATCATGCCACTGGAATCCCGCTTGGAGATATGGCCGCCTTTTTCTTCATCGTGGTGACCACGCATGGTGGCCACTTCAATGATCTCGCGGCCAAACATGATGTGGGCCAACCGGAAACGGCGGCCAATCAAGCGGCAATTATGGAATAGTTTTTTAACTTCTTCGGGCTTGGCGTCAGTCACAATATCAAAGTCTTTCGGTGACAGGCCGAGCAACAAGTCGCGAACGCCACCGCCTACCAAATAGGCTTGAAAGCCAGATTTGTTGAGGCGATACATCACCTTGATGGCATTAGGCGAGATATCTTTGCGCGAGATATTGTGTTCAGCACGAGGGATCACCGTGGCGTGAAGACCTTCGCTGGCCTCATCTGAGCTGGTTGAAGAGCGCCGAAACAGATTAATAACGCGGTTAAATACCATGAATGTTGACTAGTCCGAAATTAAAAGAAGCGCAATTTTAGCAAACTGTTGGAAAAATAGAACGAAAAGCCTGAAAAACACTTATTTGTTGCTCAGTACGACATCTAACACACTGATTTGATGTGGTTGCTTTGTCCCAGCTTGTGTCGTTGCCAGTTGTTGGTTGACCACTCTAGCTGCTGTGCCACGGGTTGATGTTTGAGTTCGGTGGGCGGATTGAGGTTCAAACATTGTAGAGCTTGCCAAAGTTCAACTTGAGGTTGTTGCCAGTTAACTGCTGGCGCATGGTTTTGTTTGCTCAGTTTATTGCCATTGCCATCAAGCGCGAGGGGCAAGTGTAAATAAGATGGCGGCGACTGGTTGAATTCGCTGTAGAGCGCCAACTGACTCACCGTGGTATCGAGCAAATCAACGCCCCGAACAATGTGGTTCAGTTGCTGATCAATATCATCAAGTACCACCGCTAATTGATAGGCCATCAAACCATCGCGCCGTTTGATGACAAAGTCCTGTGCCTCGGCGGCATCTTGCCAACCCAGCCGCAAATCGTTGAAGCCACGGATTGATACATCGTTTCTATAGCGCACGGCACAATGCTCACCGTCCAGTAGACGATCGCGGCAATGGCCATCGTATAACCCGCCAATGGCTTTGATGCGTTTGCGCGGACAATTGCAAAAATAGGCGCGCTGCTCGGCCAGCAATGTGTCGATGACCGCTTGAAATTCATTTAGGTGGCTGCTTTGGTAACGAACCGATTCGTCCCAATAGAGACCAAAGGCTTCCAGTGCACGCAAAATCTCGCTATCGGCACCCGCTACTTCGCGTGGGGGATCAATATCTTCAATGCGCACCAGCCATTGGCCGTTATGGGCACGAGCATCTAGATAACTGCCGACGGCAGCAATTAAGGAACCAAAGTGAAGAGGACCTGAAGGCGAGGGTGCAAAACGGCCGCGATAGAGAGTCTGTCGCGGCGTTTGTTCAGATTCGAGCATCAAATCCGATATCGCTGTGTGATCGGTACGTTAGCCAACCAACTGCTTTTCTTTAATTTCTGCCAGTGTTTTGCAGTCAATGCACTGATCGGCAGTCGGGCGAGCTTCTAAACGGCGAATGCCGATTTCAATACCGCACGTGTCGCAGTAGCCGAAGTCGTCTTCTTCAATAAATTGCAGCGTCTTTTCGATCTTCTTGATCAATTTGCGCTCGCGATCGCGGGTTCGCAATTCTAAGCTGAACTCTTCTTCCTGAGCCGCTCGGTCAACCGGATCTGGGAAGTTGGCCGCTTCATCCTGCATGTGAGACATGGTGCGGTCGACTTCTTCACGAAGTTGATTACGCCACGCTTCTAAAATCTTGCGGAAGTGAGCCAACTGCGCTTCATTCATATATTCTTCATCAGCACCAAGCTGGTAAGGCTTCACGCCAGCCAGAGCTAACACGCCCAGTGAACTGGCTTTTTTGGTTTCTGGCATGTTACATACCCCTTCAAATCCAACAACATCTCTGGCTGCTACCAGAGCAATAGGGCGCTATCTATAGCAAAATACAGCCTCGCCCGCAATCGCATTTTATTAACATGAGGTGATCACCACAGCTAAAGGATAGATTGCAGATTTACGGCAAGAGCTCGAACCAGTGGCGCTAATGGACGAGTTATTGATGCCCGTCAATTGTCGAGCGGGTTTCTAGTTACGCCAGACGTTGGCTGGTTGGGTTGATGAGTTCACCGAACGCACCAACCCGTCGGTTTGCGATTTAAATTGTAACAGGTTGATTACCGGTCGTTAAAAACTAGTCGTTAACCTGCACTCAACAGCGAAGGTGCTGACGTTACTGCAACCTCATGACCCACTGAATAAACAGAGAAAGCAATCGACATCGCAGCAACAATCGCTAAGACAGCACGTGACAGTTTGGAAAAGTTAATCATTTTTTGGCCCACCGTTAACAAGTTCGTCGATGAAGCCAGTGTTGACGAGTCAGGATGAACCCAAGCTGAACTAAATTTTATTCGCTGGCGTTAAGCTGTTTAATGTGATCAAAGGCTAATTGTTGTGGCGAAATTTGAGCGTAACAGCAGTAAACCTCGACGCCGTTGGTGATGGCTTGCGCCAATAAGGCTGCATATTTTGCATCAATATGAGCGGCTGCTTGTACGTGGCTGATGCCGGTGTGCATAACGGCAAATACTAATACGGCGCGTTGACCGTTTGCCGCCACGGTCATTAGTTCTTGTAAGTGCTTTTGTCCTCGCGTTGTAACCGCATCAGGAAAATAGCCAATGCCGTCTTGCTCCAGCAACGTACAAGATTTGATTTCAACGTAAGCATTCGCCTGGTTGCCGTTACTTAAAAAAATATCAATGCGGCTATTTTCGCCATAGCGCACTTCCCGTTGTAACGAGTCATAACCAGCCAATGCCTCAATTTTCTCTGCGGCAATCGCGGTGGCTACTAAAGGGTTTGCCCGCTGAGTGTTGATGCAAATAAAGTCACCGGCGGCATTTTCGGTCAACTCCCATGTATAAGCGTATTTGCGTTTCGGATTGTCGGAGCGGCTGAGCCACACTCTATCGCCGGGGCTGCCGCAATTTTTCATCGAGCCGGTATTGGGGCAGTGGACGGTAAGCTCGGAGCCATCAGCCAAAATGACATCGGCAAGGAAGCGTTTATAGCGTTTAACTAATGTAGCGGGCGTAAAATCTTGGTTCATTAACGGCTCTTCAGGGGCGATTAGTGGATGATTCGGTTAACGGCCAACGGTGTAATACCTTGTATCTATCATTGCAAGATTGATACAAGCAAAACTCAGTGACGGGCCATGACATCGCGTTGACGTGAGGTTGTGTGCCGCTGTGGCTAGCGCGCCATGAATGACCGTGTTGAAAATGGCGAAAGACGCTGACATGGGGAATAAAATCATGCTCGGGTAACACCATCCCCAGTTGCTGCATGCGTTGTTGAACCTGACTCGCCAGTGTCTGCAAGGCTGCGGCCGTTTGCTGAGGTGCTAAATAACCAATCTTCGGCTTGGCAAACCAACCTGTTTGAGACAATTCTTGGCACCAGCTAGGCAACGCAATTGACGATAACTGCTCGCACACTTGCTGTTTTACACGGGCGTCACATGAGCCTAAAAATGCCAATGTGAGATGCAGGTTATCCGCCGGGACTGGTTTGGCGTGCAAAGGCTGATAAGCCCTTTGCCAACGCGCTACTTGCCGCCTAATTGTGGGCGGTAGCGGCAAGGCAACAAATAAGCGCTCAGCCATGGATTAATCTGGCTGCGAGGCGCGTTCGTTTTGCTGTTTTAAAGCCTGTTCGATTGGGCCTAAGAGCGCTTCAATATCTTGTGCTTGCCAGCTGCTGCGAGCCACTGCGCTGTTAGTACCCGCGGTCAGGCTTTGGCGATAGTGAGCAAGATTGACAAAGGCTTGATCAATTTCCTGTTTGCGAGCGTCGGAAGCATAAGAGCGAAAGCCTCGTAATTCATCTAAATCCCGAGCCAAGTCCGTCACGATAATTTGATGAGCCTGATCGAGTTGTTGATTATCTAACGCTTGTTTCAGGGTTAGTGTGTGACGGATGTTTTTCATCAGTGACTCGACCTGACTGGTGCCAACACCAGACACCAAGCTGTCAACGGCAATGCGGCTGGCGCCGACAAAGCAAACAAAAGCGATGGCCATACCAGCAATCACACCGGAAAAAGTTATTTTCATGATTATTCCAAACCGCGATTTATCGAAAACCTAGTGTATGCCACTCAAACTAGTGATAGGCAGTAGACTCATCGAGTATCGCTCAATGCAGTATCAGTTACCGAATGTTAGGCATAAAAAAACGAGATCGCGTTGATCTCGTTTTTTGTAGTTAGCAGCTTCACGAAGCTACTAGCACAGTATTTGATTACAGTGCTTCGATGTTCTCAGCTTGAGGACCTTTCTGGCCTTGAGTCACTGTGAACTGAACTTTTTGCCCTTCGGCCAAAGTTTTGAAGCCAGTGCCTTTGATTGCGCTGAAATGAGCGAAAACGTCTGGGCCGCCTTCTTGCTCGATGAAGCCGAAGCCTTTAGATTCGTTGAACCACTTGACGGTGCCGGTTTTGATCTCTGACATGAGGATGTCCTTTAACTCTTCGATAAAATTTGTGCCTAAGATGGCTTGGTGCTGGAATTGTTGCTCTTGCTACTTACTTTCAATTTACGAAGGGCGAAAGGGTCCATCATTTGGTACGCCAACGATCCATCGCAGTTTGTTGCATAAATATCAGGCAGAAAATCAAGCAACTCCGATTATAAGAGGCAAATGCGGCGCGTCAATGTAAATGTGCCTGTCAGCGCGATAATGTTGCCGAATATTCAGTATTTATTAAGCGCTAACCTCAGCGGTGACTTTTTCGAGTTAGGCCCCTAAACTGTCTGCTTGATTAAACCAATCAGCAATTATGAATCAACAACTTCCAGTCTTTGATATTGCCGATGAAGTGGCGAGTGCTTTGCTGACTTCATCACAAGACGTCATTCTTACGGCACCTACCGGCTCTGGTAAGTCAACGCTGTTGCCGTTACTACTGTTGCAACACCCTGCATTTGCCAATAAACGGATGCTCATGCTTGAGCCGAGACGGCTGGCGGCAATGTCGGTGGCACAATATATGGCGTCGCAATTAGGCGAGCCCATTGGCCAACGAGTGGGTTACCAGATCCGCCAACAGCAAAAACGCTCCGCCGCAACACAGTTAATGGTGGTGACCGAAGGTATTTTGACCCGCCTGCTGCAGCATGATCCTGAGTTAACCGATTACGACTTAGTGATTTTTGATGAGTGCCACGAACGTAATCTGCAAGCCGATTTGGCGTTCGCGTTGTGCCTAGATGCTCAGCAAGGATTGCGTGATGATTTGCGGCTGCTGTTGATGTCAGCGACGCTCGAAATTGAAGACTTTAAACGTTGTTTGCCCGAGGCACGCCTGATTAGCTCTGAAGGGCGACAGTTTCCTGTTCATCTTCATTATCGCATGCGCGATCCGAAACAAGCTTGGCTACCCCAATGCTTTTCATTGTTAAAACAAGCGACGCAAGAGCAACCCGAAGGCGATGTGTTGGTTTTTGTGCCCGGATTTCGTGAGATCCAGCAGTTATTGCAGTGGGCTCAGGAAACGCCAGAGCTTGCGAATACGTTTGATTGGATGCCCCTATACGGTGACCTGTCGCCCAGTGAGCAGCAGAAAATTTTTCATCCGGGCGCTAAACGGCGGGTTATTGTCGCAACCAATATTGCCGAAACTTCGATTACTCTGCCGCGGGTTCGTACCGTGGTTGATAGTGGCTTTGAGCGCACGATGCGATTTGTGAGCAGTGCCAATGCCGGCCGCTTGCAGACTAAGCAAATCAGTCGTGCCTCTGCACAACAGCGCGCAGGCCGGGCAGGTCGTGTTGCAGAGGGCCATTGCTATCGCCTTTGGAGTGAGCAGCAACAACAGAGCTTTGAACCTAATATTGTGCCGGAAGTCCATTACGCCGAATTGACTCAACTGGCGGTGGAGTTGGCGCAATGGGGAGTCTCCGAGCTTGACCAGTTAACCTGGCTGACTCCCCCCAATAGCGGGCATTGGCAACATGCCAAAGAGCAACTCCGTTGGTTGAAGGCCGTTGATTCAACGGGTGCCATTAATGCTCATGGCCGTGCTATGAGTCAATTAGGTTTAGCGCCACGGCTAGCGCATTTGCTGGTGTTAGCTAGTGCCGAAGGCGATGAGTTATTAGCCAGTGCCTGCCTCAGTGCAGCGCTGTTGGAAGATAAAACCAACCAACGAAGCTGTGAATTTATAAGGCGAGTGGAGGCGGCTAGTTCGTCAGGCAAACGTCAACAACTGCAACAAGCCAAGCAATGGTTTAAACGAGCGGGTGGCCAACAGTGGCCGACAAAGCTGCACACCCAAGGCCTCGTCGAACTCTTATTACAGGCTTTTCCTGATCGCGTGGCCAAACGCCGCCAACAGAGCACCTATGCCACTAGCGATGGTGTTGGCGTGCAATTACCGACGGACGATGCGCTGCAAAATGCCAACTGGTTACTGGTGTTGCAACATCAGTTGAGCGAGTTTCATGCGGATAGCTGGGTGCGCGCGGCGGTTGAAATTAGCCCTGACTTGATTGAGCAGAAGCTCGGTAACTTTATTGAGTCGGCGGAGCAAGTGAATTGGGACGACGACAAAGCCAAGGTGATTGGCCGGCGGTTGCGAAAACTAGGGCGATTGACCCTAACGAGTGAGCCATTGACCGCGATTAATGATCATCAAATTGAGCAAGCCCTGTGCGGCTGGGTGAAGCGAAAAGGCTTACGGGTTCTTCAGTGGACACCGGCCATTGCCAACTTTTGTCAGCGCGTTACGCTTGCCAAACGTTGGCAGTTAGCAGGCTCTAAAGATTGGCCCGATTTTGATGAACCATCATTGCTGGCGACACTCGAACACTGGTTGTTGCCGTACTTGGCTGGAATGCGAAGCCACAAAGCACTCAAGCAATTTGATGCGCTGCCAGCGCTGCGGGCATATTTAGGTTTCCAGCAAGCACAGTTACTCGATAAAAGCCTGCCAACCCAGTTTGAAACACCTTTAGGGCGACTTGTTGCCATTCAATATGATGCCGATGCTGGCGCTAAAATCTCGGTGCCGATGCAAGAAATGTATGGTTGCAATGATCAGGTTTTATTAGCCGACGGGCGATGTCCGCTGACCTTTGAGCTGCTGTCTCCCGCCAAGCGACCGCTGCAATTAACACAGAACTTACCGCAGTTTTGGCAGGGCTCGTATCGAGAGGTTCAAAAAGAAATGAAAGGGCGCTACCCGAAACACTTATGGCCTGATGATCCGGCCAATACGTTACCAACGCGTAAAACCAAACGTCATTTATAAGAAGACTTGGGGAGCGATTCAGCTCTCCGCCGCCGAGGCTGATTGTTATGTAAGCAGCGCACTTGTTCGCGGCTAAATTCTACTTCGTCAGTCCAAAAAATCAGACTAGGGTCACCTTCTCAACAATACAATGGGGCCGGTAACTGTTAAATTCTGGCTGTTCAGGCTCCGGTCAGTATTGGCCTCTATAACGGAGCTATCGAAAATAACAAATCAGGATCATTATGAAACCTTTATCAACATCTCTGTTAACCGTGGCGACGCTTTCTCTGGCAGCATGCGGTGGACAAAAAAGTGCTGAGCAAACTGCAAATTCGGCAGTCCAACCAAAAGCCGAAGTGCCTGTAGTTGAGGTTGCGCTACCTGCCGATAAATTCGATTTAAGCCATTGGAAAATCGCGGTACCAACGGATGTTGATGGCGATGGTAAAGTGGATGAAATTGATGTGGCTGAGTTGCAATCTTACAGCCACCCAGATTACTTCTACCTAAATAGCGATGGCAACTTAGTGTTTGCAGCGCCAAACAAGGCCATCACCACGGCCAACTCAAGCAATACGCGCAGCGAATTACACCAGATGTACCGCGGCACCGATACCAGTATTGATACCTATGATCCGGCTAACAACTTTGGTTTAGCCGCGCACCCAACGCCAGAAGCCTTTGCGGCGATTGGTGGCCGAATGGAAGCCACGCTGAAGGTGGACCATGTATCGGAAAATGCAAAATATGCCGATAAAAACCCAGCTTACTCAGTGGTCATTGGCCAAATTCATGCGGGTAAAGATGCCGAGCTAGTTGCCCAAGGTGAGGGTTATGGCTGGGGCAATGAACCGCTGAAAATTTACTATAAAAAGTGGCCTCACCATGACACCGGCTCGGTGTTTTGGAATTACGAACTGAACTTAGAAAAAGAAAACCCCAAGCGTCGTGATATTTCCCATGTTGTATGGGGTAACGACTGGGGTAATTCAGCTGATCCTGGTGCGAGCGGTTTAGCTCTAGGCGACGAAATTAGCTACGTGGTGAACGTGTATGAAAATGTCATGAAGTTGACGTTTACCGCCGAAGGCAAAGAGCCTGTGGAATTCACCATTAATTTGACCGATAACGTGGATGCTTACGGAGAGGTCAACCCTGATGATCACCCGCACGGATACTCTGGCGACACCTTGTTCTTTAAAGCAGGCGCTTACAATCAGTGCAGCACCAAAGACGATCCAGGTTTTTGGTATGCCGCTTGCCCGGGTACCGGCGACTGGGAAACCGACAAAGCCAATGGCGATTACGTGCAAGTTACTTTCTCAAAAATCGAGTTGAGTAAGCCAGAGCCTATCGAATAAGGCCTCGGTTTTTAGCTAAAAAAGGCTCCCTGCGTGGAGCCTTTTTTAATGCCCAATCTATTTGTAATCGACCGGTTCAATATTACCTGGTAGGAGCGCGCCGACTTCGCTTGCAGCGTCTACTTCTGCGGCTCGGTCTTTGGCTGCTGATTGAGATTTATTGACTAACTGCTGTTCCATTAGCTGGAATTCCAGTTCAATGGCATTATGATCGCCGTCTATCAAAATCATCACACGCTCCTTAAGCGTCGAGTTGTGTTTGTGATACGAGCCGTGATGGCGTTTAGTTCATTTTGTTTGCGAGATATTTAGCGTGCCGAACTTCAGCCCAGATAAGGATTCCGCGGCCTGGTCGCTTTTCCAAGCGGTATTCAAGCCGGTGATGCCTGCAATCTTTGGTCGTGTACGAGGGCTTTTATGAAGTGGCGGGAGCGCTTAATGGGTGGTGACTCATGGCTGAAATGGCTGGCAAAAATAGCCTTTGCAGGCATGGCATTGCTGGTGGCTTACGCCGTCTATCTCGATAGTAAACTGCAACAAGCATTCGCTGAGCTTTACCAACCCCATGCACTATCTATTCAGGCTCGCCCGTTAATCATTAAAGCCGGTGCTCGCTTATCTGCCGATGAGCTACAAGCCGAGCTACTCGCCCTTGGCTATCAGCGTGTCAACCAAGCAGCACAAGTCACTGCACAACCTGATTTGACTCGTTTTTACCGCCGGGCAGAGCATCTTCGCTTTCAACTCGACGATCGAGCTGGCCATAAGGCGCTCGTTGTGGATGCGCGATTCGATGGTGATCAGGTGGTTAGTTTGCATCATGCGAATCAGGTTTTGGCGTCGGTTGAATTGGCGCCGGTTGAACTCGATAAAATCTGGGCGGGCACTCGCGAAGATCGCATTTGGGTTGACTTACAACAAATACCGGAACAACTCATCGAGCTGTTGTTGATGGTCGAAGACCGTAACTTTTATCAGCATTGGGGGGTGAACCCAATCGCTATTGGTCGCGCGCTGATAGCCAACCTGCAAGCTGGTCAAACGGTGCAAGGTGGCAGTACGTTAACGCAACAACTAGCCAAGAACTTGCTTCTCACTCGCCAGCGTAGTTTGGTCCGCAAAATCAATGAAGCCTTGCTCGCGCTGCTGATGGAATGGCGCTATAGCAAAGCTCAAATTCTTGAAGCCTACATCAATGAAATCTATATGGGCCAGCAAGGCGCCACCGCTATCCACGGCTTTGCTACGGCTAGTGAATTCTATTTTGGTCGGTCGCTTGCTGAACTGAATTTGGAGCAGCAGGTGGCGCTGGTTGCCATGATCAAAGGGCCTAGCTTGTACAATCCATGGCGTCGTCCTGAAACACTAGCCGAGCGTCGCGATCTGATTTTGCGCATGCTGTTACAACGTGAACAACTCGATATCGAGTTATATCAGCGTATCAGTAGCCGGCCTGTGGCGGTGGTTAATAAACGTGAACTGCAATTGAAACAGCGACCAGCCATTGTGCGCAGTGTGCGCTCGGAAATGCAGCAGTGGATCTCTGGACGGTATCAGGGGCGTTTAACGGCCATTGCCACAAGCATCGATCCGTTATCACAACAAGCCATGGAGCAAGCGGCTCGTGATGGTATCGCTGAGCTGGAAGCGGCGTATGCCGTTGAACAGTTGCAGCTGGCGATGATTGCTGTCGATGTCACAAGCGGAGCGGTCAGGGCCTTGGTAAGCGATTGCCAGCCAGAATATCCTGGCTACAATCGCGTGATGGAAGCTCGTCGGCCTATTGGCTCATTGCTAAAACCGGTGATTTTGCTCGCTGGATTTCAGCAAAAATCAACCATGAACTTGGCTACGCCGCTTAATGACCGGCCGGTTTCAATGCGCAGTTCAACGGGTAAACGTTGGCAGCCGCAGAACTTTGACAAAAAATACCGCGGCAGTGTTGCAAGTATTGATGCGCTGTCGAAATCTCTGAACGTGCCCTTTGTTAATTTAGGCATGTCCATCGGCCTTGAGTCGATTGAACAATTGTTAACGTCGCTTATTGGCGAAGAGGTGAAAGGCCTGTATCCGTCAGATCTGCTCGGTAGTATTTCAATGTCACCGTGGCAAGTCGCTCAAATCTTTAACACCTTGGCCAATCAAGGTAGCTACCAGCCACTTCATTTGATTCAAGGCGCGCAATTGACGGGCGGCAATTGGCGTTCTGTTCGGCAACCTTATCGTCAGCAAATTATCGATCCGAGCCATGCGTTTCTGGTGATGTATGGCATGCAGCAAGTGGTGGCTGAAGGGACTGCCCGTTCGTTAAATCAACGTTTTCCAGGTGCCCACCTAGCAGCTAAAACCGGCACTTCCAATGATTATCGAGATGCTTGGTTTGTCGCCAGCGATGGCCGGGAAGTGGTGGTGATTTGGGTTGGGCGGGATGACAATCAACCCATCAACCTAACTGGCAGCCAAGCGGCCATGCAACTCTATCGCCATTACCTGCATCAGCGCAGCGCGCTGCCACTGCAACTGGCGGCGCCCGCAGATATTGAATTTTTACCGGTCGATGTGAGCGGCAAAGTTTATGAAGCCGGTTGCCCAGCAGAGCGAACATTACCATTTGATGTTAAGGCAGAATTGTTGCAAATTAGGTGCGCCAAAAAAATGACGCCAGAGGCTGATGCTCAGAAGCCTTGGTGGAAAAGGATTTTTGGCTAATAAAGCGAGTATAAAAGTTGGCATGACAATGATTTGTCACCTACTTTTTATGGTGGATGACCTGACAACAAAAAAATGGTCAACATCAAAAGGCTAGGGCTTCCTCATCAGGATTTAAGGAAGCGATACACACTTAGAGGATGAATTTGTATGAATGCGAAAAAAATCATAGCGATTGTTGCTTTCGCGGCAGTGATGCTTAGTGGTTGCGCGACCAATCGGGACAACCCTGGAGAAAACATTGGATTTTGTGCATTAGCAGGTGGTGCCGCTGGTGGTGCTGCAGCTGGTGCTGGTATGGCTGGTGCTGCTGCACCTGCGGGTGCCGTTGCTGGCGCGATTGCCGGTGCTTTGATCTGTGATCCTGCTGATGAAGACCGTGATGGCGTGCCAGACGAGTTTGATCAATGCCCAGCAACACCAGAGGGCGTAGAAGTGGATCGCGATGGTTGCCCACTTGATACTGATGGTGACGGCGTACCGGATCACATGGACGATTGTCCGAACACTCCTGCAGGCATAAAAGTTGACGACAAAGGCTGCCCATTGATTATTCCGGCCAATATTCCGGAAGAATGTAAGCCTTACCTGACGGTAACTGACAACCAAATGGTGAAAGCCGCTCCGGTATTGTTTGCCTTTGATTCTGCTGAGATCTCCGGCGAAGGGCAAATGATATTATCTTGTATCGCTCGAGCAGCTAAAGCGACGAATGTTCCTATGCTGGAAGTTGCAGGCTACACCGACTCCGTTGGTTCTAAAGCCTATAACGAGCGCTTGTCACAACGCCGAGCAGGTAATGCCCGAGCAATCTTAGTGTCAGAAGGTGTATCCGAGGGCAAACTCGATGTGCACGGTTACGGCATGGACGATCCAGCCGTTAGCAATGACACCAGTGATAATCGCGCTTTGAACCGTCGTGTTGAGGTTCACCCTAAAAAATAATTTAGGTTAGCGATTGAAATAAAAACGCCTGCATTGCAGGCGTTTTTTTATGCTTTGTTTTTCTAGCCATACTCAACATGAGTCGTTTGAACGAACCCTCAACATCTGAATACGCTTGTTCAATTTGTCATAGCAGTCGGCTGGTAGTGCTTGGCATACCCAACAGCCTTGTAACTCTAAACCACCCATGGTGTCGGCTCGCGGCAAAAATTCCACGTAAAGCCCACATCCGGGGCCCGTGTGCACGGTGACGTTAAAGGCTATCGGTTTGCCGTCGTCCGTCAACTCGCTTCGAATCGCTTGAATGGCAAGCTGCATGGCTTCAGTAAGTTGCTCTAGTTGTTGCGTCGATAGCTGGTGTAAGTGACTGCACTCAGTGTCCTTAATAAAAGCCATCATGGTATAGGGGCGGTGCATAAAATAAGGCACGAGCAACACGACGTCGCCCAAATCTAATAGCTGAAGTGAATTTGGGTTTTCCCGCAGCATGTAGTCCGCGAAGGTTTCCATATGGCGACCGTAAAAACGCCAATTGTTAAAGCTGCTCCGGCTCATCAAATTAGCAAACACCAATTGTTGATGGCCATGGCTCAACGATGCGCCGGCTTTGGCGCCATAGTTTTTAAACAAGGTTATATAGCCGCGGCTACCATGATGGCACCCTGCGGTTTTGGGCATGACATCTGCCTCAGTCATTAGTTTCTGAGCGAATTGGGCTAATTGCTGCATGGTGAGCACCAAATCCGCTAGTGGCATGTTATGCCAGTCGTCGTCATGGTTTGAGCTGGTCCATTGTAAAAAATGACCACCAAATACATGACCACCACGAATAAAGGATTGGGTGCCGAATTGCAGGTGGGCGTCTGGGTTAAGGCCATGAGGTGTGACAACCGGATATAGGTTGTCGGTAATAAAACTAGCGCCATTGGATAGTGGTTGGATGTGACAAACGGTGGTCAGCTTACCATCGCAGATGGGGCAGCTGACATCAGAGGCTGGCTGCTCATCTGCATTGGTTACGGTATGAACGCGTTTGGCGCGGGCAGCGCTAAATATGCTAATGGTGCCGTCGCGAGGATCAATCTGATAATGAGATTCGGGAATACTTTTGTTGCTGCTGGAATTTTCGGTCAATTGTTGAATGATGGCTGACAATTCCACATCCATGGGTAGCTCCGCGACTAAATGTTGCTTTAGCGTTTGCAACGAAACAAATTGCTTCATGAGCACCTCCCAAGAACGTTGCGCAAAGTATAGAAGAGCAGATTGTGGAAAAGAGCAAATTGCACGAATTGGTTGCACTAAAATTGCGGTACGTTAATTAATCATAAAATTTGTGATCTGCTCCGAGTTACCACTTTGATCCACTCTGGGATCAAATAAGGCCAAAATTTGGTCAGCTTCACTCTTCTTGAAAGCCATTGCCAGTCACATTTTCGCCATCATTTCCCACTTCCTTTTCAATACCAATCGGTTAGCCGAATACCGCATTTTACAAGGTTAAAATGGCTTGTTTCCTAGCTTGACATTCATTGATGCCAGTCCCTAAACTAGCTCTGGTGGGAAAAAGTGGATCAAAGTGGATCATTTCATTAATGCATTATTGGAATCGATCAACGCTAAGGGTGAATCATGTTTCGTGGGGCAAGTGCAATCAGCTTAGATAGCAAAGGACGGTTAGCCGTACCTTCGCGCTATCGCGACATGCTGATGAATCAATGTGGAGGACGTTTGGTTTGTACCATTGACGTCGCCTCGTCCTGCCTACTGCTATACCCCCTCCCCGAATGGGAAGCCATTGAAGCGCAATTGCGCCGTCTATCGAGCATGAAGCCGGCTGAGCGCCGTTTGCAGCGTTTGCTTATCGGTCATGCGACAGACTGTGATATGGACAAAAATGGCCGCTTTTTAATTCCCGCCAAGCTGCGCCAGTTTGCTGCCCTTGAGAAGCAAATTACGCTGGTCGGGCAAACCAACAAATTTGAAATTTGGTCCGACGAAAACTGGCAAACCCAGGTGGATGAAGATTTGGCAGCACAGCTTGCCGATGATGAACCACTAAGCGATAACCTTTTAAACATAAGTATATAAATGACAGCTGGTCAGGAGCATGTCACCGTACTTCTGCATGAAGCAGTAGATGCGTTGGCCATCAAAAAGGACGGTATCTATGTGGACGCGACCTTTGGACGCGGTGGCCACAGTAGAGAGATTTTGTCTCGTCTCGGCCCTGACGGGCGCCTGATTGCGATTGATCGCGATCCTCAAGCTATTGAAACAGCAAAGCAAATCAACGACCCACGATTCACTATCCAGCATGGTCCGTTCTCCCACATCCTCGCCTATCTGGAACAACGTGGTTTGCTTGGCAAAGTTGATGGCATTTTATTTGACCTCGGCGTTTCTTCCCCACAACTCGACCAAGCCGATCGCGGTTTTAGTTTTATGCGTGACGGCCCACTCGATATGCGAATGGATCCCACCTCTGGCCGCTCGGCGGCTGAGTGGTTAGCAGAAGCAGAAGCTGACGAAATTAGCTGGGTGCTCAAAGAATTTGGTGAAGAACGGTTTGCTTGGCGCATCGCTAAAGCGATTGTTGCCGATCGTGATGAAACGCCATTCACCACAACCACTGAATTAGCTGGCTTAATCGGACGAGTAAGCCCTTCTCGCGATCGCAAGAAGCACCCGGCAACACGTTGTTTTCAGGCCATTCGGATTTACATTAATTCCGAGTTGGAAGAAATTCGACAAGCCCTTGATGGCGCTTTAGAAGCATTAGTCGATACCGGCCGGTTGTCGGTGATCAGCTTCCATTCGTTGGAAGACCGAATCGTGAAGCAGTTTATTCGCCATCACAGTAAAGGCACGCCGCCACCGCGTGGGCTACCGCTTACCGAAGATCAATTGAAGCAATCATTACCGTTAAAAGCCATTGGCAAGGCAATTAAACCCTCAGCCCGGGAAATAGAAACTAATAGCCGTGCGCGCAGCTCGGTGCTGAGGATCGCCGAAAAGCAGGGGGTGAAGCTTTGAGTCACCCCCTGCTGATGCGGCTCATGTTACGTGACATGATGCGCTACAAATTACGTTGGTGCATGGCGATAGCCGTGCTGACCAGCGCTTTTGTGGTGGTGCGTCTGGCGTATGACAATCGGCAGTTAACCGCGCAGTTTGATGAGCTAAAACAGCAACGCGACGAATTAGATATTGAATGGCGTCACCTACGGTTGGAAGAAGGCGCACTGGCTGAACACAGCCACATTAGTCGCAAAGCGACCAAACAACTTGGCATGGTGCGGCCTTCGCGCTCAGCCAATACGCTGGTGGAGGTGCCATGAGTCGCCCCGGTCACGCCAAGCGGAAACTCAAACCAACCATGATCCCTTGGCGGTTTTATGCGGTCATCGTGACGGTGTGCTTAATGTTTGCCATGTTGCTAGCACGAGCGGCTTACATTCAGATCGTTGAACCGGATCGTCTAAAGCGTGAAGGTGACATGCGCTCACTGCGGACCAAGACCGGTGATGTTCAGCGGGGCATCATTACCGATCGTCATGGCGAAGAATTAGCCGTAAGCGTGCCAGTGAAAGCTGTGTGGGTCGATCCAAAAGTGATTGCTGACATGGGGGGCATTCAAAAGCGCCAACGCTGGTCAGCACTGGCCGATGCTTTGTCATTGGATGCCGATAAGCTCATCAGCAAGATTGAAAGCGCGCCAAATCGCCGCTTTATGTACATTAAACGTCAGGTCACCCCTGGCTTAACGGATTACGTCAAGAAGCTCAAACTTCCCGGTGTATTTTTAAAGAACGAATCTCGCCGCTTTTACCCTGCAGGCGAAGTTAGTGCTCACATTGTTGGTGTGACTAATATTGATGCCGATGGTATTGAAGGCATTGAAGCTACCTATAACGACTGGCTCAATGGCAGCCCTGAAAAACGTCGGATCCGTAAAGACCGAACAGGGCGCACTGTTGAAGAGTTAGGCGTTATTGAAGCCCGCGAACAGCCAGGCGATATTGAACTGGCGATCGATCAGCGCATTCAAGCATTAGCGTACAGAGAATTAAAGATTGCCACCGAATACCATGGCGCCACATCGGGCTCTGTGGTGGTGATTGATGTGGAAAGCGGTGAAATTTTGGCCTTGGTCAACACGCCATCCTTCAACCCTAATAATCGTCGCGACCGCGATCCGTTTCGCATGCGTAACCGTGCCGTAACCGACGCCTTTGAGCCGGGCTCTACCGTGAAGCCAATGGTGGTGTTGGGCGCTTTAGCTAATGGCGTTGTTGAACAAGACTCGGTCATTGCAACGTCGCCAGGTTGGATGCGTATTGGTGGCCGAGAAGTGCGCGATAGTAAAAATTATGGCGATATGACGGTGCGCGCTGTGTTGCAAAAGTCGAGCAACATTGGCGTGACTAAAATGGCGCTGCAAACCAGCCCAGACGAACTCATTGAAACCTTCTTTCAACTTGGCTTCGGTAGCCTGTCTGATGCGCTTTTACCCGGAGAATCAAGTGGCCACTTATCGATTCGTCGGAAATGGTCGGACTTTGAATTGGCAACCTTGTCATTTGGCTACGGCATGACCATTACGCCCATTCAATTGGCCCGAGCATATGCTGTCATCGGCGCGGGTGGCATTAAATATCCGTTATCTATCTTGAAACTCAATGAGCCTCCTACGGGGGAGCGGGTGATTGAAAAGCACCACGTTGCCGCCGTACTTGAGATGCTTGAGTCTGTCACTGAAGAAGGTGGTACCGGCACTAAAGCGCGAGTACCCGGGTATCGCGTTGCTGGTAAAACCGGCACTGCTCGTAAAGCCATCGCAGGTGGTTATGGTGAAGAATACGTGGCCGATTTTGCCGGCGTTGCGCCGTTATCTCAGCCGAAACTAGCAATTGCCGTGGTGATTAATGAGCCTGCTGGCGACAAATACTATGGCGGCGATGTTGCTGCGCCGGTGTTTTCTGCCGTCATGGCCGGAGCGCTTCACTACCTTAATATTCCACCGGATGCTGAAACATCAGACTATGCGGGGATATGGCCATGAGTCAGCGATTACGCGACATCGTCAAACCCTGGGGAATAAGTGCGCGCGTTGCCAATGTCACCGCGCGTCATTTGGTTTTAGACAGCCGCCAAGTTAGTCACGGTGATATTTTTGTTGCCCTGCGCGGCCATCAGCTAAACGGCGCCGACTTTATTAATGCTGCCATCTGTCAGGGCGCTAGTGCCGTGCTCGTTGACGGCGACCGAGTGCACGTTAATAGCCAGTGGCAAGTGCCTGTTGTGGAATTGACTCAGTTACCGGAACGACTCGGTGAATTGGCTGCGAGTTTCTACAACAACCAAGCCAATGCGCCGACAGTCGTTGGTGTGACCGGTACAAACGGTAAAACCTCAGTGACCCATTACATGGTCCAATTGCTACAGGCACTAACCGGCAAAGAACAAACCGCTGGCGTGATTGGCACACTGGGTTACGGTAACCCTGCATCGCTGCACATTTTGCCGAATACCACACCTGATGCCCTGACCGTGCACCGCCTGCTTAGCCAATTGCGAACCGAGCAAGCGGATTGGGTGTGCATGGAAGTCTCGTCTCACGGTTTGGTACAAAATCGTGTGGGTGGCGTTGCCTTTGAACATGCGGTGTTCACCAATTTAAGTCGCGACCACTTGGATTACCACGGCACGATGGAAGCCTATGGTGAAGCCAAATCAGCATTATTCCGTTGGCCGACTCTGGCCAGTTCAACAATCAATGCTGACGATGAATTTGGTAGCAAATTATTAGATGAATTAGGCCCGAGCGCCATTGCTTATGGCTTGAATGATCTCGCGCGGATCCAGCGTCAACGTCAGTGGCTGTACTTTGATGCCATTAAGCCTGCTGCGACTGGCTTTGATGTGACTCTACGTTCGAGTTGGGGCGATGCCACCGCGTACGTGCCATTGCTTGGGCGATTCAATTTAAGCAACCTACTCGCCGCTCTGGGACCTTTGTTACATGCCGGCTTGCCGCTCGAAGATCTCATCAATGGATTAGCGACATTGCGCCCGGTTGCAGGCCGCATGGAAAGTTTTCAACAAGCCAATATGCCGGTGTGCATCGTTGACTATGCCCATACACCAGATGCGCTGGCTTTGGCGTTACAAGCTGCTCGCTTTCATTGTGCCGGAGAATTATGGGTTGTGTTTGGTTGTGGCGGCGACCGTGATAAAGGCAAACGTCCATTGATGGCGCAGGCGGCTGAGCAATATGCCGATCGGATTATTGTGACCGCCGACAATCCGCGTTCAGAACAGCAACAAGCGATTAGTAAAGACATCATGGTCGGCTTCAACAACAGCCAAAATGTCATGGATGTGGCCGATCGCCATCAAGCGATACAAACAGCGTTACGTGAATCAGCGCCGCAAGATCTCATTTTAATTGCTGGTAAAGGGCATGAGGAATATCAATTGATCGGCGAGCAACGGCTCCATTTCAGCGATCGAGAGGTGATTCAAAATTTACTGGAGGCGGTGACATGATTGAGCTGATGCTTAAAGACATTTGTCACGCTGTAGCGGGCACATTAGTTGGCGATGATAAGTCGATTAACAGTGTCACAACGGATACTCGTCAGGTTGAATCTGGCGCACTGTTTGTTGCTTTGGTGGGTGAGCGTTTTGATGCCCATGACTTTGTCGACCAAGCGCAACAAGCTGGGGCGGGTGCCTTATTGGTGAGTCGCCAAGTGAAGAGTTCCTTGCCACAAATCGTGGTCAATGACAGTAAGCTTGCGTTAGGTGATTTAGGCCGACTGATTGCCGAGCGCTGCCAAACCAAAAATATTGCGGTAACTGGCAGTGCCGGCAAAACCACCGTGAAAGAAATGACGGCGGCCATTCTGGGTCGACATCATCAGGTGCTGGCAACTGACGGCAATTTCAATAATGACATCGGGGTGCCGCTGACATTGTTGCGACTCAATCACCAAGTTACCCATGCTGTGATTGAGTTGGGCGCAAACCATGCCGGTGAAATTGCTTACACCACTGATTTGGTCAAACCCTCGATTGCCATGATCACCAATATTGGCAGCGCCCATTTAGAAGGATTTGGATCGGAGCAAGGTATTGCCGATGCCAAGTTTGAGATTTTTTCCGGCTTACCCCCTCAAGGCGTCGCTATTTTTGATCTGCACGGTAAATACACCGCGCAATGGCAAAACAAGCTGCAAGGGAAGCAAGTGATTACTTGGTCGCGGCAAGCAGATTTAAGAGCACAAGTGCGTGCAAGTCATATCGAGCTTGAACAGGATAGCAGCCAGTTTGTGCTAACCATTGGCCATGAATCTATTGATATGTGTTTGCCGATGGCTGGCCTGCACAATATCGACAACGCGCTGGCAGCGAGCGCAGCTGCTTACGCCGCTGGCGTCGGTATTGTTGAGATAGCGACTGTGCTGGAAGCTGGCGTGTTCGTGAAGGGGCGCTTGAATAGCACGGCTCTGACCGAACAACTGACGGTTATCGATGATACTTACAACGCTAATTTGGCCTCAGTAAAGGCGGCAGTTGATGTGCTAGCAAACTGCCAACAAGAAAAAACTGTGCTGATTTTAGGCGACATGGGCGAGCTGGGTGGCTGGGCCCGCCAGCATCACCACGATGCCGGTAGCTATGCCCGTGAACAAGGCGTGCAAGCATTATTCACCCTAGGTTCGCTCAGCGAAGTGGCACAACAAGGCTTTGCTTCAAGCGCTAGCCATGGTGAACATTTTTACGAATTAGACGCGCTTATGGCAGCGCTAACCGAGTGGATTTCACAACAACAGCAGCCCTTGCGCGTGTTGGTGAAAGGCTCGCGAGGTGCCGCAATGGAGCGGGTGATCGACAGACTGCAGCAGTGGTTGCGCAGCGAAGAGGAATTATCATGTTAGTGTGGCTAGCGGACTGGCTGACACAGTTTTATACCGGGTTTAACGTCTTTTCTTATCTGACGTTACGGGTAATTGTCAGTATTCTGACCGGCTTGACTGTCGCATTGTTGTTGGGGCCTAAAGTCATTCGATTTTTGCAGCGCTTGCAAATCGGCCAAACGGTGCGTACCGATGGGCCAGAATCTCACTTTAGCAAGTCGGGTACTCCAACCATGGGCGGGGTGTTGATCCTCGCGGCAATTTTGTTGGCGACCTTACTTTGGGCTGATTTATCGAACCGTTATGTCTGGGTGATGATTTTTGTCATTACTGCGTTTGGCGCGATTGGTTGGGTGGACGATTACCGCAAGGTGATCCGCAAAGATCCGAAAGGTTTAATCGCCAAGTGGAAGTATTTCTGGCAGTCCATTGCGGCGATTGTGACGGCATTCTTCCTGTATCAAACCGCTCACCTTGAAGCTGAAACGCTCCTCGTGGTTCCATTTTTCAAAGATGTGATGCCGCAACTCGGGGCCATGTACCTGCTCCTTAGTTACTTTGTGATTGTTGGTACCAGCAACGCGGTAAACCTGACTGATGGCCTTGATGGCCTAGCGATTTTGCCAACCGTCATGGTGGCCGCCGCATTTGGTTTCTTCGCGTATGTCACCGGCAACGTCAATTTCTCAACTTATCTACATATTCCATATATTCCGGAAGCCTCCGAACTGGTGATTGTGTGCGCCGCGATTGTTGGCGCTGGGCTCGGATTTTTATGGTTTAACACGTATCCGGCACAAGTCTTTATGGGTGACGTTGGCTCTTTGTCGCTTGGCGCCGCGCTCGGTACGTTAGCGATTTTGGTTCGGCAAGAGCTGGTCTTGGTGATCATGGGCGGGGTGTTTGTTATGGAAGCCCTGTCGGTCATCTTACAGGTTGGCTCCTACAAACTGCGAGGCGAGCGGATCTTCCGCATGGCGCCAATTCACCATCATTATGAATTGAAAGGCTGGCCTGAGCCGCGGGTTATTGTGCGCTTTTGGATTATCAGCCTGATATTGGTACTGATCGGATTGGCAACGCTCAAAGTGCGTTAATCGATTTATAACAGGAATGAATTTGCAACTTTCGACTAACAAAATTGGCATTGTAGGTATGGGGCAGACTGGCTGCTCCGTGCTTCGTTGGCTATTGGCTCAAGGCCAACAGCCAGTGCTGTTTGATAGTCGGGATCAATTACCCCAAGCGGCGAGTGAATTGTTGGCATTGGCGCCGCAGTCACTCACCGTTTATTTGGGTGAATTTGATAGTGAAGCCCTCAATAGCTGTGATGTGTTAGTCGTCAGCCCTGGGATTTCGATTGCGACACCGGCAATTGCCAAAGCAGCTGAAGCGGGCACGCAATTAATTGGCGATGTGGAATTGTTTTGCTTGTTCGACGAGCGCCCGCGCATAGCCATAACCGGCTCAAATGGTAAATCAACGGTTACCACACTAGTGGCCGACATGCTGCACGCAGCAGGCATTAAAGCCGCAGCGATTGGCAATATCGGAGTGCCAGTACTCGATGAGTTTGGTAGCGATGCAGATGTCGTTGTGATGGAACTATCGAGCTTCCAGCTTGAAACCACCTACTCATTACAAGCGACTGTTGCCTGCAACCTAAATGTTTCTGCCGATCACTTAGACCGTTATGACAGCTTCGAGCACTATGCTGCTGCAAAAGCACGAATTTATCAGCAAGCCAAAGTTGCTATTTGGAATCGTCACGACCAACGAACCAAGCCACATCAGTTTAGTGGCAAATCGATTAGCTTTGGTCTTGATTTGCCAGAGGATCAGATTGCAGAAGAGCAATGGGGCGTAGGCTTAGAAGGCCGTCATAGCTCGTTGTTAAAGGGCTCAACGGCGGTATTCAATTGCGCTGACATGGCGATGTTGGGCGGCCACAATCAATTAAACGCGCTTGCAGCATTAGCCTGTGTAGCTGAGCTGGTTGACGATTTAGCGCCTTGTGCAAATGTGTTGCGCACATTTACTGGATTGCCACATCGTTGTGAACCTGTTTATCAACAACATGGTGTCACTTGGGTTAATGATTCTAAAGCCACCAACGAAGGCGCTACGTTAGCTGCACTCGATGGACTCAATGGCAGTTATCGCGGCAAACTCATTTTACTCGCTGGTGGAGACGGCAAAGGCACGGATTTCTGCACCTTAAAGCAGGCACTTAATCAGCAAGTTGATGAACTGATTTGTTTTGGTAAAGACGCCGTGAAGTTGGCGAGTAAACGCCATCAGGCGCGTTTAGTGAGCGATCTAGAAGAGGCCGTTCGGCTGGCCCACGACATCAGTTGCAGTGGCGACTTGGTGTTGCTATCACCAGCATGCGCAAGCCTCGACCAGTTTCCAAACTACATGGTGCGTGGTCAACGCTTTGCGCAATTGGCCAAAGAGTTGGCGCAGGAGGTGTCCTCATGATGGCAGCTCTGAGTCAATGGCGCGCACAATGGCAGTGGCCCGCTTGGGGGCAATTCTTCGCAGGCAACAAACCTGCGCAGTCAGCATCGCCTTCAGTATACGACGGCACCTTGATTACATGCGCGTTAGCCTTAATGGCCATTGGTTTAGTCATGGTGATGTCGGCATCGATTCCTGAAGCTCAAAAGAATTTCGGCAACCCTTACCACTATGCCATTCGGCATGGCGTGTTTTTGGGATTAGCACTCGTTGTGGCTGGCGTTGTCATGCATGTGCCAATGTACCGCTGGCAACAAAGTAATTCCTTACTTTTGCTGATTGCCTTTGTATTGCTTTTTGCAGTGTTGATTATTGGGCGAAAAGTTAATGGTAGTACCCGTTGGCTGGCGCTTGGGCCGATTAATATTCAGGTCGCAGAGCTGGCTAAACTGTTTTTCTTTTCTTATTTGGCTGGCTACTTGGTGCGCAGGCACGATGAAGTTCGAGAGAACGTCAAAGGTTTTATTAAGCCGCTAGCGGTATTTTTTGTTATCGCCTTTTTACTTGTATTGCAGCCCGATTTGGGAACCGTCATCGTGATGTTGGTGACGACCATGGGAATGTTATTCCTTGCTGGTGCTAAGTTGTGGCAGTTCGCAGCGTTGGTGATGAGCGGCGTTGGGGCTGTGGTTTTACTGATTGTGTTCTCTCCATACCGATTACGGCGCGTTACCAGCTTTTGGGATCCTTGGGCCGATCCATTCGGTAGCGGTTACCAGCTCACCCAGTCGCTGATGGCATTTGGCCGTGGCAGTTGGTTTGGCGAAGGGTTAGGCAATAGCATTCAAAAACTGTCTTATCTACCAGAAGCGCATACTGATTTTGTGATTGCCATTCTGGCGGAAGAATTGGGCTTCGTTGGTGTCGTTGGTGTGGTGATGTTGCTTGCGGTCGTGGTTTTTCGCGGCCTGCTTATTGGCCGAGAAGCACTCAACAAAGAACGCTACTTCGAAGGTTTTTTTGCCAGCGGCATAGGCATTTGGCTGTGTTTCCAAGGTGTGGTCAATATCGGCGCAAGTGCCGGGTTATTGCCGACTAAAGGACTGACATTACCGCTGGTTAGTTATGGCGGAAGCTCCATGGTGACGCTGAGTATTGCCATTGCGATTTTAGTTCGTATCGACCATGAAATGAAAATGGCATCGGTGCAAGCGTTGGGGGGGCGAAGCAAATGACCCAACGTGCGCTGATCATGGCTGGTGGAACGGGGGGACATGTGTTCCCTGGGCTAGCCGTGGCAGAACAATTGCAGCAAAACGGCTGGCAGATTGATTGGCTCGGTACGGCCGAGCGAATGGAAGCGGATTTGGTGCCGCGTTACGGTTACCCCATTCACTTTATTGATATTAAGGGTGTTCGCGGCAACGGCTTGGTTCGAAAGCTGGCGGCGCCATTCAAAATTTTAAAAGCAATTTGGCAAGCCAAACGAATTTTGCAGTTATTAAAACCGCAGGTTGTGATTGGCATGGGTGGCTACGCAAGTGGCCCTGGCGCGCTGGCTGCCAAGTTGGCTGGTATTCCGATTGTTTTGCATGAGCAAAATGCCGTTGCGGGGATGACCAACCGCTACGTGGCGAAGTTTGCTGATCGGGTATTAATGGCGTTTACCGGCGCATTTGCCGAAGGTGATGTGGTTGGTAACCCAGTACGTGCAAATTTAGCCAGCACGACACTGCCAGAATTCGCCGATGAGCGGCCGCTGCGGATATTAGTCGTGGGTGGTAGTTTGGGCGCCAAAGTACTGAACGATAGCATGCCAGAAGCGCTGGCATTGTTGGCTTCTGGCCCTGCAATAGAGGTTTGGCACCAAGCAGGCAAAGGTAATGGCGAACAGGTTCGGGCTCGTTATCAGCTGCTTGGTATTGAACCGAATCACGCCGATGATTTTATTCACAATATTGATGAAGCGTATCAGTGGTGTGATTTGGTAGTATGTCGCGCTGGTGCGCTGACCGTATCGGAGTTAGCGGCCGTTGGTAGAGCATCCATTTTGGTGCCATTGCCCCATGCAGTGGATGATCATCAAACCAAAAATGCCCAAGTTTTAGTACAAGCGGGCGCTGGTGTGTTAATGCCGCAGCCTGAATTGTCGGCTGCAACGCTAGCCGAACAGATTGAGAATTTAGCGAAGCAGCCACAACAATTGCTGGAAATGGCCAAGGCGGCGCGAAGCGTCGCTGTTGTCGATGCTGCTGAGCGCATGGCTGAGTTATGCCAACAAGTTGTTACGAATCGAGGAACGTTGTGAGTTTAGAGCAGAATACCGCCATTCGAATTCCGGAAATGCGCCGGGTTGAGCGAATCCATTTTGTTGGCATCGGTGGTGCTGGCATGGGCGGTATTGCCGAAGTATTAGCCGGTGAAGGCTACCAAGTGACGGGCAGTGATATTGCCGAAAATGCGATGGTGTCACGTCTGCGAGGATTAGGCGTCACGGTATTCATTGGCCACGCGGCAACCAATATCGATGGTGCAAGTGTGGTTGTGGTGTCTACTGCAATTGATGCGAGCAATCCAGAGATTGCCGCCGCTCAAGCCAACCGAGTACCAGTGGTGCGCCGCGCTGAAATGCTGGCCGAGCTGATGCGCTTTCGTCACGGTATTGCCATTGCGGGAACGCACGGTAAAACCACAACAACCAGTTTAACTGCCAGCATATTGGCCGAGGCCGGCTTAGATCCGACCTTCGTCATCGGTGGCTTGCTTAATAGTGCGGGCACCAATGCAAAATTAGGAAAAAGTCGCTATTTGGTAGCCGAAGCGGATGAAAGTGATGCGTCGTTTTTGCATTTGCAGCCCATGATTTCGGTGATCACCAATATCGAAGCGGATCACATGGATACCTACGGAGGCGACTTTGAGCAACTCAAGGCTACGTTCCGAGAGTTTATTCATAACTTGCCGTTTTATGGACTGGTGGTGATGTGCATCGACTGTCCAGTAGTGCGAGAACTTGCTGCTGAAGGTGGCCGCCAAGTGGTGACCTATGGCTTTTCTGAAGACGCCGATATTCGCGCTAGCGATTATCAACAGCAAGGCGCGACGAGCCAGTTTGTCTTGCACCGAAATGAACTAGCACCGCTCAGCATCAATTTGAATATGGCTGGCCGCCACAACGTGCTTAATGCACTTGCCGCCATTGCTGTTGCGCATGATGAACGCGTGGCTGATGAACATATTTTGGCGGCACTGACAAAATTTGAAGGCATTGGCCGCCGGCTTCAACAATACGGCGAGTTCGATACCGGTGCAGGCAACGCGTTGTTGGTGGATGATTATGGTCACCACCCAACTGAAGTTGCCGCGACCTTGGCTGCCGTGCGTCAAGCTTGGCCAGAAAAGCGTTTAGTGTTGGTGTATCAACCCCACCGCTATACCCGTACGCGCGACTTATATGAAGACTTTGTTGATGTGTTGTCGCAGGCCGATGTGTTGTTACTGCTGGAAGTGTATTCCGCAGGGGAAGAGCCCATTAGTGGTGCCGATAGCCGCGCGCTGTGTCGGACCATTCGTCAACGTGGCAAAATTGACCCCGTTTTTGTGAGTGGTCCAGACGAATTACCAGAAGTGTTGGCTGATGTGTTAACCGATGGCGATCTGGTGTTAACCCAAGGCGCGGGCAGCGTTGGTGCCTTAGCCAAGCGATTAGCCGACTTTAAATTAGATATTGAAACCATGAAAGCGTGCATCGGAGGAAGTGACCATGACGCTTAATGTTGCCGCAGAGCAGTTTGGCAAAGTAGCGGTGTTACTCGGTGGTCGTTCTGCCGAGCGCCCGGTGTCCCTTAAATCTGGACAGGCGGTTTATAACGCGCTGATTTCGGAAGGGGTCGACGCCCACTTGTTTGATCCGGCCGAGCAACCCTTACAACAGTTGAAAGAGCAGGGGTTTGACCGCGCGTTTATCGCTTTGCATGGGCGCGGCGGTGAAGATGGTGTGATGCAAGGTGCTTTAGAGTGGCTTGGTATGCCGTATACCGGCAGCCGAGTGCTGGGCTCTGCACTAGCAATGGATAAGATCCGCACCAAGCAAATTTGGCAGAGCATGAATTTGCCAACAGCGGGTTATCACATCATCAGCGAATCATTAGATGAAGCGGATGCTGCTGACATTTTATCCGCGCTGTCGGGTGCTGTGATTGTCAAACCAGCCTGCGAAGGCTCTAGCATCGGCATGGCAAAAGCGACTACCGCGGCACAATTGTCTGAAGCTGTCAGCGAAGCGTTGAAATTCGATCCCCAAGTACTGGTGGAACGCTGGATTGAAGGGGAAGAATTTACCATTGCGATCGTGGGCGACGAAGTATTGCCAGTGGTGCGGATGCAAACGCCTCATGAATTTTACGATTATGAGGCTAAGTATCAGTCGAAAACAACACAGTATTTTTGCCCGTGCGGTTTGTCTGAACAAGATGAAAAAGCGCTGCAAGTTTATGCCAAAGAGGCATTTAAAGCCGTTGGCGCAGAGGGTTGGGGACGCGTTGATGCAATGCGTGACGACCATGGCCAATGGCACCTGCTGGAAGTCAATACAGTACCGGGGATGACAGAAAAGAGTTTGGTACCTATGGCTGCGAAAGCCAAAGGCATTGGATTTTCCGAATTAGTGTTACGGATTTTGGCAGCAGCCAAAATCTAGTGGGGCGATCAGGATGACCGTTGGAGCGTCGAGTGCTCGCCGTCTTCCTGAATGGGAATTTTGGTTTGGTGTGGCGTTTTTTATCGTCACCTTAGTTGGCGGCTTGTATTTAGCATATGGTGCCGCCCATGTTTGGAGTGACCGAGCGGCACTGCCGGTGCAGCATTTGCGGATCCACGGCGATCGGCGTTTTGTCACCGACACCATGGTGACCGAGCAGTTGCTCAAACAAGGGCCTTTGCCGAGTTTGACTGGCCTTGATGTTGATTGGGTGCAACAACAAATAACGGCCTTGCCTTGGGTTGCTCAAGCGGCAGTTAGAAAAGAGTGGCCCGATCAACTGAGTGTGCATGTCACTGAGTATCAACCGGTGGCACGTTGGACCAATAGCCGCCTAGTGAGTGGCGACGGCAAATTGTTTGCCGTACCAGACACTGGCGTGGTGGCGGAATTGGCGCAAGTGAATGCGCCCGATGACATGGTGGCAGAAGCCATGTCGATGTTGGCTGCAGTGGTGGCTCGGACCGATAACCCGGACTTGCAGTTACGGCAGTTGCAAATTACGCCACGTGAAGCGTGGACGGTTAAGTTAACTAACGGCATCGAATTGCGGTTAGGGCGAGAACAAACATTAGCGCGTTTTGAACGATTTCTGGCGTTATACCCAGAGCTGTTGAAAGCGCAACGAGGTACGCCGCAATATATTGATTTGCGGTATGACACGGGTGCTGCAGTGAAGTGGCCGGATGAAACTGAATTGAACGAAGTGGACAAAGGTTAACAGAGCAAGATGGCAAAGAGTAACGAGCGCAAACTCATCGTAGGGCTGGACATTGGAACGTCCAAAGTCAGTGCGTTAGTGGGTGAGATTTTAGCGAACGGCGAACTCAGCATTGTTGGCGTTGGCAGTCATGCTTCTCGAGGCATGGACAAAGGCGGCGTCAATGATTTGGATTCCATCGTGCGCTGTGTGCAGCGCGCGGTGCAAGAAGCTGAGTTAATGGCGGATTGTCAGATTGCTTCGGTTTATTTGGGGATCAGCGGGCGCCACATTAAGTGTCAAAACGAAAACGGCATGGTGTCGATTAACGGTGAGGAAGTGACGCAAGAAGATGTTGATAACGTCATCCATACCGCCAAATCGATTCCTATTTCCGATGAGCGACGCTTATTGCACGTATTGCCGCAAGAGTTTTCCATCGACTGTCAGGAGGACATTAAAAGTCCAATTGGCATGAATGGGATGCGGATGGAAGCCAAGGTTCATTTGATCACCTGTGCCAATGATATGGCGCGCAATATAGAAAAGGTGGTTGAACGGTGTGATTTACAGGTAGAATCGCTGATTTTCTCGGCCTTGGCGGCTAGCGATGCGGCACTTACCGAAGATGAGAAAGAATTAGGGGTTTGCGTCGTCGATATGGGCGGCGGCACCATTGACATGGTGGTCTATGCCAATGGCGCGATTCGTCATACCGCAGTGATCCCTGTGGCCGGTAATCAGGTCACGAGCGACATTGCCAAGATTTTCCGTACCCCGTTGAATCATGCGGAAGAAATAAAAGTGCAGTATGCCTGCGCGCAACGTCAATTGGTGAACATGCAAGACACCATTGAAGTTGCCAGTGTTGGTGGCCGTCAGGCGCGGACTATGTCGCGTCATACGTTGGCAGAGGTTGTTGAACCGCGCTATCACGAATTGTTTGAATTGATACACGAAGAATTAAAAGGATCGGGTCTGGCAGATCAGATTGCCGCTGGTGTTGTGCTCACCGGTGGAACCGCGAAAATAGAAGGCGCTATTGAGTTGGCGGAAGATATTTTCCAAATGCCAGTACGGCTGGGACAGCCGCAAGAAGTTAAGGGCTTGTACGACTATGTCAGTGACCCAAGTTATGCCACCGCAGTTGGCCTGCTGCATTATGGCATGGATGATGTTTTGGGAAATACGCGAGAGCGCACTGGCACAGAAAAGGTTGCTTCTCTTTGGTCCACCATTCATGGTTGGTTCAAAGGCGAGTTTTAAATAGGGTGAGAATGTTACAACGACGGAGAACCTGTCATGTTTGAAATTATGGAAAGCCATACTGACGAGGCGGTCATTAAAGTTATCGGTGTTGGCGGCGGTGGCGGCAACGCTATTGAATATATGGTGCAAAACAGCATCGAAGGTGTTGAATTTTTAGCTGCGAATACTGATTCGCAAGCGTTGCGTAAGTCGAGTGCTGGCAACAAAATTCAGCTAGGTTCAAATATCACTAAAGGGTTAGGCGCTGGCGCCAATCCGGAAGTGGGGCGTCAATCGGCCATGGAAGATCGTGAAGCCATCCAACAAGCGTTGGAAGGAGCCGATATGATCTTTATTGCTGGCGGCATGGGCGGCGGTACAGGTACTGGTGCTGCGCCAGTTGTAGCTGAAATTGCACGTGAACTGGGTATTCTGACTGTGGCGGTTGTGACTAAGCCATTCCCGTTCGAAGGCAATAAGCGCATGAACTTCGCAGGGCAAGGTATTGATGAGTTAGCCAAGCATGTTGACTCACTGATCACGATCCCGAATGAAAAGTTAATGAAAGTGTTAGGCCCAGGTACGTCTTTGTTAGACGCCTTTAAAGCCGCGAATAACGTGCTTTATGGTGCGGTGCAAGGTATTGCCGAGCTAATCACTCGCCCTGGCCTGATTAACGTCGACTTTGCTGACGTGAAAACGGTGATGTCTGAAATGGGCACGGCCATGATGGGCACAGGTGTTGCGAAAGGCGCTGACCGCGCTCAAGAAGCGGCCGAGTTGGCGATTGCTTCGCCACTGCTGGAAGATATTGATTTAGCGGGTGCACGCGGTATTTTGGTGAATATCACTGCCGGTTTAGATATCACGATTGAAGAGTTCGATACCGTCGGTAATTCAGTGAAAGCGTTTGCTTCTGATAAC
The DNA here is from genome assembly GCF_019457915.1 of Neiella holothuriorum. GTDB lineage: Bacteria > Pseudomonadota > Gammaproteobacteria > Enterobacterales > Neiellaceae > Neiella > Neiella holothuriorum. The sequence continues at coordinate 156,646 of NZ_JAHZSS010000001.1, forward strand.
GCCACTGTAGTTGTCGGTGCCGTCATCGATCCGGAAATGACCGATGAATTGCGCGTGACTGTTGTTGCAACTGGCATTGGCGCGGAGCGTAAACCAGACATTACGTTGGTTGATTCGCCAGTGGAGCGACCAGACGTGACAACCGTGCAGCAAACGATTAAAACGCCACAATCACCTCAGCAAGTTGCTGTTGGTAGTCAGCAGCCGCTACAGGTTGAATTACCTGAGAGTGATAACGACATCTTGGATATTCCGGCATTTTTGCGTAAGCAGGCGGATTAATACGGGGCGACTGGTCGTTTTTTGTTCACACTTTTGTACTTAAGTCGTAACTTTGGTATGATGTGCGACCCGCGACACGTTTTGCAGATAATTTTGGAACATTGGCAAGCTATATGATGAGACAGCGCACGCTCAAACAAATGATTGAAGCGACAGGGATTGGTCTGCATTCTGGTAACAAAGTGCAACTGGTTTTGCGCCCGGCACCGGTAAATACAGGTATTGTATTTCGCCGCACCGATCTTGATCCGGTAGTTGATATTCCTGCTAAAGCAGAACTGGTTCGCGAAACGACTTTGTGTACTGCTCTGGTGACCGATGATGGCGTTCGCTTGTCAACGGTAGAGCACCTAATGGCCGCCTTGGCGGGCATGGGCATCGACAATGTGTTTGTTGAAGTCGATGCAGCTGAGATTCCTATTATGGATGGCAGCTCATTACCGTTTGTCTACTTGCTACAACAAGCTGGCGTGGAAGAGCAACAAGCTGCTAAGCGTTTTATTCGCATTAAGCAACCGATTCGCATTGAAGATGGCGATAAGTGGGCCGAACTCTCACCCTATAACGGCTTTCGAATCGACTTTGCGATCGATTTCGCTCACCCTGCGATTGATTCTGATACCCAGCACAAGGTGTTAGATCTTTCTGCCTGCAGTTTTGTGCAAGAAATCTCACGCGCCCGTACCTTCGGCTTTATGCGTGATATTGAATATTTGCAAGCGAATAACCTAGCCCTTGGCGGCAGCTTAGATAACGCCATTGTGTTGGATGACTACAAAATCCTGAATGACGACGGTTTGCGATATCGCGATGAATTCGTCAAACACAAGATTTTGGATGCCATTGGTGATTTGTATATGGCCGGCCACAGCATTGTTGGTGAAGTGAAAGCCTATAAATCGGGGCATGCACTGAATAACATGTTAGTGCGAGCCATGATGACGCAACCTGAAGCGTGGGAGCTAGTTAGCTTTGATGATCAGGAAGCTCCAATCAGTTACCAGGTGCCGAGCTTGGCATAATGAATACTCGTTAAGATTAAACAAAACCAGCGCTTAAGCTGGTTTTGTTTTTTCATGTGCGGCTAACTTAAGTAATTGAGATTTCAGTGGTTCGGGAGATGATTCCGCAAGGGCACGCAAATCGCTTGCTGATTGATGGGTCATGATCCGATTCACTTTAAAGCCAGAATCTTTCGTTTGGCTCGGCAGGGTTCGGGGTTTTACGTGGGATTCGAGAGTTGTTAGCGCACGAAAGCCTTGCTGACGTAAATTAGCAATGATGCGGACTTTGTTCATGTTGAACCGCCATTGCCAAACGGCCGAATCGACATGCGCAGTGAGCACGCCATTTTGATAGCGAACTAAATGGCAATGAGGCGCTAAATCTACGTCTAGGGCGTTAGCAAACGCTTCTTGCAAAGTGGTTAACGATTGACTGTGCCGAGCAATATTGGCAAGTTCTGAACGACCACCTTGAAACAATTTTGATAACGCCACTGGTTTGTGGCTTCTTTTTGACATTTAAAGTAGCAAATTATGAGTCGACCTTTAGTTAGTTTAACGTTTAATGCTGCAGGGAAGCCAGTTACTTGGACTTTCCCGCCGTTGGCGTTACTAGGGACGGCATTAGCGTTGATGGCGCTTCTTATCATGCCGTGGTGGCTCGCCCCGCACCTGATCAGCTCAACGCACTTCGAGCAACAAGTACAACAAGCGCAAACGGAAAACCTTCAGCAGCGCGATACGCTCATGACATTACGTTTACAGTTGCATGGTCAATTGATTGAAATGGCCGAGCACATTGGCACGTTGCAAGCCAAGTCATCGCAGCTAGACCGACTGAGTGAAATGTTGGTACAGAAGTCTGAGATCGATCAGCAAGAATTCGACATTGCGACAACGACCAGTCAGCAGTCAATGGAAGCTGCGGGTGGCCCATTCGCAGCAGCTCCGGCGACCAATACCGAAAGCTTGACAGAAATGCTGGTTGAGCTTGATGAATTGATAGAAAGCTACGATGACAAGCAACGTCAGTTAGAGTTGCTCGCGGTGTTAATGCAGCAACAAGACGCAGAAGACGCAAGCTGGCTATCTGGCCGCCCCATTGGGGAAGGCTGGTTGTCGTCAGGCTTTGGTGCGCGAATTGATCCTTTTACCGGCAAAAAAGCATCCCATTGGGGTGTTGATTTTGCTGGCCATGCGGGTAGCAATGTTCACACCACGGCTGCTGGCGTTGTAACTTGGGCGGGTCGCCGCTGGGGTTATGGCAATTTGGTTGAGGTAAGTCATGGCGGTGGTTACACAACACGCTATGGTCACAACAGCGAAATTCATGTAGCCGTTGGTGACGTAGTTACCAAAGGCGATGTCATCGCAGCGATGGGCAGTACAGGTCGCTCTACAGGCCCCCATGTGCACTACGAAGTGCTAAAAAATGGTAAGCAAGTGGATCCAAGCCCGTTTATTTTTCGATAAATGACCCCATAAATAGTCTTTACCTAGTCGAATGATCCGTTCATTATGCGGGGTCATTAGATTGATGGGTTCATCATGTTCGTTGGCAGTAGACCAAAAGCTAGCGTTCAACAATTAAAATTACTAGGCAAGCCATGTTTGTAAAATTAATGACTTCGATGTTCGGCAGCAAAAACGACCGGACTTTGAAGAAGCTGCGTAAAGTTGTCAACGCAATTAATGCCATGGAGGCAGACTTCGAAGCCCTCTCTGACGACGACCTCAAAAACAAAACCGATGAACTCAAAGCTCGTATAGCCGAAGGTGCTAGCTTGCAAGATGTGCTTGCAGAAGCCTTTGCAATAGTACGTGAAGCAAGTAAACGCGTCTTTGGTATGCGCCACTTCGACGTTCAGTTGATTGGCGGCATGGTACTCAACGACTGCTCCATTGCTGAAATGCGTACCGGTGAAGGTAAAACCTTAACCGCAACCTTAGCAGCCTACCTCAATGCGTTAGCCGGCAAAGGCGTTCACGTGATTACCGTGAACGACTATTTGGCACAACGTGATGCCGAATGGAACAAGCCGTTATTTGAATTCCTCGGTATGACCGTTGGTATTAACTTGTCGGGTATGGCACCAGATGCCAAAAAAGAAGCCTACGGCTCCGATATTACCTACGGCACCAATAACGAATTTGGGTTTGATTACCTGCGCGACAACATGGCATTTCGCCCAGAAGATCGGGTTCAACGCCCACTTAACTTCGCCATTGTGGATGAAGTTGACTCCATCTTAATTGATGAAGCGCGTACCCCGCTTATTATTTCCGGCCCTGCCGAAGATAGCTCAGGCCTGTATCGTCAAATCGACACCCTGATTCCAATGCTTGAAAAAGCCGAGGCAGAAGATACCGAAGAAACAGCTGCGGTTGGTGACTTTACGGTTGACGAAAAGGCCAAGCAAGTTCACCTAACTGAACAAGGTCAAGAGCGCATTGAAGAGCTGTTGGCAACCAACAAGATTCTAGCCGAAGGTTCGTCATTGTATGACGCAGCCAACATCGCGTTACTGCATCACGTCAATGCGGCGTTGCGCGCTCATATGTTGTTCAAACGCGATGTTGACTACATTGTTAGCGACAACGAAATTGTTATTGTTGATGAGCACACTGGCCGAACGATGCCTGGGCGTCGTTGGTCTGAAGGTTTGCATCAGGCTGTTGAGGCGAAAGAACGCGTTAACATCCAAAATGAAAACCAAACGCTGGCGTCGATCACATTCCAGAATTACTTCCGTCTGTATCAGAAGTTAGCTGGCATGACGGGTACTGCCGATACCGAAGCGTTTGAATTCCAAAGTATTTACGGTCTGGATACCGTGGTGATCCCAACGAACCGACCAATGGTTCGTGACGATATGTCCGATCAGGTCTATCTCACCGCAGAAGAAAAATACGAATCCATCGCCAAAGATATTCATGAGCAAGTGGCTAAAGGCCGGCCAATTCTGGTGGGTACCATCACCATTGAAACCTCTGAATTACTCTCAGGGCTGCTGAAAAAAGCCAACATCAAGCACAACGTTCTGAATGCTAAGTTTCACGCGAAAGAAGCTGAAATTGTTGCAGAAGCAGGCCGCGCAGGTGCTGTAACGATTGCCACTAACATGGCCGGTCGTGGTACCGATATTGTCTTGGGTGGTAGCTGGCAGTCCGAAATTGATGCACTTGAGAACCCAACAGAAGAACAGATCGAGGTCATTAAAGCCGACTGGCAGCAACGCCATGATGCAGTGATTGAAGCTGGTGGTTTACACATTATCGGTACCGAGCGTCATGAGTCTCGCCGAATTGATAACCAGCTTCGTGGCCGTTCTGGTCGTCAGGGTGATCCGGGTTCATCTCGCTTCTACCTGTCGTTAGAAGATCCGTTAATGCGTATTTTTGCTTCGGATCGCATGGGCAGCATGATGAAAAAGCTGGGCATGGAGCGTGGCGAAGCCATTGAGCATCCGTGGTTATCGCGAGCTATTGAAAATGCCCAACGTAAAGTGGAAGCGCGCAACTTTGATATTCGTAAGCAGCTGCTTGAATACGATGATGTTGCCAACGACCAACGTAAAGTAATTTACGCCCAACGTAACGACTTGATGGATGCTGAAGACATTAAAGACTCGGTCTCTAATATTCGTGAAGACGTTGTCGACAATATGATTAGCGAATACATTCCGCCGCAGTCTCTTGAAGAAATGTGGGATGTAGCTGGTCTTGAAGAACGTCTGAAAGGTGATTTCGGCATTGAGATGCCACTACAACATTGGCTTGATGAAGACGATAAACTGCATGAAGATAATCTTCGCGAGCGTATTCAACATAGCTTCTCTGAAGCATATCGCTTGAAAGAAGAAATGGTTGGTGAACCGATTGTTCGCCAATTCGAAAAACAAATTATGTTGCAGGTGCTCGATACTCATTGGAAAGATCACCTCGCTGCAATGGATCACTTGCGTCAGGGTATTCACTTACGCGGTTATGCTCAGAAGAACCCTAAGCAGGAATACAAGCGTGAGTCGTTTGACTTGTTTAGCAACATGCTAGATGCACTGAAGATGGAAGTGATTTCTATCCTGAGCCGAGTACGAGTGCAGTCGCAAGAAGATGTTGAAGCGGCTGAAGAGAAGCGTCGTCAACAGCAAGCCGCATTGCCGAAACAGTACCAAGGGGCTACAGGTGCTGAAGCTAGCGGTACAGCGCAGCCACAGCAGCGCCCACAGCCGAAAGTTGGCCGTAATGAGCCATGCCCATGTGGCTCAGGCAAGAAGTACAAGCAGTGTCACGGCAAGCTGTCGTAGGCTAGTTGGTGAGCATTAAGCAAGTTCATGTGGCCGTTGGCGTCATTGTACGCGACGGCCATATTTTTTTGACCCGCAGAGCCGAGCATCAGCATCAAGGTGGTAAGTGGGAATTTCCGGGTGGTAAGTGCGAAGCTGGTGAAACGGTTCAGCAGGCGCTCGCGCGTGAATTACAAGAAGAACTGGCAATAAGCACACTAAAGAGTGAGCCCTTGGTGGTGATTAGCCATGATTATGGCGACAAGCAGGTGAAACTCGATACTCATTGGGTGACTGAATTTAGTGGCGAGCCTGCTAGCCAAGAAGGTTTGCAAGGGCGCTGGGTCGCAGCGGCCGAACTCGCTCAATATGACTTCCCAGAAGCCAATAAGCCCATTTTAGATAAAGTGTTAGCGACTCTGACGTAGTTGACGCCGAAGCGCTCTTATAGACCTTATTTTTTCGGCGGTACTTGCATCTTCGCCATCATTTCCATCAACTCTTCATCGCTCATATTCTCTATTTGTTGTCTGTCAGGCTCGCCTGCGATGCGGTGACTTTCATCTGCCCATTCACCTAGATCGATCAATTTACAACGCTCTGAACAGAATGGTCGGTATTGATTGGCGGTCGACCATTCAACTTGGGCTTGGCATGTGGGGCATGAAACTTTCATAAAAACTTCTCGAAAATAGTGGTTAGGCAACTAGCTGGCTGATAGCAAAAATTCAATATCTTGCTCGGTAGCGGCCGTACCATTGTTAGTGTGCCGCATAAAGCGAACCGTAAAACGGTGCTTATTGCCTGATACGGTAGGAAATACTTTGCTGTCGCTGGAAACTCGGATGCGGAGCAATTGTAGATTTTCGGCACTGGCTTGGTAAAAGCCTTTTTTGGCGACTGCGGGCTGAAATAACTTGCCATCGCGGGTCAGGTGCATGAGTTGACCGATTGCATTGGCAAGTATATCCAGTTGGCTTAGCCAGCGATTCATGTCCTGCAAACAGCTTTCGCTGTCTTGGCTCATCCAATAGTAAAGCTGCGGTAAATCAAAGCAGCAGTTGCCACCAGGAATACTAAAACGTTGCCGAATACCGGACAAAAATTTATCAGACTTCAGGCAGTTAGCTAATCGTGATTGACTGCGTAACGCACTCAAACAGTGTTGGTTCGATTGGTCCAGCTGTTTTAACGCATCTAGATCGACATTGGGGTAGGTTGCCCAGCGGGCCAGCTCTTTTTGTTGCCCTTCAAGATCTTTAATTAGATCTTGGCGCACATCGGCGCGCTCCAGCAACTCCAACAAATCGAATAAGGCAGAGAAATAGCTTAGAAATGCTTGCTCATTGAGTGCCTGCATGGCCTGTGTGCAGCGGAGCAGCAAGTGTTCTATTCGTAAATAGGAGCGAGCAGTTTCATTGAGAGGAAATTGGTAGGTGAACGCGTCAACCATGCGGGTTCCATCTATTTTATTCTGAGAAAATTAGCTTGGATAGCTCTGAGTAGCGAATTCTAGGTAATGCTGGTGCAGGTGTAAAATATCTTTTGCAACGGATTCCAATACTCGGTTGTTGTTCAGGACGTCATTGGCCGCTCTGAGGCGCTGCCAACGGGTCGCTTGGCGGGCAATAATTGCTTTGGCGCTACTGTTCGTCACGCCATCGCGTTGACTAGTGCGGAGCACTTGAACGGATACTGGCACATCAACACACAGCACCCGCTTGCAAAGCGTTTGCAGTTTATTTTCGACCAAAAGCGGGATCACTAAAATAGTATAAGGGGCTACTTGTTGCTGGCTTTGATCGATCATGCGTTGACGAATTAACGGATGAAGCAAGTTGTTGAGCCACTGGCGTTGAGACTCGTCGCTAAATACCTGTTGTCGAAGTGCATCACGGTTCAGCTCGCCGTCGGCCGCTAACACTTGATCTCCAAAACGATGGTGAATCTCAGCCAGGGTTGACTCGCCCTTGGCAACAACTTCTCGAGCGATAATATCGGCATCAACTAACCCTGCGCCGAGACGCTCAAATTCGTTGGCAACGGTGGTTTTACCACTACCAATGCCGCCAGTTAAACCCACCACAAATTTGCTCATTGGACTGTTTTCATCAAACAACTTAATAACCAAGTAAGCCGAAGTAACTATCGAGGATTGGTTGTCCCCACAACAAAGCTATCCACCCAGCAATGGCTAGATAAGGACCAAATGGGATTGGCTTTTGATGGTCGCGGCCTTTCAGGACGATCATCATGATGCCCAGCACCGCTCCAACGGCACTCGATAACAGCACGACCAGCGGCAGCATTTGCCAGCCCAGCCACGCGCCCAGGGCAGCGAGTAACTTAAAGTCACCATAGCCCATGCCTTCCTTGCCGGTCAGTAGCTTAAATGCCCAGTAGATAGACCATAGCGACAAGTAACCCGCTATAGCGCCAATCACGGCGCTGCTTAGCTCGTTGGGTGCTAGCCATAAATGGAAGAGCAACCCACTCCACAACAACAGGTAATTTAGTGGATCGGGTAGTAAGTAGTGATCAACGTCGATAAAAGTTAGGCAAATTAACAGCCAAGTGAACATTACGGCGGCAAGACCGAAATGATCAAAGCCAATCACATGAAGTACTAATACCGATAAACTGGCCGTTAGCAATTCAATGAGTGGGTAACGAATGGAATAAGACTGCTGGCAGCTTGCGCATTTCCCCTTGAGGATAAACCAACCGACAATGGGAAGGTTATGCCAAGGCTTGATTGTGGTATTGCAATGGCCACATCGTGATCCGGGAACGACTAGGTTAAAGCGCTCAAATTCAGGTATCGGCTGTTCATTCATTTCTGCCAATTCTTGCTGCCATTTTCGCTCCATCATGATTGGTAAGCGATAAATCACAACATTGAGAAAACTACCGACAAGTGCTGCAAACACAAAACAAATAGCAGATATTAAAACTGGCGCTGTTTCGGCCGCTTGCGTAAATTGCTCAATCATTTCGTTAACCTACGACGTGGCCTAGTTGGAAAATTGGTAGATACATAGAGACGATCAACCCGCCGACTAACGTACCGATGATGACCATGATTAACGGCTCAAGCATGGAGCTTAAGTTGTCTACGGCATCATCTACTTGTTGTTCATAAATCGACGCAACTTTGGCCAGCATATCATCTAAAGAGCCAGCTTCTTCGCCAATCATTACCATCTGGCACACCATATCGGGAAAGCGTCGCGTTTGACGCATGGCATTATTGAGCTGAATCCCCGAAGACACATCACTTCGTACTGCTTGAATAGCATCACGATAAACGGCATTGCCTGAAGCTCCCGCTGCTGAATCAAGAGCATCAATTAAAGGTACGCCGGCGGCAAATGTTGTGGAGAGTGTGCGTGTGTAACGAGCCACTGCGGCTTGATGGAGAATGCCGCCGACAACAGGTAATTTTAAAATCAATGCATCGGTTTTATCGCGCAGTGATTTAGAGTTACGGTGAGCTCTGGCGAAGCCAAAAGAAGCGGCAAAGGCGCCGAGAATGACCAACCAAAGGTTTGATGTTAGCCAATTGGAAATTCCGATAACAAATAGCGTGAATGCGGGAAGCTCAGCTCCAAAATTTGAAAAGATATTTTCAAAACTAGGGACAACAAAAACTAACAGGATTGCCGTTACCACCACGGCGACCAGAATAACTATGGCTGGGTACGTCATGGCCTTTTTAATTTTAGCCTTTAATGCTTCAGCCTTTTCTTTATAGGTTGCCACGCGGTCATAAATTGAATCGAGAGCGCCAGATTGTTCGCCACTGGCCACCAAGTCGCAATACAAATCATCGAAGTGTTCAGGGTGCCTTTTTAGGGTCTCACTTAATGGATTACCGGCCGATACATGAGCATGAATTTCTTCCATGAGTTTACGCATGGTCTCTTTATCACAACCTTTGCCAATGATTTCGAGCGCCTGCACTAGTGGCACGCCAGCCCCTAGCATGGTGGCAATTTGGCGCGTTACGATACAAATATCGGCCGCTTTCACTTTATTGCCAAACTGGAACAGCGGTTTGGGTTTCTTTTTGATTTTTGAAACCGCAATGGCCTGTTTGCGTAGCTGAGTTTTTACCGCTTGCTCATTGGCCGCCGTGGTTTCACCTTCAATCCGTTGACCTTTGCGGTTGACGCCCTGCCATTGGTACGTGTTGATTTTGATTGAAACTTGTTTTGCCCGTGATGCTGCCATAACAGTGTTGCTTCTTCCTGATTAGAAACTGGTGACTCGAGCTGCTTCAGCCAGTGACGTTACGCCTTGAGCAACTTTCCGAAGTGCGGATTGGCGTAGGTTACTGAGACCTTCTTGCTGGGATTGTTGCGCAATCTGTAACGAATTGCCGCCTTCCATAATAATTTTGGCAATGGCATCTGTCATTGGCATTACTTCATAAATGCCGACTCGCCCCTTATAACCACCAGTACATTCGTCACAACCCACGGGTTTATACACACTTAAGCCCTCGTCGACTTGCTGTTGCGAGAAACCTTCAGTCAATAATACAGGGGCTGGTACGTCTTCAACCTCTTTGCATTTGCTACATAAGCGGCGAGCCAGCCGTTGAGCAATGACCAAACTCACGGAACTGGCAATGTTATAGGCAGGTACACCCATATTTAGCAAACGAGTCAAGGTCTCTGCAGATGAATTCGTATGGAGCGTTGATAGCACTAGATGGCCGGTTTGCGATGCTTTAATGGCGATTTCAGCGGTTTCCAAATCGCGAATTTCACCGACCATCACCACATCAGGATCTTGTCGTAAAAACGCCCTGAGCGCAGAGGCAAAATCCAAGCCCGCTCTAAGATTGATTTGTACCTGATTGATACCGGGTAGGTTGATTTCGACCGGATCTTCGGCGGTAGCAATGTTACGTTCTTCGGTATTTAGAATATTTAGCCCGGTATAGAGTGACACAGTTTTACCTGAGCCTGTTGGGCCAGTTACCAGAATCATGCCTTGAGGCTGATTCAGGGCGTTCATATACAGTTCTTTTTGCTCGGCTTCGTAACCGAGCATATCGATGCCAAGCTGGGCGCTTGAGGAATCGAGGATCCGCATCACGATCTTTTCACCCCACAAGGTGGGCAGGGTGCTAACTCGAAAGTCGATGGCTTTGGTGCGGCTAATGCGCATCTTAATGCGGCCATCTTGGGGGACGCGACGCTCAGCAATGTCCAAATTGGCCATAACTTTTAGGCGAGCAGCCAATCGAGAGGATAGAGAATTCGGCGGCGTGGCCACTTCATGCAAAATGCCATCAATGCGAAAACGCACTCGGTAACGTTTCTCATAGGGTTCAAAGTGCAAATCTGAGGCGCCTTTGCGGATGGCATCCATCAATAATTTATTGATGTACACCACAATTGGCGCGTCATCGGTGCCTTCAACTACGTCATCGTCATGCTGATCGGTATCCTGGACTTCCATGTCGGCCAGATCGTCATCGGAGACATCGCCTAAATCAATATCATCAAGGCCACTGTCGAGTATTTTCTCGATGGCTTTGCTGAGTTTATCGTGCTCCACCAATACCGGTTCAGTACGGCGACCAAAGCTAAATTGAAAGTCTTCCAAGGCAGTAATGTTGATGGGATCATCAACGGCAACAACTAACACCCCGCGTTCAACATAAAGCGGCAGTGCATGGTGTTTCTTAATCAGTGATTCGTTGCGGTACTCGTCGGGGATCTGGTCAACATCAACGGTAGCCAAATCGAGCGCTGGAATACCATATTCATCACTGAGTAATTGCTGCAATGACTTGCTGGTGACAATATTTTGTTCTATCAGCAAGTTAATGAAATTATGTTTGCCGGTGCGAGCCTGCTCTATCAGGCTGACGGCGATACTCGCCTCAAGCAGACGTTTACGAACAAGAAGTGTGGATAAGCCTTGAATCTTTGCTGCGTGATCCATTCAGAACTCTATCGTTTACGGAGGCTGAAAGCCTGAGAAATGGGTTAAGTAACTGGTTGGACATCAAAATAACACAGACAAAAAAAAAGACCACCAGCGGTGGTCTTTTTCGAGAATAGTTGATTAATTTAGCCGCCAGCAGCAGCTGCAGGTTGACAACCTTTCACTAAATCTTGGCAATCAGTCCCACCAGTAATAGTCCAGGTGATGTTGCCACTATCTAAAGCCGGAACCAAAATCACATTGCCAACGCCAGACACATCATCGCCATTACTGTCTACATCAGTATTTACGGTAATTCCAGCTACAGCGACACTAGTCACTTTAGTACCATCCTCAGTAGGAACGTTGGAACAGTCAACTTTAATATTAGTACCATCACCCTCTGTGCTGGTACAAACGCTAATAGCCATTTTGTATGTGGCGGCGCCAGCAATTGCACTAGTGGCTTGAGAGCCTCGTACGTAGTCTTGATAAGCAGGAAGAGCGATTGCTGCCAAAATACCGATGATCGCAACAACGATCATTAATTCAATTAGGGTAAAACCTTTTTGCGCTTTCATAATAATGTCTCCGTGGAGGACGCTGTGAGATATTGCGTGTTCCTGATACTAGGGAGCCTGTTTGCCGTTTTCAATAACAAATTTGCTACTTTTTCTAATTAATTTGAAATTGGTAATGAAAACGACGTATCGCAGTCAGGTGACAACTTTTCAACGCGTCAAAAAATTGATTCATATCGCTTTTTTAATCAAATTTTGACGCATTACAAATTATTGGCGCGTTTTATGAGGTTTTGAACGTGGTGCAAGCCGGTTGGCGTTGATGAGGCCAAATTACAATTACGGGTTGTGCCATGATTCGGCAAACAACCCGTTTTCATTCATCAAAGTGACTTAGAGAGCAAGTTTACTGATGAGCCGATTCGATGCGCATGGAAAAGTCGACCGCGCGAATGTGCTTGGTGAGAGCGCCAACTGAGATGAAATCGACGCCGGTTTCTGCAACTTGGCGAATCGTTTCGATGGTCACATTGCCAGATGCTTCGAGCTCTGCTTGGCCTTGGTTAACAATAACCGCTTCCCGCATCAGTTCGGGGCTAAAGTTGTCGAGCATGACACGATCAACGCCCGCTTCTAATGCCAAACAAAACTCCTGCATGTTTTCAACTTCAACTTCAACGGGCTTGCCGGGAAAGTTGGTTCGGGCTTGTTCAACCGCTGCGGCAATACTGCCGGCAGCTGCAATGTGGTTTTCTTTTATTAAGAAAGCATCGTAAAGGCCGCAACGATGATTGACACCGCCGCCGCAGTGCACTGCATATTTTTGTGCGTTGCGCATTCCCGGAATGGTCTTACGCGTATCGAGCAATTTCACGCCAGTACCCTCAATCGCGTCGACATATTTGCGTGTAGCTGTTGCTGTCGCCGATAAGGTTTGCACGATGTTGAGCATCGTTCGCTCGCCGGTCAGAATATCGCGTGAGGTGCCAGTTAAATTGCAAATACGCTGATTTTCTTCCATCAGCTCGCCATCATTGATAAGCCACTCAATGGAGACGTGGCTGCCCAGCTGTTGAAATACTTCTTCGCTCCAAGCTTGGCCACAAAAAACCGCTTTCTCACGGCTTATTATGTAAGCCTTGCTGATCGTTGTGAGCGGGATTAGAGACGCAGTAATATCGCCTTCAATCGGTGTTAGGTGATTTAAGTCTTCAGCGAGGCAAGCTTCGACTAAGCGGCGGACGTCGTCAGGGTTGGGCATGGCGTGGTTCAGGGCATAGGGTTAAATGTGGCGGTAAGTTTACTCTGTCCGTGAGCAACTGCACAGTATTTCTATTGCCTCTTTCACAACAAAAGTTACTGCAAGGCTGTAAACTGTCGTTAGTATCCTCGTAACTAAATCAAAGGTATAGAGCATCATTTATGGCTGATTTTGACTTGCCTGATATTGACAGCGACCACCAAATCACTGGTGCCAACTGTTACACCAGTCCACATTATGATGATCGCCCTAATCATGAACAGCCGAGTTTATTGGTGATCCACAACATCAGCTTGCCGCCGGGTGAGTATGGCAATAGCTACATACATGATTTGTTTATGGGAACCCTTGATTGCAGCGCCCATCCTTATTTTGAGCAGCTTGTCGGTTTGCGGGTGTCAGCGCATTGCGTGATCGACCGTCAAGGCCAATTGGCGCAATACGTGCCGTTTGACAAGCGGGCATGGCACGCGGGTGTTTCTAGCTATCAAGGGCGTAATCGTTGTAACGATTTTGCCATTGGAATTGAGCTAGAAGGAACCGACAACGGTGGCTTTACTTCTAGCCAATACCAGCGTTTAATTGCCGTCACCAAGGCCATAATGAAACGCTACCCTACGATTTCATTAGGCAGGATTGTGGGTCACAACGATATCGCGCCGAACCGAAAAACTGACCCTGGACCATCATTTGACTGGGGTTATTATCGCTCGCAACTGGCTCTCTGAATATGCAGACCGCTTTGCGTAAAGCTTGTTTAAAACATAGACTTTCGAGTGCCTCGGCACTCGCCTACTAAATGGACTTGTCACCATGACATTACTCGCTCTTCTGATTGCGCTCGCCGTGGAACGAATTTTAATGCCTTCGTCGCGTTGGCAATTTGTCACTTATGCCAATTTGTTTTTGGCACGCATTTCGGCTTATTCGCAAACCAAAGATTGGTTTAATACGCCGCTTGGTGTGGTTGCGATTAGCGCCATACCAACCGTATTAATCATGATCTTGCTGAGGCTGGTGGAAGGCATGCTTTTTGGCCTGATGTCGCTAGTCGTCACGGTACTGGCCATTACGCTGGCCATTGGCTGTTTGCATGCCCGTAAAGCTTATAAAACCTTTTTACGAGCGGCTCGGCGCGGCGATGAGCAAGCTTGTTATATGGTGGCTAAAGAGTTGGGGGCATTGGCGAACGATGCGCCACTCAAAACTGAAGGTAGCCAAGACGAGTTACCACAAGACGTTGAGTTAGCCGTTGAGTTGTTGGATGAAGATGAACAACTCGAACAACCTAAAACGCCTCATTGCGAGTTAGAGCAGGGGGTTGGTCAAACGTTAGCTTGGATTAATTACCGTTACTACATTGCGGTGATGATTTGGCTGGTGGTGTTTGGTGCGGCAGGCGTTGTGTTCTATGCCACCATACGTACGTTGGCCGATCGCGAATTAAAGAATGCGGTTAAGCCGCCCCAAGTGAATGCCGACGACATTGATGTAGATGCCCTTGAGCTCAACGAAAATGATGAAGTGGCAGGGCTCGAAGAACAAGTGACTGACCAAGCGCCGAGCTTAACCCCCGCTAAGGCGGCAACAGAACTACTGTATTGGTTTGATTTTATTCCGGTGCGTTTGGCATCACTTGGCTTAACGCTGGTGGGTAACTTTAGCCGCGCCATGCCGATTTGGCTGGAGCATCTTCTCAATACCAAAGAATCACCTAAAGCGCATTTGGTTCGAGTCTCCTTGGCTGCAGAAGACATTGCCGATCCGAGTAACCCGACTTGTGTTGTAAGCGTGACTAAGTTTGTTGAAATCGCTAAGCGAAATGTCTTGCTGGTACTGAGTGTTGTTGCGGTACTGACCTTATACGGCAGTGTTAGCTAGCTTGCGAATATGAGAAAACAATTTGCCGCCGGTGGTTTGGTGCTCAAATCAGACCACTTGGCAAAGGCTTGGAGCTCAATAGCGGCGGGGTTCTGCAAAGAAGGCACAATAAACCGCTGTGTTTTAGGCTAGACACAGCAACCCCACTCTGCTAAATTTTTGCGGTCGAATGGTAAGACCAATTAGCCAAGAGCAACATGACTCAGATCAAAAGCCCGTTCAATTCAGTCAAGCAGCCTCGTCTCGCCGACGTTATCGTCGAGCAATTAGAGCGCATGATCATTGAAGGTATTTTGGCTCCGGGTGAAAAATTGCCGTCGGAACGTGAACTCGCTAGCCAGTTCAATGTATCGCGACCATCGCTGCGAGAAGCCATACAAAAGCTTGAAGCCAAAGGCTTATTATCACGCAAGCAAGGCGGTGGGACGTTTGTCAGCGATGAAAGCTGGCAAAATGTAGCGGAACCCTTGTTCCAATTAATGGTCAACCATCCTGAGTCACAATTTGATTTACTAGAATTTCGTCATGCGCTTGAAGGGATCTGCGCCTATTATGCTGCTCTGCGTGGCACGCAAACGGATGACGAACAATTAGCTCAGTGCATTGAGGATATTACCAATGTGCAACTGAGCGACGCCACCATACATACCCACGCCAATGCAGTGATGGGGTTTTATTTGAAAATGGCTGAAGCTAGCCACAATGCTGTGGTGCTACAGGTAATGCACTGCTTAAAACCCTTACTGCAACAAAATATTGAAGACAACTTGCGACAAATGTTGCGGAGCTTAGAAGCTCAGCAAGTGGTGTTTAAACATCGAAAACATTTGCTCAGCATGATTGTTCAACGAGAACCAGAGCTGGCAAGACAAGCTAGCCATGAACACTTGGCCTACATCGAAGAAACACTCTTGGATGTCAGCCGACAAAAAACGCGGATGGAGCGCTCACTGCGCCGAGTTCGCAGTGAGACGAAATAACGTCAAACTTGCGTGGTCTATGATCACTAGGTTTGCCATTAAACTAATACTCTGAAAGAAGGAATACGGCATGTCTGATCATCTCGAGCATGACGTCGATCCCCAAGAAACTGGGGAATGGCTTGATGCCCTAGCAGGCGTCTTGCAGCAGGAAGGGCCAGAACGCGCTCATTACCTGCTTGAGCAACTGATTGAAAAAGCACGTCGCAGCGGTGCGCACTTGCCTTATACGGCAACCACTGCATACCTGAATACCATTCCACCGTCGCAAGAGCCGCAAATGCCTGGCAACATGGAATTAGAGCGTAAGATCCGCGGTTATATCCGTTGGAATGCTTTAATGACCATTCTGCGTGCGTCTAAAAAAGATTTAGATCTCGGCGGCCACATTTCTTCTTTCGCCTCTAGTGCGACTTTGTACGATGTGGGCTTCAATCACTTCTGGCGTGCGCCGAACGATAAAGACGGCGGCGACCTGATTTACTTCCAAGGCCACATTGCACCGGGTATTTACGCCCGTTCTTACTTAGAAGGCCGTTTCACTGATTCGCAAATGGATAACTTCCGTCAGGAAGTAGACGGCAAAGGCCTGTCTTCTTATCCACACCCGAAACTGATGCCTGATTACTGGCAGTTCCCAACGGTTTCTATGGGCTTAGGTCCATTGCAGGCGATTTATCAAGCGCGTTACCTCAAGTACTTGACTGACCGTGGCATCAAAGATTGCTCCGATCAAAAAGTATGGTGTTTCCTCGGTGACGGCGAAATTGATGAGCCAGAATCACTAGGCGCTATCGGCCTCGCTACTCGCGAAGGTCTTGATAACCTGATTTTTGTTGTCAACTGTAACCTGCAGCGCCTCGATGGTCCGGTCCGTGGTAACGGCAAGATCATTCAAGAGCTGGAAGGCACCTTCCGCGGCGCCGGCTGGGAAGTGATTAAAGTTATCTGGGGTCGCTACTGGGATGCACTGCTGAACCGTGACACCACAGGTAAACTGCTGCAGTTGATGGAAGAAACCGTTGACGGTGAATACCAGAACTGTAAAGCCAAAGGCGGCGCTTATACGCGTGAGAAGTTCTTCGGTAAATACCCTGAAACTGCTGAAATGGTTGCCAACATGTCTGATGAAGACATCTGGCGCTTGAACCGCGGTGGTCACGATCCAGCAAAAGTTTACGCAGCATACGCCAAAGCGGTTGCCACTGAAGGTCGTCCAACTGTAATTCTGGCGAAGACTGTTAAAGGTTACGGTCTGGGTGACGCGGGCGAAGGTAAAAACATCGCTCACAACGTTAAGAAAATGAACATGGATGCGGTCAAGCACTTCCGTGATCGTTTCAGCATTCCAATTAACGATAACGACATTGAAGATCTGCCGTACTACAAGCCAGCTGAAGATAGCCCTGAGATGGTTTATCTGCGCGAGCGCCGTGCAGCACTACACGGTTACTTGCCACAGCGTCGTGTGAAATTCAGCGAATCGCTGGATATTCCTAAGCTGAAAGCATTCCAGCAAGTTCTGGAAGGTTCTAACGGCCGTGAAATCTCAACCACAATGGCACTGTCACGTGTTTTGACTGCCTTGTTGAAAGACAAGAGTGTTGGTAAGCGCGTTGTTCCAATCATCCCGGATGAAGCTCGTACCTTTGGTATGGAAGGCTTGTTCCGTCAGGTGGGTATTTACGCCCATGGTGGTCAGAAGTACACCCCACAAGATGCCGACCAAGTTGCATACTACCGCGAAGATAAAAGCGGTGCGGTATTGCAAGAAGGCATTAACGAAGGTGGTGCAATGAGTTCTTGGATGGCAGCTGCTACCAGTTACTCGGTGAACGATGCGCCAACCATTCCGTTCTACATCTACTACTCCATGTTCGGTTTCCAACGTATTGGTGACCAAGCTTGGGCTGCTGGTGACTTGCGTGCCCGTGGCTTCATGATTGGTGGTACTTCAGGTCGTACAACGCTAAACGGTGAAGGTCTGCAGCACGAAGATGGCCACAGCCACTTGCAATCAGCGACGATTCCAAACTGTATCTCTTACGATCCAGCCTACGGTTACGAAATTGCTGTGATTGTTCAAGAAGGTATGGATCGCATGTACGGTGAGCGTCAGGAAGATGTGTTTTATTACATCACTACCTTGAACGAAAACTACGTACAGCCAGCAATGCCAGAAGGCGTTGAAGAAGGCATCATCAAAGGTCTTTACAAGCTTGATGAAATCAAAGCTAAAGGCCGCGGTAAGAAGAAAGTTCAGCTATTGGGTTGTGGTTCTATTTTGCGCCACGTTCGCGAAGCAGCTCAAATTCTTGCTGACGAGTTCAAAGTTGAGTCTGACGTATTCTCGGCAACCAGCCTGACTGAGTTGGCACGTGACGGTAACGAAGCTGAACGTTTCAACATGCTGCACCCTGGTGAAGAAGCGAAAGTACCTTACATCGCCAAAGTACTGGAGAAAGACGTACCAGTTATCGCGGCCACGGACTACATGCGTATCTTCGCAGATCAGGTTCGTGCTTATGTTCCTGCGCCATTTAAGGTGCTGGGTACTGACGGCTTCGGTCGTTCAGACAGCCGCGAAAACTTGCGTGACCACTTCGAAGTTAGTGCGCCATACATTGTTGTAGCAGCACTGAGCGAGTTGGTTAAGAACGGTGACCTAGACGCTAAAGTCGTTCCAGAAGCGATCGAGAAGTTCGGTCTGGATGTCGACAAAGTCTACTCACTGTACGCTTAAGGAGAATACAAATGGCCGAATTGAAAGAAGTTCTGGTTCCAGACGTTGGCGCGGATTCCGTTGACGTAATTGGTATTCTCGTTGAAGTTGGCGAGCAAGTAGAGCCAGAGCAAGGTTTGATTGAAGTGGAAGGTGATAAAGCCTCCATGGAAGTACCAGCACCATTCGCTGGTACCGTCAAAGAAATTAAAGTTGCCGTGGGTGATCAAGTTTCCCAAGACAGCCTGATCGTGATTCTGGAAACGGGTGCTGACGCGCCTGCTGCAGAAGAAGCTGCCCCAGCACCTGTTGCTGAAGCGCCTGCCGCAGCTCCGGCTGCTGCACCTGCAGCAAGCGGTGCGGTTGAAGACGTAGCGGTCCCGGACATTGGCGGTGATGAAGTTGACGTGACCACTATTTTGGTTGCTGTTGGCGATACCGTTGAAGTAGAGCAAGGTTTGATTGAAGTAGAAGGCGATAAGGCTTCTATGGAAGTGCCTTCACCCGTTGCTGGTACCGTGAAAGAAATCATCGTTAACACAGGTGACAAAGTTGCCGAAGGTACTTTGATTGTTCGCATCGAAACCGGCGCTGCTGCTCCTGCTTCAGCACCAGCTGCGGAAGCTCCGGCTGCCGCACCTGCTGCTCCTGCCGCAGCTCCAGCGGTTGCCGAAGTGAAGGAAGTAACCATTCCTGATATCGGCGGTGATGAAGTTGACGTGACCACTATTTTGGTTGCTGTTGGCGATACCGTTGAAGCTGAGCAAGGCTTGATTGAAGTAGAAGGCGACAAAGCCTCTATGGAAGTGCCTGCTCCGTTTGCTGGTACCGTGAAAGAAATCAAAGTTGCTGTGGGTGAAAAGGTTGCCGAAGGCACTCTAATCGCGTTGGTTGAAACTGTCAGCGAAGCGCCGGCAGCTCCAGCTGCTGCGTCTGCTCCAGCACCTGCTGCGCCAGCCGCACCGAAAGCTGCGCCTGCTGCTGCCAGCAAGCCGCCACCAGTTTCTGATCACCCGGGTTCAAATCAAAAAGCATCGGCCGCAGGCCATGCGTCACCAGCTGTTCGTCGCATTGCGCGCGAATTCGGTGTTGATTTGTCTAAGGTGAAAGGAACAGGTCGTAAAGGACGTATTCTGAAAGAAGACGTTCAAGCGTATGTTAAAGCTGAATTGGCTCGTCCTAAGTCTTCAGGCTCTGCAAACGTTAGCGGCGGAGGTTTGTCTGTATTGGCTCAACCTCGCGTTGACTTCAGCAAGTTTGGTGAAGTTGAAAAGGTTGAACTAAGCCGAATTCAGAAGATCTCAGGTCCGAATCTGCATCGCAACTGGGTAACAATCCCTCATGTGACACAGTTCGACGAAGCCGATATCACTGAGCTGGAAGCGTTCCGTAAAGAGCAAAATGCAATTGCTGCGAAGCGCGATCTTGGTTACAAGGTCTCGCCGTTAGCCTTCATCATTAAGGCTGCCGCAAAAGCACTAGAAACTTATCCTAAGTTCAATAGCTCGCTGGACCCAGATGGCGATCACCTCTATATGAAGAAATACATTCATATTGGTGTGGCCGTTGATACGCCAAACGGTTTGGTGGTTCCAGTACTGCGCGATGTCGATAAGAAAGGCATCATCGAAATTACTCAAGAGTTGGGCGTCATTAGTAAGAAAGCCCGCGGTGGTAAGTTGACTGCAGCAGACATGCAAGGCAGCTGCTTCACAATCTCTAGCTTGGGTGGTATTGGTGGTACTCAGTTCACGCCAATCGTGAATGCGCCGGATGTGGCCATTCTGGGTGTGTCTAAGTCTGACATTAAGCCAAAGTGGAACGGTTCCGAATTTGAACCTCGTCTGATGGTGCCGCTGGCATTGTCTTACGACCACCGGGTGATTGATGGTGCCGATGGTGCCCGTTTCATCACCGAGCTGAACAACGTGTTGAGCGATATTCGTCGCCTCGTCATGTAAAGTCAGTTGTCAGAGCCGGGTTCGCCCCGGCTCTTGGCGTTTTAGCTGACCCTAAGTTATATTGCCGAAAGCCTCGTACCCTCGAGCAAATCGGACAACTAAAACAAAATTAAAATTTGAGGTCGTAATGAGTAACGAAATCAAAACGCAGGTGGTGGTGCTTGGTGCTGGTCCTGCTGGCTATTCTGCTGCGTTCCGCAGTGCAGATTTGGGTATGGAAACCGTATTGATTGAGCGTTTCGATACCTTGGGTGGTGTTTGCTTGAATGTTGGCTGTATTCCTTCTAAAGCACTTTTGCACGTTGCTGAAGTGATTGAAGATTCAAAAAACATGGCAGAGCACGGTGTTGTTTTTGGTGAGCCAAAAACCGACATCAACAAGATCCGCATCTGGAAAGACAAAGTAATTTCTAAGCTAACTGGCGGTCTGGCCGGTATGGCGAAAATGCGTAAAGTGAAAGTAGTTAATGGCTACGGTAAATTCACTGGCGCTAACTCAATTGAAGTTGAAGGTGCTGACGGTAAAACGACCGTTAACTTCGACAGCGCAATTATCGCGGCGGGCTCTCGCCCAATTCAATTGCCGTTTATCCCACACAATGACCCACGTATTTGGGATTCAACAGACGCACTGAAACTGGAAACGGTACCAGAGAAGTTGTTGATCTTGGGCGGCGGTATTATCGGCCTAGAAATGGGTACCGTTTACGATGCGCTGGGTTCTAAAGTTGAAGTGGTTGAGTTCATGGATCAGCTGATCCCTGCCGCTGACAAAGACATGGTTCGCGTTTATACCCGTGAAATCAAAGAAAAATTCAAGTTGATGCTAGAAACCAAAGTGACCGCTGTTGAAGCGAAAGACGACGGTATCTATGTCAGCTTTGAAGGCAAAAACGCGCCAAATGCAGCAATCCGCTATGACGCGGTATTGGTTGCTGTAGGTCGTACGCCAAACGGTAAATTGTTGGAAGCTGAAAAAGCCGGCATTGCTGTTGATGAGCGCGGCTTTATTTCTGTTGATAAGCAAATGCGCACCAACGTACCGAACATCTTTGCCATTGGTGACATTGTTGGTCAACCTATGTTGGCTCACAAAGGTGTGCACGAAGGTCACGTTGCGGCTGAGAACATTGCTGGTAAGAAGCACTTCTTCGAACCTAAATTGATCCCATCGATTGCTTATACACACCCAGAGGTTGCTTGGGCGGGTATGACCGAGAAAGAAGCAAAAGAGAAGGGCATCAATTTCGAAACAGCTACTTTCCCATGGGCTGCATCTGGCCGCGCTATTGCCGCTGATGCTGAGTCTGGCATGACCAAGCTGATCTTCGACAAAGACACCGATCGTTTGTTAGGTGGCGCGGTTGTTGGTAAGAATGCCGGTGAATTGTTGGGCGAAATTTGTCTGGCGATCGAAATGGGCTGTGATGCTGAAGATATCGCATTGACCATTCATGCTCACCCAACCTTGCATGAATCTGTTGGTCTTGCAGCAGAAGTCTACGAAGGTTCGATTACTGATTTGCCAAACGCCAAGGCAAAGAAAAAGTAAGCTAACCTTACGACAATAAAAAAGCTGGCATCTGCCAGCTTTTTTTATGCTTGATTGTGCCGCCGAAGGGCTATTTAAGCCGCGTCGGGCTCGGCTTTAAGGGCGACCTTTTTCGGCTGAGGGCGACGTTTAGCTTGCAGAGCAAACAACACTTCATCGCGATTTTCTGCCAGATAAACACCAAGTTTCTCTAGTTCACCTTCGTCGATTTTGATGCCGGACGCCGTCACTAGATCTTCCAGTGCCGCTGCCATATCCAACATACGGTCATATTCATCAGCTTGTTTCTTATCCACGAACGTTCTGACCTCCTCGCCATTGCGCACAACGACATAGCGGGTTTCAACTGCCATGATTTCTCCTCATTCGCCAATCCCCAGATCGCAAAGTTATTTCCTTTCACGCTGTTACTTGCACTATCGAACAGTCCGAGCAACAGGATAGCGCATAAACTAACAGGATACTGGTTATCTGTACAGTTGTGTTGATGTGAAACAAAATCTAAACAAATGGCTTAGTTACATCGGCTGGTGTGATTTGCTAGTCTGCTTGCAGGAAAATGATGTGTGGTAACAAGGCTAAATAGGATTTTAATTTGAATTTAATGCATGGAGCGACGCGTTTGTTGGCGATTGCGATTTCTGCCTTCGGGCTACTTTGCAATGTTGCTGGAGCTGCTGAATTAGCTGCCTATGAGGAAGTTGGCCGCTACAAACTGGCGAAACAAGTGTCAGAGTCGTCAGGCTTGGCTTGCACTGATGAGCGCTTATTCGTCATTAACGACTCGGGTAATGAACCCAATGTTTATGAATTAGATCATCAAGGTCAGATTCAGGCCACCTTTCCAATGATTGCTCCCAGCCGTGATTGGGAAGCGATGACAACCGATGGCCAGCGACTATTTATTGCCGATATTGGGAATAATCACGGGGTTAATCGCCAGCTACAGATTTATCATTTGCCGTTGACTGCGTTACATCCGTCCAAACCGGGCATGTTTGAGCAAATCAATTTTTCGTTTGCTGATTTTGAGCTGCACCCTATCGAGCCAATGCGCCACGACTTGGACGCAGAAGCGATTGCACTGAATGGCAACGACTTGATGTTGTTTAGCAAAAGCTGGCAAACCAATCGCACTCGGGTATATCGCGTGGCGCAGTTGCCGGCATCGCAACTTCAATTACTGAGCCCCATTGCAACGATTGCTGATTTACCGGGGATGGTAACTGGCGCACATTATGACGCCGCCGAGAAAAGCTATTGGCTGGTTGGCTACAACAGTAAGGGGTTGCCAAAAATGACGCCCTTTGTGGCGCGTCTAAGTGAAGCGTTTGAAGTGCTGGAAGTAAAACTGTTACCCGGCTTGGGTCAAATCGAGGCCGTTTGTATCGATGAGCAGCGCACCTTATGGATGGCGCAGGAGCAATTAATCTTTACGCCGGCGTTGTTGCTGAAATATCAAGCTGGTCACTAATGCGAAGCATTGGTGCCAGCTATCATTGCAAAACTTAGGCGGCGCCAACATTCTCTTTTCGTTCTAAATACGCTTGCTCCATCGCGGCCATTTGTTCTGAGCAGAACGGCCTCAAGCCACTTAGCACCATTTTCTTGCGGCCTTGGCCAATGAGCTTGCCTTGATCGTGAATCTCAAAATTTAAGTAGGCATCGCCACGCTTGCCATTCACGTCAAGCTCAGTGCTAGCGAGGCTGAGTTCTGGCTGTTCGAAGTCCAAGGTCTCTAATGTGAGAGACATGCTTTCATACATCACCAATGGGCGAGCAGGGTTGATCATCACATCGTGGCGCTCCATTAAAGGCACCAAAATGTACGGGAAGTTCTGCCCAGAAAACGAAACATAATTTCGGATCAGGGCTTCTACACTGTCATCGTAGGCGCGGTTAGCACCAGCGCGGCTGACTTGCAGGTAGGTCTTATCCGATTCAACGTCTTGGATGGAAAATTGATTTAAGCTGGCATCGGGTAAGGAAATGGTGCGATCGGCGCTGAGCATCCCTTCAAATTTAAAATCCATTGTTTGCTGAATGCCGTATTCTTTAAGAACAACGGCAAATAACAAATCGCCAGGCACACAGAAACGTTTGGCATCAGCGTCATGGATGGGGTTGAAATCACCCGCCACGCGCTTGGCAAAACGAGATGCTTGCTCTGCAGTAATTGTGACGGTGCCTTGTTGGCATTGGTAGAAAGTTTCTAAAACCATGACTTTGTTCCACAACATGACCAACTAAAATGGCCGTTTGAATGCTCTGTGATTAAAATAGCGGCAGTTTATACCACTCAATGGTGTGATTCGCAGATAAGACCAGCCATTGCGGTTTTGTTAATGTGCGCCAGTATTAAGATTGGTCGTTGGTTTAAGGCATTTTAAACACGAAGCCAGAGGCTTTTATTTTAGACAGTTTTCTAACGGATAAGATTGAAACTGATTGACTTTAACCCCTTATTTACTGCACTCTTGCGCTGTAACGTCAGCTTTACCTTTTAATTTAAAATTTGTTTTAAATTGGGGTTGACAATACCAAGGTGTCAAATTTTAAAAATAATAGTTAAGAGGCCCTCGCGTGGAACAATTATCTGGCGCCGAGATGGTGGTAAGAACCCTTACCGATCTCGGTGTAAAACACCTTTTCGGCTACCCTGGTGGTTCTGTGTTGGACATTTACGATGCCCTGTTTCAGCACAGTGACATCGAACATATTCTAGTGCGCCATGAACAAGCTGCGGTCCATATGGCCGATGGCTATGCGCGCTCAACCGGCGAAGTCGGTGCTTGTCTAGTGACTTCCGGTCCTGGCGCGACCAATACAATTACTGGTATTGCCACAGCTTATATGGATTCTATTCCAATGGTCGTGTTGTCGGGTCAGGTACCAACTAGCCTGATCGGTAATGACGCATTCCAAGAAACCGATATGATTGGTTGTTCCCGACCCATCGTAAAACATAGTTTCTTGGTCAAACATGCCGAAGACATTCCTGAAGCCATTCGCAAAGCTTTCTATATTGCCTCGACAGGTCGTCCTGGGCCGGTCGTGGTTGATTTGCCAAAAGACGTCCAAAATCCTCAGTTGAAGTTTCCGTATAAATTTCCGGAAACTGTCAATATGCGCTCGTACAACCCGACAACTCGGGGCCATTCTCGGCAGATCAAAAAAGCGGTATCGGCCATCATGGCGGCAAAGAAGCCGGTAGTATACGTGGGCGGCGGCGCAGTGGCGTCTGAAGCTCAGCAATTGGTCACCGATTTCGTTGAAAAACTCAACCTGCCAATCACCAATACGTTGATGGGGTTAGGTGCGATTTCCGGTGAGCATGAGCAATTCCTTGGCATGCTGGGTATGCATGGTACTTATGAAGCAAACATGAGCATGCATAAGTCTGATGTCATTGTGGCATTGGGGGCGCGTTTTGATGATCGCGTGACCAACAACGTCACTAAATTTTGCCCCGATGCACAAATTATTCACGTTGATATCGACCCAACGAGTATTTCTAAAACTGTATCGGCCCATATTCCGATTGTTGGTGCTATCGATACCGTACTCGAACAAATGATGCAGCAGATCGAAGAGTCAAAAGAACAACTCGATCAGCAAGCATTAGCTGAGTGGTGGCAAACCATTAACGAGTGGCGTTCTCGCAAATGCCTGAGTTACGAGCCGTCGACCGACAAAATCAAACCTCAGTTCGCGGTTGAAACACTATATAAAGTGACTAAAGGCGAAGCGTACGTTTGCTCCGATGTTGGTCAGCATCAGATGTTTGCAGCCTTGTACTATCCGTTTAAGAAGACTCGCCAATGGATTAACTCTGGCGGTCTCGGCACCATGGGCTTTGGCTTTCCGGCCGCCATGGGGGTAAAAACTGCTTTTCCTGATGCGCAAGTGGCAGTGATTACCGGTGATGGTTCAATTCAGATGAACATTCAAGAGCTATCCACCTGTTTGCAATACAACATTCCAGTGAAAATTATTTCATTGAATAATGCGGCGCTGGGCATGGTGAAACAGTGGCAGGAAATGTTCTACTCTGGCCGTCGTTCTCATTCATACATGGAGTCGATGCCTGATTTTGTGAAATTGGCAGAGGCTTATGGCCATGTCGGTATGCGGGTGGATGATCCGGCCGAACTAGAGCAAGCCATGACCGATGCATTTGCAATGAAAGACAGGCTAGTCTTTATGGATATCCGGATTGACCCAGCTGAGCACGTCTATCCAATGCAAATTAAGTTTGGCGCCATGGATGATATGTGGCTTTCGAAAACGGAGCGCACCTCATGAGACGAATTCTATCGATTTTGCTAGAAAATGAGCCCGGCGCTTTGTCTCGTATCGTTGGCTTGTTTTCTCAACGCGGCTACAACATTGAATCACTAACGGTTGCGCCCACTGATGATGAAACCTTGTCACGTATTACGATTACGACAATGGGCGACGATCAGGTTATTGAGCAAATCACCAAGCAAGTTAACAAACTCGTTGACGTGTTGAAGGTGGCAGACCTGTCTGAAGGTGCCCATGTTGAACGTGAATTGATGTTGGCCAAGTTACGGGCGAATGGCAATGCGACGCGAGAAGAAGTCAAACGTACGGTGGACATCTTTCGCGGGCAGGTGGTTGACGTCACCAACTCGTTGTATACGGTTCAGCTGACTGGCCCAAGCGATAAGCTAGATGCATTCATCGCCGCGGTTCGTGATACCACCGAGATTGTCGAGATTGTTCGAACAGGTGTTGCGGGTATTGCACGTGGTGAGCGAGCATTACGCCAGTAACCACTCAGTAACGGCACCCCCAAGAACGTTAAAAGCCAGACTATTGTCTGGCTTTTTGCTTTTCTGTGAGCCTTGCTTGCGCTAGATCCCAACTCTATTGATTCAGATCGAGAAACCCCGCCGCCGAACCTGCACTATTACATCCATATGACATAATTATTAATAAGTTCCCGTTGGGAAATTTTGTTTGAGCCAAATTCGGAGGTGAACCATGACCAAGTTAACTTGGTTGCTGGTGCCACTATGGATGTTGATACTCGCAGGAAGCGCTAATGCTGAGCAGCTAGATCCACTAACTCAAATTGATGAACGAGCAGATCAACAAGTGATTGTGCCGTTCTCGTTTGCTGATAGCGGCCATTTAATTATTGAAGTGTCGTTTAATGGCATGCAGCCAAGCGCTTTATTAATTGATACTGCAGCCGGTATCTCCCTGCTTGATAAACGCACGGCCCGAGCGCTTGGCCTCGAAATAAGTTCATCGCGCAACAATATCAAATTGGCAGGTTTGGGGACTAAACGACAGACCATGCGTAATCTTGATGTGGTTGATCTCGAAATCGGCATGGCGGTCTTTCCAACACCAGAGTTTTATACGACCGACTTACACCATATCCGCCGTATTACGGCCAACGAGCCGGTAGTGGGAATTTTAGGCACTGATTTTTTGGTTAAACATCAAGGTATTGTCAATTACGTCGATCAGACGTTAACCCTCAATTGGTAATCTTTTCCTTCTTATCGAATGTTGACTGTTGAATTTGCAGTCGCATTCGATTATTCATGTTGTTCCCGAAAACTATTAAAGGATTTGATTGTGCGCATTATTAAAATGGGCGCCGCTGTGTTTGCGGCTGTTCTTCTACAGGCATGTAGTGCTGAAGTTGGTAGTCAAGCTTGGTGCCAGCAGCTTGAAAAAAAAGATAAATCTGAATGGTCTGCAACGGAAGCTGGCGACTATGCTAAACATTGTATCTTCGGCGATGTTAAAACGGATTAAGTTGGGCGGCTAACGTTAGCTGGTCTACAAGGAGTAGTGATGTTGGGTTGTAGGTTATTTGCCGTGCTTATTGGAGTGATGGTGACCATCGTTGGCTGCCAGCCTTCACCACCAACACATGCTGAGCTCAGCGGAGCTTGGTTGCAAACGCAAGATGGTCACCAACAGGGAGTGGTGCTTCATCCCGACGGCGATTTGAGTCTGGTGGGAATTGCCAATGAGCAAGGCGAGCGTTGGCAATATGATGCCCAATCGCAACGCTTAATTCTCATCACAGACTCTACGCTCCAGTCCGAAACCCATATTGTCGAATACGACATTCAATCGTTTTCCCAAGCTCAATTTACGTTGGTTGGTGATGGTCGCATGGCTGGCGAGTTTGCGCGCGCTGACGAACAACTTGCAGTGATCAGTGGCGACGTAACTTACCATCAGCGAATGGCACTATCACCGCGTGCGATGCTAACCGTGGTGCTCAACGATGTGTCTCTAGCCGATGCGCCCGCCAAGCAAATGGCAAGTTATGCTGTAGCGCTGAATGGCAAGCAAGTCCCC
The DNA here is from genome assembly GCF_019457915.1 of Neiella holothuriorum. GTDB lineage: Bacteria > Pseudomonadota > Gammaproteobacteria > Enterobacterales > Neiellaceae > Neiella > Neiella holothuriorum. The sequence goes on from NZ_JAHZSS010000001.1 coordinate 185,393, forward strand.
GTACCATTCAAGCTAGCTTTAATGAAATCTCAAGTTGAAGCTGGGCATCGTTATTCGATTCGCGCAAGCATCCATGTTGATGACAAGCTGCTGTTCACGAGTACCCGTCACTATGGCGTTGAGCCAATGCAGTCCGGCTCGGTTCAAGTGGAAGTTGAACCTGTACAGCGGCGTAAACCAACACTTAATGAGCGCTCACAACAAACCTTTTATGGCGAGCTTGTTTGTGCTGATTGCCCAAATGGCCCAGTACATCTAGGTTTGGAGGCTGACAATACCTTCTTGATGTTAGATTCTGCGGGCAAGCATGCCTCGTTTGGTGGTTGGAAGCAGCAGGGGCCAGTACTGACGTTAACGGCTTCAGATGGTCAGTCTTATTGGTTTCGTCGTCATCAAAATGGTTTAGAGCCACTTTTAGCTGCTGGCAGTGCAAAGTTGCCCGCGCCACCGTTATTACTCGATGCGCCAATGCCATCACTTGATTTGGCTATTCAGCTCATCGGTGATTATCGGTATATGGCGGATGCGGCTGTATTTCAGGAATGTGTCACAGGTAAGCGATGGCCCGTTGCTCAAGACCAAGGCGGACTGCGCCTAGAGCAAGCTTATATGCAGAACAGAGCCGGCCCTGGTGAGCCATTGCATATGACGGTTGCTGGAAAGCTTAAGGTTCTACCGGGCATGGAAGAGGGCAGTGAGGTGGAAACCTTAATCGTGTCTGAGCTGGTAAACGTCGCAGATCAAGATACGACCTGCGACTAATCGAGAAGTGAATATTAGTCGCTGCTAGGCATCGGCTCATAAGGTAACGGTTGCAGGCTTAACGCAATGCTTGCTTCTGTTTCATCGACCAGCCGGTAGCTTTCTTCATTGCTCGCATCACTTGCCAGTACCGCAAGCGTGTGCAACTTGCCATCTTGATCTAACACGCTATTGAGCAATGTGCCCGCTTTACGCCAGTTCCCATTGCGACTGATCTCTAACTGATTGTTGCCGCTAATGTGGAATTCTTCTGCCGCAGTTGCTGTCAGGTAAAAGGTCGCGCGCTTTTGTTTTCCCAAATACTGCATTCTGGCGACTGTTTCTTGGCCGATATAACAACCTTTCTTAAAGCTGACTGCGCCAATCGCGGCTTGGTTTAGCATTTGTGGCACTAATTCACCCACGTGCTCAGAATCGCAGAGCAGGGGCCAGCCCGCTTGGATTTGTGCTATTTGCCAAGGGCTGTCATCGCTATCCGCATCAAGGTCATTGTTCGCTAGCCATAACTGGCCAAAGGGCAACGTGGCCGTTGCTAAGGCAGGATACTGAACATCAGCAGTGAGCTGACCATAGACTGCGATATCCGCCGATACGTCAGTGATATCGACCTTGGCGAATACGCCAAACTTCTGCAGGGCAGCTAAGCTAGCAGGCAATACCGCACGATGCATGACCATGAATAAGCCTTCATCCGCTTGCAGCAATATGAAATTACTCCACATTTTGCCTTTTGCATCGCAGTGGCAACCCGCCAACCAATGCTGTTGATCAAGTTGGCTCATATCACAGGTTAACTGACCTTGCAGGTAGCTGCGTTGATCATCTCCGGTGACCTGTATCACTCCGAGTTGAGAAAGGCGGTATGGCTTGGGCATAGCGGGCAAATCCAAAATTATCTATAGAGAATAAAATGAGGGCGGCCGACACAAATTTCAAGAGCCAATAGGGATATTGGGTCAGCTCCCTTCCACTGTTATGATAGCCTTTAATGAATTGAATAGAGAGGCTAAACATGACTGCTCAAGATGCCAATATGGCGCGTTTACGGTGGGGCTGCCGTCGCGGCATGCTGGAGTTGGACGTGATTCTAGAACCCTTTTTCGACAATGAGTTCGCCAACTTGACGCCACAATGTCAGCAAGATTTTGAGCGCCTATTGGCCTGTGATGATCCTGAGTTGTTTGCTTGGATTATGGGGCATGAAAGCTGCGAAGATGCGGCTTTAGCCGCTATGGTAAAGCGTATTGTCGACTACAACCGCAGCTTGCTCCGCTAATTTCAAACCCTCTCGGGTGGCGCAATTGGCAGTGATGTCGATGACTTTAGCGCTACTCGCAATCTTGGCCGTGGTCTATCGCTATGGGGCTTGGACACACGGTTGGGCTGCCATCATATTGATCCCGTCGATATTGTGGCTGTGCGCTTTACTTATTCGGAAAGCCCGTCGGCTCGAAGGCTACTTGTTACTTTCCCAAGATGGTCAGGTGACGGTTCAATACACTGAAGAAAATTTGCATGGGGAAGTGCAACTTCCTTTGCTATTGAGCGATCTGGCAATTCTTATTTGCCTTGAGCATGATGGGCGCCGCCGTCAATTGCTCATTATGCGAGATGCAGTAGGCCCAGATGACTTTCGCCAGCTCAGTGCCTCATTGCTTCAACGAAGACACCAGCTGGTAGGGCAAAAGCATGGCTCGTTAGAGTGATGGTGGAGAGGGTTTGATCGGCTCCGGCTTAAGAATGGTTGGGGCACTGTTCTCTAATCGCTCCAAGTGATCCAACGTAAAGTGCAAGCCTCGACTTTCTTTTCGCTCAATGGCGCATAGCACAATCAATTCCGCCACTTGCAGCAAGTTTCTCAGCTCGAGTAAGTTATTACTCACTTTAAAATGCGAGTAGTACTCATAAACTTCTTGCTGCAATAATCGAATGCGTCGCAACGCTCGCTGTAATCGCTTGTCGGAACGAACAATACCAACGTAATCCCACATAAATAGGCGTAGTTCATGCCAGTTATGCTGAATCACAACTTCTTCGTCAGAGTCAGAAACTTGGCTGTCATCCCAGTTAGGAATATCAACAAGTGCACACGGGGTGGTTAATTGTTGGGTGATATGTTGAGCCGCAGCTTCCGCAAACACGACACATTCCAGCAACGAATTACTTGCCATACGGTTGGCGCCGTGCAAGCCGGTGTAGCTAACTTCACCAATGGCATAAAGCCCTTCTAAGTCGGTACGACCATCGAAGTCGACCATAACGCCACCACATGTGTAGTGTGCTGCGGGCACAACTGGAATGGATTGAGACGTAATGTCGATGCCCAGTGATTTTAATTTTTCGTAAATGGTTGGGAAGTGGCTTTTGACGAAGTCTGCTGGCTTGTGGGAAATATCCAAGTAGACACAGTCAGCGCCGAGTCGCTTCATTTCATAGTCAATGGCACGAGCCACAATATCGCGAGGAGCAAGCTCTAAACGCTCATCAAAGCGATGCATGAAGCGTTCACCACTTGGCAATTTAAGATGAGCGCCTTCACCTCGCAGCGCTTCGGTCAGCAAGTAGTTACGGGCTTCAGGGTGAAACAAGCAGGTGGGGTGGAATTGATTGAATTCCATGTTCGCCACGCGACAACCCGCGCGCCATGCCATGGCGATACCATCGCCTGATGCCACGTCTGGATTACTTGTGTACTGGTATACCTTCGATGCGCCGCCGGTTGCTAAAATCACAAAGCGAGCACGGATGGTTTCGACATGCTCTTTGTCTCGGTTCCAAATGTAGGCACCGTGTACTTTATTTTCATCCAGGCCAAGTTTATGGCCGGTAATGAGATCAACTGCGTTATAGCGTTCGAGCAAAGTAATGTTACTGTGAGCGCGCACTGCATCGACCAAGGTCGTTTGTACGGCTTTGCCGGTCGCGTCGGCGGCATGAAGAATTCGCCGGTGGCTGTGGCCACCCTCTCGAGTGAGATGATAACGAAGCTGGCCGTTGTCATCGCGTTCGGTATCAAACGGCACGCCTTTGTCAATCAGGAACTGAATACTTTGGCGAGCGCGAGAAGCAGTGTAGAGTACCGCCTCTTCGTCACATAAGTCTGCGCCGGCATCCAACGTATCGGCAACGTGGGAAGAGATACTATCGGTCTCATCAAACACTGCAGCGATCCCACCTTGGGCATAATAGGTGGCACCTTCGGTCAACGGGCCTTTACTTAGTACGAGCACTTTGGCATCGTTGGCGAGCCGTAGCGCTGCAGTAAGGCCTGCAGCACCGCTTCCGATAATGAGTACATCACAGGTATAATCAGCGGATTGTTTCATCAAGTTACTGGCGACAGGTATTAGTCCTTGTTATGTTAGCGGAAGTTGGCTTCCCATTACACAACTCTCATATTTGAAGTCATATTTTTTTTAATTTTTATCCGAACTTTTCTCAAACTCGTGGGTCTGACTTGTATCGCCACACGAGCCGGCGAAGTTGCAGTAATCGGATTGCATAGGAGAATCGGCTCGAATGAGCGAGCAGAGTATCGACCAGAAGTTGGTCGAACGCGTGCAGCAAGGTGATAAGCGAGCTTTCGATTTGTTGGTGCAAAAGTACCAGCATAAAGTGGCAAACCTTATTTCTCGATACGTAAAGAACCCAGCTGAGGTTCAAGATGTGGCGCAAGAAGCTTTCATCAAAGCGTACCGAGCATTAGGTAATTTCCGTGGTGAAAGTGCTTTTTATACTTGGCTGTACCGAATCGCAGTAAATAGCGCGAAGAACTATTTGGTTTCGCAGGGGCGTCGTCCGCCAGCTGCCGATGTTGATGCTCAGGATGCTGAGTTTTACGAAGGTGGCGAAGTTTTACATGAGGTGGCAACACCAGAACGTGAAGCTTTATCCGATGAAATCAGACAAGTGTTGTTCGAAGCTATTGAAAACCTGCCCGATGATCTGCGCACAGCAATTACGTTGCGTGAGCTTGAAGGTATGAGTTACGAAGAGATCGCCGGCGTGATGGATTGTCCTGTTGGGACAGTACGATCACGAATATTCCGAGCGAGAGAAACAATTGACAAGCGGCTGCAACCGCTTATTCAGCGCTAATAGATATAAGCCTCAAAAGGCACGGTGTTTAGTATGACTGACAAGTTCGAACGGGTATCTGCTCTGGTTGATGAACAGCTAGACGACAAGATGATTGATGCACTTCTGGATGATCCAGAGCTTCAACAGCAATGGGCACGTCACCACACCGTAAGTGATGCCATTCGTGGTGATGATGTTACCATTCTCTCAGCAGATTTTACTGCTCAGGTCTCAGCTGCCATTGCCGATGAACCAACTGTTTTGGCGCCCAAACCTTCTGCTGAAAAACGAGCAGTTAAGGTGCCAGGTAAAGTGGTTCGTATGTTCCGCCAAGTGGGCCAGTATGCGATTGCCGCTACTGTTGCAGCTGTTGCCATTGTTGGCGTGCAACAAACCGGTCAACAATCCGAAGAACAACCTCTACCTGTACTCAACACTAACCCTGTAATGGGCGTGAGCACCTCACCGGTGAGCTTGAATGCAACACCTGCTGGCAGCTCCAGTATGCAGTCTCAAGCAGAAACTCGACAAAGATTGATTGAACAACGACGTCGAATTAATGCATATTTCCAAGACCATGAGCTTCAAATGAGAATTCAGCAGCCGCAAGAAACTGCCCAAGCTGCTAATCAACACGATGCAAAGAGTTCAACCACTGAACAACCTCAGCAATAATCAATACTCGCTGCAGCCAATGATCGCTGCAGCGCTTTTCCTCTTTTCCTTATTGGTGTCTTTAGGTGCTCATGCCGAGCCTCCCGAAGAGCCGACCGTTTCTATCGTTGAACCCACAGAAACCATCGCGACCGTGGCGACTGCTGAAGCCTGGTTACAACGAATGGGTCAGACGTTCCAAGCGGCAAACTACTCACTCTCGGTGATACGCGTAAATCAACAGCATTTTGAGCCGATCGCTATCGAACACGGCATTGTTGATGGCGAAACATTGGTTTACGTGAATTACTTGAATGGTCCTGAGCGGGAAATCCTTCATCGCGATGGCGTGGTTACTTATTTTCAGCATGATGAACCACCTTATTCCGTTGCTGGTCAACGTGCGGTAGGGCCTATTCCGCGCGCCTTTATCACCGATGTATCGATTCTAAAACGCAGCTATCAGTTTGTGTTAGGTGGCCGTAACCGGGTTTTAGGACGCTCAGCGCAACTCATTCGAATCGAACCGAACGAAGCGGATCGTTACGCCATTTGGGTGTGGCTTGATGCCGAGCATGGCATGCTATTGCGTGCCGATATTGTGTCCCCAAGCGGTGAGCCATTGGAGCATATTCAAGTTGTTTCAATGCAGTATTCAGAAACACCAAGCGCGGTGGTTCAACAATTAGCAGCCCTTGATTTACCTGCGCCGGTGCCCTTGATGGAATCGCAGCAGGTTAGCGGTAATGGCCGAATTCGCTGGGTAACGGGGTATCTGCCCGAAGGTTTTGAATTGATTGGCCGTGATCGTCATCGCCTTGGTGTGACCAAAGACCTTGTTGATTACCAACTCTACAGCGACGGCATCAGCTCTGTATCTGTTTATGTCGGCTCTGCGGCTGATGAAAAGCCGGGTCAAGCTGGCGTCAGTAAAGGTGCGACTCATTTGGTGACGGTAGCCAAAGATGGCGTTGAAGTTGCTGTGATTGGCAAATTACCTATTGAAACCATTACTCGCATTGTTGAGAGCGTGCACCCCGTTGTGGCCAATAGCTCATTACCGGGTAAGGCCCCGTGATAGAAACCGTTGCCACTGTTGTTGCGGTCAACCAGGGTACTATCACTGTGGAAGCTTTGCGGCGCAGTAGCTGCGATCAATGTGCTGACAAAGACTGTGGCAACGGGCAAGTAAACCGAGCGTTGTCGAATCGCTATCACCGTTTGTCGTTACCATTCGATGAGCCAGTCGCCATCGGCCAACAAGTTATTGTGGCGTTGCCTGAGCAAGGTTTGCTCACGGCAGCGGGCTTAATGTTTGTGGTGCCACTGCTCGCTATTTTGATTGGCGCCGGTATTGGCCAATGGTTATTGGTGGAATTACTCGCGCAACATGAGCTTTGGGTGGTAGTGCTGGCTGCGAGTGCCGGTGTCGCGGGCTTTACAATAGCTCGCTGGTGGCATCGTAAAATTCAGTCTCATCAATGGTTTGAACCTCACATTAAACGGCTTCACCATACAATTACAGCAACAGAAGTTAGCAGCTAACGCTGAAAGTCCTACAATCCTAGTCTCAACGGCTTATTTTAAGTACAATCTCCGCCCTTAGAATTAACTCTAGCTAGGCAGTTCAGACCCAATGAAGCAAACGCATATTCGTAATTTCTCGATCATCGCCCACATCGATCATGGTAAGTCGACGCTTTCCGATCGCTTGATTCAGCATTGTGGCGGTTTAAGTGATCGTGAAATGGCCTCACAGGTACTGGATTCCATGGATTTGGAGCGCGAACGGGGTATCACCATTAAAGCCCAGTCGGTTACTCTGAATTACACGGCTAAAGACGGTGAAACCTACCAGCTCAACTTCATTGATACTCCAGGCCACGTTGACTTTTCTTATGAAGTGTCGCGTTCACTAGCAGCCTGTGAAGGCGCGCTGCTGGTGGTCGATGCCGGCCAAGGCGTTGAAGCACAAACCCTCGCCAACTGTTACACCGCCATTGAAATGGATTTGGAAGTGGTGCCAATCCTTAACAAGATTGACTTGCCGCAGGCCGATCCGGATCGCGTTGCCGAAGAAATCGAAGATATTGTCGGTATCGACGCCATTGATGCGGTGCGTTGTTCCGCTAAGACTGGTATTGGTATTGAAGATGTATTAGAGCGTATTGTGCAGTCTATTCCTGCGCCTGAAGGCCATGAAGAGCAAGCAACACAGGCTTTGATCATCGACTCGTGGTTTGATTCCTACTTAGGCGTTGTGTCCTTGGTTCGCGTTAAAAACGGCGAGCTGAAAAAGGGCGATAAAATTCGCGTTAAGAGTACTGGCCAAGACTGGGGTATTGACCGCATTGGTATTTTTACGCCGAAACAAACCGATACCGGTGTGTTGCGTACCGGCGAAGTTGGCTGGGTTGTCTGTGGCATGAAAGAAATTTTGGGCGCGCCAGTTGGCGATACCCTGACCCTGACTCGCAATCCATGTGAGACCGCTTTGCCTGGTTTCCAAAAAGTGAAGCCGCAGGTATACGCAGGTTTGTTCCCTATTAGCTCCGATGATTACGAAGCGTTCCGAGATGCGCTGGCAAAATTAAGCCTTAACGATGCCTCGCTGTTCTACGAACCAGAAAGCTCAGCTGCATTGGGCTTTGGTTTTCGTTGTGGTTTCCTCGGTATGCTGCATATGGAAATCATCCAAGAACGCTTGGAGCGCGAGTACGATCTTGAACTGATTACCACGGCGCCAACGGTTGTTTATCAAGTTGTGGTGAATGATGGTTCTGTCGAAATGGTTGATAGTCCAGCCAAACTGCCACCCATTAACAACATCGAGGAAATCCGAGAGCCGATTGCTGACGTCAATATTCTTGTACCACAAGAACATTTGGGCAACGTGATTACTTTGTGCGTGGAAAAACGGGGCGTGCAAACCAATATGAGTTACCACGGTAACCAAGTCTCATTGAATTACGACATTCCAATGGGCGAAGTGGTCTTGGATTTCTTTGACCGACTGAAATCAACCAGTCGTGGTTATGCATCACTTGATTACAATTTTAAACATTTTCAAGAAGCGAAAATGGTTAGAGTGGATATTCTGATCAATGGTGATCGGGTTGATGCGTTAGCAATCATCTGTCATGCCGATAGCGCACAAAGCCGTGGACGAGCAGTGGTGGAAAAAATGCGCGAGCTGATCCCGCGTCAAATGTTTGATGTGGCAATTCAAGCTGCGATTGGCAACCACGTCATTGCCCGCTCGACGGTGAAGCAAATGCGTAAGAACGTGATTGCTAAATGTTATGGTGGTGACATCAGTCGTAAGAAAAAACTACTGGCGAAACAGAAAGAAGGTAAGAAGCGCATGAAGCAGGTCGGCAATGTAGAAGTGCCGCAAGAAGCGTTTCTGGCAATCCTTAAAGTTGACGGTAAATAGGGACATTCATGGCCACATATTTTTCACAGATCTTGTTCTTCCTGACTTTATTCAGCGGCATTATCTATGCGCTGGAACGTTGGGTTTGGAGTAAAAAGCGTGCTGAAGCTTTAGCGACCGGCGACGCCCATACCGAAACGGGTCTGCCCGATGATGCCAAAGCCAAGCTGACTGAAATACCGGGCTGGATTGACACCGCGGTATCGGTTTTCCCTGTGTTGGCTTTCGTGCTGATCTTGCGTTCATTCATTTATGAGCCGTTTCAAATCCCATCAGGCTCGATGATGCCGACCTTGCTCAAAGGCGACTTCATTCTGGTTGAAAAATTTGCCTATGGCCTCCGTGAGCCACTATTACGCAAAGAACTCGTGGAAACTGGTCGCCCTCAACGTGGCGACGTCATCGTCTTTAAGTATCCCGAGTCACCGAACGTTGATTACATCAAACGTGTTGTTGGACTCCCTGGTGATTCGATTATTTATCGTGATAAGCAGCTTTACGTTAAACCTGCTTGTGAAGGGGCTAAGTGTTCTGGCTACACGCCGGTTGAGATGACCGGCCAGGCCAAAAGCCAATACTTCCAAGGGCCATTCCCGTTGATCCAAGGGCACTCACAGCTTGGTGATGCGAGTCATGAGTTGTTGGTTAACCCGGCTATTCCTGATCGCATTACTGAATACTTTACTCAACCGGGCACTCAATCAGATGAGTGGAAAGTTCCAGCCAATTCATACTTTGTACTGGGTGATAACCGCGATAATTCCCGCGATAGTCGTTTCTGGGGATTTGTGCCGGAAGACTACTTGGTGGGCAAAGCCGTGTTCATCTGGATGAGCTTTGAATTTGAACGCAGCGAAGACTCTTGGTTGCCAGGTTGGATCCCAACAGGCGTTCGCTTCGAACGTTTAGGAAGCATTGAATAATGGCGTTAAACGCCGTCAACATCACCCGACTACAAACGATAGTCGGGCATCAATTCGCCGAGCCGTCGTTATTAGAGCAAGCGCTTACTCACCGTAGTGCTGCTGCAATACATAATGAGCGGCTTGAATTTTTAGGCGATGCCGTACTGGGCGTGGTGATAGCCGAAGCCCTTTATCATGCTTTTCCTGAACAAGATGAAGGCGATTTGAGTCGCATGCGCGCAACCTTAGTTCGTGGTCAAACACTGGCCGAGTTGGCGCAAGATTTTGGTTTGGGCGATTACCTCAAACTAGGGCCGGGTGAACTTAAAAGTGGCGGTTTCCGTCGCGAGTCCATTCTCGCCGATTCGGTTGAAGCTATTATCGGTGCGGTGTTTTTAGACGCCGGTATTGATGTGGCCAAAGCCATGGTGCTGAGCTGGTATCAACCGCGTTTAGCCAACATATCGCCAGGCAACAACCAGAAAGATCCGAAAACGCGTCTACAAGAACATTTGCAAGCGCACAAACTCGCGTTGCCAACGTATCTGGTAACCAACACCACGGGGCAGGCGCACAAACAAACCTTCACCGTTAGTTGCACCATTGAAGACGCTGAGCCTGTGATTGCACAGGGTTCTAGCCGTCGTAAAGCAGAGCAAGCAGCCGCCGAACAAGTGCTGCAAAGGTTATTAACCAATGACTAAACAGCAAGCAAACGGTCAACGCGCCGCCATGGTGGCAATCGTTGGGCGGCCAAACGTTGGTAAATCAACGTTGTTAAATCAAATTCTCGGCCAAAAAATCAGTATCACATCGAAGAAGCCACAAACTACTCGTCACCGTATTACCGGCATTTATACCGAAGGTAATGATCAGGTGGTGTTTGTTGATACGCCGGGTTTGCACAAAGAAGAGAAGCGCGCCATTAACCGATTAATGAATCGTGCGGCGTCTTCTAGCATGACCGATATCGAAACTGTGATCTTTTTATGCGATAGCGATCAATGGACCGATGATGATGACATGGTGGTGGAAAAGCTCAAACGCTTACCGCAGCGTGTACAAGTTATTGCCGCGATTAACAAAGCCGATCAATTTAAAGATAAGGCGCAGTTGTTACCAATATTGCAGCGCCTATCAAGCCGTATGGAATTCGATCACATCATGCCGATCTCAGCAGAGAAAGGTGACAATGTTGATGCCTTGATGAAAATCATTATGGCCGATCTGCCGCCGTGTGAGCACTTCTTCCCAGAAGATTATGTGACCGACCGTTCTCAGCGTTTTATGGCGGCCGAAATTGTTCGCGAAAAGCTCATGCGGTTTACGGGTGACGAACTGCCGTACAGTGTCACCGTTGAAATCGAACGTTTTGTGGTGAATGAAAAAGGCATTGCTGAGCTTAATGCGTTGGTATTGGTCGAGCGCGATTCACAAAAACGCATGGTGATTGGCAAAGGCGGAGAGAAGCTTAAAACCATTGGCCGAGAAGCTCGCCTCGATATGGAAGACTTGTTCCAGCAAAAAGTATTTTTGCAAATTTGGGTGAAAACCAAAAGTGGTTGGGCCGATGATGAACGCGCCTTGCGCAGCTTAGGATATGGCGAGGACTAGGGCACAACTTGAGCCCGCCTATCTGCTGAGTCGGCGACCTTATCGAGAAGACTCGGCACTTATCGACGTGCTAACCCAGCACCATGGTTTGTTGCGTTTAGTTGCTCGAGGTTTGCGCCGTAAGCGACAGCCCCTAGCAGCTATTCTTCAGCCGTTTACGCCGTTGCTGTTGAGCTGGCAAGCCAAGTCAGAACTTGGTCAGTTACAGGCGGCAGAAACGGCTAGCGCGTCATTTCAACTGCAGGGCGACCAAACCTTAGCTGGCTTTTATTTGAATGAATTAGTGAGCCGCTTGTTAGAGCCGATGGAAGCGGCCGAGCCAGTCTTTGCATACTACGCGCAAGCGATTGATTGTTTAGCCGATCCGCAACAACGTTTAGAGCCAACGCTTCGCCGATTTGAGCATGAACTACTCAACCATCTTGGTTATGGTTTGAATGATTTGGCCCAAATAGATCCAGATGCTTATTATCAATGGGATCCGCAACAAGGGTTATTGCAAACGGAATATCCGAGCTCGATTTTAGGCTGGCATCTACAACATATTGAACAGGCAGATTATCAGCTGCCTGAGGTGGCAAAAGCTGCCAAAATATTAATCCGGCAGCGGCTCGAGCCGTTACTGGCAGGGCGGCCCCTGAAGAGTCGTCAGGTTTGGTTACAAATGAAAAGAGGCAAGGTGTGAAACAAATTTACTTGGGTGTAAACATCGATCACGTCGCTACATTACGACAAGTCCGTAAAGCTGTTTATCCCGATACCGTTCATGCAGCCAGTTTGGCTGAGCAAGCTGGTGCCGATGGTATTACCATTCATTTGCGTGAAGATCGTCGCCACATCCAAGACCGCGATGTTGAAATTCTTGCTCATACCATTAAAACCCGTATGAATCTGGAAATGGCAGCAACCGATGAAATGGTGGCTATTGCTCGCCGTATTAAACCGGAATTTGTTTGTGTCGTGCCGGAGAAACGCGAGGAGCTGACCACCGAAGGCGGTCTCGACGTCGTTGGTAATCAAGCCCGTATTGCTGAGGTTGTGGCACAACTCGCCGATGTTGGTATTAAAGTCTCATTATTTATTGATGCTGAGCCCGATCAAATTGAAGCGGCAAAAGCGGTTGGAGCGCCTTATATCGAATTACACACAGGCGCTTATGCGGACGCCGAAGATGATCAAGCACAATTGCTTGAGCTAACCAAAATTCAGGCCGGAGCAGAGTTTGCCGACGGTTTGGGAATCAAGGTGAATGCAGGTCATGGTTTGCATTATCACAACGTCGCGCCAATTGCCGCGATCCCGCAAATTGAAGAGCTGAATATTGGACACTCGATTGTTGCCCGCGCGGTTTATTCCGGTTTGCCAGAAGCCGTAGCAACGATGAAAAAACTGATGGTTGAAGCACGTACTCAGGTGAGCATCGACGGCTCACTGGAGTTTTAAGACCTACCTCATGGCTATTGTTGGGATTGGTAATGACTTAGTCGAAATTGCTCGTATAGAGCAGGTTCTGGCGCGCACACCTGAGCGCTTTGCTGCGCGCATCTTAACGGCGTCTGAGCTAAGTCAATTCCAACAACACAAACAGCCCGCCCGCTTTTTAGCAAAACGCTTTGCGGCTAAAGAAGCCGCGGCCAAGGCAATTGGCACTGGCATTGCTGCGGGTGTGACCTTTCAAGATTTTGAAGTGACCAACGACGCCGCTGGACGCCCGCTATTGAGTCTTTCGGGGCAAGCAAAAACGCTAGCGAACCAACGTGGGGTTAGCGCGTGTTGGTTAAGTTTGTCAGATGAACGCCACTACGCGTTGGCAACGGTGGTGCTTGAGTCGGTTAGCCCCGGGGGCGGAGAATCGATCAACTGAGTTAGTAAGTCGAACATTTCGAAGTACTCCGGCTCAACCTCCTCTAATGAATACTGCTGTTTTAGAATTCCCTCGACAGCAGCCACAATCGCCTTCAACTTTGGTACCCCGGCATAGCAACATGCGCCATGTAAGCGGTGCACTTGGGCGGCTAGCTCTTTCTTATCTTTTGCTTGCCATGCCTGTTCTATCGCTCGACGTGATTGAGGCAGTGATTCAATTAGTAGAGCCAACATGTCTTTTGCTAAATCTTCACGGCCACCGGCTTGTGCTAGCGCTTGTTGCCAGTCAATCAGCGGGTGTTGTAGCTCTTGGGGTTGTTGATTTTGATGTTTAAATTTATGCCAGTGTTGAAGAATATTATCGAGTAAATTCTCTTCGATTGGCTTGGTCAGGTAGTCGTCCATGCCGCTGGCGAGCAAGTTGGCTTTTTCTTCTGGTAGCGCGTGGGCCGTCACCGCAACCACAGGCGTTTGTTTATTGGCGTCGCTCTCGCGAATTGTTGTTGTGGCTGTGACGCCATCAATATTGGGCATCTGAATGTCCATAAAAATGATATCGAAGGATTCTGTTTCAGCCATAGCGATGGCTTGCTCACCATTATTGGCCATGGCCACTTGCGCTACTTTCTCCTTCAATAACGTCACAATCAGCTTGAGGTTAGCGGCATTGTCATCCACAGCGAGCACTTTCAATGGCATTTTTTCAGGCTCTTTTGGCTGACTGATTTGCGCTGGGTACGTTGCCGTTGTACGCGTCATCCGCTGCATTGAGTCGAGCATACGGTTACTCACAATGGGTTTGCGCAGATGACTGATAAACATGCCTTCAAATGTGTCTAAATGGCCAATTTCATGCTGGCTGGAAACCGCAGACATTAGTACCGCGTGGCGCGTGATCCGGCTTAAATAAGCCAATTGCTGTTGCAGCTCATGGGCATCGAATTCATCGACGGCCAGCATCACGTAGTCGTATTTTACTTGCCGTTGAATAAGAGACTGCCATTGCTGCTTGCTACGACATGGTGTGACGTTCATGAGCCAATCGTGCATTGGCGTTTCAATACTCTCTAAAGCATGGGGCTGCGGTTCGTAAACCAGAGCCGTTTTGCTGGCCAGCATTTCTGATTGACTGTGATCGCCCAACGCAATCGGGCTTAAGCGGCAGCAGAACGTACACCAAAAGTAAGCGCCTTTGTTGAGTTCACTTTCAAGGCCAATGTCGCCACCCATTTCTGCCAACAAGCGTTTGGTGATCACCAAGCCTAAACCTGTACCACCAAAGCGGCGCGAAATGCTGGCGTCAGCCTGTGCGAAGGCTTGGAATAGTGCTTGCTGCTGATCGTGTGAAATGCCAACGCCGCTGTCACGTACTTCGAGCTTGAGGAATATGTTGTCGCCTCGCAATTGCTCTACGCTAATGCGAATGACCACGCTGCCTTGCTCGGTAAATTTAATGGCATTACCCACCAAATTGGTGACTACTTGCTTGATACGAAGTGCGTCACCAAGTAAATCATCCGGAACTTTATCATCGATGATAAAGGCGAAATCCAACCCTTTATGGTGTGCTGTTGGCGCGAGTAACTGCATTACTTCATCAACCGCATCACGCAAAATAAACGGCACTTGCTCTAATGTGAGTTTGCCGGCTTCAAGCTTGGATAAATCGAGAATGTCATTGATGATGCCCAGTAAGTTTTTGGCCGAGTTATCAATGGTCATTACCTGATCAAATTGCGAGCTGGTGAGTGATGTTTTCAATAATTGGCGAGAAAATCCGAGTACACCATTGAGCGGAGTACGCAGCTCGTGGCTCATATTGGCAAGGAATTCGGTTTTGACCCGAGCCGCTTCCTGTGCCCGACGTTTAGCCAAGTCGAGCTCAACGTTTTGAATTTCAATTTGTTCTAAGGTTTGGCGCAAATCACCGGTGGCCTGCTCAACGTTACTTTGCATTTCCAGGTGATACTCAGAAATAGATTTGGCCATGGCGTTAATGCCATTTTTCAGATCATCGAGCTCGCCAATATGTTGGCCTTCTAACCGAGTTTCCAGTTTACCTTTGCGAATATCATCAATGGCTTTCACCATTTCGCTAATGGGTTTGGTCACTTTGCGCACCAACCGAATGGTGAACAGTAAACAAGCCGCAATGCCAAGCAGCACAATTAAAAAGGTATAAAACGCAGCTCGGTGTTGGTCGAGCGTTGCCGCCGAGCGGTCGAGCTGAACAACCAAGTAGCCTAGTGGCGCAGGTGGCTGGCCAATATTCTGTTGCGCAGAACTTAAGATAGGTGCGCGCAATGTGACGCTGGTGCGGCCATAACTGACGTCGGTGCCTTCCGGAATCGCTTGGCCGGGCTTTAGCCGAAAGGAATCAAACTGACGATGAAAATTTGAAGTGACAAAGACTTCATGATCGGGAGTAAAGACGGTTATGGCGCGAATCGCAGGCGTATGTTTGCGGTGAGTAACACTCAGTAATCGCATTAACCGCTCACGATCATTGCTCACCAAGCCTTGTTCCGCGGCAATCGTCAGGGGCTCAACGATATTGGCGCCTTCTTCAACCAATTGTCGCTCAAGTTGCTCAAAGCGAGAGACGGTAAAGTAGCTGCCGAGCAACAAGCTGACCAACACCGTAGGTGCCAGTGACAGTAAGATTACCCAAGTGCGCAGGCCGTACTTTGTCATGGAGTTGGTTTGTGGGACAATTCGTGAAAATGATGAGGGCTATAATGACACAGCTATCTTCGTTTGCACAATTTGTGCCCCCATTCTGTCTTTTTGCTCACTGCTGGTAACTATGGCCAACTTTTTTACTCCTAAGAAAACACAAACGAACAAACTTTTTCAATGTCACCTCAATGAGTTAGATAGTCATGCTCAAGGCGTTGGTCACTGGCAGAATCGGGTGGTGTTTGTTGCCGGAGGCCTACCCGGTGAACGAGTGCAGGTGCAAGCGAAGGTGCCGTCAAAGGGGCCAATAAAAGCCGTCGTTAAAAATATATCTCAGCCATCAGAGTATCGAGCGGAGCCGGTTTGTCGCCATTATGGTCACTGTGGTGGTTGCCGTTTGCAACACGCAAAGGCTAAACAGCAAATCATCTTCAAGCAGCAATCACTGCAACGTATGCTGGCAAAGCGCCAGATTGAAATTGATGACTGGGCGCCACCAATTACCAGTGATCACGATTTGGGCTACCGAATTAAAGCTCGTTTAGCGGTCGACGCTCGTAAGCAAATCAAATTGGGGTTTCGCCATGTTGAACGGCAGTCTGTGGTGGCCATCAATCAGTGTCCGATCTTGCATCCAAAACTTGAACAATTGCTTAACCCATTGACCGAACTGATCGGAGCGCTGCAAGACCGAACGGCTATTGGTCATGTAGAGCTACTGCTGAACGACCAACATCCGGCAATTTGGTTGCATCGCAAAGGCGAGTGGGCCGAGCAAGACTGGCAGCAGATTGAACAGTGGTGTGAAGCGCACCAAGTGCAATGGCTAGCCGATGATAGTGAGCTGAGTTACTTATTGGCAGATTTTGATGTCACCATCGGTTATCGCCGCAGCCATTTTATTCAAAGCAATCGTGCTGTGAACCAACGGATGGTGGCGCAAGCGATTGAATGGCTTGCGCTTGATGGCTCGGAAACCGTATTGGATTTGTTTTGTGGGGCGGGTAATTTCAGCTTACCGCTGGCAAAACGGGCTAACCAGGTGATGGGTGTTGAAGGTGTGGCGGCCATGGTACTGCAAGCGACTAAAAATGCCGCGAGCAACAAAATGACCAATGCCAAATTCTATCACGCCGACTTAAGTGAACGATTCGATCAACAAGCTTGGTGGCAGCCGGTTGATGTGGTGTTGCTCGACCCTGCCCGAGCTGGTGCCGAACAAGTTGTCACGCAGCTCCATCACAGTGGCGCGAGTAAGGTTCTTTATGTCAGTTGTAATCCGGCAACCTTGGTGCGAGATGCTGCCATTCTTAACCAGCATGGTTATCTAGCTGAAAAAGCCGGTGTGATGGATATGTTTCCGCACACCCACCACCTTGAATCCATGATCTTGTTCAGTAAGAATTAGAGGCTCGGCTCGAGCCTTCTGTTTTTTATCGATTCACACGAGTCGCCGTTTATATCCGAGGGAGTTTCACATGGTTTCGGTGCGTCAGGCACACCAACAGAGCATCGTTTCCACTGCCGAATGGTTGGCAGGGTTGCCGCTGGCCAACAATGCCCAAGTTCAGCGTTTAGGCGAGGTATATCAGCTTATTTCTGAACAGTCTGGTGTTAGCCATGACAGTGACTTGCTCCGCCAAGGGCGAGAGATGGTCGAGATTCTGTTGTCCCTCAATATGGATATCGACACCTTGTTGGCTGCCATGATGGTGCCACTGGTCCAAGCTAACGTCATCGAACGGCAATCTATCGAAGAACATTTCGGCGCTGATATTAATAGCCTGATTCAGCACGTCGACACCATGGATGCCATTAGTACCCTGCATAACCAGAGCGAAAGTGCTTCGCCCGCGCAAGTCGACAAGCTGCGCCGTATGTTGCTAGCCATGGCTGAAGATGTGCGCGCTGTGGTGATCAAGCTCGCCTCGCAAATCTGCTATTTACGATCCGTTAAAAATGCTGATGAAGACACCAGGGTCATGGTGGCTCGGCAAACCTCAACCATTTATGCGCCGCTGGCGAACCGCTTGGGAATAGGCCAACTCAAGTGGGAGCTTGAAGACTACGCCTTTCGTTACCAGCATCCTGAAACGTACAAGCAAATTGCCAAGCAACTGAAAGAGAAGCGGCTTGACCGTGAGCGCTACATTACCGAGTTTGTTTCAGCGCTAGAGCAAGCGCTGGAAAAAGAAGGCATCAGCGCTGATGTTCAGGGGCGACCAAAGCATATCTACAGCATTTGGAAAAAAATGCAGCGCAAGCATTTAACGTTTGATCGCCTATTTGATGTTCGCGCGGTACGGATCCTGACCGATGAACTGCAAGACTGTTATGGCGCACTGGGTGTAGTACATACCAACTGGAAGCACCTGGCGAAAGAGTTTGATGATTATGTGGCCACGCCAAAGCCCAATGGTTATCGCTCGATTCATACGGTTGTGATTGGCCCTGAAGGCAAGAATGTTGAAATTCAAATTCGTACCCACGACATGCACGAAGACTCAGAGCTAGGTGTAGCAGCACACTGGAAATATAAAGAAGGTGGCGCCGCCGGCAGCAAATATGAAGAGCGAATCGCTTGGCTAAGGAAAATTCTCGCCTGGCAAGATGATGTTGCCGAAAGTGGTGATTTGGCAGAAGAGCTGCGTAATCAAGTGGTGGAAGACCGGGTTTATGTGTTTACCCCCAATGGTGATGTTGTTGACCTGCCGGCAGGCTCTACGCCCCTTGATTTTGCCTATTATGTGCATTCGCAAGTCGGTAATCGCTGCATTGGCGCTAAGGTTGACGGTCGCATAGTACCGTTTACTTATCAGCTGCAAAGTGGAGACCGAGTTGAAATTCTAACGGCCAAAAATGGCAAGCCTAGCCGGGACTGGCTCAACCCTAACATGGGCTACATTAATTCCGCCCGTGCTCGCGCCAAGGTCCAACATTGGTTTAAGTTGCAAGACAAAGACTCCAACCTGCAAGCGGGTAAAGAACTGTTAGAAGCTGAGCTGGCCAAGGTCAATATCGATTCCAAGCACATTGATCTCGCGGTGAAGCGGTTCAATGTCAATAAAGTTGAAGATTTACAAGCGGCCATTGGTGGAGGCGACATTCGCCTCAACCAGGTGATCAACTTTTTGCAAAGCCAGCTCCACAAACCCAGTGATGAAGAGCTAGCCGAGCGGCTCATTAAACGCACCAACCATACCGCTAAAAAACCAAGTAAAGATGCGGTGGTGGTTGATGGTGTTGGAAATTTGATGACTAACATTGCCCGTTGCTGTCAGCCCGTACCTGGCGACGCCATTGGTGGTTACATTACCCAAGGGCGGGGGATTTCGGTTCACCGCAATGACTGCGAACAATTTCATGACTTGCTCGAAGCCCATCCTGAGCGAGTGATTGATGTGCGCTGGGGCGAAAACTACTCCGGTGGCTATGCCATTACGATTCGCATTGTGGCGATGGATCGCAGCGGCTTACTTCGCGACATTACAACCTTGCTGGCCAATGAAAAAATTAACGTGATGGGCATGAAAACGCGCTCTAACGCAACGGATCAAACGGCTATCATCGACATGGATGTGGAAATCTACAACCTCGATACGGTGTCGCGCATCTTGACGCGTATTGGCCAACTCAACGGCGTGGTAGAAACACGGCGACTGTAAAAACGGAGAACACCGTGAGTCAACCTAGCTCAATTCAACAATTGCTCGACATCATGGCCAAGCTGCGTGATCCCAACGGTGGTTGCCCTTGGGATATCAAACAAGACTTCGACAGCATTGTGCCGTACACCATTGAAGAAGCCTACGAAGTGGCTGATGCTATCGAGCAGCGTGACTTTGACGAATTGCGCCTAGAACTCGGCGATTTGCTGTTACAAGTGGTATTTCATGCGCAGATGGCCAAAGAGCAGCAGTTATTCGATTTTAATGATGTGGTGGCAGGCATTAATGAAAAATTGATCCGCCGTCACCCTCATGTTTTCGGCGCCAAAGAGTTTGCTGATGAGGCCGCGGTACACGCCAATTGGGAAGCTGAAAAACAAAAAGAGCGGGCTGCCAAAGGCGGCAACGATCAGCAAGAAAAATTACTCGATTCAGTAACCTTAGGCTTACCAGCGTTAAGCCGAGCTCATAAGCTGCAGAAAAAAGCCTCAAAAGTCGGTTTTGATTGGCCAACACCAGAGCCGGTATTTGAAAAAATCAAAGAGGAGGTCGACGAAGTTGCTGACGAGCTTGCCGCGACGCCGATCGACCAATCAAAGCTCGAAGCTGAAATTGGCGATTTACTGTTTGCGGTGGTGAATTTAGCGCGCCATCACCAAATTGATCCTGAACACGCGCTGCGTGTCAGCAACCGAAGCTTCGAGCAGCGCTTTGGTTTTATTGAACAAACCCTAACTGCCGAAGGACGCTCATTTGAGGATAGTAGCTTGGCTGAGATGGATGCGTTATGGCGAGAAGCGAAAAGGCACTTTAAAAACAAATAAAACTGGCATCTAGCAATCAATCCCACCGTGCTGAAATTCAGCTAATGCATCTGCTTGGACTTGTCGTCTTAGAGGCTAAAGACCGACTGACGCGAACTGGCTTAGTGAACCTGATATCTCAACAGCACTTCATTATCCAGTACGACATTTGTAGACCAAATAAAGCTTGCTCCGGCGCCACTGAATTTTTCAATAAAATTCATATAAGCTTTTTTGTTATTTACACCAATCTCATCTTCTGAATACAAGGTTGCTTGCGGCCAAGCGGTTGAATCAAACTCCTTAGCCATCCAATTCGTTGGTGTTTGCCAATGAGCGGCGTAAGCATTTTGGCCATCATTATTGGCGTCAGTCGTACAGGTATTAGAGAGGCGTTGACCGTCAACTTCACTGAGACAAGTCAGATCATAAATAGGCGCGGTGTAAAATGTTTGAGCTTGCCAGTCTGCGCTAGTTACGGTTCCATCACTGAAACTAGCAATAAAACCGCCGTCTCCGGGGTGATAAGTTTTTCCGCGATTATTTTCTGTGCCTACACCTAAGTTCTCTTCCCAATCAACTACTTTTACAGCAATTGTATAAGGCTTATTAACGACAAACTTTACGATACTAGAATTGAATGGTGTAAACGGCACGCTATCAACAGCGATGAGGGTTCCGTTGATATACAGCTCAAAATAGTTATCGGCAAAAATATACCCCGTTATTTCTTCACCATTGGGATCAATCACTGCGACAGGCACCGAGGCTTCGTCGACATCATCAATGTTGGTTGGGATCATGTTTGCGCACTTTTCGTATAAGTCCATTGCCTTCGGTGCGGTAGCAAAGTGGTTTTTAGCCGGAACAGTCCAAACCTTCCCTTCTAAGTCTGTAATTTCACCAATACCAGCAACTCGGCTACGCCCATTTTGACACTCAAAAAGATTCGTTTGCACGGATTGAGCAAGGCCTTGTGTGATTCTTGCTGAACCGCTGTAATTGCTGATGTCACGACTAGCCGGCATGTTCTTCGATGGCGAGCACCCCACCATCAATGCGATTAGTGGTGACAGGGAGATGAGTTGAATTTTTGAGACCATCATTGATTAGATATCCACGGTAGAAAATCGTATTGGTATCGTTCATGTAGCACAGCAATTATTGAATTAATCCCCCGAACGATAGTTCTTCGGTGGCATGGTTGGTACTCGGCCCATTGCCAGATCGTTTAGCATGCGCCAGCTAAACAAACGAATTAATAATCCGCCCCTTACGCTCGTCTTCTTCCTTTTTAAGCTCAATCAAAATGTCGCGTTGGGTTGCACTTTGAGCCTGCTCGCTGGTCACCTGGGCAAAATCGGCGTCTTCAATTCGGCTTCTAGCAGCCGACTGCGTTTCAACTTGAACTTGGTATGTTGATACTTGGCTGGTCAGTCCGTTAGATTCTGCGCCTAACTGTGCGGCAGTGGCATTCAACTCGTCAAAAGCACCCGTAATGGCGGCTAAATTGTCATCTACCGAGCCCGATGCGTCGAGCGAGGGTAGCAATTGCTCGGAGCCAAGTACTTCGCCGGCAGTCTCATTTACTGAAGCAACAATGGCGTTCAATTCGGGTTGAATAACACTACTGTCATAGAGCGGGTTGCCACTTTGAATAACCAGTTCTTGGGCGCGCAGTACATCGTTACTTAGCCCTTCAACGTAAGCTTCTGCTGTGTTATTGAGGTTGATTTGATCTTGAGCGTTTTGACTGAGTTGGTCAGATTGCTGAATTGCACTGGTGAGGCGGTTGGCAACCTGTAGGCCAGCCGCATCATCGGCTGCGCTATTAATGCGTTTGCCAGCACTCAATTGCTGTTGTTGCTCTTCTTGCTGTTGTTGCAAGCGATTCAATAAGATGGCTTGGTTACTGGACTGAATTGTATTCATCAACCGACCTCCTAGAACTGCGTCAGTAACCTTTAATTATACCGTTTAAAATTTGACCTGCTAAACAGTATTTATCATTACTCAACAATTAAGTCGTCAGCCCAGATGAATTGACTACACTAATTTTCGTTTGTAATTGAGACTTATTTTTTCGCTAGGGCATTGGTTGGTATTGGGGTTTATGCTTTGTATTCTGCTACGTTTGGCACTGGCCCGACGTGTGGTTAATAGCTAACTCGTTGATGTGGGTCATGCTCTAGTAATTCGAAAACTGTGATCTCAGTTTGTTTCGAGGTGGGGTGGCTGATATACTGTCGCCCCGTCTTTTGGTGATCATTTGATCACACATAATATCTATCATTCAGCTCTCAGGTTCAGCATGACGACTCGTTATATATTTGTCACTGGTGGGGTAGTTTCATCCCTAGGTAAAGGTATTGCCGCAGCATCTTTAGGTGCCGTGTTAGAAGGACGGGGACTGGACGTCACCATTATGAAACTGGATCCGTATATCAACGTTGATCCAGGCACCATGAGCCCAACTCAGCACGGTGAAGTATTTGTCACCGAGGACGGAGCTGAGACCGATCTCGATTTAGGTCACTATGAACGTTTTATTCGCACCAAGACCTCAAAACGCAATAACTTCACCACTGGTAAAGTTTACGCAGAGGTACTACGCAAAGAACGTCGCGGCGATTATTTGGGTGCCACGATTCAGGTGATCCCACACATTACTAACGCTATTAAAGAGCGCGTTATTGCTGGTGGTGAAGGCCATGACGTGGCTATTGTTGAAGTGGGCGGCACCGTTGGTGATATCGAATCACTGCCGTTCTTAGAAGCAATTCGTCAGTTGGGCGTTGAACTAGGCCGTGAACGTGCCATGTTCATGCACCTGACTTTAGTACCATACTTGGCCGCAGCGGGCGAAGTGAAAACCAAGCCAACGCAGCACTCGGTAAAAGAGCTTCGTTCAATTGGTATTCAGCCAGATATTTTAATCTGTCGCTCGGATCGCACGATTCCTGCGAACGAACGTCGCAAGATTGCATTGTTCACCAACGTGGAAGAACGTGCAGTTATTTCCTTGAAAGATCTCGATAGTATTTACAAGATCCCTGCGGTGCTGAAATCGCAAGGTCTGGACGAGCTGATTTGCCGCCGTTTCCTCATTGATGTGCCTGAAGCTAATTTGGGCGAGTGGGAACAGGTTATTTTCGAAGAAGCCAATCCGGTCGGTGAAGTTACGATCGGTATGGTCGGTAAGTACATAACCTTACCTGATGCTTATAAGTCGGTGAACGAAGCGCTGAAACACGGCGGTTTGAAAAATCGTTTGAATGTGACCATTAAGTACATCGACTCGCAAGATCTTGAAAGTAAAGGCGAAGAGGTGCTCGAAGGCATCGATGCTATTTTGGTTCCCGGTGGCTTTGGTGAGCGTGGCGTAGAAGGCAAAATTGCCGCCGCTCAATATGCTCGCGAAAACAAAATTCCATATTTAGGTATTTGCCTAGGTATGCAGGTTGCCTTAATTGAATTTGCGCGCAACGTTGCGAGCCTGGAAGGCGCTCACTCAACTGAGTTTGAGCCAGAATCACCAGCTCCCGTGGTTGGTTTGATCACCGAGTGGATGGACGCAGAAGGTCGTGTGGAGCAGCGCTCTGAAAGCGGTGACTTAGGCGGCACAATGCGCCTCGGCGGCCAGCAATGCCACTTGGAAGCAAATTCAAAGGCCCGAGAATTATACGGTCACGACACAATTGTTGAGCGTCACCGTCACCGCTATGAAGTAAATAACAACTATGTTGATCAACTAAAACAAGCCGGTTTGGTGTTCTCTGGCTTAAGTGAAGACAAAAAGTTGGTTGAGATCATAGAGCTGGCCGACCATCCGTGGTTTATTGCGTGCCAGTTTCATCCGGAGTTCACGTCAACCCCGCGCGATGGCCACCCACTGTTTAGCGGTTTCGTGAAAGCTGCTGGTGAGTACCAAAAAGCAAACTAAACTGTAAACACCCAAATTCAGGGCCGTCGCAGCTCGTGGTAACAAGCGAGTTGTTCGGCGGCTTACATTTCACACATTAAATAATGGATATGAGGAATAACCATGTCTGACATCGTTAAAATCATCGGTCGTGAAATCATCGACTCTCGTGGTAACCCAACTGTTGAAGCTGAAGTTCACTTGGCTGACGGCTCTGTAGGTTTGGCTGCCGCTCCTTCTGGTGCTTCTACTGGTTCTCGCGAAGCGCTTGAACTGCGTGATGGCGACAAAAGCCGCTTCTTGGGCAAAGGCGTTCTGAAAGCTGTTGAAGCTGTGAACGGCCCAATTGCTGGTGCTTTAGTTGGTAAAGATGCCAAAGACCAAGCAACGTTAGACCAAATCATGATCGATTTGGACGGCACTGAAAACAAATCAACGTTCGGCGCAAACGCAATCTTAGCTGTATCTCTGGCTGCTGCTAAAGCTGCTGCGGCTGCTAAAGGCATGCCTCTGTACGAGCACATTGCTGAATTGAACGGCACTCCAGGCGTATTCTCTATGCCTCTACCAATGATGAACATCATCAACGGTGGTGAGCACGCTGATAACAACGTAGACATTCAAGAGTTCATGATTCAGCCAGTTGGCGCGAAAACTCTGAAAGAAGGTCTGCGCATCGGTGCAGAAGTATTCCACAACCTAGCTAAAGTTCTTAAGTCAAAAGGCATGAGCACTGCAGTTGGTGACGAAGGTGGTTTCGCTCCTAACCTAGAATCAAACGCTGCCGCACTTGCTGCGATTAAAGAAGCGGTTGAAGCTGCTGGCTACGTGCTGGGCAAAGACGTAACACTGGCTATGGACTGTGCTGCTTCTGAGTTCTACGACAAAGAAGCTGGTAACTACAACATGAAGGGCGAAGGCAAGATCTTCACTTCAGAAGAGTTCAACCACTACTTGGAAGGCCTTGTTGCTGACTACCCAATCGTTTCTATCGAAGACGGTTTGGACGAGTCTGATTGGGACGGTTTCGCACACCAAACTAAATTGTTGGGCGACAAAATCCAATTGGTTGGTGACGATTTGTTCGTAACGAACACCAAGATCCTGAAGCGTGGTATCGACAACGGTATTGCTAACTCAATCTTGATTAAATTCAACCAGATCGGTTCTTTGACTGAAACTCTGGCAGCTATCAAAATGGCGAAAGATGCTGGCTTCACTGCTGTTATCTCTCACCGTTCAGGCGAAACAGAAGACGCAACGATTGCTGACTTAGCTGTTGGTACCGCTGCTGGCCAAATCAAGACAGGTTCTATGAGCCGTTCTGACCGTGTTGCTAAGTACAACCAGCTGATTCGTATCGAAGAAGCGTTGGGTGAAAAAGCACCGTACAACGGCCTGAAAGAAGTTAAAGGTCAATAATTGACACTTTAAGCTTTAAGCTTGTTGATAAATCCTCGCTTCGGCGGGGATTTTTTTTGGCCGTAGAAAACTCAATGAGCCGTTCTGACCGTGTTGCTGCTCATACCTAACTATGGGCAACCAGCTGATTCGTATCGAAGACGCGTTGGGTGAAAAAGCACCGTACAACGGCCTGAAAGAAGTTAAAGGTCAATAATTGAAACTTTAAGCTTTTAGCTTGTTGATAAATCCTCGCTTCGGCGGGGATTATTTTGGCCTTTTTTTATCCATGGTTTCGCCATTCTTTTGCAAAGAAAGGTGACTTACTTTTCTTTGCTCACACAAAGAAAAGTAAGCAAAAGAAAGTGTGCTCCGGCATTGGCATACATGAAGCCAACCTCAAGCGCACAAAAGTCGCGCTTGAACGCGTTCGAGTTCCAATTAATGCCACGCTATCTACGCCACGACCTACAAGCGCTTGGTTTTGTGCTTTTTCCTGAGGTTGTTCTCATGCCAATAACGGGGGCTGGAGGCTCCAGCGTTGAATCAGCTATGAGTTTGTATATTTCTTGTTGGCCTTCGAGCGCGCTGGGCGAGAGTAACTTTGTTACAGCGGAGATTATGCATGATTACTTCAAACTATATCCGGCCCTCCTGAAATGAAAAATGCTCCTAAACCCCAATTCCCCAACTTTTTAAGTTGGCTATCTCCCTGCTCCCTTGCATAATAAACCGCAAGTTTTATCAGACCGCGATACCCATGCGCTTTGTCACCCCAATACTGCTGATTTTGTTCTTGCTGCTGCAATACCGACTTTGGTTCGGTCGCAATAGCATGCCAGATTATGTGGTACTCAAAGAGCGTGTGGCGGAGCAACAGATCACCAACGAAAAGCTACAACGGCGCAATGCACTGTTGTATGAAGAGATTGATGATCTAAAAAGTGGTCTTGATGCGGTCGAAGAGCGTGCTCGCAATGAGCTAGGGCTAATCAAACAAGATGAAGTGTTCTACCAAACCTACCAAGATCTGGAGGAACCAGATTCATGAGTAGTGCCGCCAATTTGGTGGCTGTCATTCCTGCTGCGGGCGTTGGCTCGCGAATGCAGTCTGATTGTCCAAAACAGTACCTCACCATCGATAATCAACCCGTGCTTTGGCATAGTGTTTGTCGATTATTAGCGCATCCGCTCGTTTCTCAGGCTGTTGTCGCGGTGTCCTCGGTAGATCCTTACATTGCTGACATTCAGTGGCCTGAGGGGAAGCCGGTTCATATCGTTGAAGGCGGTAAAGAACGGGCCGATTCTGTCTTAGCGGGAATTCGTTACGCGACCTCTCAATGCCAAGCGGATTGGGTATTGGTGCATGATGCGGCACGCCCTTGTTTACGCCCCGCAGACTTAAACAACTTGATTGATAGCCTCTTGGCAGCTGACCAAGGTGGTATTCTGGCGGTGCCTGTGCGGGATACGATGAAACGAGCTGGCATTAACCGTGTGATTAGTGAAACAGTTGATCGAAATGCGCTATGGCATGCTCAAACACCACAACTATTTCCTGCTCAGGCGCTAGAACAAGCGTTGACCCAAGCGTTAGCTGCCGGAGCTAATATTACCGACGAAGCTTCTGCACTTGAATGGCTTGGTGAACAACCACTGTTGGTTGAAGGCCATGCTGACAATATTAAAATTACTCATCCCGAAGACTTAGCGCTGGCGCGCTTTTACCTTTCTCAAGACGTGATTCAGGAGCTTGCATGATTCGTATCGGCCACGGTTTTGACGTGCATAAATTTGGCGGCGAAGGCCCAGTAATTATCGGCGGCGTAGCCATTGATTACGAACAAGGGCTATTAGCCCATTCCGATGGCGATGTACTGCTACACGCCATTAGTGATGCGATTTTAGGTGCCATGGCTCTCGGTGATATTGGCCACCATTTCCCGGATACCGATGATCAATTTAAAGGCGCAGACAGTCGCGAATTACTGCGTCAGTGCTTTGCTCAAGCAGAGCAAAGCGGTTATGTAATCGGTAATCTTGATGCCACCATTATTGCTCAAGCGCCAAAAATGGCGCCCCATATTAAGCAGATGAAGCAACATCTCTCAGAAGATCTTAAGTGTGGTTTGAATCAAGTGAACGTCAAAGCGACCACGACAGAAAAGCTCGGTTATACCGGCCGCAAAGAAGGCATTTCAGCCCACGCAGTTGTTCTACTGCAACGCTAATGAAACCTAAATGACAGAATATTCATTGAATAAATTGGCGTATCGCTTTGGTCAGCCAACCGAAACGGCTGCCATTCGACAACAGCCAGAGCACTTTAAGGTGCAAGAGCTGATCAGAGTCGAGCCAGACGGCACTGGCGAACACCTTTGGCTAAACATCCGTAAACGGGGCATGAACACCCAGTTTTTGATGAAGCAGGTGGCGCGTTGGGCTGGTGTTTCCGAGCGCAATGTTAGCCACGCTGGCCTCAAAGATCGTCATGCAGTGACTGAGCAATGGTTGTCGGTTCAACTACCGGGTAAGCCAGATCCCGATATTAGGGAGTTGGAAAACGACGATATTCAGGTGATTGCTGCACATCGCCACTCGCAGAAATTGCGCTCAGCAGTGCTACTAGCCAATCGATTTGAGTTGTTGTTGACCAACGTGAGTGATCCACAAGCCGTGGTTGAACGCTGGCAACAAGTGAGCCGCGGCGTGCCGAACTATTTTGGTGAACAGCGCTTTGGACACAGTTTTGGCAATATCGACAAAGCGAAACAAGTCTTTGCCGGCAAGCGTGTAAAACGCCATTTGCAAAGCTTGTTTTTGTCCGCTGCTCGTTCTTGGCTGTTTAATTGCATGATTAGCCAACGCTTGGAGCAAGGCCAGTTCGAGACCTTAATTGCTGGCGACATGTTGATGCTCGCGGGGAGTCGCAGTCATTTTCAGAACCAAGGCGAAGCGGATTTACCTGAACGTTTGGCATCAGGCGATGTACAACTTTCAGCGCCGTTGTGGGGCGAAGGTTATGAAAAACTAGAAGGTGAATACCTAGCCCTTGCGCAGTCGGTGGCTAATTCCGAGCCCGAACTTGCCGAAGGCTTGGTAAAACAACGTGTAAAAATGGCACTGCGGCCTATTTTACTGAAGCCAGAGCATGGCCGTATTGACCTTGTAGGCAAGGATGTCAAAATCAGTTTTGTGTTACCGTCTGGTTCTTTCGCGACCAGTGTTCTTAGAGAATTAGTGTCCTATCAGGATGCATCAGGGAGTGTTCATGCAGATCTTGGTGAGTAACGATGACGGTGTACATGCACCGGGCATCGCTGCGCTGCAGCAAGCGCTTTCCGAATTAGCGGATGTGATCGTTGTTGCACCCGACCGCAATTGCAGCGGCGCGTCCAACTCGTTAACGCTAGAAAACCCATTGCGTACACAAACATTTGCCAATGGCTATATTTCTGTCAAAGGCACGCCGACCGATTGTGTTCATCTGGCCATTAATGAATTGCTGGCCGAGTTACCCGACTTGGTGGTCAGTGGCATTAATGCCGGTGCCAACCTTGGTGATGATGTGATTTATTCTGGCACCGTGGCGGCCGCGACCGAAGGACGGTTTCTAGGGTTGCCTGCGGTTGCTGTTTCTCAATGTGCGCGTGAGCCACAGCATTATGACGCGGCAGCAAAAGTTGCTGCGCAGGTGGTATCTCATCTTCTCAAATGTCCGCTTGAATCAGACCAAATCCTCAATGTGAATGTGCCTGACTTACCGTTCGAGAAAATTAAAGGAATTAAGGTGACTCGACTGGGCAGCCGTCATCGAGCTGAACACATGATCCGGACGACGGATCCCGGCGGCCGCGAAATTTTTTGGCTTGGTCCGCCAGGTGAAAAAGCAGATGCAGGTGAAGGCACCGATTTTGATGCCATAGAACAAGGCTATGTATCGATTACACCATTGAAAGTCGATTTAACCGCTCACCGCCAGCTACCAGCCTTAACTTACTGGGCCAGCAAACTCGTATTGGAAACATGAAAGAATTGAATGCTATGTCACGTAGCGGCTTGCGGCTGGCTACGTTATTGCAAGAGCAAGGAATTGCCGATCAGCAGGTGTTAAAGGCGATTGCGGCCACGCCGCGTGAGCACTTTGTCGAGTCGGTACTAGGCCATAAGGCCTATGAAAATACTGCGTTGCCCATTGGCCAAGGGCAAACTATATCGCAGCCCTACATCGTGGCACGTATGACCGAGCTGCTGATGAAAATCTCGCCGACAACGGTGCTTGAAATAGGCACCGGCTCGGGTTATCAGACAGCAATTTTAGCCATGCTGGGGCTGAAGGTCTTTAGTGTTGAACGAATTCGCTCGTTGCAATGGCAAGCTCGGCGCCGTTTAAGTAAGCTCGATCTCCACGGCGTTTCAATGCGTCATGGCGATGGTTGGCAAGGCTGGGAAACTAAAGGCCCATTTGATGTTATTTTAGTAACCGCCGCTGCGCCGGTTGTACCTGAGGCTCTAAAAATGCAATTAAACATTGGCGGTCGGCTGGTGATCCCTGTTGGTGAAGCACAGCAGCAGCTGATGGTGATCGATCGCCATGAGCAAGGTTTTTCTGAACAAGTTGTAGAGGCTGTTCGTTTTGTTCCATTAGTGCCCGGAGATTTGGCATGAAGATTTTCACAGGGATGTATGATTGGGTGATGACGAAAGTTAAGCACCGCCATGCACCTACTTATTTAGCTGTACTCAGTTTTACCGAATCCGTTATTTTTCCCATTCCTCCCGATGTCATGTTGGCGCCAATGTCGCTGGCACAAACAGCAAAAGCTTGGCGTTATGCCATGATCACTACCATTGCTTCGATCATTGGTGGAGCCTTTGGCTATTTGTTGGGGTATTTACTGTTTGATCCCGTTGTTATGCCCATGCTCGAAACCATGGGTAAAGTAGACAAGTTCAACCATGTTGTGGCGTGGTTTGAGCAATATGGCATTTGGGTGGTGTTTGTCGCAGGCTTTTCGCCGATCCCTTATAAGTTATTTACGGTCAGCGCAGGCTTACTGAGCATGGCCTTCTTACCATTTATGCTGGCTTCTGCGGTCGGCCGTGGCATGCGTTTCTTTCTGGTTGCCGCATTGATGGTTTGGGGCGGTGAGCCGATGGAACGCAAATTACGACAATATGTTGAAGTGCTAGGTTGGTTGGTTGTAGCGGCAGCAGTCATCCTGTACTTATTTCTTAGGCATTAAGAAAGGGCTGGGTGGCGTTGTTGCATCTTAAAAAAGCCATAATAAATCTATGGTTACTGGTGCTTTTGGGGCTTATCGGTTGTGCTGGGCAACCGCAAAATCCTGCGCCTGTGAGATCAGTCACAAAAGATTACTCCGACTACAATCGTGCAACAATTAGTGGAAAAAGTTACCAAGTTAAAGCCGGTGACACGCTTTATTCTATTGCGTGGGCGAGTGGAGTTGACCACAAAAAACTGATACAGATCAATAAAATAAAATCGCCTTTTGTCATCCATCCAGGGCAGGTTTTGAGTTTAAAGTGTTCTTCAACTAGCTCATCTTCAAGTAATAAAATTGTAGCGAGTTCAAATAGTTCAGCTCACCAACAAAATAAAATCGACAGCGGTCATAAAAATCCCGTTGACTCGACTAAGGCGCAGGGATATCGTCAAGTCAAGGCTGGTCAAGAAAGAAGCAGTACGGCTCAGACCAATCCGCGCCCATATGGACGTGTAAAGCAATGGCTTTGGCCCACTAAGGGGACCCTGTCGGGGCGTTTTTCGACAGCAAACCTTGGTTCAAAAGGCATTGATATATCAGGTAAATTTGGTCAGGCCATAACCGCTTCTGCAGACGGTAAAGTCGTTTATGCAGGTTCTGGATTGCGTGGTTATGGTGAGCTTATCATCATCAAACATTCCGACGACTTTCTCAGTGCTTACGCTCATAACAGCGCCATCCGTGTCGCTGAAGGACAATGGGTTAAGGCCGGTCAGTTGATTGCCAATATGGGAAGTACGGGCACCGACGCAGTGAAGCTTCACTTTGAGATTCGTTTTAAAGGTAAGCCAGTCGATCCGTTGAAATATTTGCCTAAATAGGGCGGTCTTTTGGAGCAAGCAAGCTCCGTATGCAGGAAAGCACAGAATAATATATAGGGATATACGGTTGGGAGATCGAGTATGACTCAAGAAGCACAAGCCATAGATTTGGAAAAAGCCGACAGCGCGTTTGAAGAAAAAGCCACCAAACGTAGAAATTCCAAAGGCAGAGAGTCGCTATTAAGCGACCAAGTCACACAGCAAGACCTACAAAAAAACTTAGACGCGACTCAGTTGTATCTCAGTGAAATTGGCTTTTCGCCATTGCTCACTGCGGCTGAAGAAGTCTTTTTCGCTCGCCGAGCCCTAAAGGGTGATGAGCGTGCACGTAAACGAATGATTGAGAGCAACCTGCGTTTGGTTGTGAAAATTGCTCGCCGTTATAACAATCGCGGTTTGACCCTGCTGGACTTAATTGAAGAAGGCAACTTAGGGTTAATCCGAGCAGTTGAGAAGTTTGATCCCGAACGCGGTTTCCGTTTCTCAACGTATGCGACTTGGTGGATTCGACAAACCATCGAGCGCGCCATTATGAATCAGACGCGAACCATTCGGTTGCCGATTCATGTGGTGAAGGAACTCAATGTTTATCTGCGTACTGCGCGTGAATTGGCCCAAAGTCTCGATCATGAGCCAACGGCCGAAGAAATTGCGATGAAGCTTGATAAGCCAGTTGAAGATGTTAGTCGAATGCTGCGCTTGAACGAGAAAATCAGTTCCGTAGATACGCCAATTGGTGGTGGAAATGACAAAGCCTTGTTGGATGTCATCGCCGATGAAACTGAATCTGGCCCTGAGGAAAAGCTACAAGACTCAGATATGCAGCGTAACATTGTCCGCTGGCTAGAAGATTTGAATCCGAAACAGCGTGAAGTGTTAGCCCGACGTTTTGGTCTGCTTGGTTATGAGCCTTCAACATTAGAAGATGTTGGTTCTGAAATTGGATTGACGCGTGAACGGGTTCGCCAAATTCAAGTGGAAGCACTCCGCCGACTCCGTGACGTACTCACCAAAAATGGTTTGTCCGTGGAATCATTGTTCAAAGCGGACTAATTACACGGCAACAACGAGCACTCGTTATTCACTACGAGTGAAGCATTAAAAAGGGAGCTTAGCTCCCTTTTTTGTTGCGAGAATGTTAAACCACCGTAACAACCATATCGCCAGCAATTCGCTCTAAATCTTCGGCTAGCTTTTCACCGTTATGGCCGTTTGGCACTTTCAATTTCAAGCGAGCCGTAAACACGCTGCGGCCGAGTTCGGCAATGCCAACCCGCTGGCAGTCCATATCAACCAATTCGACACACTCATTATCGAGCATTTGAGTAATTTCATTGACCAAGCCTGCACGATCATTCGCATCGACGACCATTTCCATCAGGGTGCTGGGTGCAGTCTCAATGTCGCCGTCAGAAAACACCACGCACATGGCGGGCTCTGCGCTAAAAATGTCTTTTAACGGCTGCACTTGCGTTTCGGGCAGAGCAATTTTTATCAGCGCTGAAATTTGGTCGTCTAGATGATTCACTTTGCTGGTTAGCCATTTGCCACCCACTTCATGGGTTTTCTCCGCTAAATCTTTCAGTAAGCCAGGTCGGTTCTTCCCCATTAAGGAAGCAATAAACATCGCACTCATAAGCCGCTCTTTTTAATTTGTTGTTAAAAGACTATGTGGTTTACGCCACCCAATTGGTCGACCAAAGCAATCTTCAAAAGACCCTTTGAACGATGTGGTTAGCACAAACTCACTATGGTTGAAGTGCCTTGATGACTTATTGATCACAATCAATTAACAAAATCGCAACCTATATAAAGTGCCTGTAACAAAATTAATTTGGAGATAACAAATGAAGAATCGCTGGCTCATAGCCGCATCGGCGGTAGGTGTTCATGCTTCGATTGGCTCTGTGTATGCTTTCAGCGTATTTAAAAAGCCATTGGGACAGTTAATTGAGACTGCAACCAACAATGAAATTGCCATGACATTCAGTTTGGCCATTTTCTTTTTGGGGATGGCTGCGGCCATCATGGGGCACTTTGTTGAAAAACATGGCCCACGCAAAGCCGGTCTTTTATCTGCCACTTTCTTCGGTGGCGGTTTGTTAGTTGCTGGTCTTGGTGCCGCAATGGAAAACCTCTATATCATCTGGCTCGGTTACGGCGTGCTTGGTGGTATTGGCTTGGGGATTGGCTATATTACGCCGGTTTCAACCTTGGTTAAGTGGTTCCCTGACCGCCGAGGATTGGCAACTGGTTTAGCCATCATGGGCTTTGGTTTTGGTGCCATGATCGGCGCTCCTATCTTCAACTACATCATTGAATCGTTCGGTGTGGCAAATAACGGTATTGCTAACACTTGGTTCATTATGGGAGTGGTTTACATTGTCATCATGATGTCGTCTGCGCTGTATCTTGAGCGGCCTCCAGAAGGTTGGATGCCGGCGCATATGAAAGAAGCGATTGACTCTGGTAAACAGAAAAAAGTTGAAGATTTATCGCAGCAGACGGCCAATGAAGCGGTGAAAACCGGTCCATTCTGGGGCTTGTGGGTGATGATGTTTATCAATATCTCTTGTGGTATTGGGGTGATTTATTCCGCATCGCCACTGGCACAAGAAAGTATTGGCTTGAGTCCCGCAGAAGCCGCTGCCGTTGTCGGTTTAATGTCGCTGTTCAATGGTCTAGGCCGAATTGGTTGGGCATCGTTTTCTGACGTCTTAGGACGCGGTCAAACATACATGACCTTCTTCCTGATTCAGATTGTTGCCTTTTTGCTGCTGCCAAATATCACCAGCGTACTGTTGTTCCAAATCGTGCTGTACACCATCCTGACTTGCTACGGTGGCGGTTTTGCTACATTGCCTGCCTTCATTGGTGATCTGTTCGGTACCAAAGAGTTAGGTGCGATTCATGGATATGTATTAACGGCTTGGGCGGCGGCTGGTTTGGCTGGTCCGCAAATCAATGCTTACTTGCATACCTTGACCGGCTCGTATGAGACCACGCTATATATCTTTGGTGGTGCCTTTATTGTTGCACTGGCCACGTCTTTAATGATGATTAGCTACATTAAGAAAGCACGTGCAGCCAAAGACGGAGAGACCGCTGAAGGTGAAGTCGTAACGGCTTAAATTCATCTCTGTGGCTATAAAAAAGCCGCCAATAGGCGGCTTTTTTGTGCCTAGCGATTCAGGCGTTATGCGCTTGTTTATGACTCCCGAATATTACGTTTTCGTAAGTGCAGCTTGGCAATTCGTTTACTCAAATTGTAAATGCGCTTCAGCGAATCCACCCATTCCATTTCCAATCGGAACACTTGAAGCCGTTTATCGTCTTGTTCAACCAAACGTTCGGCTTGGTGTTCGAGCACGGCTTCGAGCAATGAATTGAGCTCTCGCTTGGCTCTTAGTACGCGGCTTGCCATTTCTCGGTCGTTGCGGCGTACAGCATTAACACAATCGAGCAGCGCCTGATTGACCCGCTCTTGAATGGTATCTAAGGCGTTACGCATTTTGGGGCTTACAACGATATTGTGATTCAAGGCGTTATAGGTGAGCGGCAACATGGTATCGACCACCAAATCGGCAACACTTTCGAGTTGATCAGTAATACCAATAAGTTGGATCTGGCGGGCACTTTGTTGATCGGATAGGGGTTCGAGTCTTAGCCTGCCGAGATAAGAGAGAATGGCACCATGGAGACGGTCGACATCTTCTTCCATGTCGTCAATTTGTTTGAGCTGAGCCCGCATTTGGTCCTGTTCATCACTACTTATGCCGCTGATGGTCAGTGGCGGTAACATATTCACCATGTTGCAAACGCGACGGCCAACTCGGCCAAGTTCCAGTTGAGCTTGATCCAATGCTAAATCTGGCGTCTCCAGCAAATCATCTGATAAATACTTGGTACGAATCGATTTCTTTTCGGCCAAGGGTTGATGTGGCACGACTTTGCGAGCAAACCAAACAAATAGCCCAGCAAAGGGCAGCATCACAATGGTATTCAATAAGTTAAATAGAGTGTTGGCGTTGGCAATCTGGCGCGGGATTTCTGCTGCTTGCCGCGCGAGGCCGTCAAGATTGCTATGCACGGGTGAAATGGCAATGGCTGTCTCGCTCAAGAGCGTTAACATCGGAATCCAAATAATGACGCCAATAAGGTTAAAGCTCACGTGTACCGTTGCTGCTTGGACAGCTTCTCTGGGTTTGCCGATTGCCGCCAGCATCGCCGTAACGCAGGTACCAATATTGGCGCCCATGGCAAGCGCAATGCCCGTTTCTAGTGGAATCAGACCCTGCCCAGCTAGCACAATCACAATACCTGTGGTCGCCGACGAAGATTGGACTAAGGCGGTAAAAGCTGCCGATAGCGCAATGGCGATGAATACGTTGTCCATGTGGGCCATGGCTTGAATAAATGGCTCATAGCTGCGCAGGGGCGCCATGGCATCGCCCATCATATTCATACCCAGGAAGATCAAACCGAGGCCAAACAACATATCGCCGTAGTGACGAATAGATTCCTTCTTGGCAGTAAATTGTAGAAGAAAGCCAACAGCAATCATCACCATGGCTGTTTTGGTCACTTTAAAGGCAATGATTTGGGCAGTGACAGTTGTGCCGATGTTGGCGCCCATAATGACGCCAACGGCCTGTGTGAGTGACATCAAGCCGGCAGAAATGAAACTTACCAATAACACGGTGGTGACTGATGACGATTGAATGATGGCAGTAATGCCGGTTCCGGTAATCGTCGCCATCACGCGGTTAGTGGTTAACTTGGCCAACAGGGTTCGCATGCGATCGCCAGCGGCGCGCTTCAGTGCGGATGACATGGTTTCCAAGCCAAACAGAAATAGCGCCAAGCCGCCAAATAAGCCCATGAGCATTGGCCCGTAATCTATCTCATTCGGTGATTGAGAAGCCGCAAGCGCCTCGGGAATGGCCATGAATAATAGCGTGGTCATTACCACCATGATGAACGATCCAACGCGTTTGGGGTTGGCTGCTGTTACGGATAGCAGGCGAGGTTGAGCCATGCGTCACTCCAGATTGAAAACAAAACAATGTTTAATTGATCGTCGCTGGCGCCATAAAGTCGAATGACGAGGTCACATTTTTGCAATAAATCATAAAGTTAAGTGGTTAAGAGAAGTTATTGAGGCTTTACTTTTTGTTTCGCTCGCAATTTATGTAACATAGATCACACTTTTGCTGTTTCTCGCCGCGTTGTTTCTCGTGGTCAACATTTTTGATGATGACCAAGTAAGGTCGCTCAGACGCAGGTTCAGCACGTTAAACGCAGTCGCATTTAGGCGTATTTATGGCTTATTTTTCTCCTCCATCAACGCGCTCGCCATGGTTTATCACGGCGGTTAAGGCCAGCTTCCTCACAGCTGTGTTTTTGATGCTTGGTTGGCTGCAAGAAAATTTGGTCATGATGAGCGCCATGTCGATGGGCGTGTCAGCGGCAGCTCTGTCGGATCACCCCAGCCAATACGCTAAACGGGCCACAGCCTTGTTTGCCATGCTAATTTGTTTTGGCTCGGCCTCTTTCTCTGTGGTGTTACTGTTTCAGTTACCTTGGCTATTTGCCATCGCGCTTGCCATTTCTACCTATTTGCTGTTAATGGCTGCGGCGTTCGGCACTCGGTTGGGGCGCATTTGCTTTGGTGCGCTAAATACTGCCGTATTTACCATGCTCAGTTACAACCATCATGCTGAGCCTCTATGGTTGCCGCTGATGCTGGTTGGTGGCTCCGTCTGCTATTTCATTTTGTCATCGCTAGTGCACTGGTTCATTCCGAATTTTAATTTGGAGCATGATAGTCGCCAGCTGTTTTCAACATTGGCGAAATATCAGTTACTCAAAGCCCGCTTTTTTGATGACGGAACCGATCCTGCTGAATTGCGTTTGCGGCTGGCAAAACTCGGTGCGCAAGCTTCTGCTGCATTAGCTAATGTCCGTCAGCAATTGATTGTGAGGCAACAGCAGGATGCCACGGCTAATCGTCAGTCTGGTTATCTGGAGCAGTTTTTCAAAGCCCAGCTGCTATTAGAGCGGCTCAGCTCATCCCATTTGCTCTATCAAGAATTACGCGTGGAGTTGGCCGACACCTCATTACCTGCACGGATTCAGCGAGTGATGGTTGGCTTATCAAAACGGATGCTTCGCCAACCGCGATACCGCCAGCAACTGAGTTACAGCATGAATGATGCCGTTGAAAATGAATTGACGGCATTAAGTGACAGCATCGAACGATTAGCGGCGCGGCAAGTATTTAGCCAACAATGTGCCAGCCAGCTGAACTATTTGCTAACGAACTTGCGCAAGGTGTGTGAATTAACAGAGCGGCAAACGCCATTTCCTAACCCTGACTTCTTATTTTCTGAGCAGCACAAACTTAATTGGAAAGATTACGGCCGACTTTGTTTAAGCCGAAAAACGCCCTTGTTTCGCCACGCTACGCGCGTTTCGCTCTGTATGCTTGTTGGTTACGGCATTGTTCAGTTGCTGCCAGCCGATAGCCAAAACTATTGGCTGTTACTCACCGTGCTGTTCATTACCAAGCCGACTTTTTCGGAAACCAAGCAGCGGCTTTGGCAGCGTATTGTGGGAACGGTTGCCGGTATTGCGTTAGCAACCGCTTTGTATTGGCTCGCATTGCCTGACGTCAGCTTAATTGTGATTGCCGTATTGGCTAAGTTTGTGTTCTTTTGGTATCTGCAACAGCGTTACTCCATTGCGGTTGGTTGTGTGTCTGTGTACGTGGCGATTTTGCTGCAGTTTTACGGCCTTGATGCCGAAGCGCTGTTCGCCAAGCGGATTTTAATTACCGTTGGTGCCGCTGGCTTAGTCTTTTTGGCACTGCGTTACCTATGGCCTGATTGGCTGCAACAACGCTCTCGTGCTGTCATTGCCGCCAGTCTGCACGCGATTAAAGACTACCAAAGTGCCATCTTTAGCCAGTATTTGAGTCAGCAACACCATGAAGATGAAACCTATCGTCTAGCGCGTTTTCACGCTCATGTTACGGAAGCATCGCTGGTTGAACATTGGCAAGCGTTGTTGGCGGAGCCTCGCTCAAAGCAGTCGGAAGCATCAACGTTGTATCTGCTGACGGGGCGTTTACATGCTTATCTTTCTTATTTGTCGGCGTTGGCATCCCATCGCGGCACAATTACTTCGGCGACCGCTTTGCCATTGGTTGAACGAATTGGTGAGCGGCTTAGTGAACAACTGAATCAACTGGAAGCGGCCTTGGCAAATCAGCCTTTGCTCGGCGAGCATGGCGAGCATCAAGAGCTTTCAAGTTATTTGTCGAAGCTAACTCCGAATTTGCAGGGGCAGGATTTAATGGTGACCTTCCAGCTATTACGCCTGAATGAGAACATTCAACAGATCCGGCAATTGCTGTTAGCGCAAACCGACTGGCAATTAGCCTCACCCATCGATAAGCCGGATTAAAACCAATCCAACACAGGTCAAATTTCAACATGTTTAAGGTTGATTTGTGTAAGCGCTTACATGAGTATTCACTTATTGGGACACATAGAGAACTAATTGTGCAACGCATTCGGTTTTGGAACGGCAACAAGTCGAAAGTTCGGCAACAGCATGAATTGCGGGTGATGGAAGAGCTTACGCAGCTATGGCAAAGAGAATCTTTGCAAAGCGAATCCTGGCAGGTGGAGCACGACAGCACCGATCTCCCTCAAGCTGAGCAAGAAGGCGATGTTCTCAATGGCTCGGCAGACGCTTTAGTGACGGTGGCGGGCAATACCAAGTTTGCCGGCCAAGCCAAAATTACCATTGATGTACCGATTGCGAATGGCTTGCTTGGGCAACGCATTCTGATTGTTAAAAAAGAGCGCTTGGCTGAATTTAGCGCCATTACCGAGCTGGCTGATCTTCAGCGCTTGCGCATTGGGATCCCGGCAACGTGGGTGGATGCAGGGCTGTTTCGAAGCAATGGTTGTGCGGTGGTTGAGCGTGGCTGCTTTGATGAGTTATTCGAACGGTTAAGTCGCGATGAATTTGATTATGTGGCGTTGGGCGCCAATGAGATTCTCGATGTCTACCAGTCCATGGTTAAGCCTGCGGATCAATTAGTCATTGAGCCAAATCTGATGCTGTATTACCCCTTTCCGCTGATATTTTATGTCGCCTCCGAGCAGCTTCATCTTGCCGAGAAGATTCATTCTGGCCTGAAAACCCTTCAAGGCAACGGCCGCCTTGATGCATGTTTTAATGATTTTTATGGGCATGCAGTGGCGCAACTAAATCTTCAGCATAGACGAGTTATTCGTCTTCAAAACCCCTTTCTCAACGGCACGCTGAGTCATTACCAATCCCCATTGCTACCGGCTGATTCCGCACCGTAAATTCTCCGTTGCAGTGCTTCGTCCTAATGAGCGTTAGCAGGCGGTTTACAGCAGATTTGGGAGTGGCACAATCAACGCCATGCAGGCCTGCCGTGGTGAGACTATACTCGGCGGGCTAAGGTCGGCCCCGGAGGCCAACCATTCCTTCTGATCTAACAAGAGACAACACCAAATGATCCGTATTTCCAGTCATTTTGATGGTGGCAACATTGAGTGCCGCGACAGCTCAGACCCACAGCATATTTCACTGAATATTCGCGAAGATGGCGCTGCTGATTTTTCGCAGTGGTTTTATTTCCGATTGTCGGGAGCCGCTAATGTTGCATGCCGCTTAGTGATTGAAAATGCGGCGAGCTGCTCTTATGTCGAAGGGTGGGATGACTACCGAGTGGTTGCGTCATACGATCGGGAAAACTGGTTTCGTGTGAATAGCCGATACGAAGATGGAAAACTCATCAT
Organism: Neiella holothuriorum; assembly: GCF_019457915.1. Classification (GTDB taxonomy): domain Bacteria; phylum Pseudomonadota; class Gammaproteobacteria; order Enterobacterales; family Neiellaceae; genus Neiella; species Neiella holothuriorum. The sequence goes on from NZ_JAHZSS010000001.1 coordinate 226,135, forward strand.
CGAGCACGAGCCAGAGCTTAACAGTCTGTATTTTGCCTATTTCGCGCCTTATTCAATGGAACGCCATCATGATCTGATTGCGTGGGCTGCTGACAGTGGTGATTGCGAAGTCGATGTTTTGGGGCAGACCGTTGATGGCCGCGATATGGACATGCTGACCATTGGTGATGAGCGCGAAGGCAAACTGAAATACTGGGTTATTGCTCGTCAACACCCTGGCGAAACAATGGCTGAATGGTGGATGGAAGGCTTCATCAGTCGTGTGCTTGATAAGTCCGATCCGATTGGCCGAGAAATGTTGGAGCGAGCAACTTTTTACATCGTGCCGAACATGAATCCAGATGGTTCATTTCGCGGTCATTTACGCTCGAATGCGGCGGGGGCGAACCTTAACCGCGAATGGCAAACGCCAACCCTTGAGCGCAGCCCTGAAGTTTATCACGTGCTAGAAAAAATGAAGCAAACCGGTGTCGATCTGTGTTTTGACGTGCATGGCGATGAAGCCTTACCGTACAACTTTATTGCTGGTGCTGAAGGTATTCCAAGCTGGAACGAGCACAAACAGTCTCAATTGGATCGGTTTAAGGCTGAATTGGTCAAAGCGAGCCCAGATTTTCAAACCAAGTTTGGCTATGACGTTGATGAACCTGGCCAAGCCAATATGACGGTTTGTACTAACAACATTGCTGAGCGCTTTGATTGCTTGGCCATGACGTTGGAAATGCCATTCAAAGATACTGTCGATACACCGGACTATGAACAGGGCTGGTCGCCAGAGCGTTGTATGCGTTTGGGTGAAGCGAGCCTTAATGCAATGTATCAATACACCATAGCTTAACGGTTTTGGTGAGTGAAACAGCGCCAACACAGGCGCTGTTTTCTTACCTATATGAGCAATGAAAAGAGCGCAGTTTTTGCGCTCGTTAACTCTGTTTAAAGTAGATTACCTGATGGAGCTAGAGGTAGCTGCGTAAGTGTTCCAGTGCGTCGCTCACCATGCATTGCTCTAAGTATTGACTCAGATCGTCATCTTCAGAAGTTAAGCATTGAGGCGCCAGCGCTTCTACTTTATCCATTAACGCCGATAACTGTTCAGGGCTAGCATCAGCTAAAGGCAACTCACTAATATCGCTAATCGCCGTTAGTTGAGCGTCTTGATTGGCTAAACCAAAGAAGCAGCTTAACCAAGCATTAAGCTGATTCGGATCGGCTTTCATTCTTATCGCAATGTGACTCATTAGATCGCCCAGCCAGCGTGGCGATTGTTGCACTGCAACTTGTTGCCAATCATTCCACAATGCCTGCTGCTCAATTGTTTGAAATAACTCAGCTGGCGTTGGCGTCTCTAAGCTAGTGTCGTTCGCAACAACTTGAACTTGCACATGGCCTTCGCCATCTGGGTGGCAAATGATCTCCGGTGCTTGGTATTGCAATAGTTGCTCAATCGTATCCATAAGCATCACTCGTGCCGCTATATTGGAAAAATAGTAGCAATAGATTTGCCATTGAACTGCGCACTAGCTCACTGCTCCGACTCGATTAAGGGAATTACTTGCCGATTGTTTCGAGTAACTTGACCATTTGTGCACCCAATTTGTATGCCGACACCGGGTTTTGCCGGGTTACCAACGCTGAGGCGCAGCAGGTTTGTTGGCCAAAATAGTGTCGATTTGTTCCATGACCTGCGGCGTTAATTTATCGGCGTGGCTGACCGCTTGCAGGTTGTCTTGCAATTGTGCCAATTTGGATACGCCAAGAATAATGCTGCTGACCTGTGGATTTGCCAAACACCAATTGAGTGCCAAGTGATGCAGAGGCAGCTCTAAGGATTGGGCCAATTCATCGAGCTGCTTAATCTGCGCCAGCTTGTTGTCTTCACCCATTAGCATGTCGCGTAACCATTCATAGCCGGGCAGCGCGAGACGGCTATCATCTGGAATGCCATTTAAATATTTACCGGTTAGCAAGCCACTAGCGAGTGGTGAGAAGCTTGTGATCCCAAGTCCAGTTAATGAATAGAGCGGTGCGAATTCGCCCTCAACTTTGTCACGCGTGAGCATGTTGTACTGTGGTTGCTCCATCACAGGAGCAATTAGGTTTTCAGCTTTGGCGACGGCCCAAGCTTCAGTGATTTGCTGCGCATTCCACTCGGAGGTACCCCAATACATCACTTTGCCTTGGCTTACCAAATCGTGCATGGCGCGCACGGTTTCATAAATTGGTGTATCGATGTCGGGGCGATGGCAGTAGTACAAGTCTAAGTAGTCGACTTGCAGGCGCGACAGGGCTGCGTGGCACGCATCAAATACGTGCTTACGGCTCAGCCCGCGTTGGGTTGGTTTTTCTCCACCCCAAAACACTTTACTCGACACCACAAAGCTATCTCTACTCCAACCGAGGTCGGCAATGGCTTGACCCATCAAACGCTCAGCCTCGCCCGCTTCATAACCTTCTGCATTGTCAAAGAAGTTAATACCAGCATCGTAGGCGTGCGCCATGATGGCTTTGGCATCAGCTAAATCCACTTGTTGACCAAAAGTGACCCAAGAGCCAAGGCTAAGCTCGCTTACTTGCAGGCCGCTGCGGCCTAGTCGTCGGTATTGCATTGGATACTCCATTGTGAGCAAGAATGAACAAAGGTGAGCGTTGTACTGAATGGCACTCATTATAGGTGTTGATCAGGTTGGAAAAAGCGATGTAGCTAAAAAGACAGTTTGATATACCAACCAATGGTTTGTTGTTAATGGTTTATTATCAAATAATAGAGTGGATTCATGAAAGCTGAGGACTTAACGATTGGCCAAATCACATAAGCGGATAGAGCGGCTTTTACTGTTTTCGAAGGTTGCCGAACACCTTAGCTTTTCAAAAGCAGCGGATGAATTAGATATTTCTCGTAGTTACTTATCGCAGCAGATCAGCCAAGTAGAATCCGAACTTAAAACGCAGTTGTTGATTCGTTCTACCCGAAAAGTTCGGTTAACCACTGAAGGGCAAAAGGTGTTGCGGCAAATGCTCGACATTAATCGCACATTGCTGGATATCGAGCGAGATCTCAGCCATAGCGATCAATCCGTCAGTGGCGTGTTACGCATCACCGCTCCTGCATTTTTTGGTTCGGCGTATCTGATGCAAATTTGCAATTCGTTTCGCCAGCAATATCCGCAAGTTGAATTCGAAATTGATGTTGGCAATCACTTAGAAGATCTTGCCAAGCGCAATTACGATCTGGCTATCCGAGTTACTGAGCAACCGCCGGAGAATATGATTGCGCGCCAACTCACCTGTTACGAGCATTGGATTTGCGCTAGCGATGAATACTTGGCGAGAGCTGGCATACCAGAGCAGCCGGCTGATTTACGCCATCATCAATGCTTATCGCATCCAGATTGGCGTAATTGGGTGTTACATCGAATCGTCAAAGGGCACGATGAGGTGAGTGATATTGCCACCCATGGGGGCTTTGCTGTCAATGACTATGGCGTGTTGGTAGAAGCTTGTTTAGCCGGTAATGGGTTGGTGCGAGCGCCGCAGCATCTACTAGAGCCGCATGTTGCGGCTGGCCGGTTACAGCGATTGTTTCAAAACTATCAGATTGAGTCGCGCCACGTTTGGCTGGTCTACCCGCAACGTATTGAACACTCCACTCGAATGAAGCTGTTTATTGCTCATCTGTTGGCGCAGTTTGAGTCATCGCCGACTTAAACTGAGTTTGATTATTGTTGTCGCGGCTGGCACGAATCAACTCATCGCCACCAAACGTTGAGTTGGATTTGGCCAACCGGTCGTACAGTACAACATTCACGGTGGCGGCAAGGTTCAAACAACCGATGGTGGGCACGTAAGTGACTCGGTCAGCACGATCGATCATTGGTTGTGGTATTGAACCATCTTCGGGGCCAAACACATAAATAGCGTTCGCTGGGTGTTCAAATTCAGGCAAAGCTGTTGCCCCTTCAACCAAATCAACGCAAACCACTGCAGTATTTGGCGGCAAGGTTGTCAGCAAATCATCAACGCTAGCAATGTCAAAATGGGCGGCGGCATTTTTTGTATCGGTATGAAATTTGGCACCACGTTCCCAACGCTGACCAGTATAGCGAATGGCATCGGCCTTATAACACTGCGCGGCGCGTAACACAGCTCCAACGTTGGTGGCACTTTTGGGATTGAGCAAGCCAATGGTGACATGCGTTTGGTTGGTGGTTGTCGTCATGGGAACGAGCGTCTCGGTTATACCGTGTTGCGAATTAGGCGCGGAATTGTACATTGCGCACTATCCTAGCAACAAGTCGCTGGCGAAATATGGCGTAGCTCAATAATGATGTTCACGGTTAAAGCTATGCTGGCCCTATCAATGCTGAACCACTAAGAACTGAATGAACCGCTTACTGCTGTCTTTTCGTGTCATCGCCATATTGTCGATTTTCATCAGCCCTGTGAGTTGGAGTGCGTCAATATTGCACCAACAGCAAAGCGTCAGCCGGGATTTCACTTACCTTAGTTTTCATGATGATGGCAACGACAATGCAGGGCCCTATGTGCGCGCCGACATCGTCGGTGGCGAGCACATGAGTTATGTTTATGTGGCTGGTTTTGCCGGCCAAGCCTATCGCATTGAGTTCAAGTCGCTTGATGGCGATGCTTCTGCAGTTGTTCATGGTGCTGGTGTGCGGATAGAGCGCCATGCCGATGACATCTCGGCTTGGTGGTGACGGCCCATGTTGAGACAGACCATAGCTGGATTGAAGTCGCAATGTCAGCCATGACGGTTGGCAACTATCAATTAACCATTGCCAAGGAGATTGACCATGTCAGCAACAACGAGCGTTAAACTGACGGAAGCTGAAGTGCTGGCATTGCAGGATGCCATTGAAGCGGCATTCATGGAATTGAGATTCCGCGGGTGCGATGACAACCACAAAATGTTGAAGCAACTTAGTGCGGCCCGTAGCGCCTTACTTGATGCACGCTCACGCTCGGCGAATTAGCAACACACAGAAGCCGAGCAGCCTGCTGTTTTAACTGCCATTTCTTGTCTGACAAATGTTGCAACTTAGAGTTATTGAACTAATCTCTGCGGATGCATTGATTTGTAGCTATATGTTGTAGAACTAAGGATAAGTGAATGGAAAATTACGTTGAACAGGGTGTGACGCTTGCTATGGCCTATCTGCCCAAAGTGTTGCTCGCCATTGTCTTTTTGTGGGTTGGCTGGTGGGCCATTAAAAAAGTTTTGGGCCTAACTGATTTGGCGATGAGCAAAAAAGATGTAGAGCCATCGTTACGCGGCTTTTTGACGAGCGTTCTTGGCGCCTTGCTTAAAGTCGCTTTGGTGATTTCAGTTGCCACCATGGTTGGCATTGAAATGACGGCCTTTATTGCGGTGTTGGGTGCTGCTGGCTTGGCAGTTGGTATGGCCTTGTCTGGCACGTTGCAGAACTTTGCTGGTGGCGTAATCATCTTACTGTTCAAGCCTTACAAAGTGGGTGATGTGATTGAAGCACAAGGATTTATTGGTTCGGTATCCGATATCCAAATTTTTGTCACTATCCTCAAAACGCCAGATAACAAAACCATCATCATTCCTAACGCGCCTCTGTCTACGGGATCGCTGGTGAATTATTCCATTGAGAAAACCCGCCGAGTCGACTTTGTGTTTGGTATTGGTTATGGCGATGACATCGATGAAGCACGAGCTGTGATCCAAGGGATTGTCGATGCCGATGAGCGTGTGATGAGCGATCCTGAGCCGTTTATCAAAGTGGGCGAATTAGCCGATTCGTCGGTGAATTTTACCGTGCGTTTATGGGTCAACTCGGAAGATTATTGGGGTGTGCATTTCGACACCATTGAAGCGGTTAAGAAATCCTTTGATAGCAAAGGCGTTTCGATTCCGTTTCCGCAACAAGATGTGTACCTGCATAAAGTTGAAAATCAGTAAATTCAGCTGAATACAAAAAAAGCCACCTGCAACCAGGTGGCTTTTTTATTTGGCAGAATGACTATAGGCGCGCTTCGGAAATATGAATTTCGACATAGCGTTCGGCCAATTCAAATGATCCGAAACATTCAACAATGCGCTCAATCGCATCAACACGTTCTTGCGGTTTGCTAAAATCGTTAGCTGTTTGGAGCCAGCTATAAACCAGAGGAGGGGAGATGTTCACTGAAAATCCTTTTCGTTATCGTTGCTCAAATCCCTTGAGTCGAGATTGCTAATATAACTGATTTAATTGATATAAATAAGTGATGTAAAACAGGTTTAGAGCTATGACTTTAATCGCTTAGTGGTTTTTTGTCGGTATTGGCTTTATCAACTCAAAGCACCATCCTCACGCAGCAAAGCCTCTTAGCAACAATTCTACTTTTCTCGCCGCTACGGTTGTGCCACGATTGGCCGGTGTTTTTTTGTGGTGAAAAGTTTTCGTTCTATGAAATCAATTGTTTCTTATGTCTCAGCCGCCTTGATCATCATGGCGACGCTTGGTTGCTCGCCGCAGCCTGAATCTGCAACGCCTCAAGCCGGTCAAACAACTGCCGCCGTTGAATCGGTCGAGGTGTCAACCAATGCTGCCGATCCTCATTCGTACAGCAACTTTGACCAAGTTGTTGTGCGCCATGTGGCGCTTGATTTAGCTGTTAATTTTGAACGCTCAGTACTGGCGGGTAGCGCCACACTCACATTGGAGCATTTGCAGCCCGGTGTCTCACAGTTGATACTTGATAGCCGCGATTTGATGGTTTCCAAAGTGACTGCTGGTGATGCTGAATTAGCGTTTCAACTCGCGCCAGCCGATCATCACCTCGGTAGTGCGTTGATCATTGAATTACCGACGCAGCTTGAAACCGTCACCGTTCACTACGAAACATCGCCTAGTGCATCCGGTTTACAGTGGCTTACGCCAGAGCAAACGGCTGGCAAAAAACAGCCATTTTTGTTTAGCCAAGCGCAGGCCATTCATGCGCGTAGCTTTATTCCATTGCAGGATTCGCCGAGTGTGCGGATCACTTACCAAGCACGCATTACCACTGCGCCAGAATTGCTAGCTGTGATGAGTGCCAGCAACGAGCCCGATACGGCGCGCGACGGTGAGTATCACTTCACCATGCCGCAGCCCATTCCGGCCTACCTCATAGCCATCGCCGTGGGCGACTTGCAGTTTGCTCCTATGGGTAAGCGCACAGGCGTTTACGCTGAGCCAAGCGTATTGGCTTCAGCTGTGGCGGAGTTTGAAGATACCGAATCGATGCTGGAAGTGACCGAGCAACGTTACGGTGCGTACAGCTGGGATCGCTATGACTTATTGATCTTGCCGCCCTCGTTCCCGTTTGGTGGCATGGAAAATCCACGTTTATCATTTATCACACCAACGGTGATTGCTGGTGATAAGTCGCTGGTGTCGCTTATTGCACATGAATTAGCGCATTCGTGGTCGGGCAATACGGTCACTAACGCGAGTTGGCGCGACTTGTGGCTGAACGAAGGTTTCACCACATACCTGACTTACCGCATCATGGAGATGATATACGGCACTGAACGTTACGACATGGAAGCGTTGCTAGGCTTTCAAGATCTTCAAGCCGATATGGCGGTGATGGCGCCAGAAGATACTCGCTTACAAATTGACTTGGCGGGGCGCGATCCCGATGAAGTCTTTAGTGATGTTCCTTATGAAAAAGGCGCCCTGTTCTTACGCGAGATCGAACAGCAGGTTGGCCGCGAAGCGTTTGATGCGTTCTTGCTGCAATACTTTGCTGATTTCGCCTTCAAGAGCTTAGACACCGCAACTTTTGAGGCTTACATCAAAGAGAAATTGATTAAACCTTATGACTTGGATGAAACACGCATTGTTTCTTGGATTCATATGCCGGGCTTGCCAGACGGGCACCCAATGCCGAAGTCACCGGCATTTACGTTGGTTGATCAAGCACGGACTGCTTGGCTGGCTGGTGAGTTAAATGCCGCCGCCCTCACTACCGACAACTGGGTTGTTCATCAATGGCTGTATTTCCTGAACAACATGCCTGAAACCTTAACCCAAGAGCAACTCGCAGATTTAGATGGCGCCTTTGCATTAACTAACAGCAGCAACAATGAAATAGCCCACAGCTGGCTCATGTTGGTGGTGGCTAATGATTACAAACCGGCATGGCCGCAACTGGAAAGCTTCCTGAAAAGTATTGGCCGCAATAAGCTGGTGAAGCCGCTCTATGAATCGCTCAGCCAAACGCCAGAAGGCAAAGCGTTTGCCAAACGTGTGTTTGATGAAGCAAAAGCTGGTTATCACCCGCTGACGGTGAAAATTAACGAGAAGTTCGTGAACTAGTCTCCATACGAACCGCAATTAAAAAAAGCCACCTCCGGGTGGCTTTTTTATTGGCTGGAATCGGCTGCGATAAACTCATCGCAGCCTATGTGTTCTATGTCGCTATCAAGTTGGCAGTGTCACTGTGATGTCATAGTGCTGGCCGTCTTGTAGACCACTAATGTGTTGGCCATCGACTTTGGCGTGTGGGCAGTGAATTTGAGTTTGGCTAACTGCTGCGTCTCGGCAGTAATTGACGGTGACTGTGGCACCACGGAAGCTCCGAGTTAGGGAGCATCGTTGCCAATGACTTGGCAATTGCGGGGTCAGTTTAATGCCCTGTTGATCGCCAACAAAACCAAATAAACATTGGATGATAATGCGGTATACCCACGCTGCGCTGCCGGTATTAAACAGTTGGCTGGAACGGCCACTGTGTTCTGGATGATACTCGTGCGCCCCTCGGTAATAATTCGGTACAAACACCGGTAATTGACCGCGCCGGAGTTGATCGTCGGGACAATCACTCGGAAACAAACGGGTTAAGTATTGGTACGCTTCATCGCCAAAGCCAGATTGATATAAGGCGTAGATATAGAACGCCGCGGCGTGATTATAGACAGAACCATTTTCTGCCGAGCCAGGAAACTTTTGCGTTACTCTGCCAATGTGTTCGTGCATCTGGGTGAATGCTGGCGCCAGCATTTGCAGCCCAAATGGCGTGTTGAGATGGTGGCGCACTGATCGGCGGATTTGCTCAATTTGCTGCTCGTTTGGCGCGTTGGCTAACAGTGCAAAACTCTGTGGGTTGAGAAAGATGCGGCCTTGTTGATCGGCGGCGGTACCAAATGCAATGCCGTCATCGCTAATGCCTCGTAAGTACCAGTCCTGATCCCAACAGTGATGATTAAAGCTGTGCCTAAATTCTGCTGCGAGCTCTTGGTAATGAGTGGTTGGTGCGGATTCTCCGGCTTGCTTCAGAATGTTGCCCCAGAGTTGGCAGGCGTAAGCAGAGGCGATGGTGAGCCAAGCTGAAACGCCACTACCTTTGTAGCCCACCATGTTCATTGGGTCGCACCAATCGCCTTGTTCAATCAAACTAAGCCCGCGCTTATCGGTTTTATGTTTTAGCCAATCCATCGCTTTGCTGATATGGCTTTGTACCGTGTCTGCCTGCTCGCTATCAGCATAGGGCAACTGGAGTTGTAGCAACTCAAAGTCATTGGTTTCTTGTAAGTAAGTCTCAAGCAACATGGGCAGCCAAACACAATGATCGGTGTGGGGCACCTGATTAATGTATTTCAGCTCGGCGTCGGGGTGCAGCAAAATGCCATCGGGCATTTCTCCGGATTGATGCTGCTGGCTTAATGCGGTGATGATGCTTTGGCGGACTCGAGTTGGCTCGATAAAACACATCCCTAACGCATCTTGCAGATAATTTCGGGTTTGCGGATCCGTCGTTAAGCGGTTGGTTTCGCCATGATAGGTCACTTGCCGGTGGAGCCAGTGATTGACCTGACGCTGCAGCCATTGATCTGGCAGATCGGTTTTGAACTGGTGGGCCTGCATTTTTGTAATGGCCGGTGACAAGTCACCGTTGATCAACTCAAGAAAAGTAGTGCGCCAGTTGCTTGCTCGTTTATGGATTTCTTGTGTGTTTTTGGCTGCTCCAAACACCAACAACAAGGGCTCAGATGTTTCGCCTGCGGCTAAGGTGAGCTGATACTGTAGCGCTGCGACCGGTGTTTGATAGATCGCGGCTTCGCATGGCAGAGCGTCTTGCTCTAGGGCTGACGGCCGGTGCAGTCCACCTTCGCCTTCAAACCCTTGCTGGCTTGCCTGCCATGAATCGGGCGGGGTGCTCGCCCAGAGAAAAGTGGTATCGGCAAAATGATGATTGGCAAAGTATTGCTCCACTTTCTGATAGGGAGTAACCGCAGGGCAAACAATGCTATTCAAGGTGCGATCAAAATATCCCTGCTGATTCATCCATGACAAGTAACCGACGCTGAAATAAGGCGTTAGCGTCAACGATTTTTGTTGCTGAGAATGATTGATAAGTTGGCAGCTCCAGTATTCAGCCACTTCATCGTCACCCAACCAAGTGGTGATTAGTGCTTCAATGCCTTGATGTTTAACGCGCCACTGAATGCTATTGCTGGCGCTGCGCATCTCAAACTCAGCTTGCGCAACGCGGCAAGGTTCATACGGCGCAGAGAACAAGGTGTTAGTCGCCCGCTCCTGAATATAAAAAAAACGACCAGGGTAGTGGCTGAAGTAGGGTTGCTCTGGCTGCATAAAGGTGGTTGCTTCCAACCCCGGACCTTTCGAATATTTGGCCGGCTCAGGCTGCATAAACTGTGCTGTCACATACCCCCGACAGTTATATTGCGCCATCATTCGGGAATTCCACAAAAAGCTAGACGCCGCTGGCATCGCTGTTGGGCTAAATAAGCTGCAACTGCCATCGTTTGCAAAAGAGAGAATGGGTGGTTTCGAAGACGTCATGATTGGCGCTCCAACTGTTGTTGAATATCGAGCAGCTTGGCTCGGCTTAAAGAGTATTGGCTAGCAACCCAAGCTGCTAGCAGCGCGAAGCCACCCGGAATTAGAGTTACGAGCCAAACGATGGCTTGCGACGACTGCTCGTTTTGAACCTCATTGGCTTGGTAGCCCATAGTCGCCAGTAACCAGCCGATGATGGCCGCGGCGCCCGCGCCACCTAATTTCAGGGCAAAGGTGGCCGATGAAAAAATTAGCCCAGTGGCGCGTCTGCCGTTTTGCCATTCCGAGTAATCGGCTGTGTCGGCATACATGCTCCAAACCAAGGGGGACTTGGGACCTAAAGCCAGAGAAATGAGTACGCCAAATAAGAAAATTAAGCTGATGGCATCAGCGGGCAGCCAATACATGGCGATGGAGAGCACGCCAACCAATGTCATGAGGCCAATGAGCAGTTGGCGCTTTTCCCAAACCCGTGTCAGTAAAGGAGTGGCTGCCGCACCAACGGCATAGGCGACCATGCAGGCGGTAAGAAACGAGCCCATTAAATCAGGCCGTTCGACGAAGTATTTAAAGTAATAGGCACTGGCGGCATTACGTAGCGAGATGGTCATGATCACCACCAAACCAAGCCAGAACAATACCAGCCAAGGCTTGTTGCCGAGTAAATCACAGGCATCCTGTTTGAAGTTCGAAGGTTGTTGGTTGTTGGCAATCACCCGCTCAGTGGTTGCGGCAAATGACCAATAGAACAGCGCACAGGCGGCAATGGCGTACATCATCATGGTGAGTTGCCAGCCCAGTTGGTCATTACCGGCGCCCAGCCAGGCCACTAATTTAGGCGTGCCCCAAGTGACAACGACACCACCACTAAATGCCGCAACGAAACGAAAGCTGGTGAGATTAGTACGCTCTTGATCATCAGCGGTAATCACCCCAAGCATGGCCGAATAGGGGATGTTAACCAAGGTGTAAGCCAGCATCATCATGATATAGGTGGCGTATGCCCAAATGAGTTTGCCGTCGCTATCGAGATCGGGCGTGGTATAGGTCAGTACGGCTGCGGCGGCTAGTGGCAACGCGCCCCACAGCAGGTAAGGCCTAAACTTGCCCCAGCGCGTTTGAGTTCGATCAGCAAGGTAGCCCATCGCCGGATCGCTAAATGCATCAATGATGCGCGTGACCAGAAACATGGTGCCCGCAGCTGCGGCGGAAATTCCAAACACGTCGGTGTAGAAGAACAGCAAGTACACCTCGATGTTCTTCCAGAAAAAATTAAACCCCGTATCACCAATGGCATAGCCAACTTTTTCGGCTAATGACAGCTTACTGCGTCGTTGTTCCATGATTCTCCAACCCTTCCGATTTTCGTTGCTGATACGAACAATGGTATTAGTTCGTATTTGCAAGAAAACGTTTTCATTATTTCTTTTCAAGGTTCCATGAGCGAACAAAAAGCGCAATAAGGAGAGTGGCGGATTGAGGTTTAGGTCGAATTTTTGATTAAAAAAACGACTGTGGGGTGTTTTGAAATAATCGATTTGGTATGTCGATAATATCGCACTCAGGCGTTCATTTTACTCAATGAACGCCTGAGTGGCGGGAAACCGAGGGCTATTGCTCGCGGTTGATGAGAGCTTTTAATTGCTGTAACGGTAGCGGATGGTCATCGAATAGGTTTTGCAGCCTCAATAAGGTAATGCCGCCAAAACCGGGTTGGCGCTCTAACGCTCGAGTGATCTGAGCCCAGCCTTGTTTACCATACAGCTCACCGGCTAAGGCATTCTCGCCCATCAGACTAACGCCAACTTCGGCAGCGGCATCCGCCATCCAGTTCACCAAATCTTCCGCCCGAGAGTAGCCTTCATAGTCTTTGTTGATCATTTCAAGGCAAGTGAAATGCAAAACGACTCGGCTGCGTAAGGCTTTAGGAATGAGATCTTCGAGCAAACGAGCGTACTCGCCATTGTTCTGCGGCCCCATATTGGCGTGAGGTGCAATCAAGCCCGCGGTGATTTCAGCGGCGCGAGGCATCGCAGGATCGCTCACCTCCCAATGAATGCCCGGCACTTTAATACCGAGTGGCACATGGGACATCGGGCCGCTAAATACCGTTGCCGCACATTGCAAAATGGTTTTGCCATGATTGACTAAGGCTTGCTGGTACCAATACAAAAATTCGCGGCCTAAGGCGCTGTGCATGTACTGCTTGTTGTTGAATAATTCTTCCGGCTCAGGGAATGCCACTTCACTGAAGTCGCGTACTTGTGTGCCTAATGCGTAGTTCATGGCCTCCGGTGAACGGTATTTTTGGCTTAAATAGTTGAGCCAATCTTGCTGCGCTGGTCGGCTGTAACACTGCAAGGTGCCGCGATTCGGGTAGTTGCCCCAGTCGTGAGCGTTATAGCTTGGATAGCGCAACTCGCCAGCAGGGCCAAGGCTGATATTAATTTCGTCAATCAAATGGGCGTGGGCGCGGTAATGCTCGGCAAACGCTTCCATAAATCGACGATAGTACGGCAGTACATATTGGTCGGCCCAAAGCGACATGTACTCCATTGACGAATCGCCGGACTCACTGACGTACTGGAGATCGCGCACCGACTCTAATTCAGGGTGGGCGACTAAAATCTTACCCCAGAGCCATAACGGAATGGTTTGCATAAAGTCGTCATTGACGTTACCGCCAGCTTGGTGGAACGACAAAATGGGGACCCAATGCATGTCATGAGCTGCCAGCACTTCGAGCATTCGGTCGTAGTAGCTCCAATCAAACACGTCGGGCTGTGGCCCTTCAATCAAGCCCCACCATAAGTCAGTGGAAATAGCACTGACGCCAATGCCTCTGAGCTTTTTGATTTGAGCTTCAAACTCCGCCCAGTTCTCTTCTTGCAGCAGTAATTTCTGGTTGGCCACCTTGAGGTGCAGCGGCCCCATCACCCGAAATATTTTACGACTTTGTTGTGGATCGGCGCTGCCACCGTGTTTCAAATGGGCAAGTTGGCGTAGTCGGAATGGCCCGGCTGACTGACGATCCAGTGCGCTATTGAGATCTCGCAGCGCCCAACCCGCCATGGTGGGTTGTTTGGTCACTCGTTGAATTAAGCTATCCCACGTTGGGTGCTCGGCGAGCGCATCAATGCCGGCATTCTCGGCAATGATTGGCAGATCGAGCTGCTTTAATTGGGTTAACCAGTGGGAAACTCGATGCGAGTGTTTGGCGTGTTCAAGGCCTGTGACATTTAGGCGCAGAGCCCGTTGTGTAACGTGTCCTAGGCCATCGAGCAATTTACTGAAAAAATCGAATTCTTGATCCGGTTGATCGGAGAGTTGTAAGCCCGCAAATGCAGCCAGCACACGCTGATCTTGCTCACTGCCTTGGCTGGAAAAAGTCGTGGGCAAGCGCAACCCAAGTGATGTTTGCCATGCCGCTGGTACTTGCTCATCAACTAATCCCACGCAGGTTTTTGCATGACTGATTAATACGCCCTGATACCAGTCGAAAAAGCCTTTGGCAGCACTGGAAAGTTGAAAGGGCTCGCTGGCGCTAATGTGACCATATAGCCCAACGAATTCTTGCTGCACCTGCTCTAACAGTTTACCCGTTGATAGTTCCGGCTGGACCTGCCATTGCTCATACCAAGCTTTTTTAGAACCATAACGCTGGCGCATTTGCTGCTCTAAGTCGGCTTTGGACAACGCACTAAATACGGGGAGTTGGACTGGTTTACCGTGTCGCTTCAGTAGCGGGTGACGCAATTCGCCCTCGGGGCCAACACCAAGCATGATGTGTGGCACATGAGCGGCGAAGTCTTCAAAAAATTGGAAAAATCCTTTTAGCCATTGGCCAACGAATGGCAAATACAATTCGCTTGCCCAAGGGCTTGGTGCCGCAATATTGTCACGGCCTGCGCTATCAACATATTTCAGGCAGTCTTGCGGCCACTGCTTTTGCGCAGCACAGTGCGGCAAGTAGCCCCAAAACCAGTCGGGCATCAATTGTTGCTGGCGCACATCCGATAGCCCGCTGGTGGCAAAATTAAACTCGGGAATAATATTGAGGCCAGCGGAGCGGAGTAACTCAAACAACATCCGATAACCTCGCCATGACTTGGCATCATTGGCGTTATCGGGATGAAACGGCGCCACAATCCGCCAGCTGATGGGCACAATAATACCGTCGACACCCAACTTGCGGGCATGCGTGAATTTTTGCGTCAGGCCCTTTTGCAGCGTCAGATCTGACGCGAGTGCATACATCAGCCGATGTAAATCAGCTGGTGCGTATAGCCAGACGGCCAATGGGTAGTGTGATTTGGCCATAACCTAGTCCTTGCTACGCTGAGTTAGCCTTTCAGCGCGGCTGTGTTGTTGCAAAGAATTGGTGCAGCAATTTGTTATTGTTGTAATTAATTTAATTTGCCTTGCTGCTACCAAGGGTAGTCGATGATATTCAGGATCGATCAAAGACAACGAAACAGTTCTAAATTATGCGCCAGTTCTGTTTGTTTAGCATTAAAAAAGCGAGCTAAAAAGCTCGCTTTTTTAAAGAAAAACTGTTGGAAACCGGTTACTTAAGAGAGGCGAAGTACGCTGATACGTTATCAATGTCTTCATCGGACAGGTCCATCACCATACCTTTCATGATGCCAGCCATTGGACTGCTACGTTGGCCATCCTTATACGCTTTGATGGACGATTTTAGGTAGGTTTCTTTTTGGCCACCGATGTTTGGGTATATTTCCATGTTGCCTTCACCCGTCACTGGATTATGGCAAGCGACACAGATGGTTTCGGCAATGGATTTACCTTTGGCGACATCGCCAGCGATGGCCGGTGAAGCCAGCATCACTGTCGCTAGCGCTAAGCCAATCGACATCTTTTTCATACATTCTCCTTAGCAGTGTTCATGGTCAACACCTGATAGTCTCGTGAGTACTCTGCAAAAAATTATACGTGGGATTCACATAAAGGCGCGGGTGTTGGTCAAACTTTTTTATCCTATTCAAATTACTGTTATTGTTTTGGCTTCAAATGTATACACGGATTTTTACGGTAATTTCTATGATTAAGACCATTCGCTTGCTTGCTGTTGTGTGTTCCTTGTTGGCTTCAGTCGCTATCGTCAAGGTGGCTGTGGCTGAGCCGGCAGCAAAAGATCCGACCATTGCATGGCAACAGGTTGTGGCGGGTGCCACCTTAATTGATGTCAGAACGGCAGAGGAATTTCAGCAAGGCCATTTGGCTGGGGCTATAAATATTCCTTACCAGCTAATTGTTGCTGGAGCCAAGCACTATCAGCTGCCTGCTGATGGCGCCGTGGTGGTTTATTGTCGAAGTGGCCGACGTAGTGGTATTGCAGAGCAAGCGTTGGAGCAAGCCGGTTTTCAACAGGTCTATAATGGCGGCGGGTATGTGTCGCTGTTAGAATCGGAACATAACCCGCATCAGTAACGGGCCGTTGTCGTAACGCCGTTCGATGTACTGAACTAAAGCGAATCGAATACAGTCTTAGCTATTACTGGCAAATGACATTATCGATTCAACTCATTGCTTATATTTGGAGGCAACCAACAACCTGATGACACTTCTCATCGCTTTTGTACTTTTGGCCATATTGGTCTCATTCTTGTGTTCTGTTTTTGAAGCTGTGCTGCTCAGTATGAGTACGCCATTTATCGCACTGCAAGAAAAGCAGGGCAAACGCAGTGGCCAGCTACTTCGTAAACTTAAAGACAACATCAACGCGCCGTTGGCTGCGATTCTTACCTTAAATACGATTGCCCACACCATTGGTGCCGCAGGAGCTGGCGCTCAGGCTGCAACCGTATTTGGCAGCGCCTCGCTCGGAATTTTCTCTGCGGTACTGACCTTTTTGATTCTAGTTTTCTCCGAGATCATTCCAAAAACGATTGGTGCCCAGTATTGGCAACGATTGGCGACCGTAACGGCTTACAGCCTGCATTACATGATTATTCTGTTGTATCCGTTTATCAAAATGTCCGATTTGATTACGGGCATGTTGAGTAGTCACAAACCGCAGCAAGGGTTAAGTCGTAGCGAATTTGCAGTGATGGCGGAAGTGAGTGAGCAAGAAGGTCATATCGCGTCGGAAGAAGCGACCATCTTATTGAACTTGCTTAAGTTCAAAGAAACCAAAGTACGTGATGTGATGACCCCAAGGGTGGTGGTGTTTTCTGCCGATCAGTCGCTGACGATTGCTGAATTTTTACAGCAACAGGACAAAAAGCACTTCTCTCGAATCCCTGTGTTTGAAGATGACAAAGAACATATCACCGGCTTCATTATTCGCACCGACGTACTCGAAGCGATGACCAAAGGCGAAGGCGAACGACCGTTGGTTGATTTCAAACGCGACATCAAAGCGGTAATCGAAACCACCACGCTAGCCCATGCCTTTGATCTCTGTATACAAGAGCGTAGCCACATTTTGTTGGTGGTGGATGAATATGGTCAAACCGAAGGCATTGTGACTCAGGAAGATATGGTAGAAACCTTGTTTGGGCTTGAGATCATGGATGAAAGTGATCGCAGCGCCGACTTACAAGTGGTTGCCAAACGCTGGTGGCAACGCCGCTCGTTAAAGCTCGACCGAAAACAACAACCCACCTCGTCTAGCTCATCCAAAAGTCGCTTTTCGCGCTGAGCTTTTTGAGCTGAGATTTTCGTACTGAATTTTTTGACCTGAGCTTTCACGTTGAACAATGGGCGATAAGGCAGTCACCACTGCCTTATCGCCTTTTTAGTCTAACGCGATTGCTGCTTGCTCTACGCCACCAACTTTTTAGTGCGAGGAAATGCCAGTAACAGTTTACTGGCTCCAATTGACATCAGCAGTACCACAAAGACATAACCGACCTCCCAAAGCGGGTGGTTAAATGCGATGTCTAAAGGTTTTAGCAGATCAATCACCATGTAATGTAAGGCATAAATTCCCAAGGTCATTTGGCCTATCGTGGCCAGTTTTCGATTACATAACAACGGGTGGTTTGACAGTGACATTAAGGCTGAACCAAGGCCAAAAATAACGGTAGCGAACACAAAGTCCGGGTACGGCGAAGCGCCATATTCACGATGCAAATAACTCGATTCAACCAACCCCAATCCACCGCCGACAAGCAATAATATAAGTCCGTAGCTAAACCATTTTTCGCGGTTATTCACGCCTGACAGAAGATAGCCTGTGACGAAATAAATGAGTCCAAAAAACGGGCCGTTGCGGGTGTTGAAATCCAGCTCAATGCCGATCGGCGTGGCTTCATAGGCTTTGGCTAAAACGCCCACAACATAGCAGCCGATAGCCAACGCAATAAGCAATCCTGTTTGCCGATAGCGCAACAAGAATGCAGCAATGGCGGTGCAAAGAATGAGCGATGAGAGGAACCAGAGATGGCCTTTGGCGCCAACAAAAATTATTCGCGAGGGCTCTTCAAGCAGCAAGTTGAACTGTTGGTTAGCAAGGCTAAATGGCCCATCAGAGCCGTCAATAAACAAAGAGGAAACGTTGTAAGGCAGTAGGTAAATCAAGCTCCAAATCAGATATAAACTAATGATTCGTTTGCAGGTTTTACTCGCTATGTCGAAATGATTAGCGCCGGTTCGTACTTTGTAGCCGAAGAAATAGCCTGAAATGATAAAGAAAAATGGCACTGCGAATCTGGCTAATTGGTTGAACAGCACACCACCCAACTGGTACTCATCAGTTGCTTCAAAGCCGTGGTTACGAAACGGCCCCGAATGAATGGCGATAATGCCTGTGATTGCCAATAGTCGGACGGTATCTACGCTGTCGATTCGTGTGGCCAAAGTTCACTCCTTGGTTGGCTATCCATTTGTGCTGCTTCGATGTGGGTTAGCTCGTAAATCACTGGCTGATTTTACGCATAGCCGCCGTAGCATGGCATATTGTTAGCAGGTTTCTGCGTTAAAAAATACACGAGTTATTCATGTGTAGGCTAGCGTAATTTGGTATCGATGGATTGATTATCAAAATTTGAGATGGCTGTTCGAGTGTCCTAATCTCATACAGAATCTTGGCAACAACACTGTTTAAGTATACAGTATCATTATGAATTCAGCGTCCCTCAGAAAAATCATCCATATCGACATGGATTGCTTTTTTGCCGCGGTTGAAATGCGTGAGCAACCGGCTCTGCGTCACTTGCCGGTGGCTGTGGGAGGCGCTTCAGATCGCCGTGGCGTGATTGCGACTTGCAACTACGAGGCTCGCCGTTATGGGGTGCGTTCGGCCATGGCCACATCGCAGGCATTGCGTTTATGCCCCAATCTCAACGTTGTGCCGGGGCGAATGGCGCTTTATAAAGACGTCTCGACCCAAATCCATCAGATCTTTCAACGTTATACACCGCACATTGAACCGCTGTCGCTGGATGAAGCCTATTTAGATGTGACCGACAGTAAACTGTTTCGTGGCAGTGCCAGTTTGTTAGCAGAGCAAATTCGTGCAGACATTCTGAAGGTCACCGGATTAACGGCATCCGCAGGAATTGCCCCTAATAAATTTCTAGCGAAAGTAGCGAGTGATTTAAATAAGCCCAATGGCCAATATGTGGTGGCGCCGCCGCAAATCGCAGAGTTTGTCAGGCGTTTACCGTTAGAGAAGATCCCCGGTGTTGGCAAAGCAACATTGGAACGGCTGCACCGCTTGAATTTGCGTGTGGCGGCAGATGTACAACAACAGCCGTTAGACGCGCTGATCAAGCAGTTTGGTAAGTTTGGTGTAGCGCTGCACGAAAGATGTTTTGGTCGCGATGAGCGCCCGGTCATGTCTGAGCGGATCCGCAAGTCCGTTGGTGTCGAAACCACATTACCTGACGATTTGATATCGCTGGCTGACTGCCAAGCGGTAGTGGATGAACTGCTACCGGATTTACTGCGTCGTATTGACCATGCCGAAGCCAGTCAGCGGATTGATCGCTGCGGGGTTAAATTGAAATTTTCGGATTTTCGTCAGACGACCGTTGAGCACAAGCAGTCGAGCGTTAGTCGAGCGAGTTTGCTGGAGTTGTTAGCGGAAGGCTATCAGCGGCGGAAGGGCAAAGGGATCCGTTTGGTTGGTATTTCCGTTGGCTTGCGCTCGACCAGCCAAACTCAGTTGGATTTGCCGTTTGCTTCATCATCTTAGGACTTGGTTTGGCTGATGGATTGGTCGTACTTGGCGATGTCGATCAGACGATGCAAATGCTGCTGCTAAATAAAAAGGCGCTTGGGTTTCCTCAAGCGCCTTTTTTGGGTGATGCTGCTCGGATTATTTTGCTGGAATGGCCTTCAGCAGCTCAACCAACAACGTCCAATAGTTGGCAACACTGCTGATCTGAACTTTCTCATCCGGTGAATGAGGGAACTTAATCGTTGGGCCAATGGACACCATATCGAGATCTGGATAAGAGGTTTTGAACAATCCACATTCGAGTCCAGCGTGAATGACCATGATTTTAGGTTCATCGTCAAAATGCTGTTGATAGACCTGACGAACCAGCCCCATGACCGGCGAGTCAGGGTTTGGAGCCCAACCTGGGTAGCAGCCGCTCATCTCAACCGATGCACCAGCGAGCAGCCATGTGCTGCTAATCGCTTGCTCCGTGTGTAAGCGAGCACTGTCGATCAGCGAGCGAATCAAGCACAGAACTTTGATGTGATCGTCTGCTGTGGTCACGACACCGAGATTACTTGACGTTTCAGTCACGCCATCGATTTGCTGGCTCATCGCCATAACACCGTTGGCCGTTGCCATCATCGCTTGAATGAACGTGGTGTAGCTGGCTTGGTTGAGTACCGCTTGCTGATCATCGGTTTCGGTCAGTGTGATACTCAGGTTTGGCTCTGATACCACCAACTCGTTGCGGAAAATGGCTTCAAGAGTCGTCAGTTGTTGTTGCAGTGCAGCTAAATCTGCGCAGCGAACAATCGCATTCGCATCACGAGGAATCGCATTACGCAATGAACCGCCGTTAAATGACACAAGCTCGATATCACCCTGTTGTTGTAGAGCAAACAGGGTACGTGCCAGCAGTTTGTTGGCATTGCCGCGCCCTAAATGAATATCAACACCAGAGTGACCGCCGCGTAAGCCGCCGATGGTAATGGTGGCCGCGTGAGGTAATTGGGCTGGCTCGCGAGTGATTGGAAAGCTGATGTTGGCATCAATACCGCCGGCGCAACCCATGTAGATTTCACCCTCTTGCTCAGAGTCGGTGTTGATCAAAATTGTGCCGGTCAATACGCCAGATTGAAGACCAAATGCACCGGTCATACCGGCTTCTTCATCAATGGTTAGTAATACTTCTAACGGGCCGTGGGCAATGTCATCGGCGGCCAATACCGCTAAGCAAGACGCCATGCCAATGCCGTTGTCGGCACCAAGGGTAGTGTCGTTGGCTTTTAGCCAGTCACCATCAATGACCGTCTCAATCGGATCCGTTTCAAAGTTGTGGCTACTGCTGACGCCTTTCTGCGGCACCATATCGATATGGGCTTGTAGCACAACCGTTTGTAAGTGCTCGCAACCTGCTGCTGCGGCTTTACGAATAATGACGTTACCCACTTCATCACGTTGCCAGTCCAGCTTTTGCTCGGTTGCCCATTGGCAGATCCAAGTCGCCAGCGCCTCTTCATGTTTGGATGGATGAGGAATGCTGCAAATGGATTCAAAGAATTGCCACAGCGCTGAAGGCTGCAGAGTTGATAGATTGGCCAATGGATGCTCCTGAAGCTCATGTGACACGTAAAAACGGTGGCGACAGTGTATGGAAGTAATAATCACTCGCCAATGGCTTGGCCTGAACCAAATGTCATCTCACTGTCATATTTTTTGAACAGTGGTGAATATTTAAGCATTCAAGCGGCTGGCTGCCACATGACCGTTTAAGTCTTGTGGCAGCCGTACTCAATAGCTGCTTATGCCTGCTCGGGTTGAGCATTTTCTGCGGGTTGCGATACCGGTGTTTTCTTGCGCCAGAAAGCCGCTAACGCCGAGCCGCTAATATTCATGACTGGGCCAAATACTGCTGGCGCCAATCCCATGGTGGCAACTTTACCCATTGCTACTGCTAAGCCCGATGCCAATCCACCGTTTTGCATGCCAACTTCAAACGACACACTGCGAGCTGATGCTTCATCCATGCCTGCAACCTTGGCCATCGTGTAACCAAGGATATAACCCAATATATTGTGAGCAATAACGGCAATGATTAATACGCCGCCAATGGTCAGCAGTGAATCGCGTCCTGTAGCCGTAATGACGGTAATGATTAACGCGATGGCGGCCATTGAAACAAACGGCATCACCTTGTTGATCAACTTGGAGTTGTTCTTAAAGAAGTGATTCACTAATACGCCGGCAATAATCGGCAAAATCACCATTTTGACAATGCTCCACAGCATGGCCAGTGGATCAATTTCGACAAATTGGTCAGCTAGTACGCTCATCAGTAATGGCGTCATGAGTGGCGCCAGTAAGGTGGCAACCGACGTTAGAGTCAGGGAGAGTGCTAGATTAGCACCAGAGATGTAGGCCATCACGTTCGATGCCATACCACTTGGAGAACAACCGACCAAAATAATGCCTGCGGCAATTTCTGGCGGTAAACCCGTCATCAGAGCCAAGCTCAAACCGATGATAGGCATGATGGTGAACTGACAAAGCACGCCAATGATCACGGCCTTGGGAGCCTTAATGACGGCCGAAAAATCTCGCCAACTCAATGAGCAGCCCATGCCAAACATGATGATCATGAGTAATGGGCCTATCAACCCATCTAATTTGAAATCGCCAATGTGAGTGAAGAATTGCGGAAAAAACATCGAAGCGGACACGGCCGCAAAGATATAAACGGTAAATGTCATGTTGTTGAAGTGCTGAGTTAATTTCACTCCAAAGGCTAATAGCAATAACGACAGCGTGATGACGATACCAGCCAACTCAACTTGATTTGATGCAACAAATAACGCTGCACCGGCAACTAAACCAGCCAAGCTAGTTAATAATAAAGGTTTTTTTAAAGCATCACTCATCAGTGTTTCCGTTTGTTAAAGTCAATAAACTGTGAAAAAGATACCGCTTTAGGTGGCGTAGGCTTCGAATAGTTCAGCCGTTCTTACCAATATTCGTGAATCCCAACAGTTTTGTATATGCACACAAAATTAGAGGGTTAAGTTACCGGCCAAAAAAATGTTGAGTCTTGCTAAACTTGCCGGTGCAAACATTACGCTACTGATTCAAATCAAAACAATGGTGCGCAGGGATTGGCAATTTTTTTTTCGCCGCTATCCTTAGCGGCTTTAAATTTTAATTGCAGCTAATTATAAAATAATCCGACAAGGCAACCACATGTTAGAGAAACTGTTCCAACTTAAGGCGCATGGCACCGATGTGCGCACGGAAGTGATCGCCGGGCTGACGACCTACTTGACGATGGCTTACATCATTTTCGTAAACCCAAATATCCTATCTGCAGCGGGTATGGATCAAGGTGCGGTGTTTGTTGCGACTTGTTTGGCTGCCGCGATTGGTTGTTTGATCATGGGCTTGTACGCCAATTACCCGATCGCGCAAGCGCCGGGTATGGGTTTGAACGCCTTCTTTACCTACGGTGTTGTCCTTGGCATGGGATACGAGTGGCAAGTTGCCCTCGGTGCCGTCTTCTTATCAGGCATCTGCTTTATTTTACTGAGCATCTTCAAGATTCGTGAGTGGATCATCGAAGCCATTCCACAACCGCTGCGCATTGGTATTGGCGCTGGTATCGGTTTGTTTCTGGGATTGATTGCCCTCAAAAATGCCGGTTTAGTTGTTGATAATCCAGCCACGCTAGTGGGCATGGGAGATATCACGTCGCCATCAGTGTTGTTGGCTGTTCTTGGCTTCTTCATGATTGTTGGTTTGGAGCATCGCCGCGTTAAAGGTGGTGTATTGATTGCCATCTTAGTGGTTACTGCGCTGTCTGTTATTTTGGGTCTGCAAGAATACGGTGGGGTTGTTTCTATGCCGCCAAATCCTGCGCCAACCTTTATGCAGCTCGACATTATGGGCGCGTTAGAAGTGTCGATGATCAGTGTGATTTTCGCCTTCTTGTTTGTTGATTTGTTCGATACTGCCGGTACCTTAATGGCCGTTGCTCAACGCGGTAATCTGCTCGACAAAGACGGCAAACTGCCTCGCTTGCGCAAAGCCTTGCTAGCAGATTCAACTGCCACTGTTGCTGGTTCTATTCTGGGCACTTCAAGTACCACGTCATACATTGAAAGTGGCGCGGGTGTGGCTGAAGGCGGACGTACTGGTTTAACCGCTGTTGTGGTGGGTTTGTTGTTCTTGCTGTCACTATTCCTTGCGCCGTTGGCCGGTATGGTACCTGCGTATGCTACAGCAGGTGCATTGTTCTACGTTGCGGTGCTCATGCTGTCAGGCTTGGCACGTGTGAACTGGGAAGATTTGACCGAAGCCGCACCAGCCGCTGTTGTGGCAATCATGATGCCGCTTACATTTTCAATCGCCAATGGCATCGCCCTTGGTTTTGTTAGCTATGCTGTAATCAAACTGTTCAGCGGCCGCGCGAAAGACGTGTCTATCGCTGTTTGGGTATTGGCGGCATTGTTTGTCGTTAAGCTAATGATTTTCGGCCATTAATTGTAAAAGGGTTCCACTATGGGATTTGCTAGTTCGAAGCAATTTTTTGTGTCGTGGGAAGAACTACACCGCGCCACTCGTGAGCTGGCCTCACGCCAATTACCAGCCTCCCAATGGAAGGGAATTATCGCCGTCACTCGTGGTGGTTTGGTTCCTGCGAGTATTTTGGCGCGAGAACTGAATCTTCGATTGATCCAAACGGTATGCATTACTAGCTATGTTCATGATGAACAGCAAAAGCAGCTGAAAGTACTGAGTGCTGCGGAAGGTGATGGCGAAGGCATGCTTGTTGTTGATGACTTGGTGGATACGGGGAATACCGCGAAGAAAATTCGTGAGATGTACCCGAAAGCCAAATTCATTACGGTATATGCCAAGCCGCAAGGTCGTGATTTGGTGGATGAGTACATTGCTGATGTAGGGCAAGACACTTGGATTGAGCTGCCATGGGATATGCAACTCAATTATAGCGATCCAATCTGCAAATCCGATAGCATCGATTAACTGGAGTTTTTATCGTGACGTGGCAACCAGATATGAAAGAAGATGGCGCAGGCAAAGGCATGCAGCGCAAGCAAGCTTCGGAAACATCGTCGGTTGCCAACAGCCTGGCTCATGAGCGCACCGCTCAGCCTGGCTGGTATCGGCAAATGCAAGTATTCAAGTGGGCTTGGCAAGGCTTAGATCCATTGCTGTTGCAAGAAGTCCAAGCTCGCATTGCTGTTTCTACCAACAAACGAACCCACGACGATCTGATTGATACCGTCATCGGTTACCGTCCCGGTAACTGGAATTACGAATGGTCGCAAGAAGGCGCGCTACGAATGCATGATGGCAAAGCGGCTTTGGCGGCTGGCGAACGCGACGCGGCACGTAAGCATTTCCTCCAATCATGTTTGTTTTACACCATCGCGGGTTATCCGCACTTACGCGGCGATATGTTAGCAGAAGATGCTCACGTGCTGGCTAATCAAGCTTATCAGCACGCCGGTACGTTGATGATCAACCCGCTGCAAACCGTCAAAGTGCCGTACCAAGGCAAAGAATTGCAATGCTATCTTCATTTGCCGAAAAGTGATGATCCGGTTCCTTTAGTGATCATGGCGGGCGGCGGTGACTCGCTTCAGTCTGATTATTTCCGAGTGTTTCGGGATTATCTTGGGCCTTTAGGGATTGCCGTTCTGGGCGTTGATATGCCGGGAGTCGGTTACGCCGAACACTGGACGCTGGAGCAAGATACCAGTGCTCTTCATTTGCAGGTGCTACAGCACATTAAAAGCAGCCCTTGGGTCAATAGTCGAAAAATAGCTATGGTTGGCATGCGCGCAGGTGGTCACGCCGCAGTGCGAGCTGCTTATATGGCGCCAGAATCATTGGCGGCGGTGGTAGCGATTGGCGCCCCTGTACACGAAGCTATGGTGGACAAACACCTCACCAGCAAAGTGCCGCAAATGTTGCTTGATCAGTGGGCCTCACGCCTTGGTATGGATGCGGCGTACCCTGAATTGATGATGGCGACGGTTGCCAATTTTTCATTGCGTCGACAAGGCTTACTTGGTGTGCGTCGAACACCTGTGCCAATGTTAGCGTTAGCGCACCCAGATGATGACTATGGCACCATGGCAGATGCCAGCCTCATTGCATCGAGTTCTGAGCGTGGTGAGCTAAAACAGTTAAAACGGCCAACTTTTGCTTCGTCCATCGACACCGCTTTTGCGACAACGGCCAAATGGCTGACACAGCAGTTGCTGTAGCCCATTTATAACATCATCCCAACATTAGTATTTACCTGCTGCTCTCACGAAACTTATTGAGTTTTATTCATTTTTTTCGCAAAAAACTTTTTTATTTGTAAGCATTATGTAAAAGTGGCCTTCCATACTTGCGTAAACATAAAAGTGTGCTAGCTGCTTTATTATGGATTTAGTCAATAATTTAAAGTTACGAAGTGCCGGTTTGGCGGCCTCTGGCGCCCAGGGAACTGTGTCTCAGATCTCTGAACTTGCGCGTCGTAATATTGAGCTGCTAGCTTCGCGACTCGAGTTGGTTGAAGATCAGTGGCGCGCTCACTATCAAGACTTATCCCTCTATTCTCTGCTCCAGCCTATCGTCGGCTACTCCCATCAATCGATCATCGGTTGTGAAGCGTTATTGCGAGGCGAGGATGTGCACGGCTCCACAGTGATGCCTGCGCAACTGTTTGCGCCAACGGCTACCTCCGACAACGAACTGCGTTTGCTAGAGCGCTTATCTCGCTTACTGCACATTGCTAACTTCTCGACATTCGATTCCTTTTCCGGCTGGTTATTCATCAATTTATCGCCGCAATTGATTGCCGATGACAATGATGCTGATGACTTGGCTGCGGCACTTGAATGGGCCAAAGTTTCCCCGGCACGAGTGGTTATTGAATTGACCGAGCAAGCCTGTTATGACCCGCAAGGGTTGGTCAGTGCGGTGGCTCGATACCGCGCCTTAGGCTGCAAAGTAGCTATTGATGACTTTGGCGCAGGCCACTCCAACTTTGAGCGGATCTGGACCTTATTACCGGATATCGTCAAGCTCGATCGCAATATGGTGTTGCGGGCGACAAGCGAATTGGTGATTCAGCAAATGTTGCCCGGGTTGGTTAACCTTGTGCATCAAAGTGGTTCGCTCGTACTGGCCGAAGGCATAGAAACTGTTGAGCAAGCGATGCTGCTGTCCAACGCCGGTGTTGATATGGGGCAAGGTTATCTGTTTGGTTACCCTCGCAGAGAGTTACCCAACAACGA
This sequence comes from Neiella holothuriorum, assembly GCF_019457915.1. GTDB lineage: Bacteria > Pseudomonadota > Gammaproteobacteria > Enterobacterales > Neiellaceae > Neiella > Neiella holothuriorum. The sequence goes on from NZ_JAHZSS010000001.1 coordinate 253,386, forward strand.
TGATCTTCGTGTTCAAATGTCGAATTTATCGGTGCAATCACAACGCAGTTGGCGTCGGGATTGTGAACGCCGCCGCCGTTTGTATGACAATTTCAAACATCATATTCAGCAAACTGTCATGGGACTGCGTAATGGCCAGCCGCTCGATCGGGCTGCTCGCAGTTTGTTGCGTTTAAGCCATGTCCGTCGCTGCTATGTGCTCAATGATAAAGGCCGCCAAGAAGTGCTGGTTGAAGCGAGCCGGCTAGCCAGTTCGGTTTCCCCTCTGGCTCAAACGGGGAGTTCTGACTGGGGGCGCCGAAGCTATTTTCGTAATGCGATGGAATCGCAAGATCGCATGCACATCTCATCGCCTTATTTGTCGCTCTCCGATGGCTCCATGTGCCAAACCTTATCTGTTTATTTCCGCCGTGGTGGGCATGCTCAAGTCCTCTGTTGCGATATCGACCCCGATTAAAACTTGCCTGAAAAACCACCATCCCCTATTCTGGCTGGCCTCTATCAAATCGAAACTTCAACGTTAACAGCTTAATGATGAACAAACCCTCCGACTATCGCCGTATTGTGGTGAAGCTTGGTACTAGCGTACTCACTGGCGGCGGTAACCGCCTCGACAAAGCGCATATGGTTGAACTGGTTAGACAGTTGGCCGTTTTGCATCGCCAAGGGTGCGATATCATCGTGTGTACCTCTGGCGCTATTGCTGCCGGCCGCGAGCATTTAGGCTTCCCAGAATTGGCAGACACGGTGGCGAGTAAACAACTATTAGCTGCGGTTGGTCAGAGTCAATTGATTCAAGTTTGGGAGCAGTTATTCCAGCTCTATGGCATTCACGTTGGCCAAATGTTGCTAACCCGAGCGGATGTTGAGGATCGTGAGCGTTTTCTGAATGCGCGCGACACCATCAATGCTCTGCTTGCCCAACGAATTGTGCCCTTGGTCAATGAAAATGATGCCGTGGCAACGCAAGAAATCAAAGTGGGCGACAATGATAACTTGTCGGCGCTGGTGTCTGTGTTAGCAGAAGCTGATTTGTTGATGCTGTTGACCGATCAGCCCGGCTTATTTAATGCCGATCCGCGCAGTAACCCTGATGCTGAATTGATTGCTGAAGTGGAGCATATTGACGACACCTTAAGGCAACTGGCCGGTGATAGCGTTTCAGGTTTAGGAACCGGTGGCATGGCAACTAAACTGCAAGCTGCGGATGTTGCTCGCCATGGCGGCGTTGATGTGGTGATCGCAGCAGGTCATCAGCCTGAAGTGATCACCAACCTTTGGCAAGGTCAGCGCGTGGGCACTCGCTTTTCCGCCACGGCCAATTTGTCTGCCAGCCGTAAACGCTGGATCTTGGCCGGATTAGCTCCGGATGGTGATGTGATCATCGACAGCGGTGCAATTCGAGCGTTGCGTGAGCGGGGCAGCAGCCTGTTACCGAAAGGTATTTTACGCGTCAACGGCTCATTTGATCGTGGTGACACAGTTAGAGTGCTCACCGAAGAGGGCGTGATTGTAGCCCGCGGGATCAGCCGCTACAGCGCAAGTGATTTAGATAAAATAAAACGCCAGCACTCCGACCAAATCATCCCATTATTGGGATATGAATATGGCTCTGTGGCGATTCACCGCAACGAATTAATTGTGGTGTGAATGCAATCGAGTTTGACAGCGCATGGCTCAGCCAGCTGTTGCTTAATTAATTGTAGATACGGAAAGAAAATGACTGATTTAAATGCGATGGGACAGGCCGGACGACAAGCAAGTTATCAGCTTGCGGGCTTATCGAGCAATGTCAAAAATGCGGCCCTTTTAAGCTTGGCCGATTTACTCGAACAACAAAGCGCGGCCATTTTGGCAGCCAATGCCCAAGACATTGAACAAGGCAAAAGTAATGGGTTAACCGATGCGTTGATCGATCGCTTACTGTTAACTGAAGAACGCTTAGGCGCCATTGCCGCTGACGTGCGCATGGTCGCCCATTTGGCCGATCCGGTTGGCGAAGAGTTTGACGCGAAAGTGCTCGAAAACGGCCTGCGTTTGCGCAAACGCCGAGTGCCAGTCGGTGTACTTGGTGTTATCTATGAAGCACGGCCAAACGTCACGATTGATGTGGCGGCACTTAGTTTGAAAACGGGCAATGCCTGCATCTTGCGTGGCGGTAAAGAAACCACCCACTCAAACAAAGCATTAACAGCCGTTATTCAACAAGCACTCGAGCTACATGGCATTGATGGCAACGCTGTTCAGTCGATTAACGATCCAGATCGAGCGCTCGTGACTCAGCTGCTCAAACTCGACCGCTATGTCGACATGATCATTCCGCGCGGTGGTAAAGGCTTGCACCAATTGTGTATTGAGCAAGCAACGATTCCGGTGATCACCGGCGGCATTGGTATTTGCCATGTATTTGTTGATCAATCTGCTCAGCAAGATGGCGCCATAGCGATTATTGAAAATGCCAAAGTACAGCGCCCTAGCGTGTGCAATGCGCTTGATACGCTGCTGGTTCATCAGGCCATTGCTGCAGAGTTTTTGCCGAAGGTGGCAACGCAGTTGCATCAGTCGGGTGTGGAATTACGTTTAGATCCGGCGAGCCAACAAATTCTGGCAAGTCACGACATTAAAAAACAAGCGGCAGGGCCGGATGATTACGATCAGGAATGGTTGTCGCTGACGTTATCGGTGCGAGTTGTTGATGATTTGAATATGGCAATTGACCACATTCGTGAACATTCTACGCAGCACTCCGATGCCATCCTGACTGAAACGCTGGCGAGTGCGAACACCTTTGTTGGCGCGGTTAACTCTGCTGCTGTTTATGTCAACGCATCGACTCGATTTACCGATGGCTCTCAGTTTGGTCTTGGTGCTGAAGTTGCGGTGTCGACCCAAAAACTGCATGCCCGTGGGCCAATGGGCTTAACCGAGCTGACTACCTATAAGTGGATTGGTGAAGGTGATCAATTGATTCGCAGCTAAGGCGGCCAATCATCAAACAAAAAACGCGCCATTTGGCGCGTTTTTTTATCCCCAGCTTCGAACTGGACCTGAGTCTAAGTGCAGAAAGCCGCTTTTGGGGTAATAGCCAACACCGCCGGCTTTCAGCGATATGGCGGCTTTACGCGCGGTTGCTAGCGACAAGCCAGGAAAGCCAACATCAATGGCTTGGCCTTTCATGTGGTAACTCTTCTTGGCAACGCCATTACTATTTTGACGCAGCTTTTCATTGGTTTTTGGAGAGCGATAACCACCAATAATCTGCATGTGCTTGCGGTAACCAAACTGGCTACTTAACAAATACAGCTGATCTAATACGTTGGGATCCATCGCCAATACTTCGCCGGTACGAAAATCGCGAAGCAGATAGCTTAACTCTGTCATCACATCATTAATGTACTGACCATTTTCAAAATACACTAAGTTCGCCGATTCGCCGGTGTGAATATGGGTCATGGCCAGTTGGCGAACGTTATTGCTGGCTTTGGTTGCGGCTGCTAGCGCAACTGCCGGTGTGCCAAAACCTGCCGCAACCGCGATACCGCCTGCCGCCGCCATAAAGCGACGTCTTGAAATACCTTGTTTGTTCATGTCCGTTACCTGTGATTTCTTAAAACAACTACAAACCACCTTGGTTTGGCCTAAAGATAATAGACTGCCGATTTTGGAATAAGTTCAACTTTTAATCAGCCAATAAACGCCATGCCGGGTCGTTTAGAATTGATTATTTTTGCGGATGCTTTGGGCTGATTTGAGGTGTTCGGTGTGTATACTTAGCGGGCTACATAAAGCTCCAAATAACCATAAGAGAAGATTATGAAAAGGCTACCGTTAGACAAATATTTTCCGAATGTTAGCACGCTGTCCTATGGCTGTATGGGCTTGGGCGGTGAGTGGCATGGCGAAGACATTAATGACAGTGATGTGAGGCTAGCGCATCAGGTTGTTGATACCTTGCTCGATATTGGCGTCAATCATATTGATCACGCCGATATTTATCGGACCGGCAAAGCAGAAAAAGTGTTTGGCCGTGTCTTGGCCGAACGGCCAGAGTTGCGCGAACAACTCACCATTCAATCCAAATGTGGGATTCGCTTTGCCGATGGGCAGGGGCCAAATCGCTACGATTTTTCTGAGCAGTGGATTCTGCAGAGCGTCGACAATATTTTGCAGCGCCTTAACATCGAACAGCTCGACACTTTATTGCTGCATCGGCCTGATCCTCTAATGGAGTACGACGATGTGGCCAGTGCTTTCGAGAAACTCACCGATTCAGGCAAGGTGCGCTATTTCGGTGTGTCGAACATGAATGTTAGTCAAATTGAGTTTTTGCAGCGTCACTTGCCCGACCAACTGATCGTCAATCAACTGGAAATGAGCCTGACCAATTTAGGATGGGCTGAAGATGGTATTTTGGTGGCAAACCCCGACGGTGCGAACGTGAACTTCGCCAGCGGCATGCTCGAATACTGTCAAACACATGAGATACAGCTGCAGTCATGGGGAAGTTTGTCGCAAGGCCTGTTCTCGGGTAGGAATCTAGAAGGGCAGTCTGCTCATATTCATGAAACAGCGGCCAAAGTGGCGCACTACGCCGGTTTGTATCAAGTGAGTAAAGAAGCCATTGTGCTGGCATTCTTAACGCGTCACCCTGCAAATATTCAGCCCGTTATTGGCACCGTGAACCCCGATCGAATTCGCGCCTGCGCAGATCTTGAGCGGGTTACATTAAGCCGCGAGCATTGGTATGACTTATTGCTCGCAGCCCGAGGTAAAGATGTGCCATAACGTCATCACCGACTCATCATGGTTGGTGGCGGCAGATTAAGTTAAAACGCCTTTTAAAGGCCAACCAAGGTTTGGCCTTTGGGGTGGTTTTATCGACTGGTTTCGTGATCGCAGCTAGATTCCCGCAGCTTGTTATCATTTCTATTAACACAATTTGATCCATCACAGGGTTAGCGCGCTCTAGTGAACTAGAGTTAAATGGACTGTATGCACTACAAAACAAGTGCTTAGGACGCAATTGAATGTACGATTCAGAGTTAGTGGATAGCCCCGCCTACCAGCGCATTAAGCAGGTATATTTTGGTCGGGCCGATCGGCATTTCACCCTCAAAAGAGGCAAGACGCTGCTGGAGCAGGGCGAGTTTAATGACAAGCTCTACCTGATCTTAGAAGGCGTTATTGTGGGTTACCAAAGCATTGACGATGAGCCGGTTGAGATTTTTCGCTCCGGCCCCGACATGTTTATCGGCCTGCAAAGCTTCTTTGGTCGCAGCCATCGCAGCTATTCAAAAGTGGTGGCCGAAACCGAGTGTTCAATGGCGTACATCGAACTCACCACGCCCGCTGAAGACGAATACCAATATGGCTCGCTCATCGAGCAATTTAACCCGGTTATTGTTAACGCACTCGTCACTCGTCAGCTGCGCTCAAGCCATGCTGCACTGGAAAAACAACGCACCCAAAAGCGCCTGATCCAGGCTGAAAAAATGTCGACCCTTGGCCAGTTATCCGCCGGCCTTGCCCATGAGTTAAACAACTCCATTGGCGTGCTAGCGCGGAAATCTGAATACATTGGTGAATTCTTTGAACAATACCTACGCGAGCGAGAGACCAAGCAGTTTGCATTTTTTAAAAGTGGGCTGACCGAAGGGCAGCGCCTTAGCAGCTCGGAGATCCGTCAGCGAACCCGAGACTTTCAAAGCAAGCTTGGGGTTAGCAAAGACACTGCAAAATTGCTGGCGAAAATGGCTTCCACCATGGATGACGTCAGCGTGCTCGACAAGCAAGTGCTCAAAAGCTTAGAGCAGGTCGCTAGCTTCTGGCAGCTTGGCGTTGATTTTCATGACATGCAGGTCGCCGCAAAACATGCCACAGGCATTGTTAAATCGGTCAAGATCTTAGGCGGAGGTAATTTTGAGCGTACCCATGATGTATCGGTGACCGAGTCCATCGAGCAAGCCTTGTCACTACTGAAAAGTAACCTGCGGCCGGTGCATCTCGATGTTAAGTGGGCTGAGCTGCCGCTGATTTACGGCAACCTCACTGAGTTGATTCAGATTTGGGTCAACATCATTAAAAATGCTTGTGATGCGATGGAGCAGGCGGGTACCGAAGCGCCGCAAATTAACGTCAAAACGCGACTGCTTAATGGCTATGTGGCGGTGGTTATTACCGACAATGGCCCGGGCATTCCCGACGACTTAAAAGACAAAATTTTCCAACCCAACTTCACCACTAAAAAGAACGGTTTGCAGTTTGGTTTGGGCTTAGGTTTATCAATTGTATTGCGACTGGTGGAACGATACAGCGGTCGAATTGTGTTGAACAGTGCTCCCGGGAAAACCACCTTCTCGGTCACCCTACCAATACGGGAACGCGATGGACAAAATTAATATCATATGCGTTGATGATCAGCGAGAAGTACTGGATGCCGTTGTCCGCGATTTAGAGCCGCTAGAGCAGTGGTTCAACATTGAAGAATGTGAGTCGGCAGACGAGTGCCTAACCTTAATGGAAGAGCTGGATGATGAAGGCGCCATGATTGGATTGGTCATTTCGGATCATGTGATGCCGGGCAAGAGTGGCGTGGACATGCTCACCGAGATTGCTTCCGATAGTCGTTACCGTTTTACCCGAAAAATCTTATTAACCGGGTTAGCGAGTCATCAGGACACCATTGATGCCATTAACGGCGCAGGCGTTGACCGCTACTTTGAAAAGACTTGGAATCCGGAAGAGCTGATTGCGGCTTGTAAAGGGCTACTCACGCAATTTGTACTCGATTCGGGGCTCGACTATCAAACCATGTTGGGTGCATTAGACGTGCAGGTGCTTTATCAAAGCGGCCGCATGTAGATTTGGCTTTTTAACCAAATAGCCAAAGAGTCAAATAGCGACGTTAGCCAATAAAAAGGCCAGTCATATCATCATGACTGGCCTTTTTGTTTTTTGTGGCGCTAACTGAGTTAGAAGCGCGCTGTTATTTTAGCGTGGTAGTAACGACCCATAACGTCATAGACTTCTGGTACCGTGTTGGCATCGCTGTACGAGTATAGGTACGGCGGTGCTTTGTCGAACACGTTGTCGACACCGGCTGAAACAGACCACGTATCGTTGATGTGATAGCGACCTGATACATCGTTATAAGACACGGAACCTACTTCTGTTGTTAGGCCATAGGCTTCTTGATAGTAGTCATCAGTCATACCGTGAATGTAACGGTAGCGCCATGACGCATCCCAATCTTCACCACCAACCTTCAACGTTAAATTGTTTTTCCACTCTGCCCAGCCGCCGTTTAGACCGCTGATCTTGCCGGTGTAATCGATACCATCTTGCTTGTATTCGATTAAGTAGGCGGTATCTAACGTGGTGCTCCAATCCAGACCTGCAGCTTCAAACGCGTAGGTCAGGTTCATATCAACACCTGAAGTATCCATGCTTCCGACGTTCGTCAGTGGTGACTCCATGTAGTCAATTTCACCGGAGAACGATGAACGTTCAACACCCAAAACATCACAGGCTGAAGTATTGCCAGCGTAACAATTGTTGAGGTACGCCTGTGTATCAATACGGCTAATGGTGTTGGTGACTTCGGTTTGGAAGTAATCCACAGTTGCCGAGAATCCATCAAGGAATTCAGGGTTGTACACCACACCTAAGGTAAAGGTATCGGCTTCTTCTGGCTCTAAATTATCCGAGGTTGTCCACGTATTTTCGATTTGTGAATCGCCATAGGTGTAGCTGGTATCGCCAATTTCGGCATCACAGTTTTGATACGTTGCTGAATCGGCACTTAAATCACCGTAGCCACTACATGGATCGGCAAGGTAATCGAATGAGCTAACTTGGCCACCGTAAAGTTCATCAACCGTTGGAGCTCGGAATGCTGTGGAAACCACACCACGGAACATCAATTCAGGATTCACTCGCCAGGTAAGACCCACTTTCCAAGTGATGTCATCACCGAAGGTGCTGTAGTCGAAGTAACGGGCCGCAACTTCGGCAGTTAAATCTTCCACAAACGGTAAGTCAGCCAGTAATGGAATGGCAAATTCGGTGTATACCTGAGTGGTGTCATAGTGACCCGACGTTGGATCTTGCTGTGACGCACTGCCTTCACCGGCTACGGTAACGGCATCGGGTTGGTACCAACCTTTCTCGCGACGATATTCAACACCGGAAGCAAATCCAACGGTACCGGCAGGCATTTCCCATGCCTCACCTGATACATTGAAGTTCACGACGTTCATTTCGTTGCCGCCGGTGGCTTGGTCGGTATACGTAACGTAGTCAACCACGTCTTGTGATAACTCACCTTCAGGCACAAACCAGTCACCACACGGGATGTCCGGATCATTTTCACAAATCGACGGATCAACCGTTTCACCTACTTTTTTAAGGTTGATGTAGTTGCTGGAGCGATCGGTTGAATCGTTGCGGCCATAGACGTAAGACAAATCCCAATCCAGTCCGCCAGCAAAATCAACAGAACCCTGCAAGCCCGTTACTAAGCGAATGGTGTCGGTGGTTTGGTCAAAAATACGGGGGCCGGCTTCGGTCATGCGGCGACGATATTCGACGTCGGTACCGAACGTGTTGCCCGGAGCATCTTCATCAATGATCAAACCTGAAATTGGCTCGGCTGCCATCTGCTGGGTAGAAGTACGTTTGGTGTACATGCTTTCCATGAACACAGTAAGATCCGAATGGATGTCGTAACTACCGTTGGCAAATACACTGATCCGCTCTTGCGGCGTGTACAGGTAAGACTGCTCGGCGTAGTTGTAATACTCGTACTGATCGACCCAATTGCCGTCTTCATCGAGCTGCTTCCAACCGGTACCGTCATTCACTGTGCCGCCAGGGATCCGCGAACTACCGCTTTGGCAAACACCGTCATCGTCAAACGCGTTATCGGGACACTTAGAAAAGTCACGATCGCGTTGCATGGCTTCGCCACGGTCAACGTAGCTCATGCCAAACATAAAGCTGCCGCGATCAGTGGTGCCGCCGGCAATAAGGCTCACTTCGCCTGTATTTGCATCGCCCTCGGCTGAACCGGCATAACCGGTGACCAACTGGACGCCTTCAAAATCTTTTTTGGTGATGATGTTAACCACACCAGCGATAGCATCAGAGCCGTAAATGGCTGATGCACCGTCTTTTAGAATTTCTACGCGTTCAATGGACGCGACTGGAATCGTGTTTAAGTCAACGGACGAATCGGCACCCACGCCGGAATTCACCATACGGCGACCATTAACCAACACCAAGGTGCGCTGCTCACCTAAGCCGCGCAAGTTAATGCGTGCGGCACCGTTGCCGCCATTGTTGCTTGCTGCACCCGTTGCCATACCGTTGGATGCTACGTTTTGTTGCAAGATCTGCTCGACCGAGGTGAAACTACCAAGCTCAATATCTTCCGCGCTGATGATGCTAAGCGGGCTTGCTGTTTCCATGTCGGTACGTTTGATGCGAGAGCCTGTTACCGCAACGCGCTCAATGTCTTCGGTGACTTGGGCTTCTTCTGCGAGCGCTGTCGGCGCAATCGCTGGAACACTGAGCGCACACATGGTGGCTAGTGCTATCGGCGATAATTTTGAATAGTTATGCATTTTCTCAATCCCAAAGATTTATTGTCATTTGTAAGTGCAGGCTATTGCCAGCTGCTAAGCGCAATCGTTTTGTTGCGTTGCTGCCGCATACTCTTGAAGCACCTTGTTAAATGCAATCTGCGGAAAATTTTTCTAATATTTCAGTTTTGTTAAGGCGTGGTTTGTTGCTAACAGGCTGGTTATTACATTTAGCGGTTTGTGCTGATTGGTAAGATATTGGCGGGGGAAATGACGTGCTGGCTGATCAGTTGTCAGTTAATTCAGCTGTCGGGTTTGTTAAATGTAAAAGTTCTTGCGATGAACCTAAATCGTGATGTGGATCACGTTATTTGCAGTTATTAACGTGAGCTGGAACACAAATAAATCTGTTTCGGTTGGGCTTGTAAAGGAGCATCAAGGCGTTTAATGTTGCCAGCAACTTGCCGAAGAGCGTCATCACGTTTTCTTTGCGCAGGCCACAATAAAAAAGCTCTTGCAGAAATTCGAGCCATAATATGATGGACTTAGCCACCTCTTACCAAACTGAATCCTTATGCATGATCAAAAACGCCCACTGTATTTACCCTACGCAGGCCCCGTATTACTTGAAACTTCACTGCTAAATAAAGGCAGTGCATTTAGTCAGCAAGAGCGGCGCGCCTTTAATTTAGAAGGTCTACTGCCGCAGGCCATTGAAACAATTGAAGAACAAGCCAAGCGCGCCTACCAGCAATTTGCTGCATTTGAATCCGATATCGACAAACACATTTACTTGCGCAACATCCAAGATACTAATGAAACGCTGTTCTACCGGTTAGTGAATGCGCATATTAGTGAAATGATGCCGATTATTTACACGCCAACGGTTGGCCATGCGTGTGAAATGTTTTCCAGCATTTACCGACGCGCTCGGGGTTTATTTATCTCCTATCCGGATCGCGACCGAATTGACGACATTCTTAATAATGCCACCCGCCATAACGTCAAAGTGATTGTGGTGACCGATGGTGAGCGTATCCTCGGTCTTGGCGATCAAGGGATTGGCGGCATGGGCATCCCGATTGGTAAGTTATCGTTGTATACCGCCTGTGGTGGTATTAGCCCTGCTTATACCTTGCCGGTGGTGCTGGATGTTGGCACTAATAATCGCCAGCGGCTTGATGATCCTATGTACTTGGGCTGGCGCCATGAGCGTATTAGTGGCGATGAGTACACTGAGTTCGTTGATAAATTCATTGATGCGGTGAAGATCCGTTGGCCCGAGGCCTTGGTGCAGTTTGAAGATTTTGCCCAAAACAATGCCATGCCATTGTTGTCACGCTATAAAGATGAAATTTGCTGTTTTAATGATGACATTCAAGGCACCGCTGCGGTCACCGTTGGCTCGCTCCTTGCCGCTTGTAAAGCAGCAGGCAGAGCACTAAAAGATCAAACCATTTGTTTTCTTGGTGCCGGCTCCGCAGGTTGCGGTATTGCCGAAGCGATTGTTGCGCAAATGGTGGCCGAAGGCCTGCCGGATGCAGATGCTCGTGCGCAAGTGTACATGGTTGACCGCTGGGGACTATTAACTGACGACATGGCTAATTTGCTGCCATTCCAGCAAGTGTTGGTACAAGCGAAATCAGACTTAGGCCAATGGCCGGTTGATATGAACATGATTTCACTACTGGATGTGGTGACGCATGCTAAACCGACCGTGTTGATTGGTGTTTCGGGTGCGCCGGGTTTGTTTACCGAGCAGGTAATCAAAACCATGGCCGAGAACTGTGAACAACCCATTGTGATGCCATTGTCTAACCCAACCAGTCGAGTTGAAGCGCGCCCTGTGGACGTGATCAACTGGACTGAAGGCAAAGCGTTAGTCGCCACCGGTTCGCCATTTGCGCCGGTTTCTTATGATGGCGAACTCATTGAAATTGCCCAGTGCAATAACAGCTACATTTTCCCAGGTATTGGCTTGGGCGTGTTGGCATCACAAGCAACTCGGGTGACTGACAATATGCTGATGGCTTCGAGTCGAGCGTTGGCCGAGTGTTCTCCGTTAGCCGCAGAAGGCAAAGGCGCGTTACTGCCGCCGTTGGAAGAAATTCAACAGGTGAGTCGTCGCATTGCCTTTGCGGTGGGTAAAGCTGCGATGGCGGATGATGTTGCGGTGCAAACCGATGATGAAGTGCTTCAGCAGAGTATTGAACACTGGTTCTGGCAGCCAGAGTATCGCCATTACAAACGCACGTCATTCTAACCCAGATACTAAAAAGCCCCGATGATAGGGGCTTTTTTAATATGGTTTACCGGCTAAGGTGTGTGACCGATTAAATCGTCATTAACGTAGACAGCCCATTTTTCAAAAATTCGCATGAATTGATGGTAGCTATCCATTGATGTTTGAAGCACTTTTTCATCCCAATCCCAACCTTCTTGCTCATCAATAAAGCGAGCAACGACTCGACCTGACTGGGAGTTAACCAGATACAAGTCTAGCGTGACGGTACCCACACTCTCGCTATAGGTGGCGGCATTGCCTGCGGCATTTTTTCCGTCGACATTGGTTAAAAAGACTTCACTCAACATTGGCACAACTAAGAGGGTTGTATCACTGCGCTCGGTGGCAAACTTAAGCTGGCCTTTTTTGGTGATGATGTCTCGAAATGAATGATCAAACATCACCTGGATATTACTTTTGACCTTTTCGAGCTGGGCTTTCATATCGCCTAGCGTCGCAAATTTGCTGCGATAGGCATTTTTACGAAATTTAACGTCCGACACTGCCAGCAGTAAACTGTCGTATTGTGATAAATCCACCCCGTCCTCGATGTAGAGTTGGGTCACTTGCTCGGAAGCCACCTCTTTCAAGTGATCGAGCTTGGGGCCGTCACCGGCTATTGAACTGGTACTCGTTAAGCCGGCTGCAAATGCCGCAAGTAACACCATGGATTTTACAAAAAGTCTTGTCATAGCAGTGTCCTTTCAACTAGTTACGTTGGGCTGATTCAATTAATCCATCGTTAAGATCACTGGCCCAGCCTTTGACCATGCGGCGTGATTGATGACGGGTTTCAGTCGATGATTGACGAACCATCTTGCCCCAATCAGTTGCTTGTTTGTGATCGACGATACGTGCGAGTATTTCGCCACTGACCGAGTCATACAACTCTAATACCAAGGTCATTTCACCGGCGCTTTCGGCATAGGTTTTCATGCTGCTGGTACTGCTGGCTTCATCCAGCGTTGTGAGGTAAACGTTGATTAATTTAGGCACCACCAACAGAGTGCTCTCGCTACGCTGATTGGTAAATTTGAAGTCGCCTTTTTCGTTGATCACTTCGCGAAACGTGTCATCGAATAGCACCTGCAATTTATCACTGGCTTTGGCGATGCCTTTTTCCATTTGGTTACGGCTAGCAAATTGCGAGCGGTAGGCATTTTTGCGAAAAGCGACATCAGCGACTGCTAACAACATGCGGTCGTAGTCAGCAAAGGTTTCACCTTGTTTGAGGTACAGTTCTTTAACTTTTTTTGATTCAACTTTGACCAAGTGATCGTAGCTTGTTTGAGGTTCTTGATCGGCGGCGTACAGAGTGGTGTGGCCTAGGGACAAGCTTAGGCTGGTCACTATCATGACGAGCGATGCGAGATTTCTGGCCATTTGCAAATCCTCATTATTCGTTGCGGCATAGTTAACGGCGATTATCGCGAGGGCAACTGAATGTAATCTGAATAATAGGTACGCTGCATTGTTTCCGTTATTAATCCGCGTCAGCCAAAGGCTTTAAGCCTACTGCAGAAGCGTCAAACCGATCGACTTTAAAATACGCTTTTTAAGTTATAACTGCATGTCAAAAATACAAAAATTTTGAGCTAGGTACGCATCGTTAGTGATTGGCGAGGGGCGATAGATTGATGATTAATACGTTGATGTTGTTGTGCTCGATCAACCTGCAATGGGTGGGAAGAAGGCGAAACCATTGATGGTGCTCACCCATGAACACAAAAGCGATGGCCCATTTACCTTGTTGTTCTGGTAACGGATTGATTACATCGTCATATGGTCAGTGCTGGTTTATCGCGAGTTGCGTGACGCCAATGGTAACCCAGCAGTCAATATCTTATGACGACACGTCGGTGGCTGAGCCTATGCGCCGTTAACCTTTTTGAAATAGGTAATAACCGGCGGCAACCGCGCCAAAACAAACCCCAACATTCAATACCATGTTGGCAGCCATCTTCATCAATGCGCCTTGATGGAGTAAGGCTAAGTTGTCCATTGAGAAGGTTGAAAAAGTGGTGAGGGCGCCCAACAAGCCAACGGAAATCAATGCCCGCCAAGGGCTGCCAGGGATCTGTGATTGCTCTAATAGAATGAACATCGCGCCCATGCAAAATGAACCGAGGATATTGACGGTCAGGGTGCCATAAGGGAAACCTTTGCCGAACAACTGCAGGCATAAATCCGAAATCAAAAAACGGAGGCAAGCGCCAATAGCGCCACCCATGGCGATAAACCCGAGCGTTGAAAAATAACCCATGGTGAGTTGTACGTTGTTGGAATCAATGGTGCTTAGTGTATGGGGGAAGCTGGAGGTTTACCAGTCAGAAGCATTAAGTGTTTGAATCAGCCGTGTAATTTTACAAATTTTGCAAGCAGCTGATCTTCTGTTTCAACATGCTCAGCATCAACTTCAATGCAATCAATCGGGCAAACCGACTCGCAAGTTGGCTTGTCGTAATGGCCGACACACTCGGTACAGCGATCCGGATCGATCTCGTAAATCTCCTCGCCCAAAGCGATCGCTTGGTTTGGACATTCAGGTTCACACATGTCGCAGTTAATGCAGCTGTCGAGGATAATTAGAGCCATTTCAGTTAGTTATCTTGCTTCTTCAGTTAGAGAGGTTGTGGCAGAAAAATGTGCGGCGGATTATCGCAGATTTTAAGGCGCTATTCTTTAACTTTAGCTGTTACGGCGTTGGCGACAAGGCAATGAGGCTATACAAACGGGCGGCTGCCGTCAGGACTACATGCGCCAAAGCGAAACTGGCAAATGCCGATCCCCCTAAACAACGATAGCCGGATCATTGTTAGGTGGTTAGAAGCTGCTTAGCTTTGAGACGCTCAACTCCGCTGACGAGTATTTAAAGCCAACGTTTACGTCTAAACAGCACCAGCAGGCCGGAAGCGACAAGCAACATAAAGCCCCACAAAATAAAGTAGCCGTATTTAAACGATAGCTCGGGAATGTGCTCGAAATTCATCCCGTAAATACCGGCAATAAATGTTAGCGGAACGAAGATTGCGGAGACCACGGTTAGCAATTGCATGGTCTTGTTCAGCTGGTGCGAGCTCAGTGAGATATAACCTTCAATCAAGTCGCCGCATAGGTCGTAATACATGGCTGTTAAACTTTCTAGACGCTCAAACTTATCGAATACATCGCGAAAGCTGTGCTTTATTTCTGCATCATCAATCGCGAAATGATTCACATCGCCAGTTAATATTTGGCGTACCATCTTTGCGTGGTAAGACTTGATTCGGTGCAGTTTTCGAAGGTGCGACTTAAGAAGAATGAGTCGGTGCATCAACTCATCGTTAGAACGAGTTAACATCGCATCTTCCAAATCACTAATTTCATCTTCTGCTTCCAGAATAGATTCCGTGTATCGAATCGCAGACGCATTCATGATTTTGCTGAGCAGTAGTGCAGGTGATTGAACATAGTGATTGAGCTTTTCATCTTGCCACATGGCTTCAACACCAAATGATGGCTCGGTTCTTCGGGTGATCAGAATGCGATCGCCAACAAAGGCAGCGAGCGCCATCGTTTTTACATCGAGGAGCTCCTCCGTTTTACTAAAGCCTCGATACAACACAAAACTCAATTCCTCGAAGCTTTCAACCTTTGGCGGCCTTCTGTCTCGCTGTGCATCTTCAATTGCTAGCGCGTGGCAGCCCAGTTCATGCAATAAAGCACGCTCCTGTTCTTTCGGCTCTTGAACTAAATCGATCCAGATAAATCCATTTTGTGCACGCCACGGCTCGACTAATTCGACTCCCCCGACGGTGAGCTGATGATTTGCAAAATACGCCACTCGTATCATAACCAAAGCCTCTTATGCGTGGTGTGCTGGTCTAAAAGGGTAATCAAACTGATTCATCAGGTTGAATTTCATGCCACAAACGAAGAAACGTACGCGTTGCCCGTTGCTGTAATTCGGCAACCTGTTCGGTTGGGCAAAACATGGTGATCGTCAGCTTGTTTTTGCCAAGCTCCGTGGTACTCAACGCAATAGAAGGCGCAACCTGTGTTGCTTCAATATCCATGCGTTGATGCAGGAACCCTGAATACCGGCTTGCCGTTTCTCGAAACGGCTCCACCAATTGATTCAACTCGGCTTGCAGCGGCTCGATAATTGGCTCGATGTTGATATTGGCTTCACGGACAACACTGAAGCTGTGCATCACATAGCGCCGCATGAAATTTAGATTTTTAGCCGGGTACAACAGCAATGTATTGTTAGGGATATATAGCGTTTTGCCGGTATAGCTGTAATCACCAGACAAATTCACTTCTTGTACCGTTGTTTTGACCCAGTCGACATCAACAACTTGGCCTGCCATACCATTGATATCAACCCAGTCGCCGATGCGAAATTGGCGGTTGATGCTCCAAACAAAGAACCCCAACAAGCACTGTAAAAACTCTTTTGTTGCCACGACAATTGCCACCATGAAGGCGGCGAGAGATAACGCGACATTCTGTAGTTCAGATAGCCAAATAAACCCAATAAGTACAACCATTATCAGTGAGCTGACATTTCTGATGCTGCTGGCTCTGTGCTGTTGCTCGTTGGGTTCAATACCTTGCAGAAAGTAGCTAAATGTGACTTTTCGGAGCAAATAGGCGCCGATTAAAAGAGCAATGCTGAGCGCGATTTTTACAAGTGGCTCGGTCACTAGTGCGATCCTTATTGTGGCAATAGCTTAGGGTGAGGTTTCACTGCCGATAACATTCACAGGCTCCCTTTTCGTGAGGCGGATACAAAGATAGCTTGGGTCAATTTGATTGGTGGCCTCATTCGTTTGGCCACCAACCTATCAGCTTAGACTCCAAAGTAATGAGCCTAAACCGAGGAATAAAATAAATCCGACAATGTCGGTTACGGTCGTCAGAATGACGGCTCCGGCTACAGCCGGGTCAACTTTTACAATCTTCAATACAAATGGGATCAGGGTTCCAGACGCCGCAGCAGCAAGGCCGTTGATGAAAATAGCGATAGTGATAATGCAACCTAACCCTGCAGAATCGAACCATTGCCACACGATAATACCAATCAGGCTGCCCAACACTGCGCCATTGATTGCCGCCACTTTAAGTTCCTTTCCGAGCAGCATACGAATATTACTTGGGTGCAAGTGGTTCAACGCCAAGCCCCGCAATGCCACCGCTAAGGTTTGGCTACCGGCGATTCCGCCCATGCTTGCGACGATGGGCATTAAAATGGCTAGCGAAACGACTTGTTGCAGGGTTTTCTCAAACATGCCGATGACGGCTGAGGCCATAAATGCAGTCAATAGGTTAGCCAATAACCAAAAAGCTCGGATTTGGGCGGCTTGTTTAATCGGAGTAAATAGATCTTCTTCTTCCGAAGCTGCTTCTGAAACGAAATTCTCTAAGCTTTTCTCTTTCAGCCGCAGGAACAAGTTCTCTATGGCAATCACGCCGATGACCTTGTTGTCTTTTACCACGGGTAGCCAGCCGCCAACTGGCAGCCCACTGACACCCTGAGCCGCATCTAGCAACTTTTGCTCGTGATCTAAAGGCGCCATTTGCTCTGCGATTTTATAAGCTTTGGTAACGGGATCGGTATTGTATAAACCGTGCCAGTCACACATACCCACGAAGTTACCATCGCGGGCGATGAGACAAATCGCCTGTGCCTCAGGCTGCTGTTGAAGTTTTTCTTGAATGCGCTTGAGGCTTGAGGATGACCGAATAATCAGCACCCGGCTGTCGACATAACGGCCGACTTGCTCTTCTTCGTACGTTAATGCGGTTTGTAGTTGTTCACTAAGCTCAGGCTCCTGTCGATCTAAAAACTCATCGACAACATGCGACGGCAATATATCAGCAAAGAAAATTAGGTCTGACTCAGACATATCGTGAGCCAAACGACGCTGCTGCTCAGCGGTTAGGTGAGTCAGCAAGTGCTGCGCTGTTGCCGTTTGCAACAAGTGCAAAACAGCCCACCATGACGCTTGCTCAATAGCCGCCCAAATCTGAGGCCGGTAGCTGTCGGCGACTGACTCGATCAGGTTTGCTAAATCCTCATGTGGCGCGCCTGACAAATAACTCAAGTCGAGCGCGTCATCCGTGGCTTCTAGCTTTAACTGTTGCAGCGTGACAGCAAGTAAGTTCGAGCTACCAGCGTCGGCGTAATGCGTTGGCTCACCGGACATAAATCAGCCCCTTAAGGAGATTCAATTAAAAATGATTGTGATGGATCGACCAACACTCGGTCGCCCATTCCTTCTCGGCCTAGCAACATCAGGTAGCTCATGTCTTCGCGATTACTTAGCGTTACTTCAATGGGCCATTGTTGCTCGCCCATGCGAATTAAGGTGCGAATCACACAGCGAACTTCCGCACCACCATTTGACGACTTGATGCGCCTCGAATCATAGAGAGGTGCTTGGCACTGAACCACTTGCTCTAAATTGTAGATATCCGGATGCAAATCAAAGCTGACATAAGGACGCCCCGCCTTTGTCATTTGCTTTAAATTATCGACATGCAAGGATGAGGTTTTTGCTCCGGTATCGACTCTAATTTGTAAATCAGTAATGCCCAGCTCGGGCAATGCACAAAGCTCTAGGCTCCCAATCACCATTTTTTTCATGTGCTGTCATCCTCATTGCATTGATATGGGCATAACCACATCTTGCAGCTTTTCAATGTGCTCAACAATTTCTTCTGGCTCTTCATCAAAGTAGGCGATGTGATAGATGGCATCACCTTCTTGCGCCAGCGGAATGTTTTGTTTGCCGATGACGATACCGGCACGGCTCGCCTCGATTTGACCCAAGCTGGTGCCCATTGGGCTGTGTACTTGTGCCAATACCTGACCTTTTTCTACATTGGCTCCGAGCTTGACGCATTCGTGCAGCAGGCCACTCGCAGAGGAGCGAATCCACTCACTTTTGTTGGCAATAAACGGCTCCACGTTTTTGTGTTTGCGATGGCGAACCATCTCTAACTCAGCCAACACGTTGAGAATACCGCGCACACCAGCTCGAATAGATAACTCATCAAACCGCAACGCTTGGCCTGCCTCATAGAGCAGGATTCGAGTACCGTTTTCTACCGCAGCTTCACGTAACGAACCATCACGTAAATCGGCATTGATCAGTACTGGCACACCAAATTTTTGAGCGATGCGAAGTGTTTCTTCGTCGGCCAAATTGGCGCGAATTTGCGGCAAGTTCGAGCGATGAATCGCACCGGTGTGCAGATCAATACCGTAGTCACAATGGGCTACGATTTCGCGTAAAAACGTATTTGCCACGCGCGCCGCCAACGAGCCTTTTTGTGAGCCGGGAAAGCATCGATTCAAATCTCGTCTGTCAGGCATGTAGCGGCTTTGGTTAAGAACGCCGTAAACATTCACCATGGGCACTAAAATCAGGCTGCCATTGAGCAGCCTAAATTTTTGCTCGTGCATTAACCGACGAATGATTTCAATACCGTTTAGCTCGTCACCATGAATCGCAGCGCTAACAAAGACCGTCGGCCCTGCTTTTTTGGCTCGCCTGACATACACAGGTATTGATACATCCGTATCGGTATAAAGCTTGGCGACCGGTAACTTCAGTTGAAGCGTTTGGCCGGGCGCAATGTCGTGACTGCCAATACGTAGGTTCATTAGCCTGTTCCACGCGTTCTGTTACGATTTGGTTTTGCATTTTTTTCAATAAATTCATAGATCAAACCAGCAACATCTTTATTGGTCGCGAGCTCGATGCCTTCCAAACCTGGCGATGAATTTACCTCCATCACGACAGGGCCGTTTTTGGACTGCAATATATCTACCCCGCAAACATTGAGGCCCATCGCTTTCGCAGCTTTTAACGCCGTGGCTCGCTCGTCTTTGGTTAAACGAATCAACTTGGCTTCGCCGCCACGGTGCAAATTGGAGCGAAATTCGCCTTCTGGGGCTTGGCGTTTCATGGCTGCAACAACCTTATCGCCAACGACAAAACACCGAAGATCAGAGCCTTTCGCTTCTTCAATGAACTCTTGAACTAAGATGTTCGCCTTTAACCCCATAAACGCTTCAATCACGCTCTCTGCAGCTTTATTGGTTTCGGCCAAAACCACACCGATGCCTTGCGTGCCTTCGAGCAATTTGATGACACAAGGAGCACCGCCAACGTTGCGGATCAAATCTTGAATTTTGTCGGGTTTGCTTGCAAAGCCAGTGCGTGGCAAACCGATCCCTTTGCGAGACAGCAGCTGCAATGAGCGCAACTTGTCACGAGAGCGGCTAATCGCCACGGACTCGTTAACACAGAAGGTTCCCATCATTTCAAACTGGCGCACGACCGCTGTACCGTAAAACGTAATCGACGAGCCGATTCGTGGCAGCACTGCGTCATACACAGGCAGATCTTTACCCATATAGCGCACTTTGGGATTGCTACTGGTAATGTCCATGTAGCAATGGAGCGTATCGATGATATCAACTTGGTGGCCGCGTGCTTCCCCGGCTTCTTTTAGCCGACGGGTTGAGTAAAGCGATTCGTTTCTTGAAAGGATGGCAATTTTCATTCGTTTATCTCAATTCTAATGTTCTAAGTTTGTTCTGCTAATTGACGGGTATCGCCATCGTGGTTGCGGCGGTAGCTGGTGACTGCGTGAAAGCGTCTTTTGTTTCGCGCAAGTCCAACATATTTGAGCCACACTTTTTCCAATTCGGTTTGTGCTGCTTGCTCGCCACGAAGTACCGCTAAAAATTGCGACTCTGCGTCGCTTTCAGGCTGTAATTCCCCACGCTCAAGTTGAGAGAGTGTTGCGCCGTACACTGTCAGTAAGTCAGATTCTTTGACGGTAAAATCACCCGACTTTTGGAATCCTCTGGCAAATTTCTGTGAATCGTAAAACCGGGTTGTTCCTAAGCGGATTTGCGTATTCATTTCCTGTTCTCCATGGCGGCCACGTTGGTTGTTGTTGCAACAAAATGTGCGCGGAAAATAGTCGCGTTATCAGCAAAATTGAAACGAATAATTTTTGTCGTAACTACAAATTTTGTTTGTTAATCTGCGGCAGCGAACAGGTAGGGGATTCAGATGGATGTGAAAGTCTTCCAAACGTTTTTGGAAATTGCGAAAGAACGCCATTTTGGCAGGGCGGCCAACAACCTCTACATCACTCAAGCGGCGGCTAGTGCACGTATTAAGCAATTAGAATCGTTTTACAGCGTCAGCCTTTTCAATCGCGATAGGAATGCCATCAAACTGACCAGTGCTGGCGAACGTTTGTTGCCTTATGCAGAACAAATCGTACAAACCATTGTTCAGTCCAAATCGGCTCTTGCAATAACCCAAGAGCAAGCCGTGCAACTGGTACTCGCAGGTACACCCAATAGCTGGGATGCTTTTCTCCATAATGCGTTCGGCATTATTAGCGAAACATTTGCCGGGTACGCCTTTAGTGTTGAAACCTTAAGCCGAGAACAAATTATTCGTTCGCTGCTTGAGCGCACCCTTGATCTTGGGGTGACCTTTGACCCCCTCAAAACCGAGGAAATCCATTCCACCGTTATTGCCCAGCCGGAGTTGGTCTTGGTCAGCTCCAAGCAGCAAAGTCGCTTAGAAGCAACGGCAAAAAACTACATTTACGTTGACTGGGGAACACGCTATGCCAATGAGCATACCGAGCGCCATCATGATATTCCGCCGCCGGTTTTAAGGACGTCGAACGGCAGAATCGCATTGGATTTTATGTTGCAAAAAGGCGGGGCGGCCTATTTGCCGCGTGCGATGGTTGAGCCATTTCTAGATTCTCAACAGCTCTATTTACTGTCCGAAGATGATAGCTGGCTGCGACCGATTTACCTGAGCTACCGTAAGAATTCACCGAGTTTAGAGGCCATTCAAAATTTAGAGAAGCTTCTGACTCAAACCGAGCCTGAAGCTGCCTTTGTCATTAAGCAAGCGGGCGAGAGTTAATTAACCCCTGCCACCATTGTCTATTTCTAGCCTGCTCCACAAATAATTTTTACCTTGCCGATAAATTAGTTTTGTTTTCCAAAGTTACGATTTCAGTTTAGAAAAGTAACTCGGAATCAAGCTGATAGGAGCAAGTGATGTTGCGCGAATTTGATTCAGATGACGAGTATTCGGAAACGGTCGATCTCGATGCGCTAAGTGAAGATGAAGCCTCTTTAAGTCGACGTGAAAAAGCTAAAAGAAAGCTCGCCTTTCGTAAGAAGCAAGATGTTCGAGACCGACTCTACCAACTGCAAGAACAAAAGTGGTTACAGCAAGAAACCGAAGACTTTTACGATTAACAGCGTGATGGCAAAGGTAAATACAGCATGAAACATACACTATTCGTTATGACAGCATTATTGAGTGTTGCTGCACTGGCAGCGGGTCCGGCTCCTAAAGATGTTTACGAGGAAACGGTTGAGCTCTGTAATGAATGGGCAAAAGACGATGGCATACCAGCCACAGAGGTCAAAGCCTACGTTGAAAAATGTGTTCAACAGGATTTGGAAGACATGGGGTATACCCTTGAAAATCCAGCGGATGCAACCGATGCCTTAGCACTCAAGAAGGGTGATGAATAACCTCTCATGCGTGGCTCACGACGGTCGTTTGGCCTCATAATTAGGCCAAACGATGCCAATAAAAACACCAACGCATGCAGCCCTAAAGCGAACTCATTTTGAGTGATCGGCAACTTGTGCTGAGAATTTTATAAGCTCGATTTGGAGTTATCGATGTTTGCTAAAGCGTTTTCCAGTTTATGTTGGCGAGCTTGAGGAGAGCGACTAAAGCGGCCGAGCAAATTATATAAACACGGGATCACTACTAACGTGATAACCGTGGATAACAGCATGCCGCCAACGATCACTACGCCGATGGAAAATCGATTTTCTGCCCCTGCACCAGACGCCAGTAGCATAGGAAGAGCGCCCAGCAAGGTGGTGCAGGCGGTCATTAATATCGGCCGAAGACGATAACCTGCCGCGGTTAGTGTCGCATCGGAAATAGAATGGCCCTGATCGCGAAGTTGATTGGCAAATTCGACGATGAGAATGCCGTTTTTGGTCACCATGCCAATCAACATTAGCAGGCCGAGCTGCGAATAGATGTTGAACGTTTCCCCTGCTAATAAGAGGCCGAGTAAGCCGCCCAACAAACCAAGCGGTACGGTGATCATCACGATGCTCGGGCTAACAAAGCTTTCAAACTGCGCCGCCAAAATCAAATAACAAATGAGCAATGCCAGCCCAAATAACAGTGTCACGTCTCGCTGACTATCGAAGTATTCCTTTGATTCACCGGCATAGTCGAAGGTGTAGCCGGAAGGCAGTATTTGTTGTGCTTCGGCAGTGAAAAAATCCAACGCTTCTCCAAGGGTGGCTTCGGCTGTTAGGTTGGCCTTGATGTTAATGGACTTTTTACGCTGATAATGAAACAGACCACGTGCTGATGCCTGCTCTTTGGCCGTGACCACGGTATCGAGAGAAATCAGTTCGCCCGATTCGCTTGGTACATAAATCTTGGCCAGATCAGTTTCCGACATGAACTGATTTTCGTCTGCTTTGAGATAGACGTCGTACTCATCGCCGCGTTCTTCAAATCGCGTTTGGTTACGTCCGCCTAACAGCACCTCAAGGGTTGAAGCAATAGCCTCAACCGACACGCCGAGCTGGCGAGCTGCGGGTAAATCAACAGTGAGGATCAGTTCTGGCGTGGTCGGGTTGTAATCTAACTCAACACCTTCCATTAAACCGCTAGCAGAAGCTTTGTCCGCGAGTTTTCGCGCCAGCTGCCAGAGTTGATAGTAATCTTCACCTTGCACCACAAACTGCACCGGCTCGCCCATGCTGCCGCCAAACCCCGGTACGTAAGGGATCACTTTTACATCGGGCACATCCAGCGTGGCCTGCCGAATCATTTCCACCACATCGTAGGCACTTTCATCACGGTCTTGCCAGTCTTCCAACTGAATGATGAAAAAACCTTGGTGATCGGCCCACGAGCCAAATGCTGGGGCAGAATAATTGAGTGAGCGAATTGGACCATTGTCACGCAACGGCGTTAAGCGTTCTTCGATGGCGGCCATGCTCGTTAGCATGCGCTCATAGCTCGTTGCCTCAACGCCGCCGACGTAAACATTAACGGTGCCGCGGTCTTCTTTCGGGGCAAATGCCTTCTTTTGCGCCTGGTAGCTAACAACTAAGCCAACTAGGGCTACGGCAATAATGGCAAGCGCTAAGCTGCTGCGATGGAGTAGTTTTTTGAGGAGTCCAACATAGCCTATGCGAAGCTTTTCTAATCCTTTCTCAACACTGGATTGAAACGCATTTTGACGAGTTTGTGCCTGTTTAAACAAAGCGCCGCCCATGACCGGAGCGAGCGTCAAAGCAACAATAGATGACACCACAATGGCCGCAGAGAGCAACACCGCAAATTCGGTAAACATTCGCCCCATCTGGCCATCCATGAACAGTAGCGGAAGAAAGACCATAACCAGTACGACGGTGGTGGCGATCACCGCAAAATTGAGCTCACGTGCACCTTTGAAAGCTGCGACAAGTGGAGATTCGCCATTGGCACGATGACGAGCAATGTTCTCGGTTACAACAACCGCGTCATCCACCACCAAGCCAATCGCCAATACCATGGCCATTAACGTCACCAAATTGATGGAGAATCCTGCTAAGTAGGCCACGGTCAGTGATGCGATGAGGGAGATCGGTACGGTTACCGCAGGAATCAAGGTGGAGCCTACGCGGCCAAGGAATAAATACAGCACGAGTAGCACGAATATCGCAACGTAACCGAGGGTGTAGTAAACCTCATCGATTGCCGCGCGAATGAATTGCGTGCTGTCGTAGTCGATGTACAGCTCAGCCCCTTCGGGCAAAAATTGTTGTAGGTATGGCAGTTGCCGTCTGACTTCGTCGGCGACATCGAGTGGGTTTGCTTGCGACATTGGCACAATGCCAATGCCGTAGCTGTCGACACCATCGGCTCTGAATGTGGTGGTGTCATTTTTGGCGCCCACATAGATGTTGGCAACGTCGCGTAAATAAACTGAGCCATCGACACCGCTGGTCAGTTGGATGCTTTCAAAGTCTTGTTGTGACTGATATTGGCGATCTACGCGGACGACTCGGTTGAGGCTGTCGTTACGAATATAACCGGCTGGCAATTGAATATTTTCTTGCTGCAGAACCGCAATAATATCTTGTGTGGTCAAGCCGCGAGCGGCCAACTGAGTTGGGTCGATTTCGACGTACATGACCCGCTCAACAACGCCTGATGTATTGACGGCGCTAACGCCGGGTAACAGACTTAAGCGCTCAACGAGCACCCGCTCCGCAAAGTCACTCATGTCGACCCGATCCATTTGCGAGCCAACTAAATTGAGCCACATGATGGGGGCGTTATCGCCATCATCTTTGCGGATTACAGGCTCATCAACGTCGTCGGGCAATTCATTACGGGCACGGTTAACTGCATCGCGCACATCGCTGAGCGCCTCGAGCATGTTATGCCCTTGCTTAAAGGTAATGGTTACGCCGGACCAACCGTCCCAAGAGGATGACCAAATGTAATCAATGCCATCAATGCCGCTAAGTTGATCTTCAATCGGGTTGGTTATTTGACTTTCTACAATGTTGGAGGCGGCGCCGCGGTACGCTGTGCCAACAGAAATAACGGGGTGATCGATATTCGGCATTTCTCGCACAGGCAGTAATGTCAGCGAGACCAAACCAAACACAACGAACAAGGCACTGACCACAATGGCCAGTACCGGGCGAAACATGGCTAAATCCGATAGCCTCATGAATTGGTTTGCTCGATAACCTGTACTCGCATGCCATCGTTCAATTTGACCAAACCTTCAGTCACGATTTCATCTCCTGGCTGAAGACCGTCGATGACTTCCACTTCATCGGCGTTGCGAGCACCCAGCTCAATTTCTACTTTCTGGACCCTGTCGCCATCGAGGCGATAGGCAAAACGCTGATGGCCTTCATAGGCAACGGCCTGCAGCGGCATGCTCAAAACCGCTTCGTCAGCTAATGGCAAATCCCCAGTGAGGAATGAGCCGGGCAGCATGTGGCCATCATCATTGTTGATGACCAATTGCAGGCGCAAGTTCAAGGTAGTTTCGCTGACGCGCGTATCCATATAAGCCAGCGTGGCGACTATCGATTGACCATGCAGTTTATTGCTGCTGAGCATCAAGCGACTGCCAACACGAATTCGATGTTGATATTTTGCCGGTACCGAAGCATTGAGCTTAAGCTCGCTGGTGTCATCCAGCGTGGTGAGGACCGAGTCGCTGTTGACCAACTGACCCAAACTGAGATCGACCAAGCCGACCGTGCCGGCGAAGGGGGCTCGAATGGCTCGATCCGCCAACGACGCTTTGGCCAAATCTAATTCTGCTTGCTGGATAGCAACTTGAGCGTTGGCTCGATCTACTTCTGTTTCGGATACCGCTTGTTGCTTAAATAATTGGTTGATTTGCTTCTGATGACGACGGTCATCTTGCAACTTGGCAAGCTCCCGATTGACGCTGGCTTGCTGGTGACGATTATCAAGCTGAATTAACAATTGGCCTTGGCGAACCTGTTGCCCTGACTCAATGTTAATGGCCGTGATTCGGCCATCGACCTCTGGCGTGATGTCTACCGCATGATGGGAAAACACGGTGCCTTGTAGTGGAATACGCTCCGCAATCGATGCTTTATCTAAGGTTTGGACTCGAACACTAACGGCATTGTTGGTTTGCACAAGAGATGCTTCTGCAGGATCGCTAGATAAAGCCAACCAGCTTGCTGTTACTGCCACCGTTAAGCCAACCACTACTGCAGTTAATCGCATCGAACGTTACCTTCTTAACAACCAAGTTAAACCGAGAGAAATAATAGTATGGACGCCAATTTTAGCAGACGAGATGGTTAAAAATCGTCCGGCAATTTGTAGTTTTATGGATCGATTTTGTTGTGGTTTGAGCGATGAATGTAGCGGCTTGGTTGCGTTCTTGCTGGTGAGCAAACATTGCGGGTTGCCCGTCTGGCAGCTGCCAATTTGTTGGCTCAATTGGGCGCCAAAATTAACGGGGCCGAGCGCTTAGATATTAATCCCGCTCAACCATGCCGTTTCAATATGTGAACCTGTGAAGGGCGTTACGCAGGGCACGAAACTACAATGGCTAATGTAGTAACAAAAATGTCTATTTTTCAATGAGATCTATTTGTTGACACATGTCACGTTTTAGCGTCGTATGTATGATGTGTAAGGAATTTATAAGCTTAAAAACTGCTCTGGAGATTAAATGGAGGCTTTCGTCAATCAAAACCAACGCCAGCTTATGGACTCAATGCCGTCGGTTACAAACTGTAAAAATCAATTAGACCACCTAAATAGCTGGTGGGGCAAAATTTCTCTGATCGGAAAAATAAATAGTTACAACATAGACACAATGATTTTCTCGGATATGAATGCGACAAAAGAGAAGTTAGGTGACTTACAACAGCACTTGATAGAAAATTTGTTGACCGAAGAAGTTAAAAAAAAGGTACTCGATTCAGGATCGAGGGCCCAAGTTGCCATAGACATATTAATCCGGAATCTATTTGAAAGAACGGCGGATGTTGGTTTCTTAGCCACTGATTCCGATATTCGAAACTTTCTTCAGCTTGCAGATGCTTCTCATCTAGACATCGAAAACTTGAGAGAGCGGCTCGTTGAGTACGTTAAAAAATATTCGGTCTATCACGACATCATTATCACTGATACAAAAGGCGACGTAAAAGTTCAGTTAGATACATCAAACCCTATCGTTCAAACTCATGACCCGTTAATCAACGACGCCATTAATAGCTCTGCCGACTACCTCGAAGTTTATCGCCATACGGATATGAAACCGGCAGAGAAAAATTCACTCATTTACGCGTGCAAAATCACCACAAGCAATCAGCCAAATTCAAAAGTTATCGGCGTTTTATGTTTGTTCTTTAAGTTTGAAGATGAAATGAAAGGGATTTTTGAGGATCTGAATTCAGACAACAGCAGCTACTTGATGCTAGTTGATCAGCATGGCGAGATACAGGCATCTAATCACTCGTGCACCGCAGATTTAAGCCGGATGGAGCCTAGCCTCACACCTGAAATCATCAATTTTAATCATAATTCTTACATTACGATCTCAGCTAAAACGAAAGGCTACCAGGGTTTTCATGGCTTAAACTGGTACGGGCGTAGCATGCTACCCGTTAACGAAACATTTCCTTCGGGCATCAGCGAAGATGAAGTGAAACATAACGGCAATGCACTCACCAATTTGACTCAATCTTCTCTCTTTTCAAGCACACTAAAGCAAATCTATTTTAACTCTCGAGATGTAAATGAAGATCTCAAATTAATCGTTCTAAACGGCATTATTACCGCAGCACGAGAAGATGCAGCTGAATTTGTGCCTGTACTTGAAGAGATAAAGAAAATCGGCGACAACACGGCTGCGATTTTTGGCGAATCTATACTTCGCTTGCGAAACACGGTCCTTTCATCACAACTACAAAGTATGCAATTTATTGCTCGGCTCGCTGTGGATATCATGGATCGAAATTTATATGAGCGGGCCAATGATTGCCGTTGGTGGGCTTTAACAACAGGGTTTAGAAAATTATTGGCAAAGGATTCTCTGTCTGCTGACGAACAAAGTGAATTGACCGCGACGCTTGTCTACATCAATGAGTTGTATACGGTTTATACCAATTTGTATCTATATGATAAAAATGGCGAGATTCTATCTGTATCTAACCCCAATGAACGTCAACTTATTGGCCAACATGTTGATGATTCAAGTGGTGCGGCTCAGGCCCTTAAGATTAAAGATTCGCAACAATATTCGGTGTCTAACTTCGTCTCCTCGCCCTATTACAATGATAAGCCTACTTATATTTATAACGCTTCAATCACGGACTTAAACAACTCTGAACGCGTTTTAGGGGGGATCGGAATCGTGTTTGATAGCGAACCCCAATTTAAGGACATGCTAACTGACACGCTCCCTAGGAATGAACGGGGTAGTGTGGTTGAGGGGTGTTTTGGCGTCTTTGTGTCCAGAGATGGTCGAGTGATTTCGTCAACAAACGAATCGCTAGCAACGGTTGGTACTATTATTCCACTAGAAGCGAGTCAGGTTTTATCGATTGAAAATGGCCAGAGCTTAGCTGAATTGATGACGTTTAATGGCCGTTCATATGTCGTTGGGATTAGTGCTTCTTCTGGTTATCGCGAATACAAAACGACGAGCGATTATACCAACGATGTTGTCTGTTTAATCTTTTTGCCGTTTTAGTTTTTCACCATCAAAGTTGCCAGATTCGGCTGGTTTAGGTTTAGCGAATGCCGCGATAACCGTTAGCTTGAATAGCCCAATACTTGCCGAATGTGCGCTAACTGTTGTGTTACCCACTGCTTGTTCACGGCTCCCCAGTCATTGATACGGTAGTAACCGTCTTTGGTGGCACCAACAAATTCACACTCAATATCTAGGTCGGCCATTGCACTAATGGTGTCTTGCGCAGTGCGTCGCGGTAGTCCTAGCTCGGCTTCCAGTTTAGGAACCGTATTGATGCCTTGTTCGATTAAGTGGGCTACCAGTAAACGTCGATAAAAGCTGGTTTTGGTGCGGCTAACTGACATGGACATCCTCGGCTTTAAGCTGACTTATTCTGACATTCGCCGCACAAGCCATTTAACTCGAACTGGGATTGGAGCAAGGTAAAGCCGGCTTCCTTGGCTGATTTCTCGATTTGCGTGATGAGTGGGCTGCTCATACTGATTTCGCGGCTAGTACCGCAGGATTTACACACCAGAAAGAATTGCTCGTGATGGTGGTGATCGCAGGTTAGGTGGGCGCAGGTTACATACTTATTGGACGAAGATAGTTTGTGCACCAGATCCATTTCAACGAACAAATCTAAAATCCGATACACAGACATGGCTTGTATGGAGTGCTCATTCGTTTTGTTGTAAACATCCACCAATTCATAGGCCGACAAGGGCGTTGATGCTGACAGCAGCAGTTTGAGCAGAGCCTCGCGCTTTTCGGTAAATCGAACTCCTGTGTCGTGGCATTTCTGCTTCGCGCTTGCTAAACCGCGTTCAACATTCATCGTCATTGGTCTATCTGGTTGGTGGACGAAGAAACTCTATCACAGCTCATGGATGGCTCCTATCTGGCCGGCCGATTTTCGCATATAACCACCTTGACCAATGTGTTGGGATTTACCGGTTGTATCGATGCTTGTCTTGGTGAAAGTCAATGGCGAACCCAAAAGGCGGCTAAACTTTGATCTTATGTCAACGTAACTTCATCGGTGATGTTCGCTCGTATCGGTGCTCATTCTAGGGCTGATAGCATGGAAGTGGCTGAAATAAATAGTTTAATTGATACTTTTAAAGCCAATGCCGGTAGTGGCTTGCTGTTACTTTTTTACTATTTACTGCTTTATGGTCGCCGCCTCATTGAGGGGCTAGGGTTGAATCAGAGCAAAGGGCACCGAGCAGTCGATATCAAAACTCGGCTGGAAGTGGAAAAGCTCAAAATCGAGTTGGCGCAGCAAAAGCGTGAGTCTGGGCTAGATGATGCGCTTTTGAAGCAAATTGAAGCGGAAACGCTGGCTCAGCTTGGCCCCAAAAGCACCCATCAATTCAACAATAAGCAAAAGTTTGTGGCCATTCCTTTTATGTTGTTGATGGGGTTAGTGACCTTCTCAGAAATCAATGACATCCAAACTGCGGGTGGTTCCAGCGAAGATATTTTCGATACCGTGTTTGGCTACGTCTTTATCTGCATCGTGGTGGTGATTGGGTTTTGGGGTATAGAGCATTTGCAAAAGCGCCCGCCATCGAAAGCACGAACGGCAGGCTTTGTGGCTTACTGGACCTTTGCCATTTTCATTATTGCGGCTTTCATTGCCTCGGCGATTGAAATGGCCATTGGCGTGATTCTGATCTCGGACGACTATGTCGGCATTTATTTTCTGATTGGTTTGGTGAGCAGTCTAATTTTAGGCGCATTGAAAAAATTGCCGGGTATGAAAGTGGTCGAGATATCGCCCGAATCGAAAAAGCAATCTACTGGCGCCTCTCATGCGTAAGCTTAGATTGGCAGACAAATTGTGATTTGTATCAAGGAATGTCTTGAAAGCGGCACGGAGCAGGCGTAATTTTATCGCTTGCTGATGCTGCGCTTCCGGGGGGAATGGCGTGGCTTGGCCACACTTGCCGCCTTAGTCTAAAAAAAATGCAATGTTGTCACTAAATTGTTGAGAAAAGTTAATTAGCGAATGCTAATGTTAAGGCTGTTTTTTCGAATCACACCGAACCTTTCCGAACCGGTTCGTCGCAGCAATGTTATTGGATGACGTGTTGTTCAGTGCATGCTGTATTACGGGAGCCTGAGTAATGAATGAAACTGTTGTCGAGCTATCGCGCTTTCAGTTTGCGTTTACAGCCATGTACCACTTTATATTTGTCCCCTTGACCCTAGGTCTTACCTTCATGCTTGCCATCATGGAATCTGTCTATGTGATGACAGGCAAGACAATCTACAAAGAAATGACCAAATTCTGGGGCAAGTTATTTGGCATCAACTTCGCCATTGGTGTTGCCACGGGCATCACCATGGAATTCCAGTTCGGCATGAATTGGTCTTACTATTCCCATTATGTCGGTGACGTATTTGGCGCACCGCTGGCCATTGAAGGGTTAATGGCCTTCTTCCTCGAATCTACCTTTGTCGGGTTATTTTTCTTTGGCTGGGATCGAATGTCGAAAGTGAAGCACCTCATGGTGACTTGGCTAGTGGCGTTTGGTAGTAACTTCTCCGCGCTGTGGATTTTGATTGCCAATGGCTGGATGCAAAACCCGTTAGGGGCTGAATTCAACCCCGACACCATGCGCATGGAAATGGCGAGCTTTGCAGAGTTAATTTTTAATCCGGTGGCGCAAGTGAAGTTTGTGCATACCGTGTCTGCGGGTTATGTCACCGGTGCCATGTTCGTACTGGCCATCTCGTCCTATTACTTACTGAAGAACAAAAACGTTGCCTTTGCTCGCCGCTCCTTTGCTATTGCGGCTTGTTTTGGTCTGGCCTCATCGCTCTCGGTGATTGTGCTGGGCGATGAAAGTGGTTATGAAATGGGTGATGTGCAGCAGGTCAAATTAGCTGCCGTTGAAGCCGAGTGGGAAACCCATGAACCTCCGGCCGCGTTTACGATCATTGGCTTCCCCAATGAGGAAACACAAACCACAGATTTTGCACTGAAAATCCCGTATCTGATGGGCATTATTGCGACCCGCTCATTTGATGAGCCGGTAACCGGATTAAAAGACTTAAAGGCGCAAAATCGCGACAAAATCATTCGAGGCGCCGAAGCCTACCTGCTGCTCAAAAAGCGCCAAGATGTTGGGCTGAACGAGCAAGAATCCTTGCTGTTTGACCAAATTAAGGGGTCGTTGGGTTACGGCTTGCTGTTAGAGCCATTTGCCCAAAATATGGCGGCGCCAACGGAAGCTGAGTTGGATGCGGCGGCAGACTATAGCCTGCCCAACATTGCGCCCATGTTCTGGAGTTTTAGGATCATGGTCGCCAGCGGCTTTTTAATGCTGATTATTTTTGCCTACGCATTTTTGCTCAGTACTCGCCACCAAATCGACAAGCCTAAGTGGTTCCTAAAAGTGGCGCTGTACAGCTTGCCATTGCCATGGATTGCCTGTGAAGCCGGTTGGTTCGTCGCTGAATATGGCCGACAGCCATGGGCTATTGCCGAAGTGCTACCGATTCATACTGCTGCGTCTAACTTAGCCGTGAGCGATCTTGTGATTTCATTGGTTGCTGTCGGCGTGTTCTACACCGTGATGTTCATCATTGCTTTTGGATTAATGGTTAAGTTTGCCAAAAAAGGGCCACAACACAGTGGCGATACCAGCCGAGAACGACCAACCGTTGCTGACACTTCAGTGACCACAGAAGGAGCGAAAGCATAATGGATTACGAAACGCTACGACTAATCTGGTGGGTGCTGGTTGGTGTTCTATTGATTGGCTTTGCTGTCACCGATGGCTTTGATTTGGGTGTGGGTGCGCTACTGACCTTGGTGGGCCGCACCGACAATGAACGGCGGGTGATGATTAACACCATCGGCCCCCACTGGGATGGTAATCAGGTTTGGTTTATCACTGCCGGCGGCGCCATCTTTGCGGCTTGGCCATTGATATATGCGACCGCATTTTCCGGTTTTTACCTCGCCTTAATGCTGACCTTGGCGGCATTATGGATGCGCCCGCTGGGCTTTGATTTTCGCAGCAAGATTGAAGATCCGCGTTGGCGTAGTGGCTGGGACTGGGCGCTGTTTGCTGGCGGGTTAGTGCCGGCACTGATCTTCGGTGTTGCTTTTGGCAACTTGCTACAAGGTGTACCGTTTGAGTTTGATGCTTACCTAAAAGCCACATACACCGGTAGTTTCTTCGGGCTACTCAACCCATTTGCCATTTTGGCAGGGTTGGTGAGCGTCAGCATGTTATTGATGCACGGTGCCGTTTGGTTGCAGCTAAAAACGACCGATATGGTGTACCAACGCTCGGTACAAGTGGCAACGATTCTTGGTGTTGTAACCGCCGCACTGTTTGGTTTAGCGGGCTTGTGGGTACATGTTGGTCTTGACGGCTACATCATTACCTCGGCCATCGACCCATCGGCGCCTTCTAATCCGCTGCTGAAAACTGTTGAGGTGGCACCAAATGGCCTAATGACGAACTACAGCATTTATCCGTGGATGATGATTGCGCCTGTTCTGGGTATTGGAGCGGCTCTTGCCACAGCATTACTGTCATTGCGTAACGCGTCCGGCTGGGCCTTTCTGACCAGTTCATTGAGTATTGCTGGCATTATTTTAACGGCGGGTTTTTCGATGTTTCCGTTCTTGATGCCAAGTACCACCCAGCTTAATGCGTCGTTGACCATTTGGGATGCGACTTCGAGTCAGCTTACGCTGAACGTCATGTTCTGGGTCGCGATGGTGTTTGTGCCGATCATTTTGGCTTACACCAGCTGGAGCTTTTACGTCATGCGGGGCCGTTTGAAAGCGGCTGATATTGAATCAAACAGCAGCCATGCGCTGTACTAAAACCGTGGGATAAGGAGAAAAATATGTGGTATTTCACTTGGATTTTAGGCGTATTGCTGGCCTGTTCATTCGGCATTATTAATGCGCTGTGGCTGGAATCAACCGAAGACATGGATCGGCCTCAAAACGACGTTGAGCCTCACTAAGTTGAAAGTTAGCCTCATTTAGGCCGGGCCAAGCTCCGGCCTTTTTTATGACCATGGATGGTCGGTATGTTCACTTATGCAGGAGCAATCGGTGAACGGAGCAGGGATGGTCGGTATGTTCACTTATGCAGGAGCAATCGGTGAACGGACCATGGGTGGTCGTTAGGTTCAATTATGTTGGCGTCATTAAGGACAAAAGCATCGTCTTTCAACCCATGCAACATCAAATTGACTTGGAATTAAATGCAGTTACGCAAACCACTCAGCGCTGAACATGAGCGCGAGCTTTATCAATGGCTGACCGCTCAAGGTAAACCGCTTCACCAGCAACAGTCGCTGCTGCTTTTTATCAGCCTTGGCTTATTTGTCAGTAAGCTGGTGTTGATGTGGTGGCTTACGTTAATTCTCCATCAGCTCATTATTGACGGTAATCAGCCGCCTCTCACTCAGTTTGGTATTACTGGTGCTGCGCTGCTGAGCCAATCGATGCTGACCTTCGCTAAAGCCCGAGCAGGCGGGGCGTTCCAGTCAACGTTGTTCGAACGCCTGCAAGATCGTTTAGCTCGCGTATTGCGGCAACACAACTTGGCACTGATCCGACAGCAACCCGTCGCCCATTGGCAAGCCTGCAGCATTGATCGGATCAGCGTGATTTGTGATTTTTACGTCGACTTCTTAAACCAACGCAAGTTGGCCTCCATTGCCCCTGTCATTGTGTTGATTACCGCGTTGGCGATTAACCCTTGGGTTGCGCTGATTCTTATGATTTCGGCGCCCCTTATTCCCGTATTCATGTGGCTGACCGGGATGGGCGCGGCATCGGCTCACCGACAGCATTTTCAAGCGATTGACCGGCTCAGTCACCGATTTTTGGACCGTTTGCGCGGGCGTCGTTTATTGCAGTTATTTCAATCTAAAAATCGCACCATAGAGAAGGAAGTTGATGCGCTGGATTGCGCCGGTCAGGAGCTAAACGAACGGACTCTTAATGTGGTGCGGATGGCATTTTTGTCTGGCTCGGTGCTGGATTTTTTTGCCACCGTGGCGGTGGCGTTGGTAGCCGTATTTGTTGGTTTTAGTTTGCTGGGCGAAATTCAACTGGTGGGCTGGTCAGGCCCCATTGATTTTCAACAAGGCTTGTTCTTGCTGCTGATCACGCCGCTTTTTTACAGCGAACTAAAGTTGCTAGGGCGGTTTTACCACACCAAATCTGAAGCCATTGGGGCTGCGGCCGAACTAAAGCCGGTTCTGGCGCTTGAAAACCAACAACCGATTGCGCAGGCGTTGCCGCTGAATTGGCCGCCGAGCCAGTTGCTTGCGCAACAACAAGTGGTGCTGACACTGCCAGCGGTTCACTTGCGACAAGGGATGCGCATTAATCTCAGTGGCCCTTCGGGCGCCGGTAAAACGCTACTGCTTGAAGCGTTACTCGGTCAGCAACACGTAAAACCACTCGTGCAGGGCGACAATACACAGTGCTCAGATTCACTCGCTGCGCTAGAACCATGTTCTGTGAGCTGGTTGGGGCAACGGGCGGTGATTGGCTCAGGCTCAGTACGACAAAACTTATGCTTAGGCCATGCACTTACTGATGATGCGTTGTGGCAGGCGCTCTCGCAGGTGCAATTAACGCAGCGCATCGAGGAATTGCCGCAGCGGCTCGATACCGAACTAGGTCAAAAGCCCCCGTTATCTGGCGGTGAACTGCATCGGCTGGCGTTAGCGCGGGCCCTGTTGCATGCCAATCCCGTGATATTACTGGATGAACCAACCGCGCATTTGTGCCAAGAGCAGCATCATCAATTGGCTGAATTGTTAAACCATCAACTGCAAGGCAAGACCTTGATTTGGGTGAGTCATAAGCCATTGCCCGCAGCCTGGTTCGATCAGCATTGGCGTATCGACAATCGTCAATTGGAGGTGATGGACTCAATCAGTGGCGACTCTGTCGGCGGGGGTTGTGATGAGTAGAACGCTTCGCGCGGCATCTTGGAGTCTTAACTTAGTCAATGCGCTAGCCGCGATTAGTTTGTTGCTAGTGTCGGGCTGGTTTATTGCAGCGTGTGCGCTGGCTGGCTTGCCTCAAGCGATAGCTGGGTTCAATTACTTGTTGCCTGCAGCGGCCATTCGTATGTTGGCCATCACCCGTATTGCTGCTGGATATGGTGAAAAAGCTGTGGGCCACGCGGTACTGTTAGATGATTTACAGCAGCTGCGTATGCGCTTGTTTCGAGCGGTTTTAAAGCGCCCCGACACAGCTTCCGTGCGAGCGGAACAGTTGCAGCAATTGAGCCATGATATTAATCAGGTAGGTAACTTGGCGTTGGCAGGTTGGCACCCGCTCATGGCTGGGTTGCTGGTGTCGTTAGTCGTTGCTGTGTTGTTGTGGTGGTTGTTACCTTCTGGGGTTGTCGGCTGGTTGGTCGTCCTGGCAGCCGCTGGATTCATGCTCCATCGTCATCGCGCTTGGTTAGATCCATGGATGAAA
Source organism: Neiella holothuriorum (assembly GCF_019457915.1). Taxonomy (GTDB): domain Bacteria; phylum Pseudomonadota; class Gammaproteobacteria; order Enterobacterales; family Neiellaceae; genus Neiella; species Neiella holothuriorum. Next base: position 290,068 of record NZ_JAHZSS010000001.1, read on the forward strand.
CAAACACAAAGCGTTCAGCGACAATGGCGCCACCTGTTGGAAAATGAGTTGTCGCTGGCGCCAGTTTGGTCTCAGCAAGCGATCGGTGGCTTACATCAATCGATACAGGATGGCCGTCAGTGGCAATTGCTGCAGCGCCAATTCCGACTCCGCCAAGGTTTTTATGAAGCAGCCTTCGTGCTGTTGTCAGGCTCTGTGCTACTCCTGTTTTTATGGAGCCTCGGATCGACTGCCAACGCGCTAACCATGTTGTTTGTGGTTGCCTTACTTGCTGCGCCAGAGTGGTTTGGACTGGCATTTGCCGCGCTGATGCCCTTGGTTGCTGGGCGCCAATCGAAGCGGCGGCTTGCCACAACGGCTCATGTTGCCGAAACCGACCAACAGCCAGAGCAGATGATTGAACCGGCTAACTCACCAGTAAATAGCTTAATGCTCCGGGAATTCCAATGGCGCTACTCAGACGTGGCAGGCGCGCCTGTTTCAATCAACTTAACTGGCCAACAGCTTGTCTGGCTAAAGGGCAGTTCGGGAGCAGGGAAAAGTTCGTTGCTGTTAGCAATGGCGGGCCTGATTGAGCAAGGCGGGGCATTGGCGCTAAATGGCACATCGGTGACCAAGCAAAGTTGGCAACAGCGGGCTCGTCGATTGCATTATGTCGAACAGTTTCCTTACGTGTTGTCCGACACCTTGCGACAAAATTTGTTGTTGGCCGCGCCTAACGCCAGCGACCAGCAATTGATGGCCGTGCTATCGGAAGTTGGTTTGGGTTCATTGGCCGAAGCCCTTGATGACTGGGTCGGCGAATGTGGTCGGCAACTTTCTGGCGGCGAGATAAAGCGATTAGGCGTTGCTCGGGCCATGTTGCTGGGCGCGCCAGTGTGGTTGCTGGATGAACCGTTTGAGGGGCTTGACCAGGCTGCCCGAGAAGCATTATTGGCTGCGTTAAATCACCACAAATCGAATCATTTAATCGTGGTTGCATCACATCAATGGCCTGCGAGCGCATTAGCCGATGTTGAAATCTCATTGGACTAATTGCGCCTGCTGCTCGCTAACTGAGCAAGCCAGCAAGCAAATTCATCACAGGAAACTACACTGGTGTCAGGGCATCTGATTTCAGCCCAATGCTTCCCATAAAACTGTGTCAAAGGATCTTGTTATGACGATGATAAAAACCTTGCTGCTGAGCTTGTTGGTGGCGTCTGTTGTTGCTTGTTCTCATTCTTATTCGGTTGGAAATGACTTTTCCGAAGATAAAATTAGCCAAATTACCGAAGGCCAAACCACAACCTCTGGCCTCATTTCTCTTTTCGGCGAACCGTACAGCAAGGTGATGATTTCCGAAACCCATGAAAAATGGCTCTATTTTCTGGCGAGCGGACAAACCAAAGAGCAAAAATCAGATGCGCTGCTAGAAGATATGACAACACCAGCTGAGCCGAAACATAAAATGCTGAGTGTGTTGGTCAGTGGCGATGTAGTGACGAGCTACGGCTATGTTGAAGGCATTTTGTAGCGCTAAACGTTGCTCTAATTCATTATTTTGCTAACGAAAAGCCATGCTTTGACTCTATATCTAGAGTCGCATGGCTTTTTTGTCATCGGAAAATACGCGTTAGCAAGCGTGGGATGGAAAATACCAAACGTTCTTGATAAGGGACGCAGTCAATTCATAGACGGCTAAGCTGCACTGGCTTTTTTCTACACCATCAACGGACCAAAATGCTTGTTCTACGGTGTAAACAAAAGGGCCAGATTGTTCAATGCTGCGAATGGCAGAGCGGGCACTCGGGACGCTGTTGAAATAGCCTTGCATGGCTTCTTGCAGCTGTTGCTGGCTGTTGGTTTCGGTCGACAGTTGTTCGCCGGTAATGGTCATCCAGCGTAAATCTGACGTCGTCAAAGCGAGCATGGCAGTCACTTCCCGCTCATTAAACGCGTTAACAAAGCGTTCAACAACGCTGCTGTTAGGTGTTGCCAGTGCCGTTTGGCAGAAAACTATTATCGTTGCGGCGAGTAGGCTGAAGGTAGCCTTCATCTTGTTTCCTTTTTGGCGCGCTTTATCGCTGCGGGCAGTCATTTTTTCTCCAACAACACATAGCCACAAACGAAACCACAAAAATTTGAATACGGCTGAATTTGGCTAACGAGCCAGCCTTGCTGATTGTATTGAACAATGGTGTCATTCAACTTATCAACATCAATGCTGCTGGACCAAAAGGTACGAGTTTTAAATTCAACGATTTTTTGCATGAGCAATCCTTTGCATGGCATGTTTTGTTATGGCTAAGACTCGATCAAGGCCAATGCCGTGGAGCCTAATAACAGCATAATTGGAATAACTTGTAGTCGAAATGCCCACCTGCATTTTGATACGAGTGCGCGTTCCTGATTGGTGAAATTACCATGGAAAATGGATTCAATTTTCCTGAGCTTCTTTAAACAACCTTTAGAGCCAAAATCAAAATAGCTCGTTGAGAATTTGGCCATATTGAAGCCTCTGCGTGCCAGTGACGCAGTGAGCTGATTAAAGTAATCAATATGTTTGTAGAACCCCAGCATGCAGAGCAACGCGACGCCCAATAATATAGCGAGTAACCCCATACTCCCCCCGAGTTTGAGTTGTGTGTGATCGAGCATTGCCATACAACTTGAGCCATAACGTTCAGGCCGAAGATGATTCGTTTATTACGTGGCAATTGATACAAGGAGTGGGGGCGTTGAAGCTGCATTCGAACCAATCCTTATTCTCGCTCGCGTTAGCAGTGTTGCGTGATCGTCTCTGTGGATAATCAGTAGCAACTATAACAGCATATTTGTGTTATCTAATTCGTGTTGTAAATCATAAACCTAAAATCTGATAATGCACTAACCGTTGCCCATATCAATTTTTTTGACCTGAGCTAAAGCCCACCAACCAATGACAAGGCTCATTAGGATTCGCAACGGAAAGTAAATTAATGCGGGCAAGCCGAATAACCAATGGGCAATTGTCTTGGGCATGACGTAAAAGGCGACCTGCTTTACCCAATAAATAAACGACACGTATTGCGATAAAAATGCATCGAGCGACAGGGTAAAATTGAGCTCTGCCGAGGACATGACCAGCCAGAATGCATAAAGCCCTAGAGCACCATCGCCAATGCTTCCGACGATGGAAGACCATCCGATAAAAAGTAACAAACACCTCAACATACCGAAAGCCTACTGAAGCACGAGAATGGTAAGCGAGCAATGTCGCTCGGCGCTGACATGGTTAGGTGTTCTGCTTTGATGGAATATCATTTTTCAGCACCAGCAGCATTAAAAAGATAAGCGCTAATGGCGGCACGGTGGCACTAATAAAACCAATTACAGAGACGAGAATAGGGGTGTTTGTTTTTCTTTTTCCGAGGTAGTAGCAGGCAACAGCCATAACAATTGCCAATACTAAGATGAATTGACCCAACAGAGCCGCATTAATCGACATCCCAAAATTCCTTTTTTAGCTAAACAGCCAATGCGTTGATTAGCATGGTAACCAATATCAACCGGCAACAACAACAGCGATTAAATCCATTAGTTTTGCCAAATGGCGGTCATTCTTGCAGGCAAGTGGCTATTAGCTCCGAACACTAAAGTACCACCACACCAGAGGTGCTAATAGAACGAGTTCGATGCCAACATTGAACCATTGTTTGGCGACCGAGCCATCCAAAGCTATTCCAATCAATCGGGCGATCAATAAACCAACCAACAAAGATGCGAGGGTAGCCGAAACGGTTGTTTGCCACGGGATTAGCTGATGATGAAATTGTAATAAAAGACCTATGCCAATCAACAACCCCCACCATATGCGCCGTTCCACTGCTTTAAACGTGTCTGTGGGGACCGGTTTGTTGCTGACAAGCTCGGGGAATGTAGCCATCAGGATGCCAACAATAATCAAAGCTGCGCCGATGAATTTTAGTAGGTAGGGGCTCTCTGTCATGGTCTTAACTCAAGTAGTTCGCATGGCTCCACTGTTTGGGCGATTGCCCATACAGACGTTTGAACTCTCGGCTAAATTGCGATGAGCTGGCATAACCGACAGACAATGCCGCCGAGCTTACATTCATGCCGCTAGCAATCTTCATGGCCGCGGTATTAAGCCGCATCGACTTAACAAACTGAATAGGCGACATCGAGGTCGCTTCCTTGAATTTTCGGTGTAACACGGCTCGGCTCATGCCAACCTGTGCAGCCATGTCTTCGATGGTGACAACGTCATTTAGACGAGCCGACAAATACTCAATCGACCGAGCAATTTCATTGCCCACGCCAAACGCGCGCCTTGCTGATTCGCCTGCGGCTCCTTTTAGCACCGCATAATAAAATTCCCGCAATCTGCCATCGCCGAGTACGGCAGTATCTGCCGGATCGTCGGACAATTGCAGCAGGCGCAATAGTGCGTCGGTAAAGCCTTGATCCCAATGGGCGAGGGCAAATCCAGGCGGGAGTCGGCCTCCTTGAGGGCTTCGAATGGCGCTAGCCGTCCGTTCCATTTCAATGGATAGCTCCGTCATCACCTTGGTATCGAGCGATATATAAGCGCCTAGCAGCGGGTTGTCTGCTGAGGCCGTGGGCGTGCCCGCTTCAACCGGCATGGAAATCGAACAACACATGTACTGATTGCTGTCATAAACATAATGTTTGCCATCGAGTATGGCTTCTTTTGCCCCGTTTACGATGGCCACAATGGTGGGTTCGTAGACTGCGGGTGCACAGCGAACGGGGCTAGAGACCCGAAATAACTTCACGCCCGGTATGCCCGTTTCAATCATGCCATCGTCAGTGACGCGGCGGTCAATCAATTGCTTGATCCGTTGTTTGCTCATAACGCTTGTCCGAGTGAGTCAGAGGCTTAATAAAACATGTTGCCAAGTTAGCATTGCGAATATGTTGTCTCAATCTGCTGATACAAATAGGCATGTTTTAAAGATTATGTCGCCTAGTTCTGCTTATTGCTGAGATTTATATTGAATTTAAGCAACGGGAGGGCAACCTCACGTCAGTTGAATTAGTGCTGTCTGCATGAATCGAGCGCGGTTCGATGACTCGTTGCGATGGGATGAGCACACAACACGAGGAATTTGAATCATGGCGAAGCCAAATCGATTTAGTGCAACTGGTTGGTCACCACAATATATCGGCTCTCTTGAAGGTAAAACGTATGTCATCACCGGGGCTAATTCAGGCACTGGTTTTGAGGCTGCGCGAATCTTTTTATCAAAGGGTGCCAAAGTAGTGATGATGAATCGCAACCCTGCGAAATCAATTGCTGCCATTGCGCTGCTGAAACAGGAATTTGGCAATGCTGCGGATGTGCTATTTGTGCAAATGGATCTCGCCGAATTGAGCTCCGTTCGGCAAGCAGCGGTGGACTTACTCGAAACTGTGACACACATAGATGCGCTGATCTGTAATGGAGCCATCGCGCAGGTAGCCAAACAATGCATTACTGTTGATGGTTTTGAAAGCCAACTGGGGGTTAACCATTTCGGCCATTTTTTACTGTGTGGATTATTGTATGAGCGCATTGACGCATCGCGCGGTCGAATTGTGGTTGTTGGCAGTAATGCCTACAAAATGGGGCGGAAAACAATTCAATTTGACGACCTAAATTTCGATCAAAAATATACGGCTTGGGACTCTTATGCTCAAAGCAAATTAGCGCAAATGATGTTTGCCTACGAGTTGCAACGCCGCATTCAGACTGCGGGTAAGTTGGTTCAAGTGTTGGTGTGCCATCCGGGCGCCTCGCGCACCAACTTGTTGATGGACACGGCCAGCACGTTCAACAAGATCCTATGGTCTATTTTATCGCGTTTGATTGCACAATCTGCTGAGAAGGGCGCATGGCCTGAAGTGATGTGCGCAACTCAGCAAGGACTGCAGCCGGAAGCCCTATATGGCCCAACGAAACGAGCGCAGACAGTTGGCGCCGTTGGTGAGTGCCCGCTCGATGGTATTGCCCTCGACAGAGAAATGGCGATTAAACTCTGGGCCCTATCTGAGCAAAAAACGTCATTGACGTGGCCGCTGTAACTTGGGCGAACCTATGCAAAACAACAACATGCCGTTGAACGGCTTATTGTTGGCGTACCGCGTGCGAATGAATGTATCAAGAAAGACTGAAATACCAGAACGTCACTCAAGCATGAATGTAATAGGCTGAATTATTTTAAGTTTTATTTTGTGAGTGGCTGGGATTTTAAATGGTGGCCCCACCCCGACTTGAACGGGGGACCAATCGATTATGAGTGGCTTTTTTGGGTGTTTTTTGATGATCTCCAATGAACAGTGATAAACAAAAGTTTACTATTAACTATATGAAAATAAATTATTTTAAGTTATTTATGTTGTTCATTGGTGTTCTTTCGAATATCCTGAGATTTACTCAGTCTGCTACATATTTGCTACACCAGAATGCCAGTCACTGCAAAAATAACCAATACGAGCATCGGAAAACTAAAGCCCGAAGATCGCCGATTGAATGACTCGGAGCTCAAGGGTTTTCACGCTCGAATCTCCCCAAAGGGCTCAATTAGCTATTACCTCTATTATCGCCTTGATGGCAAGCAGGTGAACTTCCTACTTGGCCGCCATGGTGCTCTCACTCCTGCCCAAGCAAGAGATTTAGCAAAGCTTAAAGCTGGTGAAGTCGCTGCTGGAGTTGATGTTCAGGAAGTTAAAAAAGAAAACAAGCAGACACAGGAACGAGAAAAGCTTACTCGATTCGCTACGTATGTTGAACACAAGTATTATCCGTGGCTGCTAGCAAAAGGCACAAAAACGGCAGAGAAGATTAATCATGTACTCACCAATACGTTTGATTTTCTTGCTGACAAACAACTGTCCAAAGTCTCAGCTTGGGATTTGGAAAAATGGCGTGCTCAGCGTAAAAAAGAGGGAATGGCTCCCGCGACAATTAACTACTACATCAGCACCTTGAAGGGCGCGATGAGCCGTGCGGTTGATTGGGGACTAATTGAAGGGCATGAAATAGGTAAAGTAAAAGCGCTAAAGGTTGACAATACGAGGGTTAAATACCTGTCTGACAGAGAAGAAAAAAGACTGTTAGCAGCGCTGCAAGAACGCGACCTGTTAATGAAGTCTAAACGTGAAAGTGCCAACGAGTTTAGAAGGGTTCGTCATTTAGAGTTGCTGCCCAATCTTCGGCAATTCAGGTTTGCAGATCACATTGAGCCTATTGTTCTTCTGGCCATGAACACAGGAATGCGTAGAGGAGAAATCTTCCAACTAACTTGGAGTGCAATCGATTTATCCATACCTAGTTTGGAAGTAAAAAGCGGTACTGCTAAATCAGGCAAGGGGCGTCATATCCCGTTAAACCTAACCGTGCTCGAAATGTTAAAAGATTGGCGTAAGCAAACATCATCCGAAACTTATGTTTTCGAAGGAGCTGAAGGCAAGCCGCTAACCGATATCAAAAAGGGCTGGGCTGGAGTGGTAAAGCAAGCAGAACTTGTTGAATTTAACTTTCATGATTTGCGTCACCACTTTGCAAGTAAATTAGTGATGAAAGGAGTCGATCTGAATACAGTGCGAGAGTTATTAGGCCATGCAGATATGAAAATGACACTTAGGTATGCGCACCTTGCGCCCGAGCATAAAGCTGCGGCAGTGAGTTTACTTTAGCTCCGTTGATTCAATTGACGTTCGTTAAAATGACTAAACACAGGGAAGGTATGAAGTCATGCTAGATAGAGAGTATTACCGCGCAAGTGAACTTAAGCGTCTTTATGGAATCGAGCTGGAGGATATTCGATACTGGATAGAGCGTGGGCATATACCTTTGCTCTTTTACCGAACGCAGGGCACTTTTTTTATTGGTGATCCATATCAACAGCCTATATTTTTTGGTCATGCTTGTGTGTTTTATGATGGCCTTGTAGAGCTACCTAAGTGGCGTTCTGTGGAGCTGTTAAAAGAGGGAGAAGCTCAAAGTACAATCCTATTTTTGAAAGAACGAGAGCGGATAGAGTTTATTGATACTGTTTGCCCTGAGGTTGTTTACCCCCCCAATCGTCACATAAGAGGTTGGGTAGAAAAAGATCCTGAGGACATTGAGGGCGATGATTTTTTTGCTTTAGAGCACCACAAAATAATTCCTGAAAATGGGGGCACTGAAGCGGAAATATGGGACGCGATAGCGAGAGATGGTAAAGCTCCAAGCTGGAAAGCTAAGTTTATCGGAGAGAGTTACAGCTTGAGTGAAATTTGTATAACCCATGAAAACCTTCAAGAGCTTATGGGGTTTGAAGGAGACTCTTCTGAAAGCTCAGTAACTTTAGAAGCGAATAGCAACGAACGCTCTTCCCAAACATCATTTGAATTTGCAAATCAGTTTCATGAGCTTCTAGCAAGAATTCTCGATCATGACCGAACGTTGAAACCGAAGCAGGTACTACGAATTTTGAGTAAAGAAGTTATTCAGGAGGAAGATGATAGAATTTTCGACACTGAAGCTATATTGCTCGATTATGTTAATGACGTGCTGGTGTGGCGGGATGTTTTTGCTGAGCAGCCAGAGAGGCATTGTCGGCTTGGCACATTAAGGAATCATATTGCTGAAGTTCGCAGGAATATCGCTTCAAAAACACAATAGATTTTGCAGCAAAGTGATTTGGTATTTTTATACATCGATGAGTTATCAATCAATTGATGTAAAAGGTAAAAATAAGTAATGAGATGGAATTTTTTAATCGTTTTAGTTCTCTTCGGCTGTGAAGTTAGTTCTGGTGAAAGCGTGCCGCCGATCGAGATAAAAAGTACTGCCAGTATACAAGGTGGTTCAATAGAGACAGCTGGAGCTAGCTCCTCTTCTGACAACTCTACCGACTACAGAGTAGATAAAACGTCTCGCTCAACCATCGAATTAACGGCCAGCCCAAGCGAGAGTGAAGAGCCTGCTTGGATTGATGTGGGCAGCACTCCTCGGAAAGAAGAACTCCCAATCAAGGCCGAATTAGGTGGTTTGCAACTTTTTGTCAACGTTAATGAAGGAAGCCCCCCTAAGTCTCAACCGAGTTCGACAGGTAACACAAGTAATCAAACTTTTGAAACTGGAAATAGGGGCGTTGAGTCTAAACTTATTGCTGTCGAAAGAGATGTTTACCATCTAGAGCGCTCACTGGGGCACTATCTTTCAATCTCATTGACTATTCTCTCTGTAGTTGTCGCTGCTGTTGCTTTGCTGGGTTGGGTGACTCATAAGCAGAATTCTAAATTCAATGAACTACATGATTTATACTTAGAGAAACTCTCTCGGCTGAACGAAAAGAGCCTAGAGGTAACTGAGAGAGCAAATGATATCAATCAGCTAGAGTTGAAAAACAGGTTGATAGCAGACCTATTGGTCGCTCAATCAACCATAACAAGAGCTTATATGTTGATTCCGAAGCTAGAGCGCTCACTTAAGGAAATAGAAAGTGGAGACCCAAATCAAGAGATGGGACTTTTGGCTCATGAGTACATAGTAGAGATGGAGCGCTATGCTTCGATTAGCTTAGGAAAGGTTCATACTTTAAGGCAGCAGTTGAACATCATGACTAATGATGACGGGGAACTTACAAGAGAGACATTGAGCTTATCGGTGCGTATTTCACTTTTCTTTGGGTTGGTCTATAAACGTAAATGGCAATTAGAAAAATGTCCATCGTTGTTGGAAAGGGCCACTGCAGAGCTGAAAACCTCCTTAGAGGTTTTTAAAATCTTAGATAGCAAGACCGAAAAAGCTCGTATACACTTCAATCTTGCGTGTTACTTATCTCTTTTGGGGAGAGCTGAAGAGGCTTTTGCTGAGATTGATGAAGCTTGTGGGTTGAACCCTCGATACTTGTTGGTGTCTAAGAAGGACCCAGATCTAAAGTTTGTGAGACAAAAGCTTAAAAACAGGTTTGAGGAGAAATTTTCTGGTGAAGGCGAAAATTTACTTGTATAGTTAGTACATCAAAGGAGATTTACCATGAACACTTTCCGAAATGACGAAACTTGGGTGTAGGGCTGACTTTTAGCTTTGACTGAGGTTCGAATAATACAATTTTTAGAAGGCCGCTGAACTCAGCGGCCTTCTTGCATTTTAAATACTGGACGCCAATACAAAGTATCATTGATGCACTCCAAATGACATTTCTGCACTGAAACTATCATTGTGGTCTCTGCAGTAGGTTTCAATCCTCCATGACATTCATTCACTCATGGAGTTCTTCAATGACTACCAAAAACGTTCTTACTGAAGCAGAAGCTTCACATTACATCTGTATGAGCCGTTCGTTCCTGCGCCAAGCCCGCATGGACGGCAATCGCTTGAACCGCACCCCGGCTCCCCCGTTTATCAAGATTGGCCGCTCTATTCGGTATATGAAAGGTGACTTAGATAATTGGCTGTCTTCCTTTCAGCGGTTAGAGCATTTGGGTCAGTTCCAAGGGGGGCGCAATGCTTAAACTAACTGGCGCCAAAAAACGATTGCTTGAAGATATTGCTAATGGAGCGATCGTTTCTATATGCACAGAGCCAAGTGCCAGCTTTGGAGAATGGGCGATAAAGGGAAAGCTTCGGAAAGGGCTGCATCTTAAAACTCTATGGGATCTGAAGAGATTTGGGTATTTACGCTGTGAAAGTGAGTACACCTACGGGATTAGATGGGAGTCTTTCCAACTAACTACCAGTGGCAGGGAGGCTCTCAATGCCGGAAATTGACTCCCAGGATAGAAAGTTTGTTGATGATTTACTTGGCGCTTTTCCACTCGCTTTTCGCGCAAAGTTAATTTGCGACTATAAATATGAGCCGAGTCGCCGCTTAGCCAATTTGACTCTGCTTCGTCGACGCAAGGAAGTGGCGCAAAAGCTCGGGATTCGTCCCGAGTTTTTGCGTTTGGACGTGAGCGAAGAAGAGCTTCGAGAAAAAGCGAAAAGGCGCTCACAATATTGCCAAAGCTTGGAGTACTCGAATCTTTCAACAATCGAACAACTCAAAGCTATGACTCGTTACGTTAACGGGTTCAGAATAAATGCACCTTCAGCTAATTCCCCGTTAACGGGTACAGTACCTGTTACGTTAACGGGATTAGACCTAGCTTACATCGAGGGCGCAATCAAACGCATGTGCAACTACGGGTGGTGGCTGCGCAAGCTTCGACGTCGTTACGTTACAGATGTTGAAACGGCTGCGCAGATACTCGGCTTCGTAAACAAATTCAAAGGCATTTATGCCAGCGATTTTGCATTACGAAACCGACTGAACCAGAAGGCCTATCAAGACAAATTACTGTCCAGCACGGTTGTGATGAATCAACTCGGTCAGGAGTTCACTCTCAAAGAGTTGCAAGAAAAAAATGTATCGAATCCAGCTATTCGCAAAGCTGAGCTGATGATGCGAATGCGAGGCTTCGAAGAGCTTTCTGAAGAGCATGGTCACTCGGGAGTTTTTCTAACCTTCACCTGCCCATCAAGGTTTCATGCTTGTCATAGCTTCAACGGGCAACGCAATGAAAAGTGGGATGGCTCAACTCCTTATGAGGGGCAGCAATACCTGTGCACCCTGTTTGCTCGGGTTCGTGCCCAATGGAACCGTGAAGGTATTCGGCCTTATGGCTTTCGAGTTGCAGAGCCGCACCATGATGGAACTCCTCACTGGCATTTGTTGCTGTTTGTTGAGCCTGAATTGAAACGTCGTTTGCTTGATATTTGTAAACAGTATTGCTTTGAAATTGATGGTAATGAATCAGGGGCGGTAGAGCATCGGTTCAAGGCTGTTGAAATCGATCCTGATAAGGGTAGTGCAACAGGCTACATTGCCAAATACGTTTCGAAGAATATTGATGGCGAGCATTTGGATGAGGGCGTATATGGCGAATCGCCGCTAGAAGCCGCAGTTCGCGTAGATGCATGGGCATCATGCTGGGCAATTCGCCAATTTCAGCAAATCGGTGGAGCTTCGGTAACTGTATGGCGAGAGCTCCGCAGGCTAAAGCGAAACAAATTGATTGATGAGAGGTTAATAGCAATATTCGATTGTGCTGACTCTGGCAATTGGAGTGCCTTCATTCAGAAAATGGGAGGGATATGGTGCAAACCATCCAACCGCCCTATACGAATCCTATACAAGCTCGTAGTTGACGAAAAAACCGGTGAATGCAAAGGCAACGCTTTTGGAGATGGATTGCTGATGCGCCTCAAAGGACTTCTCGTTGATGGGCGGGAAGTGATAACCCGTCTGTTTGATTGGCAGTTGGTTTCTAAAGGGCCAAAAGCCCTTTAGCTTGGAGTTCTGTGAATAAGTGTACGGCTTATGGTAGTCTGGCGAAAAAAGTCACTTATAACTAGAATTGGAAGTATCTTTTTCTACCAAAAACTTACGTTCTCTGTGTGAGGATCCCAAAGAAGCGGAATTATTGCTGGGAGTAATTGCTGCGCGGAAATTAAGGAATCGGTTATCTGATTTAGTTGCGGCTAATTCATATACAGATGTCCCTGCTGGGAACCCTAGAATTGAATGTAGTCCTGATGGTGATATGTTGGTCATTGATCTACTCACTGACCTTCAAATTGTTTTCGAAGTCGGTCATTTGAAAATACCCACTGTGGCCAATACTGATAATGTGGATTGGCTCAAGGTTCGTCGCATTAAGCTGGTTCAAATAGGAAAGCTATGATTAGCTCTGCTCAATTTAATCCTACTTGGGTGTCTACTCCTTCCGATACCTTGCTCGACTTGATGGATGAAAATGGTCTATCGATAGAGGAGCTTTGTAATAACTTAGGTCTTAGCGAATCGAAGGGGATGGCACTTTTAGAAGGGAAAGTATCTATCGGCGAAGAGTTAGCTGAGAGGTTGGCTAGCTTGTTTAACTGTTCTCCTGCTTTTTGGATTAATAGAGAATGCCTATATCGTCATCGAGAGAGCGCCCTTTCGAGAGACGAAATTATATGGCTTGAGTCGCTTCCTACTTCCGATTTAGTCAAAGGCGGATGGATACCCAAACGGCTTAACCTCAAACAAAAGCTAACTAGCTGCTTGAATTTTTTTGATGTTGATTGTCTTGATGCATGGGAAGAAAAGTATCTTTACAAGCACCAAGAAGTTGCCTATCGAACTTCCAACTCTTTTGATACTGAGCCAATGTCAGCTTTGTCGTGGTTGAGAATGGCAGAGGTTCAAACAGAAAAGATGAGTATTGAAAAGTGGAACCCTTCACTTTTAAATAATCAATTGGATAACCTAAGAAAATTAACTCTGGTAAAAAGTCCCCAAATTTTTATTCCCAAAGTGCGAGAAACTTTAGCCCTTTGTGGCGTTTACTTTACTGTGAGTAAAACGCCACAAAAATGCCGAGCGAGCGGAGCAACACATTATACTCAGTCGGGTTCTCCGATCGTGTCGATGAGTTTCAGGTATTTAACCGACGATCAGTTTTGGTTCACATTCTTTCATGAGATCGGTCACGTATTGATGCATGATAAACAAAGAGTGAGGCTAGAAGGAAACTTTGAGGTTAATGAGCTAGAAGAAAAAGAAGCAAATGAATTTGCAGAGAATATACTGGTTCCTGAACACTATAGGAAAGAGCTGTACAAGCTCAGAGCGAAAGACTGGATAAAACTCGTAAGGTTAGCAAAAAGAGTCGGAACATCACCGGGTATATTGTTGGGGCAGCTTCAACATAAGGGCCTGATTAGCTACAAATACCTAAATAAGTTGAAGACCAGATACAAATGGTCTCAAATCAATTCAACAGAGATATAATTCGGAGGTGCTACCCTCCGAAATACCTGTAGTTTTCTGGAGATTTTTGCCAGTTACAAAGAGCATCTTCTAGAACCTGCATTTTTAGTTTTTCTATCGGTAGGTAATCAGCAAGCTCAACGCATCTACTCTCTAACTCTAAGTTGGTGATACTTCGGTTGGGGTTTGCAAAAAAAAGTTGCTTAGCGCCTTGTTTTGGACCAGTCGCATCACTTAGGTATAGTTTGGCTGGCTCGATGTCGATAATCCCTACTTTATTAAGCATAGTAAGGTAATCAAATTTGGCAGTTCGACCGAAGGAGCTCACTGACTTGAGTGATGCGTAAAGGTTATCAAAGAGCGCATAACGATCTTCAATGTTTCCGCACTCATTAAATCTGACCTCATGGCTTCTGGTCCCTCCTACCCATTCAACGTAGCTTCTTAAGACTCGTAATGTAGAGCGGTGGCTATCAATACGAAGAGTTTCATATTTTCTGTGGTTTCCAAATTTTCTTTTGATTCCATCTAAAAGCATATTCGGAATTGTTGCTTGGTACCAAGCTGCAAAAGCTTGGAAATCATCGGTAATGTTTTGCCAACTCCAAAGCTCATCTCCTCCGTAACAGGAGTAAATATCTGCGCAAAGCTGCCATCCAGTATCAATGTTTTTGCCAAAATGAGTTGACAAAAATACTAACCAGCAAGCTTCATCAAAGTTTCCATCGTTTAGATGCAGTACTGCGGCTCTCAAAGGATCAAAAATTGAACTGTTGGGGTTCTTTCGAGTATCAGATATGGGGCGATTAGCAATGGCAGCTAAATAGTTTACTCTCCTCACGCTGTCTACAAGTTGGCAGCTCAAAACTTCCAAGCTGTCGATGGTTTGAAGACCTTCGAGAGTGCGTTCCTGTTTAGAGTAACAGTCGAGCTTAGTTTTAAAGTTATTAAAAAGTGTATTGTTTCTAATGCGCATCGTCATGAGCACTCTTCCTCCAGTCTAGCTCTACGCCTTTCTATAAATGCTTCATAGTCACGGTTTTTTATATGGCTTAAACAGATTTCCATTTCTAGTGTGGTTCGAGGGTCTTCAAGCTTTGACAAGTGGTAATATCTGAGTAGTCGGATCATATCCAGCCAATAGCTCGGCAGGTCCGAGTCTTCTATGTTGCTGAAGGGGTTGGTTCTCACTGCTTCCTCTAGCTCAAGAAGAGTTGCTTTCGTTTGTCCAAAATTACTTTCTGGCATTGGTGGCATAATCGGTTTCGAGGGCATAAAACCCTCGCTAAGAAATGCCCGAATATTAGGTAAGTCACAGTCATAGACATGCAAGCTAGACACGAAGTGATTGTACTCTCCAAGTTCATAGCCTAAGACCTTGGCTATGATTTCTTGAATCATTGAAAATACAAAAATATCATGAGGCAATCCTCTATATGCATCATTTGATCTCATATTTGTGAACATATGAAGTTGCTCATCGCGGATCATAAACTGAAGACTAATGGTGCAGGGGGTATCGTTGTATTGCTTATGTATATCTGAAGCATCAAATAGCTGAATTACAGCCTGCCTCGTTTTTGGTTTTCTTTTTAGTAGCCTGATAACAGATCGAATTTGATCAAACTTACCATGCATACCATAGAATCGCGGCCCATAGGCTCCATGTATTGTTCCATCTTGCTCTTTGTAGCTATCGTACTTCCTTATATAGTTGCTAATCATTTCGGCATCATCTCGTCCTGACAAATACCAGAAAAGTTCTCCTAAGCAACTAAAGATGGTTCCTTTTGTTTCAGATCGGCTAATCCGTGAGCGGGGATTTTTAAGGGTTAAGAGGCAACCTCTTACTTCCTGATTATCACCCTTTGTAGACTCTATCTGTTGTCCGTTTTCTAAAACGTATGTGAACGTGTCATATAGCAAGTCATCGAGAGTAGGGGCCAAAATATGCATAGCAAATCCATTCACTATATAAGCGGTAACTGTTTGAAGACTAACATGAACAGTCGCTAACAAAGCTATGCTAGTTAAGAATTATGAGTTTTAGATCAAAGTTGGAGCTCAACCAATAGAATTCGTTGCTACATATTTGCTACATAGAAAAACATTGGGGTGAGGCTGTGGCTGTGGAGTTAATGTAACCTATTGATTTTAAATGGTGGCCCCACCCCGACTTGAACGGGGGACCAATCGATTATGAGTCGACTGCTCTAACCAACTGAGCTATGGGGCCAGTACAATTTGCAACGGATTGCGCGGGCGCGCTGTTACAAAGTGGAGCCGATTATAAGAACAGTGCCGCTGACTGTCTAGGGCCTAGTTAGGCTTTATCAAACAAGCGCGGCAAATCATGTCTTTTTGCTGAAAAATTGAGCTGTTTTATTGAGTTGTTGGGTGATAGCCCCTGCGGTTATCGCGCAGGGGCAAATCGATTCACTATTGGTTAGTTTCAATCGCAGGCTGCTCTGGCTTTGCTAGCTTGCTTGGCTTGATACGCCGGATCACAGCACGCCCCATAGCACCGAAATCATCCAATATTAAGTACAAGCAAGGTACTAAGACGAGGGTGATGATGGTGGCAAACATCACCGCAAAGCCAAGCGCTACGGCCATTGGGATGACGAAACGGGCTTGCAAGCTTGTTTCGAACATAATCGGTAGCACCCCAGCAAAGGTGGTGATTGACGTCAACGTAATCGCGCGGAATCGAGCGCAGCCCGCTTCAATGACTGACTCTCGAATGCACACGCCTGCAGCGCGCCGCTGGTTGACATAATCGGTCATCACCAAGCTGTCGTTAATCACAACACCTGCTGCGGCAATTAGGCCGAAGGTCGACATCATGCTCATGTCGATACCAAACCAGAAGTGGCCCCAAATCGCGCCGGTTAAACTAAACGGGATCACCGACATAATGATGATGGGCTGGAAGTAACTTTTAAGCGGCACAGCCAGCAATACATACACCATGATCATACCGGCAATGAAGAACAGCATTTGTTCATTCTGCTGTGATTGCTGCTCTTCAATCGAGCCCCCTAGTTCGGTTTTCACTTCGGGGAAGTCATCGGTAAGTTTCGGTAACAGGTTGTCTTCAATATCGCTAACCACCTGATTCGGCTCGACGACTTCTTCGTCGATGTTGCCCCATACGTAAACGCTGCGGAAGCCACCTTCGCGTCGAATGTAGCTAATACCCGGTTTTTCAATGAGCTCGACGACATCACCGAGCATCACTTCTTCTCCGGTCGGCGTAGTGACGACGGCATATTTCAGCTCGGCTAGCTTTTCACGGGTCAGGCGAGGGTAGCGCACCATCACCTTCACTTCTTCTCCGTCACGCAACACACGCTGAGCTTCGCCACCGTAGAAGCTGGTACCCACTTGAGCGGCAATGGTCGCCAGATCTAACCCTAAGTCATAAGCAACAGGGCGTAGGCGCAATTGCACTTCTTTTGAAGCTGGATCGATAGTGGAGCTGATGTCGAACAAGCCTTCTTGTTGCTGGAGCATGGCGATGAACTCGCGCCCTGCGGCATTTAAGGTGTCAATATCTGAGCCGAACAATACGTAAGCAAACTCGCCATCATCGCCGCCGCTATTCACATCATCGTATACGGTAAAAGATTTCATACCGGCGATGGGAGGAATGGTTTCACGCCAACGTCGAGCAAGCTCGAAGGTGTCAAATGGGCGCAGCTCCTCATCGACCAAAGGCACAACTAAGCGTGCTTCGGTGCGGCCATCGTTGAATGCGAGGATGTCTCGAATCATTCCTTGACCATGTTCTGCCTTGGTTTGCTCTTCAATCGCCATTATGGTCGATTCAATTGTACGAAGGGCATAAATGGTCTGCTCATCGGACACTGATTCGTTCATCTCAATGGAGATACTTGGGAAGTCGTGAGGGACTTTCGGGCTTGGTACGAAGCGCACATAATTGGCCGAAACCAAGCCAAAACTGATGGTGAGTAAGGCTATGAAACTAGCAAACACCAACCAGCGCCATTCGGTACAACGGGTCACAAAACGCTTATAACGGCCGTTCACAAAACCAAAGAAGCGTGTATTAAAGCGATCACGCCAGCCGCCTTTTTTGATTGGAGGGAACTTGGTGTGGGCCAAATGAGCCGGCAAAATTAGCTTAGATTCAATCAGGCTAAAGGCCAGACACAAGATCACCACAATGGCAATGTTGTAGAAAAAGGTGCCTTCTGGGCCGCTTGACAGTGTAAATGGTGCGAATACGGCAATGGTGGTGAGTACACCAAAGGTTGCTGGTGTTGCCACTTTGCGAGCGCCGCGCACGACGTTGTCGACGCCGCCGCCTTTTTTCTCCACTTCGGTGTAGGCACTTTCCCCTATCACAATGGCATCATCAACGACGATACCAAGTACCATGATGAAGGCGAACAGGCTTAAAATGTTGATGCTAACGCCGAATACTGGCATGAGCATGACCGCGCCCAAGAAGCAAAGCGGTAAGCCAACCATGACCCAAAATGCCAAGCGGAAGCGTAAGAACAAGCTCAGCATGATGGCCACAAGAATGGAGCCTTGCGCCAAGTTTTTGAGCATCATGTCGAGACGCGCATTGAGGTAATACGTCATGTCGACCAGGATCTTCAATTCCATGCCTTGGGGCAGGGTTTCATTGCGCTGCTTAATGTATTTCTTTACGGACTCGGCAACGGGCACCATGTTTTGGTCTTTGGTGGCTTTTACCGCCAAGAAGATGGCGTTTTCACCGCTGTACTTAAAGTAGTGCTCACCTTCGGCAAACTCATCTTTAATCACTGCAATGTCTTTAAGCAGTACCTTGGCACCGTTAGCCCCGATTTTAATGGGGATGTTGCGGAACTCATGGCCACGATAGAACTGGTTTTCTACCCGTACGGAAATGATGCCAGAATCGGTTCTTAGTTGGCCAGCCGAGAAATTAGCGGAGTATTTGGCAATCGCCTGCGAGACGTCCTGCAACGTTAGGTTGTATTTGCGCAGCACGTCGGGCTGAATTTCAATGGCGATTTCATCATCGGGTGCGCTTAAATCGACCAGAGAGACATTGCCAAGCTGCAACAACTCATCTTTGACATCGCGAGCCATCGGTTTGAGCTCGGTTAGCGGAAAGTCTCCAACCAACGACATCTCGATAATATCCTGACGCCGTTCGGCCTGTGTAATGGTGACCGGCTCCATATCCGCAGGGAAGGTGGCAATACCATCAACCCGTAATTTAATTTTGTCGAGTACTTCGGGCAGATCTTTATCTGGAAAAATTTCCAGCGTAATCCGACCGCCGTTGCGCCAAGCACGGTAAATGCCGCGCTTAATTTCGGTCACGTCCTTGAGCACTTCTTCGATTTTAATCTGAATGCTCTCTTCAATTTCTTGTGGCGAGGCTCCAGGATAAGTGCTGTAAATGTGAATGTAGTTGGATTCAATGTTCGGGAACATTTGGCGCTGGATCGTCATGTAGCTGACGATGCCCATAATGATGATGAAAAACATCATTAAGTTCGCCGCTACAGAGTTATGCGCGAAGTATCCGATCAACCCCGTTCGAGTACTTTGTTGTTCTGGTGTCGGTTCAGCCATGATCGGATCCTTAGCGCTGCGCTACTTCTGTATCTGAATCGATGATTTTGACTTCCATGCCGGTTTGCGGGTATTCCGGCGGCGTCATGACCAAAGAATCATTTTCGTTAAGGCCCTGATCAATCAGGAACATCGAACCTTCTTCGCGCAACACATTTACATTTCTTGGTTGGAGTTTCATTTCGTCATCAACCACCCATAGGATGCGATTACTCACCAGATCTTGTGGTACTTCGAAAACTCCAGCGAGCTGTTTACCGGCAAATGAGACTGAAACGTAGCTACCAAATTTAAGCGGAGGCTTCTCACTATTAAGGCTGTATGGGTCGTTAATGCGCACCACTAAATGGCTCATGCGGGTGGCGTTATCAACAATACCCAAATCTCGGGCGATGGTGGCTTCGCGGCTGATTTTGCGGCGGCCCTGGGTTGTTACGGTGGCAGCAATGCCTTCCGCATCAAGAGGAACAAACGCACTGTCGAAGCCAGGGATTGGGAATACCACTTCAGCGGTTTCAATACTGCTCAATTCAGCAATGGTGTCGCCGGCATGAACGAACTGCCCAACGCCTAGATCGCGACTGATCACCAGAGCGTCGTATGGCGCACGGACTTCACAGTTGGCAAGGTCTCGCTCCGCTAGGCGCAGGGCTGCGGTTGCCGACTGTACGTTGGCTTTGGCACTGAGAACCTGAGGCTTACGCAGGTACAGATCGGAGACTTTGCGATCGGATAAACGCTCGGCTTCACGCTTGGCAACTTGCGCCAAGGCTTCTTCTTCAATCAATGCGGCTTTGGCTTGGCTTAAGTTGGCCTGAGCTTGCAATAAAGCAGCTTGGTAAGTGTCTTGTTCAATGGTGAACAGCAATTCACCTTGTTTAAACAAACCACCGGCTACAAATTTCGGATTCCAACTGACAATCTCACCAGCGACTTGTGCTGCCAGCATGGTTTTTTCCAGCGGTTCAACTTCACCGAAGCTGGTGATTGTTACTTGATGGGTGATAGACGTTGCCGCCATCACTCGTACCGAAGGTCGGGTGTCGACAGGCTCACTTTCCTCTGTTTTACCAGCTGTGGCGTTAATGCTGGCCATACCTGCTGCACCAATGCCTAATACGGCAACGGGCAGCAACCACTTCATCCATTTTGCTTTATTCATGACTAGTCGGCTCTAAGCGTGATTATTTGTTTCCTGTCATCATAGTAACGGGAATTGGTAATACAAAGATTAAGAAAATGTAAGAAGGTGTAATTAATTTGTATTGCTGTGGCGTAAAAATTACATAATAACTGTGTGGGATTAGTGTTTTCTATTTTAACTATAATTAAAACATGTGGTTACGTTCTTTGTAACGAAACTTTTCAAAATCTTATTGTGACAAATTTAGGCGAAAAAAAACGCGGCCAATTGGCCGCGTTTTTTATTAACAATGTTTGCTTATTGCTCATCCAAGAAACTGCGTAGCAGCTCTGAACGGCTTGGGTGGCGCAACTTACGTAAAGCCTTGGCTTCAATCTGACGAATACGCTCACGGGTAACGTCAAACTGCTTACCAACTTCTTCTAGCGTGTGATCGGTATTCATATCAATACCAAAACGCATCCGAAGAACTTTTGCTTCTCGAGCCGTTAGGCCGGCTAACACTTCGTTAGTGGCATTTTTAAGGCTTTCTGAGTTGGCCGCTTCAGCAGGCAATTCAAGCGTTGTATCTTCAATGAAATCGCCCAAGTGAGAATCTTCATCGTCACCGATTGGGGTTTCCATGGAGATTGGCTCTTTCGCAATTTTCAATACTTTGCGGATCTTGTCTTCCGGCATCAGCATCCGTTCTGCCAATTCTTCCGGCGTTGGTTCACGACCCATTTCTTGAAGCATTTGGCGTGAAATACGATTCAGCTTGTTAATGGTTTCGATCATGTGAACCGGAATACGAATGGTCCGTGCTTGGTCGGCAATCGAGCGGGTGATCGCCTGACGGATCCACCAAGTCGCATAGGTTGAAAACTTATAACCACGGCGGTATTCAAATTTATCCACGGCTTTCATCAAGCCGATGTTACCTTCCTGAATTAAATCAAGGAATTGCAAGCCACGGTTGGTGTATTTCTTGGCAATCGAAATAACCAGACGTAAGTTTGCTTCAACCATTTCTTTCTTGGCGCGGCGAGCTTTAGCTTCACCAATCGACATACGACGGTTGATGTCTTTGATAACAATAATTGGCAGGTTTGCTTCTTCTTCAATCGCATTTAACTTGCCAATGCAGCGCTGAAGTTCTGGCTTCAGAGCTTCAATTCTTGCTGAATAGTCTTTGCCTGCGTTTGCTGCAACTTCAATCCATGTGCCGTCTGTTTCATTATTAGCAAAAGCTGAAACAAATGCTTTTTTCGGCATTTTTGCTTGTTCAACAGACATCTTCATGATCAGGCGTTCTTGGGTGCGAACTCTGTCCATGGTGGCGCGCATTTTCTTAACGAGCAGATCAAATTGCTTTGGAATGAGGCGGAATTTTTTGAATAGATCCGACAATTCGAGGATCTTAGCTTTGGTGTCAGCGTGATCGCGGCCTTTTTTGGCCAACGTTGCGCGCATGTCATCAAAGATGTCGCGAAGCGCAGAAAAGTTCTCGCGCGCTTCTTCCGGACATGGGCCGGTATCGACTTCTTCTTCCTCTTCGTCTTCATCTTTCTTGAGATCTTTGTCTTCGTCCTCAAGTTCTTCTTCTGATAACTCGGAGCCAACGTGGGTAGCCGTTGGTGCGGCATTGCCATCATCGTTTGGATCGACAAAACCAATAATGATGTCGGTTAAGCGAATTTCTTCAGCTTCAAATTTGTCCCACTGATCCATCAAGTGAGCGACTGTTGCTGGGTATTCCGCAACGGCACTCTGAACCTGATTAATACCATCTTCAATACGCTTAGCGATGACGATTTCGCCTTCGCGCGTCAGTAGTTCAACGGTTCCCATCTCGCGCATGTACATGCGCACAGGATCCGTGGTGCGACCCAATTCAGATTCAACACTGGCCAAGGCTTGTGCGGCCGCTTCGGCAGCGTCTTCGTCTTGGTTGGCTTCTGCCGCCATAATCAAATCATCGGCATCAGGCGCAGTTTCATACACCTTAATACCCATGTCGTTAATCATGCTGATGATATCTTCAATCTGATCCGAATCGACAATATCAGCGGGAAGGTGATCATTGACTTCGGCATAGGTCAAATAACCCTGCTCTTTGCCTTTTTGAACAAGCAGTTTGAGCTGAGATTGTTGGGTTTGCTCCATAGAGTCTTCCACTTAAACAGTATTGAAATTAGTGCTGTGCTGAACGCAGACGTAAGCGAACAATTATACGCCGATTATTGTCCTGCGGCCAGCCTGAATTGTTACTCTGGTGTCACTGTTTTAGGCTTGAGTGCCTGCAGCAGTGTCATGTATTCGTGACGCTCGTCGCGCGTCAGCTCTCCTTGCTTTTCTTTTAGCAGCAATTGTTCCAGCCGCTGCTCTAAGTATTTATCAATCAAATAGCTGTATGTATCGAGAAATTCCAGTTCAGCATTGTCATCGGTAATGCCTTCTCTGCTGATGGCTGCGAGCTTTGCTAGCGCGCCAAATGCTGGGTGCTCTCGATAGTATTCAAGCAGTTGCCCCGCATGGGCGACCTGCGCATTTCTGGCCGTGGTTAGCAGGTCAACAAACAAATCGACGCCTGCAATATCGAGTTTGGCCAACTCAGGTTGTGGCTCAACGGCATTCGCTAAGTTGGGTACTTGCAGCAACAGCGCGATAGCTTTTCGCACTGGGGTCATGGTCATTTTGTGTTGTTGGTTGGCGGTGCTGGTTTGACTATGTTGCTGTTTAATATGGCGCCCAAGTTGCTCTTGGGTCATGCCGACCAGCTGTGCGAGCTGATCTTGCATCATGTCAAAGTAAACACCTGGCGGCAGTTGTTCGATTAGCGGCTTTGCTGCTGCTACCAATGCACTTTTGCCGGCATCGGAAGCGGCGTTGTGTTCCGCTAGTAAATGGTCGAACAACACTTTCGATAATGGCGTGGCTTCGGCCAATAGTTGCTCAAAAGCGTCTTTGCCTTGCGCTTGTACCAAGGTGTCAGGATCTTCACCATCAGGTAAAAACACAAAGTCGAGCGTTAAGCCGTCACGCAATAAGGGCAGGGCGTTTTCCAATGCCCGCCAAGCGGCACTGCGACCAGCTTTATCTCCGTCGTAACAACAAGTGACATGACGGGTTTGACGAAACAGCAGCTGCAAATGTTCCGGCGTGGTTGCGGTACCAAGCGAAGCAACGGCGTAATCAACACCGTATTGCGCCAGTGCCACGACGTCCATATAGCCTTCTACAATGAGCACTCGGTCAATGTTGCGATGCGCTTGTTTGACTTCATACAGGCCATATAATTCCTGACCTTTGTGAAATAGCGGTGTTTCTGGCGAGTTCAGGTATTTGGGTTCGCCTTGATCTAATACGCGGCCGCCAAATCCAATCACTCTGCCGCGGCGATCGCGAATGGGGAACATGATACGGTCGCGGAATCGGTCGTAACGACGGCCGTTATCATTTTGAATGAGCATTCCTAGCTCGACCAACTGACGTTGTAACTGTTCAGTTGAGCCGAAGGTTTGTAACACGTTGTCCCATTCGGCGCCGGCGAAGCCAATGCCAAATTTCTTTGCTGTATCGCCGGTTAAGCCACGATTCTTAAGATACTCAACGGCTTTGGGCCCTTGCGCATGTTGTTTGAGATTTTGCCTATATTGCAGGCTGATCAGGTTCATCAGCTCATATTGATCATTGGTCAGCTGACGCGGTTGTTGCTTTTGTTGGTTGCCACTGCGTTCTTCGTATTGGACGTCAAGGCCGTGTTCGCGAGCCAACTCTTCAATGGCCTCGGGAAACTCTAACCGATCAAACTCCATCATAAAGCCAATGGCATTGCCATGAGCACCACAGCCAAAACAATGATAGAACTGTTTATCCGGTGAGACGCTGAATGACGGGGTTTTTTCGTTGTGAAATGGGCAACAAGCAGAATAGTTTTTACCGGCTTTTTTAAGCGGTACACGGGCATCGATCAGGTCAACAATATCGGTACGAGCGAGTAAGTCGTCAATGAATGATCGAAGTATAGCCATGCCGTGTCAGGTATCCTTTTGTCTTACAGAAAGACCAAATGATAAAGACAAACAAGCCGCACTTATAAAAAGCACGGCTTATTCGAAAGCTATCTGTGGTTTGGTTGCAAAATCAGGCGGTTAGCTTGGTGCGAACCTTACCACTGACTGCGCCCATGTCGGCGCGGCCCTGAAGCAAAGGCTTAAGAACACCCATGAGTTTACCCATATCCTGCATGCCTGCGGCACCGGTATCGGCAATGGCTTGGTCAATCAAATCATTGACTTCAGCCTCACTCAGAGGTTGAGGCAAGAACTGTTCAATAACAGTGATCTCAGCCAATTCTTTAGTCGCTAAATCATCGCGACCAGCTGCTTCAAATTGAGTCACTGAGTCTTTACGTTGTTTGACCATTTTGGTCAAAATCGCGATGACATCGTCATCATTTAACTCAGTGCGAGTGTCTACTTCTTGCTGTTTCACTTCAGACAAGATCAAACGCAAGGTGCCAAGACGCGGTTTATCTTTAGCGCGCATGGCATCTTTTTGCTGATCTTTAAGTTGAGCAATTAAAGCAGACACAATCAGACCTTTTCAGTCTCTAATTCGTAGCGAATTAGTACAAACGAACGCGACGAGCGTTTTCACGAGCCAGTTTCTTCTGGGCACGCTTAACAGCAGCAGCTTTTTTGCGCTTACGCTCAGTGGTTGGTTTCTCGTAAAATTCGCGACGACGAACTTCAGACAGAACGCCAGCTTTTTCACAAGAACGCTTGAAACGACGCAGCGCTACGTCAAATGGTTCATTTTCACGGACTTTAACAACAGGCATTAGCCAATCACCTCAAAACGGTATTTTCAATAGTTTATCAATCAAGCCCCTACCCCAGAGTAAAAGGAGTGAAATTAGAGCTCGGCGAAAAATGGTGCGGCATTGTAATCCGCTCGATTGGCATTGTAAAGGCCCTTTGCGTCTTAATCCTTCACAGGCTAAAATCCGCCTCCGCTTAACAACAAGTTAGAGGCTAATTCATGCGTGTTCTGGGTATCGAAAGTTCTTGCGACGAAACAGGCATTGCCGTTTATGACGATGAGCAAGGATTATTAGCACATCGCATTTATAGCCAAATTAAGTTACATGCAGATTACGGTGGCGTTGTGCCTGAATTGGCGTCACGCGATCATGTCCGCAAAGCCATTCCGCTCATTCGCGAAGTATTGGCCGAGGCGGATTGTACACCAGATCAGATAGATGGTGTGGCTTATACGGCAGGCCCAGGGTTAATTGGCGCGTTATTAGTTGGCGCAACGCTTGGTAACAGCCTAGCGTTTGCTTGGAATACAGCTGCTGTGCCGGTTCATCATATGGAAGGCCATTTACTTGCGCCGATGCTAGAAGAGGACGTTCCCGACTTCCCATTTGTCGCCTTGCTTGTCTCGGGTGGCCACACCATGTTGGTTGAAGTGGATGGCATTGGTGAATACAAATTACTTGGTGAGTCCATTGATGATGCGGCGGGAGAAGCGTTCGATAAAACAGCCAAATTACTTGGGCTCGATTATCCGGGCGGCGCTGCGCTGGCAAAAATGGCGCTTACTGGTACGCCAGGGCGGTTTAAATTACCACGGCCAATGACCGACAGGCCGGGTCTTGATTTCAGCTTTAGTGGCTTAAAAACGCATGCGGCCAATACCATTCGTGCCAATGATGCAGACCCACAAACTCATGCTGACATCGCCTATGCGTTTCAGGAAGCCGTTATTGATACCTTGATCATTAAATGCCGTCGGGCGCTTAAGCAAACGGGCTTGAATCGTTTGGTGATTGCTGGCGGTGTGAGCGCCAATATTGAGCTGCGTCGTCAGTTAGAAATTGAGCTGGGCAAACGCAATGGTAAGGTATATTACCCGCGGCCTGAATTGTGCACCGATAATGGCGCCATGATTGCGTATGCGGGGATGCAACGACTTAAGGCCGGACAAGTGGCGAAACAAGGCGTTGAAGTCTTTCCTCGCTGGCCGCTAGAAACGCTACCTGCAGTTTAAGAGTCTTTGCGATATGAGTTGTAGGCTTGGTTATTCAAACATAACCAAGCTTTATGGCCCCTGCATTTGCAACGGGAACGAGTAACAGTCGTTGTAATTATTTTTGCTCTGGCGGCTGGCTAGTTTTGCGTTGAGTTTTATCAAGGATGTGAGGCTCGGTACCGGCTAATAGTCGAGTAATATTCGCCCGATGTCGTACCACCATCAGTACGCTTAACATCAGTACCGGAATCCAATATTCAGGTTTGAGCCAATAGGCGTAAATTGGCGCCAGCGCGACGGTTACCAGCGATGCCAGCGATGAATATCGGCCCAGCAGTGCTGTGATGATCCAAGTCCCCAGCAGTAAACCGGTCATATCCCAACCAATAGGGCCAATGGAGCCTAATGCCGTAGCTACCGCCTTTCCACCCTGAAAACCAAAGAATATCGGGTACATATGACCCAAGCAGGCGGCAATGGCGATGAGCCCTAAACTCAATGGCGTTAAACCAAAAAAGTAACTGCCATAAACGGGGAGGGTGCCCTTGAGAATATCGAATAGTAAGGTGGCGACGGCCGGTGCAGTACCGCCAATACGATACACATTGGTTGCGCCGGGATTGCCAGAGCCTTCGCTGCGAGGGTCGGGAAGGCCAACCACACGACAAATTAATACAGCACTACTGATTGAACCGAACAGGTAAGCGGCAACAATCATCAGTCCTGTTAATAAAGTCTCTGTCAGCATTTGATCCATTGCGTAACTGGGGTATATTCGGCCCAAAATAAGGCGGTAGCCTACAACGCTAGCATGGCTTACCCTATCCGACCAGCCAAATAGGCTAATAGCAGCAACCCCTAACTTGTGAGTTTCAAGCATCAATGGACACTGTGTTTATCCAAGGTCTGAGCGTCGATACCGTCATTGGTGTTTACGATTGGGAAAAGAAAATTCAGCAAACGCTACTGTTTGATATTGAGATGACTTTTGATATTGCCGCAGCCGCTGCAACGGATGATTTAGCTGATACGTTGGACTACGAAGCGGTATCAAATCGAGTGATGGCGCACGTAAAGGCCGCTCGTGTCGAATTGCTGGAAACCCTAGTCGAACAAGTGGCGCAACTCATCATTGGTGAGTTCAATGTGGCAAAGGTCGCAATCACCTTGCATAAGCCCGGAGCGGTCAAAGCTGCCAAATCTGTTGGTTTGCGCATTGTGCGCACCGCGGAGTAAGTCATATGGCGCAAATTTTCATTAGTGTGGGCAGTAACCAGCAGCCGGAGCTTTATATTCGTGCCGCGCGACAAGCGTTGGCACAGGCCTATGGGGAGCTTTTGGTCTCTCGCGTTTTTGAAAGTGAAGCGGTTGGTTTTGCCGGCCCGGTATTTCTCAATTTGGTCATTGGCGCCCATACCCAAGAATCACCACAAGCGGTTGCGCAACGGCTAAAAACAATCGAGCTGGCCAACGGCCGCAAAAAAAATGCTGAAAAATTCAGCAATCGAACCCTTGATTTGGATCTGCTGCTGTATGACGATGTGATCTCGGTCAAAGGCGTTCAAATCCCGCGTCACGAAATTACCGAAAATGCATTTGTGTTGTGGCCGCTGGCCGAGGTGGCTCCGCAACATCGTCATCCGGTCGTCGGCCAAACCTATCAAGAGATGTGGGATAACTACCCACATCAACAGGTGTTAACGCCAATTCCATTCGATTGGTAGTCATTGATTGTTTTTGCAAGGAAGCGCAATGTCAGTATTCGAAGCCATTATGTTAGCCCTGATTCAGGGGTTAACTGAATTTCTCCCAATTTCCAGCTCTGCTCACCTGATTTTACCGTCACAAGTTTTTGGCTGGGCCGATCAAGGTCTGGCGTTTGATGTGGCGGTGCACGCGGGGTCGCTGATTGCTGTCGTAGGCTACTTTCGTCACGAAGTAAAAAGTCTGTTTTTAGCCTGGTGTGGCTCGTTGGCGGGGCAACAGACCGGCGAATCTCGACTGGCTTGGAGCGTTATTCTTGCCACTGTGCCTGCCGTGATTATAGGGCTTAGTTGCTCGTCGTTGATTGAAGGCTACCTACGCTCCACGTGGGTTATTGCGGTAACGACATTAGTGTTTGCACCGCTGCTGTGGTGGGCCGACCGTTACAGCAAAAGTGAACGCGATGAATATAGCGTTGGTTGGCGCCAAGCCATCATATTGGGCTTGGCACAGGCGATGGCTCTGATCCCAGGGACTAGCCGCTCGGGCATTACAATTACGGCAGCATTAATGTTGGGGATGACCCGTAAGGCTGCGGCTCGCTATAGCTTTTTGATGTCGATTCCGGTGATTTTGTTGGCCACCGCGAATCGTACAATGGCATTGCTGGATTCACCGGAGCAAGCGGATTGGAACATGCTGCTGCTTGGCGCCGTACTGGCGGCGATTAGTGCTTATCTGTGTATTCACTTCTTCTTAAAACTGATTGATCGCATTGGCATGACGCCGTTTGTGATTTATCGAGCGCTGCTGGGAATTGGCTTACTGGCCTTTGGCTGGTGGCAGCTGTAACGGAGGGCTGCAATATGGAATGGCGTTGTTGGCCTTACCACATCAGTACCGACAAGTCGCAGCTGCAGCTTGATGCTATCCATCACTACTTGACTGGCAGTTATTGGGCCGCAGGTATCACTAAGTCGCTGGTGAAGCGAACGATTCAAGGGTCGCTGTGCTTCGGAATCTACCGAACAACAGGTACTTATATCGAGCAAATTGGTTTTGCTCGAGTGATTACCGACGGCGCTTCATTTGCTTATCTGGCTGATGTGTATGTGCTAACACCACACCGCGGCAGCGGGCTGTCAAAATGGTTGATGCACTGCGTCAATCAACACCCTCAGTTACAAGGGCTGCGCCGGTTTATGTTGGCGACGCGAGACGCTCACGGCCTGTATGAACAGTTTGGTTTCTCTACGGTGACCGATGCCAGCACCTTGATGATGCGTCATCAGCCCAATATCTATCAACGCTAGGCGACCGCCTGCCAATCAATTCAATAATGCTTTGGGTGTGGCTTTGAAATGCCGTTTGAACTCCCGACTAAATTGGGACGGGCTGCTGTAACCCACCTGATGGGCGGCATCACTGGCACGTTTGCCTTCGTTAACAATCAATTCTTTTGCTTTATTCAACCTGACTTTTTTCAGGTATTGCAGCGGCGATTCGCGAGTGACTTGCCGAAATGCCCGGTGAAAAGCCGACACACTCATATTGGCGCTAGTCGCCAGCTCATCCACCGTTAGGTTGTCGGCGTAAGCGGCATGGATGCGGTTCAACACGCGCGCAATTCGTGCGTAATGGCCGTCATGCTGGGCTAAGTCGAACAGCACATGGCCGTTTGGCCCAACTAACGTGAAATAGATAATCTCGGCCACAATTGCTGGCCCAATAATGCTGGCTTCGGCATCTGTTTGCAGGGCTGTCAGCAAGCGAGCCACAGCATCGGCTAGGCGTGCATCAAGTTGTGCTGCGCGTAAACCAAGCTCTGGGTTACAGCGTTGGCAGGGGTGCCCGTTGCCAAATCGTAGCAGTTGATCCACTTGTTGATGCAGCAGCGTAGGATCAACATCGATATTCAGACCCAGTAAAGGCTGCTGTTGCAACGCAAACGCCTCGCATTCAATGGGCATGGGCACGCCCAATACCAAATAATCACCTGCGCCATAATCCACGTGTTGATCGGCTAAGTGGATGGTTTTGGATCCTTGACCCAGAATAATGATGCCAGACTGATAAAGCAGCGGCTGCCGCTCACAACCTGTGGTTGAACGATAAAAACGTACGCCGGGTACGGTCGTTTCTGCCACGCCTTCCAGTGAATTAAGACGTTGGCTGTCGACGTACGACTGCATTAAATGTGCAAGCATGATGCTCATTAGCAAGTTTGTTTGTGGTCATGAAACCACAAATTGGCAGGAATAGGCAATAAGTTGCCATTTATACCGGTTAATAATTAAGTTTATTGACACTAATATGCTTGTCATTGGTTGCGGGTGGCAAGCCCGAACATAACACTGTCAGAACACAGAGGCTGATTATGAAATTTTCATACGTTAATCCAACTCAGATCCATTTTGGTCAAGGCCAAATTGAGGCGGTTACTGAATCTATTCCATCGACGAGCAAAGTACTGCTGATCTACGGCGGTGGATCTATCAAGCGCAATGGCGTTTATGACCAAGTGACTGCCGCTCTGAGTGAACATCAGTGGGTAGAGTTTTCTGGTGTGGAGCCGAATCCAACCCGCGAAACCATGGACAAGGCCGTGGCCATTATCAAAGCACAAGGCATTGATTACATTTTGGCAGTTGGTGGCGGCTCAGTGATTGACGGCTCTAAGTTTGCGGCAGCGGCGGCTAAATATGACGGTGATAGCTGGGATATTATGACCGGCGCGCATCAAGTCACCGAAGCACTGCCCCTTGGCTGTGTACTCACACTGCCAGCTACTGGCTCTGAGTCTAATGGTGCAGCAGTAGTGACCAAAGCGGCCACCAAAGACAAGTTAGCGTTTATTACGCCAGTGGTTCAGCCAAAGTTTGCGGTGATGGATCCGGATGTGATGAAAACCTTGCCTGAACGTCAGTTAGCCAATGGTATTGTTGATGCGTGGGTTCATATCTGCGAGCAGTACTTAACTTCCCCAGCAGGCGCCATGGTGCAAGACGGTTATGCTGAGGCGCTGCTCAAAAATTTACGCGTGCTAGCCAGTCAGTTCGATCAGCGAGACAACGACCAATGGCGAGCTAACTTGATGTGGACGGCCAATCAGGCACTTAACGGTTTAATTGGTGCCGGTGTTGCGCAAGATTGGGCGACTCACATGATTGGGCATGAACTCACTGCGTTGTATGGCGTTGATCACGCCCGCTCATTGGCGATTGTGCAGCCGCACTTATTGCGCAATCAAATGAAATACAAACGTGGCAAGTTAGAGCAAATGGGCCGAAACGTGTTTGGCTTAACCGGCGGTGATGATTTAGCCGAGCAAACCATCGTCGAAATCGAGCTGTTCTACCACAGCTTGCAAGTGGCAACGCAATTAACCGAGCACGAGAGCGACAAGGCACATGCAATCGACGCGGTCATCGGTCAGTTAGAAAACCATGGCTTGTTAGAGCTTGGCGAAAATCAATCGATTACCTTGAGCGAGAGCCGAGAAATTTTGCAGATGGCCGTTGCAGACTAATTTCAAGTGGTTATCAGTGACCAACGGTGTGCTTAAGGCACGCCGTTTTTTTAGCTCGTTTGGAAATATCAGCGAATGTCATCGGGTGGGAATACAAAGTGCTGCAAGAGGAACTCTTCTTCCAAAGGAGACAGATCAAAGCGCAGCGAAGCCTCTTCGACGGCTTGGCAGTCATGGGCATGAAAATCAGACATCCAACGAATCGCTTTGCGCAGTGATTCGCCGTGAATCCGTAAACCTGGGTGTTGCGTCAACATCATCGACCTCCCCATCATTTAAGTCTAATGGCTTATGATGATTGAGGTGTTCATATTTTGAACAGTGGTTCACGTTTCTGGCAATTAATGCTCAGGCTTGAATTAACCCTGAAGCTGAATATGGCTGTGGGCTTGTTTGATGTCGGCAACAACGGCGATGCGGCGCTTTCCTAGCTCCTGTCGGATCGCTGGGCCTTTTATGCCATCGGCAATAATGGCTTGAACATCAACGGCGCTGGCAGCCTGATAGCATTGCCGCAAGTAGTCACCTTGCGGATAAGGCAGGGTTTCAAAGTTTAATCGGCCCCGATGATCGGCCTCACAGGCCACTAAAAATTCGTTAAAACGCTCTGGCTTACGCCACGCATCGACTTTATCGAGCATGTTCACGATGGTGTCGGGGCGCAAATCAAACGATCGATGAACGATGCCGTGCAGCTCGCCAACAAATAAAGCTAAATCACGATGGTCGTTCGGTAACTTGAATCGATCACATATGTCATTGATGAGCGGCAAACCAAGTTTTTCATGGCCACGGTGCGATGGCCAGTGCTCCGGTGGCGTGATGGCTTTGCCAAGATCGTGGGTGAGTGCGGCGAAACGAATGTGGCTCTGCTCGGTCAGGTTGGCAGACTGCTCTAGCACCATCATTGTGTGAATACCGGTATCAATTTCCGGATGCCAGCGAACTGGGTTCGGCACGCCGTACAAGGCTTCAAGCTCAGGAAACAATACCTCAAGCGCGCCGCATTGACGCAGCGTCTGAAAATAAACTTGCGGGTTTGGCCCCACGAGGCTGCGCTGCGTTTCTTTCCATACGCGCTCGGCGGTCAGGTGATCAAGCTCGCCATTACCGCTTAATTGGCGCATGAGTGCCAAGGTTTCATCGGCAATGGTAAAGCCATGGCTATGGTAGCGGGCGGCAAACCGCGCCACGCGCAATACCCGCAGCGGATCTTCCACAAAGGCATCGGAAACATGCCTTAGCACGCGTTCGGCAAGATCGCGTTGCCCGCCGTAGGGATCAATCAAGCTGCCATCTTCGGCTTGAGCAATGGCATTAATGGTTAAATCGCGCCGGAGTAAATCTTCTTCTAACGTCACATCAGGGCTGGCATTGACGGTAAAGCCGCCGTAGCCATGGCCTGCCTTGCGTTCGGTACGGGCAAGAGCGTGCTCGTCGTTGGTTTGTGGATGCAAAAATACAGGAAAGTCTTTGCCAACTTGGGTAAAGCCTTGGGCTAGCATTTGTTCTGGTGTGGCACCCACAACAACCCAGTCCCGATCGATGACCGGGTAGCCAAGTAATTGATCGCGAACGGCGCCACCTACCAGAAAAATTTGCATACTGTGCTCTTCACTAACTGCCTGCTTTGGATAGATCGCAAAGCCTACCATTGCTGGAAAACATCGTACATCGGAAATCGCTCCCTGATGTTTGACGGCTTGGCCTGCGGGGAGTTGCTTTGACAAGTGTAGGTGCAGGCGATACCTTGACGCCATCGCAAGGATAGAATGCCATTATGTATACCGAATTTTTCGGCCTGTCTGAGGTCCCGTTTTCCATTGCCCCAGACCCGGCTTACCTGTTTTTAAGTGATCGACACCGCGAAGCGTTGGCGCATCTGACCTTTGGTTTTAACGATACCGGCGGCTTTGTGCTGCTTACCGGTGAGGTCGGCACGGGCAAAACAACCGTATGTCGTTGTTTATTAGAGCAACTGCCTGCCAATACTCGTACCGCCTTTATTCTCAATCCGGCACTGGATGCACAAGAGTTACTGGCGGCTATTTGTGATGAATTGCACCTGCCTTATGATGCCCATCTGGACACCATCAAGATCTTATTCGATCGGCTTCGTGATCATTTGCTTGAACGTCACGACGATGGCGAAAATACGGTGTTGATCATTGATGAAGCACAGCACTTGCGACCGGAAGTATTGGAGCAGCTGCGCTTACTCACCAACTTAGAAACCAATAAGAAAAAACTGTTAAAGGTTGTTCTCATTGGCCAGCCCGAATTACAAGAGCTGCTGCGCCAGCGCGAATTGCGACAACTTGCCCAGCGCATTACCGCTCGTTATCACCTGTTGCCGTTAAGCCGTGAAGAAGTGATTCAGTATGTTCAGCATCGCCTTAAAGTTGCCGGTTGCCAGCGTCCTATTTTCACTCGCAATGCACTGAACCAGCTGCATAAGCTCTCTGACGGTGTGCCTCGATTAATTAACTTACTGTGTGATCGGGCCATGTTGGCAGCCTATGCGGCGCAGCAGTGGCAAGTGGACGGCAAGTTACTCAAAGCGGCATCGCGAGAAGTGCAAGGCTTGGTAGAAGATACCGGCACGCGTAACAATTGGTTGTGGCAGAGCATTTCGGCCGCCGCTTTGGTGGTGATCGCCGTAGTGACCATTTGGCAATTCTGGCCCATGCCACAAGCTGAACCCGTGGTTGTTGAGGCTGAAGCAGAGTCGGATTGGTTAGCTAGCGCTCAGCAAAGCCGTAATCTACCTCAAGGCTTTAAAGAATTAGCAGCAGTTTGGGGCGTGAATGAACCGCGTTCGGATTGCCAGAGCCTGCGCCGTTATGGCCTGCAATGTTTATGGGGGCAGCAGCCTATTAATCGGCTGCTGGTATTAGAGCACCCAGCGTTGCTGAAACTGGAAGACGAGTCTGGCATGCAGTTTTATGCGGTGTTGGTAGGCGTGCAAGGTGAGCGCGTGCGCTTGCATATGGCGGGTCAGCAACTTGAAACCGATATGGATTGGCTACTGGCGCATTATCAGGGCTCTTCGGTATTAGTGTGGCAACCGCCGCAAGGGTATTTGGGTAGCATTGGAACCCATGCTAGCGCATCACAAATTCAGTGGCTTGAAACTCAGTTGAGCTTCCTGCAAGGGCAAGCGCCGCGAGTACTTCAACAATACGATGCGCAACTTGCCGAACGAATTCGCTGGTTTCAATTAAGTCAGAATTTAGAGCCGGATGGCATTGCTGGTGATCATACGCTGATCCAGCTCAATGCTCAGATGGGTGATGTGCCCGTTAAGTTATCGCAGGAGTTGTAAATGTCGTACATCTTAGATGCGCTCAAACGCAATGCCAGCGATGCGCAAGTGGGTGATGTGCCCAGCTTACATACCCAAGCCGGCATTGATCAGGCTAAGTTGCGCTCGACTTGGTGGCAACCGGCAGTGGCATTGCTACTGATTGCTGGTGGTTTGAGCTTTTGGTTGCAGCCTTGGACACGCCAACCTGAGCCTGCAGAAATGCAAATTGTTGAAGCGCCAGAGCCGAGAGTCGTGGTGCTCGATGTTATTGATTACAGTGACTATCAACCACGATCGCCCATTGTTGTGCCAGTGATCGCGCCGCAACCTGCAAAGCCTGTTGTTGAGTTACCACGCGAGCCTGTTAATGCGGGAATTGCTGACGGTGAACAAGAGCCGTTAGTGGCTGCCGACGAGCAAGAAGAACGACTTGGCGGTGATGCCCTAGCGGCGTTGTTCAAACAAGCCGTAGAGGCAACACATGATGCCAGTCCGCAAGCACAGCAGGAGGCGGCTACCGCCGATGTGGTGCCGTTAACCCGTAAGTCCCAAAGCTTCCAAAACCAAGTGCCGGTTATGGAGTTTAGCGCCCACTCGTACTCGTCAGATCCGCGTAAACGTATGGTCAAAGTGAACGGCAACGAAATTCAAGAAGGCGGCTGGATTAACGATTCGGTGCAAGTTGTTGCCATCTTACCGAACAAGGTCGTGATGGAAATGCAGGGTGAGCAATTTACCTTACCCGCGTTAAGTGACTGGTAGTTTTTGAGCACAGCCGAAGTCAAATAACCAAGTGTCTATAAAAACGCCGCTATTGTTTGCACAGTAGCGGCGTTTTTAATTGTTCGGCGTTTGTTTAACTAGGCGTCGCCCAAACTCAACAAGTTGGCATTACCGCCAATTGCTGTGAGGTTGTTAGTGACGGTACGTTCAGTCACGAAACGTTGCAGGTAGTGTGGCCCGCCAGCTTTAGGGCCTGTTCCAGATAAGCCCTGACCACCAAACGGCTGTACGCCAACCATGGCGCCAATTTGATTCCGATTGATGTAGACGTTGCCGACTCGAACTTGTTTGGCAATTCGCTGCGCTAAGCCTTCATTGCGGCTATGGATGCCTAATGTTAAGCCAAAACCTGTGCTGTTAATGTCAGCAATCACTTGCTCCAATTGGCTCGCTTTATAGCGAACTAAGTGAAGAATGGGGCCAAACTGCTCTTCTGTGAGTTGCTTAATACCATCGATTTCAATCAAGCTAGGTGGCACAAAATAGCCCGACTGCTTTGACGGCAACGGCGTTTGATATAGCAATTTGCCGTGTTCGCTGATGTGCTCAATGTGCGCCAATAGTTTCTGTTGAGCGGCACTATCAATCACTGGCCCCAAGTCACTGGCATAACTGGCAGGTAGCCCCACTCGTAGTTCGGCCATTGCGCCTTGTAACAACTCGATGACGCGCTCGGCAATATCATCTTGCACATACAGCACACGCAAAGCTGAGCAGCGTTGACCTGCACTAGCAAAAGCCGATTGAACGGCATCTTTGGCCACTTGCTCGGGCAACGCCGTACTATCGACGATCATGGCGTTCTGACCACCTGTTTCAGCGATTAGTGGCACAATCGCGCCAGCTCTGTTCGCAAGCGCTAAATTAATTCGTTTAGCGGTGGCCGTGGAGCCGGTGAAACAAACGCCGGCAATGCGTTCATCTTCACTCAATGTTTGGCCAACCTCTGCACCTGGGCCTGGCACCAGCTGAATCACCTCATTAGGGAAGCCGGCTTCAAGCATCAATGCCACCGTGCGGTGAGCTATCAGTGACGTTTGCTCGGCGGGTTTTGCCACCACAGTATTGCCAGCGACTAACGCTGCGCTGATCTGACCTAAGAAAATGGCCAATGGAAAGTTCCATGGGCTGATGCATGCAAACACTCCGCGACCTTCGAGCGACAAGGTATTCGATTCCCCTGTTGGGCCGGGCATTAATTGGGGTTTGGCGAAAAGGGCACGGCCTTGTTGGGCATAATAGCGACAGAAATCGACCGCTTCGCGCACTTCATCAATACTGTCTTGCAAGGTTTTACCGGCTTCGCGCACACACAAAGCAATCAATTCATCACTATGTTGCTCGAGCAGATCGGCTAATTTTTCCAGTG
Source organism: Neiella holothuriorum (assembly GCF_019457915.1). Lineage (GTDB taxonomy): Bacteria > Pseudomonadota > Gammaproteobacteria > Enterobacterales > Neiellaceae > Neiella > Neiella holothuriorum. The sequence goes on from NZ_JAHZSS010000001.1 coordinate 327,295, forward strand.
CCACGGCGCGGTGTTCAATCGGCGTTTTATGCCAATTGGCAAATCCCGCGTGAGCGGCAGCAATGGCTAGTTCGGTTAAGTTTCTATCGGCATCGTGTACCTGACCTACTAGCTCTTGGGGCTGAGCCGGACAGTTAACAGGGCGGCTGCTCGTATCGAGCTGGGTGACACCATTGATCACGGCGCCCGCTTGCCACTCATTGTTTGACCAAGCCTCTAACGCGGCTAAAAACGGCTCGCGCATGCACGACATGTGTAGATTGATGCCTGCAGAGTTGATGCGATCGCTAAAGAGCGCTTCGGGCATCACAATTTGATCGTTGGCCAAGCTCGCTTTTTCTTTTAATTGCAGTACTGGATGAGCTGCAAGTGCTTCAGGGGCAACTTTCGGATCGAGCAATTTGTGAACAAACGACGTGTTGGCGCCATTTTCAAGGAGTCGGCGCACCAAGTACGGCAGCAAGTCTTTATGATCACCAACGGGTGCATAAATTCGACAGCGAGCGTTGTGGTTTTGCTTAATCAAGGCGTATAGATCTTCGCCCATGCCGTGTAAGCGCTGGAATTCAAAATCTCGCTCGCCCGCAAAGCTCAGGATGCTAACCACGCTATGGGCGTTGTGCGTTGCAAACTGAGGATAAATATTGCCCTTAGTGGCTTCAGAGAGTACATAACGCGCACATGCGAGATAGGAAACATCGGTTGATGCTTTGCGCGTGAACACTGGGTAGTAAGGTAAGCCCAGCTGTTGCGAAAGTTTAATTTCACTATCCCAATAAGCGCCTTTTACGAGTCGAATTGGGATCTCATCACCTTGCTCTTGAGCCAAAGCATTTACCCACTGTAATACCGGCAGGGCGACTTTGGAGTAGGTTTGCACTACCAAGCCCAGCTGCCCCCAGCCTTGCACGTCAGGGTGGTGGTAGAGGCGTTCAAACAAACGCAGAGCCAACTCTTGTCGGTCCATTTCTTCGGCATCAATGGTGATACCAACATTTAATTCACGGCCTTTGTTGATTAGCACCAACATGGCATCAAGCATTTCCGATAGCACACGCTCTGCTTGTGGCTCTTCGTAACGCGGATGCAGGGCCGATAACTTAATGGAGATCGACGCCGAATGAGGGTTGCCACTGCCTCTATGTTCTGCAATTTGTTCAATCGCGGCCATATAAGCGTTGTGGTAACGAGCTGCATCAAGCGCCGTTAGTGCTGATTCACCGAGCATATCAAAGGAATGCCAGTAGCCTTCTTTACGGTCGGCTTTAGCCGCTTTTAGAGCTGACTTAATGGTGGTGCCAAGCACAAATTGTTTGCCCATGATTTTCATGGCGGCATACATGGCTTTGCGGATCACCGGCTCGCCCATTTTACTCACCAACTTGCTGAATAGCTTGTCGGGTTCGTCATCCAATCCAGCTGGCGAGGCAACGACTTTTCCGGTCAGCATGAGCCCCCAAGTGGACGCGTTGACAAAAAAGCTGTCGCTGGACTTTAAGTGTTGAGACCAATCGGCTGTTGATAATTTATCGCGGATTAATGCATCGGCTGTTGCTGGATCAGGAATACGGAGCAGCGCTTCGGCGAGGCACATCAAGATGATGCCCTCGTGGGTTTCGAGGCTGTATTGTTGAAGAAATGCGTCGAGGCCGTCGCCGGTATTGTTCTGACGAACTTGTTCGATCAGTTGAGCCGCTTGCTCACTATGAGAATGCGCGAGCTGAACATCGTCAGGTAACAGCGCGAGAAGCTGTTTTATGACGTCATTTTCGGGTTGTAAAAAGAAGGCGCTAATGTGCTGTTGGATACTATCTGCAGCGATTTTAGCGGGAAACATCAGGCTGCTGGCGTCAGTTGAAATCTCTACTTCCTGAATCATGACAAGACCTCATTACATTGTCGGTAGTGTTGAACGTTGTTGGCAGACATAACAAGGGAGTGTCATGACACCCCCTTTGTACTCTGCTCTTGCAATTAACCTAAGCGTTCAACTGAATCGTAATGAGCTGCCGTTCAGTTTGAGTTGCGTGCCATTACATCCAGTTGTCCTGCTTTTTCTTGCGGCGCGGTAAGAAAGACAAAATTACGCCTAACAATAAGCCGCCGCCGGCTACCAGTGCGCCGTTGATAAACCACTGCATCTCAATTTCATCGGTGTAACCGTTGAGTTGCTGCTGCAGTACGTCGCGTTGTTTATTGGCTTCAAGAACCGATTGTTGTTGCTGGTTGAGCTGCTGTTGTAAGTTGTCAATCTGATTGGACAGTTGCGCAATCTCATTTTTATCAGCATTTATATCGCTGCTCACAGCCACAAGCTTTTGGTTCAATTCCTCAATGATTTGCTGCGAGGTTTGACCTTGCGCCAGCGAGGCGGCTTCAACCCAACCTTCACGTTCTCGATCATCACGGATTTTTACAAAGCTTCCGTCATCACTGGTTTCAAGCAAGATTACTGGGGTTGATGCGTTGACACTACCAACGATTCGGAATTGTTTTCCGGCACCACTGTGCATAAATGTGTACAAATCTTCGCTAATAAAATAGTTGCTTTGAGTTTCTGCTTTGCTTAACCCAGCAAACGACAAAACGACTAAGAGAAGACTAAAAATAGAGACAGAACGGAGTGATTTCATAAGATCAAATAAAGCGAACATTGCTTATTATCAGGTGGCTCCATGCTAGGAAGATGTGAGCAGAAAAACAAGAGGGAGCTGACGCTCCCTCGAATGTTTCATCGTTCCCATGACCTTAGTCACGGCTCATGGGCATCCGCATCTAGCCAAAAATGCCTTTTAAGATGTAGAAGAAGATGATCGATAGGATGGCGCCGGCAGGCAAAGTTACAACCCAAGACACCACAATGTTACGCACAACGCTTAGGTTCAAGGCTGCAATACCACGTGCCATACCTACACCCAATACTGCACCCACCAAGGTTTGAGTTGTCGAAATTGGTAAACCGGTACCCGAAGCAATTACTACGGTAGAGGCGGCGGCCAGCTCGGCAGCGAAACCGCGGCTTGGCGTCAGGTGAGTGATGCCTTTACCAATGGTGGCAATGACTCGATGACCAAAAATTGCCAGACCAGCCACAATACCAACGGCACCGAGAGGCAGAATCCACCAGGCGAGAGCTGCTTTCTTAGTGATTTCACCATCATGCTGAATAATGCTAACAACGGCAGCTAGTGGACCAATGGCGTTTGCGACGTCGTTGGAGCCGTGGGCAAATGCCATACAGCAAGCCGTTAGTACCATCAGAACCGCAAAAATACGTTCGAGGTTCATGAACATGGTGCGGCGATCGGCTTTTTCATCCATCTTCAAGCGACCAATGACAAAAGCACCAACCGCGCCAATGACAACTGCAATGGCAATCGCCAAGGTGTAGGCTTCTAGGTTATCAAGGTTAATACCGACGTGCTTAAGGCCCTTCTTGATGGTAACCAGCGACATCACGAAACCAGCAAAGGCCATGTACATAGGCACAAAGCGCTTGGCTTGGCGGATGGGGTTTTCGGTATCAAAGATTAATTTTTGCGCTGACTGAAAGATGAGATACGCCAAGAAGCCTGAAATTGCTGGTGTGACAACCCAACTACCAACAATACCGCCTACTTTGCCCCAGCTGACCGAGTCAAAACCGACACCAACAGCAGAGAAACCAACAATCGCACCAATAATCGAGTGAGTGGTGGATACCGGCCAGCCCAAGTAGCTGGCAACCAATAACCACAAACCTGCGGCCATTAGTGAGCCGATCATACCGAACACTAATAATTCGGGTACATCGGTGTAATAGCCAGAATCAATGATGCCTTTGCGAATGGTGCTGGTGACTTCGCCACCGGCTAAGTAGGCACCCGCAAATTCAAAGATCATTGCCACGATAATGGCTTGTTTAATTGTTAGAGCTTTTGAACCGACAGATGTACCCATTGCATTGGCTACATCATTGGCGCCAATACCCCAGGCCATAAAAAAGCCTACGATAGCGGCAATCGCAATCAACATCGGGCCGTGTTGAACTAAAACGTCAACCATGAGAAATCCTCAACGCTTAATCAGTAATTATTATGAGCGAGACAACATTTGTTCCAAGCGACCACCGGCAGAATCTGCGCGGTTGGCGATCGAGCCGATTTGCTCGAACATTTTGTATAGGAACATGACATCAATAGGGTTCATTTCGGACTCGAGCTTGAGCAATTTACCACGCAGCAAAATTTGCATGTGGTCAGTATCGTCTTCAATGACGTCGAGTTCACGAACCATGTTTTCAACGAGATCAGCTTCGCGACCGGCAAAGCCAGTTTCGAGCAGTTCATCGAGTTCGTTGACTGCCTTCTTCGCCTGAGATACGGCATCAATACAGCGAGCAACATAGGCGATAAAGTCAGTTTGGAGAGGGACAGGCATTTCTAGGCTACGACCAATGACCGGGCCCGATACATCTTTGGCTAGATTGGCCATACGGTCTTGTTGACCGAGCAATTCGAGCATGTCGGTACGTTCTACTGGCATAAACAAACCAGCAGGCAATTTAGAGCGAGCTTGAGCCTTAAGATCATCGGCATCTTTTTCTGCTTTTGAAATTGAGCGATGTAATTCTGCAGCTTTTACCCAATCTTTTTCGATAACTGCTTCAAAAAATGGGATTAACCCTTCGCAGCACTGGTGAACTTTATTAATATGCTCTACCAGAGGTTTAATCGGTGATTGGGCAAACACACCCATAATATTCGTTAGTGGCATGATTCATCCTTATCCGTGCAAGCACGGTTATTGATCGGCGCGCATGTTAACCGAAACGATTAGCTGTTGATACACCCTTAATAAGAATAGGCAGATTTTGTTAGTCCGATCGGCTTTAAAGCTGCTTGGAATCTGAAAAAAAACATGGATACAGAGATTGAGTTAAAGCTGTTGGTTGACCCCAATGACTTGCTAGCACTCAGCAATTGGATGCAGCAGCGTCCTCAGGTCATCAAGAATTATCAACGCCAACTTGGCAACATTTATTTTGATACGCCTGATCGTCGCTTACGGCAATTAGACTGTGGTCTGCGTGTTCGCACCGTTGATGATCGCTCGGAGCAAACCTTAAAAACCGCCGGTAAAGTCATCGGCGGCCTGCACGCGCGACCGGAGTATAATATTCCGATTGATGGCCGCCGACCTGATCTGTTCCTGTTCGAACGCGATATCTGGCCTGATGATCTCGAACTCAATAACCTCCAAGATGCTCTGATTTCCCAATTCACGACCAATTTCACCCGCCAAACTTGGCTCTTGAGCTACAGCGATGATGCCATTGTTGAGGTGGTGCTCGATCACGGCGAAATATGCAGTGGTGATCGCTGTGTACCGATTTGCGAAATGGAAATGGAGTTGGTTAAAGGGCCACCATCATTACTTTTCAAGCTGGCACGTAAGGTTTGCAAAAAGTTTGATGTCAGACCCGGCCAAGCCAGTAAGGCTGCTCGCGGTTATAGCTTGCTTGATGGTGCTCCTGATCCAACGGCTGAGCAGCTCCCGCTGTTATCGCTGACGTCAAGCCACACGGTTGAACAAGCGCTCATCGAATTATCCAGTGCAGCCCTGCGTCATTTACAACTCAATCAGGATGTATTTTTTGCCAATCGCAGTATCCAAGCGCTGCAAGAAGTGCGTCATGGTTTGCTGTGGATGCTGCAAATTCGCCACTACTTTAATGAAGTAGTGGACGAAGCCTCGTTGAATTTACTGGCCAATGCCAAAATCTGGTTGGTAAAACTGCAATGGGTAGCAGATGCCTTGTATCGCGAGCAGATCATTGAGCAAAAAGATCAGTACATGAAACGTCTTGAAGACAAAAAGAAAGTCCGCAAAGTACTGAAAGACAATGATGAGACTACCAATAGCAATTTAGCCTCGGCCTTGTTAACCAGCCGCGACTATAGCCAATGGTTGTTGCAGTTAAGCGAGTGGCTCAGTTGCCAACAATGGCGTTTAGAAGGCCAGCCGCAACCTGAACTTGATGAGTCGGTGACTAAACTGGCGCAGCGGGTGCTCGATCATTCAAAAAATTACGTCGCAGAACGTTTTCCGGCCGAGCAATCACTTAATTCGGCCGATTGCGCCAAAGGGTGTGAGCGTTTAGAGCGGGCTTTGCTGAGTGGCAATTGCTTCCGCCGCTTGTTCGATCCCGATGCTGAGTCGGCTTATCGTGGCCCGTGGCAAGATATGTTGCATGGTTGTCAGGAATTAGCGCTGCTCGACTACTTACAGCGAACGGCCAAAGGCATTGAACTCAAAGATGGTGACGCGTTTGAGCGTTGGATTATGCGTAAGCGCCAGTCATGGCTAGAGTTAGTGGATCAAAGCAAACAAGTCGCGCTAGCGATGGAGCCTTACTGGCGCTAAGCCCAAGGCTGCTTTTTATGCTGGCTCGCCAGCTTCCCAATAAGGAATAACTATGGCGATTGAGCCTGTCGTTTCGCCCGTCACCATGCCGGTTCCTTGGCAAACCTTGACGGCCGAACTGCAACAGCATGGCCTGCAACAATGGCAAAAATTAGCAGACGATCACGATGTTGAAGCCTTGGAGCCTTATAAGCAGCAGCTTTGTCATGCGATGGCGTTATCGGACTTTCTTTTCGAAATCATCAATGCTCAACCCGCGATAGTCGCCGACTGGTTAGCAGCAGGAACGCTGGCCACGCCGCTTAGTCATGTATCGATAGCCAAGACCATTCAAGACGCGCTGGCAGATGTTGATAATGAACCGGCGCTCATGTCGCAACTGCGAAAAGCCCGTAAACAAATTCAATTTCATATTATCTGGCGTGATTTATTAGGCGAAGCCAGTTTAGATGAAGTGTTGGAAGCAACATCGGCATTGGCAGACGAAGCCATTTGCCAAGCCAATGACTGGCTCTATCACGATTTAACGAAACGTTGGGGCGTGCCTAGCAATGCTGACGGCAAGCCACAGCCACTGCTGATCATTGGCATGGGTAAGTTGGGGGGCGCAGAGCTTAATGTGTCGTCTGACGTTGACCTTATTTTTACCTATCCAGAAGCTGGCCAAACACAAGGTGTGCGACGGCAGCGCGATAATCAGGAATTTTTCATTCGGTTAGGTCAGCGTTTAATCAGTGCGCTGAATCAAGCGACTGCCGATGGTTCGGTATTTCGAGTTGATATGCGACTGCGCCCGTTTGGTGATAGTGGCCCATTGGTCATGCCGTTTTCAGCATTGGAAGATTATTATCAGCATCATGGCCGCGAGTGGGAACGCTACGCCATGGTAAAGGCGCGCGTGCTTGGCGCCAACAATGATTATGCCGCCGAACTCAAACAAATGCTGATGCCATTTGTTTATCGCCGTTATATCGATTTCTCAGCCATTCAGTCGCTGCGCAAAATGAAACTCTTGATTGAGCAAGAAGTACGACGCCGCCAATTAGCGGGCAACGTTAAGCTTGGCGCTGGCGGTATTCGAGAAGTGGAATTTGTGGCGCAAACGGTTCAACTGATGCGCGGTGGTCGCGCACCAGAGTTGCGCTGTCGCAACTTACTGCAAACCTTACAAGTGATCGATGAATTGGCTGCATTGCCCGATACGGACATGGCAGCATTAGCCAACGCCTACCGTTACTTACGCAAATTAGAGCATGCCTTGCAAGGGCTTGCCGATGCTCAAACCCAAACTTTACCGGATACTGATTTCGCCCAACTTCGCGTGGCCGCCATCATGGGATGTGATGACTGGCAGCAACTGAACAAGGCACTTGATGAACAACGTCAGCACGTCAGACAAGCGTTCGGTCAGGTTATTGGTGAGCCGCCAGGCGATGACGATCCAGCGCCAGAAGTATTGCAAGTGATGCCGTTGTGGCCCGATGTGTGGCAACAAGAGTTAGTCGAAGGCGCCTGTCAGGAGCTAAATATTGAGTCTTCGGAGCGCTTCCTCAATCCGCTACAAACGTTTTACGACAAGACCAAAAAGCGTCAGCTTGGCCCGCGTGGTCGCGATGCACTAGAGCGTGTTATGCCGCTTGCTCTGGCTATTGTGTGCCAAACCAAGCAGCCCGCAACTACCTTGGCGCCGGTGCTTGGCGTTATCGAGACGGTACTAACGCGAACCACATACCTTGAGTTACTGCTAGAAAACCCTAAAGCTTTGCAACAGCTTGTTAGCTTGTGTGAGTCGAGTAGCTGGATTGCTTCTGAGTTAGCGAATCATCCAATGCTATTGGATGAATTGCTCGAGCCTGCTCAACTCTATCGACCAACAGAATTAGAAGCGTACGGCGATGAATTACGTCAGTTCATGATGCGTATTGATGACGACGATCTTGAACAACAAATGGAAGCGCTGCGTCATTTCAAACAAGCGCAGCAATTGAGGATTGCTGCTGCTGATGTAACTGGCGGTTTAGCTGTAACCAAAGTAAGCGATCACTTAACGCGCTTAGCGGAAGTCTTACTCGACTATTGTGTTCACGCGGCATGGGCTCAGCTCACCGAGCGTCACGGTACACCAGATGGTATTAATAGTGCGGCGCAATGCATTGCGGTGTTGGGTTATGGCAAGCTCGGTGGCTTTGAGCTGGGCTACGGTTCGGATCTTGATATTGTCTTTTTCCACATGGTGCCGCGCGGCGTGACAACCGGCGATAAGCCGATAGATACCACCCAATTTTTAGTCAAGCTAGTTCAGCGATTTAGCCACTTAATGACCACGCGTACCCACTCTGGCGAGTTGTATGAAATTGATTTACGCCTACGTCCTTCAGGCGCTTCTGGGTTGTTAATCACTCATTTGGATGCATTGGCTGAATATCAGAAACAAGAGGCTTGGGTGTGGGAGCATCAAGCGTTGGTTCGCGCGCGAGCCGTCTTTGGCGCGCCGCAATTACACGAAGCATTTGCCGAATTACGTCGTGAAATAGTGTGTTTGCCACGGAATATGAATGAGCTTGCTGTAGAAGTGGTAAAAATGCGCCACAAAATGCGCGAACACCTCGGCTCTGACGATGAGTCTAAATTCGACTTGAAGCAAGATCCGGGTGGCATTGCTGATATTGAATTTATCGCCCAATACTTAGTGTTGGCATTTGGCCAGGCGCTGCCAAGTATGGCCGACTGGTCGGATAATTTGCGTATTTTCGAAACCGCCGCAGAGCAGCAATTGTTGACGACGCAGCAGGCCGGCCAACTAACCCATGCGTACTGTAGCTACCGCAATCGAGGTCATCACCTATCCTTACAAAATCAAAAAGCAATGGTATCAGCAACGGAGTTTGGCGATGAACGTCAGCAAGTTATGGCGGTATGGCAGCATTTGTTTGCTGATGTTGAGCAGCGTCTTTAGCAGTCACGCCAAAGAAAATTGCCAGCAGACCTTTGAAGCAAGCAAAGCGGGCGTCAGTGCGGCGCTAAGTTTTTCTGGCAGTTGTGAGCGCGGCATGTTTCAACTGGCGCTCACCATGCCCGAAGGCCAGCAGCAAACGCTTTATGAAGCCTATCATCAGCCAATTTCCGCAATTTGGCTGGAAAAACTAACGGGCAAACCACAACCCGATTTAGTGATGTTGCTAGAAGCCGATGGTCATTTTAAAGGGCTGCTGGTGTACAGCTGGGTTAATAACCATTACCAAAAGCTAGCCATCAAGCAGCCCGAAGCCAGCCTTCTTGAAGGCTATGATCAGCAAGATCGCGTGTATGTGCGCTGGGGCGAATTGGTTCGTCAGATTAAACTGGCCGATCCCGATAGCGCCGGCTGGCGCCGGCTGCGTTATGACTTTGCTCAAAAGCTCTGGGTTGAGTCGAATTAGATCTGCCGTCCGGCAAAGCATTTGAACCGCATTGAAGGGCTATTGCTTGCGGTAGCGAGACGGTGATGTTGGATCTTGTCGGGTTTTGAAGCGGCGGTGGACCCACAAATACTGCTCTGGATAACGTCTCACATTGGCTTCAATCAACTTGTTGATACGCGTGGTATCAACCACTTCATCACCGCTTGGAAAATCTTCAAGTGGCGCTTGCACCTCCAATATGTAGCCTGAACCATCGGGCTTACGATACTGAAAAAACGGTAATAACCTCGCTTTCCCAAGAGAGACCATTGGTCCGGCTGCTGGCGTGGTGGCGGTATCTTCAACGCCAAAAAACGGGACGAAAATACAGCGTTTACGGCCTAAATCTTGATCTGGGGCGTACCAAACGGCGGTGCCATTTTTGAGCGCTTTAAAGGCTGAACGAATGTTATTGCGGTTGAGCATTTCGGCCCCCGTCTGGCTCCGGCCTCGGTACTGAAAGTATTCCATCACGGCATTTTTATTTGGCCGATAGATCCCGCCAGCATGATGGTCCATCGCAAAGCGGCGGCAACCAATTTCTAAGCTCATCATATGACAAGCCAGCATCACCACGCCTTGGCCTTGTTGTTGAATCTGGGTGAAGTGATGTTCGCCTCGAATTTCAGTAATGCGGCGCATTCGTTTATCGGACCAAAACCAGGCAATGCCCGTTTCCATTAAGGCGGCACCGGCTTCACGTAGGTTTTGCTTGAGCATGACGCGTCGCTGGCGCTCGGTCAGTTCAGGAAAGCACAGCGCAATGTTGGTTGCAGCAATGTGACGGCGACGACGTAAAAGCAAGCTGGCCAGTGATCCAATGCCATAGCCAAAGTTAATAATCCACCGAAACGGTAACTGCACAATTAGCCACAACAAGCCATAGCCTAACCATACAGGCCAGTACTTTGGGTACAACATAAACCATTGAAAATCGCCGGGGGTTTTATCTGTCATGGCTCTCAAAAAGACTTGCCGCAAAAGGCGCTATTCTAGCTAATACCAATCGTCATGGATAGTTGCCAACTCAGACCTTGTGTTAGACTGTGCGCCACTTAATTTTCCTTACAGCTCAAACCGGTATTGCTATGAAATTAACCTTGCCCGATTACTCCACTGCTCAGGTAGTTGTTGCTGGAGACTTAATGTTAGACCGTTATTGGCAAGGGCCAACCAGTCGCATTAGTCCAGAGGCGCCTGTTCCGGTTGTGAAGGTTGAGCAGTTTGACGATCGGCCGGGTGGCGCTGCCAACGTAGCGCTTAATTTGGCGGCACTAAAAGTAGGTACTTGCTTACTGGGAATGACAGGTAAAGACGAAGCATCAGAGGCGTTAACTAAGGCGTTAACTGGGGTTGGCGTGACCACTGACTTTCAGCAAGTCGATACGTTACCGACCATTACCAAGCTTCGCGTGATGAGCCGTCATCAACAGCTCATTCGCTTGGATTTTGAAGACAGCTTTGCCGCTATTGATGCAGCCCCGATGACCGCAAGTTATAACAAGGCGTTGGCGCAGGCAAAAGTTGTTGTGTTGTCTGATTATGCCAAAGGCGCGTTGACCAATGTTGCCGAATTAATTGCTTTAGCGCGAGCACAAGACTTGATTGTATTGGTTGATCCGAAAGGCTCTGACTTCGAGAAATACCGCGGCGCTACCTTAATGACGCCAAACTTGAGTGAATTCGAGGCGGTGGTTGGGCGTTGTGAATCTGAAGCCGATTTGGTCAATAAAGCCCATCAGCTACGGCAAGATTTAGAACTAGAAGCGCTGCTTGTCACTCGTGGCGAAAATGGCATGACCTTAATCACCGCTGATCAAGATGAATTGCATCTACCAGCGATGGTGAAGGAAGTGTTCGATGTTACCGGTGCCGGAGATACGGTGATTTCGGTATTGGCGGCATCGCTAGCGGCTGGCACGTCAATGGCGCAATCCTGCGCCCTGGCAAATGTAGCTGCCGGTATTGTGGTGGCGAAATTGGGAACTTCTACGGTTTCTCAAATGGAGCTTGCACAAGCTATTGCCGAACAATCTGAATCCGGTTTTGGTGTGGTCAGCGAGCAACAGTTGAGTTTTGCGGTGGCACAAGCGAAAGCTCGTGGTGAACGCATTGTAATGACCAATGGCTGCTTCGATATTTTGCATGCAGGCCACGTGTCTTACTTGGCGGCGGCGAGAGCTTTGGGCGATCGACTGATTGTGGCCGTGAATGATGATGCTTCTGTCACTCGTTTGAAAGGTGAAGGTCGTCCGGTCAATCCGCTGGAACGACGAATGGCCGTTTTAGCTGCATTGGGAGCTGTCGATTGGGTGGTGCCATTTGGTGAAGATACGCCGGCGCGCGTGATTGGTGAAATATTGCCTGATAGCTTAGTGAAAGGTGGTGATTACAAGCCTGATGAAATTGCTGGTGCCGATGCGGTTTGGGCGAATGGCGGTGATGTGCAGGTGTTGAACTTTGAAGATGGTTGCTCTACGAGCAAAATTATTGAGCAGATAAAGAGTCAATAAAAACAAACTTCTAAAACTACTCGCTATTGCCAGCCGGTGTGGCTGGCAATTAGCTGAGTCGTGTTTAGTCTTTTAAATTAAGACTTTGTGCTGACAACTTCAGCACTCACATCTTTGTACTTACGAGAGAAAGATGCGATTGCACGACCATTACAAATGACGTTGCGAGTTTCGTATTTGCTCAGACCTAATTCTTTACCAACTTTATCAGCGCCTTGCATGCCATCTTTCACAGCAGCAACACAAACTTGAGTTTCGACTTGATCATTAGCAGCAACAAATTTCAAAGAAGTAGAAGCGAAAGTTGGAGCAGCAGCGAACAAAGCAACAGTAGCGGCAATAGCAGTAACAGTTTTCATAATTAACCTCAGCAATATTAATCGATTGAACGAAACAAGTTTTTAATGTTTTGGTTGGTGATGTCTGTGCTCACCAATTGATGATTATTGTGATGTGGATCACATAAGTCGTCAAGGTGTTTTTGTGATATAAATCACATAAAGTTTCATGTTATTGAAATTAAAGGGTTTATTTCAATTTTTTTGTTTGTTTAGTGTTGATGTTGTGAATTTGACGTGCGTTGAATGTAAAAAATCGCGGATTGTTGATGAGTTGGCGGCATTTGTATGGGCTGTTAAATGCTCTAGCTAAAAAACAAAAAAGCCGGTCATTAAGACCGGCTGTTTAATGCGAGATATTGTGACCTTTGATTAGCTTGGGCGTGTTAGACCATTGTTAATCAATACAATGTCTTGCTCCGACAAGTTGCCGGCTGCAAATTTAAGCTGTAGGACACTTAGAATGTAGTTGTAACGAGCACTTGATAGCTGACTTTTGGCATCGAATAAGTTTCGAGTGGAGTCCAATACGTCAACGATTGTACGCGTACCAACCTCAAAGCCTGCTTCGGTTGCTTGTAATGAGCTTTCACGCGAAATAACGGTTTGTTCAAAAGCTTTTACTGCGCTAATCGATGCTTTTACGTTGTTATAGGCGTTAATCACACCGCGCATTACGCCGCGATATGTTTCGTTGAGTTGCTCACTGGCTTCAACATAGTTGGCACGAGCAACGCGCGTGCTTGCTGATGTGGCGCCACCGGAATAAATCGGCAAATCCATTTGGATGCCAATGACGTTGTCGGTGTAGTGGCTGTATGAAGCAGAAGCGGCAACACTCGGATCATCATAATCGTTGTCAGAGGTGTTGAGCTGCGCAAACAATGAGAAAGTTGGCCAGTGACCAGACTGAGCTAGCTCAATGTCTTGCATGGCAATATCAACGCCTAGTTGGCTGATGATCAAATTCAAGTTTTGATTGGTCGCCAAATTCTGCCAGTCAGCCGACTGTTTTGGCTCAGGTTGTACCGGGCTGAATCGTTTTGTATTCAGCACGTTCAAATCTTTGTGGTACATACCCGTAATTTCGCGCAGACCTTCGTAACTGTTCTCCAAATCGTTCAGAGCGACAATTTCATCGGCAACGGACTGGTCATATTCAGCTTGAGCTTCATGCACATCGGTAATTGCTGTCAGGCCTACCGCAAAGCGTTGTTTGGTTTGCTCAAGTTGGCGAGCAATTGCTTTTTTAGTGGCCTGTACAAACTCAAGTTGGTCGCCAGCACTAAGTACATCGAAGTAAGCTGTGCTCACTCGCAACATTAAATCTTGTAGCGCGGCTTGATAACTGGTTTCTGCTTGACTGGCGACTTTATCGGAGCGATCCAAGTTCACCCAGTTCGAGCGATCATAAATGCTCTGAGACAAGCTCAACGTCGCATTTTGATTGTCTACCTCACGAGCATCTCGATTACTGCTTTGGCTGTAAAATTCGGCTGATAATGCGATTTGAGGCAGCAAAGCCGCCATGCTAACACCCGTGGCTTCCATGGCTGCATCTCTTGAGGCGATTGCTTGCCGTAAGGCCGGATCTTTCTCAAGTGCTTTTTGATAAATTTGGTGAAGATCATCAGCGAGTGTGGCGGCGCTGCTAACGGCAAGGGCAATTCCGATGCTCAATGCGCGAAGTGTCTTAGTCATTGGTGTAATCCCATTCCTGATACTGAACTGGTACAAGAGGCTGTTCAACGCTAATGTTGCTGAAAAACTCAGTAACATTAATGTTCAACAGCCGCCCGTTGATAGTGTATATGATTTTGCACGTTTATTATGAACTTATTCCGTAATCTTCCAATTGAAAAAATGTAAATTTCTGTTGGTAACACCAATGCTTAGCTAAGGACTCTTGATGACTAAAGGCGACAGCGTCAGCCCCTGCGAACAAAGCTTTACGGCATCCGATGTCGAAATTGTGTCCACCGACTTGGCCTATAACGGCTTCTTCCAGCTGAAAAAATACCAATTGCGCCACCGATTATTTGCCGGCGGTTGGTCATCGGTCATGACTCGTGAATTATTTGAGCGAGGCCATGCCGTGGTGTTACTGCCATACGATCCAAAACTCGATCAAGTTGTTATGGTAGAACAATTTCGGCTCGGCGCACTTGAGACATCATCAAACCCTTGGTTGCTTGAATTGGTTGCGGGGATGATTGAACCCGGAGAAACGGCTGAAGACGTTGCAAGGCGCGAGTCAATTGAAGAAGCCGGTTTAACGGTCGGCCAAGTTGAATTTATCTGCAGTTATTTACCGAGTGCGGGTGGTTGTAGCGAGCGCATTAGCTTATATGTCGGGGCCATCGATAGTCGCAACGCCGGTGGAATACACGGCTTAGACTACGAACACGAAGACATCAAAGTGCATTGCTATTCACGGCAACAAGCTTTAAAACTGCTGGAAGATGGAAAAATTGACAATGCTGCCAGCATTATCGGGTTACAATGGTTGGCAATGAATCATCAACGCATTCGGGATTTGTGGCTTAGTTCAAATGGCTAGATTTGGTGTTGGTACATCACAGCGCGGTGCGAAACGCTATGTTCCTAACTTAACGGAACTGCACGCCTGTTGTGCCCGCAACTATGCCAGTTTGTTGAAGCTCGTCAATGGATTAGCCGGTGAAGCCACCATGACGTTTAGTCAAGCCGGTGAAAGTCTATGCCTGACCGTTGAAGATCAAGCACCATACACCACCACGATGTTGTTAACTCAGCACCGACAGGGTATGCCAGATTATTTAGCACCCACTATGCAAGTGCGTTTGTACCATGATGCACAGATGGCAGAAGTGTTAAGTTGTCAGCAGATCTGTGGGGTTCGTGCACGCTATGATTATCCTAATGTTCGGATGCATCAGCGTGACGAAAAAATGCAGCTGAATCAATTTCTTGCCGAGTGGTTGAGCTTTTGTCTTGACCACGGTGTTGGTGCAAATAACGAATTACATAAAAAATTGATTAATTGGTAACAAATTGAATACACAGGACTATCTGACTTTACAAGCGTCAGAAGCTGGGCCTCTGCGCATTCTACAAATCACGGATACTCACTTATTTGGTGATCCGGCAAAAGAGCTCCTTGGGGTGAATACCCGAGATAGTTTTGAGGCGGTGCTAAAAAGTGTTAAAGCTGACAACCAAGCTTTTGACTTGGTTGTGGTTACCGGCGACATTTCTCAGGATGACAGCCCCGCTTCGTATCAGGTTTTTGCCGAAGCCATCGCCACCTTGGCTAAGCCAATTGTTTGGCTTCCCGGCAACCATGATGACGGCTTAATTATGCCGGACTTGCTCAGCGCAGAGCCGCTTTCAAGCGTTGATCGGGTGCTCACCGAGCATTGGCAGTTGCTGATGTTGAACTCGCAAGTTCGCGGTTTCACATTCGGCGAACTGGCGCAGCAGCAGTTGGATTTTGTGTCCGAGTCGCTGACTGAATACCCCGATCGTTATACCTTGGTTTTTGTCCATCATAATCCGGTACCGATGGGCTGCCGCTGGCTCGACCAACATCGCATGAAAAATGGCGAGTCGTTACTGTCACTACTTAGCGCTGCGCCTAATGCTCGCGGTGTGGTGTGGGGCCATGTTCATCAAGACTGGCAGCAAAATCGTGACCATTTACACTTGATCGCGACACCATCAACCTGCATTCAGTTTAAGCCTCGCTCCGAGCAATTTGCGCTCGATAAACGTCCGCCGGGGTATCGCTATCTGACGTTAAATCCAGATGGCCAATTACTGACTGAGTTGAAACGCTTGCCGGATGATGCGTTTGTTCCAGATCTGCGAGCGCAGGGTTATTAATTGGCTTTGAACCTGTTTTATATCCACGGCTTTATGAGTTCAGAGCAGTCTCATAAAGCCCAAGTTACGGGTCGCTATTTAGCGCAGCACCACCCCAATGTGATTTACCAAGTCCCGCGCTTGGCTGATGAGCCAGAAGCCGCAATCGCACAGTTACGTCAATTGATCGAAGCAGCCATGCCTGAGCCGGTGGCTGTTATTGGTTCGTCGCTGGGCGGATTTTATAGCCACTTTTTGGCTGAACATTATCCTCTCAAAGCGGTATTGATTAATCCGGCCGTTGCGCCTTACCGGTTGCTAAAAGATTATCAGGGGCCGCAAACCAACCCTTACACTGGGAATAAGTTTGAGCTTGGCGAGCAGCAAATGACTCAGCTAAAAAATATTGAGCAAACGGTACAGCAACCGGAGCGAGTTCAAGTTTGGCTCGAAACTTCAGATGAAGTGCTCGACTATCAGCAAGCCGCAGATTACTTTGTCGGGTGTGATGTGAGAATCCGCCAAGGTGGAGACCACAGTTACCAGCATTTTGAACAAGATTTAGCCAGCATGCTGGCGTTTCTCATGGGTTAGCTCAAGTAGTCTTCGCTAAGAGCACTACCACAGTTGACATCCCTACAGCCTTTTTGAACTATTAGGCATCCTTTTTTTAACAAAGCGTCTTATGTCTGAGCAATACACGTCCGATGCCATTGAGGTACTTAGTGGTTTAGATCCGGTAAAACGCCGCCCCGGCATGTATACCGAGACCACTCGCCCAAACCATTTGGGACAGGAAGTCATTGATAACAGTGTCGATGAAGCGTTGGCCGGCCATGCCAGTAAGATTGAAGTCATTTTGCAT
The DNA here is from genome assembly GCF_019457915.1 of Neiella holothuriorum. Taxonomy (GTDB): domain Bacteria; phylum Pseudomonadota; class Gammaproteobacteria; order Enterobacterales; family Neiellaceae; genus Neiella; species Neiella holothuriorum. Next base: position 344,699 of record NZ_JAHZSS010000001.1, read on the forward strand.
GACGATCAATCGCTGGAGATTATTGACGATGGTCGCGGCATGCCGGTCGATATCCATCCCGAGCATGGTGTTTCCGGCATTGAGCTAATTCTCAGTAAGCTGCATGCGGGTGGTAAATTCTCGAATAAGAATTACCAGTTCTCAGGCGGTTTGCACGGGGTTGGTATTTCGGTCGTAAACGCCCTGACCAAACGTCTTGAGGTCTTGGTTAAGCGTGACGGTAAAGTGCATGAAATTGCCTTTGAACAAGGCGAAAAAGTGCAAGAGCTAACGGTCACCGGCACGGTTGGTAAACGCAATACCGGTACTCGCGTTCGCTTCTGGCCAGAGCCAAGTTATTTCGATTCAGCTAACTTCTCGGACACGCGCCTACGTCATGTGCTCAAAGCCAAAGCGGTGCTATGCCCAGGCTTGCAGATTAAATACGTTAATAAAGACAAAGACGAAACCCATGAATGGTGTTATCAGGACGGTTTGAAAGACTACCTGATAGATTCAGTTAAAGAATTCATCATGTTGCCGGAGGCACCGTTCATTGGTGCCATGGCGGCCAACAACGAAGCTGTTGATTGGGCCGTGTTGTGGTTACCCGAAGGTGGTGATGGTCCGCAAGAAAGTTACGTTAACTTGATTCCAACGGCGCAAGGCGGCACGCACGTTAATGGTTTCCGCAATGGTTTACTGGAAGCCATGCGCGAATTTTGTGAATTCCGCAATATCTTGCCGCGTGGTGTCAAATTAACGCCCGATGATATCTGGCTTCGTTGCACCTATATCTTGTCAGTGAAGATGCAAGATCCGCAATTTGCTGGGCAAACCAAAGAGCGCCTCTCGTCGCGCCAGTGCTCGGCGTTTGTTTCCGGCGTTGTGAAAGACGCATTCAGCCTTTGGCTCAATGAACATGTTGATTTTGCCGAAGCGCTGGCGGAAATGTGTATTTCCAATGCTCAAAAGCGCATGCGCTCGCGCGCCAAAGTGGTTCGTAAAAAAGTCACTTCGGGCCCCGCATTGCCGGGTAAGCTAACTGATTGCTCGAGCGATGACCCAATGCGCGGCGAATTATTCTTAGTGGAAGGTGATTCTGCTGGTGGTTCGGCCAAGCAAGCACGTGATCGCGAGTTTCAAGCCATCATGCCGCTGCGCGGAAAAATTTTGAATACTTGGGAAGTGGAATCTGAACAGATTTTAGCTTCGCAGGAAGTGCACGACATTGCCATTGCGCTTGGCATTGATCCAAACTCCGTCGACTTAAGTGGGTTGCGATACGGCAAAATTTGTATCCTAGCCGATGCCGATTCCGACGGATTGCACATTGCCACCTTGCTATGCGCGCTGTTTATGCGGCATTTCAAATCATTGGTGGAGCAGGGCCATGTGTACGTTGCCATGCCACCGCTTTATCGTATTGATATCGGTAAAGATGTTTATTACGCGTTGGATGAATCAGAGCGTGAAGGCATCTTAGATCGCATTGCCGCCGAGAAGAAAAGGGGCAAAGTGAATGTGCAGCGCTTCAAAGGCTTGGGTGAAATGAACCCGCTACAGCTGCGCGAAACAACTATGGATCCGAATACCCGTCGTTTAGTGCAGTTAACAATTGATGAGCTGCAATACACAGAAGAGCTGATGGACATGCTGTTAGCGAAAAAGCGCTCGGGTGATCGTAAAGAATGGTTAGAAACCAAAGGCAACCTAGCCAGTATCGACTAACCGAAGAATAAGATGGGGTGGTGATTTCAGTGTTGTTGCTGGCACCACAACCTAATAATAAGCTAACGACGAAATACAACTATGACTGATGATGCAGCCGACCTAAGTCTGGAAGGCGTCGAACGATTGCCACTGCACAGCTTTACTGAGCAGGCTTACCTGAATTACTCCATGTACGTCATCATGGATCGCGCTTTGCCGCATATTGGTGACGGCCTCAAGCCCGTGCAACGGCGCATTGTTTACGCCATGTCCGAACTGGGCTTGTCGGCTGCGGCTAAATACAAAAAGTCAGCTCGTACCGTCGGTGACGTACTGGGTAAGTATCATCCGCATGGCGATAGCGCTTGTTATGAAGCCATGGTGTTAATGGCGCAGCCATTTTCCTATCGCTACCCGTTGGTCGATGGTCAGGGCAACTGGGGTGCGCCGGATGATCCAAAATCATTCGCCGCGATGCGTTACACCGAGTCGAAATTAACTCGCTTTAGTGAAGTACTGTTAGGTGAACTAGGGCAGGGGACTGTTGATTGGGTCCCAAACTTTGACGGCACGATGAAGGAGCCGTCGGTATTACCTGCACGTTTGCCGCATATTCTGCTCAACGGCGTAACGGGTATTGCGGTCGGCATGGCAACCGATATTCCACCGCATAACGTGCGTGAATTGGTCGCGGCTTGTGTTCATCTGCTGGACAATCCCAAAGCCACCGTTGAAGAACTGATGACGTTTGTGCAAGGGCCAGATTACCCCACCGAAGCTGAAATCATCACGCCTAAACAAGACTTATTGTCGATTTACGAAAAAGGCCGAGGCAGTGTCCGCATGCGTGCGGTATGGAGCCGTGAAGATGGCGACATAGTGATTACAGCCCTGCCGCATCAAGCATCAGGCGGCAAAGTCTTAGAGCAAATTGCCGGTCAAATGCAGGCCAAAAAGCTGAGTATGGTGGCCGATCTGCGTGACGAATCTGATCACGAAAACCCGACCCGCTTGGTGATTATTCCGCGCTCTAATCGAGTTGATTGTGAGCAGCTGATGCAGCACTTATTTGCCTCGACCGACTTAGAGAAAACCTACCGGGTTAACGTCAATATGTTAGGGCTTGATGGCCGCCCTCAAGTTAAGGCTCTCAACAAATTACTAAACGAGTGGTTGGTGTATCGCAAAGACACCATCGTTCGTCGATTGCAGTACCGCCTTGATAAAGTGCTCGATCGCTTGCATGTATTGGAAGGCCTGTTAGTTGCGTTCCTCAACATCGATGAAGTGATTCAAATCATTCGCACCGAAGAAGACGCCAAGGCAGCATTAATTGCCCGCTTCGGCATTTCTGAGCGGCAAGCAGAAGCGATTTTAGATCTCAAATTGCGCCACTTGGCCAAGCTTGAAGAAATGAAGATTCGCGGCGAACAGTCCGAGCTGGATGCCGAGCGCCAGAAGCTTGAGCAATTGTTGTCATCCGATCGTCGTTTAAAAACACTAATGAAAAAAGAGCTGCAAGCGGATGCAGAAAAATATGGTGATGATCGCCGTAGCCCGATTGTCGAACGCTCTGAAGCCAAGGCCCTCACCGAAAAAGACTTATTACCCTCGGAAGCCATTACCGTTGTGTTGTCGCAAAAGGGCTGGGCACGTGCCGCGAAAGGCCATCACATTGACGCCCAGAACCTAAGCTACAAATCAGGAGATGCTTATCAGGGCAGCGCTGAAGGGCGCAGTAATCAGCCAGCAGTGTTTCTTGATTCCTCTGGCCGTAGTTTCTCAACTGACGCTCATACGTTACCGTCTGCTCGCTCGCAGGGGGAACCCATGACCGGCCGGTTCAGTTTGGTTGCCGGCGAGACCCTCGATTATGTATTGATGGGGACTGACGATCAGAAGTACCTAATTAGCTCTGATGCGGGTTATGGCTTCGTTTGTAAATATGAAAATCTACTGAGCCGACAGAAAGCTGGTAAGGCATTACTCAACAAACCCGCTGGCGCCAAAGTGTTTGAACCTAAGCTGGTGCCTTCGGATGATGTCTTGGTAGTGACAGTAACAACCGAAGGGCGCATGTTGGTATTTCCAATTGATCAATTACCGGAACTAGGTAAAGGCAAAGGCAACAAGATCATTCAGGTACCGCCTGCACGTGTTCAAAGCCGCGAAGAATACGTTAAGCAAATTGCCTTGGTACCACCGGGATTATCGGTGGTGCTAAAAGCGGGTAAACGTAAACTGACGCTAAAACCATCAGATTTAGAGCACTACAAAGGTGATCGCGGACGCCGCGGTAACAAACTACCGCGAGGCTTGCAGCGGGTTGAAGAAATCCTCATAGAACAGCCTGAAGTTGCAGAGGCGCCAACCACCGAATCGGATGGCGATTAACGATTAAACTGCCAGTGGAAACTAAATCAGCCAGCAGTTTTGCTGGCTGATTTGTGTCGGCTCTTGTGATGACAGTGGACTGTCGAAGTTGAGCGGCTATACTGCCGCGACTGATTTGCTGAGGCATGTTTATGCTATACCTGATTCGAGTTGTACTGAGTGTAGGTTTATTGCTCGTGGCTGCATTGCCCTTGCTGCTGCTGTGCTTGGCTCGACCGTTTCATAGAAATGCCGTCTACTGGGTTTCTCGGCCATTCATGTGGCTCAGCCCATTGCTTGGATTTCGCATTAAACTGAGCGGCAAGCAACACCTTGACGATCTGGGCCCTTGCGTCTTGGTATGTAATCACCAAAGTACGTTAGATCTGGTTGTCTGCCCCGCGCCAATGCCCCGAAATACCGTCACCATTGGCAAAAAGAGCCTAGTCTGGCTACCCGTTTTCGGCTTGTTTTACTGGCTGAGCGGCAACATCTTAATTGACCGAAAACACTCGGGTCGGGCGAACGATACCTTGCGTCAAGCCGCCAACGAGATGGCATCAAAACAGCTCAGCGTGTGGATGTTTCCAGAAGGCACTCGCAGCTATGGTCGAGGCTTATTGCCGTTCAAGACGGGCGCTTTTCGCTTAGCCAAATTGGCCAAGGTTCCGATTGTGCCGGTGTGCGTGGCCGATACCGCGGCGTTAGTGAAGCTAGGGCGCTTCAACAATGGCCAAGTGCCAGTAAAAATTTTGCCACCACGATTATTAACTAAAGATGATGATGTGCGTCAGGTTGCTGACGAGCTTCACCAAACAATGACTGCTACAATTGCCGAGCTCACTGAGCAGGCTAAACGCAGCGCTTAAACCGACTAACTGTCAAAGGATCATCATGGATCAAGAACTCGAATCCCTCAAAGAATTCAATCGCGAAATTCGCCAAGCATTGATTGACGATGGCAGCGACCCAGATGGTTTGTATGTGATTGAACACCACTTTTCAGCCGAAGACTTTTCGGTGCTAGAGACGGCCGCCATGGCTGCGTTTAAAGCGGGCTTTGAAGTGACCGATGCCGAACAGATTGAAGATGACGAAGGCCAAAGTGTCTTTAGTTTTGATTTGGTCACTGAGCAGCCACTGGAACTACAAGTGCTCGATGATGAATGCGAAGCCATGCTAGCTAATGCTGAAAAATGGGGCATCTATTACGATGGCTGGGGCACCTATTTTGTGGATCCCGACGCCGCCGAAGAACAAATTGTTCACGACGAAGAATAACCTTTTGTGACTGGCTCGTGAGCGCGAGCCAGTCCTTCGCTGCACTCTCTTCTTAGCCCTATTCATGGGTTAACACTCGTCATGCTTTTGCCATATTTCGTCGTTATCCTAACGAAGGACTTCATTCAGCGATACGGCTGTTTGACCGTTAGGGATATGTCCGCTCGATTGTAGCGGCGAATTTGGAAGAGATTTTTTCGATGAGACTTTATGTAGGTAATTTGTCGTATCAGTTAACCGACGATGGGTTGAACGACGCCTTCGCGCCATTCGGCGATGTGGTGTCAGCCAATATTGTTATGGATCGCGAAAGCAACCGCTCGAAAGGCTTCGGTTTTGTTGACATGCAAGACGACACTGCGGCGCAAGCTGCTATTGAAGCTCTGAACGGTCAGCCACTCGCCGGCCGCAACTTAGTAGTGAACAAGGCTCGCCCTCGCACCGCGCGATAGTGAACGCACCTTGCGATTGCCTTTAGGCAGGTTAAGCCTGCCTGTGACTCCCTTCTTGTTGAAATATTTTAGCCTACCGATGTTGGTCTTTACCGTGCAACTGCTGGCACGAAGCAGCTAATAGCATTACTATACGCGCATTCATTGGCCCCGCTTAAAGGCTGCTTAATCATGCTGTTATCCCATAAGCATCAATTCTTATTTGTTCACATCGCCAAAACGGGTGGCACCAGCGTGCGGACGGCGTTGTCTAAATATCGCTGGGGGCACAAATATTCATTGCCGCAGTTTGTTTGTAGCAAACTGAGCAGCTTCACTGGTCATCGCATTGGTGCCAAGTTCCCACGTCACTCAAAAGTGATTGCAGCAAAAGAAATGTTGCCGGATGAGTATTTTGAAGGCTTATTTAAGTTTGTGTTTGTCCGCAATCCATGGGATTTGCAGGTGAGTTCATTTCACCACATTAAACGTGAACGGCCTCAAGTGATGCAAGGGCATGACGATTTCGAAAGCTTTCTAAAGTGGAAGTTTGATCCTGAACGGCCATACCAATACCACATTGATACTTCATTGGAGTTTCAGTCTGATTATGTGGTCGATTTACATGGCAATGTTATCGTTGATTTTATTGGCCATTACGAATCACTTCAGGAAGACTTTGATCAAGCTTGTGACAAGATAGGCATTGAACGCATTGCATTACCACACAAGCGTAAAGCGACGGATCGTTCGACCTATCACAGCTACTACACCGATGAGACCGCCGAGCTAGTGGCTAATTACTTTAAACGAGACATTGAGATCTTGAATTACAAGTTTGATGATAAGGCATAAAACGCTAATCATGAGCGAATAAAAAAAGGGGCTTTCGCCCCTTTTTTGTATCTGAAAGTCTAATTATGCGAGCGCAACGCTTGGTGTGACATAATCAAAGTTCAGTGCTTCGGCCACCGATTCACAAGTGATTTGGCCTTTGTAGACATTCAAGCCATTGAGCAGATGTTGGTTGTCTGCCAAGGCTTTCTTATAGCCTTTGTTTGCCAACTGAATGATGAAAGGCAGCGTGGCATTGTTGAGCGCAAAGGTACTGGTCAACGGCACCGCACCTGGCATGTTAGCCACGCAGTAGTGAACAACATCATCAACGATATAAGTTGGCTCATCATGGGTCGTTGGGGTCGAGGTTTCGAAACAACCGCCTTGGTCAATCGCAACATCAACAACAGCAGAACCTGGCTTCATGCGCTTGATCATGTCAGCCGTCACCAATTTCGGTGCTGCAGCACCTGGAATCAGTACACCGCCAATCACTAAGTCCGCGTCTAGGACATTCTGATCGATGGCATCAGCAGTTGAGAACGCGGTTTTTACTTGGCTTCCAAATTGCGCATTCATTCGACGTAATACATCAATGTTGCGATCGAGAATGGTGACATCTGCGCCCATACCAATGGCCATTTGAGCGGCATTCGCGCCCACCATGCCACCACCAATAATGGCGACTTTGGCTGGTGCTACGCCGGGTACACCACCGAGCAGCATACCGCGACCCGCTTGTGATTTTTCTAGCGCTTGTGCGCCAGCTTGAATCGACATCCGGCCAGCAACTTCTGACATTGGAGCCAGTAACGGAAGACCGCCACGATCGTCAGTCACGGTTTCGTAAGCAATACAAATCGCTTTCGATTTAATCAGATCTTCGGTTTGCGGCAGATCGGGTGCCAAATGCAGGTAAGTGAATAGAATCTGGCTGTCACGCAGCATGGCGCGTTCAACCGCTTGTGGCTCTTTCACTTTTACAATCATGTCGGCTTTGGCAAAAATGCTCGCTGCATCAGCGGCTATGGTCGCGCCAGCATTGATGTAGTCTTGATCGGTAAAACCAATGCCATTAGCGGCGTTGTGCTCAACCATCACATCGTGGCCCTGTTGGGTCAATTCACGAACGCTGGCAGGTGTCATTCCTACGCGATATTCGTGGTTTTTAATCTCTTTAGGTACACCGATTAACATGATCACTCCTTTATAAATTGATGCCTAGTCACGAAAGGAAGTATAAGTTCGTTTTTGTAGTGTTTGTGACTGAACTTGCTGTTAATTGTTGGTTGAAATTTTGTTTTGTCTAATCAAAAAAGAATAATCTATGGTTATTTTGTTGCAGGGTTGGCTAAATGACTAGAGTGATTGATGATTTTCAGCCGTGTTGAATCGTGGGCTTTAGCGACACAGGCCAACCCCAATTGAACTGCATACTTCTGGCGTAGTTTAGAAGTTGTGTCGGGCTTATTGTTTTAGTTAGAAGAGGGGAGTAAAAAGTTTTGCCCTAAACGATGTTGCTCAACTTCTGTTTCATCTTTCAAATCAACGCCGGTATAGGCTCTGCTTAGGGCTTGGTCAATTAAATACAGTAGCCGGGTGGTTGCGTCTTCCGAACTTAGTCCACCTTCTCGGATATTGGACAAACAATTGCGTTTTGAATCAGCAGTGCCGACTTGTGGTTGATAGGTCAAATAAACGCCCATGCTATCGGGCGAACTGAGGCCTGGCCGCTCCCCCACCAAAATAAGTACTAACTTCGCCTGTAACGATTCTCCTATGGCATCGGCAACCGCAACCCGACCTTGTTTGACCATGCAAAGTGGTGCAATCGATAACTGACGGGCAGCTAAAGCGGGTAAGAGTTGCGCAAGTAGGGGGCTGGCATTTTTGTCGATCGCTAATGAGGACAGCCCTTCAGTAATCACAATAGCAATATCGTAGCCCTGCTTTGAGCCCTCGCTGAAATCTGCAACCGCTTTGAGCGACTGTTCGCTGAGAAGCCGACCCAGATCGGGCCGCTGTAAGTAGCAAGCGCGGTCTGATGCTTGGCTTTCTAACGTTAGAATGGGTAAACGAAATACACTTAGCTGTTGCTGCAATAGCTCATAATCAAGAGGCAAGTGAACGGCATCGCGCGCCTTGGCATGAGCCAATTGAAATTCCAAATGCGCTTGCGTGGGCAAGCTGTCGCCAACCCGGCCAAGAGCAATGCGAGCGTCGGTATAACGGCGCAATTTTTGCCAGGGATTGTGTTGCACAATAGCAGGCTTATCTGACATCAGTCGCCTCCAATTACATCGGTCAACTGGCTGGAAAAGGCCGGCGGCAGTTGATCGGTAACAGTCAACGCGCCGGATTCATCAGCGATCTTCTGCTTCATCAGCCATTGCTCGAATTCAGGGGCGGCTTTTAACCCCAGCAATTGGCGAGCATAGCGAGCATCGTGAAACGAAGTGGTTTGGTAATTGAGCATGATGTCATCGGAGCCAGGGATCCCCATAATGAAATTCGCCCCAGCGGCCGCTAACTGGGTTAGCAGCATGTCCATGTCATCTTGATCAGCCTCTGCATGGTTGGTGTAGCAAATATCGCAGCCCATGGGCAGACCAAGTAGCTTGCCGCAGAAATGGTCTTCTAAGCCGGCTCGGATGATTTGTTTGCCATCGTATAAGTACTCTGGACCAATGAAACCAACCACTGTGTTGACTAACAATGGTTGGTAGCGGCGGGCAACCGCATAGGCGCGAGCCTCGCAGGTTTGCTGATCAACACCAAAATGAGCATTCGCGCTGAGTGCAGAGCCCTGACCGGTTTCAAAATACATACAATTGTTGCCAAGCGTGCCTCGATTAAGACCTTTAACGGCATCCCACGCTTCATCTAATATGGCTAGATTCACGCCAAAGCCATCGTTGGCTTTCTCGGTGCCGGCAATGGATTGAAATACTAAATCCACCGGAGCGCCTCGACCTATTGCCTCAATATGCGTGGTGACGTGGGTTAAAACGCAAGACTGGGTTGGGATTTGATAGTGCTGAATTATTTCGTCCAGCATCGACATTAGGCCGGTGACTGCTTGCAGATTATCCGTTGCTGGGTTGATTCCAATCACCGCATCACCACTGCCATAAAGCAATCCATCCAACACGCTGGCGGCAACGCCGGCTGGATCATCCGTCGGGTGATTGGGCTGGAGCCGTGTGGATAGGGTGCCGTTAAGGCCAATGGTGTTGCGAAATTTGGTCACCACATTGCATTTACTGGCGACCAGAATCAGATCCTGCACACGCATGATTTTACTCACCGCAGCAGCCATCTCAGGGGTAACTGCGGGCGCGATAGCGGCTAACGTTGCCGCATCCGTCTGGTATTGCAGTAACCAGTTTCGAAAGTCGCCAACGGTGAGGTGGCTAATGGCAGCAAAAGCCTTGGCATCGTGCGAATCGATGATCAAACGAGTCACTTCATCGCTTTCATAGGGGATAACGGGTTGTTGGAGAAAGGTTTTCAACGGTAAATCGGCGAGGGTGAGCTGTGCAGCGACACGCTCCTGCATATTACTGGCCGCCAGTCCGGCTAGTTGGTCGCCGCTGCGCAATGGTGAAGCTTTTGCCAATAAGGTTGCCAGGTCGTCAAACTTGTAGCGCTGGTAGCCTAAGGTCGTCCCAAATTGCGACATGAAGTTTTCCCAATGTCGAAAAGTCACTGTCACTCGTCACAAGTGATTCGCCTAAGTGTTGAGGCAAGTTGTTAGTGGCTCAAACACAGATTAACTGTTGTAGCAAGGCTAGTGCCAAGGGCAGTGGCCATTCGTTTATTAGCTGCCCTGACTCATGAATTAGTTTGATGCAAGCTCGACCATCAACTGCACTGTCAACGAACTTCATCCGTAAGCGGTTGAATCTCATTAGAGTAGTTGCACCATTTGTGTGGTTATTCAGCACTGTATCTGTGCAGATTGTATACAAGTGCGCTTAAACAGAACATGCTCAAGAGCCTGAATGAGCGAACAGCGATAGCCGTTAAGTTGTTTAAAAATTCGCTCTAGCGTACTGATTACTTCTATTTACCCCTTCATCTTAAGCGCTTTTAAAGCACTCCTTTAGGTCGCCAATAGCTATTGGCTCGGTTGTTGCTTTTCCTTTAATTCACAATGCGTTGTTGGTGCTAATCAAGGTGCCAATCGCTGACAATCGTGGCTATGCAACGACGCTCTTCACGAAAGGAAATTTGAATGCCGGGTTTTATCTGCGCCTATGTCACCTATGTTGATGCGTTTAATCGACGCATTGGCCGGCTGGCTATGTACGGGATCTTCCTGATGGTTGGCGTACTTATGTGGTCTTCAATTTCCAAAACCTTCTTTATGCCGTCGCTGTGGACTCTCGAATCCGCCCAATTCGTGATGGTGGCCTACTACATTCTTGGTGGTGCCTACGCTATCCAACTCAATGCCAATGTGCGCATGGATCTGTTCTACGGAAACTGGTCTGCGCACAAACGCGCGTGGTTTGACGCCTTTACCGTGTTCTTTTTGATTTTCTACCTCATCGTGCTGCTTTATGGCGGCTTAGAAAGCATGTTGTATTCCCTCGAATATGGCCAACGGAGCCGCACGGCTTGGCGCCCCTATTTGTGGCCAATTAAAGCGGTCATGTGCGTTGGGTTCTTGATGATGATTCTGCAAGCGATTTCGCAGTTGTTCAAAGACATCGCATTAATCAAGGGAGTTGAACTCAAATGAGTTATGGGGTGATCGCCGCGGCGATGTTTTCATTAATGATGTTACTCATGGCAACGGGTCAGCGAGTGTTTGCCGCGATTGGTGCAGTGGCAGCTATTGCGGCGATGGCGTTGTGGGGAACCGGCGGTGCGGAGATCCCATTTACCGCGGCCATGAAGTTGATGAATTGGTACCCCATGTTGACGCTCCCCATGTTTATTTTCATGGGCTATATCTTGTCGGAATCCAAAATTGCTGATGACTTATACAAGATGTTCCACGTCTGGATGGGGCCCATGCCCGGCGGTTTGGCCATTGGCACCATTGGCTTGATGGTGTTGGTGTCGGCAATGAATGGTTTGTCGGTTGCTGGCATGGCCATTGGTGCCACCATTGCTTTGCCCGAGTTACTAAAGCGCAACTACGACAAGAAAATGGTGACAGGCGTCATTCAGGCGGGCTCATCCCTGGGCATTTTGGTACCGCCGTCGGTGGTGTTGGTGCTGTACGCCATGATCGCCCGTCAGCCGGTGGGGCAACTGTGGTTGGCCGGTATCATTCCTGGTCTAGTGATGGCGGCGTTATTTATTATTTACATTGCCGTACGTTGCCGCATGAACCCAAGCCTAGGGCCTACGCTGTCAAAAGAAGAACGCGCTGTACCGATGGCAGAAAAGCTGCGCTTGCTCGGCGCAGGCATGCTGCCATTGGCTATTTTTGCGGTGATGATGGTGCCATTTGTTAATGGCTGGACCAGCCTAGTTGAAAGCTCGGCCATTGGCGCCATGGCTGCATTGTTAGCCGCCATTCTGAAACGTCGATTAACCCGCAAAGTATTTGAAAATTCCGTGCGCAGTACCTTGGGCATCTCCTGCATGTTCATGTGGATCATCCTGGCTGCTCTTGGTTTTGGCGCTGTGTTTGATGGCCTTGGTGCCGTGAAATCCATTGAGCATCTGTTTACCGATCAATTAGGCCTTAGCCCTTGGACCATCCTCATTTTGATGCAGCTGTCATTTCTGATCATGGGAACCTTCCTTGACGACACCGCCATGTTGGTGATTGTGGCGCCGCTCTATGTGCCGCTCGTGAATGCGTTGGGATTCGATTTGATTTGGTACGGCGTGCTCTACACGGTGACCTCGCAAATTGCTTATATGACACCACCGTTTGGCTACAACTTATTTTTGATGCGCGCGATGGCACCACCAGAAATCAGCTTGCGAGATATTTACGGCTCGGTTGCCCCTTTTGTGGTCATCATGCTGGTGTCGCTCATTCTCATCATGGTGTTTCCTGATCTTGCCATGTGGTTACCGGAAAAAGTTTACGGCAACTAGCGCACTGATTGTGCTGGCTGCTTGCTCATACAGCAATAAAGCTCGAACTAACGGCGGGTCGATCTCGTCACCCTATAGCCAATCGGAGGATTAACCATGACATCAAGACGCAAGTTTTTAACGTCTGCCGCAACATTGGCTGGTGCAACAGCACTGGCTCCCGCCCGTACTTTTGCCGCCAAGCCGAAGATCAAGTGGCGCATGCAAACCTATGCAGGCCCAGCGCTGGCCGAACACGTGATTAAGCCGGCCATTGAAACCTTCAACCGCATTGCCGGTGAAGAGATGCAAATTGAGCTGTACTTTGCCGATCAATTGGTACCAACGGGTGAGCTATTCCGCGCAATGCAAAAAGGGATTATCGATGCCGTTCAGTCTGACGATGATTCCATGGCATCGCCCACCGAAGTCACCACGTTTGGCGGCTATTTCCCATTTGGTAGCCGTTATTCGTTGGACGTGCCTGTATTGTTTAACCAATACGGTCTGGGCAAAATTTGGCAAGAAGAATACGCCAAAGTGGGTGTGAAGCACTTGTCTGCAGGGGCTTGGGATCCATGCCACTTCGCCACTAAAAAGCCGATCACCAGTTTGAATGATCTTAAAGGATTGCGCGTTTTCACCTTCCCAACGGCGGGACGATTCCTGTCGAAATTTGGTGTCGTACCCGTATCTATTCCTTGGGAAGACGTAGAAATGGCGATGCAAACCGGCGAGCTTGATGGTATCGCTTGGTCTGGTATTACCGAAGATTACACGGTGGGTTGGGCTAATGTGACCGACTACTTCCTGACCAACAATATTTCTGGCGCTTGGATTGGCTCTTTCTTTGCCAACATGGATCGCTACAACGAACTGCCTGCTCATTTAAAAGATTTACTGCAACTGACCATGGATAGTTCGCACTATTACCGTCAGTGGTGGTACTGGGGAGGTGAAGCTACCTTGCGGGTTGATGGAAGTAAGATGAAGCTAACTTCCATTCCTGATGAAGAGTGGGCGACGGTTGAAGCGGAAGCTCATAAGTTCTGGGATGAAATTGCCAAAGAATCCCCGACCAAAGCCAAGGTGGTGGAGATCTTCAAAAAATACAATGCTGATATGACCAAGGCCGGTCGCCCCTATCGCTACAGCTAATGAGCCATTAAAGCTGAAGCTCCGGCTTATCAGCTCAATGGTTTTGATTGCCAAAAGCTCGCCAATATCGGCGGGCTTTTGGCCGAATATAGGGTCAGTTTGTTGAGTGAATCTAACCGGTAAAAATTACCAGCGAATAAATTTCACACAGTTTCACTCGATTTTTAGGCCTGAGATCCCTATAGTGCGCGCGTTAAGCATAAATACCCATCTAGCTCAGGAAACGCTCTTTTGATCTCAACCGCAAACATCACCATGCAGTTTGGTGCCGAACCATTGTTCGAAAATATCTCCGTTAAGTTCTCTGACGGCAATCGCTATGGCCTAATTGGCGCCAATGGCTGTGGCAAATCTACCTTCATGAAAATTTTGGATGGCAGCCTAGCCCCAAGTGCTGGAAACGTCAGCATCACGCCTAATGAGCGCGTAGGCAAGCTCCATCAGGACCAGTTTGCGTTTGAAGAGTACACGGTGATTGATACGGTCATCATGGGCCACAAAGAATTGTGGGAAGTGAAGCAAGAGCGTGACCGTATTTACTCGTTACCTGAAATGTCTGAAGAAGAAGGCATGATCGTTGCCGAGCTAGAAACTCAGTTCGCCGAAATGGATGGTTATAGTGCCGAGAGCCGCGCCGGTGAAATTTTAATTGGTGCTGGTATCGAAGAGTCATTGCACTTTGGCCCAATGAGCGAAGTCGCACCGGGTTGGAAATTGCGAGTCTTGCTCGCGCAGGCGTTATTCTCGGATCCCGATATTCTGCTACTCGACGAACCAACCAACAACCTCGACATTGAAACCATCAGCTGGCTTGAAAAGGTGTTGAACGAACGTAAAAGCACCATGGTGATCATTTCGCACGATCGTCACTTCCTCAATGCGGTGTGCACCCACATGGCTGATATTGATTATGGTGAGCTGCGTGTTTATCCGGGTAACTATGATGATTTCATGCGGGCGTCTACGTTAGCGCGTGAACAGCTTCAATCGGACAATGCCAAAAAGAAAGCTCAAATTGCCGAGCTGCAACAATTTGTTAGTCGTTTCTCTGCCAATGCGTCAAAGGCGAAGCAAGCAACTTCGCGAGCGCGTCAAATTGACAAAATCAAACTGGACGATATCAAACCGTCGAGCCGCGTTAGCCCGTTTATTCGCTTTAACCAAGAGAAGAAGCTGCACCGCCAAGCGCTGATCCTTGAAAATTTAAGCCATGGTTTTGATGGTGACACCTTGTTTAGTGACGGCAACATGATCATTGAAGCCGGTACTCGACTTGCTGTGATTGGTGACAATGGTGCCGGTAAAACCACCTTCTTGCGCTGCTTAATGGATCAGTTGAGCGCCAATGAAGGGGTTATCAAGTGGTCTGAAAATGCCAGCTTGGGTTACTGCCCACAGGATCATGCAGGCAACTTCCCTGAAGGAATGAATGTGTTTGATTGGATGAGCCAATGGCGTAAGCCAGGCCATGATGATCAAATTGTTCGCGCCATGCTTGGCCGCTTACTGTTCTCAGCTGATGATTACAAAAAACTGGTCACTGTGTGTTCTGGTGGTGAGAAAAACCGACTGTTGTTCGGCAAGTTAATGATGCAAGAGACCAATGTCTTGCTGATGGATGAGCCAACCAACCACCTCGACATGGAAGCCATTGAAGCACTCAACTTGGCTCTTGAGCACTATGAAGGCACCCTGATCTTTGTCAGCCATGACCGAGAGTTTGTCCAGTCGCTGGCAACTCGCGTGGTAGAAATCAAAGATCGTAAGCTGATCGACTTCCAAGGTACCTACGACGAGTACCGAGCGAGTCAAGACGCCTAACCATTGGCGGCGTTGGCTGCCTGTGCGTTTATTGCAGTGCCTGATGACGGGCACTGCACACTTTTGTTTGTTGCCCCACTCATCACACCGATACATCAACACTACCAATAACACTGATTTGATTGTCACTTTTTGGCACAATAGCTAGTCGTTCAGAACAACTATTTTGGTAGCCTCGGAGCCTTTGATTGTCGGCGTTTTCTCAGCATTCCTCACATCGATTAAGTCGGGTTTACCTGCGTAAGAACCTTGCGTTGGCTTGGCCTCTTGCTCTCAATGCCTTGCTGATGCAGTCGATGCTAATCATCGACACCTTGTTGGTCTCGCCGTTGGGTGAAGTACCGCTGGCAGCTATGGGGATTGCGTCAACCATATTAGCGTTTGCGCTAGGCGTGCAATTGGCATTGGCCAACGGCACCCAGCTTATTGTTGGGCGGGTGTTTGGCGCGAATGATCAGCAAGGGTTGGCTTCAACCGTGATCAACGGACTGCTGATTAATCTAGCCGCCGCGTTTTTGTTTTTGCTGATTTTTCATCTCTGGTTAGAGCCTGCGGTGAATGCCTTAACCGATCGCCAGGACATTGCTGACAAGGTACAAGAGTATCTGGCTGTGGGGCAATACATCCTGCTTCTCAACGCGCTGGCGCAAACTATTATTGCGCTGCTCAATGGCCGCGGTGATACCAAAACGCCTTTTCAGGCTTATTTACTAGAGCTGCCGTTTAACGCCGTCGTTAGCTTTGTGCTGATTTTTGGGGTGAGTGCGCTTGGTTTGAATTGGCAAGGTTTAGGAGGGGAAAACCTTGGCTGGGAAGGTTTAGGGTTTGTTGGAGCCGCCTTTGGTAGTTTAGCGGCCATTACCGTGCGGCTGTTGTATTTGTTGTGGCGGCTTGCTCAACAAACGGATTTACCCGCCTTTACGCTTAAATTTAACCGCTCTGAATTGACACAACACTTTGCTGAGATCTGGCCGGTGGCCACCAATTTCATTGTCTTATCCGTTGGCAATACGGTTTATCAACTGTTGTTTGCCCAGCTAAATATTTATTCCTATGTCGCCATCACGTTGATTTTTCCTTGGCTACGTATTGCCACCCAATTCATTGTGGCGTGGGCGCAGGCTAATTCTATTAGCATCACCCAAGCCATTGGCAAAGGCAGGCATAATCATTTAGCACTGATTGTGCGGGCTTGTATCAAACTCGGTGCGCTAATGGCCTGTGCGGTGTCGGCCGCCTTGTTTGGCTTTAGTTTGCTGGTGGAAGTGGTCTACCCCAACGTGACCGAGCAAACCTATGTTGCGCTGGCAAGCATTGCGCCGCTCTATATTGCGCTGCCATTGGTACGCACCTTTAACACCATTGCTGGCAATTCGCTCAGAGCAATGGGGCGTAGTGTGCAAGTGCTTAAAATACACTTTGTTACGCAATGGCTGGTGGGTGTGCCGCTCTGTGGCTTAGTTATTTTGTATTTTGATTGGGGCTTGGTGTGGGCGTTTGCGTTGTTGCCGATCGAAGAGCTACTCAAAGCGATTCCCTTCTACCGATTACTGCGCCATCAGTTGATTGATGGACGTGATTGTTCGAAATAGAAACCGTGAACACAATACAGCGCAACGAGCTCAAAACGCATGTCACAACGGTCATACAACTCAACCACATCAAGATATCCAACGCTCTCCATAAAACCTTTGGGGTTTGCGCGCGATACTTGGTGCGGCTGAGTCTGCCTTACAGAGATTTGTTACTGAGCGAGAAGCGCCTCAAACTGAGCTTCAGACAACACTTCTTTATCAAGTAACGCCTTTGCAACCGTGTCAATTTGATGCCATTGCTGCGCTACGAGTTGCGCTGTTTTGGCTGTTGCTTCGTCTAGCCATTGTTTAATCAGCGCTTCGGTGTGCTGTTGGAAATAATTCTCGCCGGAGCATTGGTTCAAGGCTGTAACGTCGATGTTGTAGCTATCTGGGTGCATGCCGTGTTTGGCAATGGCTGACCATGCCGACCACATCGCGTTTCTGAGATCGCTACTGGCTCCGGTATCGAGTCCTTCGTCACCGAATTGTTTTACTTGTGCCGCTCTACCGGCTAACGCCACGCAAGTTCTAGAAAACCAGAACGACTTGGTGGTCGAAATGTGTTGATCGTTACTGTACGCAACCATGCCCAAGGTTTGTTCTCGAGGCACCACACTAATTTGCTCAATAACCTGTTCAGGCAACAGCACCTTGGAAATAACGGCGTGTCCGGCCTCGTGATAAGCGGTTTCTGCAAGCGTTTTTTCACTATTATCAAGCGAGCGCTTGGCACCGTATTTGAGAATATTAATTTCCTCAACCAAGGTGCTTTGATCGATTTTTCGATTGTCTTCACTGAGTGCGCGCAATACCGCTTCACGGTGAATTTTTTCTAAATCGGCACCACTCATTCCGGCCGTTAATGACACGATTAAATCGATGTTGATGTCGGTTTCATAGCCGTCGTAACGCAAAAACTTTTCCATAAACCAGCGGCGCGCGTCTTTGTCTAAACACGGCACGTGCACGTGCAAGTCAAGCCGTCCAGAGCGCAACAATGCTTCATCAAGCTTTTCTAATCGATTGGTGGCAGCAACAATGAATACCGGCTCGCGGGCCTGAGTAAAGCCGTCAATTTCGGTTAGCAGTCGGTTTATCAGTGCATCGGCTTTCGGCCCTGCGTCACCACGTTTGGGTAGCGCATCGATTTCGTCGATAAACAAGATACATGGCGCGTATTTTCTCACCCGCTGAAACAAAGACTTCATAAAGTTATCAGAGAGAAGTTCATTACCGGAACAGGTGGCGATCGGCATGCCGGCTTCACTGGCTAATGCCCTAGCGAGTGTGGTTTTACCGGTTCCTGGCGGGCCGTAAAGCACCATACCTTTGGGCGGTGATACGCCAGCTTGAGCCAGTTGATCGCCGTGGCTAAGAATATTAATGGTTTCTCTCAACCGAGCTTTTACGACGTCATGGCCAGCAATATCACTGAACTGAATTGTTGGCATATCCAGAACAATGCCACCGCTTTCTCCTACGTCTTCTGTGCTGAGTAACAGCTTGCGAGAGGCATGAGAAAAGTTAACTGTGAGAATGTCTTCAGCTAAGCTGCACGATGTTTCCACGCACAGCACTTCGTGCCGAAGCCTCAGCGCTTGAACTTGGCTGTCAAAGGTTTCACTTGCTAACAAGTTAAGGATTTCATCGCCGAGCGAGAGCGCGATCTTGGAAAAATTAGTTTCCGGGTTGAGTCGCATAAAGTCGGTAATGGGATCAAGCACTTTGCCGGCAATATTTGCCTTGATATCGCGAATATCAAAAAATGGCGCAAAGGTGGTGAGTAGCAGTCTTAAAACATCGTCTTCGAGCGGCTCGAAATAGATATCGCTTTTCTTGGTAAAGTGCTTGAGATCTGTGGTGACCTGCTTGTTTGCAACTTGGGTTAGCTCTGGTACGCCGAGCGTTTTGAAAAGTACAATACTTCCCTGAGACAACCGAGACAGGAATTCGGGGGGAATAGCTTTGACTTCACGATCCCGCTCGATTTTTGTTTCGTTGCGCAGTTGGCTGAGCATGGCTGCACGCGCTTGTTCCGGCTGGCTTTCGATACTGCTCAGATAGCCCTGCTTATTGTAAACCGCACTGCCCAAATTCGAGGTGAACACCACAATGGTTTTGCGGAAGTCGACTTCCTTTTGCGTGTATTCATCGGTGACTAATCCGGCTGAAAGCATACGGAGTAAGGCTAACAATACTTGCGTATGTGCTTTTTCAAACTCGTCAAATACGATCACCGATTTTGGATGCTTCTCAACAAAAGTTGTGAGAACACCTGGTGCCGCATCATCGTAGGTTTTTTTGGCGCCCACCAAACCAAAACTTTCATTGGCGTTGGTGTACTGGGTCATATCAAATACTTTGCACGAATACTCATTACCGAGGTGATGAGCAAAGCGTTCTGCCAAAAATGTTTTTCCGCAGGCGGCAGGGCCAGCAAATAAAAATAGGCCTTGCGGTCTATTTTGCCGTGGCTGCCAGAGCCCTTTTACCATGCTATCGATTAAAAGCTCTACGGCGTGATCTTGGCCGTACACTTCATCCAATAGCGTTTGTTTGAGTTGTTCAAAGCTTTTGAGTTGGTCAATATAATCGGATGGCGCGTCGGGCACGTCGAACAAATCCACCATGTTTTTCAACTCACGGCCTGCGTCGTCGGAGGTAAGCTCATCGATAAATTCTTTAAGCTCAGGGGAGAACGGTATAAAACGACGTTCTTCCATTTGTTTGATCAATGACTTACTTAAATCAGAGCAATATCTAGCCGACAACACTGTGATCGTGGCACTGCGCAAAATTGACGATGCCAGCTTTTGATAGGGCTCACTGTCTTTATTGTATGCATGAGAAATTAAACAGAAAAAAGCGGCGGAAACATGTTCGGGGGTGAGCTGGTCAGATTTTTCACTGATCGCGATATGTTTGGCAAAAAGAAGTAGTGTTCTCAAGTAGACGTTCCCTGTTAAGCACCTGACGAGTGGGGCGCCATTCTGTCATGCCTCGGGATTTATTTACAACATGTGGTTCTACGGTTCGTGATGCTAGTAGAAACCAATTTGTTACTTTCCTTACTCTATTGAATTGGCGATATTTTTCACGTTAAATGAGACCATAACTAAAGCCTACAGTGCATTGCTTTCCGCGAACATTGCCCATCCATTGTAGCCACTTGCCGACCTACTCAGAATTTTGAATGGAATCCTTTATGAATTTATTGCAAGCCTATTCCGACCTCCTTTCCGTTATTGCCGCGCAGAATGATGGTTGGTCTGTTAAAACAAAGTCTCCCTTTACCATCTCCCGCGAAATTGACGAAAGCCAGCTAGCACTGTCAATTAGTGCTCATGGCAGTGAGACCAAGGCCCACCTTTATTTCAATTTATATGACGACGACGCCTTAACGGAGTTGGCAGCGAAGGTATTAAAGGCGCAACAAAAAGAGACAATTCAAAAGAAAGATGACGATTCAGGTCTGTTTATCATTATTGATTCAGATGGCTTTGCTGTGGCTTACGATGCAACCGACGTCAGTATCGAAGATTTTACTAAACAGTTTGATAGCCTTGTTGAGACGGCTGATTCCTTGTTGATGAAAGTGGTCACCAGTGCCCAAAACGCGATAAAAGAAAGCGAAGAGGCGGCGCCACAAACCAACGAAGCGTCACAAGCGCATGCTCAGCCGTTAGCAAAAGTTCTTGAGCAGTACTTTGCGGAAAAAGAGTACAAAAACAGTCATCAAGAAGAAAGAGAGCGCTATGTTTTCGGTTTTTCGACTACAAAATACATTAATCCAAAGGGCGACCAGAATGTTAATGTTGTCATCAACTATTCAGACAAAGAACTACTGCGTCTTGAAACACCGTGGCTGTACCAGTTTGATTTGGATAAAACCGAATATAGTTTAATCGCTACTGCCATTGCCTGGTTTCAATTCGAGTACAAGTTTTTGGCAATGTCGCTCGATCCCTCCGACGGCGAATTAAAAGTATCCATCGACATACCGCTGGGCGAGGGGACACTACACACCACCCAAATTCATCGGATTGTGACTTTTATTATCCAGTTCACAGAAGCCACTTATGAAGAGCTTTTCTCGCTGCTGCTATCTGACAGCCAAGCTGCCGGCAAAAAGCTTAAAGGCTTGCTTGACGGCTACAAAGACAAAGTCGACGATCGCCGCTGGGTCGAATCAGTAAAAGATAAGATGCAAAGCTTAACTGAGGATCAGAAGCAAGCGATTGAGGCCATACTCGAGCAACAAAACAGTGAAAGCAATCGGGATGGCATCTAATGGCAGATAAGGCTCAGAAGGCTTACTCCCATCACTGGTTGAAACGGACACTGTTCAGCCCTGAAAGCCAACTCATTGTCTGGACGCTGTTTTTTGGCGCCGTCACATTTATCCTGTTTTGGCTCACGATAAAGTGGCAGCTGATGCCTGCAGCCCTTGTGAAGCCTTACATCTCACAGGAAGACACTGGCATTTTTGATGCGCTTGGTGGCTGGGCATTAGGATTTGCAGGCGCATTAGTCGCCATCCGTATTGCAGGTCTGACGGCCAGCATTCAGCAAAACGATTCCATCCGCGAGCAAGTCAAAGTGTGGGCTGAACACGTTGACCGTATTTCGACCCTGAACTCTCGGCTGACCCGTTCAATTTCTGACGCCAAGCGAGCCAGTGCCGCAGTACTGTTACACGCAAAAGAGATCTACCACGAAGAAAACATTCCCGCTTTTTTGACCAATACCTTATCGGGCAAACCTAAGAGCACGGTTAAGTCTCAGCTCAATCATGATCCGGAAAGCCGTTTGCAGGAAAAGCTAGAAGATAAACTTGAGGTGCTTGTAGAAACGATCGAAGAGGCGTTCAAAGACTCTATCTTTCGTTCCGTGTTGTACTTCACTGCGCAACAAGAACAAGAATCTCTCAGTCGAAAGCCCAATTTCAGTAAAGCGTCAAAATCTACTTCAGAATCAGAAAGTAATCATCAGCAAGAGAACTATGTTGATACTTTTTTTGAATCTGAAGAAGCACGTATCGCGGTAGAGCGTATCGTTCGCGAAGATGACGACTTCTTTAATGTACTTAACGTGATCAGTGGCCTTAACAAGGGCGTGAGAAACTTTGGGATTGGTCTCATGGAATTGCGGGCGATGCCGTTGTTTGACCACTTTCGGCAAGACCTACTGCGTATTTCTTCGTTTCAACAGAAGAAGAGCAAATCTGCTGACGACAATCTAGAAATTGCAGAAGCTGCTTGGCTGTTCTTAGGACTATTACTTTCTCGCAGAAAGCGCGATAACTCAGTTGTTAGCCAAAACGACGGCTTTGTGATCATCGCTCTGTTACTCGGTTCGTTACCGACAGAAGAAACCATTGAACAATACTTGAGTAGCAAATTTAAAGAATCTGAAAAGACGTATTCAAAAGTTGGTAAAGCCCTGATGGTTCGAGAAATCGAAGAACTATCGAAACAACTTTATTACGTGAAAGGAGAGGAGTTGTCAGAGCTTGCTGATTTGATCATCAAGTGTAGTAACAACCTTGCTTACCTGAATGTACTTACAAAAAGTACTGCGGTTAGTGCTGCTTACGAAGAAAAATACAATATTGGCTCTCAAGGCGGGTCGGACAATGCAAACTTGCGCGGGGGGCGAAATCAAGCGGCGTCTGAGCAAGGTGGTAGCAACCGAGGGCAGCAACGATCCGATAAAAAGAGCTAACCTTCCAGCAAACCTTTTGCGCTAATTCAACTGGTATTGAAGGTTGAACTGCCTGCTCGCTTTGCCCTAAAGCGAGCAGGCTACTATTCAGCAATACTGCCGAATAGGGCGCTTAACTCAAACTCATTCGCTACTTTCGGTGGCAACTGGCATCCCCACAATATCGTGAATTCGCTGTTGAACATCCGAGTAATGAGTTGACTCAACAAACCCAATGGAAAAGGTATTGGGCGTATTTAAAAACTTATCTTTGTGCAGGCGGCCAAAGCCCATCACCGTCATAAACGGTCGGTGCTCGTAGCTATCGGCTAACGCATCATCGTCATGTTGCACAACATAAAGCATTCTAGAGCTGTCAGCATCGCCAAAGGCAAACCATTCCGGTGCTGGTAAATCGCCGTGGTGAGACTCTTCAATCGGGTGCTTTTTGTCATCCACAGAAGCAAACCAGAAATCAGTTTTGTCCATGCTGCCACCTGGCACGCCTTCGTATAGCACCCAGTAATGGAAACCGGGGCTCACGCGCGTCATGGTGAAATCACAACGATCAGGGTAAAAATCGTATACGCCTTGCCACTTAGTGTTGCCAGATGTGAACACAATCCGCACATGCTGTGCTGAATTGATGGCTACCTCTGAGCTTGAAAAGTCGGTAGTGGCGTTCTGCGCATGAAAGTAATTGCCATCTTGCTTGTGCACGGCATTAGGAAAACCACGATATTCGCCTTGGTGGCCAGAACCTTTTTTGTTGTGGAACCCCAGCCAATTGACGCCATCTCTGTCGACAATTGACGACAGACCACCGCCTTGCTTTTCCAAATAGAAGGTCGCATCAGCAAGGGTGATGATGTACGCCGGCAGTTTACCCGCCGACTCATCAACCCCGTGGCTCAATTGAACGCTGTCTTGGTTGGCCCAAACATGGGAGGCTGCCATTAGCGCGACAGCAGTTATTGTTAGTCGTTTGATGGTTGATTTCATGACTCGGCTTTCACCTCTGATACGGCGACCAATGCTTCTTTTGGTGTGGCACTCTTTTTCAAAAGAGCGCCAATCAACAAAATTGTGGCGGCGCAAGCAACGAACACGAGCCGGCCCCACAACGGATTCGGGATTAAGGCCATCAGCATCATGCCCGACCCCATAATCATCACCATGGTGCCTAGTTTATTGCGTTGCTGGCAGTCGTAATCATCTTGTTCGTCACCGGCAATCACTGGCTTTTGCAGATCGGCAAAGAAGGCCTCTCGCTCGGCTTTGTGCTCGTCCTTCGACTCGACATAAAACAAGCTGGTCAGGCAGAAGAAGCCTGCGGTTACAAACAAGTGTGCAGCAATGGTAAGCATCAGGTTCATATCCACCGACTCACGACGGGTCAACTCACCTAAACCAAACCAATCGGCCACCACTTGCGGCGTGATCACATTCATCATCAGCCACGAGATAAACAAGCCCAGCGCCACGGTTGCCCATGGTGCCCACTTCGGCGTGTTACGAATAAACAGACCGACGATGAGTGGAATAAGCAACGGCACCTGAATCATGGTGGACAGCTGCATCATCAGATCGAACAGGCTCAGTTGTTTTAGTGAACCAAAGAACAACGCCACCATAATGACCAGCAAACCACTAACGAAACTGACCAAACGACTGATGCTCAGCAACTTGATATCATCTACTTTGCGCTGTTTGCGTGCCAACAGTGGCTGATAAATGCTGCGAACAAAAATGCCCGCATTTTTGTTCAGCGCTGAATCCATCGACGACATGGTGGCAGCAAACAAACCGGCCATGAGCAAGCCAACGGTGCCCAGCGGCATCGCATTACGGGTAAATACTAAGTACACCGCATCCGCCGCTTTATTGCCCAAAGAGGAATAAGCCGAGGCTGCATCTGGGTACAAAATGGCAGAAGCCCAAGGCGGCACAAACCAAATGATGCTACCAAAGCCCATTAATCCCATGGCCAGCAGAGCCGCTTTTCGGGCGTTATGGGTATCTTTAGCGTTAAGGAACCGAAACGAGTCGTTCAAGTTCATAATGGTGATCATCTGCTTGGCGAGGAAGAACACAAACGTGCCGACTAACAACAGCGGGTAGTTCATGTCTGGGCCAATGAAAAAGTTACTCGGGAATTGAGTCACCAGTTCACCGGGGCCACCGACCATCACCAAGGCAACAATGGCACAAGCGATTGAAACCACAGCCACCACTAGGGTTTGCACAAAGTCGGAGGCCACCACGCCCCACGCGCCTGAGAGCACCGACACAAACAACACGGTGAGCCCAGTGGCAATAATGGTGACGCTGATATCGGCATCGAACACGGCACTGGCAAACACGCCTAGCGCATTGAGCCAGACGCCAGCATTAATCAAACTGAAGACAATCAGCGCCCAAGAAAAGAACGCTTCATTTTGCGAACCGAAACGACGCTTAATGCCCTGACTTGGCGTGTCGACCCGCATTTGACGAAAGCGGTGCGAGAAATACGCCCAGCCGCAGAAGTATGCAAAGGTATTGGCGAAGAACACTAAACTCACGGCAAAGCCGTCAGTAAAGGCTTTGCCCGCTGCACCGGTAAACGTCCAAGCTGAAAATTGCGCCATAAATGCGGTGGAGCCAACCATCCACCACAACATGCGGCCACCACCGCGGAAATAATCGCTGGTGGAGTGCTTGGCCATGCGCTTAAACGCAAAGCCAATGCCTACAATCATCACAAAATACCCGGCAATGACTAAATACTCATACTGCATGAGCGTACCTCTTATTGCAGGTGTGTCACGTCAACCCAGTTGTCGTTTTGACGAATTAAGTCAATGAGTTGCTGATATTGGCTACCTTCTTTGAAGGTTTGGTAAGGCGCAACCGATTGGCCTTGAATGTCTTTCACAAATTCGCGGATCAGATAGCGCCAGTTGCGTTCGGTATCACCGTCCACATCCGGTATATCTGCAGCAATGTCGGCAGGGAGAGGCAGCTCTTGCCAGGTTTTATTGTCACCGTATAAATACAGTGGGCCGCTACCGTAATGGCCTTTGATGTAGATAGACCCTTTGCTGCCATAAAACGCGATGTAGTCTTCGTTAAAGCGCGGGTGCAAGCCGCCGTGTTTAAACAGCACAGAAACAGGCTGCTTGGCCATTTCTGATTCCAGTTGAGCCAGCACCGTATAGGACCATTCAACGTTCGATTCGCCCCATTTCAGCGAGGGATCGTTAAGATCTTTTGGAATGAAATCACGGCGGGTTTTAAAGTTATGAACACCTTCAACGATGGGCGCTTTGCCTAAATCGTCACGTACTTCGCCATTGATCGAGAGGATTTTCTCACCGATTACGGAGGTGACAATCGACAGCTTGTGGGTGAAGTTGTTGTTCAGGCGGCCACCGCCATCTTCTTTGCGATGTGACCAGCCAAATGGAATATCGCGCTCAAGATTAAAATGTGAAATACACTCCACTTCCAGCGGCTCTCCAATGGCTCCCTCGGCCACTAACCGTTTGGCATGCATCACATCGGGCATATAACGGAAGCTGGCAGCAAACGCCGTTTTAACGCCCTTGGCCACCGCCAGATCGTGCAGTGCTTTGGCGGTTTCGCCGCTCTGCGTTAGTGGTTTGTCGCAAAACACATGGCAGCCAAATTCAATTGCTTGAGTAATTGGGTCGTAGTGCGCACCGCCCGGCGTAGCAATGGTGACGGCATCGGGTTTACAATCTTGCAGTGCTTGCTGCCAATCGGTGCCCGCATAAGGAATGCCCATTTTTTTGGCCACTTCGTTCACCACACTTTCGGTACGACCGACAATGCCGACAATTTCGGCACCGGCATAACGAAATGCTTCAGCATGACCCTGACCCGCAAAACCTGTTCCGTGTACTAAAACTTTTACTTTATTGCTCATCGTGTTACCTGACTAAATTGATTCATCGTTTTGACTGTAGTGCTGGCATTTAGTGCCAGCCATGTCGTTGTTTATTACCAGTTCCAAAGCGTGCCATCTTCGAGCCGACTGACCGGCAGATAAGAACGTTTGTATGGGAATTGTTCGGCAGCTTCTTCATTAAAATCGACGCCTAAGCCCGGCGCATCACTAACGTAAGCCATGCCGTTTTCAACGGTAATGCTCTGCTGGAATAGCTGCTGGCTTTGTTCATTGCCAAGCCCAACAAATTCCTGAATACCAAAATTAGGTGCCCAAATATTCAAATGGCTGTGCGCGGCAAAGCAGATGGGGGACAAATCAGGCGCACCGTGAGGCGCCATTTTGACGTTATACAAGCTGGCAAAATCGGCAATGCGACGCAGCGATGTAATGCCGCCAGCATGAGTTGCCGCCACGCGGATGTAGTCGATCAATTGATTCTGAATGAGATCCTTACAATCCCAGATGGTGTTGTAGGTTTCACCAATGGCCAGTGGAATGGTGGTGTGCTGGCGAATAACCTGATAGTTGTCTTGGTTTTCTGCCATAGAGGCATCTTCTAAGAACATCAGGTTGTAGGGTTCAAGCATTTTGCCCAAGCGCGCCGACTCAATAGGCGTTAAGCGGCTGTGCACATCGTGCAGCAATTCAACATCATTGCCTAAACGAGCGCGAGCCTGTGCAAACAAATCACCTACCATGGCAAAGTACTTTTGCGTTGACCATTCTTCTTCGGGCGGCAGCGGGCGATTGCCTTGCAGCTCAAAGTAATCTTTCTTATCGCCAAGCACGCCATACGTGACAGCTAACCCAGGGATCGCCGACTGCAGGCGAATGGCTTTGAAGCCTGCATTTTTGAGTTGCTCGGCTTTGTCGAGGGTATCTGCAATGTTCTCGCCGTTGGCATGAGCATACAAGGTCACGCCTTTGCGGCTTTTGCCACCTAACAATTGGTATACCGGCAAGCCTGCGGCCTTGCCTTTGATGTCCCATAACGCCATATCAATGGCGGCAATTGCAGCCATGTTCACCGCGCCTTTGCGCCAGTAAACGCCGCGATATAAATACTGCCAAATATCTTCAATATCGTGTGCGCTACGACCAATCAGGCAGGGCGCAACATGTTCTTGCAAGTAGGTTGCTACGGCCTGCTCGCGGCCATTTAAGGTGGCATCACCCACACCGTAAATGCCGCATTCGGTGATGACTTTGACCGTTACAAAGTTCCGTCCTGGACTGCAGACAAACACTTTAATCTGTTTGATTTTCAACTGAACACCTCAATTTCACAGGCATTTCATGCCGGACGACTTTTAAGCGGTTTCCGATCCGAACGCTGCTGTTGCTTAACTCAATTCATGCCCCTCATACACCTGCCTATAAGGCAAAGGGCTAATCATTTCTGATTATATAAAACGGTTTACTAAACCGGTTTAGTTATTTAAAATACCACGCAAATGGAGACTGTCAATCGATCCCCGCGCCAGTCTTGTTAGAATGTTCCGACGATCACAGATTTGAAGAAGTTATGGCCAAAGCCAAAGTAAGACTAATTGATGTTGCCGAGTTAGCTGGCGTGTCTAAAAGTACCGCGTCGCAATACCTCAATGGGCGCTTCGAATTCATGTCGAGTAAAACTCGAGAACGGATTGAAGCGGCGGTAAAAGAGCTCAATTACGCGCCAAACCCCATTGCGCGGAGCCTCAAAACCGATACCACCAAAACCATTGGCGTGGTGGTGCGTGATGTGACCGGCCACTACACCAGCCGCGCTATTCGGGGCATAGACGACTACTGCAAAACCAGTGGCTATAACGTCATTATTTACAATTCAGACTTTGATCCTGAGGTTGAAGCGCGCTCGCTTAAATCGTTAAGTGAATTGCGGGTGGACGGTTTGATTATCGCCTCTTCAGGGCAGAATGATGCGCTGATTGCTGATTACGAAAGTAAAGGTCTGCCGGTTGTGCAGTTTCAGTTAGAGCACAATGAACGCGCTAAAAACATTGTGCTGTCGGATTACTACCAAGCCGCTTATGAGGCGACGGACTATCTAATTCAACTTGGTCACCAGCGAATTTGCTTTGCCACGCAAGACTTTCAGGATGTGAAATCGCGCAACGAGCGCTTTCTGGGTTACCAAGCTGCGTTGGCACAACATGATATAACCGTTGATCCGGCGCTCATTTTATATTGGCAGCGCGATGGCGGCTTGCAGCAAACGCCACAGCAACTCATAACAGCCAGCGGTGCCACTGCCATTTTCAGCCAACACTTAGCGGTAACCACCGACTTACTCAAAGCGTTTGAACAAGCGCAGCTCAGTATTCCTGAAGATGTGTCACTGATTGGGTTTGACGAATTGCCCATGGCTGAATTTTTCAAAGTGCCGGTAACAGTGGTGAAACAGCAGCCCTACCAAATTGGCTACCAGTCGGCGGAATTACTTCTTAAGCAAGTGCAGGATAAAACCCAAACCCAACAACGGATCACCGTTGGCTGTGAGCTGATTAAGCGGCAATCGTGCAGGCAGTTGGGTTAGGTCTAGCGCTACCTGCAAAGGCTGAGCGATAAAAAACGGTGAGAATAAAACAAGCCGGAGGAGAGGGGATCTGAGCTTGCAAACTCCGCGTCCTGACAGACGCTAGGCAGCGACTTGGAGTCGAATACGTTGATGACTCGCCTCATTTACAGGCGAGTCACTTAGAGACGGGTCACTGCTTAGCAATAATCACGAATAGTTGCTCGCGCCAACGACGAAGCATTCGCTGCCAACGGCCAAGTTATGCGGGCTTTAGTTCTCGCGTTAACATTTGATAAATGCTTATTAAATAAGCAAAAATAATGGCGCAAGAAATAGCCAAAATTCCGTCATTAGGAAATAGATACCAAGCCGCTACGATTAGAACACTTCGCAATATTGCATGGATTAACCCGACAGGATGGTTAACAATCCATGAATAAACGACCCAATGAAGCCCCAAGCCAACGCCCAAACTCAATGGAACAAATTCAGGCGCATTTAAAAGTAATGGAATGTGCACAACCCAAAGCAGGTTAACCATTAAAATGCAGAGCCCCATCAGTTTTGCGAGGGGATTTGAGGGGGAAACTAAGTTTTCATTTCGAATTTTAGCAATCATTAACGCTGTAGGAAAAATGGCGCCCGTAGCGAAAAGCAAAATGTAGACAGCCGTTCCTTCATTAAGTTGTGTACTTAAAACTGCGACAACAGCCCAAATTATCGTCCCTGCAATTGGCATGGATACCGAGCGGTTTGAAGACTGCTCAAACTCACGTCTGTAATCATCTAATGTCAAAATATTTCTCTCCTTGATTTGAGCGATGCTCATTATTATTTAGCTACGTGGTGCCCAACATATGGGCGAGTGCTTAATTGTTTTTATTGTTTGAAATTATTGATCAAATGAGTCTAGGTCGATTTTGTAGTTAGCGAGAACTTCTTGCATTTGAAGCTTCTTCTGACCGGCAGCTACCGCCATGACTTTGGCCGTCACATCGGAAACCTCGCCCTTTGTTATGCCCGCTTGCTTTGCCTGATTAAGGTAATAGTTGATACACGGCAAGCAGTTCATCGCCATGGCCGCCGCAAGCCCCACCAAAAGCTCCGTTTTGGAATCCAAATGATCGTTTTCATGAGTCGAGTGATAGAAATCTTGGTAGTGCTTCTGATGCTTTCCTAGCATGGGGAAACCTTTGTTGAATCAACGCCCCTACGAAGGAGCAGATAATAGCTTGCTAAAATGTGTATCGAAGCGGAACCGAGCAAACTGTTACCAATCCCGCTCAATTTTATTGTTATATACCGTATTCTCGCTCTACTTTTGAGATGCGAACTTTAAATGAGTCATACCACGACTTACGTCCCGTCTTTTGAGCTTCTATATGCTCAGCGTTCGCTTTCCAATTTTTAATTGACTCTAAATCAGACCAATATGAAACCGTTATACCTACATCTTCTCTAGCCGATTCCATTCCTAAAAATCCATGTTGTTGCGCGGCGAGCTCAACCATACGAGTTGCCATTTCACTATAACCGTTATCTCCCTCTGTTCGAGTCGATGTAAAGATGACTGCAAAATATGGAGGGGCAGGAGTGTTTGCGATAAGTGACATTGGAGCTCCTAGGTTTATGACGCCTTATTACTAGGCTGATTAATAGTTGGCTAAAGTGGTGAGTGAAAGTGAACTAAAAAACTGTTTTAAGTCCCGCTTAAGCGGCTTATTAGGATCCATTTAACTAAGCCTACTAGCCCAGTTACCATTATGTTGATTGTCACAGTTTTCTTCGGTATCAAATAAAACATGATTTACAATGTTTTTAAAATTAATTCCAATTTCACTAAGTTCAGATTTAACCAATGACTGAAGTAGATTGTTGTTTACCGATGTTAAATAGCTATCTAGGTTTTCATTTGTATCAAATACGCATACTACTTTTAGACTCTTAGGGAAATTTGAGTAATTCACTGTGTGAGTTAGCCATTGAAACCCTTTAATGTCCGTCAAAGCTGTTTCGCAAATTCCTGTTAAAATAATGCGAAGTTGGTTATCTATTTTTTTATCTGATTTACGCATAATCTGAAATGTTGCCTTGTACCTAAATAAGGGGTTGGTAAAGATTGGCTAAAATTAGATTGACGGAAGACCACAGTCACTTGTTAAGTGTTGTTTTAAAACCTAGCAAACTCGCCACCATGCCACCTAATAAGGCCCATTTTTACAGGAGTGCTTCTGGTTGCAGGAACGCCTCCGGAAAAGCAATTAAGACAAACGATGAAGTTACCCGAGCTGGGCCTGTGCATAGAAAAGCCTCCTACACCGGGGCTTAGTGGGTACTCGTCGCCTATTGTAAACATTAGATCGCCATCTACAACGTAGAACTTACTTGGCTTTTCTATGCATTGATAAACGCTCGTATTTTTGACTCCGTCCGGAGTAACCAACTTTACGGTGGTTCTGACGAAGTGAAAGACTTTGCCTTTATACCCAAAGTTAGTAACCAAAGAGCTAGACCAGCGTATATCTTTTTGGTTGAGCTCATATGCTGAATAAGGTTTCGACAGGTCCATCTCGTAAGGAATAGGACCACTAGCATCATCACCTGCAAAGGAAAAAAATGGCAGAAGCACAATCACAAAACTGAGTAAACGCACATTCTCTCCTTAGACACTTAACGCTTATTATCGAGAATGCAGCATATGTAAATCAGCATTCGCTAAACCAAATTCTTTCATGTTGAACCTAACACATTGATTTTAAGTGGTTAAGATCATGTTTCTATTTTTGCTATGAACAACCTCTGCAAAACCAAGCGAGACCTGATGTATCGAGACCAAGTTTGTTTCCTATTAAATGCTAAAGGGAAAGTTTTTCATTATTTAATCAATATGTTAGCGTTTTAGCGTGGTTAGTTTGCGTTTTCAAACGCGCTTGCCACTCGCTCATATGCTTACCTTTAATCCTAAAAACTGTTTTAAATCATCTGCTAAGTATTCTCTGTCATCTCCGGCACTCGCTCAGTTTAGCCAGTTCACTGCGGGCAATTGGCTCTTAACCCAGCCTTAACCTGCGGCTGTGTATGCTGCCGCCAGATCCATTACTTTGAGCCGTTTTTAGATGACCCATTCCTTGCCAAATAAAGCTCGGCGCCCGCGTCGTTCGGCTGTGTTGTTGCCGTTAAGCTTGTGCATTAGCTTAAGCTTACTCGGTTGTACAACAACGTCCGAACTCGACTTTAATCAGCAAGCTGAGCAGCAGTTGAAAACGCAGGAGCGTTGGCAGCAACAGCAAGTAGGTGCCAGCACTGCCCAGCAAATCACCGATTTAATTGAGCTGCAGCCGCTGACCGAGTTAGTGACGCAGGCTATGGCGAATAACCCCAACCTTCAGCAAACCGTCATTGCGCTAAAAATTGCCTATGCCCAACATGCAGCAACCGTGGGTGATTCTCGGCCACAGGTCAATGCCGGTTTTAGCGGTGAACGCGCAGAAGATGCCGATGACAGTTACAGCGCCGATTTAACCGTGAGCTGGGAATTGGATTTGTGGCAAAAGCTCAGCGACAACGCCAGTGCTGCCGAAATGGACATTGCCAGCAGTCAGGCTAGTGTGCAGGCGGCAAAAGATGCCCTGGCCGCCAGTATCATGCGCAACTGGCTACAAATTAATTATTTGAAACAACGGCTTGTGGTTGAGTCCCAGCGGCTAAAAACGCTCGAAGATAATGAAGCCTTTATTGTGCAGCGTTATCGCGTGGGGCTGGGCGATTTAGAAACCCTAGATACCGCCAAATCATCGTCGGCCAGTGCTCGTGCAACGTTAGCGAATTATCAAGAACAATTGGCGCAAGCGCAGCGCAGTTTAACCCTGCTGCTAGGTGCCGAACAGCCACAGGCAATTGAGGTGGACGCAGGCTTTCCAGACGTTATACAGCCGCTTTCGACCCTACCGGAGCAAGATTTAGCGCGCCGTCCCGACCTGCAAAATGCCTACTACAGCATTGTGGCCGAACAATATCGTACCGATGTGGCGTACAAGGCGCTGTTGCCATCATTTAACTTGTCGGCATCGTTAACCGAAGTTGCGTCAAACCCGAGTGATGCCTTGTTCAAAAGCCCCGCGTGGAGCTTATTGGGGCAGATCACCGCGCCACTGTTTCAAGGCGGCACTTTGCGAGCGCAAGCTGAAATTGCCGAACTGACCGCAGAACAAGCGTTTTGGGGCTATCAAGAAACCCTGCTGAACGCTGTGTACGAAGTTGAAAACGCGTTGGGCCAAGAGCACTCACTTAGCCGTCAACAAGAACATTTAACGGTATCGCTGCATAGCGCTGAGCGCAGTT
Source organism: Neiella holothuriorum (assembly GCF_019457915.1). Taxonomy (GTDB): domain Bacteria; phylum Pseudomonadota; class Gammaproteobacteria; order Enterobacterales; family Neiellaceae; genus Neiella; species Neiella holothuriorum. Next base: position 378,434 of record NZ_JAHZSS010000001.1, read on the forward strand.
TTGACAACTACCAAGTTAAATACCGTCAGGGCTTGGTCGACATTCTAGATTTGCTCACTGTTCAGCAGCAAACCTTTGATTTAGAAGCTCAACTGATTGAAACCACTTATAACCGTTTGGTAAATCGCATTGATTTAGGATTGGCGTTAGGCCTCGGAGTATCTTCATGAATCGTAAAACGCTAACCCGCGTTGCAACCTTGGTTGCGGCTGTTTCTATTGTTGCGGCCATTTTATTTAACGGCGCACAAATGCGCGCTGCCAGAACACACCATATGGAATCAATGGCAAACGACAAACACCCGATACAGTTGCAAGAAGTGTCGGTTATTGAGGCGCTTGCTCAGCGCCATCAAGCCATGATTGTTGGCTACGGTGAAGCCAAATCACAATTTGAACTTGAGCTTGTGGCTGAGGTGAGTGGCCAACTGACGGCACTGAGCAATCATTTTAAAACCGGCGCTGTATTTGCGAAGGGGCAGCAATTAGCACAAATCAATCCGCTAAGTTACCAACAAGCCGTTGCCGATGCCCAAGTTGCATTGGCCGACGCGCAGTTAGCGCTATTGGAAGAACAACGATTAGGCGAGCAAGCTGAACTTGAATGGCAGCGCTCGGGCATGACAGGTGATCCTGATTCGCCACTGGTATTACGCAAGCCACAATTGGCTGCTGCAGAAGCCACCTTGCAGTTGGCTCAAAAGCAACTGGCGAGCGCCGAATACGACTTGGCGCAAACGCGCATCAGCGCGCCATTTGATGCCGTAGTGGTGTCACGAGAAGTCCAACCTGGTCGCTATCTGCAAACGGGCGAAACCATCGCTACGCTGTACAGCACCGACCGTATTGAAGTGGCGGTGCCGCTCTCGGAGCAGCAATGGCAAAACTTACCGGTATTGGCCAATGAATCGGCGCCAAGCGATGCTCTGATTGCAGTGACGCTATTGAGCAATGACAAGCAGCGTCAGTGGCAGGGGTATATTGAACGCACTGAATTGCACTTGGATGAAACAAGTCGTCAGCGCTCTGTTGTTGTGGTCGTAGACGAGCCGTTAAGTCAGCCCACGCCGTTGATGGCAGGCGAATTTGTAACTGCTCAGATTGAAGGCCGAGTAGTTGACGGGCTGTGGCAGCTGCCGGCATCGGCCATTTCGCAAGCTGGCGAGATTTGGTATGTGCAAACTAGCGCCGATGGCAAAGAGCAGTTGTTGGCAAATACCCAAGCCGAGCAGCAATTTGCTCATGGCGAATATGTGTATGTCCGTCCTGTTGCTGGCTTAACACAAGCGCTTGTCGTTGCTCGCCCATTAATTACTTATGTTGCTGGAATGCGTGTTCATGCCCAAGTGGAGCCTACCTTATGAGCCAGTCGCAACCGCCCCATTCAAGCGGGCCTTTACCCTCAACGAATGACGCCATTGCTGGCAGCGGACTCATCAGTTGGTTTGCACAAAACCCAGTAGCCGCTAATTTGTTGCTGATCAGTGTATTGATCTTAGGCGTGCTGGCGGCTGGCCAGCTGCGCAAAGAAGCCTTTCCGTCGCTCGAGCCTGATCGCATTACGGTGTCGATGAATTACGACAGCGGCGATGCCTTATTGGCTGAAGAAGGCATTGCCCTCAAAGTTGAAGAAGCACTGGAAACTGTGCCCGGTATTAAGCGCATTACGTCTACCTCGAATGCCTATGGCAGTACAGTGATGATCGAAAAGAAAACCGATTACTCACTCGATACTTTGCTGACCGATGTCAAAAACGAAGTCGATGCCATTTACAACTTGCCGGTGGACGCGGAAAACCCCGTCATTGAAAAAGCCCGCCGTCAGGATCATGCCATTTGGGTTCAGTTGTACGGTGATGCCGACATGGGCACCTTGCAAGAGCTGGCCGAGCGATTGAAATCAGACTTGTTGGCCAAGTCGGCCATTAGTGATTTATCGATTTCTGCCAAGCAAGATCCGCTCATTTCTATAGAAATTGATGAAGCTAAATTGCTGTCTTATGGCCTGACTATGGGCGATGTGGCCGATGCAGTTAATGCTGAATCGTCAACGCCATTGAGCACCAGCCTGCGCTATCAAGAAAAAGTGCTGCGCTTAAAAGCATCCGAGCAAGCCTATCGGCAAAAGGCGTTTGCCGATATTCCACTGTTCACCACGGCCAACGGCAGCGTGATCCGGTTGGGCGATGTGGCGTTAGTGACCGACACCTTTGAAGATGATGTGTACTCGCTGTCGCACTACAACCAGCAAAACGGTATGGGCATCCAGATCGTGATGGATGAGCAAAGCGATGTCATCGACATTGTGCAACAAGCACAAGAGGTGGTTGATAACTGGAACGAGCGCGGCATTTTGCCCAACAACGTTGAGTTGCTGACTTGGTATGATCAAAGCGATTTGATTAAAGAACGCTTGTCGTTGCTGAGTAAAAATGCCATCACCGGTATTGCCTTGGTCTTTATTGTGCTGGCGTTGTTTCTCAACCTTACCGTCGCGTTTTGGGTGGCGGCCGGACTGCCATTCATTTTCTGCGGCACCTTGTTTTTTATGGGCGACAGCTTTGTTGGGTTAACCATCAACGAGCTGACCACCTTTGGTTTTATCATGGCGCTAGGCATTGTGGTGGATGACGCCGTGGTGGTGGGCGAGAGTATTTACGACTCGCGTAAACGTCAGGGCGACTCGCTCGCCAATACCATTCGCGGCACCATGCAAGTGGCTGTGCCTACCTTGTTTGGCGTATTAACCACCGTGGCTGCTTTTGTGGCGTTGTCTAATGTGACTGGCCGGTTGGGGCAGATTTATGCCCAATTTGCATCGGTAGTGACCATTTGTTTGTTGCTGTCGGTGGTTGAATCTAAGTTGATCTTGCCGTGCCATTTAGCCCACCTGAACACTCACCGCACCATTAAAAAAGGCGTTTTGGGGTATTGGAGCAAGATCCAACACGGCGCCGATGCCGGCCTGCAGTGGTTTAATGATCGTGTCTATCGGCCAATCATTGAATGGTCGTTACGGTTGCGATACGCCGTACTGCTAGCATTTGTGACCCTGTTCATTCTGGTGGTTGGCATGCCGATGACTGGCGCAGTGCGGGTTGGCTTCTTTCCCGACATTGCTGGTGATTTGGTGGTGGCAACGGTGTCGATGCAAAACGATGCCAGCTTTGGCCAAACCGAAACCAACTTGGGTCGGATTGAACAAGCCGCCTTGCAAGCCGACGCTCAGCTGATGGACAAATACCAGCTTGAGGAAAGCTCTTTGACCAGCTTACAAGTATTGGCAACCGGCGATTTGGAGGGCGAAGTGAAAGTCGAGTTGGCAAGCGACTCTGCTTATAGTTCGCGTGAATACGGCAAAGTTTGGCAACAACTCACCGGTTCGCTAGAAGGCGTGCGTAAGCTTAAGTTTTTGTCGAAAAAAGAAATGGTCGATAACTTCAAAGTCGAACTGAAGTCGTGGGATGAACAAACCGTGACGGCAGCCGGCGAACGTTTTAAAGACGTGTTGGCGAGCATGAATGGCATCAGTGGTATTGATGACAATTTAGACCCAGGGCAACCACAACTTAAATTTGAACTGACCGAGCAGGGGCGAGCGTTAGGGCTGGACACGGCGACCTTGTCACAACACTTGTTGCGCACCTTTGGTGGTGACATTGTTCAGCGCTATCAACGCAATAAAGATGAAGTCAAAGTTCGGGTTCGGCTGCCGCAAGAAAAGCGCCAGACGCTGGCGGATATTGAACAGTCGCATATTCGGTTAACCGACGGCACCGTGGTGTCGATGAATACGGTGGCTCGTATTTCGACCGAATACCAACAAGATTCCATTACTCGAATCGACAACCTGCGCGCCGCCTATATCAGTGCGGTGGTTGATAGTTCGGTTCTCGCGTCCAATGAATTAGTTGATCGCTTGCAACAATCGCTGGTGCCGGAATTGCTGGCGCAGTATCCAGATTTAACCATCGACTTTGCCGGTGAAGCAGAACATCAACAGGAAGCCACAAGCTCCATGTCACAGATGTTTGTGATGGCCTTGTTGGCTATTTATGTGCTGCTGGCTATTCCGCTGAAGTCTTACATTCAGCCGGTGCTGATCATGCTGGCCATTCCGTTCGGTATTGTTGGTGCGATTTTGGGCCACTGGTTAAACGATCTGACCATTAGCATTTTGTCATTAAATGGCATTTTGGCGCTTAGCGGCGTGGTGGTGAACGACAGTTTGTTGTTGGTGTCGCGGTTTAATCAGATCCGTCGCGAGCGAGATATTTCGATTCACGATGCCATTGTTGAAGCTTGTCGTGGTCGATTGCGGGCGGTCTTGCTAACGTCAGTCACTACCTTTGCTGGCTTAGCGCCATTGCTGAGTGAAACCTCGATGCAGGCTCAGTTCCTAATTCCGGCTGCGGCGTCTTTAGGCTATGGTATTTTATTCGCTACGTTGATCACCTTGGTGTTGATCCCGGCGCTACTAACCATTCAACTGGAATGCAAAGCGGCGTTGCAAAACGGTTGGCAGCGGGCGCAAACTAGATTGCTAGGAATGGCATAAGGCAAAGGCTGATGTTGCAGGTTTTATTGGTTGAAGACGATATCGATTTGGCAACCGCGGTGGTGGATTATTTAGCGCTGGAAGATATCCAATGCGATCATGCTGCCAATGGCGTTGCAGGCTTAAGCCTGATTCAAAGCCATGCCTACCAAGTGATCATTCTCGACTTAAATTTGCCCAAAATGGATGGCCTGAAGGTGTGCAATGAAATGCGCAGCGAGGGCAATGATACGCCCGTGATCATGCTAACTGCACGCGACACCTTAGATGACAAAGTAACAGGCTTTGGTGTTGGCGCAGACGACTATTTGGTGAAACCATTTGCCATGGCTGAGCTGATTGTTCGTTTGCAAGCGCTGGCCAAACGTCGCAGCGGCCAGGTGAAAAAGCTACACGTGGCCGATCTTGAATTGGATTTACAACTCAAACAAGCGACTCGCGACGGACAGCCGCTTAAGTTGTCGCCCATTGCGTTAAAGCTGTTAGAGCTACTCATGCGTCAAAGCCCTGCGGCGGTGTCGCGGCAAGCGCTGATACAACATGTTTGGGGCGATGAACAACCTGATAGCAACGCCCTCAAAGTTCATATTCATAACCTGCGCAAACAAATCGACAAACCGAACCAAACTGAGTTGCTGACCACGGTTGTAGGCTTTGGGTTCGCGTTAACTGATGCGAAGAGTTGCCCATGAAGATCCGCGCGAGCTTGCGTTTATACATCATTGCGACGGTTTTCTTTTTAGCCTTATGCATGACCGTTGGTTATTCATTTTTAAGCGGTTATTACTTTATTGAAGGGCTCGACAAAAGCTTGCAGGGCACCGCGCAAGATGTGGTAGACAATACACCGGTGGCTGATGGTCAACCGGCCGAAGTGTTGAGTTTTCATATCGCGTCGCGTTGGCAAGATCTGCCGGAGGATATCCGAGAAATCTTCCAACAACCGCCAACCAAACTGTTTCAGGTCAACAAGGAAATGGTGTCGGGTGGCTTTTTAGCTCGGCCTAAGATGGTTCACTTTTTGGTGAAAGCTAAAACCATCGATGGTGAGATTCGCTTCGTCGCACGCTCATTTGGTCCGCCGCCTAGCTTTAGCCGCTATGAAGAAGCGAAACAGCCGTCTATGGTCAAGACCATTGCCATTATCGGCGGGTTGGCCTTGGTGGCGTTTATTGGCTCGCTATTGTTGGTGATGCGGCAAATTGCCAATCCGATTGAGCGCTTGCGCACGTGGGCCAGATCCTTGTCGGCCGAATCGCTGCGACAACCGCCGCCTGATTTTAAATATTCCGAGCTCAACAGCCTAGCGGGCATGATTCAATCGAGCTTGCAGCAAGTGCAGCAAGGCCTTGCTCGTGAAAAAGAGTTCTTAAGCCATGCTAGCCATGAGTTACGAACGCCGATTGCGGTGACCAAAACGAACGTTGAGTTACTCAAGCGGCTCGATGAAAAAGAGCCCATGAGCGACAAGCAGCGACAAGTGTTAGAGCGCATCGAACGCGCAAGCCTGACCATGGCAAACCTTACCGAAACCTTGCTGTGGCTAAGCCGTAACGATCAGGCGAATATTGAATTTGAGGACGTGCAACTGGATGTGTTTGTGAAGGATCTGGTTGAAGAGCATGAATACCTGTTGCAAGGCAAGTCATGCCGAGTGACCCGCACATTTGAGCCGTTTGCCATGGCATTGCCTTTAACCGCTTGCCGAGTGGTGCTTGCCAATTTGATTCGCAACGCCTTTCAGCACACCAATCAGGGCGAAATCATTATTACTCAGTTTGGTGGTAGTGTGTTTATTACCAACCACAGTGAGGAACATGCCGGTCAGCAAGAATTAGGATTTGGGCTGGGCTTACAGCTGGCCGAACGACTCATTCAACGCTTTGGTTGGCACTATCGCACCACTGAGCTGGAAGATGGCCGCCGCGTTGAAGTGGTGTTTGATAATGGCCCAGATACCAGCCTCTAACAGTTATTGAATTGCCGCGGAAGCATTTTTACCGAGCACATTCCAACACGGAACGTGCGATGAATCGCTGTTATTGCAGGCGTTAGGTAGCCGTCATTGGGGCTATGCTGAGACAAAGGAACGCGGCAAATCCAAGACACCAGCCAATAATTGTGAATCAGCTTAGGGAGCTAGCAGCATCATCACATTAGGGGGAACTTATTGGTAAATTCGACATTATTAACCACAAGCCTTACTCTGATTCAATAATAGCCAATTCGATACTGATGCCGTACCAAAGGATAGGAGGCGTAATTGATGAGCTTCACCCCGCCTAGGGGAAGCCTCTTTTGGCTGATGGCTAATTTGTTGCTAATGACTTCGTCTCAAGCCGAGCCGATTGAACAAATCGTGTGGGCGACGCCTGCATGGCCAGATTATACCGACAGGGACGGCTCTGGTTTGTATCACGAGATTCTGGATCGGATATTTGATCCGCTAGGCATCCCCCTCATTCGTCAATATATGCCCTGGAAGCGCGCATTGGCCAGCGTTGAAGCCGGTTCGGCAGACATGACTGGCGCGGTGGTTTATTCCTCGGAATGCTTACTATCAAGCTACCCTGTAATCAAGGATATTGAGAGTGTGTTGTTTAAGCCGCATAAGATTGAACCATGGCTCGGTGTTGATAGTTTGCGCGACAAATCAGGCGTATGGGTTCGTGGTTACACCATTCCTAAGGCCTTTACTGGCATCCTCCATGGGCGAGGTGTTGAGACGCGAAAACAAGCGGTGTTAATTATGGCGCGGGATCATGGCGCCGATTATTACTTGGACAATGAACCGCAAATGCGTCAGACCATTGCTTCCATGACGATTGCGCCAGATTTAGCACAGCACTACCAAATAGAGCGGCTGTACACCGTCGATTCCTATTGGCGATTTCATCGCTCTGAACGTGGTGAAAATATTCGTAGGTTGTTTGATCAAGGTATCCAACGCCTTTATTGCTCGGGCGAACTCGACGCCTTATACCAAAAATGGCAGTTGTCAGATTCTATTCCCGAATATCAGATCGACTGCGCCACTGACAACACAGCTCACTAGTTGGCAGCTAAATACTGTTTGGCCAAGCGCTTAAGTGAGTCGAAGAAAAGAATTTGTGGATCAAAGTCGTCTCTGGAGACCCACACGGCTTCAAGTATTTCTGCTTGTTCTAGTTGTAAGGTTGGCTTTTGGCTTAATGAACAACCGAACAGTGTATCCAGGGTGTTGTAGCGGACGTTTTTATATAAATATTGATTCGGCGCAGACGCAAAATATTGCCAATGTTCGACATGAATGCCCAACTCTTCAAACACTTCGCGGCTCAAGCCTTGCTCCAGTGATTCCTTGGGATCGATAAAGCCACCGGGTAAATCAAGGCTATTTTTCCCCGGTTCTTTGGCGCGGCGCGTCAGTAAGTACTCGCCATTGCATTCGATTAACCCGGCTACCGCCGCTGCGGTATTGTGGAAATACTCAAATTGGCAAGACGTACAGACGTAGCAAGTACCTTGCTTGCAAGCGAAACTCGCAGCGCCGCACTGTGGGCAATAGGTTGGGGAGAACTCTTGCATGTGACAAACCAAGTTGGAAGGCGTTACCGGTTCAACAAACTGTAACGCCTTCGGTTGCTGGGATGCAAACTCATCTAATGAATAGCAGGGCGGCAGCGGCGAGTAAAATCGCGCGAATGTAACATGTCATCATTGAATTAGCGTTGCTGCATGTTTTGGTTGAATTCACGGATCAATTCCAAGGTGCTGGTGTCGGTGGAAAACACCGAATTTAACCCTTGTGGCTCTTGTGGTGGATCGCCTGAAAAGTCATCGCCAGTTTGCCATTTACCTGTGTTCATATCTTGTGCTGGCTGCGCTTCGCCGCCAAACCCCCAGATATTCACGCCAGCAAATGTGCGGTCCTGAGTGGCCAACAGCTCGTCAAAAACAGCGCGGAAAAATTGATTACGATAGGTAACTTCGGCGGTTCGGCTGAGTGATTCCTTATTACGAGGAAAACCAAACTCTGACAACACAATTGGCCGCTGCTGCGCTTTGGCAACGTCTAAGTGACGCTGGATGTAATCTTTGGCGTTGTTAATGGCCAACTGGGTTGATGGCTGTTCATCATTGGGATCGTACCAAGACCAATTCTTTGGCCAAACGTGCATGGTCAGGTAGTCAATATCAGGATTGCGATGGATGCGTTTCCATACATTGATGTCACCATAAGTGCCTTTGGCATTTGGGTCTTCGCGAAAAGTGCCAGCTTCGCCTTCGGCGCCAGTGGAAATCAGTTGGTTGGGAGCTAACTTGTTGATTTGGGCCACGGTCCGGTTAATCCAAGCGGTAAAGGCGGGTTCATGCTCGGCGTTTCTTACTCGCGGTTCATTGGCGATTTGCCACGACATAATGGTTGGATCGTCGGTGTATTTTACGCCGGTAACACTATTGGTGCGGCCAACAATAAACTCAACATGATTAGCGAATGAATCCATACAAGGCTCACACGTGTGAAACTGCATGGTGTAGTCCTGAAATTTATCCCAGTCATAAGGGGCTACAAACGGATTGGGAATATCGCCATAGTCATTCCATTCCAAATACTGAGCAAAACCGCCAGACCAGATCCAGTTGTTGGTTAAATAGAGCACCGCAACCATGTCGCGCTTGGCCATTTCTGCAAGTAGTACGTCTAACCCTTGCAGCAAGTCTTGATTGTATTGACCTTGCTCATATTGCAATGCCGGGTTAACCATCGAATCGGTTTGGCCACCATCACCGCCAGCGAGGACTCGCAAGTTAGTGATGCCGTATTGCTGCATCAGATCGAGTTCGCGAATCATTCGCGCTTTGCCTTCATCACTGGTACCAAGTAGTGGCCCATACCAGTAGTTGAAACCCACAAATTGATAGGGCTGACCATCGCGTACAAATTCGCCTTGTTCAACGCGAATATAGCGATCATCGGGGGTTTGAATTTGAGTGGGTTGGCTTTGACAGCCCATCAGGCTCGCCAAGGCTAGGCTTGCCAATAGTGTTATGGAACGTTTCATCGTAAGTCCTTACGCCGCGATACCGGAGCGATCTAAATAACGAACGGATTCTGCCAGTGCCACAATGAGGTGATAAAAGGTGCTTGCTGGCGCTACATCAGAGCAAATGGCGTTGCTGTCATCGAGTTGGTCGACATAAGCGCCGCTTGCTGCTGGCTCAATGTAATAGGTGAATAAAAGATCGATGGCTTGTGCCGCTTTTGATTCATAAATTTCCGGCTGCCATTGGGCCATCACAAGACTGGCTTTGATGAGCTCGGTCATTGGCCAACTGCGTTTGGTGGCGTGAATAATTTCGCCTTGCGGTGTGGTTGCATCGTAAATCAGGCCAGTGCTCGACTCTTTACCTATCAGTAGCCCGTTTCGATACAAACGCTCACAAAAGTGGCGCACTGAAATGCCGGTCAGGCGGCTGTACCAGTCGAGTAACCAAACCCACTCAAACAGGTGGCCGGGCTCTATAACGGTGTTGCCATCAACCAATGTGGGTTGCCATTGGCTATCAAAAAACTCCAGCAATACGCCGTTGTCATGATCATAAAATACTTGCTGAAACAAACTGAAGATCTGCCCTGCTTTTGCCAACCAAAGCCCATCGCCGCTGGCTTCGTATAAGGTCATAAAGGCTTCAAACAAATGCATGTGTGGGTTTTGGCGCCGAACGGGCGCGTCGTAATCACCTTCAAACCAGCCGCCGTTGTCGGCCGCAAAATTTGTATCTAGGTGATGCAGTAATTGCTTCGCGTGTTCAATATCTCGTTCTTGCCGATACAGGCGATAGCGAGTCCCTGCAGCTAGCAAGTGGAAGGCGATGTCGTATAGATCTTGTTTCGCATCGGCCACTTCGTTGTTGGCTGCTAGCAAATGGATGTAGGTGTTGGGGTGTTGTGGATGCTTGCCGTACAACCGTGAAAATCGCCAAATATCATTGACGATGCGGCGATTGTTAGCGCTCCAACCAAATTCTTCGGCGACGCAAAAGCTGAACATTTGGCGCGCTTGTACTCGGACTCGCTTGGTCACGTTCGCGTCGGGCTCGCCGGCAAAGGTCAGTCGCTCGTAAGCGGCGTGACTATTGGGTTCAATACCTTTGGTGGTCCAAAGTGGCAGGGCTTGATCGGTCATCCAGCTTTGGAATCGGGCGACTTGCTGCTCTAGTGAACGTTGCTGTTGCATGTGTTTGTTCCGTTTAAACGGTAATGAGCTGCGATGACATCGACGTTTTAAGCTGCAAGGTGGTGGCCTAATCAACTCAAAAATCATCATCTAAACAAAACTGTAACCGTTTACAGTTTTGTTTATTGTAAACGGTTACGTTTTTGAATCAAACAACTTTACAGGTCGGCGTGTTGGAGATCACAAAGATCAGTCATGAGGCGTTCACTCCTTGTTGCACGGGTAAGGAGTGAACGTATTTAGATTCAGTTAGTTAGATTTAGGAACTGAACTGGAGCGCACAACAAACTCATACGGCAAGACGTAATCAAGATTGCGCAGCTCATTACCATCGAGCAACTTAAGCAGCATATTGGCTGCCGCTTTGCCAATTTCTTCAGCGGGTTGAGCAATGGTGGTTAACGCGGGTTCCGTATAGCGAGATACTTCAATATCATCGAAGCCGACAATCGATAGGTCGCCCGGTATGTTTATTCCTGCAGTCCGGAAGCCTTTAATGGCACCAATGGCCATTTCGTCATTCATCGACAGAATCGCTGTGGGTCGTTCGTCTTCGGGCAGTCGCACAAAATGCTGGGCGGCGTTTAAACCAGACCACATGGTAAATTCGCCTTCTGCTACCCAGTCTTCGCAAAACTCAATTCCGGCAGCGGTTAAGGACTGCTGGTAGCCTTTTAGTCGGTCGACGGTATGCGGGTTGTTTGCCAAACCTGTGATGACGCCAATACGTTGATGGCCAAGAGAAATCAAATAATCCGTCGCTGTCTTGGCCGCACCGGCATTATCGATTCGAACGCAAGGGTAGGGGGTGTTTTCGCACCCTGCAGCATTAACCGCAATGATGTCGTTTTTTGGCAGAATGGAATCGCCTTCCAGATAAGGGCGTAGCTGAATCACGCCATCGGCTTGTCGTGTTTCGACAAGCTTTAAATACTCTTCTTCGCGCTTCCGTTGATCGCGAGTGTCACCTAGCAAAACACCAAACCCATGTTGCTGCATGATGTCTTCAATACCGCGAACCACGTTGGCAAAAAAGGTGTTGGCCATGTTGGGAACTAAAACGACGATAGTAAAGGCGCGGTGGCGACGAAAGTTACGGGCCAACATGTTGGGTTTATATTGGACTTGTTCAATGGCTTCGTGGACTTTCTTTAAGCTCTTTTTTGAAACCGTTTCCGGTGCGCTAAGGGCTCGTGAAACTGTTGCGATGGAGACCCCTGCAACCTTTGCTACATCACGAATATTGGACATAAATTCTCTTCTCTGACAAAGCCATGAGTTAGATTAAATCGGCGCTAATAACCACAGAATGTAACATATTACACCGATCTCACAAATTTCCGTTTCGCTGCCCTGAAAAGGCTAGAAATTAAAAATGTAACCGGTTAAGGTTTGCCAGTAATGCACGTGGGGTAATGCTGGTAGAAAAGGTAACTTGTTGATATTAATCTATATGTTTGTTTTTCTGTTGTTGTTGGATGCAGCAAGGAAGTTGGCATAGGGTAACAATCGAGGGGCTTGTTGTTTCATTGTTTTGTGATGAAACTCTCAAAATTGCTCGGAGTCTCTGCGTCATCGTCGGCCGATGAGTTTATACGGTCTTTATTTAACTTTGCTTGGCAGTAAATAGTGATATGACTTCAGCAATTAAGCCACTAAAATTTAAAGAGAAAGTAGGTTATGGTTTCGGTGATTTCGCATCCTCCATGTTTTGGAAGATGTTTTCCGTTTACTTGCTGATCTTCTATACCGATGTGTTCGGCATTTCCGCTGCTGCAGTTGGTACGATGTTTTTGCTGACCCGTATTTGGGATACCGCGAATGATCCCGTGATGGGCGTGCTGGCCGATCGCACAGACACACGCTGGGGGAAATTTCGTCCTTTCCTATTATGGGGAGCCATTCCCTTTGCGGTGATTGGCGTCCTGACTTTCACGACGCCAGATTGGTCACCAACGGGTAAGCTGGTTTACGCCTACGTAACTTATACCTTGATGATGATGGCCTATACCGCAGTGAATGTGCCGTATGCGTCGTTGCTCGGGGTGATGTCATCGAGCAGCGCTGACCGTACGTCATTGGCGTCTTTCCGTATGGTGTTTGCCTTTGTCGGAAGTATTTTCGCCTTTGTTTTAGTGGATCCGTTAACCAGTTACTTTACAAATATTTCTGATACGCCAAACCCGCAAATGGGCTGGATGCTCACCATGATGGTATACGGGTGCATTGCTGCATTTTTCTTCTACATGACCTTTGCGTGGACCCGCGAACGGATTGCGCCGCCGGCGACTCAGAAAACCAATTTGAAAGAAGATTTACGAAACCTAGCGACGAATAAACCTTGGTTTATTTTGCTTGGTGCTGCGTTATCGACACTTATTTTCAACAGCATGCGCGATGGCGCAGCGGTATTCTATTTTAAGTATTTTGTGCAAGCCGATGACGTGGCAATTCTTGGCATGTCCGTTGGGATGACGACTGCCTATTTGGTACTTGGCCAAGCTGCCAACATCATAGGCGTGGTGCTTGCTCAACCTATTTCATTATTAATTGGCAAGCGTAATACCTTTATGTTGGCCATGTTCGCCGCAGCGGCGTTGAGCGGTGTGTTCTTTTTCCTCACCAAAGATCAAATCATGATGATGTTGGTGTTGCAGGTTGTGATCAGTGCCTGTGCTGGGATTGTATTCCCGTTGCTGTGGTCGATGTATGCAGATATTGCCGATTACTCTGAATTTGAAACGGGGCGACGCTCTACTGGCCTGATTTTCTCGTCATCGTCGTTCTCGCAAAAAATGGGCTGGACTCTTGGTGGCGCTCTAACGGGTTGGACCTTGGCATTTTTCGGATATGAGGCCAATGCTGAACAAACCGAGTTTGCCAAAGAAGGGTTACGTTACATGGTGAGCTTCTTGCCGGCGATTGGCGCGGCATTATCTGGCTTGTTCATGATTTTCTACAAACTTACCGATCACTACATGTTGTCGGTGAGTGAAGAGCTTGATGCTCGGCGGGCATCGCAGAATTCCTAATGTGAAAGACTAAACTTGTGGGCTAGAACTCCTAGCGAACAACAAAATTTAGATTAAAATGTAAACGGTTACGTTTTCCGCCTGGTTGGTGAACGTATATATCAAACATAGAGATACAAATGATGAGTGATTACAAAGCCTTAGTTAATGAATTGTTTGCCCAGCAAGATGAGTTGTTGGCGCGACCCAATGCGCCCAAAACACAGGGCAACGGGATTTATCAGCGCTGGCAAAATCCAATTGTGACGCGTGCCCACGTCCCGGTGACATGGCGCTATGACTTGAATCCAGCAACCAATCCATTTTTGATGGAACGTCAGGGCATTAATGCGACTCTCAACGCTGGCGCTATTTATAAAGATGGTAAGTACCTGATGGTGGTTCGGGTTGAAGGCAATGATCGTAAATCCTTCTTTGCTGTCGCTGAAAGCCCCAACGGCGTTGATAACTTCAAATTTTGGTCGCATCCCGTCACCATGCCGGAAACCGATCGCCCTGATACTAATGTTTACGACATGCGCTTAACCGCTCATGAAGACGGATATATCTATGGTTTGTTCTGCACCGAACGTAAAGATGAAGCGCAACCAAATGACCTATCAGCGGCCGAAGCTCAATGCGGTATTGCGCGTAGCAAAGACTTAGTGACTTGGGAACGTTTGCCTGATCTGATTACCTATTCAGGCCAGCAACGCAACGTGGTTTTGCATCCTGAATTCGTTGACGGCAAATATGCCTTATATACTCGCCCGCAAGACGGATTCATTTCCGTTGGTAGCGGCGGTGGTATTGGCTGGGGGCTGACTGACAGCATGGAAAATGCCGAGGTAAAAAACGAGCAGATTGTTGATGGCAAGGTGTATCACACCATCAAAGAAATCAAAAATGGCCAAGGCCCCGCCCCAATTAAAACGGCTCACGGCTGGCTACATTTGGCACATGGTGTTCGTAACACTGCCGCGGGTTTGCGTTACGTATTGTATATGTTCATGACTGACCTAAACCAACCATGGAAAGTCACTCATATGCCAGCTGGCCACTTTATTGCGCCAGAAGGTGCCGAGCGCGTTGGTGATGTCTCTAACGTGGCATTTGCCAATGGTTGGGTCGTGAACGAAAACAACGATGTTTTCATTTACTACGCCTCGTCGGATACGCGTATGCACGTGGCTACATCTACCGTCGATCAGTTGGTTGATTATTGTCAAAACACGCCAGAAGACGGACTGCGGTCAGCGCATTCTGTTGCCGTTCGCAATGAACTCATTGATGCCAATTTGGCATACCTGAACGGCGGTAAATAATGATGAATCAGACTCTTTCAACGCGCTTATTAAGTTGGCAGAAAAGTGCTCATCAAGAGGCCGAAGCGATTGCTGACTGGTGGGCAAACTATACGGTCGATGAGCATCACGGCGGATTCTACGGTGAAGTCGGGCGTAATAATGTGCCGGTCATTGAGTCTGAAAAATGCATTATTCAGAACACCAGAATTTTATGGTTCTTTGCCGAATACGCGCTGTTCTCAGGATCGGAGCGATACCAAAAGTTAGCCACGCGCGCGTATCAATACTTACTTCAATATTTTGATGATCCTCAGCACGGCGGCGTGGTGTGGATGCTCGATCATCAAGGCAAAGTAACCGATAGCAAGAAGCAAACCTATGCCATTAGCTTCGCCATTTATGCGCTGTCGGCCTACTACAAGCTCACCGCAGATCCGCAGGCATTGAGCAAAGCGCAGGATTATTTTTCGTTACTCGAAAAACATGCGCGTGACTACTTGCAAGTCGGCTACATCGAGGCGTTGAGTCAAGATTGGCAGCCGATGGATGATGTGCGCTTAAGTGATAAAGATGACAATCTCCCCAAAACAATGAACACCCACTTGCATGTGCTTGAAGCCTATACAGCCTTGCATGTGGTGGCGCCGACCGAGCAAACCACCGAAGCTCTGGCCAATTTGGTTGACATTTTTAATGACAAAATTATCGATCACAAAAGTGGCCATTTGCGCTTGTTCATGGAAATGGATTGGACCGATAAATCGACCCTATGGTCATACGGTCACGATATCGAATGCAGTTGGTTGTTGTTTGAAGCATTAGAAGCTCTTGGTGATCAAACGCGATTAGAACAACTCACGCCGGTGGTACTTAAGCTGGCCGACACCACCTTCAAAGAAGGTATTGGTCAGCATGGTCAAGTCTTTGATCAATATGATCGTGTCGGAAAATTCAATCACCCAGAAAGCCATTGGTGGGTTCAGGCAGAAGCAATGGTGGGGTTCTTGAATGCGTTCTATCTCAATGGCGAAGAGGCGTTATTGCCGCTTTATGAAGGCATTTGGCAGTTTATCTGCAACTTCCACAAGGATGTGGAGTTTGGTGAATGGCATTGGCTTGCAACGGTTGATCAGCCAAATCATCCGCCGGTTTATAAAGCCGGAGGCTGGAAAGCCCCCTATCACAATGGGCGAGCCATGATGGAGGTCAGCAAATTAGTTGACCGGATCCTCAACACCACTCACAACCAACATTAAGGTGCTCTCATGAAACAGTTGACGCTTGTTTGTGTTTTGGCGACTTTGATTTCCGTGCCTGCAATGGCTTTTGAGCACTTCATCAGTCGCGATGGCCATCAGCTTAAAGATGGCGAACAAGTCTTTCGATTTGCAGGTGTTCATGCGCCAGAGCTCCATCGAATTGAAGATGATGCCCGCGGCACTTGCAAAGAGGACCCACGTGGCTGGGGCCAATACTTCAAATGGCCAACTGCCGATGAGCAAGATAATTGGATTCAATCCTTAGTGCTGACAGGCCATAAAGCGATGCGCGTTTACGTGTTGTCAGTGGCAACGCCTTATGACCAAGCTTGTGAGCGGGAAACCCATATTTTGCCGCCCTTAGAGCAGGGCGGCATGCCGCGCTTAAATGAAACTGCGATGGTGCATTACGACCGTATGATTGCCTTGTCACACCAACATGGTTTGCGGTTGATTTTGCCATTCATCGATCACTGGCAGTGGTGGGGGGGACGCGAACAGTTAGCTGCGTTTTATGGCGAGCATGAAGATGATTTTTATGACAGCAACAGCAAAACGTTTGCCGCTTACTTAAATATTATTGAGCAAGTCATCAATCGCACCAATACCTATACTGGCCGCCAATACAAAGATGAAAAAGCCATCATGGCATGGGAATCGGGCAATGAACTGAAAATGTCGACCGAGGCTTTCGTTCGCCAAACTGCGGCCCATATCAAGTCGTTGGCTCCCAACCAATTGGTGATGGATGGCACTTATCTGAAGATTAACGAGTTTTCAAAGACTGACCCCAACGTCGATATCATTTCCAATCACTTCTATACGGTAAACAACAACAATTCTCCGCAAGAAGTACGGGATAACCTAAAGGCTATCGATGGTAAAAAAGTTTACTTTGTGGGTGAATTCGGCCTAGAGCCCGCCGCATTTTTGGACTCGGTAATGCAAGCCGCGGTGCATGAAGAATACAATGGTGCCCAAGCTGCCGGCACTTTTATCTGGGGTTTTCGTGGCCGCCGCCACAATGGTGGTTTTTATTGGCACCGTGAATACACAGGCAACTATAGCTACCACTTGCCGGGGTTCCCTGAAAATGATGCCAACGAAGAATTAGCTGTGGTTGACTTGGTGCGCAAAGCCATGGCGCAAATGGATGGAGACGAATCGATGGCGCCATTGCCGGCGCCGCAGCCGCCGACCTTACGCGTCATTGAAACACCAAATAACATCAGGTGGCTCGGGGCTCCCGTTGCGCGTTGGTATCGATTTGAACGTGCGACCAAACCAATCGGGCCTTGGCAGGTTATTGGGGAGGGGATCTCTGATGGTCGAAATCGCTTTGATCCGGCAAGTGATGTGTTGTTTGCCGACCCACATGCGCGCCAATCGGGTCAAACTTATTACTATCGCGTCATCGCCTTTAATGAGTCTGGTAATTCTGCGCCATCAAATGTCGAGCAGTACCTAGAGCCTTAGTTTGCCCGTAATTAGCGAGTGTATTTCCGTGTGCGTCTGCCGCCAAGGATGGTGGTGTACCTGACATTGCGTCATTGATTGTCAGGGGCTGCAACATTGCACATGAAGCAGCCAGTTATCGCCTTGTGGTGGTGATAGTGCTGGGAATAGTGGTGATAATTCTTGAGCAACGTGTTGGCAATGAGCCAACTTCCCTTCGACGTTTTAGTCGAGCCCGCCTTGAGCGGGCTTTTTTTGAAAAATAACAGCAGCAATGATCCAAGCGCTGTTCTTGACTGTCGTTTGTCGGTATTAATAAGCGCTTCAATATAAACGGAGTTTTAGCATGCGCTTGTTTTCTACAGTATTCACCATCGCGCTGGCTGCCATCAGCTTTACCACTCAAGCTAAAGTCGGCATCGCCATTCACGGTGGCGCGGGCACCATCAACAAAGCCAACCTTACCGAAGCCCAACAAGCCGCTTATCGCGCCAAGCTAAAACAGGCTGTGGACGTAGGCTATGCGGTATTAGCTAACGGCGGCAAAAGCCTTGATGCCGTGACCATTGCCATTAACGTACTAGAAGACAGCCCATTTTTTAACGCAGGCAAAGGCGCTGTGTATACCTTCGATGGCGAACATGAGCTTGACGCTTCGATCATGGATGGTGCGACTCGCAATGCTGGTGCAGTGGCTGGTGTAAAACGTATAAAAAATCCCATTGATTTAGCCCGCGAGGTAATGGATGAATCCGTGCATGTGATGTTGTCAGGTGCCGGAGCCGAACAGTTTGCAGCGCGCCAAGGATTTGAATTTGTAGACAACAGCAGCTTTGATACGCCGAGTCGGTTCAAAGCGCTAGAGCGTGCCAAAGCAAAAATTAATGCCGTTGAAGATGAACAGGCTGCGCGTGACGCATTACCGAAAAGCTATTTATATGGCACCGTGGGGGCCGTTGCGTTAGATGCTCATGGCAACCTAGCTGCCGGCACCTCAACTGGTGGTATGACAGCCAAGCGCTATGGCCGTATTGGTGATTCGCCGGTGATTGGCGCAGGTACCTGGGCTGACAATGATAGCTGTGCCGTGTCGGCAACCGGCCATGGCGAGTATTTTATTCGTTATCAGGTTGCGGCGGATATTTGTGCTCGCATGAAGTACCAGAACAAACCGGTAGAGAAAGCCGCTGCTGAGGTGATTCACGATGTGCTGTTACCTGCTGGCGGCACTGGAGGCGTCATTGTGATTGATCATCAAGGCGCGATTACTATGCCGTTTAATACCTCTGGCATGTATCGCGCTTCGCGCTCCGAAGGTGAGCAAGCTGACGTTCGTATCTGGCAGCACTAACCAAAAAAATCCCCTGGCAATAATTGCGCAGGGGCAAATGTTGGGGGAAAGAATTTAGTGGTTCCGCTACATGGTTTTACTGATATCTAACCAGAGTTATTTATGGTCTAACGGTGTCGCAGCGCTTAGGTTCGGGTTGCTAATTTGAATCACACGGTGGTTGGCCAATTGTGCTTGGTCGAGTGCAGCTTTGATGTGAGGTGCTTGATAAAACAGCTGAATTACTATCGCTGTTGGAATAAGAATAAAACGATAAAAATTGGCGGTTGTTGTCAGCAAGCAACCGCCGTTACTGGTTTGCCAGTGTTAGATTCCTAAGTTGCGCTTTAGGTTTTCAGCAAAACCAATAAAGCGCTCTTTGATTGTTCTTTTTAGCTTGATATCAAGACCACTAAACAGAATGATACCTTCAACGTAAATGGTCGGCATATCCAAAGCCGATCCTTGCGGCGACGTGTGGCCCAATGTTGATTTATTGGTCAGTGCACCAAAAATACTAAACACCTTGGACACCACTCGAACATTTTCAGGAATGTAAATGGTTGGCCCAGAGAACACGCAGATGGTACGAATGGTCAACCGATGTTGACGAAAACAGGCTTCTGTTAAATCGATCGTCGAACCGGAAAAAATCTCAATGGACCTAATTTCCTTGGGCAAATCACCACTGTAGGCGCTATCGCTGCCACTAAATACATTCACCATGTATTCGCTATCTTTCGCTTCGCCGGGCTTGTAATTGGAATGAAATAAGTCAGCTTTTTGTTCGCTAAAATCCTGATCGACTTGTAACTCGAGATCTTCGGTCAGAGCAGCTAGTGACTGGTGAGAGTCGGTGTTACTTGCCACATCGAGCCGCCGCTCAAAGGCATCCAGTGAAATTTCGCCGTGACTGTAGTTCATGATCAACTGATCAATGGTTTCTTGTCGTAGTTTTTCTATCGGGCGGTCTTCTAGTTTTACCGGCATCGCGTTGTCCTTGTGCTCTGTAGTCCGAAATGAGTGTAATTGATGATCGAACGATGAGGTAAAGCAGAAATTGTTCCAAAATGTAACTGTTTGTTTTTTATGAAACTAAATAAGCTGCATTATTGACTCATTGTGAATTATGCCGATTGTTAGTCAAATGCACCTGCTTTGGGTGCTGGCTAGAGTCGGGGGCAGATCAACAAAAAGGGTATTATTTGGGCAATTTACTCGATAGGGTATCATCATGAATTATATGAGACGTAGCTCGTGAGGGTGGCTTGTTCTGTGAGGAGTTGTAAATTTTGCTTCGTCGCTGTGCTGTGGTGTTGGTTTTGGTGGGCGCCATCGAGCCAAGCAAACCAAGACGAACAATTTGAGATTCTGGTTCTTCATTCTTATTCCACCGATTTCGAGTGGACCCAAGATATTCATCACGGCATTCATGACGTCTTAGATACACAATCCCCTAGCAGTCATATCCGTGTTGAATTCATGGATACCAAGAATATTTATCACGCTGATTACCTAGCCTATTTAGCGGAACTCTACCGCTATAAATACCGAGACAAACCACCAGATGGCGTGATCTTATCTGACAATAACGCCATGGCCTTTTTTAACCGTTATGGCCGCGATTTATTCCCCAACGCAAAAGTCGTTGCAGGTGGCATTAATCGAGCGATGCCGCCACCGCTTCATTCTCCGGTTAATAGTGTGATTGCGGAAGTGCTAGAGCATGAACGCACTTTTCAGCACGCCTTAGCATTGCGCCCAAATGCTAGCAATATTTATGTCATTACCGACCACTCAACAACTGGCCTTGCCCTGCAAGAAGAGCTGAAAGACATTGCCCAGAATATGGCTGGCTCAGCAACATTTCATTATTTGCATGGCTTACCGATGGCCGAATTAATGGCGAAAGTGGCTGAATTTGACCGCCGCGACATTGTTTATATTGGCCCTTATTTTCGTGCTAACAATGGTGAAACCTACCAACAATCGCAAGTGACCAAGGCCGTTGCAGCCACCTCTCCAGCCGCTTTGTTTGCCTCGTGGAATTTTCAAATGGTGACCGGAGTCATGGGCGGGCAGTTGGTCTCGGGAGCCAATATTGGGCGCCAGTCGGCAATGAGTTTACTGCGCTTACTTCGATCGGAGCATGTGGCCAGCTTTCAGGCCAATTTAGCACTGAGCGAAGCGGTCTTCGATTACGATACGCTGCGTCGTTTTGGTCTCAGCCTGCATCGTTTGCCCCCCGATGCCATTGTGATTAATCAGCCTCAAACATTTTGGCAACAGCATAAGCAAGTTATTGTGCCTGCGTTGGTCGTGATCACCATTTTGTCGCTGCTATTGTTGCTCGTTTGGATGAACCTTAAAAAGCAACGAGCGCTTAACCATACCAATCAGCAAATGATGGCCTTGGACCGAGAAGTGATTGAAACCCAGCAGGAGCTGGTGGCAACTCTGGGTGAAGTCATTGAAGTACGCTCTCACGAAACCCGCAACCATGTCATTCGGGTCGCAAAAATATCGCGCTATTTAGCGGGTAAACTCGGTTATGACGAGCCGACGTTAGACTTACTGGAAGCGGCATCACCGATGCATGACGTTGGCAAAATTGGCATCCCCGAAGAGATTTTACATAAGCCAGGAAAGCTGACTCCGGCAGAATATCACCTGATGCAGCAGCATGCTCAGATTGGCTACCAAATCTTGTCTAATTCGGAGCGCCCATTGTTGGTGATGGCCAGCAAGATTGCTCACCAGCACCATGAACGATGGGATGGCACTGGCTACCCGCAGCAGCGCTCGGGGGACGATATTGATCCCTTTGCGCGTATTACCGCGCTGGCCGATATATACGATGCTGTGTCATCGGAGCGGTGTTATAAACCCGCTTGGTCGGAGCAAGAAGTGCTGGGTTACATCAAAGAAAACCGCGGCGCCATTTTCGAACCTAAGCTGGTCGATGTTTTTCTCAGCAACTTCGATGAAATTCGAGCCTTACGCAATCAATACCTGTAGCACTTAGCCCTTTTCGTTTACTGATTGCTGCCAGCGATATAGCACTGCGAGCGCCTGACGTGGCGTTAGCTCATCGAGCTGCAACTGTTTCAATTCATCTAACACAGGCGATGCTTCTGGCAATATAGGTAACTGAACATTAGCTGGCTTGGCATCGTTAGTGTCGGTTGTTTGCTGACTGCCTGCTTGTTCTAACTCATGTAACTTCTGCTTAGCCCGTTGTAACACTTGATTTGGTACGCCCGCTAATTGGGCAACCTGAATACCATAGCTCTTACTCGCAGGGCCCTGCTGCACCGCATGCATAAACACAATGCCATCATCATGTTCAACGGCGTCGAGGTGGACATTACAAATGCTTGGGTACAACTCAGGTAACTTAGTGAGTTCAAAATAGTGGGTTGCAAAAAGGGTCATGGCTTGATGCTGTTGTGCAAGCTGCTCAGCACAGGCCCAGGCTAACGACAGGCCGTCATAGGTGCTGGTGCCGCGACCAATTTCGTCCATCAATACTAAGCTGTTGGCCGTGGCATGATTAAGAATGGCGGCGGTTTCGGTCATTTCCACCATAAACGTAGAACGGCCGCTGGCGAGATCATCCGAGGCGCCTATGCGGGTGAAAATGCGATCAATTGGGCCAATAGTGGCGGCTTCTGCTGGGACGTAACTGCCAATGTGAGCCAGCAATACAATCAATGCCGTTTGCCGCATGTAGGTCGATTTACCACCCATGTTGGGGCCTGTCACAATCAACATGCGCTGCGCGGGGGTGATCATCAAAGGGTTCGCGATAAACGGCTCGTCATTTAGAGCTTCGACGACCGGGTGGCGCCCACCTTCAATGTGAATACCTGGTTCGCTAGTGAGCTGCGGGCAGGTGTAGTTTAAGGTCGTAGCTCGCTCGGCAAAGCATTGTAAAACATCCAGCTCGGCGATGGCGCCAGCCAGTGTTTGCAACGCTTCTAAATGCGGCAGTATGGTATCGAAAAGCTGCTCATAAAGACGCTTCTCTAGTGCGAGCGCTCGGCTTTGGCTGGTTAGCACTTCATCTTCATAGGCCTTGAGTTCAGGCAAAATGAAGCGCTCGTTGTTTTTTAGCGTTTGTCGGCGGATGTAATCAGCAGGGACTTGATCAGCATAGCTGCGGCTGACTTCAATGAAGTAGCCATGAACCTTGTTGTAGCCGACTTTTAATGTAGCAATGCCGGTGCGTTGTTTTTCTCTTTCTTCAAGCTCCACCAAGTAATTGTTGGCATGTTGGCTAAGCGCGCGGAGCTTATCGAGCTGTTCATCAAAGCCCGGTGCAATCACGCCGCCATCGCGGATCACGACCGGCGGGTTGTCAATAATGGCGCGCTCTAGCAACGCTTGTAACTCAGGTTGAACCGGGCAGCGCTGCGCCAATGCCTGTAGCTTGACGCTGCTGGCTTGAGCGAGTTGCTGTTGTAATTCTGGCAGCTGTTGCAGAGCGAGTCGGAGGCGAGCGAAGTCGCGGGGGCGTGCACTTTGCAGGGCAACTCGGGCAAGAATACGTTCAACATCGCCAATGTTTTTTAATGTCGGCGCCAATTGCTCCGGCAAAGCATGGTCAATGAGTTCGGCAATGGTTTGTTGGCGCTGTTGCAAGCGCCCGTGATCCGCCAACGGATCGTGCAGCCAGCGTTTGAGTAACCGGCTGCCCATGGCGGTGGCGGTTTTGTCGATGACGGCCGACAAACAGTGGCTAACATCGCCACTTAAGCTTTGGGTTAACTCTAAATTTCGCCGAGTGGCGGCATCAAGCTGTACCGAGTCTGACGAGTGATGAGGCTGGATACTACGGATATGCGGTAAGGCAGTGCGCTGGGTATCTTTTATGTACTGCAATACGCAACCTGCCGCGGCGATGCCAAGCGGAAAGTCCACGATTTCATAAGCATCGAGTGACGAGGTCTTGAACTGCCGACAAAGCTGCTCGCGTGCGCTGTCCGCTTCAAACTCCCACACCGGACGCCGGCGCAACCCTGCATAGGGCTGGAGCAGTGCCATGTAAGGAAAATCTTCGGGGTGAAGCAATTCAGCAGGGTTGGCGCGTTGTAGCTGCGATGCTAATTCGTCAGGTGAACTTGCCTGCATCACCTGAAAACGGCCACTGCTGATGTCTAAGGTTGCGATGCCAAATTGGCCACTTTGGAAGTACACTGCGGCGAGTAAATTATCAGAGCGTTCATGTAGTAAAGCTTCATCACTCACCGTACCGGGGGTGATGATACGAGTCACTTTTCGTTCGACGGGGCCTTTACTCGTGGCGGGATCGCCAATTTGTTCGCAAATCGCAACCGATTCGCCTAACTGCACTAAGCGAGCTAAGTAGCCTTCAACGGCATGGAAGGGCACGCCAGCCATTGGAATCGCATTACCGCCAGACTTACCGCGTTTGGTCAGAGAAATATCTAATAATTCAGACGCTTTGGCGGCATCACTGAAAAACAATTCGTAAAAGTCGCCCATCCGATAAAACAGCAAAATATTTGGATGCTCCGCCTTGATTCGCAAATATTGCTGCATCATTGGGGTATGGGATGCTAGATCAAGAACGGGTTCTGAATTGCTGCTCACACAAGCCTCGGAAATGTTGAAATGTCAAACGGAGCACGATGGTATCAACTTGGTAAAAGCACCTTCAAGTGATTGCGACCACTAAAACCAAACACAACTAAATGTTGTGATAACTAAATGAGATACAAAGAAAGTTTTTAAGCTTAGGGAAAAATTATTTATACAGGGGTTGATACTGTATGAATGACCAGTATACTGAACTTCAAGTTAATTGAATTGAACAGCCCAAAGCAAAAACGGTTGGAGAGAACAATGGAAAGCAATAAGAAAAAAGCGTTAGACGCAGCATTAGGCCAAATTGAACGTCAGTTTGGTAAAGGCTCCATCATGCGTTTGGGCGATAGTAACATTTTGGACATTGATAGCGTCCCTACAGGCTCTCTGACATTGGATATCGCGCTGGGTATTGGCGGCTTGCCATACGGCCGAGTTGTTGAAATTTACGGCCCTGAATCTAGTGGTAAAACGACCCTAACGCTACAGGTCGTTGCAGAAGCACAACGTCAAGGTAAAACCTGTGCCTTCGTTGATGCTGAACATGCGCTTGACCCAGTTTACGCAGCCAAGCTCGGTGTTAATGTTGATGAATTATTGGTGTCTCAGCCAGATACTGGTGAGCAGGCGTTGGAAATCTGCGACATGCTGGTTCGCTCTAACGCTGTCGAGGTCATTATTATTGACTCGGTTGCAGCGCTGACGCCAAAAGCTGAAATTGAAGGCGACATGGGTGACTCCCACGTTGGTTTGCAAGCTCGTTTGATGTCTCAGGCACTTCGTAAGTTGACTGCCAACATTAAGAAAACCAACTGCATGGTGGTCTTCATTAACCAAATTCGCATGAAGATTGGTGTCATGTTCGGTAGCCCAGAAACGACGACTGGTGGTAATGCCCTGAAATTCTATTCGTCTGTTCGTTTAGATATTCGACGCACTGGCGCCATCAAAGTGGGCGACGAAGTTGTTGGTAACGAAACGCGTGTCAAAGTGGTTAAAAACAAAGTCGCACCGCCATTCAAACAAGCCGAATTCCAAATTTTGTACGGTGAAGGTATCAGTAAGCAGGCTGAATTGATTGATCTTGGTGTGAAAGAGAAATTGATCGAGAAAGCCGGCGCTTGGTATAGCTATAACGGCGAACGTATTGGTCAAGGTAAAGCCAATAGTGTGAAATTCTTAAAAGAGCACACGGACATCGCTGACGAAATTGAAGGCATTATTCGTTCACGTTTGCTGGTTAAAGCAACGCCAGAAAATGAAAGCGAACAAGTTGAACAAGAGCCTGCCCTTTAAGGACGTTGATCCGCACTCTTTACCGGAGGCAGTCCAATCTGCCTCCGCGATTTTGGCCCGGCGCGATCATTGCCGGCAAGAACTCTCCCTAAAGTTACAGCAACGTGGTTTTCATCCTGAGACCATTACCCAAACCCTGCAGTATTGTGAACAGCAAAATTGGCTTAATGAAGCTGAATATGCGCGGATTTATGTTCGAGTGCGCTCTGAACGCGGTTATGGCCCGCTGCGAGTTCGTCAGGAATTGCTACAAAAATGCGTGCCATCAGATGATATTGAACAGGCATTTAATGAGTTTGAAGGCGATTGGTTTGAGCTGGCTCGCGATCAGCGCATAAAGCGTTTTGGCGACTTCTGGCCTGATGATTTTAAGCTCAAATTGAAGCAACAAAATTACCTCTATCGGCGGGGCTTTGACCAAGAGCAAATCCGTTACGCTTGCACCAATCAATAATTTTTTTCCAGACCGCCTAGAGGTGGTGGAAAAAACTCCAATCCGTTGCGTATAATAGCCAGTCTTTTTGTCTGATCTCTCAGATTCTCTTGATGTTGCTTTCTCAGCTGCATCAACACGATCTGACACGTCAACTGTTTTGGGAACGACGCATGTACATGACCAGCGCCGAGCTTCGGGAAGCCTTTTTCACGTTTTTTGGTAACAACGATCACCAAGTGGTCGCCTCAAGTTCACTCGTGCCACACGATGATCCTACGCTTTTGTTCACCAACGCGGGGATGAATCAATTTAAAGATTGCTTCTTGGGTACAGAAAAGCGGAGCTATACCCGAGCGGTATCGTCACAGCGCTGTGTTCGTGCCGGTGGTAAACACAACGACTTAGAAAACGTTGGCTACACCGCCCGCCACCACACCTTCTTTGAAATGCTTGGTAATTTCAGTTTCGGTGATTATTTCAAACATGATGCCATTGGCTATGCATGGAAGTTCCTAACGGAAGTTGCCAAATTACCCAAAGAGCGATTGCTGGTGACGGTTTATCAAACTGATGACGAAGCCTTTGATATTTGGGCCAAGGACATTGGTGTGCCGGTTGATCGCATTATTCGCATTGGCGACAAATCACCGGATAAACCATACGATTCAGACAACTTCTGGCAGATGGGCGATACCGGACCGTGCGGCCCTTGTACTGAGATCTTTTATGATCATGGCGACCACATTTGGGGCGGCCCTCCAGGCTCTCCGGAAGAAGATGGCGACCGTTTCATCGAGATTTGGAACTTGGTATTCATGCAGTTCAACCGTCAGTCAGACGGTTCAATGGAGCCATTGCCGAAACCTTCCGTGGATACGGGCATGGGCTTAGAACGTATTGCTGCCATTTTGCAGGGCGTTCATAGCAACTATGAAATTGATATTTTCCAATTTTTGATTAAAGCCACTGCCGCCATGCTGAACGTGACTGATCTACAAGATAAGTCACTGCGCGTTATTGCTGACCATATTCGTTCGTGCGGGTTTTTAATCGCCGATGGCGTCATGCCCTCAAATGAAGGCCGCGGTTATGTATTGCGTCGGATCATCCGTCGAGCGGTACGCCACGGCAATAAGCTTGGCGCTGAACAAACATTCTTCCATCGCCTTGCCAAGGCTTTGGCGACTGAAATGGGCCCTGCTTACCCCGAATTAGAACAACAACTGCCAGTGATTGAGAAAGTCCTGATGGTTGAAGAAGAACAATTCCTGCGTACCTTAGACCGAGGTTTGGCATTGCTAGACGACGCATTGCGTAATTTGGAAGGCGATATCATCCCAGGTGAAACGGTCTTTAAGCTTTACGACACGTACGGCTTCCCTGCCGATTTAACCGCGGACATTGCACGTGAGCGTGGCTTAGAGATCGATCAGCAAGGTTTTGATGCTGCGATGGAGCAGCAACGTCAACGCGCCAAACAAGCGAACCAATTCGGTGTTGACTATAACCAGAGTATTGCAATTGAAGGAAAATCTGAATTCACCGGATACGATGGCACGGAACACGCCGCTACGGTTGAAGCGGTGTTTACCAAAGAAGGCGAGGCGGTGCACCAGCTATTAGCTGGCGTTGATGGCCAGATCGTATTAAACACCACACCGTTTTATGCCGAAAGTGGCGGTCAATGTGGTGATATGGGTGAGCTGTTAATGGAAGATGGCTCCTTCGTGGTTACCGATACTCAGAAATCAGGTGATGCCATTGTTCACATCGGTTATGTGTCGCAGGGCGAAATTCACGTTGGTGAAGCGCTAACGGCCAAAGTTGATGACGTGCGTCGTAATTCGATTCGGTTAAATCACTCGGCAACTCACTTAATGCACGCCGCTTTGCGTAAAGTGTTGGGCGATCATGTGCAGCAAAAAGGCTCACAAGTTTCGCCTGAGCGTCTTCGTTTTGACTTCAGCCACTTTGAAAGCATTTCAGTTAACTCCATTCGCACTGTCGAGCAGTTAGTTAACGAACAAATCCGCGCAAACTTTGGTGTCGAGACCAATTTGATGGATCTCGATGAAGCCAAAGCATCAGGCGCGGTGGCGTTGTTTGGAGAAAAATACGACGAGAAAGTCCGGGTCGTGGGCATGGGCGATTTTTCCACTGAACTTTGTGGTGGTACCCACGTTGAGCGTACGGGCGACATTGGCTTATTCCGTATTATGTCTGAAGGTGGCATTGCTTCCGGTGTACGTCGAATCGAAGCCGTAACCGGTCGTTACGCGCTCGATTCGCTATACAACATGGCCGATCAACTACTTGAAGTGTCAGGCTTGGTGAAAGGCGACATGGGTAGTGCGAAAGACAAAGTACGCCAAATTGTTGAGCACACCAAATGGCTTGAAAAAGAAGTCGACCGTTTGAACGCCAAACTCACCACGCTGGCTGGCTCCTCACTCGCGGAGCAGGCGATTGAGATCAATGGCATTAAGGTGTTGGTGAGCACGCTAGAAGGTACCAATACTAAAGCGTTGCGCAGTACCGTTGATGACTTGAAGAGCAAATTAGGCAGCTGCATTGTTGTGTTAGCAACGGTATCGGACGGCAAAATCGGCATTGCCGTGGGTGTTAGTAAAGATGCCACGGGCAAGGTTAAAGCCGGTGAACTGGTGAATGTCGTGGCTCAACAAGTTGGTGGCAAAGGTGGCGGTCGTCCTGATTTCGCCCAAGCCGGTGGTAGTGATGAAGCTGCATTGCCTGCAGCCATGGAATCTGTGACGCCATGGTTACAAGAGCGCTTGTAACCACACCAACTAGAACTCGTAACTAAGGAGTAGAAGCATGGCATTGTACGTGCTCAAGTTTGGCGGAACATCGGTTGGCTCAGTCGAGCGTATTCAGGCCGTTGCCCAGCGAGTAAAACGCTACCGTGACCAAGGCCATCAAGTGGCTGTAGTCGTGTCGGCAATGAGTGGTGAAACCAACCGCTTGGTGGCGTTGGCCAAGGATATTAACGAACAGCCAATGACACGTGAATTAGATGTGTTGTTGTCGACCGGTGAACAGGTCACCATTGCGTTGCTCTCCATGGCGCTGATGACGATTGGTGTGCCGGCAACATCCATGACCGGTGATCAAATCCGTATGATGACGGATAGCACGCACAGCAAGGCCCGTATTATGGACATTGACGAGCAAGCCGTCATGTCTGTACTCAATGGCGGTAAGGTTGCTGTGATTGCGGGCTTTCAAGGTCGTGATGAGCAAGGCAACATTACGACGTTAGGGCGCGGTGGCTCAGACACGTCAGCAGTGGCAATGGCAGCTGCATTAAAAGCCGATGAATGTCGCATATACACCGACGTAGACGGTGTTTACACAACTGATCCTCGGGTCGAGCCGAATGCTCGTAAGATGGATACCATCACCTTTGAGGAAATGCTTGAATTGGCCAGCTTAGGCGCCAAAGTTTTGCAGATCCGCTCGGTTGAATTTGCCGGCAAATACAATGTACCGCTTCGCGTATTGTCATCTTTTCAAGATGAAGGCGAAGGAACTCTGATTACATTTGAGGAACAAGATATGGAAGCGCCACTGGTTTCTGGTATTGCATTTAATCGCGATGAAGCTCGCTTGTCGATCCTTGGCGTACCTGATCAGCCGAATGTTGCGGCATCTGTTTTGTTGCCAATCGGCAAAGCCGATATTGATGTCGATATGATTATTCAGAACTCCGTTGGTGATAATACGGCGGACTTCACTTTCACCGTTCATCGCAATGATTATGCACGAGCAACTGAGGTGTTAGAGCAGGTTTCGGCCGACTTAGGTGCCCGAGAAGTGCGCGGAAACGACAAAATTGCAAAAATTTCGGTCGTTGGCGTGGGTATGAAGAGTCATGTTGGCGTTGCATCGACTATGTTTGAATCTCTAGGTAACGAAGGTATTAATATTCAATTAATTTCGACCTCGGAAATTAAAATTTCTGTCGTAGTGGAAGAAAAATACTTGGAATTAGCAGTCAGAACGTTACACAGTGCATTTAAATTGGAACAAACGGCCTAATTTGAAGGTCTACTAGCAATAAACGCAAATTTTTCTGAGCGTTAGATATAGAGCCTGTACTATAATCGGTGCAAACCGGACGTTAGCTACAGTGGAATAGAATACAAAAGGAGCTAGGTAATGCTAATTTTAACCCGTCGAGTTGGCGAAACTCTGATGATTGGTGACGACGTCACGGTGACTGTGTTGGGAGTTAAAGGAAACCAAGTGCGTATTGGTGTCAATGCTCCAAAAGAAGTCTCAGTCCATCGTGAAGAAATCTATCGTCGAATTCAGGCCGAAAAAGGCCCAGAAGAAAACGATTATTAAATGTGATTTGACCCTTTTTTTAGCCAAAAGCCGACCTTGTGTCGGCTTTGTTTTTTATGGTTTTTGACCGGTTTGAACAAAACCTAATCAAGCAGTGTGAAAAGCGGAAAAAAGGGTTTGACTTATATGGTGGCTTTAGTATCATGCGCCTCCGAAATGTGGTGAGGTGGCCGAGTGGCTGAAGGCGCTCCCCTGCTAAGGGAGTATACCCTAATCCGGTATCGAGGGTTCGAATCCCTCCCTCACCGCCATTTTCGATTACGGACGCGTAGCTCAGCTGGATAGAGTACCTGGCTACGAACCAGGCGGTCGGAGGTTCGAATCCTCCCGCGTCCGCCACTTTTTTCAAAGTGGATAAGCTATCATTGAATAGTGTTACAATCGGAATTCCTAGAATCACATCTAGATATGCGGACGCGTAGCTCAGCTGGATAGAGTACCTGGCTACGAACCAGGCGGTCGGAGGTTCGAATCCTCCCGCGTCCGCC